>CANGIP010000006.1:0-127500 GCA_947454105.1 Actinomycetota bacterium | reverse complement strand
GAGTCAAGCCGAAGCTTGACCCATTAATTATTTTTTGGTTAAACCGAAGTTCAACCGTTTTGAATTGACAGACAGACTCTCCGTCGGGACATAGCAAGCTAAGCCCTCTCGAATGTCTGCCCGCACTGTGCGTTCAGTCTTCTCTTCCGTTTTCAAGGAGCCTTAGCTCAGGGGCACGCACACTGGGCCGGGCAAGCCCTTAACCAGCATGTTGGTGCCATGTCCCATCGGCCGTAAACGGCTTTCAGGAGCGAGTTGCAAATCTAGCGCACCGAAATGATGCATCCAACCTGCATGTCAGATTTATTTCCGATTTATTTTCGGTGTATGCGAACTTGTTAGTTCGTGACCGTCAAAAGATGGAAATTAGTCTTTCCTTTACGCAGGAGGATATAGCGACCATGCAATAAATCCACCTCTAGCAGGGACTTTGTTTCTTCGAGCGTCTGGCCGTTTGCTTTAAATCCTTTTTGCGTCAATGTTCGGCGAGCTTCGCCATTTGAGGTAGCCAGTCCAGACTGCACCAAGACCGCAACTTGATCGCCAAGTTGCTCACGGGTCATTTCTGACGACGGAACCTCCCGGGCCACAACGGCGAGTGCTTGAGCCGAGGCGGTCGTCGGGTCTCCCCCGAATAAAACCTGGGCAGCTTCGGCAGCAGCCTGTTCAGCTGCCGCACCATGGACCAGCGTCGTCACATCTGTCGCGAGTGCACGTTGAGCCAAACGCTTCTCGGGAGCCGCGCGATGCTCAACCATGAGCGATGCAATGTCGTCAACGCTCCGCAACGTGAGTTGCATTAAGAAACGTTCAACATCTTCATCAGGTAACTGCACCCAATATTGACGGAACTCATATGGACTTGTCTTTTCTGGATCAAGCCACAATGCACCGTGCACTGACTTGCCCATCTTCTGTCCATCACTACGCGTGAGCAATGGCCACGTGAGTCCGTAACCAGATTTTGTTAATCGACGACGAATGAGATCGGTGCCCGCAGTGATGTTGCCCCATTGATCGGATCCACCCATTTGCATCTCAACATTTTCAAACTCGCATAAATGCCTGAAATCATTGGCTTGTAGAAGCATGTAACTGAATTCAGTAAATGAAATTCCGTTTTCACTTTCCATGCGCGCCCGCACAGATTCTTTAGCAACCATTTGATTCACCGTGAAGTGTTTACCAACATCGCGCAAGAACTCAAGTGTTCCCATTGGTTCAGTCCACGTTGCATTGTCAACCATGTGCGCCGCAACAGGTCCGTCAAAGTCGAGAATCTTTTCAAGTTGCTTCTTCACACACGCAACATTGTGATTGAGCGTTTCGCGATCGAGAAGATTTCGTTCTTCACTACGACCACCGGGGTCGCCCACCATTCCAGTTGCTCCGCCCGCAAGCACGACTGGGCGATGACCAGCCAATTGAAAACGGCGCAACATCACTTGACCTAGAAGGTTGCCAGCATGCAACGAATCGGCAGTCGGGTCAAAGCCCACATACACGCCGATGGGCCCTTGGTTCAGACGCTCAATGAGGGCAGCCCGATCGGTCGAGTCGTGGATCAGGCCTCGGGCGTCGAGGTCATTGAGTAGTTGTTCACCAGATACAGAAAGAGACATACCTCCTTATTCTCTCAGTTTCGGACACCAAGATGCTGATCTATTACCGTGAACTCGTGCACGATCTCGCTCAACGATTCAGCGACTTCGCCAAATCATTCGATACAGGTGCTCCGCTGTACAGCCGAATCGCCGCCCGCGTCGCCAATGAACCCGCGGTTCTTGAACTGATGTCGGTTGCCCCGATCGCTCAGCGGATACCGGTCTTGCTGTTCGCTAGCGCACATCACCTTTTGCTCGACGAGCGCGACCACGAACTGGCCCAGCATTACCCCAACATCGCGCGCACACCACCAACTGGCGACGCCGCTGACCTATTTGTCAGATTTGTACTTGAACGCGCTGACGCCATGAAAGAACTTCTCGCCAATCGGTCGACTCAAACGAATGAAATCGGTCGATGCAATTGGTTTCTTTTCCCGTTTGCGATGTTGGATGCTGAAGTCGGTCCACTTGCACAAGTTGATGTAGGTAGCAGTGCTGGTTTGAACCAGTTATTTCCGAAGCTTGCCTTTGATCTCACTCCAGGCGGGTTAATTGGTGAAGATGATGGGATCACCATTACGTGCGATATCACTGGCACGCCACCCGTCGTGACAAATCGGCCGCAGGTCATCTGGTCGATGGGACTTGATGCCAAACCCATTGATGTGCGCAATGACACTGAGGTGCGCTGGCTTGAAGCATGCGTATGGCCCGATCAAGTAGAGCGCTTCGACCGACTGCAACGAGCAGTTTCACTTGCTCGTCGTAGCAACATTGTGGTCGAACATGGCGACGCGGTTGATGATGTCGCCCAAGCAATTGAACGAGCGACACAACATGGACATCCGGTTGTGACGACAAGTTGGGTTCTTAACTATCTTCCAGCCGAACGACGCATCGCTTTTGTTGAAGAACTTGATCGCGTTGGATCTGAAGGCGATCTCAGTTGGATCATCGCCGAAAGTCCGTATGAGACTCCAGATCTTCCTGGTCACCGGGGATCCGATGAACTCATCACCGTGATCACGTTGGTGACCTGGCGGGCGGGCCAACGCAAAGTTCAACGATTGGCGACCACTCATCCTCATGGACACTGGATCCATTGGGGTAATTAGTTCTTGACTCACTACTTATTTACTGAGTGCTTCTTTCACGAACGAAGGAATTGGTGCCGGTCGCTGAGACTTTGGATCGACACTGACATACGTAATTACTGCATCAAATCGTGAGTCACCACCGACTTGTCCGTTGATCGCAACATCAAAACTGCTGTTGCCCCATCGCGAGACTTCGCAATGCATGTCAAGCGTGTCACCAAACTTGACTGGCGAATGCCAGGTAAGTTGCGTGGTCTTGAGCATGAAATCAAATCCGACTGCATGAAGATCGGTTGATGTACCAGCTTTCTTCAGCTCATCAGCCAATGCGAATCGTGTCCACGTATCAACCGCATCATCGCAATAGACGAAATAGTTGGCGTTGAACACGACGCGTTGCATATCGCATTCGCCATAACGAACTCGGAGTGTGTGAACATACGGCATGGCCTTACATCCTTTGTGAGCCAACACGAACAAATTCGGTCACAGCATCAGCGATCATCTGTACCGCAACGGCAGCCAAAATCATGCCCGCCACTCGCGCAAGCAATAACACGCCAGTTGGGCGCACAATCTTTTGTACAAGTCCGCTAAAACGCAACGCAATCATTGAGATAAAAAGCGCGACTGCGATTGCCAAAAGAACCGTTGCTGATTCGGCAAATCCATCGGCTTTGCCAAAGAACACGATGGTCGCCACGATGGCTCCTGGTCCGGCTAACAACGGCGTCCCTAATGGCACCATGGCTATTGATGTGCGCTGTTCGGGAGTTGCTTCGATATACCCATCGTCGCCTCCTTTGCCGTACAACAATTGCAAAGCAACGAGCAACAAGAGCAATCCGCCCGCACCTTGCAACGCCGGAACCGACACATGCAAATAGTCAAGAATGGTTTGTCCGCCAAAAGCAAACAACACAATTACTAAGAAGGCCGTACCAATTGCCAGAAATGCAGCACGATGCCGTTCTTTGTCAGAGAGTTGACGAGTGACTGCCAAAAAGATCGGCACGTTTCCGGGCGGATCAAGAATGACCAACATCGTGACGAGCACTTCGCCGAAGAGTCGAAGAGTCATTACTTCTTCCAGTTCGCAACAGCGGCTGCAAACTTCTTAATCTGCTCAGCGACTGGCTTTGGACCAGCACCACCTGGAGTCGTGCGCATGGTGACGCCGACGCCTGGAGCGATGAGAGCTGCCGCTTCTGCTCCGAGTTTTGGTTCGGCAGTCACCAAATCGACCAGCGATCCTTCGCCCGCCAATGTGCGACGCACTAACGCGCCGACGATCGCGTGAGCATCACGGAAAGGAGTTCCGGCTCGTACCAAGAACTCAGCAAGATCGGTTGCAGCCATCGTGGGAGCATCAGCGGCTGACTTCATTCGTTCGGGAACGAATCGTGCAGTTGCGATCATGCCATTCAATGCAGCCAAAGCCAGTGACACTTGATCCATCGCATCAAAGAGAGGCTCTTTATCTTCTTGCAGATCGCGGTTATATGCGAGCGGCAATCCTTTAAGTGTTGTCAACAGGCCGACGAGATCACCAATGACACGACCTGCCTTACCACGAGCAAGTTCGGCGATGTCAGCATTCTTCTTTTGCGGCAACATTGACGAGCCAGTTGCGTAGGCATCGTCAAGAACGGCAAAACCGAATTCATCACTGGTCCACAGCACCCACTCTTCACCAATTCGAGACAGATGAATTGCGATCATCGATAGGCCAAACAAAATTTCGGCGACAAAGTCACGATCACTGACTGCATCTAACGAGTTGTCGAACGGCCGAGCAAAACCAAGTTCGCGTGCCGTAAACGAAGGATCTAACGGCAGGGATGATCCTGCGAGCGCTCCTGCACCAAGTGGCGAAACATCGGCCCGCTTGAGTGCATCTCGAAGTCGCTCGATGTCGCGACCGAACGCCCAACCGTGAGCCAGCAGGTGATGCGCCAGCAAGACTGGCTGTGCCCGCTGTACGTGCGTGTAGCCAGGTAGATACACCGCGTCGTCACCCACTCCGGCTTCGGTTGCCCGAGCCAACAAAGTTTCTTGCATCGCAACGATCCGATCGATGACTTTCGGAACCTCGCGCTGACACCAGAGACGCAAACCCGTGACTGATTGATCATTACGGCTACGACCCGTATGCAACTTTGCGCCAGGTGCTCCACAAATTTCGGTGACACGTCGTTCGACAGCAGTATGAATATCTTCATCGCTAGGTGCATAGACAAACCAACCTGATGACATTTCATTTTCAACGATCTGCAAAGCAGCAAGTACCGCATCTCGTTCTTCATTGGTCAAAATATGAACATGTGCAAGCCCCTTCACGTGAGCCCGCGAACAATTGATGTCATCAAGCCACAAGCGTTGATCAAAGGGCAAACTTGCTGTGTAAGCCATCAACTCATCAGCTGGTCCACCAGCGAATCGTCCATGCCACAATGTTTTTGAATCGTGTTGCTCGGTCATGAAACTTTCCTCACCTTGGAGTTTGTTGCGATGCCCGCAAGTTCACGAAGTTTGTCGGCCATGCCCGCGCCACCAATATCTTCTGACGCGATACAAAAAATGGTGTCGTCACCGGCAACCGTGCCAATAAGTCCATGCATACCACTGCGGTCAAGCGCTGATGCGACGACATGAGCACATCCCGGAGGGGTACGAACAACAACCATCGGTCCACTGTGTTGCACATCGGCAACCCACTCGCCCATCACCCGCCGCAACTGATCTTCGGGAGCAAGTCGAGCGGGAGCGAATTCGGGAATCGCATAGACAGTGTCGCCACCAGGTACACGCACTTTCACTGCACCAAGATCTTCAAGATCACGCGAAACTGTTGCTTGCGTTGCACTAATGCCACTACCCAATAAAAGTTCGACGAGCTGTGGTTGATTAGTGACCGCCTGCTGCGAAATCAGCGTGGCGATTAATTGCTGACGTTGCGCCTTTGTGCTCATTGCGAAACTCCCAACATAAATGCGAGCACGCCCCGTGAAGCGTGCAAACGGTTGTGACCTTGCTGAATAACCCGACTCGCGGAACCATCAATGACATCGGCAGCGACTTCGTCGCCCCGATACGCCGGAAGGCAGTGCATGAAGATCGCCTTTGAATCGGCCTTTGCCATCAAGACACTTGTAACCGCGTATGCACCGAAGATCTGCAAGCGTTCGGCCTTTTCTGCTTCTTGACCCATCGAAACCCACGTGTCGGTATGCACAGCATGAGCGCCAACAACTGCAAGTTGTGGATCGTTTGATTGATTGATTGAGCCAATGCCCAATGCGGCAATACGACTCAACTCGGCGCCTGAAGCTTCATACCCTGCTGGACATGCGAGACGATAGTGAGCACCAAGCATCACGCACACTTCTCCAAGTGAACGCGCCACATTGTTGTAATCGCCCACGTAGGCAACTGTCTTGCCATCTAACGACCCAAATTCTTGAACCATTGTGAGCGCGTCGGCCAGACCCTGAAGAGGATGTGATTCGTCGCTCAACATGTTGACAACCGGCACCGAACTTGATGTTGCCAAACGCGCTACAACATCATGCTTGAAAACACGGGCAGCAATGAGACCGTGGTATCCCGACATGATGCGCGCGATGTCTTCGACTGGTTCGCGAGTGTCAAAGCCCACTTCTTCACCTCGCGTGTACACCGGGTGACCACCGAGTTGAACAACGGCGATTTCCATACTGTGACGCGTTCGATTAGATGGCTTTTCAAAAATCAGCGCTGCACCTTTGGGTGTTCCGTCAGATTCTGCGAGTGGTCGACCAAGGCTGGATGGATCACGTTGTGAGAGTTCAAGAACCAGTTTGATCTCATCAACAGTGAGGTCGGTGATATTCAGTAAATGTCGCATATTTCTCAGGCGATAACGCCAACTCCTTCAGACAAAACTTCGGCAATCTTCGAGACAACTTCATCCATCTCAGCGATCGAAACTGTGATCGGGGGTGCGAGTCGCAATGACGTTGCGTTCACTGCGTTGGTCACCACACCACGATTGAGCAACTCAAGATAAACAGTCTTGGCATCACGCTTCGGCCCAAGTTCGACGGCGCGCAGTAGTCCTTGGCCGCGAACTTCAACGACGCCAGCAACTTTGGTCAATTGTTCGGCCAAGTACTCACCCTTGTCGCGTGAAAGGACCGGAGCATTGATTCTGCGCATCTCACCAATAACTGCGGTGATAGCAGCACCAGCAATTGCCGTACCGCTATAAGTTGAGCCGTGATCGCCCGGCTGAAATACTGCAGCAACTTCGCGCTTAGCCCAACATGCCCCAACTGGGAAACCATTGCCCAAAGCCTTTGCCATTGTTACGACATCAGGAACGATGTCGGCATGCTGAAATCCGAACCATTTACCGGTTCGCGCAAAACCAGTTTGCACCTCATCAACCATCATCAACATGCCGCGCTCATCACACAATTTGCGAATACCTTGCAGATACTCACGTGACGCGGGGATAACTCCCCCTTCACCTTGAACTGTTTCGATGAGAATTGCCGAAACCGTTGGATCAATTGCATCAACCAAAGCCTGCAGGTCACCAAATGCGACATGACGAAAACCGTCAGGCATCGGATGAAAAGGTTCTTGCTTGGTTGGTTGACCCGTCGCGGCGAGTGCGGCCAAGGTTCGGCCGTGAAAACTTCCGAATGCCGAAACAACGACATGTCGACCACGACCACCAAATCGACGCGCCAATTTGAGAGCAGCTTCATTTGCTTCAGCGCCGCTGTTGCACAGGAAAACTTGACCCTCAGCGCCTGATGCTTCAAACATCAATTCGTTGATGGCAATTGCCGCTTGTGTCGCCGCAGGGTTCGCAAAAAAGTTACTGACATGCAACAGAGTAGAGAGTTGCTGTGAGATCGCATCAGCGACCACTGGGTTGCTATGACCGAGTGAAACCACCGCGATACCAGACAAGAAGTCGAGATAACGCTTGCCGTTGCTATCCCACAGTTCGGTACCGAGTCCCTTTTCAAACATCACTGCCGGTGCACCAAAAACGGGCATAAATGGGCAGTATTGATTGGGTGTCGTTGAGAATGTATGTCCACTCATGATTCTTGACCAGCCTTTCGGAATGAACTTTCAACCATCGTGCCGATTCCAGAATCGGTGAAGAGTTCAAGAAGCAATACGTGCGGAATTCGCCCATCCAAAATGTGCGATCGCTTGACACCATTTCGCACGGCATGGACACAACTTTCAACTTTCGGAATCATTCCACCAGCAATAGTTCCGTCGGCCATCAATGCATCGAGCTCATCGGGAGTGGTCTGGCGAATCAAACTGCTCGGATCGCTCACGACTTTCCGCAATCCTTCGATATCGGTGAGGTATACGAGTTTTTCTGCTCCGAGAGCCTCAGCAATCGCTCCAGCAACGGTGTCAGCATTGATGTTGTACGCCTGGCCACTTGCATCAACGCCAATAGTCGCAATCACAGGAACGAATTCATCGTCAAGGAGCCGTTGCAGAATTGCAGGATTAATCTTTTCGACGTCACCTACGAAACCGAGTTCGGGATCTTTGGGGGTTGCAGTAATGAGAGTCGCATCTTCGCCGCTCACACCAACGGCAAACCGACCATGCACGTTGATCGCAGCAACGATTTGTGGATTCACTTGTCCGCTTAAAACCATTCGTGCGATGTCGACAGTCTCGGCATCGGTGACCCGCAAACCGTTTCGAAATTCAGTGGTCTTGCCAAGCCGAGTCATCAGATCGCTGATTTGCGGTCCGCCACCATGAACAACAACGGGCTTTAACCCGACGAGTCGCATCAACACAATGTCTTCGGCAAAAAGTGCGAGCGCGTCAGATTCGGTTGCGCCGGCCAATGCGTTACCGCCGTACTTGACCACCACAACTTTGTTGGCGAATTTGCGAATATACGGCAAAGCCTCAATAAGAACAGCCGCCCGCGACTCGGGAGCTAATGCACTCGAAGAATTTTGTGTGCTCACGGGTAAACCCCAATCGAAGTCAGTCCAGAAGTTTCTGGAAGTCCAAGCGCAACGTTGGCAGCCTGCAATGCACCGCCAGATGCGCCCTTACATAAGTTGTCCAAGGCACTGATCACCATGACATAACCAGTGCGTTCGTCGTAGCGAGCCGTGATATGAACAGCATTCGAACCGAGCGTTGCTTTTGTCGACGGCGATTCTGAACGAACAACAACGAAAGGCTCGTTGGCATAAAAGCTCTTCAGCGCATCAAGCAACGACTGAGTGGTGACCGACGTTCCATTGACTGGACGCGCATAGCACGTCGCCAAAATTCCTCTATTCATCGGAACCAAGTGCGGAGTGAACAACAATTCTGCACCGATTTGCTCTTGCATTTCGGGCGTGTGCCGGTGATCAAGAAGTCCGTAGGCGTTCATATCTTCATTCACCGTGGTGAAGTTGTTGTTTTGCTTGGGTACTCGACCAGCACCAGACACTCCACTGGCAGCATCAACGATGATTCCGGAATTTTGAATGAGGCCCAACCGTACGAGTGGAGCGAGAGCCATCGTTGCCGCAGTGACATAGCAACCAGGAGTCGCGACAAGTTGCGCGCCAACCAATTGATCACGATGCAATTCGGGCAAACCATAAACGGCTCGCTTCAACAACTCGGGTTGATCGTGCGTGAAGCCGTACCACTGCGGATACGCCGAGGCGTCTTTCAATCGGTAAGCGGCCGACAGGTCGACTACACAACCCACTTTGCCCACCAACGTTGGGGCCAAGGCCAAACTCGCTTCGTGAGGTAAACCTAGAAATGCCACATCGACGCCATCAATCTGCTGAGCCAAAGTGTCGGGATGTGAATCACCAAAAACCAAGTCTGGGTAATGGGCCGCCAGATTCGGATACAACGAGGCAACCGCTGAGCCAGCTTGGCTATCACCAGTTGCCGCCACCAGTTGAAGACCCGGATGGCCAGCGATCAGGCGCATTAGTTCAACCCCGGTATAGCCCGAGGCCCCAATAATGACGGCTTTCTTGCGCGTGGATACTTGGCTCATTGTCACAGCGCAAGATCATACGAACTTCTGCATGAAAATACAACGATGGTTTGGTAACTCGGGGATACCCGCCCACGAAGCTGGCGTGAGAGCATAGGAGCGATGGCAAAGTCTCGCGGTTTCGCTCTCCCCTCAACGAAGGGGCGCATCTTGGTGGCAGCGCCACCCTTGACCGACCTCAATTTTGACCGCACCGTCATTTACATGCTTGAGCACAGCGAGGGCGGGGCGCTCGGGCTCGTACTCAATCGGCCAAGTGACGATCTCGATATCGAGTTCGATCTGTGGGATTCGCTCGTGACCCCACCCAACGAACTGTTTTGTGGTGGCCCAGTTGACCCCAAGGCTTTGATTGGTCTCGGAGTCGTTCCAGGCAAAACTCCGGATGGCCAAACCTTTGTGTCAATCGATTGTGTCTCACCCGTTGATCTTGATGGCGATCCGACCACAATTGAACCGCGCCCAACGATGGTGCGAATTTTTCATGGCTATTCAGGATGGGGGCCGCAGCAACTCGATGTCGAACTTGAAGGTGGCGCTTGGCTTGTGTTGAACGCGTTAGTGACCGACGTGTTCACCGACCAGCCCGAAGAATTATGGCAAGCGGTATTGCGTCGTCAAAAGGGCGAAGTCAGTTGGTTGGCAGATTGCCCCGCCGACCCACATCAGAACTAACGAGGTAACGCTCAATACAAGCGAATCCGTTTGACACGACGACCGAAAATAATGAGGGCCAGTGCCCAAGGCAGAACGTCAACGATATTCGTGCCGGTAGTAGGAAGCGGATGGTCGTCTGTTTGAGATGTTGTGTCTTGACCTTGACCGTCATTATTAGTTTCTTGCGTCCCACTTCCAGCATCACCAGAGTTATCTTGCGTTGTCACAACGAGTGCGATGGTACTGGTCTGCCGTTGGCCTAAGGAATCATCAAGGACATAAGAAATTGATGTCGCTGAACCGCTAAATGAAGCCAGTGGTGTAAACGTAATGTCGCCTGTTGCTGTGTTCACAACATAGGCACCTTCTCCATCAATCACAAGAGTCGTTCGTGTGCATGCTGGAGCTACCTCATTTCGCGCACACAAACGCAACGAAGATGGCACTAAGGGAACATTGTTGTTGCCTGGCCGGTCGTTAACGAGTGGTCGAATCACTTGAGGCGCACCTTGCACACCAGATGATGCATCAGGTGACAAAATCGGAGGAGCCACAATGATTGGAGTCAATGTTGACTGCACAACATTGCCAGCACGATCAGTGATTCTGTAAGTGATCACGGTTTGAGGACCAGCGAGTGCTCCCGACTCCGCAGCAAACGAAACGATGCCCGTATTTGTGTCAATGCTGAAGACGCCTTCTCCGGCGACAGCGATTGGCGTTGTAGCGCATTGCAAACTCACCGGATCTTCAATACACACCGAACTCACGTCAAGGTCTACTCCTCCGGCGTTGAGCGATACCAGTCCACCTGAGGCAAAAATTGATCTAAATGAGGAGATCTGACCTGGAGCTAAAAGAATTGTGTCTGGCGCCGCCGAAGGTGGAACAGCGGTGACAGTTGGTTGAACCGTGCTCGAGGTAACTCGACCGACTGAGTCGGTGACTTGATATGAAATGACTCCAGCGACTCCTGCAAAATCTGGATCTGGATTAAAGGTAACCACTCCATTGGAACCGATTGTGTAGGTCCCCTCACCATTTATTGTCACGGTCAAGGCGGTGCACGTAGGCAAAGATTCACCGACATCACAGAGCCTCAAACTTGCACTATCAAATGTCGTTCCATTACCGGGTGTGTCGTTGGCAAGAACTGAAAAGGTTTGGTTTATATCGACGCCAGCAGACCCGGAGTCTGCAGTCATTGATGCATTCGGTGGAACATTCGGAGTCAAATATGCCGAAGCTATTTGACCAACAACATCAGTAATGCGGTACAAGACTGCAGTTTGCACTCCACTTGCCACATCAGGATCAGCGGTAAATGTTGGAATACCCGTGGTCTGATCTATTGACCAAGTTCCTTCGCCAGTTATTGCGAATGTCGACTTGCATTGACTATCACTTGGGTCAACGAGGCATGGACCATCAATTGCACCCGATCTCAATCCGGTCCCTGAGCCGAGCGCTGACGTACCAATGACATTCGTGAATTCGACTGCCGATCCGGGCAGAACCACCTTTGCTTGCGCATTCGCGATTGGGACTTCGGGCGCCGCAATCGTCGGGGTAATGATTGCCGAGGCAGATGCGCCAAACGAATCCGTGAACTGATATATCGGTCGCAAGCTAGGAGTGCCCGCAAACGATGCTTCTGGCGTAAATGTCACTCGCCCCGTGTTTGAGTCAACCGTGTAGACACCTTCTCCAGGTGATGAAAGCGAAACCGCAGAGCAATTTGGTGGCGTCTGAATTGATGTACATAACTTCACGGTCGAGTTAGCGATGGATAACGCCGCATCCTTCGTATCGTTCGCCAAAACATTGATAATCAGGGAGGTGTTATATGGACCATTCTCTAAATCGTTACTCGCACTTGGCGAACTCGGTGGCAAAATCGTGGGCGTTATTTTCGCAGTGGAACATGTTGAAGAAGGTGTCAATGGAGCCCATGAACCGCCGATTTGATTACAAACCATGTACAACGGAGCGATGCTCGGGGTACCAACGAAATTGTTTGCCGGATCAAAAGTAATGCGATTCGTCATTGAGTCAAGGGTGTAAGTGCCTTCTTCTCTGACTACATATGTTGCAGTGCAATGAGGAGCCGTTTGACTTGCGCCACATAATTTCAAAGTTGATGTCGCCACATCTGCTGATCCGGTAGCCGAATATCCCGCCAACCCTGTCGTTGTCCCTCCGGAATCATTAGCTAATGGATCGAAGACCGCCGACTGTCCGAAGTTGCGTGTCAGCGCATCGTTCGCTGGCCTCACAACAGGAGGCGGAAGCACTTCAGCGCGAATCATTGCCGAATCAAACTGCCCGGCTTGATCAGCTATTGCGTATCGAACCTCAGCAGTGCCGGTGAATGTCGTCGAACCGTTGTAACTACCCGCGCATACAACCCCAGCAACTATCACGCAGGGCGTAAACGAAACAGTACCATCATTGTTCACGATAAACCTGCCAACATCTGCCACGTCTAGAGACATCAAATTGCAATTGGTATTAGTAAACGGTGCGCTCGCATTATCTGGACATAAGCGCATCGAGCTTGAGTCCAACGAAGTAGACGAAGCAGCTTCGTCATTAGACAGAGGTGAGAGAACTTGAGTTTCATTTTGTTCGCTCACAACATAATCGTTATTCGCCGTTGGCCGCGGTGGAACAATCGGTGTCAATGTTGATGTTGCGGTCTGACCCGTTGCGTCGGTCACTCGATAAGAAATCGGTGTTTGGGTTCCCGTTGAGATACCGATATCAGCCGAGAAAGTCACGACACCGGTTCCAGTATTGAGAGAATAAACACCTTCGCCAGCGATGGTCAGTGTGGTTCCACAAGTATTTGGGATTACTGAAGTATTCACCAAACAACTTGCCGAAGTCGAAAAGGTGGGACCACTTGTTGACGCAAGACCATTTGCTCCCGTCAGCGTCGTAAATGAAACAGAGCCTCCAGGAATCACCGATTTAGATTCGGAAGTTGCCGAAGGTGGTAACGGCGGAGTTATCGACGGCGTGATAGTGGCCAAAGTTTTTTGACCGAGACTGTCCGACACGGCGTACTTAATTGCGGTTGCATTGCCAGTAAAAGATGGCAGAGGGTCAAAAGTTACTGATCCAGTATTGGTATTCAAGCTGTACGTGCCCTGATTAGGGATCACTATTGAATTACCGATTGTCGAACAAGACGATGGCACCGAAACTGAATTCAAACAAATGCCATAAGGAACAGCCACCAACGATGCACCCGAACCCGCCGAGTCATTTGAAGTGGGCGCAAAAATGACATTGCTATCCCACAATCCAGTTTGGGTATCAGCCACTGCTGTTGGTGGCGGAACAACGATCGACGAGTATGTAGAACTAACAGTACGGCCGATGCTGTCAGTTACCTGATACGCCACCGCAGATGGAGTACCTGAGAACGCCACTCCACTCGGACAATTCGCGGTGACCACTGTTGAACACGGAGTGAAGGTCACTGTTCCACCACTTAATGAATACGTACCAACATTGGGAACATTGAGGTTCGTTGATACACAATTTGGGACTATCGCCCCTGATCCACAGAGCCGCGTTGATGAAGGTGTGAGGTTCACCCCAGTCGGTGTTGTGTCATTTGACAATAAATCCACGGATTGCGCAACTCCTACGATTCCAGTTGTCATGTTTGATGACGCAACAGAAGGTGCGGGCGGGGTCACTGTTGGCGTAATCGTTGTACTTGCCAATTGATTCAACGAATCTTGAACTACATAACGCACTGGCACTGTTGCTAAGCCAGTAAACGTCGACGAAGGATCGAATGTCACCACTCCAGTCGCCGTGTTCAACGAATAGACACCATCCGCGGTAGTCACACTTGAACCAGAACAGTTTGACGTCGTGAACGGAGAAGTCGCCGACGTTGGGCACAAACGAACGCTTGCCGCTACTAGTGTCGCTCCCGAACCTGCGGTGTCGTTGCTTGCAGGAGTGTACGTTTGATTCGTATCGAATAAACCGGTCTGCGCATCCGCTATGCCCGTCGGTGGGGGCACCACACTTGGCGTGATCGTGGCCACCGCAGACTGACCACCGGAATCCGTGATCTGGTAGCCGACCGATGTTGCAGTTCCCGTAAATGCACCAGCACATGAAGCGGCGGCAGGTGTGTTAATCCCCGAACACGGTGTGAAAACTACGTTTCCACCTGAGAGCGAATATGAACCCTGACCGGATACATTTTTCGTCGTCAATGTGCAACTCGATGGTGGCGAATCCACCGAACAGAATCGAATCGTTGGAGAAGTCAGATTATTTCCAGTACCAGCGCTGTCATTAGCTTTCACATTGATCGTCTGCGCCGCCCCCTGAGCGCCTATTGATGTGTCAGCCGTTGCTACAGCAAGGGTGTTGTAAACCGAATTCACTACACCATTAGTCCCCACTGACAGAATTGAACTATTAGACGTCAATGATGTCGCTGACGAGTTATCAGTCGTCGTGCCAGAACCACCAGAAGCCACCGCTGTCGATACAACAGTCTTTGCACCAACATCGTCGAAACGAACCTTGTATACACCTGGGAGAAGGTAACCAAATGAATAGGAGCCATCGCTAGATGTCGTAGTCGTTACCGCCGAACCGTTCGCCATAATGGGACTGCCCACTGAATCAAGCAAAGTCACCGTCGCACCGGCGACACCCGTGGACGTACCAGACATAGTTGCCACACCCGACAACGTTGATCCACATTGAGCGTTCGACGCCGCAGAAATTGCTACCGGAATCGAAACCGGATTGAGCAAGGACGTCATGTTTGTGGAGTCGGTAGCTGAACCCATCGCCGACACGGTCATCGACGAAGCCATAGGACTTGTCAAGAGACCAGAACCACTCGGACATATCGCGAGGGCGAATGGCTTCAAACACAATTGTGGAGCATCGCCAATTACTTTGATTCGCGCACTTGCGTTCAACACGCCAGAAGCGCCTTGAAAATCAACCACAAAATTAGGGGCTTGACCAGTTAATCCCACCGACAGAGCTGATAAGTCAACAGCGTTACCTGAAGTCATTACTACGTCAGTCCACCCAGGGATATTCGCCCCCAAGGAGTCCTGCACCGTCAATTTTGCACTCGTAAATCCAGTCGCAGGTGTTACCAAAGTGAAAGAGGCCCATTCGGCGATTGCAGATGCTGCCGAGCATCCCATCCGAGGCACCGATGTCGCACCCGCAAAAGTGACCCGACTTGGAGCAATTGCGCTGCAACCCAAGTCGCCTGTCAGAATATTCACTGTCTTAAATACTGGGTTCGAATGCTGAGTGATCCATAAACAATTCGGTATGACCGGATCTGGAGTCACGGTGTAGTTCACATAATTTTTCGTCGTTGACGACGTAAGGTTGCCATTAGCGTCGTTACATCGTCCACCCGCGCCTCCAAATGCTGCCGCGTCGTAACAAATGACTTCTGCCTTAGTGTAAGTAGGTGTCGGATCCTGCCAGCGCGCGTTGCCGTAGTAAACCCGTGAGCCGATCTGAGTGGGTACACCATACGAGTACGTCGCGGTCGCGTTAGCAACAGTTGTCCAGTTTGGAAAGTTGTAGTCCGACGCAGAACGTTGAGTGCCATCAGCCTCCCAACACTTATGGGTTGTGTCGAGGCGGTAATAACACACCGCTCGTACTGAACCGTTTACTGAAGGAATCGGCACGAACTTGCCGAACTGCAGGGTTTGTGACGAATAAGTATCGTCCGAGGAGAAACCAGGACATTTTGCGCCAGTAGATATCAACACGCATGTCACGCGCTCTTGATATGGCGTCACCATCATGTTTGATACCGACACAAAGAGACGATCGCCCCATTGATAGATGTTCGAGCCGTCAGCGGGCTGATTACCAGCGCCCACCAAAGATGGATTAATTGTTGGAGTATTACATGCGGCCCGTGTCGCGGTGTCAATGCAATAGACCATTGCAGTCGTCGAGGTTGAGTCCAATGCATAAAGTTTTGTTTCAGCTGATTGACCCAAAACAGTTGCACCTGCAAACCAGTCAAACCGACTACCAGATTTCAAACTGAGTAGAGCAGAGGTTCCGTTCGAGAAGCACTTTGTCGGACTTCCACCATTTGCGGCATTGGTTGTATTGGCAATAACCGCCGAGAGATCGACGCAATAGAGCCCGTCGTTCCCAGCGATCCATGCCGTCGAACCGACCACGGCGCCGAGAGCCGCCTCGCCCGTCGTCCCTCCGAATCTGTAAGGAAAACCGGCGCAACGCGTACCTGTCAAAACTACGTAGCAGTCGAAGTTATTGTTCAATGAACCTGAATGGTGGTACAGGTTAAAAACTCGCGTACGACCCGAATCAAAGAAGACTTTGAAACCGTCCAGCCCCAAAGCGCTAGCTGGAAGTGTTGTCGGCGTCTGAGACACGCTGCCCCCACTCACCGAAGCTTGCGCCACTTGTCGACCCGCATTCCCACCCTGCGAATCAATCGACCCTGTTGCTTTAACTGCTTTGACCGCCGCCCAAGCCGTAGCGTTGGCTGGTGGTACAGCAGAGAAGTTGGCGGCGATCGTGCAATCAGTCGCATTGCCACTGCAGTAGCTCAGCGTCCAACCCGTTGGATACGAAATATCAGCAACAGATGTCAGTTTCATCTTGGTGGGGTCGATGGTCTGGATTATTTCCTGACTCACAGTGCCTGCGCTGGAGACAGGCATTCTGGCGGTGAGCGTCACCTGCTCCCCAGGAATAACCGTTGCAGCGCTTGAGGTCAAAGTTATGACATCATCCGTAGCTTCAGCGACGTTGAGAGCGACTGTCAACGTCCCCGCAACAACACTTAGGGCAATTAGCAATCGCCATAACGCCGCCCGCGGTGGATTCACCTTTTCAAAATAATTGAGCAGGAGAAATGCTCACAAGACGGATCAAAATTTAGGAAAATTTTTCCTAAATGAGAAAAACCCTTGACAACTAGCGGAGTTGGGCTCCGAGTTTGTTGGCCCCGGCGATGCACTTTTCGCGAACCGCTGCAACATCAGCATCGGTCAATGTGCGATCTTGCGCTTGCAAACGCAAACGGAAAGCCAAGCTGCGCGAATCACCGGCGTCCTTTGAGCGATACACATCAAACAAAGCCAGATCTACAAGCAAAGCACCAGCACTTTGACGCAACGACTTTTCAATCTTCTCGGCGGTCACCGACGTTGGCACCGTGAAAGCCAAGTCAATATCGCTCGATGGATAGCGACTTGTCGCTTTCCACTGTGAAACTTTGGGTTCAACTTCAAGCAAACGAGACAGATTCAGTTCAAGTACGGCAACACGCTGAGTGACGCCATACGCGTCGAGAACATCGGGATGGATTTCACCCACGAAACCAACCGCGTCTTTACCTACCGACAAAGTGGCTGACCGTGTCGGGTGTAAACCTGCGGGAACATTCGATTGGTCGAGCCGTGCTCCCCAACCCATTGAACCAGCGAGTTCACGCCACACCGAAACAGCCTGAGGCGCTTCGGCACCAGCAATCACCACACCAAGTGACTCGTATTCAGCAGGCAAGATATCGGTGCTGGTCGGATACACATGGCCGACTTCAAAGAAACTCACGCCCGAACGACGATGCGATTCATTAAACGCGATGGCTTTCAACAAACCAGGTCGCAATGATGTACGCAAGACGTCATCGCCCACAACAAGTGGATTCATTAAGCGAACTGCTTCACCGGGAAGGCCAGCATTTTGCAAATCGCCGTCAGTCAAGAACGGATGTGGCATGGCTTCATTGAAACCAAGACCCAACAAGATTTCACGTACTCGTCGGCGACGTTGTTGAACAACGCTCAATCCACCGGGCTGAGTTGACTTCGGAACCGTCTTGCCAAGTTTGTCGTAACCAAAATGACGAGCGACCTCTTCGACAATGTCAATTTCAAGAGTGCAATCAGGTCGCCACGATGGCACGGTGACTGAAAGCGCTTCACCCGAAGCTGTGCACGCAAAACCAATGGGCTCGATGAGCGAACGGATTTGCTCTGCTGTGAACGACGCACCAAGCAACGCACTCACGCGGGTTGGCCGAACCGCAATGACCGTCGGTGTAGGAATGGAAGAACTACGAGCATCAACCATTCCCTCGTGAACCACGAGGTCTGGACAGGTGAGGCGCAAAAGCTCAACAAAGCGGGCGATTGACTGATCGATACCGAACGGGTCCATGCCACGTTCGTTACGCGCCGACGCTTCAGTGCGCAAGTTCAGTCGAGCGACCGACTGCATGATTCCGACCGGTTCAAACCAAGCGGTCTCGAGAGCGATCGTGTTGGTTGAATCGCTGATCTCGGTATTTTGTCCACCCATGATGCCGGCGATGCCAATGGGGCGATCAGTCGCATCACAGATCAACAAGTCATCAGTTGTGAGCACACGTTCAACGCCGTCGAGGGTGATCATCGATTCACTATCGGCCGCTAAACGAATTTTGAAACCACCACCGCCCAAAGTTGAGAAGTCGTACGCATGATTTGGTTGATTCGTTTCGAGCATGACGTAGTTCGACACGTCAACCACATTGTTGATCGAGCGCATTCCTGCGGCTGCCAGGCGACCTACCATCCAGTCGGGCGATGAGGTAATGCGAATTCCGCTGATGATGATCGTGGTAAAGCGCGCGCAACGATCTCCAGCAACAATTTCGACTGGCGCAGACTTTGATGGACCAGAGACCACCAGTGTTGGATTGTTGAGCGTGAAAGGAACGTTGAAGCGAGCTGCTAAGTCGCGAGCAACACCAACTTGACCATAGGCATCGGGTCGATTGCGCAAAACATCAATGTCATAGACAATCTCTTCGGCCAGGCCAAGCGCTTGACCATACGGAACGCCGATCGGCGTCGACGGGTCCATGATGAGAATGCCACCGTGATCGTCACCAAGCCCAAGTTCGCGGGCTGAACAACACATACCTTCGCTCGGAATACCCACAATTGGCTTGGTTTCAATCAATCGTCCATCAGGCATTGCAGTTCCGGGAGTTGCCCACGGAATGATGTCGCCAGGCTGCATATTGAATGCTCCGCACCACACATGGTGTTCGGTGCCATCGCCATTATCTAGAAAAACACGATGCACTTTGGCCGCATCGGGATGACGTTCAGTCTTAATCACTCGCGCGGTAATGACACCAGCAACAGTTGCACCAACTTTGTCGACACTTTCAACAGCCAAACCAATATCGGACAAAGTAAATGAGATTGCCTCAACATCATCGGGCAAATCAACCAAATCTCGGATCCAAGAATGAACAACTTTCATCATGCGTCCTTAAAACTGCTCAATGAATCGAATGTCATTGGTGTACATCTCACGAACGTCACCTACGCCGTGACGTTCTTTAGCCATACGGTCGATGCCGAAGCCGAAGGCAAAGCCGCTCCACTCTTCGGGGTCAAGGCCACCAGCCCGCAAAACATTGGGGTGCACCATTCCACAGCCACCAAGTTCGAGCCAATCGCCCTTGGGGGTACGAATATCAAACTCGGCTGATGGTTCGGTGAAGGGGAAATAACTTGGACGCAAACGGCTTGTAAATCCGGGGCCAAAGAATGCTTGAGTAAACGCCTCGATGGTACCGGCAAGATCGGCCAAGGTAATTCCGCGATCGATCACGAGACCTTCGATTTGATGGAACACCGCAAGGTGCGTTGCGTCTGTTGTTTCGTTTCTAAAAACGCGACCTGGCATGATCATGTAAATCGGTGGTGCAACATTTTGCATGACGCGAATTTGCACTGGTGATGTGTGCGTGCGCAACACTGTGCTCCCCGGCTGACCGTGATCAACATAGAACGTGTCGTGCATACTGCGCGCCGGATGCGATGGCGGCATATTGAGTGCCTCAAAGTTGTACCAGTCGGTTTCAACTTCGGGACCTTCAGCTACTTGAAATCCCAAACCAACAAAGACGTCTTCGAGGCGTTGCCATGCTTGCGTCACAATGTGAGCTTTGCCGCGGCCAGGTGCGTTGAAATGCTCGGTGAGGTCGAGAGCTTCAGCAGCAAGTTGTACATCTCGTTCGGCACGACCCAACAACGCTCGTCGCGCATTGAGAACTTCTTCAACGGCCAACATCGCTTCATTGAGCGCTTGACCGGCCGCCTTCTTTTCGTCAACCGTTGACAGTTTGCCAAGACCAGTCTTCAACAACGCCAACGGACTTTTCTTGCCCAACAAATCGGTGTCGAGAACGCGAAGTTCGTCGAGCGTGGAAGCTGCAGCGATACTTTGCTCGGCGGCGGTTCGGGCGGCGGTAATTTCGGCGATCATGACGAGACCACGGTACTTGAACCTGCACGTCGTTGACGAGCAACTTCAAAACACAGCACCGTTGCCGCCATAGCCACATTCAAACTTTCGGCTTGACCGACGTGAGGAATAGTGACCCATTCATCGACAGCTGAATTGTCGCTGAGACCATGTGCTTCATTGCCTAGAACTAATGCGATACGACGCGTGCAGTCGACGGTCGTGTAATCAACTGGGGCGAATTCGCGGTTGGTATGCGACGAGGTTCCGATTCGAATTAGGCCAGCGCGACCAACTTCGTCAAGAGTGATCTTTTCAATAATGGGCAGGCGAAAAATACTTCCAGCCGATGAGCGCACAACCTTGGGGTTGGTGGGGTCGACTGATCCAGGAGTCAAGACAAGCGCATCGGCGCCGGCAGCCTCAGCCGAGCGCAACATTGTGCCTAGGTTTCCGGGATCAGAGATGCCGTCAGCAACGACCACAAAAGTGGCCTTGGTCAAAACATCAGCCGAGGCGAATCGTCGAGCCACAACCGCGATGATTGGTTGCGGAGTTTCGGTGGTCGCCACTTTCTCCATGACACCAGGAGCCAAGTAGTGCACCGCACCAGCACCATCAATCGGGTCGGCGCCAGGGGCAAGGTATTGACCTTCAACTTCCCAACCCGCCGCCACTGCTTCGGCGACTAAAACTGCGCCTTCAACAATGAACGCACCTTCGTCGTCACGCGAACTGCGGCGCCCCGCAAGGCGCCGCAGTCGTTGAATACTTGAATTGCTGAGAACCAGTTCGTGGTTCAGAAAACCTCGCTCAGGCGAGAGCAGCCTTAGCGGCTTCGCACAAACGACCGAATGACGCAAGGTCAGTGACGGCCAAATCGGCGAGGATCTTGCGGTCAACTTCGATACCAGCCTTGTTCAAACCGTCGATGAAACGGCTGTAGCTGATTTCGTGCAAACGACATGCGGCGTTGATGCGCTGAATCCAGAGGCGACGGAATTCGCCCTTCTTTGCACGACGGTCGCGGAATGCATACTGACCAGATCGCATGACCTGCTCATTCGCAGCGCGGACTGACCTGCTCTTATTACCGTAATAACCTTTGGCGCGTTCTAATGTCTGCTTACGACGCTTCTTAGAACCGACTGCACGCTTCACTCTGGCCATCGGACTCCTCCTTCTTTCGTTCTTTAACTAGTTACGTAAATGGGTGGGTAAAACTCAGCGCTCGCCGAGTAGACGCTTGATCTTCTTGATGTCGCCTGAATGCACATCGACCATGCCGTCAAGACGGCGGGTACGAGTGGACGGCTTCTTTTCGAACAAGTGCTGGCGGTTCTGCTGAAGGCGACGAATTTTGCCCGTGCCGGTCTTACTGAATCGCTTCGCTGCTGTTTTGCTGGTCTTCATCTTGGGCATTGCTGTGTCCTTTGTTCAAGGTTTTAGATCGAGTGATTTATTCTTCAGAATTTTCAGTTGTATCGGTCGCCGGGGCGGTCGTTTCAATCACAGGAGTTTCGACTGAAGTTTCGGTCGGAAGATCTTCGGCTTCAGTTGCTGGACTTTCGGCAACAACTGGCTTTTCCTTCTTCACCGGCTTCTTATCGGGAACAAGCACCATGGTCATGCTGCGTCCTTCGAGTCGAGCTTGTGTTTCCACTTTGCCCACACTCAAAATTTGCTCAATGACATCGTCAAGAATTTTGCTTCCTAACTCTGGGTGAGCCATTTCGCGACCTCGGAATTGCAAGCTGACTTTGACCTTGTGGCCTTCAGCTAAGAATCCTTGGACGTGACGCACCTTGGTATCAAAGTCGCCCTTTCCGATCTTGGGTCGGAACTTGACTTCTTTGACCGAAACATGAGCCGTCTTCTTACGTGCTTCGCGCGCTCGTTGAGACTCTTCGTAACGGAATTTGCCGTAATCCATGATGCGACATACCGGCGGAGTGGCCAAGGGTGCGACTTCGACTAGGTCGAGGTCGATCTCACGAGCTAGGGCCAAGGCGTCTGGGACGGTCTTGATTCCTAGTTGGGCTCCATCGGGTCCGATCACCCTCACTTCACGAGCGCGAATGCGTTCGTTATAGCGAGGTTCGTTCACTGGCGGTGCTATGGCTGTTCACTTCTGTGCAAAGGGCTGACCTCCCGTTGGATGGATACATGGCGACGCGAAGTCGTCACGGGTCAGCCACCAAAGTGGCCTTCTCGCAGTGACCTGAACGCACTGTCGACGAGCGGTTTCCCGTTCGTCAGTTGTGGTCAGGTGGGGGCAACAACCCCACTTCGCCTCAGTTGTGGAAGGTAGCGTAGCCGCTCGTGGCGCAAAAACGGCCATACCCGACTAAATCGGGCTATCGACTCCCAAGCACATCGCCCAAACGACATCTCGCGTAAGAAAGACCTCGACGACCATGAGTAACGAAACCGAACCCGAACTCGCTGAATCCCTTGAGGCTATGGCCGAGGCCCGCCAACGGCTTGCCGAGGTACCAGCCGAGGTTGTCGTCACCAACCATGCCATGGGTCTCTACGAGCTTGGCGCTATTCACCTGACCGCCAGTCCCCCAGATTTGGTTGAGGCTGCCCTGGCCATCGATGCGCTGGCCTGCCTGGTCGAAGGTCTCGATAGTCGACTCGGCGAAAACTTTGAAGTGCTCAAAGATGCCTTAGCCAATATTCGGATGGCCTTTGTTCAGGTCAAGAACACGCTCTAGTCAGCGAGACGCACTCGCCCGTTGACGAGTTCAATTCCTTCTGCCTTCAATGATTTGGCCTGTTCACGTTCGTTTCCCGGAACTAATCGACCTTGAACATTGACGACTCGCCACCACGGCAAATCAAGCGAGTCTGAATACAACGACAAGATTCTTCCGACCAGTCGAGATTGTTTGGGATATCCGGCCCCCGCTGCGACTCCCCCGTATGTCACCACTGAACCTTCAGGTAACGACAACAACACGCCAATGATGTCGCGCGTGCGTTGATCGTCAGGCAGGTCGAATTGCACTGGCCTCGGCTCGACTGAACTTCATCACGATGTCGCACTCAACTTCGGAGCCAATGTCAATCTTGCGCGACCCATCAGCAATTTCGGCGCAATGAAACATGACGATCGTTCCGTCAGTCATTGTGATGTCGCCAAGACCCACATGTGCATCAAATGCCGTCACTGTGCCGCGCACAACTCACCGACCTCAGGCAACAATCTTGGAGATTGGCATCTCTAACAGATCAGATGCGCCGGCATCTTTCAGCGCGGGAATCAACGTATTGATTGTGCGCTTTTCAACAACGGATTCAACTGCAAATCCACCACCGGCAAGTTCGCTGATAGTCGGTGACTTTGCTGAAGGCAAAACCGACAACACCTTTTGTAAATCATCTGAACCGACATTGAGCTTGACCAAAACTTTGCCACGAGCATCAAGTGTTCCGAGCAAGAGCGTCATCAACTGACCCATCGCGTGGCGCTTAGCCGGGTCAGCATACGAATCTTTGTTAGCAATCATTTCGGTGTAACTCACCAACATGGTGTCAATCACGCGAAGACCTGCGGCCCGCAATGCCCGACCAGTTTCGGTGATGTCAACGATGCAGTCAGCAATGTCGGGAATCTTTGCTTCGGACGCACCGTATGACAAACGCACATCGGCCTTGATTCCGCGTTGAGCAAAATAGCGCTCGGTCAAACTTGGATATTCAGAACTCACGCGCACACCATGCGGCAAATCGGCAACACTTTGTGCCGGGCTATCACCAGCAACTGCGACAACCACTTTGACCGGATCGCTCGTTGCTTTCGAATACTTCAACTCGCCCAGGCTCTCGACATCACTTTGAGTTTCTTCAACCCAGTCACGACCGGTGATACCAATATCAAAGAGTCCTTCGGCAACATATTGCGGAATTTCCTGCGGGCGCAAAATACGCACATCAATAATTCGCGGATCATCAATAGTGGCCTTGTAATCAACACTTGATGAACGACGAATGGTCAAATCGGCCGCTTCAAAAAGTTCGAAGGTGGCCTTTTCAAGTGAGCCTTTGGGAAGAACGATGCGCAACACATGGGTCACGCTATCGGCGAGCGTGGCTCGACACGGGGTTATTTAGTGCTTGGTCGGATCGTCATTGAGTAGTCGAACCGCATGTGGCAAGACATCAACGATGGCTTCAATTTGTTCAACGCAGCCCTTAGGCGAACCTGGCGTATTGCAAATGATTGATTGGCCTCTGATGCCAACAATGCCCCTTGACAGCCGACCCAACGGGTTCACGAGACGCATGGCCTCAGCAAGACCAGGGGCTTCACGTTCAATCACTTGGCGCGTACCTTCGGGGGTTTGATCACGCGGGGCAAAACCAGTGCCTCCGGTACTCACAATTACTCCCGCAAAATTGTCAGACATTCGAACCAACGCTTCGGCAACATTGTCCACACCGTCGGCGGTGAGTCCGCGCTCGACCACAACAAACCCGTGCCGTTCAAGCGCCTCGGCCAATTTCGCACCCGAAAGATCTTCACGCGTGCCGTGAACGACGCCATCGCTCACGGTGAGAACCTTGGCGAGGATTGGTGACAGATCGTCAGTCATGGCGGCGACGATATCTGATGAGAACCATGCCATCAGTGTCGGCATGATGTGGAAGAACACGTTGACCGATTCCGAAGTCGGACCAATCATCGCCAAGAGGCGGAAGGCCTTCGTCGCCTGGCCGACCAACGACAGCAAACCCTGCGGGCACGCCGTGCTCTATTGATTCAGCAGCCGTAATGGTGCAGACCGAATACACGAGCACTCCCCCTGGCTTCACTAGTGGAGCCGAAGCAGCAAGTAAACGCTTTTGCAATGCCGCTAGTTCTTCAACATCTTTGCTCGTGATTCTCCAACGGGCATCAGCACGTCGACGCAATGCGCCGAGACCCGAACATGGGGCATCAAGGAGCACACGATCGAAACTGCCAACAAGAAAAGGAGGTGCAACTCCATCAGCTGCAACAACTGGCAAGTGATAGCCCATTCGCTCAGCGTTCTTGGCAACAAGCCCTGCTCTCGTTGGCTGTAAGTCTGCGCCAATGACTGTTGCACCACTTGCTGCCAATCCGGTGGCCTTGCCACCTGGACCCGCACATAAGTCAAGAACTAATTCGCCTCGCTGCGCACCAACTGATGCCGCGACCCATTGGCTTGATTCATCTTGCACATAGCCATCGCTACGCGTGGACACGGGCGACGGAACATTCATTCGCTCAAGAGCAGCAACTGCATCTTCGTTCGACATTTCGGCGTGAAAGCGTTCGCTGATCCAATCGGGATAACTGAGACGAACAGCGTCATTAGGCCAAATCATTGCAACAGTTGAAACTTTGCGAAGAACTGCATTCACAAAACCACTCGTTTTACGCGTCGCCAAATCGACGGTTGCCGAAACCGCAGCATGCGGAGCGACCCCGGCAAAAACCAACTGGTACGCACCAAGTCGCAACAATGTCCGCGTGGCATCATCGGGTTCGCTCATCACGAACCGATCGATGACTGCGTCGCAGGCTCGTCGCATCCGGGTTGTTCCATAAACAAGTTCGGTGACGAATCGCCGATCTGGATCGGAGAGTTTTGAGCGCGACAAGAGTGCCGGCAAAACCAAGTTGGCGTATGCCCCATCGTGGTCGATGCGCATCAAAGCAGCGAGCGCTACCGAACGAGATGATTCAGTCACTAGTTAACTTCTCTCCATGAGTTGGTTGAGTTCCGTTGATCCACGAGACAACATCCATTCGGGGTTTGCCTTCGGGCTGAACGATTTTGAGTTCAAGAATTTCGCTACCTGTCGCAACGCGTGCCGAATTCTTGGTGACGATCAATGAACCAATATCCACTGCGGGTTCACGAACCACATCGGCGTGATGAATCTTGAAACGCTTGCCACGAAACATCGTCCAGGCGTTTCCGAGCCGAATCAATCGTGAAATTTCATTCGCCGATTTTGACCAATCAATACGCAACTCTGACGACTCAATTTTCTCGGCATACGTCGCTTCGCCAACCTGAGGTACGACGGGATCAAGACCAGATTTCAGTTGTTCAATGAGTAGTTGTGAACCTTCAGCGATCAATTGTGAGCGGATGTCATCTGCAGTCGTTGAGTCTGTAATGGTCATCGTTCGCAACCCAATGACACCGCCAGTATCTAGGCCTTCTTCAATTTGCATCAAGCAGACTCCCGTCTCGGAATCGCCAGCCAACAGTGCCCGCTCAATAGGAGCAGCACCTCGCCATTTCGGCAATAACGAAACATGCAAGTTGACCATCGGAATTTCGGCGAGTACATGTGGCTTAATGAGCGCCCCATACGCAACGACTACGGCAAGATCAAAGGGCTTGACGCGATGTTGATCAAGCAGATCATCAACTTTGTGAGACACCGTGAGCCCAAGTTCGAGTGCGGCCACTTTGACTGGGCTCGGATATAGATCGTTTCCACGAGCTCGTCGTTTATCAACTCGCGTCACCACATGTCCGACTTCGATGCCAGATTCAACGAGAGAACGCAATACCGGAACGGCGAGTTCAGGCGTCCCCAAGAATGCGACACGTTGAACTGCGCCAACTGGCAAAGGTGCCAAAGCTTCAGGCGTGCGCTCAGACATTTGGTTCATTCAGCTCGCAAACGCTTAATTTCGCCCACCGGCGCCGCTTGCTCTGAAAGCTTTTTGTATTCGGCAATCGCTTGCTTGCGCTGTTCGGGCTGCATTCGGTCAAACATCAACACACCGTTCAAATGGTCAAGTTCATGTTGGAACAGGCGCGCTTCAAGTTCGTCAGCTTCAAGTGAAATCTCGTTGCCGTTCATATCGATGCCCGTCATGAGCACCGTCTTGGGTCGCGTCATTTCGACATACAGGCCAGGAATACTCAAGCAACCCTCTTCGTATACCCATTCACCGTCAGATTCGGCGATTGTGGGGTTGAGAATCACCATCGGCTCATCATCCATATCCCACACAAAAATTTGGCGCTGGATACCCACTTGAGGAGCAGCCAATCCAATACCCGAGTCGCTGTCGTACAGCGTGTCGAACATTTCTTCGACGATTCGGACGACCTTGCCGTCAATGTCTGTGACCGCTGCCGCCTGCGAAGCAAGCACTGGATCGCCGAAAGTACGAATTTGGTACGACATACCTGACAGGCTACCTATGACATGTCTGTACCTGATGCTCCTTCGAATCTTCCGCCCGCCCATTATTTCAATGAGGACCCTGAGGTTCCCTCAGCGCGCAAGCGCATTGATGTCTCTCTGCCCGACGGAAGTTTCAGTATTGAAACCGACACTGGCGTTTTTTCGCACGGGCGAGTTGACTCGGGAACCAAAGTCTTATTGATGGAAGCACCAGCACTGCCGACGGCAGGAAACGTGCTCGACCTCGGATGCGGATCTGGTCCGATTGCGATGACAATGGCTCGTCGTTCACCAGGAAGTGCCGTATGGGCCGTTGACGTTAATGAACGGGCCCGACAACTCACACGTGACAACGCCTCAGCATTAGGTCTCACCAACGTCACGGTTACAGCACCCGATGAAGTTCCAGACGATGTGGTCTTTGATGTCATCTGGAGTAATCCACCCATCAAAGTTGGCAAACAAGAATTGCATGATCTCTTAAATCGTTGGCTGGCTCGCTTGTCACCTGATGGCTACGCAGTGCTCGTTGTCAACAAAAATCTCGGTAGTGATTCACTTGCGAAGTGGCTCACTGAACTTGGTTGGACCGTGAAGAGAATTTCGTCGCGTCAAGGTTTTCGCGTCCTCACCGTCAAACGTTTGAAATGAACCCGCTAGATGCGAGGCGGATCAACCTCTATACGGATTTTTGAATTGGCCGGTCTCACTGTCGATGCGCAGGCTTGAGTCAAGAGCTCGTGGTTAGCCGCTCGCACCATCCATTTATCACGATGCGCAGCAGTACTCACTCCAGCAGATTTGGCGAGTTCAAGCACAAATTCATCGGCCCCGTCGCCTTCAATAATGGCGATCGCTGAAGCAGGTGGCAGTCCAAGCATTTGCCTGCGAGAAATTTCTGCACTACTCACGATTGATGGATTACCAGCAACCGCAGCACGCACAACTTCGTGATCGGGCATTGACGTTTGCAGAATGATTCGTCCACCACGATCGCGAGCACCAACCAATCGAGCGGCACGAGCCACTAATGAAAAGGCTTGTTCACTCGCGCGATATCGCGGCGCGAGTAGTTCACTATCAAAGTCCAAAAATGCCACGACATCAATCCGTCGTACACGATGCAGTACTGCCTCGGTGCCAATAAATACATCGGCCTTGGTGTCATCGAGAGAATCTTCTTTTTCTTTGCCAGCAACGACGGCTAAAACATCGCGTTGCGCCGCAGCTTCAATTTCGTCACGCAAACGCGCGACTCCTGGACGAATACGCGACAATACTGACGATCCACATGATCCACAGATTCGTGGGCGCGTGGCACCGCATGCTCCGCAATCAAGACGTCCTGGCACTTCTTCGACCATTGCACCTTGGCAAACTTCACATCGCGTGAGCGCGTTACACGAGCGACATGCCAACAGACGAGCCTGACCCTTCGTATTCAGAACGCAGGCAACGCGCAAATCAGCATGACGCAAATAGGCAATGAGTTCAGATGACAGCATCGAACGCTTCCATGGTTCGAGATCGCTTTGATCAACGACTTCTACATGAGGCCACGCAGCCTTCTCACGATCGGGCGATGGCGCCACCAAAGCACGGCCCGACATGCCGACAACACTCGGGCATGGAGAAACGAGAAGTAACGGAGCATCAGCGCGACGGCAACGTTCGGCAAGCACATCTCGCGCATGCCAGGTTGGCGCACGTTCTTCTTGAAGCGACTCTTCATGTTCATCAAGAAGCACTGCTGCTTTCAGACCTGGACACGGGGCAAACGCCGCAGCGCGTGAACCGATGACAACATCGACTCCGCCTCGTGCAAGTGCCCACTCTTCGGGCATTAATGCCACTGAGATTCCAGCCCGACGAAGTCGATGAGCCAAGACATTTGCCGAGTCAACCGATGCACACACAACCAATGTGGGACCAACTCGTGCAGCAGCCAACAGAGCGGGCATTTGATCGGCGCTTGGTGGCAAACGCAATACGCCACCGCCGTCGGCCAACAGTTTGGTCGCAGCTGGCGAAACTGGTTCGGCCAAAACTTTCGTACGACGCAACGGTGCGGGGCGAGTCACCACCGTATTCGGCGAAGCAGTCACCAAAAAAGGTCGTAATCGAGATGCACACCAACGAACAGAAGCCCAACGACAAATATCGAGCATCTCGGCATCGGGCCCAATCCCGCTCGACTTATCAATTGATTTCAACTTGTCGACGGCCACACCTTGTGACGGTGCACCAAGTGAAACGACCCAGCCACCAACGCGACGACCATTCAGCGAAACACGGACGCGTGAACCAATCTCAATGACCGAAACAAGTTCGGTCGGCACGACATAGTCAAAGACCCGATCAAGACCAGTGAGGTCGGGAACAACACCAGCTACTACTGGTTCGTGCACGACCGCTTCGGCCGTCATGTCACTAACAATCGACAGGTATCGACGTGTGGACTCAGCGACCGAGCGCAGCGGAGAATTCGGACAAGCGTGACAACTTCTCCCATTCGAAATCTGCCAACTCGCGGCCGAAGTGACCGTACGCAGCAGTCTGCTGATAGATCGGACGCTTCAACTGCAAGTCGCGAACAATCGCGGCGGGACGAAGGTCAAAGGTTGCACGAACAGCAGCTTCAATCTTCTCAACAGCAACCTTTTCAGTTCCGAAGGTTTCGACCAAAATGCTGACGGGGTGAGCCATACCAATTGCGTATGCAACTTGAACTTCACAACGATCGGCTGCGCCAGAAGCAACAACATGCTTGGCTACCCAACGTGATGCATAGGCAGCCGAACGGTCAACCTTGCTCGGATCCTTACCGCTGAATGCGCCACCACCGTGACGTCCCATACCTCCGTAGGTGTCAACGATGATCTTGCGACCAGTCAAACCGGTGTCGGCATGTGGTCCACCCAAAACAAACTTGCCCGTTGGGTTGATGAAGATGGAGTAATCATCATTAGCAAACTGTGCCGGAATCATGGGGCGAATCACTTGCTCGATGAGGTCGGGGCGAATCACGGTGTCGCGATCGATACCTTCGTCATGCTGAGTTGAGATGAGAACAGTCTTCAAGCGGACTGGCTTGCCATCTTCATAATCAAAAGTCACCTGAGTCTTGCCGTCGGGACGAAGGTAAGGAATCTGACTTGACTTGCGCACCAATGCCAAACGCTCAGCCAAACGGTGGGCCAAGTGAATCGGTAACGGCATCAAAGTTTCGGTTTCGTTACATGCGTAACCAAACATCATTCCTTGGTCGCCGGCACCTTGAAGATCGAGATCATCGCTTCCGGTACGTGCACGAACTTCTTCACTCTTGTTCACGCCTTGAGCGATGTCGGGCGACTGTGCGTCTAATGCAACGAGCACACCACAGGTCTTGCCATCAAATCCAAAATCTGCATTGGTGTAACCAATGCCCTTGATGACTTCGCGAGCAGTCTCAGCAATGTCGACATATGCCTCGGTCGTGATTTCACCTGACACCAAACACAAGCCGGTCGTCACCAAAGTTTCGCACGCAACGCGTGCATGAGGGTCTTGCGCAAGGATCGCGTCAAGTACCGCGTCAGAAACCTGATCGGCGACCTTGTCGGGGTGACCTTCGGTCACGCTTTCAGAAGTAAATGTCCAATTACGACTCATGATGGCTCCGTGTCATCTCTTTCGGTGAAAGAAGTGTGTTCAATAAAACTTCGAGCGCAGTTACTGAGTAGCCCGTATCTGCACCACGATGTCGAGTAACGCCCGAGCCACAGCCCGCTTGTCAGTCAACGACAAAGACTCTAGAGCCTGGTTGGGTCGCAAGAAGGTGACTGCATTGGTGTCATGGGCAAAACCGACACCAGGCTGACTGACGTCATTGGCCACAATCAGGTCAAGATTCTTGCGTTCAAGCTTGCTTTGAGCATTGGCCACTAAGTCTGATGTCTCGGCGGCGAAGCCTACGAGTACCTGACCAGGACGTTTCAAGGCCCCCAAGCCAGCCAAAATATCGGGTGTTGCTTCGAGGATAATTTGCGGGATTCCGCCGTCTTTTTTGATCTTTTCAGTCGCACATGCCACTGGGCGGAAATCGGCCACCGCAGCACTCATGACCATCACATCGTTTGTCGACCACACCGACTCGATCGCCTCTTGCATCTGGGCTGCAGTTTCAACATTGACCACATTCACACCTGCAGGCACGGGCAGATCAACCGTTGAAATAAGTGTCACGTCGGCGCCCCGCGAAGCGGCTTCGGCGGCAACGGCATACCCCTGTTTGCCACTTGAACGGTTCGCGATGACTCGCACTGAATCAATCGGTTCACGAGTTCCACCAGCACTCACAATGACTTTGACACCGGCAAGATCTTTGGGTCCGAGCACCTGATGAACTGCAGCGATGATTGCATCGGCCGAGGCCAAACGGCCCTTACCTGAATCTCCACCAGCAAGTCGTCCAGCTTCGGGCTCAACGATATGAACTCCGCGCGATGCGAGCGTGGCGACATTTTGTTGAATCGCAGGGTGCTCCCACATTTCGGTATGCATGGCCGGACACACAATGACTGGGGCGCGAGTTGCGATCAACACATTGGTCATTAAGTCGGTCGATAAACCATTGGCGTATGCACCAATCAACCGTGCGGTTGCGGGTGCAATCAGAACTAAATCGGCACCTTGACCAAGTTTTGTGTGCGGAATCGGCGACGCCTCATCCCAAAGAGAGGTTTGCACAGGCTCGCTTGCCAATGCCGACAATGTGGTGCGACCAATGAAATGTTCTGCGCCCTTTGTCATCACTGGAACGACATGCGCACCTGCGTCAACTAAACGACGAATAACTTCAACGGCTTTGTACGCGGCAATACCACCACAAACACCAACAACAATTCGCTTACCGGCCAGATCGGCCATAATCAATCAGGCGTCGCCGGAATCAGCGTCTGATGCGCTGTCTTCGTTGATGACTTCGACGACATCTGCTTCGCTTGATGCTTCTTGAGCACTTGCGAACAAAGCAGCGGCGTCAGCTTGGGCTGCTTCTTCAGCGGCACGACGTTCGGCCATTTCATCGGCAGAAACGCGCACAATCTTGTCGGCGGCAATTTCTTCAAAGCCCATGCTGAGGGGCTTGCGCAACGATGCAACCTGCGGAGGAACAACCTTTGAGCTCACTGAGCCCATCTTGGCGTAGTACTGCTGCAACTCACGGGCACGGCTAGCCGCCAATGTCACCAAACTGAACTTTGAATCAACCTTGCCGAGAAGGACCTCAAGCTGTGGGGTCATCATGGAGTCGTTGGTTGCGGCCATAGTAGATCTGGTCCTTTGAGAGGGCTAACGCCAAATAGTTCAGCGCCTGAGCCTAACCCGAAATTGAGGGTTTTAGCGCCCTGCAAGCGAGCGAAGTCGCTCAATGAGACTCAACAATTCGGTCACGGTGTGATCGAGGTCGTCGTTGACAAATGAGTAATCGGCCAGGGCCAGCCCAACTGGCTCCTCTTCTTCGGCTTTGCGTAGACGTTCAATGACCTTATGATCCGGGTCTCCCCGACCGATCAGGCGTCGACGTTGCTCGTCGCGAGATGGCGGCAAAATGAAAATCAAGACCGATTCGGGGTGACGAACCTTGACCTGTTGGGCGCCATCAACCTCGATTTCGAGAACGATGTCGCGACCGTCGCGCAAATCTGGCACGGGAGTGCCGTAGTAATTTCCCAAGAATTCGGTCCACTCTAAAAAGCCATTATTTTCGCGATGCTTTTCAAAAGCATCGCGCGTCGTAAATACGTACGCCTCATCATGTTCGCCAGGTCGCTGTTCTCGAGTGGTCCATGACCGACTCAACAGCAAAGTGGAATCTCGACGCAGCAAAGCATCAACAATGGTGCCCTTACCGACCCCGCCCGGACCAGAGACGATCACGATCAACGGAGTTGCACTCGACGATGAGGCGGGCGGTTCGGCCCGCTCGCTCACTTGGCTAAGTGTTCGAGAAGTGCTTTTTTCTGCTGCGTGCCCAGACCCTGGATCTTGCGGTTGTCAGCAATGCCAACTTCCTCCATGATCTTACGCGCTTTCACTTTGCCGAGGCCGGGAAGGCTTTCCAGCATGGCAATGACTTTCAATTTGCCTACGTTGGGGTCAGCAGACTCAAGAGCTGCGGCCACTGTCAAAGTGCCCTGTTTGAGCTCGACCTTGATTGCGGCACGCGCAGTCCGAGCTTCGGCGGCCTTGGCGAGGGCTGCAGCACGCTGTTCTGGTGTGAGTATCGGAGGAGTAGCCATGGGCAAACCGTACCTATCACAAGCGCTCAATAGGTGGATACCAGCACATTTTGACTCGCTACAACTGAGCAAATCCCCCGCGATGAGCCAGCCCCGACAAGGTCATCAAGTCAGATACTCCGCGACTTTGGGCCAAGGCCGTGAGTTCACTCGCAATCTTGAAACAGGCTCGCGGATCAGCAAAAGTCGCCGTGCCAACTTGAATTGCACTGGCGCCCGCCAGCATCAATTCGGCCGCTTCCCAACCCGATGTGACTCCCCCAACTCCGACGATGGGCAGAGTCGGTAAGGCGGCGTGAACATCAAAGACCGTACGGACAGCGACCGGATGAATTGCTCGACCCGAGATACCGCCTCCACCGTTACCAAGAGCCGGTCGGCCCGACTCAGGGTCAAGCACCATTCCGACCACTGTATTGATCAACGTGACTGCCTCGGCCCCGGCCTCGTGCACGGCTTGTGCAACCGCAATCACTCGATCGGTATTCGGACTGAGTTTGGCCCATAACGGAAATTCAAGAACTGAACATGCCGACATCACTTCAGCCGACAAATCTATGTCGTGAGCAAAGATCCCGTGGCCATGCATGTTTGGACATGACAAATTGACCTCAACGGCAATCACTGTTGAGCGATGTGGTGAACGCTCTAATCCGTCGTGTAAGAGTTGCGCGGCTTGACGATATTCATCAACCGAACGTCCCCAAATACTGACGACCGCCGACGCATTGACCGCAGCCATTGCTGGCAAGTCGTGTTCGATCCAATGTTGAACTCCTAAACCTTGCAATCCGACGGCATTAATCATGCCTTGAGCAATCGGATGCACACGTGGAGCGGGATTACCTGCCCATTCGGTAGCGGCAATTGACTTGACAACAACTGCACCAATTGAATCAAGCGCTCCATATGCCGATAGTTCGGCTCCGTGTCCTGCAGTGCCAGATGCAGCCATGACTGGATGCACTAATTCAACTGAACCGACCCGTACATGCGAATTCACAATCTTGCTCTCACCTTCCGTGGTATTCCTGCAGGCTCTTCACTTCAAGCGCTTGATCAAGTTGTTCAGCCATTCCTTGCGCAGCGGCAAGTGCAGCTTCAACCGTTGTGACAGAGCACACTCGGTGAACATTGGCTGCTTTACGAATTGCTTCGCCGTCAGTTCGGCCACCACGACCTTGTGGTGTGTTGATGACAAAGGAAATCTCGCCACTAGCAATGAGATTGACTGCAGTGATCTTGGCACCTTCACTAACTTTGCCGACGACTGCATCAACCATGTAACCAAATCGACTGAGGTAATCCGCAGTACCAGGCGTCGCAACAATGCCAAAGCCGAGCGCACGTAGTCGTTTGGCCACAACAATTCCGGCAGGCTTATCTCCATCGGCGAGCGACAAGAAAACAGTTCCACTCGTTGGCAACACCGTGCCAGCGGCAAGTTCAGCTTTGTAGAAGGCTCGACCAAAGGTCACGTCAATACCCATCACTTCACCGGTTGACCGCATTTCCGGTCCGAGTGCAGTGTCGACTTCGGGGAATCGACTGAATGGCAATACTGCTTCTTTCACCGCAACGGTGTTTGGTGAATCAAGCAAAACCGATCGAGTAAGCAAACCTTCGGTTCGCAATTCGGCCAAGGTTGATCCGAGCATGACGCGGGTGGCTACTTTGGCCAACGGCACACCAGTTGCCTTCGCAACAAACGGAACCGTACGACTTGCTCGTGGGTTCGCTTCAATCACATACACATTGGTTCCGGCGACCGCAAACTGCACGTTGATCATTCCACGCACGTCAAGCGCAGTCGCAATCGCTGTCGTGTACGACTCGATGACTTCAACAACCCAAGCGGGAAGTGTTTGCGGAGGAATAGCGCATGCCGAGTCGCCAGAGTGAACGCCAGCTTCTTCGACGTGCTCCATAACTCCACCGATTAACACTTCTCCGGTGTGATCGCGAATCGCATCAACATCGACTTCTGTTGCATCCTCAAGGAAACGATCAATCAAGACGGGACGTTCGGCCGAAAGCCCGCCCTCTTTGCCCAAACTGCCGTACCCCGAGAGTTCGGACATGGCTCGAGCTAAATGATCGCGATCATGCACGATCTGCATTCCTCGACCACCCAAGACATAACTCGGGCGCACTAGAACCGGGAATCCCACCCGATCAACCATTGCCATGGCTTGCTCAAGATTGACCGCTGTTCCACCTGGCGGTTGCGGAATGCTGAGCGACTCACATAATTCATTCCACTTCTCGCGGTCCTCAGCAAGGTCGATTGACGCTGGTGATGTACCAGCAATGAGATCGACTGGTATCTGACCAGAAAGTTTGAGCGGCGTTTGGCCACCTAGTGAAACGATCACTTTGGGCTTTTTCCCACCGGCAGCTGCCGTTTCGGCAGCAATCACGTTCAACACATCTTCTTTGGTCAGCGGCTCAAAATACAGACGATCTGATGTGTCGTAGTCGGTTGAAACCGTCTCCGGGTTGCAGTTCACCATGACTGTTTCAAAGCCCGCATCACGCAACGCGAATGATGCGTGAACGCAGCAATAGTCAAACTCAATTCCTTGACCGATGCGGTTGGGACCAGAACCCAAAATGATCACTCGTTGACGATCGGATTCGCGAACTTCATTTTCGTCTTCGTACGTTGAGTAGTGATACGGCGTAAGTGCAGCAAACTCAGCTGAACACGTATCAACTGTTTTATATGTAGGAATAACGCCGGCGGCTTCGCGGGCTTCTCGCACCTCTGATTCGGTGCTACCCCAGAGATACGCCAACTGCGCGTCGCTGAAACCAACACGCTTCACGCGCTTCCACGAGGCTTTGGTCATCGCCGATGGACTTGATCCTTTCACGGCGTCACGTTCTTCAATAATGATTGACATCTGATCCAAGAACCAAGGATCGACCTTGCACGCTTCATGAACTGCATCAACCGAGATGCCTCGGAACAGCAATTCGCCGATAATGAAGATTCGATCAGGAGTTGGAATGTCAACGAGGCGCATCAATTCGTCAGTTGAGATGTCAGCAAGTTGCTTTTCAGCAGGATCACAATTGAGACCTAATCGACCTTGCTCGAGCGACCGCAAAGCTTTCTGCAAACTTTCGGGGAATGTACGGCCAATAGCCATCACCTCTCCAACACTTTGCATTTGAGTTCCGAGAACGCCACTGGTTCCGGGGAGCTTTTCAAAGGCCCAGCGCGGAATCTTGGTCACGACATAGTCGATCGTTGGCTCAAAACTTGCCGGCGTCGCCTTGGTGATGTCGTTCGGAATTTCGTCAAGCGTGTAACCAACGGCCAATTTCGCGGCGATCTTGGCGATCGGGAAACCGGTGGCCTTTGACGCCAATGCACTTGATCGTGAAACGCGTGGGTTCATTTCAATCACAACAACATCACCATTGGCCGGGTTGACCGCAAATTGCACGTTTGATCCACCGGTTTCAACACCAACACGACGAATGCAAGCCAGGGCTGCATCACGCATGATTTGGTATTCAACATCGCTCAGTGTTTGCGCAGGAGCAACCGTGATGGAGTCACCAGTGTGCACGCCCATTGGATCAAAGTTTTCAATCGAACAAATGATGACGCAGTTATCGGCGGTATCGCGCATGACTTCAAGTTCGTATTCTTTCCAACCCGCAATACTTTTCTCGATGAGAATTTCGCGAATTGGACTGGCATCGAGACCATTTGCTGCCAACTGCTCAAACTCTTCAGCAGTTTTTGCGATGCCGGTTCCTCGCCCACCCAAGATGTAAGCGGGGCGAATGATGGCTGGAAGACCAATGGTCTTGATGACTTCAAGAGCATCCTCCATCGTGTGGGCGATGCCACTCTCGGGAACTTTGAGACCAATTTCAATCATGGCTTTTTTGAACTTGTCGCGATCTTCTGCAGTCGAGATTGATTCAGCGTTGGCACCAATGAGTTCAGGGGTTCCTGGCACACCCACAAGACCACGTTCATACAAGGCCATTGCCAAGTTGAGGCCGGTCTGACCACCAAGAGTCGGAAGAACAGCATCGGGTTTTTCGCGCTCAATAATTTTCGCGATGACTTCCCAAGTCAATGGTTCGATGTAGGTGCGATCGGCAAAGTCTGGGTCGGTCATGATCGTGGCCGGATTCGAGTTTGCCAAAATGACGCGGTAGCCCTCTTCTTTAAGAACACGACACGCTTGAGTTCCTGAATAGTCAAACTCACACGCCTGTCCGATCACAATTGGACCAGAACCGATAATCAAAATTGAGTGGATATCAGTGCGCTTGGGCATGTCAGAAGGTTCCGTTCTGCATCAGTTGTGCAAATTGTTCAAAGAGGTAACGGCTGTCATGTGGTCCTGGCCCAGCCTCGGGGTGATATTGCACACTGAATGCCGGCGCGTCGAGTACTCGCATCCCTTCGTTGGTCTGGTCGTTGAGGTTGAGGTGAGTCACAGCCACTCGCCCACCCAAACTTTCGGCGTCAACGCAGAAGTTGTGATTTTGACTCGTGATTTCAACGTGGCCCGATGCGAGATGTTGGACCGGATGATTGCCGCCATGATGTCCAAATGGCAATTTGTAGGTCGTGCCACCAAGTGCACGACTGAGCAATTGATGGCCGAGACAAATACCGAAGAGAGGCACCTGGCCAACAAGATCACGAATTGCGTCGACGGCATACGGAACTGCAGCTGGGTCTCCTGGACCATTTGACAGGAACACACCATGAGGCTGACGAGCCATTACTTCAGCAGCTGTCGTTGATGCAGGAACAACTTCGATCGTGGCGATCTCTGACAAGCATCGCAAAATCGTTGTTTTAATTCCGAAGTCGTAGGCCACAACTTTCAGCGGACCATTTCCGAATGAGTACGGCTTGTCCGTCGTTACAGTCGCAACAAGGTCTATTCCATCAGTGCCTTTTTCAGCACGAGCAGCAGCAAGCAAGTCACTTTGCGAAGCAGTACCGAACGCTCCAGGCATGGCCCCCGTATCACGCAAGATTCTCGTGAGTCGACGAGTATCAATTCCGGCGATCCCAGCAACGCCACTCTTCTGCAGTAATTCGTTGAGACTTTGTGCAGCACGAAAGTTGCTATGTCGACGGGCTAAATCACGAACAATGACACCACGGCAAAATGGTCGACGCGATTCATCATCGGCTGAAGTCGTTCCGTAATTACCGATATGTGGATACGTGAACGTAATGATCTGTCCGGCGTAACTCGGGTCGGTCACCACTTCTTGATAGCCACTTAAGACGGTGTTAAAGACAACTTCGCCCGTTGAGATACCGCTTGGTGCCGCAGCGCCGATGGCCTCTCCTTCAAACACGCTCCCATCAGCGAGCACGAGCGCTGCTTCACGAATTGCCATCATCATCCCTGTTCTGCATATTTATGCACTCTAGTGTATTATTAACAATCTGCCCAATCATCGCTGCGCAACCCCGTCGCGAACCACAACTTGACCCGAAAAGACCGTGTGGCGAACCTTGCCGCACACTGTTCGACCGTGATACGGCGTATTTTTGCTCTTGCTGGCCAGCACGTCACGATCGACGACCCATTCACAAGTCGGATCAAAAATTGCCAAGTTGGCGGACTCGCCAACTGCGACAGGACGACCGTGACGATCGCCGACTCCAGCGATGCGCGCCGGTTTCCAACTGAGCGCTGCCACTACTGCCTGGGCGTCCATGTTCAGTTCTGACAATGACAATGACAGAGCGGTTTCGAGACCGAGCATCCCTGGCGGAGCTTGATCTAGCGGTTGTTCTTTGAGGTGACTCGCGTGGGGCGCGTGATCGGTCGCGATGGCATCGATTGTGCCGTCACGTAAACCTTCCTTGAGTGCAGCAATATCGGCCGGCGTGCGCAATGGAGGATTCACTTTAAAAACCGGATCGAAACTACGTAGTGCCTCATCAGTCAATGTGAAGTGATGTGGTGTGGCTTCAGCGGTGATCGGCAAACCTTCGGCCTTAGCGTGGCGCACCATCTCGACACTGCGTTCGGTTGACAAATGCAAGAAGTGAATGCGCGAACCCGTGAGGCGCACGAGTTCGATATCTCGATGCACCATCAGTTCTTCAGCGATTGCTGGCCAACCTGGCAAACCAAGATGACTACAACACGATCCTTCATGCATGACAGCTCCGACAGTCAAACTGCTCACTTCACAATGCTGTGCAAGCGTGATGTCGAGATCGCGAGCGTATTCAAGTGCCCGGCGCATTAAGAGCGGATCTTGTACGCCATTGCCGTCATCGGTAAACAACGTGACTCCAGCATCGCGAAGTTCGCCATACGGCGCCAAAGCTTGCCCGGCCCGACCAACCGTGATGCATGCGGAAGGAATGACTTCACACAGTCCGGCACGTTCGCCTTGTGCACGAACGAACTCAACCACAATGCGTGAATCTTGCGACGGTTCGGTATTTGGCATCGCAACAACAGCAGTGAAACCGCCTAACGCCGCGGCCCGACTGCCTGTTTCAATCGTTTCTGACTCTTCACGACCTGGCTCACGCAAATGCACATGGAGATCAACGAATCCGGGAGAGACAAAACAATTTGTTGCATCAAGATCAATATCGGCTTTCGGCAACTTTGATCCGGCGTCGACAACTTCGGTAATCACGCCGCCAGCAATATGAATATCGGCAAGCCGTCCTTGCGCGTCGGTGGTTTCGTCAAGAATGCGACCACCGCGAATATTGATGACTTGCACTTCCTTCATGACACGACTCCTGCTCCAGTTTCGGCTCCACCTAAGACATCAAAAAGAACTGCCATTCGTATTGATACTCCATTGGCAACTTGCTGCGTAATCATGTTGTTCGGCATTGACGCTGGGTCGATCAACATCTCCACACCGCGATTCATCGGACCTGGGTGCATGAGTAGCGCGTGGTCTGGCAACATTTTGGCGCGTCGTTCATCAAGGCCATAACGTGCCGAATACTCCCCGAGGTGCGGTACCAAAGCTTCGTTCATTCGTTCGCGCTGCATACGCAACATGTACAGCACATCGAGTTCGCCGATGACATCATCGAGCGACGACGAAATTGATACTGGCCAACCTTCAACTTCTGGCGGTAACAATGTTCGTGGCGCAACCAAAACAACTTTGGCACCAAGGGCCGTAAACGCTTGAATATCGCTACGAGCAACTCGGCTGTGACGAATATCGCCGACAATTCCGATGGTCAGACCTTGCAAACAGTCACTGCTTGGCATCCGACCCAACGACGACATGATTGTGAAACTGTCGAGCAACGCTTGAGTTGGGTGTTGATGCCATCCATCGCCGGCGTTGATAATTGAGGCATCGGTCCATTCGCTCAGTTGCCACGGAATGCCGCTTGTTTTATGCCGCACGACAAAAGCCGCAACGCCCATTGCGCTCACCGTTTCAATTGTGTCTTTCAAGCTCTCGCCCTTATTCACGCTTGACGTTGACACACTAAAAGTCATTGTGTCGGCCGACAGACGTTTGGCCGCCGTTTCAAAACTGATGCGTGTCCGCGTTGAGTCTTCAAAGAACAAACTGACCACCGTGCGACCATTCAGCGCAGGAACCTTGGGCACTGGGCGTCGATTGACTTCGGCCATGTGATTGGCCAAACACAGAATTCGCACAATCCCGTCAACACCAAGTTCGGGGATGCTGCGTAAGTGCTTCATGAGTTCACCTTCTTTGACAAGGTCACACCCTCGGGCGATACCAGCACGTCTTCGTCACGGCCAGTTGGGAGGTTCTTACCCACGTAGTCGGGGCGAATGGGCAACTCACGGTGACCTCGATCAATCATGACTGCGAGTTGCACCGAAGACGGTCGACCATATTGATTGAGCGCGTCAAGCGCAGCGCGAACGGTTCGTCCCGTAAACAACACGTCGTCAACAAGGACAACTTTTGATCCGGCAAGATCGGCAGGAATGTCGGTGACTGTCACCGGAGTGACTGGACGCAAACTGATGTCATCGCGAAACAGTGAGACATCTAGTTTTCCGAGAGGAATCGACGGACTGGTTTCGCCTTCAATCTGGTTAATCGTAGAAACGAGTCGTTCAGCGAGCCACACCCCACCACGTTGCAAACCGACGATGACAACACCATCGAGACCGCGATTGCGTTCAATGATTTCATGGGCAATTCGAGTAATCGCACGATTGATATCGGCTTGACCGAGCACCAAGACCTGGTTCGGCACAGTATTCAGACTTTTGTTGGGGCGGTCGCCCGACGCTTGATTCATGTTGTCCTCCGTATGAGCCTCACGGGACTCACTTCACGGTCGACTGCACCCTAGCAGTTCATTGGTCGTCGCGACAGCGCTTCAATACTTCTTCAAGGTCAGCGGGCAATTCACTGGTGAACTCGAGGGACTCACCAGTGAGAGGGTGATCAAAGACCAATCGACCAGCGTGCAAGAACGGCCGGCCGATGACCAAGGGCATTCGTGCTCCGCCATATTGCGGGTCGCCGACGACTGAGTGCCCAGTGGCTTGCAGGTGGACGCGAATTTGATGGGTGCGGCCAGTCTCGAGTTCACAGGCGACCAAGGAAACATCAGGGTCTGACATTGATTCGAGAACCTCGTAATTTGTGCGGGCCGGCTTTCCGCTTGCAACGACTGCCATGCACAACGGATTTCGAGGGTCACGACCAATCGGCGCATCAATCGTCCCGATAGGTGCAGTCGGATGACCCCACACCAACGCCGTGTAATGGCGCTTCACTTCACGCAGCGACATCATCGCAACGAGTTCCTCATATGCCTCTTGCGTTCGGGCCACTATTAATAGTCCCGTCGTTCCAACATCAAGACGGTGGACGATGCCAGGACGATGTTCTTCTCCAACACCGGCGATTTCGGGGAACAGCGCAAGTAGTCCATTCACCAAAGTTTTGTCGTTATTACCAGCACCAGGGTGCACGACAACTCCGGCGGCCTTATTGATCACAATGATGTGCTCGTCGGAATAGACCACGTCAACAACAATGCTCGGATCGGGGCCGGGCAATTCTGGCTGAGGAATTTTTGATAGGTCGACCGCAACAATTTGTCCGACTTTGAGACGAACCTTGCCAGTGGGGGCAACTACTCCGTCAAGTTCAACGGCACCAAGAGCGATCGTTGTCGTTGCATCGGCGCGACTGATTTCGGCCATCAACGACACAATGCGATCGAGACGCTCACCAGCTAACGATTCTGGTATTTCTTCGGTGATGATCTCAGACATGGTCGACTTTCGGTTGGAATAGCAAATAGCTCAAAACAAGGAGTCCCCCGCCAACATTGACGCAAATATCGGCGACATTGAAAATAGGAAACCATTGGAAGTCAATGAAATCAATGACCTTGCCATGCAACCACGCATCGCCTCGAAAAAGTCGATCGACGATGTTGCCCATGGCACCACCCACAATCAGCCCAATGGCAACAACAGAGATTTTGCTCCCCGAATGCCGCAATGAGAGAAGTAAACCGACGACCACAATCGTGGCGACAACTCCAATGATCGGTCCAAAACCTTGACCGCGTCCAAAAGCCATACCGCCATTAAAAGACAAGTTGAAACGCAAAGTCCACAACACATGAACGGTGTGTCCGTCATTGAGTTGCGACACCGCCCAATGTTTGCAGAGCTGATCAATACCGACGACAAGAGCAGCGATCAACAACGACAGACTGGGAATCTTGCGCTGGCTTTGACTCACTTATCTCCAGCCAACTCGTTCTTCAACGAGTTCAATTGCCCACGGGATCACTTCGAGACGCTCACGAGGAATTGGACGAGTTGAAACGGTGCTGTATCCATAATCACCAGTTTCAATTCGCAACAGTGCCGCATCAATTTCTTCAATCGTTTGACGAGCCTGATCAGAAAGAACGCGATCACGTTCACGCTCGACAGCCATCGTGTCGCCTTCGCCGCCATCTTCGTCGAATTGATCGTCGCCCATGCCAGCTTCTTCAATGAGCTTTTCCAATTCATTTTCAAGACTGACCGCACGACCCAACAAGCGATCGCGCTGCTCAATTAATGAAGCGCGCTGACTGCGAATAAATGTGAGATCAAAATCTTTATTGGCGATAATTCCGTCTTTTGAAACAGCCTTTTTGCCCGGCACGGGTGGCTTCACGAAAACTGGCTTGGCGACCTTTTTAGGTGCGGGTGGGGCCTTGACGGGTGCTGGTGCGACCGGCTTGGCAACCTTGGCCGGAGCCTCTTTCTTGGATGGAGCAGCCTTCTTCGCAGGTGCAGCCTTCTTGACAGGAGCGGCCTTCTTAACTGGCACCGCTTTCTTAACTGGAGCAGCCTTCTTCGCAGGTGCAGCCTTCTTCGCAGGCACCGCTTTCTTGGCTGGAGCAGCCTTTTTAACTGGTGCAGCCTTCTTGACAGGAGCGGCCTTCTTAACTGGCACCGCTTTCTTGACAGGTGCAGCCTTCTTCGCAGGCGCAGCCTTCTTCGCAGGCGCGGCCTTCTTCGCAGGTGCGGCCTTCTTGACTGGGGCGGACTTCTTCGCTGGTGCAGCCTTTTTCACAGGCGCAGCCTTCTTCGCGGGGGCCTTTTGAGCAGTTGACTTCTTGGCAGGAGCAGGCTTCTTAACAGTTTTGCTAGCCATTGCATATGTCCTTTTCACTCGTGTGGTTGGGCAGGATACCCGCAAATTGGACTATCTCGGGGGCATGTCGACGCGAAGGACCCCAATATGGATGTCTTCTTCATCCAAAATTGCGTTCGAAGACCCTGTTCCCCAATGCACAGACTGGGCCAAAGTTTCCCGAGCTAATTCATCAATGAACGGTTGAACTTGACGTCGCACTGCTTCGGAAACTCCCAAAGTGAGTTCGATGCGATCGCTCACTTCTAGATCGGCCTCACGGCGAGCTTGTTGCACCAATCGAATCAAGTCACGAGCGGTACCTTCAGCGGCCAGTTCGGGAGTGATTTCAATATCGAGCGTCACCATGCCAAGGCCATCACCAAGAGCACTACTTGCTGTTCCCTCGGCCGCAACCATCTTGAGGGTGTACTCCCCAGCAAAAAGTTCGATGTCTCCGGCAAAGACTTGTTCGCCATCTTGGCGCCAATTGCCCGACTTCACTGCTTTGATGACATCTTGCGTGCGCCCACCAAGACGTGGACCAAGAGCACCCGGAATCACTTGCAGCACAGCAGATGCCGCCCCAGTAATTTCGGTCGCTAAGGACACCTTTTTTACATTGACTTCGTCAGCGATGATGTCAATGAATGAGGCCAATGCAGATGAGTCAGGATGCGAGACCGTGAGTTCGGATAACGGCAAACGCACGCGACGACTATTTGCTTTGCGAATAGACAAGGCGACAGAACAAACCTCGCGCACACGATCCATTGCCCGAACGAGTTCAACGTCGTTTGGCAGATCAGTAGTAGTCGGCCAATCAGTGAGATGCACTGAGCGATCACCAGTCAGGCCCGAATAGATGGTGTCCGACAAAAGTGGCAACATCGGCGCCGAGACGCGACACAGAATTTCGAGAACCGTGTGCAAGGTATCGATTGCGTCTTGGTCACCTTCCCAGAAACGATCACGTGAACGACGGATATACCAATTCGTTAAGACGTCCAAGAAATCACGAACGCCCGAGCATGCCGAGAAAAGATCGTAGGCATCGAGGTCGTGAGTCACTCGTTCAATCATTTGGGCCGATTTTGCCAAAATATAGCGATCAAGAATGTTTGTCGAGTCGGTACGGAAAGTTCCGGAAACACCTTCAGCGTTGGCGTACAAACTCAAGAAATACCACGAGTTCCACATCGGTAAAAGCACTTGCCGAACGGTCTCACGAATGCCAGCCTCAGTCACCGAGAAGTCGGCCCCCCGCAAAATTGCCGACGACAACAAGTACCAACGCATTGCATCTGCGCCGTACGTATCAAAGACAACCATCGGGTCTGGATAGTTGCGCAAGCTCTTGGACATTTTCTGTCCATCATCGCCGAGCACGATTCCGTGACTCACACAAGTTGAAAATGCGGGACGATCAAATAGAGCGGTCGCCAAAACATGCAACGTGTAGAACCAGCCGCGAGTTTGCCCGATGTACTCAACGATGAAGTCACCTGGGTAATGCTGTTCAAACCAAGTTGTGTTCTCAAATGGATAATGCACTTGAGCAAAAGGCATTGAGCCACTCTCGAACCAGCAGTCAAGTACTTCTGGCACTCGGCGCATCATTGACTGACCCGTTGGGTCGTCAGGGTTTGGTCGAACTAAATCATCAACCGCAGGACGATGCAGATCGGTGACAACAACACCGAAGTCGCGTTCAATGTCAGCAAGGCTTCCGTACACATCAAGGCGCGGATATGTCGGATCATCGCTCTTCCAGACTGGAATAGGCGAACCCCAAAATCGATTGCGACTAATTGACCAGTCGCGGGCGTTCGCCAACCATTTGCCGAACGATCCTTCCTTGAGATGTTCGGGAACCCAAGTAATTTGCTGATTCAGTTCGAGCATGCGGTCTTTCACCGCTGTGACTTCAACAAACCAGGACGAAATCGCGCGATATACCAGGGGTTCGGCACAGCGCCAGCAATGCGGGTATGAGTGGTCGTAACTGTCGTGACGAAGAACAACCCCTGTTTGCTTTAAGTGTTTGATGACAAGTGGATTTGCCTCAAAGACGTGCGTGCCCGCCCAATCAGAAACCTCAGCCGTATAACAACCGTGACTGTCCATTGGGCAAATTGTTTCAATACCGGCCGCAAGACACGCGATCTGGTCGTCCTCACCAAAACCTGGGGCCATGTGCACGACGCCCGTTCCATCTTCTGTCGTGACGAAGTCGGCACCAAGAACCTGGAAGGCAGACGGAGTATCAGCGAAATAATTAAAGAGTGGCGTGTAGGTCCGTCCGACTAACTCAGAACCCTTCAAAGTTCCAACTCGTATTGCTTCACCAAGTTCGCGCTCATATGAAGCCAGGCGAGCTTCAGCCAAAATGAGTTTTTCGCCGTTCAACTCAACAACTGCGTAGTCGATATCGGGGTTGACCGCCAACGCCAAGTTTGATGGCAATGTCCATGGCGTTGTTGTCCAGGCCAAAATCTTTTCGCCCGTTGCCAATGAGAATTTGACGGTTAACGCCGGGTCTTGACGATCGCGATACACGTCATCCATACGAGTTTCGGTATTGCTCAATGGAGTTTCACATCGCCAGCAATAGGCCAAAACTCGGAAGCCTTCGTAGATCAAACCTTTGTCATGCAAAGTTTTGAATGCCCACATAACGCTTTCCATATATGGAAGGTCGAGGGTCTTGTAGTCATTTTCAAAATCAACCCAGCGAGCTTGACGGTTGACATAGCGTTCCCATTCGTTGGTGTAACGCAAAACGCTCGTACGGCAATAGTCATTGAATTTTTCAATACCGAATTCGGTGACCTCGGGATGACCAGAAATACCCAATTGTTTTTCGGCTTCAACTTCTGCGGGCAAACCATGACAATCCCATCCGAATCGACGATCAACACGTTGACCCTTCATCGTGCGATAACGCGGAATCGCGTCTTTCACAAATCCGGTCAGTAGGTGACCGTAGTGAGGCAAGCCATTGGCAAAGGGTGGGCCGTCGTAGAAAACAAATTCGTTGGCACCGTCAGGTCCAGCCGTGCGTTGATTGACTGATTCTTCAAACGTGTGGTCGGTCTTCCAACGTTCAAGGACCGTCGCTTCAATCGCCGGGAATGAAGGCTGAGATTCAACGGGTGGATAACGGCGCTCGGTCATAATTAGTCAGTCTCAATCAGAAATTCAACGATTGAGCAAGGATATCGGCACTACGCCAGTGCTTGAGCGACGACCTGTAAAACGATCAACAACAACATCGGCGACAAATCAAGACCACCCATTGGGGGCAATTTACGCCGGATCGGTCCAAGTACTGGCTCGGTCATTTTGAACAGCCACAGTTGAACCGTGGCGAGAGCCCCTTGTGACGACGATGGTGGGAACCACGACAAAATGACTCGCAAAAGCAGGACATAGCTATACAGCCGAAGTAGATCACCGAGAGCCGACACGAAAATCAGTACTCGGGATTCGCAGGACGTGTATCAGGCTTAAGTAGATACACACCACGAGCAACTTTTTCAATTTTGCCATGCAAGGCGTAACACAGTCCGCTCGAAAAATCGATCATGCGACGAGCAACTTCGTCGTCGCAACCTTCGGTATTCAAAATGACGGCATGACCATCACGAAAACGATTGGCGACTTCTTGAATGTCATTAAATCGAATGGCCTTGACGGTGTGAGTTTCACCCTGAGTTGACCCGCCCAATGTTCGCACCGACGATCCCTGACGTGCGGAAATCGGACGAGGCTGAACCGACGAATCGTCAAACTGTGGGCGGCGCGGCGTGGGAACAGGATCGGTGTCGCGAGGCGAAACTTGACGGGCTACCGGTCGCGAATCATCAAAACCACCACGTGGGTCGACCGTGCGTGAAACGCCGCCCGATCGATCAACCGAATCATGGTCATCGTAATCGTCGTAGGCATCGTCCTCGCCGAGGCCGAGGTAATCCATCGCTCGTCTAAAAATTGACATCACCGAAAGAATAGTCGTTATTTATTGGCCATGGGTGGACGGTCACCAAAGATTGCCGACCCGATACGCACCATGGTTGATCCGCAATCAATTGCCAGCTCAAGGTCACCCGTCATACCCATGGAAACTTCGCGCAAGCCCAAACCTTGAGCCAATCGAGCGGTCGTCTCAAAGGCTTGTCGAGTCGCGGCAACTTCGCCGTTCGTTGGCCCGACTGTCATGAGCCCGATCACTGTCAATCCACTAGTGGAGCAACGTTCATACATTCCCTCAAGGTCACTCATTGCGCATCCGCCCTTATCGGACTCGCCAGCCGCGTTGACCTGCAACATGACTCGAGCACTCGGAGCTCGGCGGGCAATTTCATCAATGACCGAAATGCGATCGACCGATTGCCAAACGTCGACGACGTGGCTCAACGATCGAACCTTATTGGTTTGCAATCGACCAATGAAGTGAACTTCTGGCCGATGGTTCACATCAACTTCTGGCCACTTTTCCAACAAATCTTGGGCGTAGTTCTCGCCAATACTCAAACACCCCGCTGCCACGACGGCATTGACGGCACTCGCGGGAAAAGTCTTTGTCACTGCGATGATTTGAACATCGCTTCCTCCGAGACTTCGCACACGCTGCACAATCGACTCGTAATTTTCACGAATGCGATTGGCCTCATGCAACATGGCTTCAGATGTCGTCACGACGTTCTCCCTACAACAACATCACTGTTGAAATCGCCATCGGCACGCTGAGTCACCACAAATTTGACTGACGAATAATCGGGAATCTGAAAATTGGCGGGCATCAGGCCCGCAATCTCACTTCAGGAACGACGGGACATCGAAATCGTCATCGCCGTCGTCAGTTGACACGGGATCAGACGCGAAGATGTCCTTCGCTGGTGCAGGAGTGCGAGCGGTGCCACCAGTTTGATGTGAGCGCGCAGCGGGTCGTCCAGTCGGACGCACTTGCGGAGCACCATCCCAGCGATCAAAACCAGCTGCAATCACCGTGACACGAACTTCATCGCCCATGTCATCGTTAATTACAGTACCGAAAATGATATTCGCATCTTGGTGAGCGATGCCGTGAATGATTTCAGCGGCCTCGTTCATTTCCATCAAGGTCATTGATGAAGGACCAGTGACGTTGAGAAGCACTCCACGTGCACCTTCAATGGATGCTTCGAGCAAATTGCTTGACAGTGCCTTCAAAGCTGCGTCACGAGCACGGCTATCACCACTGGCTGAACCGATACCCATCAATGCAGAACCAGCATTCTGTAATGTCATCTTGACGTCAGCAAAGTCGGTGTTGATGAGGCCAGGGTTAGTGATCAATTCAGAGATACCCGAAACGCCGCTGTACAAAACCTCGTCAGCCCGAGCGAATGCTTCCATCACAGTGTCACGAGCGTCAACGACTGACAGCAGGCGATCGTTCGGAACAACAATCAAGGTGTCAACTTTTTCTTTGAGCTTGGCGATACCAGCGTCGGCTTGCACCGCGCGACGGCGGCCTTCAAACGAAAATGGGCGGGTGACGATGCCAATTGTGAGAGCACCAGCGGCCTTGGCGATTTCAGCAACGACTGGCGCAGCGCCGGTTCCGGTACCTCCACCTTCGCCCGCGGCGATGAAGACCATGTCAGCACCTTTAAGCGCATCTTCGATCTCGTCGCGATGAGCTTCGGCTGCTTGACGCCCAACTTCAGGATCGCTACCAGCACCAAGTCCACGAGTCAGTTCACGACCGACATCGAGCTTCAGCTCAGCATCACTCGTCATCAAAGCCTGAATATCGGTGTTGATCGCAATGAATTCGACCCCACGCAGATTTCGCTCGATCATTCGGTTAATTGCGTTGACGCCACCGCCACCGACGCCAACAACCTTGATCTGGCAGATGTAATTGTTTTGTCCACCAACCATGTCGGGAGACTCCTCCGCTTTCGGGTGTCGGCAAGCCGACGTTGAGTTGAAAATTACTAGTAATTCAAATTGCAGTCTCGCACTTCTGAATCTCTAATGGGGGGATACCCCACCAGAGGGCACATCAGAAGTCCTGCTCACAGTAGCAATTGAAGCAATCTTCGAAGCTTCATACGCGCCAATCAAGCAAAGCGCAGTTACCGAACACTCGGTTGACCGCTCGAAACGTCGATCACGGCATAGCGATTAGTTCCCTGCCGCTTGATTTCGTTCACAACCCCGACCAATTTGACCTGGAAATCGTCGGGCCGACCGAAGAGCACCTCGACGTCATTGGTGAGGGCCAAAGAAACTTCACCCTCTGGACTCACCGACACCGACAACAATCGAGCTCGTAAATCGGCCGGCAACGCATTGATTAACTCGGCAGATCCTAAAAAGGGTTGTTCAACTGTTTGTCCTGCCGAGATATTCGGTCCAGTACCGATAATCCGCGTGTAATCAGTCGGGTCTCCCTCAATCACATCAAGCACACGCCCGTCGCGATCAATGACTCGGTTGAAGCCATCAACTGAACGGAAGAACGCGATCGGACTGCGCTCTACTACCTCAATGGTCACCCGAGCCGGTAAATGCATGGAGACTCGTGCTTGGCGCACCCAGGGAATCGCTAACAGTTTCTTTTCCGCAGCATCGAGATCGACGGTTAAAATCGGCTCACCTTTCACACTCTCGACGATTGAAGAAATGAGATCGGTGTCGGCATATACGACACCCTCCACATCAACTTTACGGACCGACAAGATCGGACTCGTCAGTAACAGCAAGATGATGACACCAACGCCGACAACGAGACCAACAATGGTGAACCATCGGAGGCGTCGCCTTCCCTCTTCACGGCGAACCGCGATGCGGCGTGACCGGAAACGGGAAGCCCCATTATCAGAATCGGATCGAATTGATTTTCGGTCAATTATTTCTGAGTCATCAGAAATAACAACGCGCTTTTTCCCTGAACTATCAACTTTTGTGACCGGAACCTTTTTGGTCTTGACCAATTCTTCTGAATCATCAAACTCAGTTGGGCGAACCTTTTGGACAAGTTTCTTAACGATTGAAAATTTGTCACTCATGAATTCCTCTAGTTCTAGTTTCATGATCAAACCCGATGAGTCGCACTTCTGAGCGAAGGTCAAATCCGTGATCCTGCTTCACTATTTTTTTCACATGTTCCATCACGGCAACGACATCGCTTGCTCGGCCATTTGGGTCAGCCTGAATAAAATTGGCATGTTTGATGGACACCTCGGCGGTACCAATACGAAATCCCCGAAGTCCACTTTGATCGATCAGTGCACCAGCTGCTACTTCGCCTGGAACCGGATTGACAAAAACAGACCCTGCATTTTGACCACCTGGTTGATTTTCACGACGCCATTTCACGATGTCATCAATCATGTTCAATGATTGTTCGCTATTCCCCCACGCCAATTGGAATGTCGCATCGATAACGATGTCGTCATCATCTATGGATGAACTGCGGAATCGCAAACCCAACTCCGACTTTGCCATCTCGCGAATCTGTCCCGAACTACTCGAATACATCCGGACACTCAACAACGATTCGTCAATATCTGACCCGTGTCCTCCAGCGTTCATTTTGATTGCTCCGCCAATAGTTCCAGGGACTCCGACGGCCCATTCGAATCCGGTCAGCCCAGCAGCAGCAGTACGTCGAGCCATCACCGGCAGGGCAACCGCTGAACCAACTGTGACAATGCTCTTTTCATTTTGCTGGGGCAACTCTAGATGTTGCGCAAAATCGCCAAGTTGCGCCACGATTCCTTCAAACTCTTCATCGGCGAACAAACTGTTACTACCCCGCCCAAGCACGACAAGATTGAGCGACAAATCCTGAGCGACTTGCACCACGTTGAACAAAGTCGCCAAATCATTGACGCGACAAAACAAAGCTGCGGTTCCGCCGACTTTGTAGGTTGTCAATGTTGATACTGGAAAATTGCGTTGGACTGATTCGCCAAGAATTTGTGCAGCTTGCTCAATTTGTGAACTCATGAATTCTGTCCGCCTGACCTGAGGGCAAGAATTTCACTCGGCAGGTATTCAACATCGCCGCAACCCATTGAAATACAAACGTCGCCACGACGAAGAACTTGATTCACGAATTCGGCCAATGATTCGCGGTCTTCATGCCAAAGCACTTGACTCTCGGGGTGGGCCTGTGCCACAGCATCTACCACGAGACGTCCAGTCACCCCTTCAATCTTTTTCGTTCCGGACGCATAGATATCGGTGATCACAACAAGGTCAGCGTCGACAAAGGCATCGGCGTACTCATCAGACATGATCGCCATGCGGTTATAACGATTGGGTTGAAAAACCGCCACGACTCGACCCCAATTATCGTCGCTAGTTTTCGCGGCTGACATCACTGCCGATATTTCTCGTGGCAAATGCGCATAGTCGTCAACGAAGGTAATGCCATCAACATTTCCGATGATTTCGAACCGACGACCAACCCCAGAAAATTTCTCAACAGCAGCGATCGCTACGTGAGGATCTACGCCAAGAGTTATGGCCATTGCTATTGCTCCGGTGACATTCAGTACGTTGTGTCGTCCACGTAACGACATACGAACCTGAAGCTCTGCTGCGTGAGTTGCTGAATCATTTGTCGTAATGGAAAATGTCGTTTCACCATGTGTTGCTTCAACTGAGTGACATCGAAATTTCGCCTCAGCAGAAAATCCGTAGGTGATGGCATGTCCAGGTTTTTGCATACCTGCGATGAGCGGATCATCAATGCAAACAACTACTGGTCCCTCTATTCCCGATAAGTACTGCTGAAACCCAGTGACGATTCCTTGAAGGTCTCCATATTGATCGAGATGATCTGAATCAATATTTGTGAGAACAGAAGCAGTCAAAGGCAATTCAAGATGAGTCCCGTCGCTCTCATCGGCTTCAACAATCGTCCACGATGAACCGGTCCACCTCGCACCGACCCCTTCATTAAGAACATCGCCGCCGACTACAAAGTTGGGGTCAAATCCTGCTTCAGCGAAAATACGAACAAGCAATGACGTCGTCGTTGTTTTACCATGCGTTCCGGCCACAGCAATCGATGGCTTCATGGCGCAGATTGCTGCAAGCATCGCAGCTCGAGAAAGAACCTGAACCCCACTTTGTTCTGCTTCAACTAACTCGATATTTAATCGCGGGATCGCAGTGGACGCCGTCACGGCGTCACATCCATGCACGATGGCCCGATCGTGGCCGATGTTGATCTGTATACCTAGAGCAGTCAATCGATCAATGACTTCAGATTTCTTGATATCGCTTCCTGAAACCTCGTGCCCCATCTGCACGAGACATGTAGCAATCGCACTCATGCCAGGACCACCGACCCCAACAACATGAAGCCGCGAACGCCGATGCAAGTCAAGAACTTGGTTCATACGCTGTGACCATTCGCGACATCTTTAATAACTGCAGCAATCGTGCCTTGCCGGTTTAACTCACCAATCTCAAATGCTCTCGCAGAAATTTGTTGCAGCTTTTCTGAATCTGATCGAAGTTCACGAATGATTTTTGACAAATCACTCGCAACGAAATCTTCGTCTAACAAAATCGCCGCTCCATTTTCCGAAAGGTAACGCACGTTTGCTGTTTGGTGGTCATCTGCTGCGCCTTTCCACGGAATCAAAATAGAAGGCACTCCAGTCGTTGCGACATCGGCGATTGTCCCTGCGCCGCCTCGCCCAATCAGCAAATCAACGCTGGCATAGATATCCGCCATGTTTTCTTCGTAGGCAACCACTTGGTATGTCATCGCTACTTCTGAATTTGCCAAGGGATTTTCATACGACTTCATAAATCTTGGACCGACGACATGACGAAGTGCCAACTGCGAATCACCCTTAAATTCTTTCACGAACTCGCTGACTGCGTTATTCAGCATGAGCGATCCAAGCGATCCGCCGATCACTCCGATAAAGAACGAACCCTCGGCAATACCGAGACGTTGCCTTGCGGCTCTTCGATCTTGTACCCGATCAATATTTCGAATCACTCGCCGTACTGGAGCACCAGTCATGACGGCACGTCGAAGTTCACTTGCTGGAAAGGCCACAGCAGTGGCTTGGGCAAATCGTGACGTCAGTTTGCTCGAACGCCCGGGGATTCGGTCATAGCTGACGACAACAATCGGAATACCCAATTTCCGAGCTGCCAAAACTGCAGGCAGGCTCGCGTACCCACCAACACTGACGACCACTTTTGGTAATTCATCTTTGAAGAGCACCACGGCGCGACGGCGTGCCTTCAGCAAACGGGGCAAGAACGCAATATTGTTTCGTAGCGCCTTCGCCGAAAAACTTCGTTGAAGTCCAACGACATCAAAAAAAGAATGACGAATCCCCGAGGGCGGAATGAGTTCGGTTTCAATACCCCTTTTAGCGCCAGTGTAATAAATCTGCTGGAGATCTATTCCCGAGTCGACCAGCGATTCAGCAATCGCAATTGCTGGCAGAACATGTCCAGATGTTCCACCGCCTGCGATTACCGCAAACGTCCTCATCGCGGACGGCGAGCTACGTTCATCAATAATCCGCAAGCCACCATCGAGACAATAAGCGATGTGCCACCAAAAGAGATGAATGGCAGCGTCAGCCCTGTCACGGGCAACAGACCAACAACGCCACCAATGTTGATGACAATCTGAATCAGGAACCAAGCTGAAATGCCACCAGCCAAAAGCATGCCGAACCGATGACGACACGACAGAGCCACCTGCAGACCGAAGTAGATCAAGAAGGCGAACAATGTCACTAGCCCCACAACTCCAAGCAGACCCATTTCTTCAGCCAAAATTGCAAAGATGAAGTCGCTATGAGCCAAGGGAACATAACCCCACTTGCCACTTCCTGCGCCAATCCCCGTGCCTGTTACTCCGCCATTCGACAAACTAATGAGTGCTTGATACACCTGATAGCTATCACTCTCTCGCAATGCCTCGAGATGTAAAAACGATGTAAAGCGCGACATCTTGTCGGGACTCATATTTAGGTAAATCAATCCAAACACCCCTGAAGCCAAACCGAGGCCAGCCATCGGGCGCAACGGAGCACCTGCAAGAAAAAGAACCGATGCAGCAATTCCCAGCATCACAATGCACGAACCAAGGTCGCTTTGAATGATCGACAAGCCTGCGCCTAAACCGACAACACCTAAGAATGGGAACATCGTTCGATTGAGAGTTCCCATTTCTTTGTCGCGGCTAGCCAACAAATCCGCTCCGAAAATAATGATGAACAACTTCATAAATTCAGAAGGTTGAAGTTTTTGGTCGCCAATGTGAACCCATGCATGAGCACCGTTCACGCTCGTTCCAAATTTGGGAATGAACGCCATCAACATCAACCCAATACCAATCCACGGCAGAATTTTGGCTAGGTGTCGCAAGTAATCCAAACGAAACACGTACGCAGTGAACATGCCGAGTCCGCCAGCTGCTGCCATCGTTGCCTGACGGATAAATAGTTTCCATGGTGAACCACCGTTATGGAATGAGGTGATGGACGAGGCTGACAAAACCATGACCAGTCCGAAGAGAACCAAGGTGATGGACACAGCAAGAATCATGTAAAAGCCGAGCGGCTTCGGGTCACGACTGACATCTTCACGAAAACGAGAACGGATTTTCCCTTGTCCTGCACGGGCCATTTGAGCGCGTTCATAAGCAAGTCGGCGGCGATCAGAAATTTCTTGAGGTCGGCGAGTTTGCTGTTGTATCGCTACGGTCATTTTTGAACTCCTTGTGAACGAACTGAAGAAAGATATTGACGAACAAGTACCGCAAAGTGATCGCCGCGTTCTGCGTAACCTCCGTACCAATCAAAACTGGTACAGCCTGGCGAAAGTAAAACAACATCATGTGCCGAAGCCATGCGGGTTGCTTGTTCGACTGCTGCCTGCATTGAGTCGGCTACAACGACCGGTTTGAGGCCGGCAAAAATCTGCGAAATCATTTCAGCTGATTCGCCAATTGCAACGACCGACTTCACTCGCGATGCTTCAACCGCGATTTGTCCAAGATCTAATCCCTTATTACGCCCACCAGCGATTAGGACAACTGATTCAAAACCGCGCAAAGCTGTCACCACGGCGTGGGGAGACGTTGCTTTAGAATCGTCGAACCATTGCACTCCGTCGGCTTCACCAATGAATTCAATCCGATGGTGAGGTGCCGTATAGGCACTCAAAGCTGTCGCTGCGTGGGCTGAAGTTGCCAATCCTGACTCAATACACAAAGCACTCGCAACAAGTGCATTTGAAACATCATGAGGTAAAGATCGTCGCAAATCTGTCGACGCCATGATCGCGCCCTGCGGTCCGGTCAACGTCCCATCAACATTGCGATAATCGCCCGATCCTCCGACAACACGACGACGACATGTTGCAACTTGCAGGTGCTTTAGAACTTCGACCTCACCAGAAACGCCGATAGCGGTGTCGGTCGCTCGTACGTTGCGCCATATTCGTGCTTTCGCCGCTTCATAGGTACTCATTGATGTGTGCCAATCAAGATGATCAGAATCAAAGTTCAACCAAGCAGACGCCTCTGCACGAAAACTTTCAATAAAGGCCAATCGAAACGAGGACGCCTCAACGACGAATGAATCAACTTCCATATCCAGCGCATCAACAAGAGGAACTTCGGTATTCCCGCAAGCAAGTGTCTTGCGTCCAGCGGCCTGCAATATGGCTTCAGTCATCATGACCGTCGTGGTTTTGCCATCTGTGCCCGTCACAGCAACTATTGGTCGCGCTCCACCCGTTCGCTCGGATTCCCATTCGTAGGCAATATCGAGTTCGGTCTTCAGATTTTTGTGTTGCAAGACTGCTTCGTTGATGACCGGATGATTTTCTGGAATCCCGGGAGCAGGAGCAACGTACGATGAGTTCGCCACCAAGTCACGCAGAACATTTCCTGACGGTGCTGCGACAACTTCAATTCCAAGTTTGCGCAATTCAACTTGTTTTGATTCATCGAGTTGATCATCTGCAACGATGACATCAATATTTCGGCGGAGCAAGAAATTGACAGTTGCGAGACCCGCAACACCAACGCCATAAACAAGAACTGGTTTGCTCATGGAAGAATCGCGTCACTCATTCGGGTGAAGTCACCGATGAAAAGAGCTAACGAGCCAGCAACGCAGATGCCGCCGATAATCCAAAAGCGAATAATGACTGTGGTTTCAGGCCAACCAATCAATTCAAAATGATGGTGAATGGGTGTCATGCGGAAGAATCGTCGGGTGCGGCCAGACGCCTTGAATATCACCATCTGAATTGCAACTGAGCCAGCTTCCATCACATTGACTCCACAAATCAACGGCAAGAGGAAATGCGTGTTCGTTGCAACCGCGAGCAATCCAAGTGCGGCACCGATTCCGAGCGCCCCAACATCACCCATAAAAATTCTGGCGGGAGCAGCATTCCACCACAAGAAGCCCCCGCAGGCTCCAGCAAAAGCTGCAGATAACACGGCAAGGTCGAGCGGATTCACAGTGCCTCCGGCAAGTACGCCGTATAACTCAGGATTTCTAAATGACCAGTAGCCGATGACAGTAAATGCCAAAAACCCAAACAGAGCCGATCCCCCAGCCAATCCATCAAGACCATCAGTGACGTTGACTGCATTGGTCGTTGCCCACATCATGCCTGCAGTCCATACGACCCAAAGCCACCATGGAATCTGCCAGCCCGGCAAGTCAAAGCGGGTGAACGACAAAGTTTCAGAAATATCAGTCGCAGCTGCCAACCACCAGGTGATTCCACAAGCCATGGCGAAGGTGATGTAACCCTTCTTTTTCCAAAAGATTCCTCGATTGTGTCCTTTGTTCACTTTGATGACGTCATCTAAAAGACCCATCCCGGCCATCACCAAAATGCCGACCCAAATAATCAGAGCCTGATTTGAAAATGCAAGTCCGTCACGAAGGTGCGCCACCGTCCAACCAACCATTGCCGAAGAAACAATGGCAAGTCCGCCCATCGTGGGCGTTCCCGACTTCTTTTGATGGTGCTCTGGACCGTGGTCTTCTTTGCCCAAAATTGGCTGACCTTTGCCACGATTACGAAAGAAAGAAATAAGAAAACGACTTCCGAGTAGCGAGAAGAACATGGCCGTTGCTCCAGCGATCATGACGGCGATCATGCGACACTCCTCAACATTTCTAACGCAACCATACGGTCATCAAATGGATAATTTTCGGTACCAATTGTTTGATTCACTTCATGACCTTTACCGGCGATGAGAACAACATCTCCAGGGCGAGCAACATTGATTGCACGTTGAATCGCTCGACGGCGATCAACATCGGTTGATAACAGTCGATGTCGCATGTGATCTGGAATACCCGCAATGATCGACGACATAATTGCCTCAGGATCTTCTGAACGCGGGTTATCCGAAGTGACAATCACGACATCTGCTAAAGAAACGGCAATCTCGCCCATAATTGGTCGCTTCATTTTGTCGCGATCTCCACCACATCCAAAAACCAAAATCACCCTTGATTCAGGAGACGATGCACGAACTGAGCGCAGAACCTCGGCAAGACCATCAGGCGTATGAGCAAAGTCAACGAGCACTACAAAATCTTGACCACCCTCAACTTGTTCAAAACGGCCCGGCACTGCAGGAGCGGATTCAAGTCCATTCACGATGTCATCAATACTGATGCCAATCTCACGAGCCGTTGTCGCAGCTGCAATCGAGTTCATGACATTGACAGTTCCACCAATACCGACTCGAATCGTACGACCGCTCCAGACATATTGGTGAGCAGTTGCCGAGACTTGTAATTCGTCCACATCGCTCAAAGAAAATGGTGTCATCGAAATCGGAGAATCTGTGAGAAGTCGTTGGCCAAATGCATCATCGGCGTTGACGACTCCCACTGGTGTGAACTCGAGAGCAAATAGTCGGGCCTTGGCCTGAAAATAGTTTTCTTCAGACCCGTGAAAATCTAGGTGGTCCCGTCCAAGGTTGGTGAAAACACAAGCCGCAAAAGCAGTTCCATTCACTCGCCCAAGCGACAAAGCATGACTGGAAACTTCCATGGCCACTGCGCGAGTTCCATTCGCAACCATTTCTGAGAAGTTTCGTTGCAAATCAGTTGCCTCGGGCGTAGTAAAAGTGCCGCTCAACGTGCCGATGACTTCGGTTTGCATTCCGGAGGCCTTCATGATCGAGGCAAGTAGATGCGCAGTCGTCGTTTTCCCGTTAGTACCAGTGATTCCCACAAGAGATAGATGTCGTGAAGGATTTCCGTACAGTTCAGCAGCCGCAAAGCCGACGCAGGCCCGAGGTTCGTCAACAATGATTTGCGGGATATCAATAGAAATATCGGCAATCTCATGTTGAACGAGTAACGCAACTGCCCCACGTTCAACTGCCGCCGCGGCAAAATCATGGCCATCAAATTTTTCGCCCTTGATACAGCAGAAAAGAGACCCAACACGAACTTGGCGCGAATCGTGCGTCATTGAGCTAACGAGAACTTCGGGAGTGCCGTTCAACAATCGCGGTGCCGAGACAGCACAAGCACTCATCATTTCCTCAACCCGACGTTGCGCCATACTCAGCCACCTACTGGGCAACCAGTGTCACCTGGTGTGGGCTGAATTGACATTTCATGGATAGCCATCTCGGCCAAATTTGCAAAGACTGGTGCCGCCGCTGTTCCACCGAAGCGGTCACGACTCGAGCGATCTGGTTCGTCAATGGAGACAAGAATCGTTACTTGTGGATCCTTCGCTGGGAAGAACCCAACGAATGTAGCGAAGTACGAACGCAATCCATCGTCACTCTTATATGTACCGTTGGCCTGAATCTTGTATCCAGTACCTGTTTTTCCCGCGACTGAAATTCCACTGACTTGAGCGCGAGTACCGGTACCTTCACAAACAACACCAGTCAACATGTCGGTCATGGTTGCAGCTGATGCTTCTGAAATAACGCGATGAGTTGACCCTGATGGAGTTTCCCATTTAGATCCCTTCTCATCAATCGTTGCTCGAACAAACTTTGGCGCAACATACATGCCTTTGTTTGCTACAGCATTCACTGCTGAAACGAGCTGCAATGAGGTCGCAGAGAATCCGTACCCATAGGCAATGGTTCCGTTTTGTGAACCTTTCCAATCTTCAGGAGCCTTCAAAATTCCGGCACTCTCGCCTGGGAAATCCAGATCAGATAATTTGCCAAATCCGAAACTTGATAAGTAATCATGAAGTTTGGGCGAACCCAATTCACTCGCTGCCAACATCGTTCCGATGTTGGACGAGTGCACGAGAATGTTTCGCAACGTCATTGGCTCAAGATCGTGTGGATACGCATCGTTAATCGTGTATTCAAAATCAGTGCCAGGGTCAAAAGTAAAAGTTCCTGGGACGTCGTACACCCGATCGGGAGTCGCCACGCCTGAGTCGATTGTGGCCGACACACTAAACACTTTTGCAACTGATCCAGGTTCGTATGCCTCGACCGCAGCTAAGTTGCCTGCAGTAATTGCGGCCACCCCATCATCTCCACGTCGCACACTCGCGATCGACAACACTTCGCCACTCTTGGTATCCAAGATGATCGCGTTGCCGCCCTTTGCCGATAGTTCATTGACTCGAGCGAGAAGAGCTTGCTCAGTTTGATATTGCATCGAACGATCAATTGTGAGCACAAGATCGGTACCCGGGCGTGCCTGCGAAACTATGTGGCTTGTACCTGGAAGGCTACGACCACGTGAAGCCTGCTTGACCATTTCACCGTCGATACCCGTCAACACTTTGTCGTACTGAAGTTCAAGACCAGTTGCACCAGCACCGAATGGATCAGTGCGACCAATGATGTTGGCTGCTAGTCCACCAGCAACCTGAACTCGCTTGGGTTCACTGACTCCGTTGACTCCCGAGAGGTTCAATGAAAGAACAGCATCTGCTACATCTTGATCAACAAAACGTTGGATGTACACAAATGACTGCTTCTGATTCGCCAACTTTGTCGCTAATTCAGATTCAGCAGTCGTATCAAACCCAAGCATTTGACCCAGCACATGAGCGGTAGCCGCAGGGTCAAGTACGGCACGAGGATCGGCGTACAGCGAAAGTGCGGGAACCGTAATCGCCATCTCATTTCCATCGCGATCGAAAATTGTTCCGCGAGCCGCTGGGATTTTGATACTTGACTCGCGCTGGGATACTCCATACGCGCGATAGCCACTTCCGTTTACTACCTGAACCTTGACCGACCAGCCGACCAAAATAGTGAGAAGCACGACCGCGATTCCAACAAACCACTGGAAACGACGACGCGCCGAGCCGCTCCGCCAGACTCTTGCTTTGTGAGCAACTTGTGGCGCTAATCGTGAAGCCAAAAAAGACGAACGCTTTGGCGTGCGTGAACTTGAACTACGTGAACTTGAACTACGTGAACTCGGGGTTTTAGATCGCGATGACGTAGTTCGAGATGTTGCAGTTCGAGATGTTGCAGTTCGAGATGTTGCAGTTCGAGATGTTGCAGTTCGTGAAGATCCAGCACGTGAAGATGATGCCCGACGCGGCGTTGTCGCGGTGCGTTTTGCGACTGACGAGCGAGTCGTACGAGTCGGAGTCGGCTTTCGGGGGGTCATGGCCGATCTCCGATCGTCGACTTCACTGCGCCGTAGTTCACAAGTGGATCATGTGAAACCGAGAGGAGTTCAGGATCAACTCCGCCAGTTGAAACCAAAACTTGAGCAACAGTCAATGGATCGACCGAAACAAAGTCGGTGCCATTGCCAGGGACCATTCCCATTCCTGTCGCTTCAGTCACTAAACGTGACGGTTCACGAAGGCTCGATCGCTCCAGGCGCAATGCGTCGTAACGATCACGTTCAGCAGAAATTTGGGATTCAATTTTGTCGATATTGAGTTGGGTCTCAGCGATACGGGTTTGAAAAACGACAACCAACATCATCATGGCAATGGCCAAAAATGCAATTGAAGAGCCAACAATCACAAACCGCCGAGTGCGCTTAGTGACGTCACGCTGGGTAACTGCGCGTGCAATTGGCGAAGACTGGGTACGTCGTTGCTGAGCGGTCCGCGTCGTCACTTTCTTACGCTGCGGCGCAGCCTTTGGTTGTGGTGCAGTGCGTGCAACTTTGACTGGTCGAGCCATCAGATCACCTCCGCAACGCGAAGACGGGCTGAACTACTACGGGGGTTGGCCAATTGCTCTTCAGCACTTGGCTTTGACGCCACGCGCACCAAACGGACAAGGCGCGTCGCTCCACAGCCACATGGAAGGGTGTTGGGACATTCGCAACCGCCGGTGGCATGTTGTTTAAATCGCGCCTTAACGATGCGATCTTCACCAGAGTGGTATGACAACACCGCCACGCGACCACCGCTTCGGGTGCGTCGCACGGCTGAATCAATGGCATTCGGCAGAATTTCTAGTTCCTTATTCAACGAGATCCGCAATGCTTGAAAAGTTCGTTTGGCAGGATGTCCACCGCGGCGGCGGGCTGGGGCCGGAATGGCTGAGGCGACAATGTCGGCGAGTTCGGCCGTGGTGTGAATCGGTCGTGCGGCAACAATTGCTCGCGCAATTCGACCAGCAAACTTCTCATCAGAAAACTCACGCAACAAATGGGCGATTTCGCCTTCTGATGCTTGGTTGACAACGTCAGCCGCAGTCGTCAACTCAGTTGTATCCATGCGCATGTCAAGCGGAGCATCGTGACGATAGGAAAAACCCCGTTCACCACTATCGAACTGATGCGATGAGACCCCAAGATCAAAAAGCGCGCCCGACAACTCGTCGATACCTGCCTCAGACATCGCCGCATCTAGATCGTCAAAGCGGCGGTGTTGCAACATAGCGCGATCGCCGTACGGCGCTAAGCGCACTCGAGATGCTTCCAGTGCTGCTGGATCCCGGTCTAGGCCAAGCACTCGAAGCCCAGGGTGCGCATCGAGAATGGCCGTGGTGTGTCCAGCGCCCCCAAGAGTTGCATCAAGAACAACCCCATCAGGAACGCTCACGAACAGTTCGGCAATTTCGCGCACCATCACTGGGTCATGCGAAAAAGTTGCCGGTTGAGCTGACATCATTCGCCCTCACCGGCAATGACACCCTCACCAGTCGCCAACATTCGAGCGAATCGGCTTGGTTCCCAGATTTCAACTGAGTCAAAGGCTCCGGAAACGACAACCTTCGAGCCAGCGCTGAGACCTGCAAACTGACGCAGATTTTCATCGAGCGTGATCCGACCCTGGCTATCAACTTGGACTTCGACCATATTGGCGGCCATGGCGCGCAATTCGGCTCTGCTCTTTTCGCCACGCTTGACGGCCTGAGTCATCTCTTCAGCCCAGGAGAGAGAGACCGCAACAGTGACCACGCTGATGCACTTGTCCTGGCCGAGCACCAAATAGCAACGGGGTTCGAGACGGTTTCGGAAGGTCGCCGGAAGCGCGACTCGACCCTTGGGGTCAAGCTGACGCTCGTACCTACCAACGAAACCTTCCACTGATCTGCCTCTCGTGACGTGATGAAAACCAAGAAAAATGTGGTTTCTGCCTCCACATTTCCCCTATGTCCTCCACTTTGCACCCCAACACCCCCCTTTGTCAACCACTTTTCCCCTTTTCGCGCCACTTTTTTGGAATTTTTTCGGGCCACTCGGCGCAATTGGCTCAGAAAGTCCACATTCAGAGAAAATCTTCATGAAATCCTCAAGTTGGGCGGAGCAAGGCGCCGATACCCATAGGTGCTCATTGCCAAACACCCCGATCTCGCGGCTCCACGACTGCGACTACGCACCCGGACCCTCACATCTGTTGGTGCCACGGTGATCACTCTTGTTATTTCTGCCGCGTGGGGTACAACCACGGTTCACGCCGCTACGACGCCGGCACAAAGTTCGGTCATTCACTTACTTTCAACAAATACTGCATCGACGTTTCCGCAAATTGGCGACCGAGGTCAAGCAGTTCGTTCGCTTCAACAAGCACTCGTCGCTCAAGGAATTTCCGTGACCGGTGGCGTCGACGGAATTTTCGGAAATGGCACATCCAACGCCATCAAAACCTTTCAATCGCGCCAGGGTCTCGTGAACTCTGGTGTCGTGAATACGACGACTGCATTTCTTCTCGGACTTGCGCCGAGCCCAGCCTTGCCAAGACTTGGTCAACGCGGTGCGATAGTGACAGCGCTCCAGCAAGCTTTAACAAATGCGTCAATTTCTGTGCGCGGTGGCATCGATGGAATTTTTGGAGCCGGCACAACAAACGCAGTTTCGGTATATCAAACAAGTCGTGGACTCACGGCAACTGGAGTTGTTGATATCACAACTGCAATTTCACTTGGCATCGTTGACGGAAGCGTTCAATCAATCGTCGCTACGACAAACGCTCCATCAGCTACTGCTGCGCCAGCAACCATTCCGAATCAGTTCCCTATTATCGGCGACAACAACGATGCGGTGAAAGCACTGCAAAAGGCCTTGGTTACTTCGGGAATTTCGTTGAAGGGCGGAGTTGATGGTCGATTTGGTTCTGGCACAACCAACGCGGTGACAGCTTTTCAACAAAATATGCGCGTCACGGCAACTGGAGTTGTTGATCTACTCACCGCGCAATTGCTCGGCTTAAATCCAGCTCCTACGCTTCCGAAAATTACCAACACTGGCGATGCAGTGAAGTCATTACAAAATCTGTTGATCACTGCTGGCATTGCAGTGAAAGGTGGCGCTGACGGCAAATTTGGAACAGCTACGAGTGCTGCAATCAGCGCATTTCAAAAAGCCCAAGGCCTGAAGTCCACCGGAATACTTGATCTGCGCACTGCGTTATATGTCGGATTCATTCCAGGATTAGCAACCATCACTCCTGGTATTTCAACTACCAACCCAGCAACGGCATCTCCAACGACGACGATTCAAACGAATACGTCGGCAACACTCCCGACCGTTTTCCCGGTACTTGGTCCATGCTGGTTTACCGACACGTGGAAGGCCCCGCGTTCTGGCGGACGTCAACACGAAGGTGTCGACATCATCGCCAAGTCTGGAACTCCAATTTATGCCGTCACAAATGGCACGATCACTCGCGTGTTCCTTGATCATCCAGGTTCGCTTGGTGGAAACGCAATTCGGCTCACCGCTCTTGATGGCACCTACTTCCACTACGCCCACCTCAGTGCTTTTGCTGACGGGGCTGCGCTCGGAGCAACTGTCGTAGCGGGGCAAGTCATTGGTTATGTCGGAAGTACCGGAAGCAGTTCAACACCGCATTTGCATTTTGAGTTTCACCCAGGTGGCGGAGCCGCGAGCAATCCCTACCTAGTCGTCAAACCACTTGACGCCTGTAAAAGCACGACACCACCAACAACTACTGCACCAACTACTAACCCAACGACAACGGTGCCAGCCGCTTAGTTCAGAGCCACCTCAATTGCTTCAGTCAACTTTGTCGCGACTGTTAAAGAATCCAACGAAAGATTCGACCCACAATTTTCAATTTCAGAAATTGTCGGCCGTGGTTCATTCAACAACTCAAGAAGTAAATCTGGTTTCCATCGCAAAGAAATTGCACACTGAAATCTGGCCCAGTCACGTGTTCGACGTTGACTAATGCCGACAACTTTTCGACCGTCCTGAGTGAACACCTCGCCTGGCCCGCGTCCGGCAAAGCAGATAAGTGAGGACCAAGAGGTTTTGATCAATGCACCGCGGTGAAGTTCTAGTTTGATGTTGCAAATTTTTGAGAGTTCATGTTCAAAGACCTCACCAAGCCACAATGATGAACTGCCAACATCGTTCAACCATAAGGAATGTTCGCGAGGAATTTCAACGTCAATCCAAATTGTGGAACCTTTCGCCAGAAATACAATTCCACCACCACTATGTCGCTTGACGATTTCAATTCTGTTCGCCAAACAGGCTTTCTCATTGATCAATGAGCGCTCCTGCGTTGAACCGAGGATGATCGCTGGTTGAACTGGCGTGAACAGCGAGATAACCGAATCATTCCCATCTGGAAACGAACGATGGTGAAACTCTTCGCTTGATCCAGTCAACCTATTAATACGCGATGACAAGATAATTCACGAGGCTTTCAACAAATAAGGCTTCCATGCATCTGGCACGGTCCCCGCTTCAACAGTCACCCACGCTAGTTCGCGAGGTGTCATGGGTGGAATAGCCAAACGCATTCCAGCTTCATCGGGCGTGCGGTCACGCTTGCCAAGATTGCATTTACGGCATGCCGCAACAACATTGTCCCACGCGTGTTGACCGCCTCGAGACCGTGGCATCACATGATCAATTGATTCGGCGAGACCTCCGCAATATTGACAACGATGGTTGTCTCGTGCAAAAACAGCGCGGCGCGACAATGAAGTCTTACGGTGATACGGAACTTTGACGACATAACGCAAACGAATAACCAACGGCGATGGCATTGACAAACGTTCGCTTCGAATAAATGCTCCGTCATGTTCAACCATTTCGGCCTTGTCACTCAAAACCAAGCAAACGGCGCGACGAGAAGGCACGACACTCAGCGGCTCATACGTTGCATTCAGTACCAGCGCGCTCCTCATATGAAACTAGTTTCCCCTACGAACAACAAAACTGGTCATGACATGGCATCCCACTGACGGACCCATTGCAGGTATTTCAAGACATCCGGCAAGTTTGGTTGAGGCGAACTTCCTCCGTATTGAGTTTCAAGCCGAAACTTCACATAGTCACCGGTCGGCACTGGTAAAAACGGGCGTCTCGCCCACCAACGGGATGGAACCACGCGCCGAGCGACTCGTATCGCGACTATCCAAAAGCGCGGTCGAACAATCACACCTGACACGATGTACATCATCGTGAAAGTTCGGCGAATTTGCTTCATGATTTAGCGGGGTTCCTTAGGTAAACCGAGCACCATCTCGCCAATAATATTTGACTGAATTTGCGATGAACCTGCGTAAATCGTTCCAGCACGGGCATTGAGAAAAGCGCCGGTCCAACTCCCACTGGAATTGGGTGCACTGCGATCGTCTGGTTGGAACGAATTTAAAGGTGGCCGTCCCTCGGGGCACATCGCTGAAGCGCCAAGGATCTCCATAGAAATGTCAGTGACGGCCTGGTGATATTCACTCCAATAACGCTTGAAGATTCCGCCATCGGGTCCAGGGTGGCCTCCGGCAAGGAATTTTGTCAAGGTGCGCAGTCCGAGATACCGCATGATCTGAACTTTTGAATACGCCCAGGCAAGTTTTTGTCGAATACGAGGATCTTGGTCAACCCCACACTCCTTCGCCAAGAGCAACAGTCGATCAAGCTCTGCTTGGAAACGCACCGGAACTGTTGCTGCGCCTTCGCCACGTTCGTACCCAAGCAGCGTCATCGCGACACCCCAACCGTTATTCAGTCCGCCAACAACGTTGTCTTTTGGACACATTGCATCGGTGTAGAAGACTTCATTGAATTCACTCTCGCCGTTGATCATTTTGATCGGGCGAACTTCAATACCCGGTTGACGCATATCAACCAAAAGGAAGGAAATACCTTTATGTTTTGGACTGTCTGGATCGGTGCGTGCGAGGGTAAAAATGTGATCAGCCAAATGGCCAGCAGAGGTCCAAATTTTTTGCCCGTTCAATACCCATTGATCACCGTCAAGAGTGGCCTTCAGACCCAAACTTCCTAAGTCGCTACCAGCGTTGGGTTCGCTGTAACCCTGACACCACACGTCTTCGTTCGACAAGATACGCGGCAAGTAATACTTCTTCTGTTCTTCAGTTCCCCACGTCAACAACGTGTTCCCCAACATGGTGATACCAAAGCCGTCGTTCGGTCCACCTGTGGGCACACCAGCCTTAGCAAACTCTTCGGCCAAGATCACTTGTTCAAGCGCCGACATTCCTCCACCGCCATATTCAGACGGCCAACCTGGAGCCAAGTACCGCTCACGATGTAAAACCTTGCGCCATTCCATCACCCAGGCATGTGCTTCGTCCGCGGGCAGTAAGCCAATCCCTCGCCAATCAGCAGGCAGGTTTTTCGCTAGGAAAGTCTGCACTTGGCTACGAAACACATCGACTTCAGGGTCATACATCGGACGCATAACTGCGAACTTACTCGCCATTTGATGCAGTCTGTGAATTTTCAGTTATTGATCTTGGCGAGTGCCACCGCGGCAGCACCAATCAGCGCCGATGAGTCACCGAGACCGAGGGGAACGATCGATATCCCCGCGGTGAAGGGCAGTTTAGATCGCGAGACCAACTCATCATTGGCTGCTTCAAAAAACGGGCCACCCCATCCCAAAGCGACGCTTCCTCCAACAACGACCCGCGAAATATCCGCGACTGCAGCAACCGAGGCGACTGCTCGTCCTAACAAAATTCCATTACGGACCTTCAAGTTCATCGGGGCGTACATGGGGTCGCGTCCAGTTTCTCGTTCAACGGCGGGTCCCGACAAGTACGCCTCGAGACAACCTCGTCCCCCGCAACGACACGGCCGATCGTCATGCCCAACAATCTCACCCCCAACCACGATGTGCCCAAAATGAGCGGCATTTCCACTACGACCAACCGCGAGTTGATTATTCACAACAAGTCCCCCGCCAACACCAGTTCCGATCACCACTGCCATGAAATTTGCACAATCGCGTGCCGCGCCTTTCCAACCTTCGGCCAACGCAAGAGCCTTCGCATCGTTATCGATGTAGGTCGTCAAACCCGTTAATTCTGCGATGGATTGCCGCAGTGGAAAATCAACCCATGCTGGAATATGTAACGGGGAAACCTCGGTTCCTCCAATTTTCATCGGACCACCGCATGCGACTCCGCAAGCAACTAATTCAATGTCGGAGGCAGTGGCTTGAATGCGTTTAATCAACGTTGAGAGCGTCGTCCATGGGGCCCGCGCTGGTGTTGCTACTCGATCTCGACGGATGATGTCACCTTGAGCCGTGACAACTGCAGCAGCCAACTTCGTTCCGCCAATATCAACTGCGAGAATTCCTGAGGTCGTTGCCATCCCACTCACGGTATCTAGCGTCTAGCGTGTCACCGTGTCTTCTCATACCGGATCAACGCCTTCTCGTTCCTTTGCCCGCATGTTTGAATCCATCGTGGACAATGTTGGACTTGTTCTTCGGGGGAAAAAGGGCCCGATTGAACTCGCCGTTGTCTGTCTTCTCGCTGATGGCCACTTACTCATCGAAGACGTCCCCGGCGTCGGCAAAACAAGTTTGGCCAAAGCCCTCTCCGCCTCTATTGAATGTTCGTGGAAACGCGTTCAGTTCACGCCCGACTTGTTACCGTCCGACCTCGTCGGAGTTTCAATTTGGAGTAAACAACGCGAGGCCTTTGAGTTTCAAGAAGGACCACTATTCGCCAACATTGTGCTCGCTGACGAAATCAATCGTGCATCGCCAAAGACTCAGTCAGCCCTCTTAGAGGCGATGGAAGAACGGCAAGTATCAATTGACGGTGTCACCCGAAGTTTGCCTCACCCATTTCTTGTCATTGCAACACAAAATCCGGTTGAACATGATGGGACATACCGATTGCCCGAAAGTCAACTCGATCGGTTTTTGATTCGCATGGAAATCGGATATCCAAACCGCCAAGCCGAACTCGACATTCTCGAACCCGGAACTGGTGCCGATGTAACGGATCAACTCGCACCTGTTGTGTCTGCCCGCGATATTCAAGAAATGATCACCGTGGCTTCACGAGTTTCAATGGTTGATCCGCTCAAGAATTATCTTGTCGACATTGCTCACGCAAGCCGCAAGCATCCACAAATCGCACTCGGGCTATCACCTCGAGCGATCATTCAGTTAGCGCGAGCGGTGCGAGCACTGGCGGCAGCGCGGGGTCGCGATTACACAACCCCCGATGACGTCAAAGAACTCGCAGTCCCCGTTTTAGCGCATCGCCTTGTTTTGCGAAACAGCAACTCTGGTCGTCGCGTATCGGCAAGTGACGTCATCCAAGAAATTTTGGCAACTGTGCCTGTCCCCTCTGGACGATAAATATGTTCTCACGGCAATCCGGAGTCTTCTTCTTCGGTGGTCTGATCACCATCGCTGTCGGTCGCCTCTTCGGACTACTTGAACTTTTCATCATGGGCACAGCGCTCATCACATGTGTCATTGTCGCGTTACTTTTGGTCACTACTCAAAAACCAAATATTGAAGTCAGTCGAATAGTCAACCCCATCAACCCCGAAGCAGGGCAAGTGATACAGGTTGAACTCAGCCTTCTCACCAGCTCACGAATCCCTGCCTGTGACGTGCACGAAGAAACAGAAGACGGAGGCAGAGTTCATATCTCACTTGCACCGCTGCCTGCGGGACAGGTCGCTCAAGCCAATTACCAAATCGCCACTCAGCGCCGGGGCGGCTTAGTCCTCGGACCGGCAATCGTGGAAGTTGCTGATCCACTCGGACTTTCACGACGATCAAAAAAACTGGGGCAATCAACAGCGATCACTGTCTACCCCCAATCGGTTGATATTAAAATCGCTGATCCAAAAACTGATTCCGGCGAATTAGTTGACGCCATTAAGCGGGCTATACGGCATCAACCAACTAGTTCCGAGTTTCGCTCAATGCGCGAATACTCAATCGGTGATGATCCACGCCGAATCAACTGGAAAGTGAGTGCCAAGCGCGAAGACTTGGTGGTCAACGAATACGAAACTGAAATTGCAATTGACACGCTCATCACTCTTGATACACGAACACGTTCGTATTCCACTGAAGGATTTGAGCGTGCGGTGTCTGTCGCCGCATCGTTTGCGCGATCTATCGCGAATCAGAATGTTGAAGACTTCACCAAAGTCGGTATCAACTGCGGCTCGAAAAGCTTTACTATTTCAGATCCATTAGAAGCAATTCAAGTACTGACATTCCTCGCTGAGATTGACACGAGCGATCAAGACTCTTCAAATATTGCATTACGCAACGCAGGCCAAATCAAAGTCGACATAATTATTTCAGGAAGTCCAGATACTCAATGGATTGAGACAACCTGGAAGCAAAGCGGGTCAGCCCGAATAGTTGTTGTTATCTTGTGCGACGCATCCTCCTCCGCAAGCAACCTTCCCGCGCATTGGTTTGTGCTTACTTGCCCTCAACTTGACACATTTGCTGAAAGTTGGAATCACCTGTCTTCGCTATCTGCTGAACATCTCGTCTGAATCGCCTGCCCGTGACCACTCCCCCTTCGCCGATCACCGAAAAAAGAATCGCTTACGACCGAACCATCCGCGATTTACTCGGGGTAGTCACTTTGTGGTCTTTAACCGTCGTGACGGCAATTTCATTTTGCCGAATTTTTCGTGGGTGGGGTTTTCTTCTTTCGTATCTCGTTATTGCGACATCAGCACATCTATCTGCCTACATGCTCCGACGAGCGAAATTGCCCTTCTTTTTGTCCCTGGTTGCCAGCACGTTGTTTACGTATCTTCTCGCTGCCTATTTTCAAGCCCGTCAAACTTTGACCTTCGGGCTCCCTCTTGGACGTACCTGGTCGTACGTTTGGGAGGAAATTTCTGGTTCATGGGAACTCCTTGGCGACGCCGTCCCGCCTCTTGCTCTTCATTCAGGATTCGGATTCATCGGCCTGCTCAGTGTCGGCTTCATTGCATTCTTGTCCGATGCATTCGCGTTTCGATTTGCCGGACGCGTTGAATCACTGATTCCTTCGACGATTGTTTTTGTCGTACTTTCAAGTGTGGGCATTGACCGAAATCGAGTCATCGTCACGACTCTGTGGATCGCTACGGCCATTATTTCAGTTGCTGTATTGCGCCTTCGCGTTCAACTCACACGAAGCAGCAAACTTTTTGGATATCGACCCGGTCAGACAACTCTGGTGTCAGCCTCGTACATCGCCATCCTGGCGATTGTTGCCAGCGTGATTGCGCTCATCGTCGGACCGCGTCTTCCCGGAGCCACCGAAGATTCTTGGTTATCAAACCATTCTGGGATATCTGGACCGCAACTTGATCCCCTTGTTGATATTCGTGGTCGCCTCAACGACCCCACCGACGAAATACTCTTCAGTGTCGCTGCAGAATCGCCGTCTTATTGGCGCATCACCTCGCTCCCCAATTTTGACGGGACCAAATGGACCGTTTCGCAAGACCTTTTGGATACTGCCGGCGGCCAGCTGGCAAACGCATCAACGATTTCTGAAGTTGGTGTGGCACAAACGGATGTCACTCAACTCGTCACCATCCAAAGCCTCGCCGGAAATTTCGCACCAGTCGCCGACCGACCAGTGCAATTACGCTCAGCGACGCGAAGTTTGTTTTACGAACCTGAAAGCGGGACTTTGCTGGTCAGCAAAGAAGGGTTCAAGCGAAACGACAACTACCAGATTGTTTCAACTGTTGTGGTTCCTTCTGCCGACGCGTTGCGAATCTCAACGTCGTCATCTCCGCCTGATGCCGAATATTTGCAGATCCCCAAGAATCAAGAAATTGCTCAACTACAACAAGTAGTTGCTGAGATCATCAAGGGTTCAACAGGAAATTACGAAAAGCTGCTGGCGATACAAAGTTACTTTCGAGATAATTTCACTTATTCTCTCGACGTGCCCGCAAGCGATTCGGCGACGGCAACTCTTGAGTTCCTCAACCGAAAAACTGGATATTGCGAACAATTCTCGTCAACGTTCGCTCTCTTCGCTCGACTGATAGGAATTCCTTCTCGAGTCGCGATTGGGTTCACTCCGGGTGAACAATCCCCGATCGGAACGTCGAACGTTCAACTCTTCAATGTTCGCAGTCAACATGCCCACGCGTGGCCCGAAGTTTGGTTTGACGGAATTGGGTGGGTTCTTTTTGAACCCACCCCTGGTCGAGGTGCACCATCATCTGATTACACAAATGTTGCGCCTGCCCAAGATGATTCAACTCCCCCTGCCGTTGCCCCAACTACGACGTCACTCGATCAAACATCAACAACACTCGGAATCATTCCAACGACGGCGCCTGTCGACCCAACCACTCCATCAGCAACGCTGACGACAGCGAGTTCACATAGTTCAGCGCGAATTTTGATCTTTCTTGCCGTTGCAATCGCCTTCATTGCCTTGTGGGCAATTGCAATGCCCCGTTTCATCCGGTCCGCCGTTCGTCGACGCGAAAGTAATGGAACTCTCGTGCAATGGAGATCTGCTATCGCTCAATTTGAGGCTGTCCATGGCGAGATCCCAAGTCAACTCACTGTTTTTGAAATTGGAGAACGCTTCGCTGAGCACAACTGGGATGATGCCGAATTCATTGGACGAATCGTCAACCAAATAACACAACACTTATTCGCGGGTCTTGAAAGTAATACCGCCTTTCATCAAGAACTGGATGACTTCGTGACGCTTCATCACGCCAAGTTGCCAATGAGCATTCGGATTCGCGAATACCTGAGCCCGCGCCTTGCCTGGAAACTTGCTGGCGGATATCAATCTCGCCCGTAAAGAATTTTACTACTGGATGCGACGGCCAGCGGATGAACGTGCTTTGCGAATTGCCCCGGCCACGTCTTGTATTCCTGCCTTGCCCATCGCTCGGGCGTTGCGCTCAATAACAGCGAGCAAAGCCAACATGCCGACAAAGGCTGCGAAGGCCGCGATGTAGTGCACCTGTAATAAGACGACCAAGAGGACGAGACAAAGAACAAGTCCGACCACGGCCCAACGAACTGTTTTCGCCGAGTGGGTATACAACCCTGAAGGCGAGACTGCTTGAGCAAACTTTGAATCATTTTGTAGTTCTTGTTCGATTTGGCGCAAAATGCGCTGTTCGTCTTCGGACAATGCCATGGGTCTCACCTCCTGCTTTCACGGGTCTTTTTATAGTCTCACAGACCAAGCGACCTAAGGCAAAGCATCCCCAGGTTTTTCTTCACCAGGACCCCAAGGCGATTGACCCAATTCGCGTCGACCAACAGCTGTGATTGAACTGGCTGGACTAATTGCATCTGGTCCAAATTTTTCGCGAATCTCATCCACAGCTTGGCTAGCCGGACTCCAATCTCGTTCAAGGTCTGCCGTCGTTCGACCTTCCGCCACTGACTGATCACTCCCATCTCCTCCAAAATTGAGGAGAGACAATTGTTCCACAGGTTCAACAAATCCCGACACGCTGACACCGATTAAGCGAACGCCAATTGTTGGATCGATCTTTTCAAGCAATGAGTCAAGGGCTTTCACCATTGCTGGGGCACTAGCCAAGGGACTACCGGGAGTAATCGAGCGGGTAATTGTTTCAAAATTTGAATACCGAATCTTGAGAGTGAGAGTTCGTGCCGCACTTTCATGGGCCCGCAATCGTGACGACACCGCATCGGTTAAACGGACAATTTCACGCCGCATCGCTGCACGGTCGGTGATGTCATGGGAAAAGGTTTCCTCATGGCCGATTGATTTCAGATCACGTACGGTTTCAACTGATCGATCATCAATTCCATTAGCTAGGGCGAACAGATGACGTCCATGCGCTTTTCCCACCGCTCGTATCAGGGTGTCTTCGCCGAGTGCGACGAGATCACCAACTAACCGCACGCCGAGTCGATCGAGTTTTGCCAAAGTTGCTGGACCAACTCCCCACAATGACTGCACTGGCAACGGATGCAAAAAGACCAGTTCTCTACCAGGAACAATCAGTAAAACTCCGTGCCCTGCGTTGATTCCACCGCTCGTTGGAATCGGCTTAGCCTTTTTTGAAGCCAACTTGGCAATGAACTTTGATGTGGCAACTCCTACCGAACATGGCAATTCAAGTTCGTTCTGTATTTGTTCCTTAATTTTCCAACCAATCGCTGTCCCATCGCCAAAGAGATTGGTCGAACCCGTGACGTCAAGAAATGCTTCGTCAAGCGCAATTGGCTCGATAAACGGCGTGTACTGCCCGAAAATCGTGTGTACCTGTTTGCTGACTTTTGAATATTCGGCGTAGTCGCCCGATAAGAAGACTGCCTGCGGACACAGTTGGCGCGCTTTTGACGATGACATAGCCGAGAAAACTCCGTAGCGACGCGCTTCGTAATTTGCGGCTGCGACCACTCCGCGGGATCCAGCCCCGCCAACAACAACTGGCTGACCAACTAATTCAGGATGCCGTCTCATTTCAACCGAAACAAAAAAGGCATCCATATCGACGTGCAAAATCGTGCGATGTTCAGTCATGATGTGATCGTCGCATGATCATCGTCGTTGAAATCGCCGCAAAACTCGATCCTTCAACCACAACTTCACGACAAGGCCGAAGGCCTCTCCAATGATGTGGTGCGTCAACTTTGATTCACCAACAACTCGATCGGTAAACAAGATCGGGACTTCCACAATGCGACCACCACATCGAACTGCTCGATGTGACATCTCGATCTGGAAGCCATAGCCCTCGGCTTGAACACTCGTAAAGTCCATGCGTTCAAGAATTGATCGTGAATAAGCGCGGTACCCACTCGTCGCATCGTTAATCGCAAGACCCAACATGCCAGCGGCAAACCGGTTGCCCCAACGAGACAAGAAGTGTCTCAACGGCGGCCAGTTCTCAATTCGACCACCTGGAATGTAACGACTGCCTAGCGATGCATCGGCACCCATGTCAACAACCGAAACGATGGCTGGCAAATACACCGGGTTATGTGAAAGGTCGGCGTCCATCTGCACACAAATTGTCGCGCCCATGTCAAGGGCCACGGCAAAACCGTCACGATAAGCCGCACCAAGTCCGGCCTTAGTCTCTCGTCGATGAACTTTGACAAAGCCTCGAAATTCTGCGGGGAGTTCAGTTGCGATCTTGTCAACTAGATCGGCGGTTCCATCAGGACTGTTGTCATCAACGACCAAAATCGAGGCGTCAGGTACTGCTTGAGTCACGCCAGCAATCACTTGCGCGATATTTCCTACTTCGTTGTAGGTCGGTATCACGACAACCACGCGCCGCACTGGGAGAACTTTCTCGTCAACCGAACCTTGGATCACCCCACGAGCCTACGATGTAGACGTGACCAATGAACGTCCACTCTCGGCTCTTCCGTCGCCTTTAGCGCGAATCGTTGCCTTTATTTCGATACTCGTTGGAGGCTTGGGCGGAGCACTCATCGGCTACATGCTGGTCGATATTCAATACGATGGAGCGAGCGCGACACCCCTTGGGCTTGGTCTCGTCATCGGCGCGCTCGTGGCCGCTGGTGGAACAGCAGTCGTTGCTGTACTCGTTTTGCGAGCGACTGGCGAATGGCGCGATATCGGAGACCGCGATTCATGAATGACGAGTACGTTGCCTTGATGAATGTCGCGGCCCGCATTGCTCGCAGCGCTGGCGATTTGGTGTTTGTTGGTCGTCGCAACGGAGCAGGCAACGTTCAAACAAAGTCATCGGCAACCGACATGGTGACCCAGTGGGACACAGCAAGCGAACATCTCATCTTGAAACATCTCGGCCAGCTGCGACCTCATGATTCGATTGTCGGAGAAGAGGGAACCCAGATCAAGGGCTCTTCGCCTTTTACGTGGTTCGTGGATCCAATCGATGGAACAACAAACTTTCTCTACAACTTAAGCGGATACGCAGTTTCAATTGCTGCGTGTCTCGGAACCGACCCAGTTGCATCTGCCGTCTTTCTTCCCGCAACACGCGAACTCTTTGTCGCCGCGAAAGGCCATGGGGCTTGGTTGGGCTCAACTCCACTACACGTTTCAAATTGTGAATCATTAGGAACTGCACTCGTTGCTACCGGGTTTTCTTACAGTTCAACTCGACGAGAGACACAAGGACAACGAGTTGCACGGTTATTACCTCACGTTCGCGATATTCGCCGTTGCGGGGCTGCCGCTGCCGATCTTTGTTTTGTCGCATGCGGGCGAATCGACGCGTATTTTGAGGAAGGTCTCCAACCCTGGGACCTCGCTGCGGGTCAATTAATCGCCTCCGAGGCCGGCGCCGTCGTTTCTAACTTTTCGGGAGGCTCAATCGTTCCCTCCGAAGTTCTGGTGACGACTCCCCGAATTCATTCGTCGCTGATCTCAACTTTGTGACTCGAATTCGAAGAATCATCACGCTTGTCCCCGTTGCAGCCCTGCCATGGGGCAAGATGTAGTCGTGGGAACAAGAATCCTTGCTGTTGAAGATGATGAACGAATTCGCGCTGCTGTCAAGTTGGCGCTTGAAGACGAAGGCTGGACCGTCGACGAAGCTGCAAGTGGCGAAGAAGCCGCGATCTTATTCCTACGTCAACCGGCCGATGTCGTCCTTATTGACATCATGCTGCCCGGAATCGACGGTTTTGAATTATGTCGTACTATTCGTCGAGCCAGTGATGTGCCGATCGTGATGGTGACGGCACGAGCCGACACTCATGACGTCGTCGCCGGTCTTGAAGCTGGAGCAGACGATTACCTCACTAAGCCATTTGCGCCTAAAGAACTCTCGGCAAGGATTCGAGCGTTGTTGCGTCGAGCCCGCCCGGCTCACCCCGCTCATCCAAAACTCATATTCGGCGACCTCGAAATCATTCCTGACGAAGGTAAAGTTTTGCGCTCGGGTACCGAACTTCATTTGACGAAAACAGAATTCAGATTGTTGTGTGAACTCGCGCAAAATCCTGGACGGGTTTTTAGTCGTGAACACCTTCTTGATCATGTTTGGGGTTACGGCTACTTTGGCGACGGGCGTCTTGTTGATGTTCACATCCGTCGACTTCGCACAAAGGTTGAAAGTGATTCTGCCAACCCACGTCACGTCGTGACAGTACGTGGCCTTGGTTACCGATTACAGGCTTGATACTTGGTGACAATCGAGCCAGACATGATCGAGCCGCAGGTAGCCAAGGCTCGCTCCATGAGATCAGATGGTCCAACGCGCCGTTGGCGTATTCGCCCGATGGGATTACGTAGTCGAATTCTTTTGACCTTTGGCCTCGGCAGTTTGGCGCTCTCACTCTTTTTGGCGCTTGCGACTTTCAACTTCACTCGTTCAAATTTGGTCGATGAACGAACAGGAAGCGCTATTGATCAAACGTATACCAACGCCTCTCGCCTTGCAGTTGATCTCCGATCAAACCCGACCAATATCCAAACTGTGCTCGAAAGACTTGGGGCAGATCGTCCACTTGTCTATTTTCGTGGAACTTGGACCGGAAATGATGCGCGGTTTTCGTCGTCCGTCATCCCCCCGTCGTTCCTCAATGCAGTACTTCAAAATCGTCAACCAACGACAATGCGAATTGAGGTCGAAAACGAATTGGTGCTCGCTGTCGGAGTTCCGATTGATTCAGTCGACGCGGCCTACTTCGAATTTCCTTCGGTTGATGATGTGCGTTCAACGCTGAACAGCGTCAACCTTGCCCTCGTTCTCGCCGCTGGCATCACGACACTTCTTGGCATTGTTCTTGGAGCCATTGCTGCTTCACGAGCCGTGCGCCCGCTCACTGCTGCGAGTCAAGCAGCACAGGCCATCGCTGGAGGGCGACTTGATACACGTCTCGAGGAAACTGAAGACCCCGATCTTGCAGTTCTTACTTCCTCATTCAATGACATGGCAAGCGCATTGCAATTACGTGTTGAACGCGACACTCGTTTCACATCCGATGTCAGTCACGAATTGCGATCGCCACTCATGACTCTCGCCGCTTCGGTTGAAGTCATGCAAGCACGTCGCGATGAGATGCCCGAACGCGCTCAAGTTGCACTCGACCTGCTCGTTGCCGATGTGGCCCGTTTTCAAGGACTTGTTGAGGACTTACTTGAAATATCACGTTTTGATGCCGGCGGAATCCGACTCAACGTTGACGAACTACTAGTCGGCGAATTTGTGCGTCAAGCAATTGCGATCAGTAGCGCGCCGGACACACGAATTCTGGTTGCTGAAATTGCCGAAGAAATGATGATCAAGGGAGACCGCCGCCGCCTCGCTCGAGTTGTTGCGAATCTCATTGACAACGGCAGAGCATATGGTGGTGGCGAACTTGAGATTTCGGTTTTTGTCCCCGACGACGAAGATCCTCCGTCACAAATTTGGATCACCGTCGAAGATCATGGTCCTGGCGTTCCACAGGACGAACGAGATCTCATTTTTGAACGGTTTGCGCGCGGCTCAATCGCTGGACGTCGTAGTGGATCCGAAGGCGCCGGCTTAGGCCTCGCTCTTGTCGATGAACACATCAAATTACATCGCGGACGAGTGTGGGTTGAAGATCGCCTTGATGGTCTTGATGGCGCCTGCTTCATCATTGAGTTGCCAGCGGAGCGGGTATGAAAGTGAACTATCCCAAGTTGAAAGTCATTCATGCCGTCATTGGCGCTGCGCTCTTCACCGCGATTATTGCGGGCTGCTCATTCGGACCCGAGACTCAATCGCGAAAGATTCCTGAGTCACAGCAACAAAATTTGAATGAAGCAACTTCTTCAAACGAAGTTGGTGTCGGCTTCGGACGCGTCTACCTTCAGCGTTCCGAAAGCACCGGTGGATCGGTGCTCATTGGCGTGCAACGCACTATCTCGAGTGATCCATTCAACATCGTCCAAGTTCTGCTCAGCGGCCCCACCAAAACCGAACAAGACGCCGGACTCCGTAGCGCCATTCCCGCGTCAACTGAAGTCTTATCAGCCCGTTACGTTGCTAATGATTTGGTGAAGGTTGATCTCACCAATGAAATCTTCAGAGCAACAGGCGATGACCTTGTCTCTTCTATTGCCCAAATTGTTCTCACTTTGTGTGATATTCCTGGCATTGAGCGAGTCATCATTGTCGTCAACGGAGAAGTCAACGAATGGCCCAAAGGTGACGGATCGCTGACGTCTCAACCTTTAACTGCCTATAACTTTCCGGGTCGAGTTATCAGCAGTCAACCGGCTTTCCCAGCCATAGTGAACTCGCTTAACGAATAATTGCTTTCACGGTATTAGCCAAAGAAAACCGAGCCGATTTCATGAAAGAGATTCAGGTCAATCGGTCGCTCTTTGTTGACAACTTCGCTTAACGGAACCGTTGTGACCTGAGATGAACGCAATGCGACCATATGACCAACTGCACCATCATGCAGCGCATCAACAGCGGCAAGACCAAAACGAGTTGAAAGAATCCGGTCGTATGCAGTCGGAGTACCGCCTCGCTGCACATGACCAATCTGCACGACACGCGATTCATAGCCAGTTCGAGATTCAATTTCTTGAGCGATCGTCACGCAAATTCCTCCATACCGCGGTCGACCAATTTGGTCATGCTCGTATTCGGGCAACTTCATGGTTCCCGGTATTGGCTGAACACCTTCCGCCACAACCACAATTGATGCGTAACGCCCACCCCTATGCCGGTTAGCAACTTGTTCACAAACTTTGCTGATGTCAAAGGGTTCTTCTGGAACCAAAATCACCGTTGCTCCGCCAGCAATACCTGCGTACAAAGCAATCCAGCCGGTGTCTCGGCCCATGAGTTCAACGACCATCACTCGGTCATGACTTTCAGCAGTTGTATGCAATCGATCAATCGCGTCAGTTGCGATTTGCACTGCGGTATGAAACCCAAATGTGAGATCGGTTCCATAAACATCGTTGTCAATCGTTTTTGGCACTCCGATGATGGGTAATGAAGTTTGCTCAAAAATCAATGATGCGACGGTCAATGACCCATTTCCACCGATGACAATGAGTCCATCAAGCTTTTGTTCGGCGAAACATTTCCGAACCCGATCAACACCATCAGCGGTGTCATATGGGCTACCGCGGCGAGTACCCAAAATCGTTCCCCCTCGTGGCAAGAGTCCTCGAACATCGGACTCCTGCAGCGAAACATAACGTTGCTCCATCACCCCATCCCACGAATCGAGAAAACCTAAGAATTCGTCATTGTAAGTGGCAAGACCTTTACGGACGACCGCTCGGATGACTGCGTTCAAACCTGGGCAATCCCCTCCACCTGTCATGATTCCGATGCGCATCCCCTCAGCCTAGGCATGAAACAATGAAGGGATGGCTTGGGATTCAACAAGAACTGTCAACTGGGGACGACTGACTCGGGAATGGGTTGTGTACGCCGTTGTGATGGCGGCAGTGTTTTTGATTTTCCTCCGCGACAATGTGTCGGTTGGATCAATCGCTGGTCTTGCTGCCTCATTCCCGATGTATCTCATCTTTGGTGGAGCACTCGCCAAAATGGGCTATCAACGCAAGACACTCAGCGATCTACGTCGTCAAACTCCGGTTCGCGCGCCTCGTGCCCGCAGAAGAGCGTTAAGCAATTCCAGTACTTCAACTACAACCACAACTACAAGCCGCACGCGACCGGCACCGACCAGCCGCACCTCAACTGGCCCGTCGCAACATCGTTCCAACAAGCGTAAAAAGCGATAACCATGAGTGGCTCACCGTACATTATGGCTATTGATGCTGGCACCACCGGTGTGCGATGCCGTGCGGTATTTGTTGAAGACCACGAAGTCGTTGCGGCGTATCGAGAATTTACGCAACACTTCCCTGAACCAGGTTGGGTTGAACACGATGCGGAAGAAATCTGGCGGGCAGTTGTTGAAACCTTCACTGAAGTTGTCAGCAAAATTGGAGTTCCCGTTGCAATCGGAATCACCAATCAGCGCGAGACCGTCGTTGCATGGAGCCGTTCAACTGGCGAGGTCCATGGTCGCGCAATTGTGTGGCAAGACCGACGCACTGCTCCCATGTGCGAGCGACTCACTGACGACGGCCATTTAGAAACAGTTCGGTCAATTACAGGTCTCGTTCTCGATCCGTATTTCTCCGGGACAAAAATGGCATGGATGCTCGACCATGGGGTCCCTGCTTCAGCCGATCTGGCACTTGCCACTGTTGACAGTTGGATTCTTTGGAAACTGACACATGGTCAAGTATTTGCAACCGATCCTTCAAACGCCAGTCGCACAATGTTGTTTGATATTCGCACGTTGGAGTGGAGTTCAACAATGAGTGAACTGCTTGGCGTGCCTCTGACTTTTCTTCCAGAGGTCCTTCCGTCAAGCGGTCGATTCGGAACGACCGCCTCGCCCGAACTGCCCATGGGGATTCCAATTTCTGGAATTGCCGGCGATCAACAATCGGCGCTGTTTGGTCAAACCTGTTTTTCAACGGGAATGGCCAAAAATACCTACGGCACTGGAAGTTTCATCTTGATGAACGTTGGTTCACAATGTCCCGAACCAACGCCAGGCTTGCTCACCACGGTCGCATGGAGCATCGCTCATCCCGACGGCACGATCACGACGGCCTATGCGCTTGAAGGGGCGATCTTTGTCACCGGCGCAGCGGTTCAATGGCTGCGCGATGGACTTGGAATCATTTCCTCTTCGTCTGACATTGGACCGCTCGCCGAATCAGTGAGCGATAACGGCGGCGTTTACTTAGTCCCAGCATTCACTGGCCTAGGTAGTCCTTGGTGGGATCCCTATGCGCGCGGGACTCTGATCGGCATTACCCGCGGAACTAACCGTGCCCATATCGCTCGGGCAGTTGTCGAAGCGATGGCCTTGCAAACAAGAGACGCTGTTGAGGCAATGCAACTTGCAAGTGGTACTCGCATTGCCGAACTACGCGTTGACGGTGGGGCCTCAGTCATGAACCTTTTGCTTGAGTTGCAAGCCGATCAACTAGGAATCACAGTTCGTCGACCGATTGATCAAGAAACGACTGCTCTCGGTGCGGCCTTTCTTGCCGGACTCGCCGAAAATATTTGGCCATCACTTGATGCGCTCAGCAAACGTTGGGTATGCGACGTCGTCATCACACCTCATGAACCAGAGTCAATCGAAAGAGTCTTTGCCGATGCACTGCATGCAACTTGGCTGAATGCAGTGGCCCGATCACGCGACTGGGCTGACCATCCACAATCAACAACTGGCGACTAACCATTGACTAACCATTGGCTAACGCAGAACTCACGATGCGAGCGATCAACGTGAGATGTTGACGTTCACGTAAGTGGAAAGCCCCGCGTTGACGTCCGACAACAACCGCAGCATCAAGTAAATCAAGAGGAGCCCACGCCACATCGGCCGGCGTATGTTCGTGCTGAGCATCACTCGCAAGATGACTAATGCCACCCAAGAACGCCATCACCCACGGCAGGTCGGGAACATCTCCTGAAACAGCAAGCGGTGATTGTGCACCGTTCGGTACAACCGTGCACCAATCTGCTTCAAGCATGTCACGAACCAATTCGCAGGTCGCCTCAGTTCGCTCATCGCGAGGAGTCTCCATGATGCGTGCCGCAGTGTCGAGCGCCAAAACACTCTGGTCTGGGCGGTCCTCAGCGACACGGTGCACGTCTTCAACAGCAACACCTTCAACTTGACTCACACAACTGATCAACTTCTCCAGGCTCAGTTCTTCATGGCGCGCTTCATCAAGTGAAGTGGACCCTTGCGTCGGTAATGCCACGATCAATTCGTCGATTGCCATACCAGCACCACGTTCAAGGATTTCAATTCCGATCACGTCACCATCGGCTTGCCCAATAGCAGCAGCCACTCGACCGAGTGTTCCTGGAATATCAGGAAGCCACAGACGTAAGACGTAAGTTTGCACGCCTTGACACTAACCAGTCAGACGGCACCCTGCCGTGAACATTAGATGTCTGAATTGTGTGCATATTCAGGCAATAAGGCTGCCCCGATTGCACCGGCTTGTTCGCCAAATTTTGCGAGTACGAGTTTTGGGTGGGCTCGCAACTCGGGTGAATACAGCAAATCAACAAACCAGCGTTGAATCGGTTCAAGAAATAGATCTCCCGATCCTGCTAGTCCTCCGCCGATCACGAGCATTGACGGGTCAAGCAAATTGGTGAGGTTTGATAATCCGAGTGCCACCCACCGCGCGAACTCATCAACAACCGCCAAGGCTTGATCATCACCAAGAAGGGCTGCTTCACGAATATGCTCACCACGAATATTCGTGCTTCCACCGGCCAGATTTTGAATCATGTGGGCTTGTCCTCGTTCAGCTGCCAAAGTACCGAGGTAAGCCAAACCATTCCCAGATGCATACCGCTCCCAACAACCCCTTTGTCCACACACGCATTTTGGACCTAAAGGATCAACCACCATGTGTCCAATTTCGCCAGCAAAACCATGAGTGCCGCGCACCAAACGTCCACCAGTAACAAGTCCGCCACCAATGCCCGTACCAAGGGTCACGACGACAACATCATCAACTCCTTGTGCTGCGCCAGCGGACCATTCGGCAACAGCAGCACATGTCGCATCGTTTTCGACCGCAATGTCGCAGTGCAAAATGTCCTGCAGAATTGGGCCTACGGCAAAATCAGCGATATCGACCAAATTGGGAGCTGCCCGCAATACACCTTGTCGGGTCACGAGCCCAGGGACTCCAATACCTACCGAATCAACCTTGCCCAGTTCACGAACAATAGAAACGAGGGTGTCAATAATGTCGTCGGCACCCTTTGGTGTATCACGGCGTACCTCTTGGACAATTTTTCCGTTTTGCCAGACAACACCAAGGCACTTGGTTCCACCGACATCAATCCCGGCGCGACGTCCGTTCGCTATAGGCATAACTTTGCCTTCACCGATTGGATTCTGCTTGAACCTTCAACTCTTTCACAGTGTTGAGAATCCGAACTTCGGCACGTCGCTTCACAAAACCCGGAAGCGGAACAACAAGTTCAATTGACAAGTTGTACGTGAGAACCACACCACCTGAATTATCTGGCGAGAACATATAGGCACCGTCGACCGCCCGCATAATGTCACCTGACACCATGTGCCATGACAATCGAGCAGGAGCGGCGCTGTAGTCGTACGCCAAGGTGTAATGCGTACTTCGACCAAGTGCCGAGGTACGGAATTCGACTTGAGTGGCACGTCCCTGATCGTCACGCGTCAGCACAACTGCAGATTTCACATCTTTGGCCCATTCGGGGTAACGCTCAAAATCTGTTGCAATCGCCCAACAACTTTCATGGGGAGCCTGAATGGTGATCGTCAATGACGCTGTGTCAGCCATGACTATGTTCTAGCCGATCTGACGGTCATCGGGGTGGCTCTCGGCTGGGGAAGAGTCACCTTTCAGCCGGCGAGCCCCAAAAGATCCATAAGTTGCTGCCCACAATCCATTCAGTCCAAGTCCCAAGATCGGGACTAGAACTCCGAAGGCCAATGTCGACCCGCGGCTTGAATTCTGAGCTCCCTCTTGCAAAGTACTCGGACGAGCAATCGCCGTTGCGATGGCAATCACACTTTGCGCAGCCAAGCAGGAATGCATCACGATTTTAACTTTCTTGGGAATAGCACGCCCCAACAAAAAGTACATCTCAGCGACAGATATTTCTAATTCGCGGCTTTTTTGTACCGCAGTCCAATATCCCCAAAGAAACGCGGCGATACCAATCGTGAATAACGAGAGCGCGACGATGACGCCCTGGGTCTTGGCGAAACCGTCAAACACAACCGCGGCGACTATGGCCGACACACTGAATACTGCTGTTGCCACAACATTGAATCGCAAAATATTTTTACCACTCACGACCAGACTCCGAAAACATGACCGAGTCGCTCGGCGAGCATCTCGTAGGAAAATTCTGAGATAGCCCGCTCGCGCGACGCCGCTCCCATCTGCCGACGCAAATCTGGATCGTTCAACAACGTCTCCATGTAACTCGCGACGGCTTCGACATCTTCAGATTCGTCAACGACAAATCCAGTTTCTCCATGAGCAACTGCCTCAGCAGCTCCTCCACTTGATCCCGCGATTTGCGGTATGCCACATGCCGCGGCCTCAACAAAGACGATGCCGAAACCTTCTTGTTCAAGACCGCCCCAACGATTGCGGCACAGCATCGTGTAGATATCGGCACATCCATACAAACGCGGTAGGTCATCGTGGGCAACCCGTCCCAAAAATGTGACCGGCGCATTGAGTTCGCGTGCAAGTTTTTCTAATCGCTCGCGATCGCGCCCAGATCCAGCGATTGCCAAAACGAGATTTGGTCGCGAATGTTTTAACTTGGCGACAGCCCGAATCGCGGTGTCGAATCCTTTACGTGGAACTAGTCGACTAATTCCGACGATCAACTCAGTTTTGTCGGTGAAACCGAAATCATGTCGAGCCTGTGAGCGATCTTGGGCACTCAACGGAACAAAACGTTCACCGTCAACACCTGGCGGAACAATCGTCATTGGCAACTCGCGACCAGCAGCATGTACCGCTTCGGCAGCGGGGTATCCACCGGCAGCAACAACATGTCGCGCGTGACGTAGTACCCGTCCCAAAATCTGCTTCGATCCCGGAATTCGCCCAGGAACAGTGACTTCAGCTCCATGTAAAACCACGTCGTATGGCAAATCTAGATATGGCCCAATGATTCCAAGCGGAACTGCTGGGTCAAGAACTATGAGGTCGGCGCCAACTCGTTTGGCCATTTCATTGACGCGCTTCACCATCCATGGATGAGGCAAAAGTACCGATTCTTTGGTGCGCTCAATATGAAAAGGTTGGGCCGCATCAAACTCGGCGGTGCCTTCATAGGGACTGGTTAACACCGCAAAAGAATCAGGCGGAAGTCGACGCCACCACTCCCACAGCAACGATTGAATCCCACCAATCTTGGGCGGAAAATCATTGGTGACGAGAAGATGTTTCATGAGGTCACCGTTCGAACGGGAATTGAATCAATCTGCGAATACTCATCGCGTACTGATTCGTCAGCATCAACCGCGAGTGACTCAACAAGATCACGGCGACCTAAACGGACCGCGGCCCACAAGGCATGAAGTCGAAGCATCGGATCAATATCTCCAAGGTAGCGGCGCAACAGTTGCTCAACAGGACTTATGGCTGAATTATCGAGGGCAGGATGATTGACCGGCGCAATATTTCCCAAAATGATGAGGCCATTTCGACGCAACCAACGTGGATCGCGTTCAGCTAGATACCAACTGCCAAATTTGTCTAACAAACTTTCATCGGACGCATTCAAAAGTTCAATCACGTCAACAAATGCTCCTGGTCCCGCTACGGGCGCGGTCCGCGAGTGATGACGCGTATGCAGTCTGACCGTTGGCGGACAACTGGTTTGACAATCATCACATCCGTATAAACGATCGCCTAATGCCACTCGAAACTCGCGTGGAAAGACGCCGGGCTTTTGCACTAACCACGCCAAACATCGGCGTGCATCAATGACCCCATCGGCAACAATGGCCTGAGTCGGGCATTCGTCATAACACGCGCGACATGTTCCGCATCCGTCGGGCGCAGGTTGTGTTGCAGGCGCCAACACTGCAGTCGTCACGATTGATCCCAAACTGAAAAAACTGCCAGCGCCAGGAAGCAAAATATTGGCGTTCTTCCCGAACCAACCAAGACCAGCGCGATACGCCACTTCGCGATCGACCAAGTTGTTTTCATCGGCAAAGACCACGGCCCGATAGCCATCAGCGCGCAACCGCAAAGCGACTTTCTGTAGAGCTTTCCGCAAAGGCGTGTAGTGATCATCTTGCGCGTAGCGCGCCACGCGGGCCGAGATACCGCCCGGATGATCAGGTTGATCGGAGTGGTAGCTGCGTGCCGCCACAATGATCGAACGCGCTCCCTCAACAGCGGTGTTGGGATCGGTCGAGCGCGATGGATTGCGATAGGTGAATCCCATGGTGTCGCTCAGCCCTCGGGCCTTGCGATCATCAATAGCAACTCGCGCTCGACTGAGAGGCGAGGCATCAGTGACTCCTACTCGGTCAAGTCCGAGCTCACGAGCAAATTGCAGGAGGGATTCAAGATATGCAGGGTCAGTCGTATCAACTGGAGGACTATTTCGTTTAACCCGACGCACGATGACGAAGCGTAGGCACTAAACCAGCCTCAGCGAGGGCACGCATGGCCCGAATTTCTGAGATATCGAACACAACTGCCATGGACTCGGCTCCGACCTGGCAAGTTTCGTCGTTTTCGGTCTCGTCTGCCGCTTCTTGGAACAAGAAAGTAACGACGCAATCGGCGCAGGCATCGGTTTCACGCATCACGCACGTCCCGCAATCGATCAAGGTTGAAGAACTGTCAGGCGAGGCTGGGGCAAGCTGAGCGAGGTGGATTTTGGTGCGGCGTGGCTGGTTCGGGAAGTTCATAACTGAACCCTGCCCAAGGGGTATGGCACAGTACTTCGAGCGTCATTTTGCCTAATTATTAACGATCGGCTTACCAGCGATCGGCAATGAGTTCGGCCGCCATCATGACTGGGAAATGGGTATTGGCACGCGGCAACATTGGGAAGATTGATGCGTCACACACGCGCAAATTCTTCAAGCCATGAACCCGCCCAGCCATGTCGACCACCGCCGCCTCGTTCCCTGAGGCACCCATGGCACAGGTTCCGGCTGCATGCACGTAATCGCCGGTACGCGATTTCAACCAAGCAGCAACCTCATGAGCACTATTGCCAAGCGCCGACAATGGGGTTCCGACATCATCAATGAAAACTTCTGAAGCGACTCGCTTGAGGCTTGGTGATTCAAGCAAGTGGCGAGCCACTTCAACTCCAACCGACAGCGCTTCAATATCGCGTTCATCGGCCAACAAATTGAAATTCACGATCGGATCAACCAGCGGGTCAAGTGATGCCAACTCAATATGTCCGCGCGAACGCGACAACATCAAAGCCACGCTCAACAATCCGTAGCCCTCAGAACTTTGACCCAGATGATCAATAGGAAGTAATTGCAAATCGGCAGGCTCAAAACCAGAAGTGAATCGGGCCAATGTAGTCACGGCTAATTCATCGGGAGAGCAAGACTCGGCGAGCGCAATTGTTAAAGGTGCAGATGGGTGATCTTGAAGGCCTTGGCCAACTCCGGGTCGATCAATTTTGCTGCGTAACAAAATCGCCGGTGAATGAATTGCGCCAGCCGCGACAACAACTTCTGCTGCCGCGATAAACGTGCTATCGGCAAGCACGACTCCAACTACTCGACCTTCTTCTATGGCAACGCGATCAACAACCACATCACAGACAACTTGCACGTTCGGGCGTTGCCGAGCCCGATTCAAGTAGATATCTGCAGCTGATACTCGATGACCATCTTGATTGCGGGTCAACATGGCCGGCCCGACATCGCTACCCACTGCACCAAGTGGATACGGACCTCGATGCCACAACCATCCTTCGGTTCGGCACGCTTCAAACAATCCAGCACCGATTCGCGACGAGGCACCGACATCAGCTTGAGTCAACGGAATTTCTATTCGCCGAAAATATGGTTCAACATCACGCCACGACCAACCAACACAACCGAAGTCGCGCTCCCACGAGTCGTAGTCCTCAACTTCGCCCCACAATCCGATCATTGCATTGACTGTCGATGATCCGCCAACTCCCCGACCGCGCGCATATTCACGGCGCTCTTGTCCGACAACGCGTTGGGCTACGAGATCGGGCCAGCGACGACCAGGTTCTTCAAGGGCAGCAAAAAAGGAATTCCCGTCAATACCTGCAGGAGTCTCACCAACTGCAATATCCGGGCCGGCTTCAAGTACGAGAACCGACAATCCACGTCGTGAGAGGCGATCAGCTAAAACGCAACCGGCCGAGCCAGCGCCAACCACAATGACATCGGGGCGCTGCGATTCACTCATGAGTGATCTTTGTATCAGAAATCTTCGGGACGATTAGTCGATACAGGTAAATCGGCTGTGTGCGCAGCATCGTTGTAACGCACGAGACGCGAACGGCCTGGACGCACAATCACAAATTCGGTAATTGATGTGTTCTTCGTATGGATTTCAAAGATTCCAGTACCGGAGGTACGTAATGCCTGGCGCAACACAGTGTCAACAACACCACCATGACAAAAAACAACGGCTGTCCCATTGCCCACTCGTTCAATCAACGCACGAGTCGCTGCCCCGATACGAATTTGGAATTCGGCGATCGTCTCTCCGCCTGGGAAAGTCACTCCGTACGGATCGTTTTCCCAATCGGGATCACCAAATCGTTCGGTGAATTCGGCGTAGGCCAAACCGTCGCATTGCGGGCCGGGGTCATGCTCTCCGAATTCGGGGATTACTTCTATGGATTGCCCAGCGAATGCCGGCAAAACAATTTCGGCAGTCTCTTTTGCTCGCGGATAGGCACTAGAGATCACCAGGTCGGGCGTGAACTCTGAATTTTGCATCCAACGATCGCGTAAATTCGCGGCCTGACGACGCCCCAATTCGGACAACCCGATACATGAGCGGGGACCACCTACAACACGGTTGACCGTGACTTGCGATTCGCCGTGGCGAACAAAAATTAAACGCGTCATACGGGACTACGCCAATTTCTCCACGAAAGTTTCAAGTTGGCGAAGGTTACGGCATTCATAAGCACCATCGGTATGAGCGGCATACTCACCGACAATTGAGTCACCGGTGTTCCAATACGACTTTGGTTCAGGATTCAACCAATACACCTGGCGAGCTTTTGAGCGGACTTCCTTGATCACCCAAGCCTGCGAAGCGTGATAGTTATTTCGCGCATCACCCAAGAACAACACGGTTGTCTTTGGTCCAATGTCCTTGCCGTATTTGTCCCAGAAGACTTCAAAGGCATGGCCGTAGTCACTATGACCATCAACCCATACAACATCTGCTTCAGTATTCACCCGATGGATGGCTTCGCTGATGTCGTCGGTACCTTTAAAGAACTCGGTCACTTCATCAATTCCGTCAATGAAAACGAAAGAACGCACTTTAGAGAATTGGCCCTGAATTGCGTAGACCAACATCAATGTGAAGCGAGCGAATGCGGCAACGCTTCCAGAAATATCTGCGACAACCATAAGCTCGGGTTTTGACGGTCGCGGTTGTTTGAACTTTGGCTCTGCTGGAGTGCCGCCATATGAAAGTGAGTGGCGAACCGTGTTGCGAAAATCGAGTGGTCCCTTGCGACCATGACGACGTTTGCGTGCCAGACGAGCCGCCAACTTACGCGTGAGCGGATACAACGATTTCTTTAGTGCCTGCATTTCATCACGACTGGCGTGCATGAATTCAACATCTTCTGGTAACGGCTTGCGAAGAGTTTTTGCCATCGCTTCGGCGCCACGATCGGCAACTAAGCGTCGGCGAATTTCGGCTTCGATTTCTTTTTTGAATTGATCAATACGACTTTCGTATTCATCTTTCTCAAGGCGCTCTTCAAGTGCGGTCAGTTCGCCACCGACTTCTTGCTTGCTCGCTTCCATGAGTTTTTGCAACATGTTGTCAAGATCAAGATTGCGCAAGGTGCGGTACAAGTAATACGTGCCGCCAACTGGCCTTCCTGGCTCCATGCCAGCGAAACGTTGAACCGACTGCTTGGCCAATGCCCGCATGAGACCTTGATCGCCATTCATTAAAGCCTTCATCAACATCTGCGCAATTTCTTCTGGCGTCAGACTGTCCATTCCTCCGGACGAGCCCTTACCTTCGCCTTGCTGTTGTTGCATCTGCTCTTGCATCTCGCGCCACATTTGCTCGAGTTCGTCCTCGGTGCCCTCACCGATTTTGTACTCGGGTCCACGCATCGAGAAATACACCTCAAAAACAGTCTCGAATGAACGCCAGTGGGCGCTGTTCTTGACCATCGTTGCTCCGAGCGCGTATTTGAACGCGTCTCGATCTTCGAGCGGAATGTGTCGAACCGCTTCCATCGCGTCAAGGTTCTCCGTCAACGAAACCGGCAAACCGGCGTTACGAAGTTCCTGAACGAAGCCAGAAAGTAGATCAAGCATGAGCGACAGACAACCGTTCTGGTCAGGTCAAGCCGACAGAAAGTTCTTTGGCAGCCTTGGCGATATCAGACTGATACTTCAGCAAAACGTGCAACGTTTCTTTGGCGGTTTGCGCATCAATTGAATCGATGTTGAGCAACATCATGGTGCGAGCCCAATCGAGGGTTTCACTCACACTTGGTGCCTTCTTCAAATCGAGCTGACGAATGCTGCGCACGATGCGCGCGACCTGATCGGCCAAGTTCTCGGTGATGTCGGGAACCTTCGCCAGAACGATCTCTTTTTCGCGTTCCATTGATGGGTAATCAACGTGCAAGTACAAGCAACGACGCTTGAGGGCTTCCGAAAGTTCACGAGTGTTGTTTGAGGTCAAGAACACCATCGGAATCTGCGTGGCCGTGATTGTTCCGAGTTCAGGAATCGAAACTTGATACTCCGACAAGATTTCGAGTAGCAAAGCTTCGGTTTCGACTTCGACGCGGTCGACTTCGTCAATCAACAGCACGACCGGATCTGGAGCGCTAATTGCTTCGAGAAGCGGACGGGTCAACAGGAATTCGCGACTGAAGATGTCGTCGTGGACCTCACTCCATGAATCGCTGTTCTTGTCGGCCTGAATGCGCAGCAATTGCTTCTTGTAGTTCCATTCGTACAAGGCCTTTGATTCATCAAGACCCTCGTAACACTGCAAACGGATAAGACGAGCCCCGAGCATTTCAGCAACGCTCTTTGCCAGCTGGGTCTTACCCGTACCAGCCGGTCCCTCGACCAAAATTGGCTTTGCGAGGCGATCAGCTAAGAAAGCGACGCCCGCAATGCCATCATCGGCGAGATAGTTGACGTCCTTCAGGCTGTCGCGGACCTGCTGAACGGAAGAAAAACGGTGTTCCATGTCATTCACCCTACAAGTTGGCACCCAAACTCAAGAATTCAGACGCACGAATGAGTCAAAGTCGCCTATTTCGCGACCTACCCTGTACAACAATGAATAGCGAGGGGACGCACTCAGGGCACGACGCCGCGATTGGCGAGCCCACGCCTTCGTCGGGTCTGTCAACTCCATCGATGGGTAAAGATTTATTGCGAAGTAACGCCATCGTTGCACTCGGCACTGGTCTGTCGCGACTCACTGGAATGTTGCGAGTCATCGTATTCGGTGTCGTCATCGGCCAAACCGCGCTCGCTGATGCGTACGACGGAGCCAACAACTCCCCTAACGCCGTGTATGAACTTCTTCTTGGTGGAGTGCTATCAGCAGCCCTCGTCCCCATGTTCAGTCGCATGCTCGAAGATGACGATCGTGATTCTGCAGAAGCAGTTGTTGGAACAGCAATTGTTGCGCTCACAGTTATCACCGCTATCGCAGTTTTCTTTGCGCCTTGGGTATTCCGTGCTTTTTCACTCAACCCAGCTACCGGCATTGACGCCAATCAATTCCGCACAGTGGGCACCGCACTTACTCGCATCTTCCTCCTGCAAATCTTTTTTTATGGCGTCTCGGCGGTACTTGGTTCGTTGCTCAATGCACAACGTCGTTTTTTTGCGGCCGCATGGTCGCCTCTCTTGGCCAATATCGTCATTATTTGTTCGCTTCTTTACGTACCAACTTTGTTGCATCATCCCAACAATGGGATTCCTCTCGTCGAGGTTCTCAATAGCCCGTCATTCCGTTGGCTTCTTGGATTAGGAGCAACGGGCGGAATCGCTTTACAAGCACTCATACTTTTGCCGGCACTTCATAAAGCCGGATTGAATTTCCGCTTCCGCTTCCGTCCTCGACATCCTGCGGTACGGCATCTCATGCGTTTGTCCGGGTGGACTTTTGGTTATGTAATGGCCAATCAAGCAACCGTGATTGTTGTCAAGAATCTGGCTGAACCAGGTAGTGGCGGACAAGATGCATTCACTAAAGCCACAACTTTCTTTTATTTTCCGCACGGTCTTCTAGCAATGAGCATCGCGACAACTTTCATTCCTGAAATGGCCCGAGCCGTCGCCCGACGGGATCGTGATGCTTTTGTTGAGCGCACCGCATTTGGTTTGCGCCTCGTCGGACTATTGACATTCCCAGCAGCATTCGCATTTTTAGTGATGTCTCGACCGATCATTGGCGCACTGCTACAACATGGCGAATTCAGTGCGAGTGCAACTGTTACAACTTCAAGGGCGTTAGCCGGCCTATCCCTGGGTCTCGTCGGTTATTCGATTTACCTATTTGCGTTACGCGGCTTCTACGCGCACCAAGACACTCGCACCCCATTTTTGATCAACCTAGTGCAGAACGTGTTGAACATTATTTTGGCATTTGCCCTCGTGCGTTCATACGGCGTGCTCGGACTGGGCGTAGCTTTCGCTGTGTCCTACATCATTGGTGCTGTCGTCGCTCTCTATGTCTTGCGGATCAAAGTCCGCACCTTCCCCGTTGGTGACATTCTGATGAGTTTGGCCCGCATGTTGGCTGCAGCAACTGTCATGGGAGTAGTTCTCTGGCTTGCACTCAAACCCGTTGGCAACAACCATGGTTTTGGTGCGTTACTGAAGATTTCAGTCGGAACAGTTATTGGCACTTTGGTTTACCTTGGCGCATTAACACTCTTACGGGTTCCTGAAGTCACGGGATTGCGTTCAGTCAGTCAACGCTTTATCGGTAACCGCAATTCAGCGGGGCAACAAGACTAAAGCATCACGATGCACGACAACTTGAGGAAATCCATCTTCAAGTTCGGTCGATCGACGGCCAATTGATTGAGTTACTTGTGCACTCGACATCGAAGCACTACCGCGAGCAATCGCAACTCCATCATGCGAAATGATTTCGACAGTGTCACCAGCTTCAAAATCTCCGTCGGCCTGAGTGACTCCTGCTGGGAGCAACGACACGGTTCCACGAACCAATATCTGCGAAGCTCCAGCATCAATATGAACGCGCCCACTGACTTCACTCGCAAATGCCACCCATAATTGTCGAGCCGAGAGGTTGCGATCAGAGCCATGAAATGTGGTGCCGATCGAAGATGTTTGGGCCACAGCGCCAGCGACAATGTCAGTGAGAACGTTGGCGATGTCGGCGCTGGCGATCACAGCGCGTACACCTGACCAGGAAGCAATACGAGCAGCAGAGAGTTTTGACGCCATTCCACCACTTCCGCGATTTGATCCTGAGGCTCCAGCATCAACGCTCATCAATGGGTCGCCCTCAAAAACATCGGTGATGAGAGTTGCCGATGCATCAGAGCGCGGATCAGATGTATACAGACCCTCGATATCGGTCAACAAAATCAGCACATCGGCTTTCAACAGATGCGATAACAATGCCGAAATGTGATCATTGTCGCCAAAGCGGATTTCATCATTGGCGATTGCATCATTTTCGTTGACGACTGGAACACAACCAAGTTCAAGAAGTCGTTCAAGGGTGTCACGAGCATGTAAGTACTGGGTTCGATCAACAAAGTCATGCGGCACCAACAAAACTTGGGCTGCCACCAAGTTATGACTTGCAAACTCGGCGTTGTAGACCTCCATCAGTCGACTCTGACCCGCAGCTGCCAATGCCTGCAAAGTTCGAATATCGCTCGGACGTTCTTTCATGCCGAGCGCAGAAACTCCTGCCGATACCGCACCTGATGTCACAAGCACTACTTCATGACCATCGGCGCGCAAACGGGCAATTTGCTCACAGATATTGGCAATCATGGCGCGATCAATGACGCCGACATCGTCGGTGAGTGAGGAAGTTCCAATCTTGGCGACAACACGCATTGCGGCAGCCTTCACATTTCCGGCGCGTAATCAAATGAAAATTCACCGATCCACACGACATCACCTGTCACTGCGCCGGCGCGAGCTAGCAGTCGTGGGACTCCAAGTTTTTTCAGTCGCTCTTCGATATACGACATTGCTTCGGGCGTAGTTACATCGTTGAGGTGAACAGTGCGTTCAGCTTTACGACCATGCACCCTGAATCCACCACTGCCCAATTTCTCGACCCATGAACCTTCTGATTCGGGCTTCAAAATCACGCGGCCTTCAAGAACTGGCAATTCTTGTCGCGCCGAGTGCACAAGAGATGCAAGGCGACCCACGAGTTCACGTAATCCTTGATTCGTGATCGCTGATATGAGCATGCCGTCCCACTCATCCACCATTTCTACGGTGGCAGAATCGGTTTTGGTACCAACAATGACGCGTGGACGCTCAAGTAGTTGCGGATCGTATGACTCGAGTTCGCGCAACAAAACATCAAGTTGTGCTTGCGGTGATGTGTCGTCGACAGGTGCAAGGTCGATCAAAATACACAGCACTCGAGCCCGTTCAACGTGGCGCAAGAACTGATGCCCAAGACCCTTGCCTTCGGCTGCACCTTCGATCAAACCAGGAATGTCCGCAACAACAAATTCAGTGACGTTGTCAATGCGCACAACACCCAAGTTTGGTTCAAGAGTTGTGAACGGGTACGCCGCGATCTTCGGTTTGGCCGCTGAGATCACGCTAATGAGCGTGCTTTTACCGGCGTTAGGAAATCCCACAAGCGCCACATCGGCGATGAGTTTGAGTTCGAGTTTGAGCCAGCGCTCTTCGCCCTTTTCACCTTGCTCAGCAAAACTCGGCGCTTTACGGCGGTTCGCCATGAATCGAGCGTTACCGCGTCCGCCTCGTCCACCACCAGCTGCCAGCCAACGATCGCCGTGGTTGGTGAGGTCGGCAAGAACTTCGTCGGTGTACATATCGCGAATCAGGGTTCCTTCAGGAACATGGACTTCCATCACTTCGCCACGCTTACCGTGCAGGTCTTTGCCCTTGCCATGAACACCGTTGCCGGCAATTCGGTGTGGGTGATCACGGAACGCCAAAAGTGAGGCGACGTTGCGGTCAGCAATGAGCCAGACGTCTCCGCCCTGGCCGCCATCTCCACCGTTTGGTCCACCCATGGCTTCGGGACCCTCACGTCGGAAGGACACACATCCAGCTCCACCGTCTCCGGCGCGCACATTCAATTGGCATTCGTCAACGAAATGACTCATCAGGACCTCTCACTACTACCCAACCACGATACCCCCGTTGGTTGCCTCACCCCCGACGTATTGTTGTGTCGTGACCGATGAACCCCAGCAAACAACTCCGCAATCGTCACCGCCCTCGATACATGTCGATCCCGATATGCAAGAACGCGCTGAACGCTGGGCAAGCACAATGGGCGGCTCTCCGTCGCCCGTCGGTATTACCTTGGCCCACACCGACTCGTGGGCCGGCACTGGGTCAACTGGCAGTCGCTTGCGGGCCGAGCGCGAAGAGTTCATGGAGTCGTCACTGAGTCGCCTCGCCACCCGTTCCAGCGAAGCGGGAAGTCGGGCGATCCCCGAAGAAGCCGACCCTTTACGGACATGCTTTGAGCGCGATCGTGACCGTATTTTGCATGCGACTGCATTTCGTCGACTTGCTGGCAAAACTCAGGTCTTTGTCTTTCCCGATGACCATCAGCGCACTCGCCTCACCCACGCCATTGAAGTCGCTCAAGTGGCAGCATCGGTTGCTCGACCGCTCGGACTCAACGTCACCCTCACCGAAGCCATCGCGCTCGGCCACGACTGTGGTCATGGTCCTGGCGGACATGCCAGCGAAGATGCACTAGCACCGTTTATTGACAACGGCTTCGATCATGCGCTCTGGGGTGCCGATGTCACGCTTGTGCCGCTCAACTTATGTCGCGAAACCCTCGACGGCATTCGCAATCATTCATGGAGCCGTCCAGCTCCCGCAACACCTGAAGGTGAAGTCGTCAGTTGGGCCGACCGCATCGCCTATGTCTGTCACGATTTTGAAGATGCCGTCGATGCCGGAATTGTGACTCCTGATGAATTGCCAGCGATTGTGAAATCACGTTGCGGAACCACTCGTTCACAACAACTTGGAACTTTCATCACATCAATGGTCCGGGCCGCAATGAACAGCGGGCGAATCGGTATGGAACCCGATATTGCTGAAGCCCTTGCTGCCTTTCGCAAATTCAATTACGAGCAGGTGTACCTACGACCAGAGAGTCGTCATCAAGCCGATCAAGTCATCGCGCTGTTACGAGCACTCGTCGAGTTTTACACTGCTCAACCAATTCATTTGCCCGAAGCAATGCGCGCAACCAGTGGATCAAACGAAGCCCAGCGTTCAGCAGTTGAATACGTCGCTGGAATGACTGATCGCTTTGCGTGTCGTCAAGGCGCAGTTTTACTTGGTTGGAGCACCGATCAACTTCCCCGCGGCATTGACGTCTAACGACAAGTTGACCAAAACAAAACGACCGCCCGAAGGCGGTCGTTTGAAAACAAAAGTGTGTCGAAATTATTCGGCCGGAACGACGTCAATCACTCGACGACCCTTGCGGGTACCGAACTGAACAGTTCCATCAACCAAAGCGAACAATGTGTCATCGCCGCCACGGCCGACATTCTTGCCAGCATGGAAAGTTGTTCCGCGCTGACGAATAAGAATGGTTCCAGCGGTGATTGAGGTACCGCCGAAGGACTTGACGCCGAGGCGCTGTGCATTGGAGTCGCGGCCGTTACGTGTAGAACCGCCGCCCTTAGTCTTTGACATGGTGTCAGCCTTTCGCGATTGAGGTGATCTCGACCACCTGGTAGTGCTGGCGATGCCCGTAGCGACGGCGCTGGTTAGTGCGTCGCTTATAGGTAAAGCCGTTGATCTTGGGACCTGACGCCGAGCCGACAATGCGACCCGAGACCTTTGATCCGGCGAGTTGAGTAGGTGTGGCAAGCACGGTGTCGCCATCGACGACCAGCACGGGCGTGAAGTCCACCGAGGCACCCTGTTCGAGGCCTAGAAGTTCAACATGCACTTGCTGGCCTTCGGCCACACGGACCTGCTTGCCACCGGTTGCGATCACTGCATACATAGCGAATAGCGACTCTACCTGCCTCAACGAGGCTAAACCAACGCCTTGCTCAGGACTTATCTTGACGTCTTTCTTAATGTCGTTCATTAGTTGAGCAGATCGTGGTTCACGAGCATGCCGCGGCCCTGACATTCAGGGCACTGACCAGCGAAGTTCGTCAAAAGTCCCTCGCCGATTCGCTTGCGAGTCATTTCCACAAGTCCAAGCTCGGAGATGTCAAATACCTGCGTTCGGGTCTTATCTCGCGACAAAGCGGTCTTGAACGCTTCCACAACTTTGCGGCGATTGTCCTTGATTTCCATGTCAATGAAGTCAATGACGATAATTCCGCCAATATCGCGCAGGCGCAGTTGATGAGCCACCTCGTCGGCCGCCTCAAGGTTGTTCTGGAAGACCGTTGCTTCAAGATTGGAGGTACCTACGTTGCGACCGGTGTTGACGTCGATCACGGTGAGGGCTTCGGTGTGCTCAATGATCAACGAGCCACCTGAGGGCAACCACACCTTGCGATCAAGGGCTTTGTGGATCTGCTCGTGCACGTGGAACTTCTCGAAGATCGGGAGTCCCTCATTGGCTGGATCAAAATATTCAACACGATCAGCGAGCTCGGGGTTGAACGCCTGTACATATGAATGCACATCTTCGAATAACTGATGATCGTCAATAATGACACCGCGATAGTCAGAGTTGAACTCTTCACGAATCACGCGTACTGCAAGCGGTGGCTCGCGATATAACAAGGTCGGTCCGCCAGCTTTGGCGGCTTTGGCCTCAATGGCGTTCCATTGGTCGAGCAGACGGGTCATATCGGCATGAAGTTCATGTTCGGTCGCCGACTCGGCTGCGGTACGCACGATGAGTCCGTGCTCGGCCGGCTTCACTCGGTCGAGAATGCCACGCAAACGCTTACGTACATCATCGGGTAAACGCTTCGAGATGCCATAAGTCTTTGAGTTCGGAATCAACACGACAAAGCGACCAGGTAACGACACTTCTTGAGTCAGTCGTGCACCCTTGAGTCCGATCGGATTCTTGGTGACCTGACACACAATGAGTTGCTTACCTTTCAGGATTTGTTCAATCCGAGGTTCGCTATCAACAATGTCTTCAGCGTCGTACTGCACGTCACCGCGATAGAGCACGGCATTTTTGGGCGTGCCAATATCGACGAAAGCTGCTTCCATTCCGGGCAAAACATTTTGGACCTTGCCGACATAAATGTTGCCGTGGATCTGAGCGACGTCGTCTGCAGGACGACTGACATAATGCTCAATCAGGCTGCGACCTTCCATGACCGCTACCTGGGTGAGGTCGTTACGAACCTGAACAGCCATGAAGTAGCGACCGATCGGACGACCATTGCGCTCGCGACCCTTACGGCGTTCAACGACGGCTGCATCTGAACGGTCGTTGTTACGAATATCAGAACCACCACGGGGCTTGTTGTTGCGACGACGTTTCTTCTTGGCATTCGCTGATTCACCAGTCGGAGCAGCAGCCTCACCAGAGGTCGGAACGCCTTCAACTACAGCTTCCTGATCAGGTGTCACGCCATCTTGGGCTGAAGCATCTTTGGGGACATTCTTTTTGGCGTTTTGCTGACCTTTGCCCTTGCGCTGGTTGTTGGGACGTGGTCCCCCAGCACGCGTGCCTCCAGGCATCGTCACACCAGACGGTGTCGAACTTAAGGGCGGAGTCGCCGGCACCGAACTTGGTCGAGTGTCACCGATTTTGGGACGCGGAACCAAAGCCTCAGTCGCCGCGTCAACATCGGCGCGACCTTCACTCATGCGCTCGGGTAACTCGAAATCGTCTTGCACGCCAGCGATTGGCGTCGCGACGTGCTCTGGTTCGTCGTAGTTGTCGTCGTCATCGTCATCGAAGTCGCCATCGTCGTCTTCGTCAAATTCTTCATCGCCGTCATCATCTGAATCTGACGATGCGCCTTGCGGGCGTGGACGATTGCGGCCGCCTCGTGACCCACGACGCCGCTTTTTATAGGCGCTGTTGGCACTCGTGCCTGTTTCGTCGTTGTCTCCGGTCTCGTTTACCTCGCCAGTCTCAGCTGAATCAATGATCTCGCTGTTGACATCTGGCTCGTCGGCGGGATCCGTAAATAAGGGTTCGTTCATGATGATGTTCCTTTCTCATGCGCTCACCGAAGTGTGCGCAGCGCGGCCGGTCAGCACGTCAACGCGCTCACCGTCTCGCTCAATCCATTGGTTGATACGAAGTACCCGATTGAGGTGATCCCAGGGATTGATTGGTGGATCACTTTCAGGTACCAAAACTTCGACTAACTCGGTGGGTCGAATCCCACGACCCGAGGTGGTGAGAACTGCAACGATTGCGTGGCCAACGGATTCACCAATCCAGTCAGCCGGTAACGAAGACATCAATTCGGCGTCAGCCGAACGGAGTTCCAAAATTCCTGGACGAATATTGTCCAAGTGTTTTTCTCCCTTGCGTTCGCGCGACAGCAGCACCTCAGCGCTGTTATTCACACGTTCGATGGCGGATGCAATATCTGGTCCACCATCTGGCTCTGCGACCAACATGACCCACGTTGTCGCAACAACACCTTCTTGCAAAGAAACCTCGGTGCCGGCACATTCACGAATGCCAGTCACGCTCATACCTACCGGCAAACTCGTCGAAAGCCGATCAGCAATCGAATCAAGTTGGTCGGCGGTGACTCCCGATGCTGGATCAAGAGTGATGTCGATCAGTTCAATCAAAGATTCGGCACCGGTTGGAAGTGCCAAACCAAAAGCCATTTTCGGCCGAGGAGTAAAACCGACCGACATTGCGACGGCGATTCCAGCCTTGCGCATCGTGCGCTCCCACATATGAGCCACGTCGCGGTGACCCGTGAAGCGAATCTTGCCCAGTTTTGAATAACTCACGCGAATCTTCATGACGCACCCACGCTTGATTTACTGCGCAATGTCACAGGAGTGATTCCGCCGCGTGACAAATCTTGACCAGTCCCCTGGCTACCGCCTGCTGGCGGAATAGGTGAGGCAACGATGTGCTCAAGTCCGTCACCGGTACATACTCCACAGTCGTAACACGGAGTCCAACGACAATCTTCAAGACCGAACTCGTTTAATGAGGCGCGCCAGTCTTGCCATAAGAAATCTTGGTGAAGGCCTGCTGACAAGTGATGCCAGGGCAAAATTTCTTTTTCGTCACGATGTCTGGTGATATAGAAATCAGGAGACAATCCTTCGGCTGCCATTGCATCAAGCCAACGATCAAGCTTGAAATACTCTGACCACTCTTGAAACACGCCACCGTCGCGCCATACGCGCTCAATGACAGCTCCGATACGGCGGTCGCCACGACTTGCCAAACCTTCAGCCAACGATGCTGATGGGTCGTGCCACTTCACATTGACACCCTTGGTTTTTGTCGCGGCATCGCGCACCAAACCAATTTTGCGACGCAATTCGGGAACGCTGTTCTGTCCAAACCACTGGAAAGGAGTATGTGATTTAGGGACGAATCCACCAATACTTACGGTCACATTGGCTCGTCCCGTATGGCGCTTTCCGACCGCGACACATCCGGCTGCCAGATCGATAATGCCTTGCGTATCGATATCGGTTTCGGTGGGCAGACCAGTCAAGAAGTACAACTTGGCACGCGACCATCCAGAAGCAAATGCTGATTCAACGGCACCGTACAGATCTTCTTCGGTAATGAGTTTGTTGATCACTGTTCGCAAACGCCACGTGCCAGCTTCGGGAGCAAAGGTCAATCCGCTACGACGCCCGCCCGCAACCTTGGCCGCGAGACCAACAGTGAAAGCGTCAACGCGCAACGACGGCAAACTGACCGTTGGTGCACCACATGCGGTCGGGTCGGGGACGATTGATGAAATGACTGATTCGATACCACTGAAATCGGCGGTGGACAACGACGTGAGACTGACTTCGTTGTACCCCGTACGTTGCAATCCATCAACAATCATTGAGCGAACTTGCTCAGCCGGGCGCTCGCGAACTGGTCGCGTGATCATTCCGGCTTGGCAGAATCGGCAGCCGCGGGTACATCCACGGAAAACTTCAACAGCAAGACGATCATGTACGACTTCAGTAATTGGTGCAAGCGGATTGCGCGGGTAATCCCAATCACCGAGATCAGAGACGGTGCGCTTCATAACTCGCTCGGGAACACCGGCGTACAACGGCTTGATTTCACGAATGTGCTCACCGTCGTACTCGACGCCATACAGCGACGGCACATAGACGCCCGGGATTTGCGCCAGAGCTTTCAAAACTGCAAGGCGCGAGCCTTCGGTGCGTCCCGATGCTTTCCACTCACGAACAACTTCGGTGATTTCGCCGATGACTTCTTCGCCTTCACCTAAAACGGCGACGTCAATGAAGTCGGCCATGGGTTCGGGGTTGAAGGCGGCGTGACCACCGATCATGACGATCGGATCGGTCGGCGAACGGAGTTCGGCCCTCACTGGGACCCCAGCGAGATCGACCATGTTCAGCAAATTCGTGAAAACCAGTTCGGATGACAAGTTGAAAGCCAGGATGTCAAAATCTTCGGCGGCACGATGCGAGTCGACCGAAAAGAGCGGAATCCCCCGCTCGCGCATCAGGCCCTCAAGGTCGACCCAGGGCGCGTACGTACGCTCGGCTACGGCGTCGGGGCGCTCATTCAGAATCTCATACAAGATCTGCAGCCCTTGATTGGGCAGGCCGACCTCGTACACATCGGGGTAAGCGAGGAGCCAAGCCACCTTTCCGTGGCCGTGCTGAGGAACTATCGCTCCATCTTCGCACCCGATATAGCGGGCTGGTTTGCGCACCCGAGCAAGAAGCGGTTCTAGCCGCGACCACAGGGATGTCATGACTTGCGAATTGTACCGTCAGACCGCCAAGTCGGGTCGCTTATCAGTACAGACCACCTGTGGATAAGTCGGGCACGGGCCGACTCAGCAGGATCAACGCATGCGGCGCATGTGGATACTTTCGACCAGGCCCACCATGATGGCAAAGGACAGCAGCGACGACCCGCCGTAGCTCACAAAGGGCAAGGGCACACCAGTCACGGGCATGATGCCCATGGTCATGCCAATGTTTTGAAAAACATGCCACAAAATGACGCCGAAAATGCCAGCGCAGATATACGAACCAAAAAGGTCTTTGCTGAGGTGCCCGACTCGCCAAATACGGAAAAGCAACAATCCATAGAGGCCGAGCACGACTCCCCCGCCAATCATCCCGAACTGTTCGGCAATCGCCGAAAAGATGAAGTCACTTTGTTGGACCGGAATGAATTTGCCATTAGTCAATGGCGCCTTCAGATAGCCCTTGCCAAACCAACCGCCTGTGGCAACGGCACGCTTGGCATAACGCACTTGGAAGACGTACTTCTCCAGGTCCTTATCGGAAGAGTTTTGATTAATAAAAGCCGTAATACGTTTCAACTGGTACCGGTCAACGATGCCAGCCACGACTGCTGCCGCGACCGTGCCAACTGTGAGCACACTGATTAAGGCCAGGTAACGTAGCCGAGCTCCAGCCATCACGAGGACGCATAGCGAACCCACGATCAATACGAATGCCGAACCAAGGTCGGGTTGCACGATGATCAAAGCCGTCGGAATCCCAACGAGCACCAGGCCACCAATGAACTTTGAGTAACTCATGTCTTCTTCGCGCGACTCACTGAAGTACGCGGCGAGCGCGACCAGAACTGCCGGCTTGGCAAATTCGGCAGGCTGAAATGCCACCGGACCAAAGTCAAAAGAAAGTCGGGCCCCACCTTTCAGAGCACCGACCGATAGCACCATCAACAATCCGATAACCGAACATCCGTACAAGAAATATGCTCGCTCGCGAAGCAGTTGATAATCGAATGCCATCACAATGACGAGAACAACAGCCGACGCAATCAAGAACGTCACTTGGCGAACGGCGAACCAATACGGATCAGCATCAACTTTCCAATACGTCGCGCTATATATCGCAAATGCCCCAATAATTCCGAGCAGCACTACTGGCGCCAGCATTGTCCAATCGATATTGCGACGCGGATCACCAGGACCTGAGCGGATATTTCCTAAACGACCCTGAGGTCGACGATTCAGAATGGGATACGCCATCAGTCGCGACCACCATATGCCGCTCCACCAAGACAACGATTACTTGGCAATGAACGTTCGGGAGCCGCAACAGTCGCTGTGATGTCGAGCGGATTAGATGGAAGTACTGCGGCCATTGTCGCAGCACCGGCCGCTGCCATAAACATGCACTTCACAACTGGCGCAGCGGCCTTTGACCCGTAACCACTCTTTTCAAGATAAGCGGTGACAACCCACGGTTGATTTGGATCGGTGCTAAATCCAGCGAAAGCAGACGAGTCATTCCACGGCAAGCTTGCCGCACCTTGGGCAGTTCCTGTTTTTCCGGCAATCGGCAAATCTTCGTAGGGATAACTCTGGAAGAGTTTTTCACCAGTTGTGTAGTGATACGAATCGTAAAAGACACCAGGGCCGGTGATGACTCGAGTTAATCCGCGCACAATCGGATCAAGAACTTCGGGAGCAATATTCAAACTACGAATGGTGTCCTTGGTACCAAGATTGATCGCCACTGTTGACTTTGTAAGATCGGCGACGCCTACTTGATCAGAGTTTGGTGTTCCCGGTTCTAGCAATGCCAGTGCGAGCAATGGACGATTGACATCGCCACCATTTGCAAGAGTTCCATAAGCTTGCGCTAGCTGCAATGGCGTGGCTGCCAAGAGACCCTGGCCGACTGCCAACTGCACATTGTCACCGACGAGATACTTAGTGCTTTCACCTTCCATCAAGACACCACTCTCAACCAGCTTCTTTTTACTTTCCTTATCGGGCACCCGACCAGCCGACTCAAAAGGCAAATCAATACCCGTCAAACTTCCGAAACCAAACTTACGAACTTCTTCTTGCAAGATTGGCTGACCACCACGTTCAGAGAAAATTTCTTCTCCGATCTTGTAAAAGAAAGTGTCCGATGAAACGGCAAGAGCATCTTCAACGTTGACCTTGCCATAGCGACATGCATAGTTGCCACCGCCGCACAATGCATTTCGATAAATGCACTTGATCATCTGACACGTCTCTTTATCAATACTGACCAATGTGTATTCACCTTGGTCGAGATATCGATATTCAGAACCACCCGGCAACTGTCCAGTATCGAGCGCTGCGTAGGCAACAAATGGTTTGAAGCTTGAACCCAAGTTGTATTGACCTTGAATGGCTCGATTCACCAATAGCGATTTATCGGGGTCGTCAGTCTTAGGAAAAATCTCGGCGAATTTGTCACCGGAAATTCCGGAATTGAACCAACGATTATCAAAAGTTGGATAACTCGCTAACGCCATCACTTCGCCCGTCGAGTAGTTCATCATGACAACCGAACCTGCTGGTGCCTTTAAGTTTTGACAATCAGGGAACTGAGGTTTGACAGACTTACGCTTTGCATCTTTAGCTTGACAGGTCTCCACAAAACGACGTAGGCGAAGCTGAGTTTCTAAAGCCTGTTCGGCGAATTGCTGATAGTTGAGATCAATCGACAGTTGCAGGTCATTGCCGGGGATCGGCTCAACTCGTTCAATAACCCGCAAAATTGCACCGCGGGAGTCGACTTCGTACTTCACATAGCCAGGAGTTCCGCGCAAATAACGTTCGTACACCTTTTCAACACCGAATTGACCAACTCGTTCATTCAGGTTGTAACCCAAATCGAGATACTGGGCACTGTCATTTTGAGTGATGGCTCCAAGGTAACCAAGGATGTGCGCAGCGATTGGGGCGTAGGGATAGGCGCGCTTCCACTCGGTTGTGACATCGATTCCGGGGAAGTCTTCACTGCGTTCGAGCAAATACATCGCAGTGTCTTCACTGACATCTTCTTGTATTGGCAACGGAAGTAAGGGACTATATTTTGAGCCCTTCGGTTTGCCGTCCGAACCAAGTGGCCCGGCGTAGCGCGTTTCTAATTCGGTCACCGTTGTTTGCAGAATCGGCGCAAGTCGACCAAATAGTTCGAGCCGATCAGCTTGATCGCGCAATGCTTCCCACGACACTGTCACCGTCAACATCTTTTCGTTGTCGGCCATAATGCGACCGAAACGATCAAAGATGCGTCCACGCTCAGGTAACAATTTTTGAGTGCGAGTCTTATTTGATTGCACCTTTTGTTCAAGGGCCGGCGAGTCAACCACTTGCAAGAACCACATGCGCATGCCCATCGCGCCAAACAACAGCATCGCGACTACACCAATGGCAGCCAACCGACTTGAGCGTTTGTCAGTTGCCATCGCAATAGCCTGACATAGGTTTTGTGACGAGTGGCATCGCCATTACGAGAAGACCTCAGCAGGTGGAGCAAGCCGTTCGTTGCGTCGCACTGCGAGCGCCCATCGAGCAATCGGCACTGCTATAAAACTGAAGAGAAAGTTAGTGAGAGAGACCACAATGATCACCTTGGTCAGCCGAGATGACAGCCAACCCTCAACACCGATCCAATTGGCGACAACTGGCAAAACAAAAGTTGCAAGTCCACTCATGAGGCCCACCACTAAAGCATTTAACCATTTCGGATTTTCGAGAGCGCGAGAGTGAAGATAGCCCGCTCCCCATCCAGCTGCGCCGAACACCAAAGCCGAGAGCCCCAATGGACTCGTTAAAACAAGATCGAACAGCAAACCAAAAACAAAGCCCGCCAATGCTCCATTTTCAGATCCGCCCGCCAAACCAGCGGCAATTGATAGAGCCAACATAATCTGCAGCACAACGCCAAAAATCTTTACATCGGCGAAAAAAGTTGTTTGCAGTGCCAAAGCAGGAAGGCCCACTAAGAGCAATCGCGCTAAGGGTCTGTTCACAAAATCAATCATGGAGTACCTGTAGCGACGGGCTGATACAACAAGACTCGCACGAAGTTCAGCGCAGTTAACTTGGCGGTTAAACGCACTTCAAGCACAGCACCAGAGGTCCCGGTGCGTTCAACAATTTTGATGACTCGTCCAACCACAATTCCTCGTGGTGCCAAACTTTGTGAGCCACCCGAAGTAATGACCAACGCCCCCACTTGAACTTCGCCAAAACGTGAGTTTTGATCGATGAACTCAACGACTGGAGCGTTGTCAATTCCGCGACCACGGAAAATTCCAGTCTCGGCAACTGGTAGATCGTCTAAGTTGATCGTTGTTGTTGGACCACCCGCAGTAGTGCCGGGCGCAATCGTCACAATTTCAAGGGTTGTGGTCGGAGCCAAAGCGCCAAAGTCAACGCCTGAAAAATCAATTGTCGTTGATGTTGTTGAGGAAGTTGTTTGTGCATTTGGATCAACAACTGTGGTGACGAGCGGCGCTGCTGGCGCAAACGTCGTGGTCGTTGTGCTTGTTGTTGTCGTAGACGTACTGGTCGTCGTGGTTGTTGATGTTGTCGACGTAGTGGTCGTCGCTGGAACTAAGTCGGGCTGATTCACTACTTGAACGGGGATTGCGTACAACGAATCGTTTGCAAGAAGCACCAACGAGCGATTGTTGTCAACCCAAGTAATTCGACCGACCAATCCGGCAGCGTTCACAACGGGCATGCCCACGCGCAAGCCTCGATCGCTGCCCTGATTAATTTCAACTGTTTGCGAATAGTTAGAAGGTGTACCACCAACCACTTGGGCTGTCACAGACGAGATATCAGCAAGGTTGTCGATACCATTCAACGCCAATAATTCTTGAGCATCACGAACAGTTGCAAGAGCGGCAATAAATGCGCCCTCCTGTTGATCAAGTTGGTCTTGGAGGCGTTCGTTTTCGGCTTCTAAGTCGCCGTAATGGGTAATGCCACGCCAGGTATTTTCGAGTGGCCTCGTGATGACACGTGCCGAACTTTGAACAGGTTCAAAGATGGTGCTGAAGATGTTGCGCACTCCGCGCACTACCGAGCTTCCCTGAAGATCAAGAGTGATCAGCAAAATTGAAGACAGAGCCAAAAGGGCGATGGCCCGACGACGACTCACCGAATAAACCGGCATGGATCCGATCCCGACCTAGTCGTCGCTCTGCGACAAGAGACCGCGCATCATCTCAATATTTTCCAACGCCCGACCTGAACCAATAACAACCGAATACAACGGATCATTAGCGATATTGATCGGCATTCCAGTTTCATGCGCCAAACGACGATCGATACCAGCAAGCAAAGCACCTCCACCAGTAATGGTGATTCCTTGGTGCATGATGTCAGCAGCAAGTTCGGGCGGGGTTTTATCGAGCGTTGTGCGTACTGCATCAACAATCGCAGCAACAGGTTCGGCGATGGCTTCACGAACTTGGTCAGTTGACAATGAAATTGTTCGCGGCAAACCACTAATCAGGTCACGGCCACGAATATCGGCTGTCATCTCCTCTTCGAATGGCCAAGCCGATCCCATTTGGATTTTGATTTCTTCGGCAGTTCGTTCACCAACCGCCAATGAGAATTCTTTCTTCAGATAGGCCAATAGCGCTTCATCGAGTTCATCGCCGGCGATTCGTAGCGATTGAGCGGTCACGATGCCACCCAATGAAATCACTGCGACTTCGGTAGTACCGCCACCAATATCGACGATCATGTTGCCACTTGGTTCATGAACTGCCAGGTCAGCGCCAATAGCCGCCGCCATGGGTTCTTCAATAATGTGCACGGGCTTACGAGCTCCGGCATATTCAGCTGCATCTTGAACAGCGCGCTGCTCAACTCCGGTGATTCCCGACGGCACACAAATCACCATGCGCGGCTTGCTCCAACGACTGCTGTGCACTTTTTGAATGAAGTAGCGCAACATCTTTTCGCACACATCGAAGTCAGCAATGACGCCATCTTTGAGTGGTCGTACAGCCCGAATATGCCCTGGAGTACGACCCATCATGCGCTTGGCTTCGTGGCCAACTGCAACGGGTTTGCCATCAGAAACGTCAAGAGCAACCACGGACGGCTCATTTAAAACAACACCTTGACCTCGTACATAGATCAGCGTATTGGCTGTTCCAAGGTCGATTGCTATATCTCGCCCGAGGGCCAGCGGATTACTGCGGGCCATGGCCAGAGCCTCCTACGACGTGCGGCACCTGCCAAAAAGCAGGGGTCCCCGAAATGTTACAGATTGGGGAAGAAAATACTGATCTCGCGCTCGGCCGAAGCCAAGGAATCGCTGCCGTGCACCAAGTTCTCCGTGAACAAGATGCCAAGGTCACCACGGATGGTGCCAGGGGCAGCGTTGCGAGGATTGGTCGCGCCCATCATGTTGCGGACGACTTCCCAGGTATTTTCGGGGCTCTCAAGCACCAAAGCCACCACGGGTCCACGCGACATAAAGGTCACTAATTCGCCATAAAAGCCCTTGCCAACATGCTCTTCGTAGTGGCGAGCCAGTGTGTCGGCATCAAGTTGACGCAATTCCAGGGCCACAACGGTGAGACCTTTGGCTTCGAATCGGGACAAAACTGATCCGATGAGGCCGCGTTCGACGGTATCGGGCTTTAAAAGGACAAGGGTACGGTCAGACATGGTCACTAACCCTACCGCCCAGTTCGCGTCCTCGCTGTTCGGGTCAGGGCAGTAGTCGGCGCAAATACGGTCGGGCTGACCCAACTACATAGAGCGATCCGGTAATCAGCAAGGCATCATCGGGCCCGATTTCTTGCATGGCACGGTCAATAGCCGCCTCAACGGTGTTGACGGTCGCAACTTCATCGCATCCCAATCGACGGGCCGCCTCGGCCACTTCTTGGGCCGGCAATCCTCGCGGCGACGGAGCCGTACAGCAGATCACAAGATCAAATTCATCCGCTCGCAAAGCCGACAACATGTCAAATGGATCGCGCCCTTTCAGACAGCCAATGACCAGTAGTCGTCGGCCTGCCGGATCGAAATCCTCAAGAAAAACTGCGGCACACACGTCGGCGCCAGCCGGATTATGTGCGCCGTCAACGATGACCAATGGTTGATGGCCCATGACTTCAAATCGACCCGGCATTGACACATTGCCAAATGCTTCGTCAATGATGTCGGCTGCCAATGGTCGGGCAAAAAATGCTTCAACCGCAGTGATCGCCACGATCGCGTTTTCAGCTTGGTGGCGACCGTGCAACGGAACTAACACCTCGGGGTAAATCGTTGTCGGTGTTCGAACATCGACCATGCGTCCACCGAGTGCCAATTGATTTGAGTCAACGTCAAAGTCACGTTGGCGAACCAGCAATGAAGCACCGCCAGCCTGAGCGAAAATCTCGACGATCTCTTCATCAGTGTCGCCACAGATCACAGCACTTTGCGATTTGATGATTCCGGCTTTTTCGCGAGCAATATCAGCGCGAGTTGGGCCGGCGAATTCCATATGGTCAAGACCAATATTCGTAATCACCGCAACTTGGGCATCAACAACATTGGTTGCATCCCAGCGACCAAGAAGTCCAACTTCGATCACCATCACATCAACTGCTTCGTCGGCGAACCATCTAAACGCCGCAGCAGTACAGATATCGAAATAACCAGGACGCGAACCAGTCAGCATTTCTAAATCGGCGATCGCCGCAATCTGCTCGGCGAACGCATCATCGGGAATTGGCTCGCAATCAATCGTGAAACGCTCATTAACCCGCTCAAGGTGAGGACTCGTGTAGGTTCCCACTCGCAAACCACTCGCCATCAAGAGTCGCGTGATCATTTGCGCAGTTGAACCTTTGCCATTAGTTCCGGTGATGTGCACCACGGGGGCACAATGTTGCGGTTCGCCCATGAGTTCGCACAACCGCGAAATCATGTCAAGCGAGGGCGAGTCGATACGACCAGTTTTTTGATATCCGGCGTGTTCGTCGAGATATGCCAAAGCCTGCTGGTACGTCATGACCTCAACCCTACGACTGGAATCAACTAGCGGCGCGACGTGGACGAGCCACTCGTGTCGCTGCACGCATCACCAATGTTGGCGGCGACTTCAACTTGACCGAATCAACATCGATGATGACCTTGGCCACATCGGCACGACCCGGCAGGTCGTACATGACGTTCAAGAGAGTCTCTTCAAGAATTGCGCGCAGTCCTCGTGCGCCTGTGCCGCGCCCGAGGGCTTGTTCGGCTATGGCGTCAAGCGCTTCTTCGGTGAGTTCGAGTTCGACATCTTCAAATTCGAAGAACTTTTGGAACTGCTTCAGTAGCGCATTCTTCGGTTCGGTCAAGATCTTGATCAACGCCGGCTTATCGAGACTGTGTACTGCCCCAACCATTGGCAAACGACCAACGAATTCGGGAATCAAACCAAAGGACAACAAATCTTCGGGCAATACCTGAGCGAATAAATCGCCGGCATCTTTTTCGGCCTTATTCTTCACCGTTGCATGAAAGCCGACGCCCTTATGACCGATGCGTTGCTCAATAATTTTGTCGAGGCCAGCGAATGCGCCACCACAAATGAATAACACGTTTGTTGTATCAATTTGAATGAATTCTTGATGGGGGTGTTTACGCCCACCTTGTGGCGGAACCGAGGCAACTGTTCCTTCAAGGATTTTCAAGAGAGCTTGCTGCACACCTTCACCCGACACGTCGCGAGTAATTGAAGGGTTTTCACTCTTACGCGCCACCTTGTCGATTTCATCAATGTAGATGATGCCAGTTTCGGCCTTCTTCACATCAAAGTCAGCGGCTTGAATCAGTTTCAGCAAAATATTTTCAACGTCTTCACCGACATATCCAGCTTCGGTTAATGCTGTTGCGTCAGCAATGGCAAATGGAACATTGAGCATGCGCGCCAACGTTTGTGCGAGGTGAGTCTTGCCACATCCGGTTGGGCCAAGCAACAAAATGTTGCTCTTGGCCAACTCAACTTCGTCGCGTCGCGCAATGCCAGTTTCTTTCTGATATTGAAGACGGCGGTAGTGGTTATACACGGCAACGGCGAGAACCTTTTTTGCCTGATCTTGTCCGACGACATAATCGTCAAGGAACGATGAAATTTCGCGCGGCTTGGGAAGTTCTTCAAGGCGAAGGTCGGTGGCTTCGCCAACTTCTTCTTCGATGATTTCGTTACAGAGGTCAATGCACTCGTCGCAAATGTAAACGCCAGGTCCGGCAATAACTTTCTTGACTTGTTTTTGCGACTTGCCGCAAAACGAGCACTTAACGATCTCGCCTGTGTCACCAAACTTTGCCACGATTACCCAACCTTTCGCCTCACAGCCTTACACATTTGGGTGCTTCAGTGGTTGGATGCCCCGCTGGCTATCTGGCACAACCGCAGGTCATCAGCGAATGGGGCCGGTGCGATCGACGGCAGATCGCGACGAGATGACATCGTCGATGATTCCGTACGCCAAAGCTTCGTTTGCTTCCATCACAAAGTCACGATCGGTGTCTGCATGGATGCGCTCGCGCGGCTGGCCCGTATGGTTTGACAAGATTTCCTCAAGGATGTCGCGCATACGGAAAATTTCCTTAGCAGCAATTTCGAGATCGGTCACTTGACCGTATCCGACTTGACCGTACGGCTGGTGCAACAACACGCGACTGTGTGGAAGAGCAAGGCGCTTGCCCTTGGTTCCGGCAGCCAACAAAACCGCGGCGGCACTTGCTGCTTGACCAAGACAAATAGTTGCAATGTCGTTCTTAATGAACTGCATCGTGTCGTAAATCGCGAACAACGCCGTGATGTCGCCACCAGGACTGTTGATGTAGATATTGATGTCCTTGTCGGGGTTTTCGCTCTCAAGGTGAATCAACTGTGCACACACTAAGTTAGCGATGGTGTCATCGATGGGCGTACCAATAAAGAGAATGTTTTCTTTAAGCAAACGGCTGTACAAGTCGTACGCGCGCTCGCCGCGGCTCGTCTGTTCGACAACTGTCGGAACGTAATAGTTGATTGCCTCGAGGTCCATGGTGTTCCTATCAGTCGTGTTCGGAGTGATCGTGGTCTGAATGATCATGATCGTGATCATGATTGTGATCGGCCTCTGAGTGCCCAATCACGACATCGCTGTCAAGAGTCTTGCCGCTGGGGTCAACGTATTCAACGCGGTGGATCAACCAGTCAAGAGCCTTTGACTTGCTGATCTCGGCTGCCAAGTCAACGACGGCGTCATTGGCTTGGTACGCCGCACGAACTTGATCGACGCTAATGAAGCGAATCTTCTTGTTCTTTGGCGAACCAGCCATTTGGTGTTCGCGGACTGCTTGTTCGTTCGTGCGATCGGCCATTGATTCAAATTCACGTTCAATTTCGTCTTCGGTCGCGTCAAGGCTTTCGGCCTTGACGACTGCCCGCAGCGCCAGATCAACCTTGACAGCTTTTTGACTTTGCGGGCGTAGGCCTTCGACAAATGACTGAGCGTCTTGACCCGTGGCTTGCATCCACTGATCGATGTTGATGCCTTGCGACTGGAACTGACGAATGGTGTTTTCGACTCGGCGCTGCAAGTCGGCGGCAACCATGGCTTCTGGGGTTTCGATTTCGGCGAGTGCGACCAATGAATCGGTCACTTTTTCGACAACCACATTGCGAACCTGGTTGAGGCGGTTCGTCGTCAGGCGTTCGACAACTGATTCACGCCATTCGGCGACAGTGCTGAAACCATCGATGTTTTCGTCGACCCATGTGTCATTCAGGTCGGCGACGACCAACTCTTGGACGGAGTTCAAAGTGACGGCAAAATCGGCCGACTCTTGGGTTCCCGATGGAGTGTCAGTGAAGGTGAACGAAGCACCAGCGGATTTGCCAATGAGTTCGTCGTCAAAAGAAGGTGCGACCCACTTCTTGCCAATTTCGTATGACCAATCGTCAACCGCGAGGCCAACCACGGGTTCACCATCACGCGAGCCAACAAGATCAACGACAACGAAGTCGCCTTCTTTGGCAGCACGGTCAATCGTGGTCAACTTACCCAAGCGACGGCGCTCGGTGTCGAGCACATCATCTACTTCTTGATCGGCAACATCAATCGCCGGTACTTCGACGCGCAATCCGCCATAGCCAGGCAGGGTGATGACGGGACGGATCTCACATGTTGCGTCAAATGACACGGGGCCAGATTCTTGACCACCCACGATGTCAATTTCGGGTGTCGCAATGATGTCAACGTTGTGCTCGCGCACGGCACGTCCCAAATATTGCGGAACCGCGTCGCGCAAGGCTTGTTCGCGAGCAGCAGCGATGCCGATACGGGCCTCCAAAACTTTGCGAGGGGCCTTACCTGCACGAAAGCCCGGCAAGCGGACCTCTTGAGCAATCTTGGCAAAAGCGGCGTCTATGTCAGTGGCAAAATCAGCCTCATCCACAAGGACCGAGAGCTTGACTTTGTTGCCTTCGAGGGGTTCACATGTCGTCTTCACAGAGTGCCGAGTGTATCGGCGAGGTGGCACCGAGGACCCACGAAGAGACAGGATTGATGTATGTTGGTGAACACACCCCAGTGAAGTCAGGAAGATGTTATGAAGTCGCCGTTTAAGCCCATCTGGAAGCCCCATGCTCTGGCCACTCCCCATGCGGAGCAAATCGCTCTTCGTATCAAAGACAAGGTCGTTGCAACCACTCAATTAGCCGATGTCCCAGCCGGCACCGAGGGCAAAGTGCTCCTCGCCAATGGTTTCAACTGGCAGCGCTACCGCATTCTCTTTAATAATGGCGTCGAACTCGGCGACCTCGACGCCCGCCATATCGCCCCAATTGGCCGAGCTGCCAAGCGCATTGCCAAGGTCGAATCCCGCGCCTAAAGCCACCCTCGTTCAGTTCTCGGGCCTGTTTTTTGTGAATTCGAGGCGAGTCGCAAACACTGCGGCCTCGGTACGTCGTTCCATATCTAATTTGGACAACATATTGCTCACATAGTTTTTGACCGTTTTTTCAGCAAGGTGCAATCGTTGACCGATTTGGCGATTAGTGCAGCCCTCAGCGATGAGGTCCAAAATCTTGCGCTCTTGTTCGGTGAGTCGAGCCAGTCGTTCGTCTTCGGGCGTTGGCTCACGTAAGCGCTTCAAAACCCGTCCAGTCACTGCAGGGTCGAGCAAAGACTCCCCGAGGGCCACACGCTTCACAGCAGCGACAAGTTCGTTTCCGCGAATCTGCTTGAGTACGTATCCAGAGGCCCCCGCCATGATCGCTTCAAATAAAGCTTCGTCATCGCTGTAAGAGGTCAACATCAGGCAAAACACATCAGGAAATTCGCTTCGCACCTCACGGCAGACTTCGACGCCGTTACCGTCTGGTAAACGCACATCAAGAATCGCCACTTTGGGTTGACAGGCTTTGATACGTGGAAGCGCCTCTGACGCGAGCCCAGCTTCGCCTACAACTTTTACCTCACCGCTCGCCTCAAGCAAAGAGCGCACACCTTGTCGCACTACCTCATGATCGTCGAGCAAGAAGACGGGAACGGGGGTAGCCATAGGTGGAGTCTGCCTGAAACCACCAAAGCAAATCAGGGACCAATGTCACAAACTTCTCGTACCAATGCCTAACCAGCCACGTGCCTTCAATTAACGGCATACGCTCCCGACATGTCGAGCAATGAAATTGGAGATCACAGACTCCCGCACCTAGCCGACCTCTCCGATGCCATCTTGCATCAAGCGATTCTCAGCAGTCCCGATGGACTTCTCATCTGCGATGCCGCTGGCACAATCAGATTCGCCAATGAAGCATTGTGCTTGATGGTCGATTACACCTCTGATCAACTCATTGGTCAGAAAGTTGAAATGCTCGTACCTAGTCGTGAACATGACACACATGTTCAACGGCGCGAAGGCTACATCGAGTCACCTCATTCACGACCGATGGGACGTGGACTGGCTTTGTCAGCTGTTCGATCTGACAAATCCGAAGTGGCGGTCGAAATCAGTTTGTCGCCCGTTGATTCGCCGATGGGCAGAATGACGATTGCATCAATTCGCGATATTACTGATCGTCTCGCCGATGCAGAAAAATTGCGTAACACCCGCGAAATGCTGACCTTGTCAAGCGAGCGTGAACGAATTGCTCGTGATCTTCATGACACGGTTTTACAAAGACTTTTTGGTCTCGGTCTCGAACTTCAGGCGATGGCCATGAAGCAGTCAAGTCAGCCAGATAGCGAATCAACCGTTGCTCGACTCGAAACGTCTGTCGACGAGATTGATCACATCATTAAAGAAATTCGTACAAGAGTTTTTACATTAGGTGCCGCTCGACGTGAAGGTTCGTTAGGTCAAGAAATCGGCGACATCCTTGCTCAATCGGCTCGCGTGCTTGGATTTTCGCCACGGTTACGCATTGAAGGTGCGCTTGAAAACATGGTATTCGGCACGTTGCGAATTGACCTCACTGCTTCATTGCATGAAGCGCTTGGCAATGTTGCCCGACATTCACGAGCAACGGTGGTGTCTGTTGAACTCATCGTTCTCGATTACACCCTGATAATGAGAGTCATTGATAATGGAGTTGGGCTTCCCCAGGACGCTCAATCAAGTCCCGGAAATGGACTGCGTAATCTCAGCACGCGCGCAACGACTCACGGTGGAACGTGCAATTTGATTCCACTTGAGTCAGGCGGAACCCTCGTTGAATGGATCGTGCCCGTCGTTTAATTCTTTTGTTTCATAGTTGGGACTTAGGTCCCTCGAGGACCTAACTGTTATCCCTGCGAACCCTGCCGAAAATATGAGCAAGGTGGAAGAATGAATAGAGATGACCATTCAGTATTGATGTGGGGTTCCTTCGGCGTAGCAATCGCTGCATTTTTTGTGGCCATCGCGAGCATGACCGGTTTGGGAGACAAGAGTTCATCGAGTTCATCAGACTCGGGTACCAACCCAACTGTTGTCGATGTTCAACTGTCCGAATTCACCATTGCCCCTGCAGCAATCGTCGTTCCACCTGGTGCTGTCCAAATGCGCGTCACCAATAACGGAACAATGGTGCACAACTTTTCGGTGCCGTCATTAAGTAAAAAAACACCAGATATCAACCCAGGTGCGACCGAAACTCTCGATCTTGGAACGCTTCCTGAGGGCGCAATGGATGTGCTGTGCGAAATCGCTGGACACGCGGGTTCGGGGATGGTCGGAACCCTCACTGTCACTTCAGGAACCATTCCGACCAATACTTCTGTTCTGGGTGGAGGCATGATCGGCACCGCCAATTGGCAAGCAATGGACAAAGCGATGGAAATCCGCGCTAAAGCCTTCCCTGCCGCAACTTCGGGTGAAAAAGGAGGCCAACCATTTGTTCCTGTTATTGAAGCCGACGGCACCAAAGTTTTTAACATCACCGTTAAAGAAGTTGATTGGGAAGTTGAACCAGGCAAGATCGTGAAAGCGAAGACGTATAACGGCACGGTCCCCGGTCCAGAAATTCACGTGAACGTCGGCGACAAGGTCCGCCTTGTTGTGACCAATCAATTGAATGAATCAACATCGGTCCATTTCCACGGTATTCGAGTTCCGAACAAGTACGACGGCGTCGACCCATACACGCAGAAGCCCATCATGCCTGGTGAAACATTCACCTATGAATTCACGACGCTTGAACCCGCGGTTGGTATTTATCACTCCCACCACGATGCTCAAGTACAGATCCCTGATGGAATGTTTGGGTCATTCATTGTTGGCGAAATGCCCATTCCTGAGGTGTTGAAAGCAAAGGGTTATACACAAGTCGACAAAGAAGTCACGATGACTCTCAATGACTCTGGCACGATCGGATTATCTCTGAACGGAAAGTCATTCCCCGCCACTGAGCCGTACACATTGCGAGTTGGCCAAGTCATGATGGTCCATTACCAAAACGAAGGTTTGATGGGCCACCCCATGCACCTTCACCAACCAGTCGGTTGGATCATCGCCAAAGACGGTGTACCGCTTTTGACCCCCGAACCGTCAGACACAATTTGGGTTGCGCCTGGAGAGCGTTACACGGTGCTTTATAAGGCAATAGATGTTGGAGTATGGGCCTGGCACTGTCACATCTTGAGCCACGCCGAAGGTCCCCAAGGAATGTTCGGTATGGTGACGGCACTCATCGTCACGCCATAACAACACGCCGCGAAAACCTAGGGGAAAGTGGCAGTCAACCGCCACTTTCCCCTAGTCTGTTTTCATGTCACCGACTTCGAGCGCCGCAACCACCATCTCTCTTGATGGGCGTCGCGAACGCGGTGCTCGCAACAAAGAGGCTGTGGTGTCAGCCCTCCTTGAGCTCTACAGCCAAGGTGAAGTTCAACCACCTGCAGCGCGTATTGCCGAAATAGCCGGTGTTTCAGAACGGTCAGTGTTCCGTTATTTCGATGACATGGAAGATCTTGCAAGTTGCGCCATCAACGTTCAGTGGGAACGGGTCCGTGAACTGTACGAAACTCTTGATAGTTCAGGAGATCTCACCAAAAGAATTAACTCCATCGTCGACCACCGTCTGAAGTTGTACGACAAAGTTGGCAGCGTCATGCGCGTCGCCGTCGTCGCGGCCTATAAGTCTCAAGTCGTTGCGATGGCAGTGCAAGAACGGCGACAAATTATGAGCCGACGAGCCTTGCAACAATTTGAAAATGAATTGAAATCGGCGAAAGATGTTGAAAACAAGGAAAGAATCCTTGATTACACGCTGTCACTAGAAAACATCATCTATCTCAAAGAGGCCCTTGGGCTTTCGCACAGCAAGGTTCGCGAAACTTTGACCGCGGCTATCAAGTCACTTTTTAACAGTTGATTGACGAGAACTGATCTACGACAGATACTCAAACTTGCGCCGCCAATCATCAAGCGCAACATCTAGTTGCACTGGAGCTACCGGTGGCGAGATGAGATATCCCTGTGCTGCATCGCATCCCAAATCGCGCACCATACGGAACTGGTCAACAGATTCAACGCCTTCAGCGACAACCTGAAGTTGCAACGAGTGTCCTACATCAATCCCCGATCTCACCATCGGGTCGGGTTCGGCGGCATTGATATCCAAACGATTGACCATGGCACGGTCAATTTTCAATTCAGTAAATGGTGCAACAAGCAGGCGTTCATAATTACTCGTGCCAGTACCAAAGTCGTCAACCGAAAGTTTGAATCCGGCGATTCGCAAACGCGTCAAGATTGATAAGGCAGGAGCGACATCTGTGATGGGTGCGGTTTCTGTGACTTCAAAAGTCCAACGTTCAGCCGGCGCTACTTCAAGCAAAATCTTTTGTGCCCGACGCGGCAACTCTTCATCATCTAAATCAAGGACCGAGATATTGATCGAGATATCAGGCATGGATGCAAGAGCTCGATAACGCTTGCGATCTCGCGCGGCCATTGACATCACGATGTCAAGCAACTCGGCCGTTCTGCCCTCTTGCTCGATTAAAGCGACAAAGATGCCCGGCGAGACGTCTCCATGTTCGGGGTGGCGCCAACGAACGAGAGCCTCAACGCCCAACGCTTCACCGCTGCGCGTTGAAACTTTGGGCTGATATGCCAATTGCAAATAGTCGGGCTGCAATAACAAGTTGGCATCAATAATGACTTTGGGTCCCGTCGGGTCGATACCCATTTCAGAGACTTGCGACAGTTCGAGCATTGCTGTTTTCAAAACATCTAACGAGAATGGCTTGGCAAAAGTGCCTAGCACCCGAAGTTTGTGCATTTCAGCAATACGACCCGCAGTGTCTAATAACGACTGGTCGGCACCACTCACCAAGATCACGGGCATTCCTCGATGGGTTGCACCGAGTTTGCTCATCACTTCAATGCCATCCATTTCGCCGAGTGACAAGTCAAGAACCACGAGATCAAAACGCCCAACAATTGCCGCCTCAATCTCGCTCGGACTACTGGCCGATGTTGCATCAAACCCTGCTGACTCGGCGACAGCGACAATCAATTCACAGATTGCTTCTTCGTCATCAATCACGAGAACTTTCGGAGTTTCACTCATGACTGTTCACCACCCTCGATACCTTCTGTACTCTCGCTCTCTAGCGCTTCAGCAATGAGCGGCGACAGTGCGTTGTACAAGTCTTCACGTGAAAATGGCTTCGCCAAAGTACGTTCGCCTTGTTCTTGCAATTCTTTCATACTCGCCGAGTATCCCGTCATAAAGATCACCGCAAGATCTGGGACGATGGCAACTGCAAGGCGCGCGAGTTGAATGCCGTCCATTTCTTCCCCGAAGTTTGCATCCGAGACCAGAACATCGGGTTCGAAAGTTTCAATTAAGTCGAGCGCAGCTTTCGGCGAAGTTTCAAAACGGGCATCAACTCCCATATCAATGAGCCACGACGCCACCATTTCAGCGAGTGATTGTTCATCATCGGCAACAACAACACGTCGACCCGAACGCCGTTGAACGGCCCGTTCATCTGCCTGAACCAAACCTGTGTGAATCGGCAAACTGAGTGTCACGGTTGTGCCTACGCCGGGGCGACTTTCGAGATACGCCGTTCCGCCGCTTTGCTTGGCGAACGCATACACTGTCGCCAGACCAAGGCCAGTGCCACTTCCCGCCCGCTTCGTGGTGAAGAACGGTTCGAAGGCGCGCGCAACTACATCTGCTGGCATGCCTTTTCCATCGTCTGCGACAGAGAGTTCTAACGTTTGAGTTTCAGGAACTTGTCGGGCAGAAATCCTTAATGTCCCGTTTGGACCCATCGCATCACGTGAGTTGAACGTGAGATTCAAAATGCAACTCGATAGTCGACCAGCGTCAACCATCAGCTGAACGCTGGGGTCAGGTATATCAACTTCAACTTGCCTACCAGATCCGAGTGCTTGCCTCATGAGTGGCAGGAGTCCTTTCACCAAATCGGACAACGTAACTGCGCTCTCTTCAAGCGGTTGACTACGCGCAACCGCAAGCAACGACTTGGTGATCTCGGCTCCACGTTCAACGGCTGACATCGAGCGTGATACAAACTTAGACAACTTCTCATCATTCGCGATGGTGTCGTTCATCGCCATCAACTGCAGATTGCCAAGCGTCACGAAAAGCAAGTTGTTGAAGTCGTGGGCCAGTCCTCCCGCCAAAGCACCGAGAGACTCCATTCGTTCAGATTGCGAAGAGCGCATCGCCAAACTGCGACGTTCCGTCGAATCGGTTGCATGCAAAAATCCAACTCGGTCGCTGGACATTCCTTGGATGGGATACGCCTCAATTTCGACGATACGCATCGAACTATCGAGATCGTCTTCACCCAATTCAGCGCGGGCAACTTCGCCGTCAAGTGCTTGTTGCAATGCTTCGATAACAAGACGCGCCCGACCCGAATCGGGAGTCAGTCCAAAGATTGCCGTGACATCAAGTCCGGGAATCGCACCTGGGAATTCATCACGAACCTCTCGGTTGGCCGCAAGCACTTTGAGCGATTCGTCAAATACAACCGACTTGCCAGGCGTAGCATCGAGCGCTGCTTCAAGCAATAACTCTCGCCGACGACGTTCAAGGAACAATCGATACTGAGCGTTTGCGCCTTGCATGAGGACCAAAAGCATTGCGAGACCAAATATCACTTCGATACCCAGGACAAGCACTGTTGAGCGGTCTTCAATTCCGAAATTCGCCATCGGGCTTGCAGTAAACCGCAGGCGCAGATCGCTAATGACGCCATCACTAGAAGCCGACTTTGAAGGTTGCGACTTGTTGTCGCCCTCAACCCAGAGCGATGTTGAAATCTCGTTGTTTGCGATGTCAGCAATTTCAATTTGAACGTCGTCAACCAAACCACTGAATGCCGCCATCCCAGAATGCAACAGTTCGGGAATTGAATATGACACGACGACGAATTGTTGCGACGGAGATTCTTTTACTGGCAGGGCGAAGTAGATATTCGGCTCAAAGGTTGAACTCGACAAGGCAATATCTTCAACCCCGAGTAACTGCACTTCGTTGTTTTGCGTTGAATCAAGTATTGCCCCATCAAATTTGCCGACGGCAGTTTTGAACGAGCTCACACTTGGCGATTCAAGCCGACTCAAAGACTGGTCAACCGATAACGAACCATTTGCTTCAACGCTGACAAGCGCAGCAACCGAGATCTCAGATTGACTAAGAACCAATGTTTGTAATTGTTCTTCAAATCGCGTCGGATCTTGCACAATGACCGATCCTGAATTATCAACTTGCAATCTCAACATTGACAACTGTTCGGCTGTCGACTTCAGAAATCCAGTTTGTGCAGCTTCAGCCACGAACGTCAGATTGTCTTCATCTTGCCGTTCCCAGACTTGTCGCGTAATTTCAATGGCGACCAAAGTCATCATCACGATGACGAGTGGAGCCAAAAGTTCGGCCGCAACAGACTTGTCGTAACGGAACCAATGTGAACCTTTACGCGACGCGATGATCGCCGCAATGATCGACGCGATTGCGATACCAATACCTTGACTTACTGAAGCCATCGTTACATCGCGGTTAATCCACGACACCAACAGAGTTTCGCTCCACCCACCAACGACCGAAATCAGTGCGACCCAAAACAGGAATTTCCAGATTCGGGCTGATGGGGTCACCGGGTGAACCCGGGCAATCGTTCGCTCAATAGCGACGAACAATGTGAGCGTTTCAAGGATTGCTAGCGCGGTCACTGCGATGAGCGAACCAATATGGCCATCAACGATTGAGTGATCGGCCGAACTTCCGAAAAGAAGGTAGGCGCCTCCAAGACCGACAAGACCAGACATGAGAGCGCTACGACCCCAAAAAAGTCCAGCGGCAACCACGATGGCCATGGAAAAACGCACGTCAAGACTTCCGGTCGCGGTCGGCCAAGCGGTCGCCACCGATGCCACAATCACGCCGAAATTGCGAAACATCGGGTTTCTCATGGTTTGAACCCTCGTGTCACGGGGAAAAGTTCAACGATTCGGGGAAAATCAATGTTGCAGATATCTGATCGTACGCCGAGACAAGTCTCTAACGAGACCATTTCCGCAGGTGACACGAGGTACAATTTTGCTCCTCGGGGAGTAGCGCAGTTGGTAGCGCACCTGCTTTGGGAGCAGGAGGCCGGGAGTTCGAGTCTCCTCTCCCCGACCAATACATTTCACCTAATCCATTTTGCTTGGCATCTATGTGCCAATGTTGGACATGAGCATCTCCGATATCTCCATTAATACCCTGTCCGGTCAACCCACTTCGCTCGGTGGCCTTGGCGCCAAAGTCATGTTGGTCGTCAATGTGGCCAGCAAGTGCGGATTGACGCCGCAGTACACCGGCCTCGAAGCCCTGCACGAAAAGTACGCCGATCAAGGATTCAGTGTTGTTGGCGTTCCGTGCAATCAATTCATGGGACAAGAACCCGGCACCGCTGATGAAATCGCGACTTTCTGCTCAACCACGTACGGCGTGACGTTTCCGCTTCTTGAAAAGATTGATGTCAACGGCGATAACCAACACGCGATCTACAAGGAACTCAATGCCGTCGCCGACAGCGAAGGTGTCAAGGGCGATATTCGTTGGAACTTTGAAAAGTTTTTAGTGAGCGACTCTGGCGAAATCATCGGCCGCTTTGGCCCGATGATCACACCCGAAGACCCAGCATTGGTCGCTGCGATCGAGTCACACCTGAAGTAAATCCCATCTGGACTTTTGTTAGTCGTGAATCCAGACTTTGGCACCTTTGGGCAGCAAGTTTTCTAACCAAATCAAATCCATCACTGGGTTAGCAACTCGAATACAACCATGCGACGCTGGATAAGCAGGAATATTGCGAGATCCATGCACAGCAATTCCGCCGACCACAAACTTTGGTCGATACAAGCTTCCGAGATTTCCTTCGTACACCTTTTCGTCGCGCTCTTTGTAAATCTTGAACTCGCCGACAGGTGTCTTTGCAATACCAGTGACTCGATTATTTGAAAGATGGTCCGCTTCGTCGTAGTCCTTCCCATTTCCGGTTGACACGTTGAATGTGTACACGACTTTGCCGTCACGCACGACGAACGCAACTTGCTTGGTTTTATCTACTTCGAAGAAGTCGCCAGTTGTGCGACCAGCAACTGGCTTGCACTGTGTTGTGTTGAGAAATGCCGCGGTCGTTGCATCGGTCACCGATGTAGCCGCAAGGCCAGTCCACTTCTGAAACGCCATCACTGCCTGTTTGGTTGACACTCCATATTGGCCATCAGCCCCCGAGTTCCAAAAACCCAGTTCAAGTAATCGCAATTGCAGACGCCTGACGGAGTCGGGTCCAGAACCTGTACGAATTGGTCCGACTGGCCAATTAGCAACTCCCACACAACCTGCAGATACCTGAATCACGACTGCTCCACGTGCTACGTAGGGAGCTTCCTGTGGAGTGCCCGTGTACCAACCAGAAATATCGGCGAGTAATTGTCCGCCACCTTCAGTGAAGACATCAAACCCGCGCGACGAGACCGGGACAATCGCATGACTGGCCACGGTTTGGTTGGAGTAAATGACGTTTGTCGTGCTCGTACTTCGTGACGTAGCTGTCGTTGGTGAACTTCCAGCGGGAGTCACCGACACGTATCCAGCCAAGAACGCATCAGTGATGGTTGTGTTCAACGCAACTGCTGCGACATTCGAGTGACCGAGCTGAGTTTGCACGTCTACTTCTACCGAGCCAGTCCCCTCAATACGACCGGTTGTGCGCGTATCAAGAAAACGTGAGGGCGAGTCCAACGGAATGAATAGGCCGTCTGTCGATTGAGGCGCATTGCTACCAGTGAATGAACCAACTAGATCAACGATCACATGACCGCCACCAGAAGAGTAGACATCTATCTCACCATTTTGATTCACACTCGTGATCACTTGGTTGGCCGATATCGCGCCTATGGCAAATGAATTGAGGTTTGACGAATCGGGTTTGCCATTTCCACTTGGGAAGATTTGCCAGTAACCCTCGCTGAGGCCGATCACTGTCACGCTCAGAACGACGGCTGAAGCACCAATCGAGTCTGGCACGGTAATTGTTCTCGTCTCACCAGCGATCATCACTGAACTATTTCGCGAGTCATAGATACGTGTTGGTGCGGGGCGACTCACTATGCGACCCGAAGAAGATGCTGTTGCTGACGGCGTGTAGTAGCCAACGAGGTCGACAACGACATTTCCACCAGCACTCGAATACACACTGATGCCGCCGTTGACTACTGGGACCGTGACCAAGTTTGGAACAGCGACTGCTCCGCCGTAGGTCGAGATGTAATCGTCGACGTTTAACTGCGATGCATTTGGTCGTGATTGACCAGTTGGCCACAACGTCCAATAACCAGGCGCAGCAGGACCGACCACGGTGACGTTCACAACCGCCGCAGACACCGAGGCATCAAAGAGAATGCCGATCGGGCCAGTCAACAAGATCGTTCGCATGCCGTCAGCCTCAACGATTGATTGACCAGGGTTGCGAGTATCGAGTACCCGTTGCGTTTGCGGTAAAAGCACGAACGATGAAGCATTTGCTGGAACGTCGTTTGTTAGCACAGAGGTTTTAGCCGCCGCAGCGCTGACTTGTTGACCGTTGAAACCGAGCAACAAGAATACGACGGCGCTTGCCAAAACAGCTGCGACGAAATGCTTTGCGTAAGTCTTTAGTCCTGCCACTTGGCTCAGGCTAACGAAACTCAATCAAATGTGTTGCCGACACTCGTCAACCTTGCCTCGGCTCTACTAGCGAATATTCAACTCTCGGGTTTCGGGATTGAGTTTGAGTTTCCATCCACCTTCGTGTGCAACGTGGTGAGGCCTTGAGCACAATGCATTGGTTTTTCTGGTGGCAGAAAAGAGAGCTTTTCCGTTAGTTTTCGCCACCAGTTTCGATAGCCGCATTATTGAAAACTTTTTTCAAAAAACCCTTGATTTCATTTGCTTTTTGCCACACCTTAGTGGCATACTAAGAACATATGTTCTCACGTGATCTGACACCAAAAACCGCAGAAAGTTGTGGTGGTTTTCTCGTTGCAGGTTTGCGCGCTGCATGGTCGTCGCAATCTTTGATTGTTGATGGTGATGATGCGATGACTCGTCTGGTTGAG
>CANGIP010000005.1 GCA_947454105.1 Actinomycetota bacterium | reverse complement strand
CCCCCCCCCCCCCACCAACCCCCCCACTCCCACCCCCTTTCCCCCCGCGCCCCCCCCTCGCGCCCCCGCGATTCCAAAGTGGGTGAATTTGGACGGGTCGACCACCCTCCGCGTTGAGTCCACCACAATCTGCCAAACTGAATCATCAGTTCGACCACGCCAAATACCCAAATCGGACTCTTTGATACCGATGCTTCGGGCCGACTCACCTCGGCCGATTCGCGATTTCGCGATCTGGCCTTAGCCAGCGGACCAGTACCTGTTGGTCGAGCACCCTGGGCCAACGCCCATCCTGATGACCGGTCCAAAGCAGAGTCAACGTGGCGACACCTCGTTGACTCTGCTTTGCCCATCGATATAGAAGTTGATCTCCCCAACGTCGACGGACAAAGCACGACCGTTCGTTTTCTGGCGAAGCCACTCCTCGATGCCGACGGCTCAATAACCGGCTATTCGGGCGTCGTCATTGCAATACCAAACCATCAACAGTTGTTCTCGCACGAATCGGGCCAACTGCTTGCGCTTCTCGAAGCTTCAGAAGATCCGACGATCATCACCGACATGAACGGCGCTGTTCTTCACCTCAATGCCGCGGCAAGCCACTTTGAACAAATGGCAGTTTCGGTTCGCGATCAAATGCCCCGTGAAATTTTGTCAACACCAGATTCGCAATGGCGCGGCGAAGTAGGCCTACGCGGGTCCGACAACGAACTCCATACGTTCGATGTGCAAGTGGCCTGCGCCAACAATCGCATCACAATGCTGGCTCGCGATATCAGTTCATCATTGCGCCTACAAGCCGAACTCGCACACCTTGCAACTCATGATGCGTTGACTGGTCTACCCAATCGAACATTGTTCATTCGTAAATTGTCCGAGGCCATTGAACGTGCTCGCTCATCAACATCAACAGTGTCCGTGATCTTTTTGGATGTTGACAAATTAAAAGACATCAACGACAGCCTCGGTCACGAAAATGGTGACGCGCTCATCACCAACATCGGTCGACGTTTAGTTTCGGCTACTCGCCCTGGTGACATCGTTGCTCGAATTGGTGGAGATGAGTTCGTCATTCTGTGCGAAGGACTCACCGACGAAGAAGCAGCCATGGATCTCGCCGAACGCGTGCGAACCTCAATTACTGGCCGAGTATTACTGCAAGGCATTGAAGTCGTGACTGGTGCAAGCCTTGGCATCGCGATGACACGAGGCGAAATTGATGAACCAGCACTCACCGATGCTGCAGTCGCGCTCATGCGTAACGCCGACACCGCCATGTATCACGCAAAAATGCGTGGTCGTTCACGATGCGAGTTATATAGCAACAACATGCGCAACTCAGCCAAAGAGCGAGCCACATTGTCGGCATCACTCGAACAAGCACTTGCAAACAACGAACTTCATCTCGTGTATCAGCCAGTCATGTCGCCACATTCAAACAAGATCGTTGGTGCAGAAGCACTATTGCGCTGGCGCCATCCAACACTCGGTTTGTTAACGCCGTCATCGTTCGTTGATCTTGCTGAAGAATCAGGAGCAATCGTCCCAATTGGCGAATGGGTAGTTCGTCAAGCATGTTCCGATATGCGCACGTGGCTAAACGAAAAGCGCATTGATCGTCAATTCATTGTTCACGTCAATGTTTCGCCTCGCCAGGTTGGTGACACTCGTTTCGTTGAACGCACTTTGGCCGCTATCAAAGACTTTGATTTACAGCCACAACATTTAGCGCTTGAATTTGACGAGAAGATGCTCATGAAAGACACCGCGAACACATTGCGTACTCTGCAATCAATGAAACGCTTCGGAGTGCGCTTGTCTATTGACGATTTCGGAACGGGCTACTCATCGCTTTCCCATCTGCGTTCGTGTCCGGCCGATTACCTCAAACTTGATGGGTCATTTGTACGCGCCCTCGGCGAAGACGAAACCGACGACCCCATCGTGCGTGGCATCGTGCAATTAGCGCACAGTCTCAATATGGCTGTGATCGCCGAATGGGTCACGACCGACGCCCAAATTGAGCGACTGCGCTTGCTCGGTTGTGATTTGGTGCAGGGTTATCGAATCGGCCGGCCCGTTGCTGCCACAGCATTTGGTGCGTCAGCCACTACCGTCTGATCTAACCACTATGTCTGATTTCGCTCCCCCAGTTCTGCCGCGTTGTTATCGCCACCCCAATATGCCGACGGGTCGTTCATGCACTCGATGCGGGCGACCAGCATGTGGCGATTGTTTACAAGCAGTCACCATTGGTAGTCAGTGCCCCGATTGCATCAAAGCCTCTCGACCAGCCGCAGCGGTACGCGCCAAAGACTGGAACGCTTCACAGAATGCTCTCGTCACGCGGGTCATCATGGCCATCAATATCGCAGTATTCATCTGGGTCCTCATCGGCGACACAAGTACTGCTGGTTTTGGCAGCAGCGTCTCATCGCGTGAAGTTGATCTCGGATTAAACAAACTGCTGCTCTCGTATAACCACGAGTGGTATCGACTCATCACCTCCGGCTTTTTACATTTCGGAATTTTGCATATTGCGATGAATATGTACCTGCTCTTTCAGTTAGGCAAGTTGCTTGAAGCCCCCTTAGGACGCGTGCGATTTGGTTTGTTGTACTTCGCGTGCTTGCTGGGCGGATCACTTGGTGTCCTTGTTCTCGAAGGAAGCAGTAACGGATTGCACGGTGGTGCATCTGGCGCCGTATTCGGCCTGATGGGCGCAGCCGCAATCAGCATGCATCGACGCGGAATCAATATTTTCCAAACCGGACTTGGTGCAACGTTGATGATCAACTTGTTACTCACCTTCACCATCCCTGGCATTTCAATCGGCGGCCACATTGGTGGCATTGCAATCGGCGTGTTGTGCGGAAGCATCATGTTGCCCCCACCTGGCCATAAGCAACCACAGTGGCTGGGCTATGCAGTTCCAGTGATTGCCATCATTGGCAGTGTTATCGCCAGCATCAACATCGTTGGCTAAGCCTGCAACACCCCTTCCCTACATTCTTTTCACGACTTCCCCTCGTTCCATCTCCAAGCCACATATTGCTTGGTCATGACCCGGAGGTCTTTCGTGACCACATCACATCAACAACCCGATCGCCCGATTCCGACATGCGGAGTCGACCCCATCATCTCAGCGTCCATTGCTGCAACTCTTGGGCATGCGCTTCATCATTCAAGCCACACATCAGATATTGCGGTCGTCCCGCTTGATCATCAATCAATCGGCCATGGAGTCTTGCTTTTTGAAAACGGAGCGCACTACCTCGACAACATTCGACAAATACTGGCCATTTCGCTCGATCACCACGAGACCCCAGATGTCATCGTGTATTCGTATCGCGAACATGATGTTCTCGATGAAAACGATATGTACGAATTTGATCTCACATCAGCGTGGTTTGCCAATCAAAGTATTCAACTCATTGACTGGTTCGTTGTCACTCAGCGCAATGCGCGCAGCATTCCCACCGAATTCGGTCGCTCAACTAACTGGACCGAGTGAAATGTCTCGACTTTTTCGTACACGCAGCCCGGCGGCACGCATGCGATGTAACAGTTCACGACTTGTCACAGCAATTGCACCCAATGCAATCGCCTGCTCGCGATACGACTCGGGCAAGTCATAATGGTCGCGATGAAACCCACGCTGAGGAATTTCTAACCCTGCTGCAAAAGTATGAAGTTCTTCAAGGCTGACATCGCTCACCATGTGACACCAATGGCGTTCTTTGTGCCACCAGCGGCACTCATCAACATAAATTGCCACGGGTTAACGTTGGCGAGGTTTGCGGACCTTCACCGGAATCGGCTTCGCTTTCGAAGCTTCTCCAATGACACGCGTTCCGATTGCACCAATACCAATCGCTGAACCAGCGACGATCAGGTTCACAATCCAAGAAGCCATGGGTTGCAACTTACATCACAAACAGGGCTCCGGTGCTGGCGCGGCCGAACTTTCGTGCAGCGGCATGTCCTTGAGCGTAGGCGTCTGCTTGACTTATGTCATGGCCACAAACGACCCCCTGACTGCCCACCCTGCAGGCTCGACTCTTCTCGACACCCGTCTCGATGAAGACACCCAAACTGGCGAACCCACGGTGGCGCACATTGTCAAAGTTGAACCAGGCGAAAGTGCACAAGCCAAAGTAATGGAGGCCCGAATTTACGGCACTCCCCTTGAAGCACTGTGCGGGCATGTGTGGGTTCCATCACGCGACCCCAAGAAGTTGCCCATGTGCGAAGACTGCAAGTCGATCTACGAGATGTACCGCATGATGAACGACGGACTCAATGACCAACCCTCCGACTGAAGGCAGTGCAGCTGCACTGCGCATACGAAATGCAGCACGCGCTCTGCTACTCGCCCCAAGCAAACACGTCTTGTTAGTGCGCTTTGAATTTCCAGCGGGCACTCGATGGGCTCTTCCAGGTGGAGGTCTTGACCATGGCGAAGACCATGTCACGGCTCTGCGTCGCGAACTGATCGAAGAAGTCGGCCTCCACGACCCCGAAATCGGTCCTCATATCTGGACTCGCGAACATCGCATTGCCTTTATCAATGGTCAGTGGGATGGCCAACGTGAACACATCCATCTCGTGCGAGTGCCACAAGTATTTGAACCGCAGCCTTCTCTAGATTGGGAAACCCTCAACGCCGAATACCTTTTTGAATTGCGCTGGTGGCATATTGATGAAATTGCCGAAGCACAGACCACATTTGCCCCCGCCGGACTACACGCTCATGCGATGAACATTATTGAGGACCGAATTCCTTCTTCGCCCATCAATGTTGAGGTCTAGAGTTACCTCGTGCCCGACCTGCATTCAATCATCACTTTCGCTATTGCATCAGTTGCACTATTGCTCATTCCTGGACCGGCCGTTATCTATGTCCTCAATCGCAGCGTCTCTGATGGTCGCGAAGTTGGTTTGGCCGCAGTGGCCGGTCTCGAGCTTGGCAACTTCGTGCATGTCATCGCCGCATCAGTTGGACTTTCAGCAGTGCTCGCAACTTCTGCCACCGCTTTCAATGTGGTGAAGTGGCTTGGTGTTGGCTATCTCGTTTTTGTTGGCGTACGTACGCTGCTTCGTAAACCAACCGAGATTGAAACTGAGGCGACAACAACAAGTTTGCGCCGTTCATTCACTCAAGGAATCATCGTCAATACTTTGAACCCCAAAGTGGCCTTGTTCTTCTTGTCGTATCTTCCGCAATTCATTAATGCTGATAAAGGTGCCGCCTGGTCTCAAGCTCTTGTACTCGGAAGCACGTTTGTTTTAATTGGCTGCGTCACTGACGGTATGTATGCACTCACCGCTAGCGCCCTTCGCGCCAAGTTGTTGAGCGGACGTACATTGCCTTTCGTGCAGCGTTACGTTGCCGGAACCGTCTTCATCGCTCTCGGTCTCGTCGCCGCCACCACATCGCCTTCATCAGTTAAATAACTTCGTGATTCTGGTGTCGTTTTAGTTGGATATACCAAATTAAATGACACCAGAAGCACAGGGTTATCTGAAGTTTCGGGCGGTCACTTGGGCTGCAACCGACAGTGGTGCAATGTGTTCAGCCACAATATTCACCACTCCTTCATAACGTTGCAGACGACCTCGCACTAACAACGCTCCCGCACCGCGAGCCACTGGTCGAAACCGTTTCCAACATCCCACCGACACCACCACATTCATCAAACCTGTTTCATCTTCAAGACTGATGAACGTTGTTCCCTGAGCAGTTGCGGGTCGTTGGCGATGCGTCACTGTGCCCGCAACCCACACTTTGGTTTGTTCGGTCGTCAACAATTGATCAGCGGGCACCACGCCATACGCATCAAGTTGCTCACGCAAAAACGATGTTGGGTGCCCATTAGGTGACACGCCAGTCGCCCACAAGTCGGCAACTGCAACTTCAATCGGTTCCATACCTGGCAACATCGGAGCCTGCGTTCCTGTTGCCAACCCGGGCAATCGATCGCGTCGCGACTGTGCCGCTGCACCAACGGCCCATAACGCCTCACGTCGTTCAAGACCAAAACATTCGGTGAAAATTCCACCTGTTGCCATGGCCTCAAGTTGCGGAAGCGTTAACTCATCAACCCGTCGCACCAAATCTTCGGCGTCAACATAATCACCATGCAACACTCGTTCATTTTCAATCTGTTGTGCAAGACCCGAACCAATTCCGCGAATTGAACTCAGCCCTAAACGCACCGCAAAACCGCCATGGCTTTCTGCACACTCTTCAAGAGTTGCCTGCGCACCAGATGCCAACAGATCTGGCGTACGCACCACGACACCATGTCGACGCGCATCTTGCGCCAACGAATGTGGACTCCAAAAACCCATCGGTTGCGCATTCAGCAAACCCGCATAAAAAGCGGCGGGCTCATACAACTTCAACCACGATGATGAATACACCAAGTAAGCAAATGACACCGAGTGACTTTCAGGAAATCCGTAATTGGCAAAGGCCGCCATCTTGTCAAAAATTTCATCGGCGATATCACCAACGATTCCGCGTTCGGCCATACCTTCATACAAACGTTGTCGCAATAACTGCATACGTTTTTGGCTGCGCTTTGAACCCATGGCTTGACGCAACTGATCGGCTTCAGAAGCCGTAAAGCCGGCAACATCAATCGCCATCTGCATCAGTTGTTCTTGGAATAACGGAATACCCAAAGTTTTACCCAAGCTATTTTCCAATAACGGATGCAAATACGTAATGGGTTCTTGCCCATTACGACGGCGAATATACGGATGCACCGAACCACCCTGAATAGGCCCTGGACGAATGAGCGCCACTTCAACGACCAAGTCATAAAAACGTCGGGGCTTGAGCCGAGGCAACGTTGCCATTTGTGCACGCGACTCAATTTGGAAAACTCCGACCGTGTCGGCGCGACACAACATTGCGTACACATCATCATCTTGCGGTAATGCAGCCAGATCTATCGCGACACCCTTGTGGCGTTTCACTAAATCAACCGCACCGTGCAAAGCCGACAACATTCCAAGACCCAGCAAGTCGAACTTCACTAAACCAGCCGCAGCACAATCATCTTTATCCCATTGCAAAACACTGCGATCTTTCATGCGACCCCACTCAACTGGACACACCTCAATCACCGGGCGATCGCAAATCACCATTCCGCCCGAGTGAATACCAAGATGACGCGGTGCATCTTCAATGTCGGCGGCAAGTTCTAAAACCAATGGTGGAATAGCTTGATCAACACGACCCTCGGGAGTTTTCTCCGGAGAGTTCGCTGCAACGTTGCGCCACATATCCATTTGCTTTGACCACGCGTCTTGTTGCCCAGGCGCATATCCGAGTGCCCGCGCCATATCACGCACTGCCGAACGCGCGCGATAGGTAATCACGTTGGCAACCTGCGCAGTGTGATGACGTCCATAGCGATTGAAAACATATTGAATAACTTCTTCACGCCGACCGCTCTCAATATCAAGATCGATGTCGGGCGGGCCATCACGATCGGGTGACAAGAAACGTTCAAACAATAATCCCAATGACACCGCATCGGCTTTGGTGATGCCGAGCGAATAACACACTGCACTGTTGGCGGCACTTCCACGACCCTGACAAAAAATGTCAGAGTCATTACAGAACTGCACGATGTCCCACACCACCAAGAAATAACCCGCAAACCCCAATAGCTCAACAACTTCAAGTTCATGATCAATTGTTTTCCACGCCCGTGCGCGAATGCTCAGGTCTTCCCCACTCTGCGGACGTTCGCCGTAACGACGTCGCGCGCCCTCTTCAGTGAGTCGGCGCAAAAATTGCATTTCGGTCAAACCATCAGGGCACGGATACGGCGGCAACTTTGGGGCCACCAGGGATAAATCAAATGCTGCGGCACGACCAATCTCGGCTGCCAAATCAACAACACCCGGATAACGCACGAATCGTCGCGCCTGTTCGGCACCACTACGCAAATGTGCTGTTGCTGCAGCGGGTAAACAGTGATCAATCTCATTAAGACTGCATCGTTGATTCACCGCCGCGATTGCTGTTGCCAATCGTCGCGCCGATGGTGTTGCGTAATGCACATTGTTGGTCGCAATACATTGCACATCAGCGCGTGCCGCTAGTTCGGCCATTGCATCGTTACGCGCGGTGTCTAGTGGATCACCGTGATCCCACAGTTCGACCAACACCCGATCTCGACCAAAAGCAGTGATCAGTTTTTGTAGTTCACGCAATGCTGCACTCGGACCATGATCAACCAAAGCCGAAGGCACTGCACCTTGCCGACAACCAGTCATCACCCACCAATGCCCTGCACCTACGTCAGCAAGATCGGGCATCGTGCAACGCGGGTCGCCTTTACTGCCGGCCAACTGCGCCAGGCTCAGCGCTCGTGCTAAACGCGCGTATCCGGCAGTGCCATCGGCCAGCACCACGAGGTGTTGCGGACCGGCAGAAGATTGAACCGTGATTTCGCTACCGAACACTGTTGGCAAGCCCACCACGCGTGCGGCCTCAGCAAAACGCACCACGCCATACAGTCCGTTGTGATCGGTGACTGCAAGCGCAGTCAAACCCAAACGATGCGCCTCTTCAGCTAACTCTTCGGGATGCGATGCCCCGTCGAGAAACGAAAAGTTTGAATGGCAGTGCAGTTCGGCATACGGCACAACGGGCCGAGGTGTGCCACCAGTGGGCGTGCGATCGGGCTCTGGTACGACGACTGGCCGAACGACCGGCTGCGGCGAAGACTCGGGTTTTCGGCCCGATAAACGGGCTTCCAGTTCAGACCAAGTTGTTGGCCCTTGCATCCCCCATGTCGACCCCATATCGACAGGTTAGCGAACATATGTTCGTATACCAAGAGCAATGTTTGAGCGGGCTGTTTTAGGCGAGGGCCTGCATGATGTCGGCGATCAGATCGTCGGGGTGCTCGAGCCCACAACTCAAGCGCACAGTTCCGGGAGTGATACCGCTGTCGGCAAGTTCTTCGGGAGTCATACCGGCGTGGGTCGTCGAGGCTGGGTGCGTCACCAAAGTCTCAGGACCACCCATCGATGTTGCGGCGTGACACAACTTGACCGAGCGCACGAATTTGGCGCCAGCGTCAAGACCACCGGCCAAATCAAATGACAACACTCCGCCGTGCATGCGGTACTGACGCGAGGCCAATTCAAATTGCGGATGAGATTCAAGACCCGGATGTCGTACCGAAAGAACTGCTGGGTGCGCTTCAAGAGCCCGACCAATCGCCACAGCGTTCGCACCTTGTTGACGCAAACGTGGCCCAAGTGTGCGCAAACCCCGCAAACCATTCAATGCATCAAACGGCGATGCACACGCGCCTTGCAAAACTGCAAAGCCCCACAACGCATCAATGAGATCGCGTTCGCCCGCCACAACACCAAGAGTTGCATCGTTGTGGCCAGCCATTGCTTTGGTTGCTGAGTGCAAAACCAAATTGACACCATGATCAAGAGGACGTGAACCAAGTGGCGTCGACAATGTCGAATCCACAACAGTTATTGGGCCTTTGATTGAACCAAGATCATCAAGATCAACAATGTCGAGCAACGGATTCGCTGGAGTTTCAGCAAACACCATCATCGTTCGACCAGGAATCACCGCTTCAGCAAATGCGCCATGCTTCGTGCCGTCAACAAACGTGACATCAATACCAAATCGCGGACACACGCCGGCGAGTAATTGCATCGTGCCGCCGTACAACTGCTTTTGCGCAACGATGTGATCGCCCTTCGAACACAAACCAAGAATGACTCCAGCGATTGCGCCCATGCCAGATGCATACGCACGCGCTGCTTCGGCACCTTCAAGTTCGGCGACCGCACTTTCGAAAGCCTGCACAGTTGGATTGCCATGACGGCCGTAAAACTTGCCCGCCTTGGTTGAGTGCGCCATCTTGCGACCCTCTTCAAGCGAACCCATCTCGTAGGTCGTTGAAGCGAACAAGACCGGAGCCATCGAGATCTGATCGTCGGGGCGACCCGCACTAATGGCCAGGGTCTCGGGCTGGAGTCCGGATGGTTCGTGATTCGGCAAAGAGTGTGAAGGAGTGTTCATGGTGATTCCGAGTGTTGAAAGCACCCCTAGTCAACCATGATTCGGCTGGTCAACGAACCTGATTTGCCTACGAATCAGCGATTTATCTGGTCCTCATCAGAAAGTTTTGGTCAAGACAAACAAACCTTGAAGAAAAGTGCAATGTGTCGGCTTCTCAATACTCACTACCCATGACAACAAATAGTTCTCAAGTTCTGAGCACTACCTACCGATAAAGGCGATAACTGTCATGACACTTATAGAGACCCACTTTCCCGGATCAACCGAATCAAGACTCCGTCCCACTGTGGCCGGTGCTGTCGAACAACGTCCCGAAGGCGAATCAACCCCTCGGGCATTGGTGACCCTGATCCACAACTCCGACCGCCGTTCGGTCGAAGCTGCCCTACAGCGCATCGGCTATGTCGTGCGTGCAACCAACGATCACACCGCTGCCGAAGTCATGCTTCGGTCCTTTGCCCCAGACCTGATTGTGATTGACGCTCGCGATGCCTACCCGCTTCCCAACAATCTCATGACTCAGGTGCGACGTTGCCCCGAGATCTACATCATCGTTGTTGGTGCTAACTCCGACGACCAGCGCATGACCGTATTTCGAAATGGCGCCGACCACGCCTTGCCCATTGAGGTCTCCCCCGATGAAGTTGCTGTACGGTGCCAGGCGTTGATGCGTCGTTCGCGTCAATTCGCTCAGGCGATTGCGACTGATGGTCAGCCCAAGAACCTCTATTTCGGCCCACTCGATGTCGATCTTGGCCGGCGTGAAATTCGCGTCAATCGCTATCCCATCGCCGCAACTCGTCTTGAGTTCGACCTGTTCTCGCAATTGTGTTTGCGCCCGCTTGAAGTGTGCAGTCGTGTTGAACTGCTCGAAAGCGTTTGGGGACCGCACTGGGTTGGTGACACGCATGTTGTTGATGTTCACTTATCAAACTTGCGTCGCAAGCTCACCGAGCGTGCACCCGAATTGCGTTTCTTGCACACGGTACGTGGCATCGGCTTCCGTCTTGCCGACGATCTGTTGCAATTAGCAAGGCACGATCTTGCTTCATCACGTTTGCTCGAATCGCAAACCGCTTCCAGCAATTTCTGATTAGGCATACTCGGCAGTGAGCCACCACTGACCGGACGCCACTTCAGCAAGATACGCACACTGCCCGTTGGGCTGTTCGACCACCAACTGAAATCGAGCAGCCCGACGCGCGCGGTGATCCCACCAACGTTCATCAACGGGCCATGGTCCGGCCCACGCCGCGATGCGATATGAATGACCGCGCTGCACCAACATTTCTGGAGTCGCACTCATCAACCCGCGACCATTCACTGCCACAGCACGACCATAGGCATCAATGACTTCGACAAGTAACGGTTCATGATGCACAACTGCTGGCGCAGGCGCAGGTAACGAACCGGGCCACTCCGCGGTGTCAGCATCATCGTCGGGCCGCAGAACTAACTGTTGACCAACGCCTCCAGAGTCGGCACTACCGATATCGGCGTAATACATCATCTCGTACACCTCACGTGGGTCACGTCCACCTCGCCACGAAGCAACCGTGACACTTTGCGGCCCCAACAAACCAATGACGCGGGTGATCGCTCGTGTTGCGTTGTCGTCGGCTTCTGATCGCCCACCCCAAAAACCAACTTGAGTACCAGCATCAGAACGAATATCAATGGGTGTTACTCGCAGCAAAGTGACACCAGCAGTTGGTGGTTCGGCACCATTGATCCAACCATCAAGTTGCCAACGAACTCGATCAAGCAAAGTGGACGAACGCATTCCTTCGGCTCGATACCACACTCGTTGCGAACTTTCACCATGTTCACTCTCGGCTTCAACTTGTACGCGCGTACACACTTGGCCGCGTTCATGAAAGTAACCGCCCAATTCATCGGTGAGTGCTTTAGCGGCAAAGACCAACATGTCAAGTTTCGATAACGGATCATCAAAGACTCGAGCCATTGTTAAATCGGGTGGCGGTGGAATCGTTGATGGTGGAGTGTCATCGGTGCCACTTGCCAAGCGATGCAGAGTTTCACCAATCGCACCGAATCGTCCCACTAAATCGGTCACCGACAAGCGCGCAATATCACCGAGTTGTCGCAAACCAAGTCGTTCAAGTAGATCAACTAAGTCTGGGGGACATCCGGCGACTGCCGTTAAAACTTTCACCGCATATGGCGCCAGAAAATCAGCAGTTGCTTGCATGCCAGGCTGAATCACAACTGGTTCACCTCGACGCGACGATGAACGTGCTGCCAATGTTGCAGCAACACGACCATCAGCGATGCCGACACCCAAACCACCGCCTGCCGTCATGACCTCATCAACATCAAGGCCGTGACTTGCGTGAGATAAACCTTCGCGCGCCAATGCCAACAGACGAACCGCTAATGCATCATCGCCACCGACATAACGTGACGGCCCACGTGTGGCCAACAGCAATGAGCCAGGGTTTTCAACATCGATTAACGGCACCAAAGTGCCAATTGATTGCACAACTGGTTCGTACATACGTGCGTCACGATCACTGTTATACGGAACAATCACTAAATGCGGACACGCACCCTGGGCTTGCCGGCGGCGTTGTCCGGGACGAACTCCTTCACGCCAAGCCAACGGCGAACACGACAGCACTCTCTGAGCGTGAAAAACAGCAAGTGGTTGTGTTGGCCCAAAAGTTTCGGGTTCATGCAAGATTGCCGCGGTGATTGGCCATGCCGGGGTATGTAAAACCGCGCATCGCGGTGGTTGAACAGTTGCCATCAATCACCCAACGCGACGTAACGGAATCACAACACCAGTGTTCTCTGCTGTCACCGTTTCAACTGAACTCAGTTGTCCGCGATGATCGGGCAACCACACCTGATGCTCGGTTGTACGTGCTCGTCGACGACCATCAAGTTGCAACAACACTTGTCGCCGTTGCAGGTGGCCATAACCAAGACCAACACCTTGCCATTGCTGAGTTGTTGCTGTGAGTCGAACATCGGCCGATAGCGAACTTGTCAACGACTTCGTTTCACCCACAACAACTAAAACGCCACCGCGCGATTGCACTCGCGTTTGCAAACGCCGCAATAACGATGTCGACAGCGAGTTCACAACATGCTGCGCGAGCAACAACACATCGACACCGTCAACTAATGCCGATAACACTGCAGCCGCATCGGTCTGCTGACCAGAAGCCGGCGAACCACCCATTGGGTCGGCCACAAAAACAGTGCGTTCAAGTGCAACACCTAAGTCAGCGGCGGCTTGAACTCCACAACTCGGCAGACCCACGACCCCGGCCCATGAACCCGCTTGAGTTGGGGCCACCAGAACTGCCAAGGCGCATGACATTGCCGCCGAACCCACGCAGGCGACCGTGTGTCCACGCGTGAGAGCAAGTGGTGCCGGATCATCAGAGCTCACACCAAAAAGCGGTGCCAGAGCTTGGTGAATCGGCAAGAGGCGTTCACGCGCCAGCATCATTTCAGACAGGGTCATTTCAGAGAGCGGACCCGAGAGCGAATTCGGCACAGATGGCAGGAGGACCGTGGACATGCCTCCGACTATAGCGAACAGGTGTTCGTAAGTTTCAGGCCCGTTTTTTCTTCAGTTGATCAAGGAACTCAATAAAGCCTTGGGCGCCCTGGGCAAAGTGATCAGCCCCCAGGTCATGAGCATGCTTCTCGTCCCGAATGGCGCCTCCGCCGAGCACCACCGGAACATTGGGTCCAATCGAGGCTCGCAACGCGGCAACAGTCGCTGAGGCTGAGGCTTCTGATTCGCCCGAGGTCACGCTGACCCCCACCGCAACGAGGTCGGGCAACTTGCTGGCGGCATACACAAACGATTCAGCCGGGGTGTCGCCCCCGAGGTCAAGAACTTCCCAACCCTGTAAACGCAACAAGTCGCCCAGCATGGCCAAGGCCAAGACATGACGCTCACCCGTTGACCCACCAATCAAAATCTGCCCGCGACGTCGACCCCGTTTAAAACACCGCGGGCTCAACTGCCCAATCAAACGAGCCGCAATGGCGCTGGCTTGGTGTTCGACCGAAATATCAATTTCACCAGCGGCCCACCTCGCCCCAATATCTGCCAACGTGGGCGACAAAATTTCGAGATACACGCGTTCAACATCGGCACCCGAATCAATTGCCCGCTTTAAAACTTCCCAAGCCCCACTTGAGTCACCAGCGACTAAACAACGTTCAAGTTCACGAACATAATTTGCAGTCCGGCGTGGATCGCCCGATGCAACTGCCGACGTCTTGGGTTGGCTCTTCTCATCTTGAAACTGTTGAAGCGCTTCACGCGGTACGTGCCACACGCCGCCAACTTGATAACCCTCTAACCGACGACTTTTGACGTACCGATAGACCGTCATGTAGCTCACGCCGAGGACCTCTTTGGCCTCATCAAGCGTCAATACATCTGCGTCCACAGCGACAGGCTAAATGCGCATCGCCATGCGTGCGAGGTTATGCCATCACAAATATGCCCAAATTTCGGGACTTTTGGCTCTATTGACCAGTCAACCTGGCGCGAGCAGCCCGACTGCGCTCAATGAGATGTGCTGGCACCCGACTGTCAATCACGACGCCACCTTCAGCTGGCGCACTACTTGCGGCCGGCGCTTCTTCGGCGGCAACAAGATCTTCAAAGGCTGGCGGAACCATCCCGGGCTTCCAGTACTGATACAGATCGCGAACAATGTCCTGCAAACCAGTCGAGTCAAAACCTTTTTCGAGGTCGACCGTAATCATGTTTTGGTACACATGAACGCCAGCCACGCGACCAGTGGCGAAAAGGCGTCGGGCCAATTCAGCCGACGGGGTGATTGACGAAACAGCGTGCGCATTGGTGTCTGACGACAAGAAACTCTCGTGGCCCATACCCGACAAACTGCGGTTGGCCTCGAACCGGACGATTCCGGGGCGACGACTTTGCTTTTCAACGACGACAACAGGCTGACCCATGCGACAACCTTAGTTCGCACGCGGTACGGTCACAGCACTGTCTCTATTTTCGTCGATCATTTCCCCTGTCACATAGGAGCACCCGAACATGTCTCAACCCACACTCGAGCAATTCCAGGCCGATGCCCTCGCCTTTTTAGAGGCCAACGCCCCACGCAAAGAGGCTGAAAAGAAATTCGTCTGGGGCGAAGGGGCCGACAAGGTCGCGATGTTTGAAGAGAAGGATCGCCAGTCAGAAAAACTTGATGTGGCTGAAGCGTGCGCATGGCGGCGCAAGAAGTTTGACGCGGGCTTCGGGTACGTGTTTGGATCCGAGCAATACGGCGGTCGTGGCTTGCCGGTTGCGTACTCACGCGCCTACGACGCACTCGAAGCAAACTACGAAATCCCCAATCAAAGTTGCTTCACCATCGGACTTGGCATGGTGGCCCCAACCATCGTCGCTCACGGTTCAGATACCGCTCGCGATCTGTATGTGCGCAAGATGTATCGCGGTGACATCGTTGGCTGTCAGTTGTTCAGTGAACCGGGTGCTGGCAGCGACCTCGCCAACCTCAGCACAAAAGCCGAGCGCGATGGCGACGAATGGATCATCACTGGCCAGAAGGTTTGGACGAGTGGCGCGCATTACAGCGACATCGGAGAAATCATTGCTCGCACCGATTTTGATATGCCCAAGCACAAAGGACTCACTGGTTTCATCGTTGATATGCACGCACCTGGCGTCGAAATTCGCCCGTTGCGTCAGATGACTGGTGGAGCAAGTTTCAACGAAGTGTTCTTCACCGAAGTTCGCGTTCGTGACGATCATCGACTCGGCGACATTAACAATGGTTGGAACGTTGCCTTGACAACTCTCATGAACGAACGTGCCGCCATTGGTGCAGGCGGAGGCGGCGGTGGCATGTTCACTCGCGTCATCGAGATGGTTAAGTTTTACGAACTCGACAAAGACCCAGTCGTGCGCGATGAACTTGCCAAGATCATCATTCACAACAAAGTCGCGGGCTACAACAACCAACGAGCCATGGACAAAATCAAGTCGGGCCAAATGCCCGGACCAGAAATGAGCATGGCCAAACTTGCTGGCACTGCCAACATGATGCGCCTCGGAGATTTTGTGTCGATGGTGCTCGGACCCAAATTGATTGCCGACACTGGCGAATGGGGAACCTTTGCGTGGAATCAATTGATTCTTGGTACACCTGGTGGACGTATCGCTGGTGGCTCTGATGAAGTGATGCGCAACATTGTTGCCGAGCGCGTTTTGGGTATGCCTAAAGATCCGGGCATTGACAGCAAGAGTGCCTTCAAAGACCTCAAGAAGTAAACACTCAAAACAAAGTGGGCGAAGCGTTGCGGTCGATGCGCGGGGTTCCTGGCCACGGCACAAAATTGTCCATAAACGCCCAGCTCTTACGATGAATTGCCGAGGGTCCGTGCCCCTGCAACGCGGTGCGATGCCAGTGACATGGATATCCCTTATTGGTGTCAAGACTCCACAGCGGGTAATCCATCGCAAGCTCTCTCATCAATCGATCACGCGTGACCTTGGCCAAAATTGATGCCGCCGCAATTGACAAAACCGATGTGTCACCCTTGACTTGCATCACAACTTTTGGAATGAGTGGTGTCACAAAATCCCAACTGCCATCGACGACTGCTGCATCAGGAACAACTGATAGTTGAGCCAATGCCCGTTGCGTTGCTAAGCGCTGCGCGTCAGCCATTCCTAATTCATCACATTCAACATGCGATGCATAACCGACCGACCATGAAGTACACCACGAAGCAACGGTGTCAAACATGGCCTCACGCGATTTTTCGGTGATTGATTTGGAGTCACGCACGCCAGCAAGATCTCCCGACAGGGGAAGGATTGCCATACCAACGGCAAGCGGACCAGCCCATGCACCTTTGCCCACTTCATCAACACCAACGATGATGCGATGCCCGTCGTCGTGAAGCGACTGCTCAAGATCTCGAGTCGGAACTTTTGCCGACATGCGAGATGCCATCAGACCAACCGCAATCCCGGAGTTCCCGAAACAACTTTGCCGATCACAACAAATGGTGAACCTGGTGCAGTTAAACCAGAAACTGCCGCAGGATCAACGGCTGCAAGCAATCCACCCGATGTCTGCGGGTCGAATGCAACGATGTCATAAGCAGCATCAACACCGTCGGCCAATGTCACTCGAGTTCCGACTGCAGTTCGATTGCGAGCGTCTCCTCCAGTTCGAACGCCACGTTGCGCCGCCTCAAGGACACCTGGGTACATGGGCAACTTCGTCGTTTCAATTTCAAAAGTACAACCCGATCTCTCAGCCATTTCCCATCCGTGACCGGCAAGCGCAAATCCGGTCACGTCGGTGACTGCATGAACGCCAGCGCTTAGTTGCAAACGTTCACTCGCATCACGATTCAGTCGACGCATTCCGGCGATGGCAGTTGCTTTGTCAGCATCAGATCCACCAGCAAGTGCGATTCCGGTTCCGAGTGGTTTCGACAAAAGCAATACATCGCCGTCGCGAGCACCACCCTTTGTGAAAATGCGATCAGGATGCACGGTGCCTTGTACTGCTAAGCCAAAGATTGGTTCAGGGTTACGAATGGTGTGCCCACCTGCAACAGATCCATCAGCTTGCGCCATCACTTCGGACGCCGCAGCAAAGATTGCAACAATCGCTTCACGCGGAAAGTTCTCGGGGAAAGCAGCCACGTTGACGGCCATCAAAACTTTTCCGCCCATCGCATACACATCGCTACACGCGTTCGCTGCCGCGATCGCACCAAAATCAGATGGATCGTCCACCAACGGAGGAAAGAAATCTGTCGTACTGACAAGTGCAATGTCTTCGCTGACTTTGTACACAGCGGCGTCATCAAAAGGCGCGAGACCAATCAAAAGCGATGGATCAACCGATGTCGGTAATTCGTCGACAAGGCCGGCAAGAAGGTCTTTACCCCACTTGGCAGCACATCCGCCACAACTGGTCCACTCGGTCAACCGCAAAGGCTTTCCATCAAACATTATTTCGGCCATAGTGCGAGCCTAGAGTGTCGAGATGTTCATCGTTGGTCCGTATGAATTCACTCGTGAAGATGCCAGAAATACTTTGCTGGCCGCGCCAAAGATTTTGGCGCACATGTCCGAGGGTCGCAACGGAGCCATTGACTATCTTTTGACATACGTCAACCAACTACTCGACGGCCGTTCCATTGACGAGATGCCCGATGACGAGATCACGTCCACCCTGCCTCCGGTCTGGGCTGCACTTACTGGCGCGACTCCAACACTGCGAGCACTCGGGCATATTCCTTCTGCACAGGCGGGCACCTTGTTGCAGCTCAATGCCTCGACCGGCGGAGTGCCCAAGAATGCAATTGATGCCGCATACGTCGGCTGGAAAGGCGTTGAGGGCGATCGCCAAGCGACGCGCAAACATCATGGACGTCCCTTTCAAGCTCTGTGCCTATGGTCAGCCGAAGTGATGGAAACGCTTCGCAGTGAAGGACATCAGGTATTCCCTGGTTCGGCCGGCGAGAACATCACCGTCAGCGGACTCAACTGGAGCGATGTCCGTCCCGGAACTCGCGTGCGCATTGGTGAAGTGTTATGCGATATCTCGACCTATGCCGTGCCCTGCAAACAGTTGGCCGATTTGTTTGTCGATCGAGACTTCAATCGCATTCATCACGATCGTGATCTAGAGAATGGAACTGCGAGTTGTCGGGTCTATGCGACAGTTGTTGAACGTGGCGAAATCGCTACCGGCGACCCCGTCTCCTTCGAGCCTTAACCCATTGACGTTAAAGAAGACGCAATAATTCGGCCAAGGGCTCACGAAAATCGCGAGTAGGCGCATAACCAGCATCACGCAATGCTTTGTTATCAAGCACGCTGTTCGCAGGACGCTTCGCCGGACGTGGTGGTTGCAATTCAGCGGTGGTGATCGGGTGCACCATGCCCGGATCTTTGCCCATCAAACGCACAATCTCTTGCACAAATTCGTACCAGCTCACGGCACCTTGATTGGTGCCATGAAAGATTCCGTCGCGACGGTCAACTGCCAGTCGATGTAATAACGGAGCAAGATCAGAAGTAAACGTTGGGTGCCCAATCTGATCGCTCACGAATGACAACGAATCGCGTTCTTGAGCCAACTTGTGCACGGTCTTGACCATGTTGTTGCCATAAAAACCACACACCCACGAAGTGCGCACGACTGCAACACCCGAACCGTGAGCGAGCGCCTCAACTTCACCCGCCAGCTTCGTACTGCCGTACACACTTTGCGGATTGGGAGTATCGGTTTCGACATACGGTCCGATTTTTGTTCCGTCAAAGACATAGTCGGTGCTGATGTGCACAAGGTGTGCGCCAACTGCATCGCTCGCTTCGGTCACCCAACGCACCGCAGTGCCGTTCACCAAAAGAGCGGTATCGGCATTGTCTTCACATGCGTCGACGGCAGTAAAGGCTGCGCAGTTAATGACCGCATCTGGATAGATCGTCGCCAACGCTTCGTGAACAGCCTCGCGACTCGTAATGTCAACGGTGTCAATATCGATTCCGACGGCTTCGTCACCAGCGGCCGTAATCACTCGCATCAAATCTTGCCCGAGTTGACCGTTTGCTCCAGTAACGAGAATTTTCATAAGTACGAGTTAATCACAGACCGGCGCGGGCTTTAAGTGGCTCCCACCAAGCACGGTTGTTGCGATACCACTCAACGGTCTCGGCCAGTGAGTCTTCGAATGTGCGACTGAGCTTCCAGCCGAGCGCCGAAACTTTGTCGATGTACACCGAATAACGACGGTCATGTCCAAGCCGATCGGCGACGGGCGTAATCGAACTTTCATCACGGCCACACAATTCGAGCAAGCGATAGGTGATTTCTCGGTTAGTGATTTCGTTATGCGCACCAATGTTGTAGACCTGACCAACTTCACCCTTTTGCAACACCAGGTGAGCGGCAATGTTGTGGTCTTCGACATGAATCCAGTCGCGCACATTTCCACCGTCGCCGTACAACGGCACCTTCTTGCCATCAAGCAAGTTAGTTGTGAACAACGGAATCAACTTTTCAGGGAACTGGTACGGACCAAAGTTGTTTGAACAACGTGTCACCACAACTGGCAATCCGTGGGTCGTCACATACGACAAAGCAATCAAATCACTTGATGCCTTTGATGCCGAATAGGGCGAACGTGGGCACAATATGTCGGTTTCAGAAAATGAACCTTCGTCAATACTTCCGTAGACCTCGTCGGTCGAAATATGCAAAAAGCGTTGCACTTCAACTTGACGCGCTACGTCGCACATCACGTTGGTTCCATAAGCATTCGTTCGCACAAAAGCGTACGGATCAATGATCGAACGATCTACGTGGCTTTCAGCAGCAAAGTGAACCACCCCTTCGTGGCCCTTCATCGCTACCAGAACTGCATCAGCGTCACAAATATCGCCTTGCACAAACTTGCAACGCTTGTCATCAATCAAATCGTTGATGCTCTCCAAATTTCCAGCGTAGGTGAGCTTGTCAAAGATCGTGACGGTGTCGTCAGAATTTGCCAACAGCCAACGCACATAGTTTGAACCAATAAATCCAGCGGCTCCAGTAACAAACAATTTCATGTCAGGTCCTCATTGGCCAGTAAGGGCGACGTCCTGCAGGCAAGTCGGCACGCACCGGATTTGTTCGGTCGCGTTCACTCATGATCGGGTCCGCAACTCCCCAATCGGCACCAATCACGGGGTCGTTCCACGCAACACCCAGTTCGTCAGCTGGGTTGTAGTAACCGTCGACGAGATATGTCATCACAACATCGGTGAGTGCTGAGAATCCGTGAGCAACACCCGGCGGAATATAAACGCCGACATGATTTTCACCACTGATTTCGAGCATCTGTGTTGCACCATCGGTTGGTCCGCCTTCGCGCAGGTCATGCAAGACCACGCGAATTGTGCCGACTGGCGTGTACCAATAGTCAGATTGATGCATGTGATAGTGCAATCCAACCAAAGCTCCAGCTTGTTTGTTTGAACGATTGCCCTGAATCATTTCGCGGCCGTTCGGAAACCACTCACGACGATACGTCTCGATGAAAAGACCGCGCTGGTCGCCGTGAATTGTTGGTTCAACGATCCACACGCCGTCAATTTTGTCACTGGCTGTCACTTTGGGCATGTCATTACTCCGTATCAATTTGGCAGTGATCGCCAATCATTAAGCGCAAAGCGCGGGGACGTTTTTGCGAACGAATAACTTCGGCTTCTCGCCCAATCAAACTGTCTTCAAGGCGTGTGATGTCAATGATGCGACTACGTTCCATGATGACCGAGTGTTCAACTTCGCTGTTCACTACTTCGCAACCATTACCGATAGCCGTGAAGGGTCCAATGAAACTGTCAGTGATGCGGGCGTCCTTGCCGATCACCAAAGGTCCGCGCAACGTTGAGTTACGAACAATTGCCCCTGTTTCAATGACAACTCGTCCATCAAGCGACGATGCTTCATCGACATCTCCATCAACTCGCGGCTCAATCACTTCAAGCAACAAACGGTTGGCTTCGAGCAATGGCGTCAACTTGCCCGTGTCGATCCACCAACCAGTAAGTAATTCTTGACGAACAATCTTTCCTTGGTCAACCAACCACTGAATCGCGTCGGTGATTTCGAGTTCACCTCGGGGCGACGGCGCAATGGCGCGCACTGCATCATTGATCGTGCGATCAAACAAGTACACGCCAACCAACGCAAGGTCGGTCGGTGGATTGGCGGGCTTTTCAACCAAACGAATCACATTTCCGGCGGCATCAAGTTCGGCGATTCCGAAACGATGCGGATCCGGGACTTTCTTCAAAAGAATTTGCGCAGTCGGTGGCTCACTACTCAGACGCGCTGACTCAAAGGCGTGGACAAATGCTGCCAGATCTTGTTCAAGCAAGTTGTCTCCGAGATACATCACGAAGTCGTCGTCGCCTAAGAAGTCGGCAGCGATCAAAACACAATGTGCAAGACCAAGCGGTTCGTCTTGAGGAATAAACGTGATCTTGGCGCCCCACTGACTTCCGTCGCCCAGCGCCCCCATGACTTCGGCGCGTGTGTCGCCAACGATGACACCAATTTCGGTGATCCCTGCCGAGACCATGGCCTCGATTCCGTAAAACAAAATGGGCTTGTTGGCAACGGGCACCAACTGCTTGGCGCTGGTGTGAGTGATGGGTCGCAATCGGGTGCCCGCACCACCAGCCAAAATCAGAGCTTTCATGTATACAAACCTCGTGGGGTCAATCTGGTCGGGTCTGACCGTGCCTCTATTCTGCCATCTGACAATGGCTCCCCGACGGTCTCACTGGTTAGCCGATGGGCGGAGGTCCGGCCGTTCCTGCGAAATATGCCAAAACCGCCCCAGCGTTAGCCCCAAGCACCAACACATCTTTGCCATCAACAGTTTCTGGGACCACTGATAAGGAATACCGTTGCACGCCACCCGAAGCTAGGGGTTTGAGGTAGTTCGCAGTTTCGAGCAAATTTAAACCTGGATCAACCGTTAACGAATTCACGGCTGCGTTGATGAGTTCGCTTGTCCTCATAGGATTCGCCGTTGTTTGTTGAATGGCTTTTGAAATCGCTGCCTGTAAAAAGACTTGTTGCCGTTCAATACGCCCAAGGTCGGCCCGACCGTCAACGTCCCAAGCGCCATCACGAAAGACTTCGTAGTAGCGACTCCGCGCATAGGCCAACGATTGATACTGATCAAGCGTGTAACAACCAGGTGCCGGAACGTTCAAACCAGTGTTGAGGTCGCGCGTTGGATATTCAAAACAAATATCAACGCCGCCCAATGCATTGACAATGTTCTTAAACGAGGTGAAGTCAACTTCAATGTAGTGATTGAGCGGAATACCCAAACTGCCTTGAATCGTGTTCACTAGAACATCAGCACCATGCGAATACGCCGAATTCAAACGGTCTTTTCCGTGCCCAGGAATATCAATCCATAAGTCACGCGGCAACGACATGATTGAGGCGACACCCAATTCGTTGTCGACGTGCAAAATCATCACTGTGTCCGAACGGCGCCCACCCGCGTCATTGGTATTTCCGATTCCGCCGTAATCGGGACTATTGGGGTCAGATGTTTCGCGGGTGTCACTTCCGACTAACAGGTAATTAACAAATGGGCCCGACTTGTCAGCCAATACTCCGCCAAGCTCGTCGGCTCGATTGACATTTGCTTCTTGCTGCTTTGTCGCAACAACAAGACCAATCGCAGTTAACGCGACGAATACTGCGCCAATGGTAAGAGTGTTGATTTGCGGAAAGATTTTGCGCCGGCGTCGAGCAGTGAGACGCGGCGAAGACATGTCTTAGAAACTATTCGCCCGCAACCCCTCAGGCTTGTCATCCCTGCCAACTGGTCAAGTACGCAAGTGCACAATGTCTCCGATGTCGAGGCGTTGCGTGACCCCACACGAATCAAGCACGACAAGGCGACCATCGGTTTCCACATCTAATGCTCGACCTTCAACGAATTCACCTGATGGCAATTCGATACGCACTGCTCGGCGCAGCGTTGACAATTTGGTGCGATAACGCTCATGTAATTGCGCCGGCGTTAAATCAAGCAAACGATCAAGCGCAACTAACAGCGCTTTCAATACTGCGTCTCGAGCAAGTTCAACTGATGCAAATGTCTGCAAGCACGCCGCACCTTCGGGGGCCCAACCAACATTGAGTCCCAAACCCACCACCACAAATTCGGGCACGACATATGACTCAACATCTGACATCATCTGCTTGACGGGTCCCGCAACCGACAAAATTCCTGCCAACTTGTGTCCATCGACCAATAAATCATTGGGCCATTTGACATCAACTTTGACTTTTCCGCCTGCCGCTGCCACAACTGTCTCGCTCGCCGCCGCTGCTGCCAATGCCACCGCATGCGTGAGCGCGTGGGGAAAGCGAGGTACATCTCGCAACAACAAGCTCACGAGCAAGTTGGCCCCGTCTGGGGCTACCCACGTGCGGTCTAAGCGCCCCCGACCCGCCGATTGGTAATCGGTGACCAAAGCAACCCGACTTGGGGCTCCGGCGCGCCCAGCCTCGAGGAGGTCATCATTGGTACTTCCGGTTGTCGCCAACCACCGAACTTGCCAAGAATCGGGGAATTTTCCGATTTTTTCGCCAAAAATCGCCTCTCCGGGCAAGTTCTCGTCGTTTGGGGTGGCGAAAGGGGTCTCCATCAGACCAACATTGTCACTTGTGTCGACTAAACCCCTTACGAAGATCCTGATTGCCAACCGCGGAGAGATCGCAGTCCGCGTCATCCGAGCCGCTCGCGAGATGGGAATCGCCACTGTGGCGGTGTATTCCGAGCTCGATCGCAATGCCCTTCACGTGCGTCTGGCCGACGAGGCCTACGCCCTGGGTGGTCAAACCGCAGCCGAGAGTTACCTCAACACTGACGCGATTCTTGATGCCATTCGCAAGAGCGGAGCCGACGGCGTTCACCCCGGTTACGGATTCTTCAGTGAAAACGCCGATTTTGCTGACGCCATTACCAATATGGGCGTGGCATTCATCGGGCCCCCAGGCGATGCAATTCGCGAAATGGGCGACAAAGTTTCAAGTCGTAAAGCAGCACTGCGCGGCGGTTGCCCGATTGTTCCCGGCACCACCGAATTCGTGACAACTGCTGACGAAATCAAACAATTCGGTGCCGACTTTGGTTATCCCGTTGCGATCAAAGCAGCCTTTGGTGGCGGTGGTCGCGGCATGAAAGTTGTGCAGAACGCCGAGTCAGTGCAAGAAGCAATGGATAGTGCACAACGCGAAGCAAAAGCATTCTTTGGTCGCGATGAAATTTATGTTGAGAAGTACCTCACATGGCCGCGCCACGTTGAAGTGCAGTTAGTCGGCGACCAACACGGCAACTACGTATGGGTTTCGACACGCGACTGTTCAGCACAGCGTCGTCACCAGAAGCTCGTCGAAGAAGCTCCTGCGGTAGCGATGGGCGAAGGTGTTGAAGAAGCAATGGGTGAAGCTGCTGTTCTCGCTGCTCGTGCTGTTGGTTATTTCAACGCCGGAACCGTTGAATTCATTTACCAAGACGGCGAATTCTTCTTCTTGGAAATGAACACTCGTTTGCAAGTTGAACACCCCGTTTCAGAAGTCATCACGGGCATCGATCTCGTTGAATGGCAACTGCGCGTTGCAGGTGGCGAGAAATTGCCAATGACGCAAGAAGAAGTCACTGCTCGTCGTAATGGTCACGGTATTGAAATTCGTATTAACGCCGAAAATCCCGCTGGCGGAAAGTTCCTTCCGTCACCAGGCAAGATCACGAAGCTTGTACCTTCAGATGGTTTTGGTGTGCGCTTCGACTCGGGCTACGAAAGTGGCGACGAAATCAGTCAGTACTACGACAACTTGGTCGGCAAACTCATCGTGTGGGGTAAAGATCGCCCAACGGCAATCGCTCGTACCATTCGTGCGCTTGAAGAGATGGTCGTCGAAGGTGTCCACACCACCATCCCTGCCGACTTGGCAATCTTGAAGCATCCCGACTTTGCGGCCTTCAAGCACTCAACGAAGTGGGTTGAAGAAGTTCTCGATCTTTCCGGAATTGAAAATGTTGCACCAGCAACATCTGGCGATGATGCCGAACCTCTCGTTCGTCGTAATACCACCGTTGAAATCAACGGCAAGCGTTTTGATGTTGCGATGTGGGTTCCCGAGCAGACAGCAGTTGTCTCGAGTGGTGCGCCTAAGGCTGCAAAACCCAAGCGCGCAGCAAGCAGTGGCGCAGGTGGCGGCGCAGGTTCTGGTCAAGTCACCGTGCCGATGCAAGGAACCATCGTCAAGGTGCTCGTTGAGGTCGGCCAAGAAGTCGAATCAGGTCAGGCAGTTTGTGTGCTTGAAGCCATGAAGATGGAAAACCAGATTTTGGCCGAAAAGACCGGCAAGGTCACCGAGATCAAAGTCAAGGCTGGCGATACCGTCGGTTCTGGCGACGTTGTTGTCGTTATTGCCTGATCAACCTTTGTTGATCTTTTAGCGCTTCACCACGATGGTGCCAGCCGCAGCATCGTGTAAACCCTGACGAAGCGGGTGAAACACCGCACGCAGGTAGACAACAAGTGACAACCCTGGTCCGACGACGGGCACGAGTTGAACTGCAGTCGGAATCAGAGCTCGCACTGCCGAGTACGTCCATGACACTCGGCCACCATCAACTCGATTCACCACTTTGATTCCGGTGATTCGTTTCCCCACGGTGTAGCCATACACGGCGATAGCAACGATGTTGTAAATCAAGTTGGCACCCACCCACAACACCGTGAGCCAAGTAAGCGTGGAGTTGCTCAACGAACTATCGGTCAACGAGTATCCCAAAGCAGCAGTAATCGCGAACAACGGAATTCCGACCACCAACCCATCTAAGAATTGCGCCAGGGCACGCTTACCAATACTCGCGAGTGCATCGGCTCGTGGGGACTCAACAATGATGGGTGGATCAAAATCACTCATAGGTTTTTATTCTGCTGCTTCGGCCAGGGCCTCTGCCAAGGCGGGGTGAACTAAAAGACTTTCGACGATGTCGGATACTTTCAAATTGGCGGTCACGGCAAGTGCAATCACGCTAATTAATTCGGCCGCATGACGTCCAACGATTGATCCGCCAAGCACGACGCCAGTTGCGGGGTCAGAAATAATTTTCACAAATCCTCGTGAATCGTTGTTGATTAGTGCCTTGGCCGCTGCCGAAAAAGGCACCTTCGTCACACGTATTTTACGGCCATGCGCAAATGCTTCTGCCTCAGCTAACCCCACATCAGCAATTTCGGGTTCGGTAAAAATCGCCGATGCTGCCTTGTCATAATCGAGGTGGCGATGATCGCGAGTGTGCAATCCCATCACATGTTCGGCAATCTTTCGGCCTTGCATTGACGCAACCGACGACAGCGGCAACTTGCCACTCACGTCACCTGCCGCGTAAATGTGTTCGACATTAGTAATGCAGTGATGGTTGATCGGGATGTACCCACCGCCATCCATGTGCACACCTGCAGCATCAAGATTAAGTCCGTCGCTGTTGGGGATTGAACCAATGGTGAGCACTGCATGGCTCGCGCGCACTTGTCTGCCATCATCACATTTGATGACGACTTCATCGCCTTCACGTTCAATTGACTCGGCTCGTGCACCCTTCAACAAACGAACTCCGCGTCGCAAGAAATCGTCTTCAAGAACTGCTGCAACTTCGGGGTCTTTACCCGGCAACACTTGCTGACGACTCACCACCAGCGACACCTTGGCGCCAAATGATTCGAACATATGCACGAACTCAACACCGGTAACGCCTGAACCAACAATGCACACATTGGTCGGAAAAATCTTGGGCGGATAACAATCGCGTGTGGTCAAGATTCTTTCGCCATCGGGTTGCACCCAATCAGGAATGCGCGGACGCGAACCAGTTGAAATCATCGCTGCGTCAAACTCAATCGTTTCTTGGACACCATCGGGGGTGGTGACAACGACGCTTTGCGATGAGGCAAAGCTGGCACTTCCCTTAATGATGCGAACTCCTTGACTCACCAAGAGTTCAGTCGTGCTGTTCGACAAATGATCCTTAATATCTTCGATTCGGTCGGTCAAAGCTTCGACGTCAACTTCGGGTCGCATTTCTTCAAGACCCATACCGGCCGACTTGCGACCAAGAGTCATTGCGCCACCCGTGGCAATCATGGTCTTCGACGGAATGCAATCCAAAAGGTGGGCTGCTCCCCCAACAATTTCTCGTTCAACCATCACCACGTCGGCTCCCAAGCGAGCCGCGTAAGTCGCCGCAGTATTTCCGGCTGGACCGCCACCAATAATGAGAAAACGTACCGACATGGCCTCAGGCTAGCCCTCGCTTCGCCGCCGATTGAGCGGTTCTTGTGAGACAGCGGTCAACTCAACAACTCACCGAACGACGTTAATGGTGATGCAAAACCGAAATAACTCAGCGCAACGGCGTTCCAGCAACTACCGTCTTTCTCTTGTGAGTGCAGAGTCAAATACCCCCGACGAAAACGAAGATCTCGACATCCCCGAACTGACCGGAAGCGGACTTCAGGCCGAAAAGAGTCGTCGCCTCGGCCAACTCGACGAGATGCGGGCCAAGGGCGTCAACCCCTACCCCTACCGTTTTGACCGCACGCACACTCTGGCTGAAATTCGCTCTCAATGGGGCCATCTTGAAGCCGGCACCGAAACCGATAACGAAGTTGCCATTGCTGGACGCATCATGCTCAAGCGCGAACAGGGCAAGTTGATTTTCGGAACCGTTCGAGATCGTTCGTCAGACATTCAGCTGTTCGTTTCTAAAGCAGTCATCGGCGACGAGGGTTTCGCTGATGTCGCATCTCTTGACCTCGGTGACTGGGTCGGCGTGTACGGCAACGTTATGACTACTCGCAAGGGTGAACTGTCGATCAAGGTGTCACGACTTGAATTGTTGTCGAAGGCAGTACGTCCGCTTCCCAACAAGTGGAAGGGTCTCACCGATACCGATACTCGTTTCCGTCAGCGTTACACCGATCTCATTGTGAATGAAGACGCTCGTCGTGCGTTCGAAGTTCGCCATGCCGTGATTTCAAGTTTCCGTCGTTCGTTGGCCGCCAAAGAATTCATTGAAGTTGAAACGCCTGTGTTGCATGTTGAAGCCGGTGGCGCACATGCTCGACCTTTCTTGACTCATCACAACTCACTCGACATGCAGTTATATTTGCGTATCGCGCTTGAACTTCACCTCAAGCGACTCATCGTTGGTGGCATGGAGCGCGTCTACGAAATTGGTCGCGTCTTCCGCAACGAAGGCATCAGCACACGCCACAATCCCGAATTCACCATGATGGAGCTCTACCAGGCGTTCGGTGACTACAGCGAAGTTATGGCTATCTGCGAAGAACTCATCGTGCAAGCAGCACGAGATGCGATCGGCACCACCATTGTTGGTATTGCCGATCCCGCTGGTGTTGTCCACACTGTCGATCTGGCCGAACCTTGGCGTCGCGCCAGCATGATGGAACTCATCGCCGAAAAGACTGGTGTTGAAACCCACCCGTCGCAACCCGTTGAAACTCTTCGTGCACTTGCCGACAAGTTGGGCATGCGCTACGACAAGCGTTGGGGTTCGGGCAAGATGATTGAAGAGATCTTTGAGTTCACTGCCGAGTCGTCGCTCATCCGCCCCACATTTGTAACCGGTCATCCGGTGGAGATTTCACCATTGGCTCGCGCCGATCGCAATGACCCTTTCATTACTGAACGTTTTGAATTATTCGTTGGTGCTCGCGAACTTGCCAACGGCTATAGCGAACTCAACGATCCCGTTGAACAACGTTTGCGTTTTGAAGAAGAGCAAGCCGCAAAAGATGCTGGCGATGCTGAACGTGGCACAGTTGACGAGGACTACTTACGCGCTCTTGAATTTGGTTTGCCACCAACCGGAGGCCTCGGAATCGGCATGGACCGCGTTGCTATGTTGCTTTCAGGCGTGTCGTCAATCAAGGAAGTCATTTTGTTCCCCACGCTTCGCCCAGAAGCGTTTTAATCTCATCGCACATAAGGAGTTGTCATGCCCGCAGCATGGGGTCACGCACTAGTCACTCGAGTTGATAATGGTTCCAGTAACGACGGAACAGTTCTTGATGCTTGGTTTCACGAACTCGGTTGGGGCGAATCTGCACCAGTCACCGATCGCTTTACTGCCGATCAACATCACGCATTGCGCGCCGTACGCGTTTCAGTTGCCACAATCGTGATTGACACCGACTCTGCACCGACCAATGCCATCGATGTCTATTTGCGCTTGCACTTGTTGTCCCATCGATTGGCTCAGCCCCGCACGCTCAATCTTGACGGCGCATTTGGCTTGCTCACCAATGTCGCATGGACCAATATCGGTCCGATTTTGCCCGAAAACATTAATCAGGTGCGCTGGGAAGAACGTCGCAGCGGTCACTTGCTCAACGTGCACGGGGTCGACAAGTTCCCACGTATGACCGATTACGTTGTGCCATCTGGCGTGCGCATTGCCGACGCGAACCGTGTGCGACTTGGCGCTTACTTGTCGTCGGGGACCACCGTCATGCACGAAGGTTTCTGCAACTTCAATGCGGGCACACTTGGTGCGTCAATGGTTGAAGGACGTATTTCGGCCGGCGTTGTTGTGGGTGATGGCAGCGACATCGGTGGCGGTGCCTCAATCATGGGAACACTTTCCGGTGGCGGAAAAGAAGTTGTCAGTATCGGTGAGCGTTGCTTGCTGGGCGCCAATGCCGGTATCGGAATCAGCCTTGGTGACGAGTGCATCGTTGAAGCAGGCTTGTATGTCACTGGCGGTTCACTCATCACGTTGCCCGATGGCGAAGTAGTAAAGGGTCGCACGTTGTCGGGGGCAAGTGGATTGTTGTTCCGCCGCAACAGTGTCACGGGTGCAATTGAAGCAACTCAACGTTCGGGCAACTGGGGCGGACTCAACGCCGCTCTCCACAAAAACTAGGAGTCAACATGACTGCTCTGCCCCAAGGGTTTACGAGTTTCGTCACCAACATTGGTATCAAAGACACGAGCGATGACTTCACAGTTGTTGCTGCCAAAACCGTTGTTGCGGCAGCCGGGGTCTTTACGCAAAGCCGATTTGCTGGCCCGAGTGTTGTGGTTTCGCGCAAACACATTGCAAGTCATTCGGCCCGTGCAGTTGTCGTCATTTCAAAAAACGCCAATGTCGCAACAGGCGAACAAGGGCTAGCCAATGCTCTCGAAGTGGTGCAAGGTGTTGCCAAGAAAATCGGTTGCGACCCGCATGATGTTCTTATTGCTTCAACAGGCGTCATCGGTCGCCAATACCCCATTGAAAAAGTGCGTGCTGGACTCTCCGCATTGCCATTCCCGTTACCGAACAACGATGCAATTTCAGTAGCCCGCGGCATCATGACCACCGACACCGTGCACAAGATTGCCGAAGCAACAATCGGTTCTGGCCCAGCACGAGTCGTTGGCGTTGCCAAAGGTGTTGGAATGATTGAACCGAACATGGCGACTCTCATCACCATGGCATTCACCGATGCCGATGTTGATGGTGACGCACTCGATGCCATCTGGCGCCGCGTGATTGATCGCACGTTCAATTGCGTGTCAGTCGACACCGACACATCAACATCTGACACAGCCATTGTTTTGGCCAGCGGTGCTGCCGGCGCAATTGATCTTGCCGACCTAGAAGTAGCTCTCGAACAGGTCACTCAATCACTCACCAAACAAGTTGCACGCGATGGCGAAGGTGCCGAGACTCTCATCGAAGTCTGTGTCGACCAAGCCCGAGACAGTGAGCAAGCCAAGACTGTCGCTAAAGCGATTGTCAACTCACCACTCGTCAAGACTGCTGTTCACGGTGCCGACCCCAATTGGGGTCGAGTTGCAATGGCTGTTGGAAAATGCAGTCAATACACCGACATCGATCAAAACAAAGTCATCATTCGTTTTGGCACACAAGAGGTGTACCCCGTTGCCGTTGATGAGTCTGGGCTGAAGCAACTGAGCGAATACATGCGCGGCGATGAAGTGCGCATTCATGTGTCGTTACAAACAGGCCAAGCAACGAGCACTGTGTGGGGTTGCGATCTCACTGATGGCTATGTGCGTATTAACGCCGATTACACGACCTAAAAATCTGCACACCAAGTTTCGGTTGTTATTGAGTAATTCGTGTCACACTCTTTACGAGTATTCGTGAGTTGGTTCTTCACTACGGTGAAACAACCATGAAAAACACATCAAAAAAATTAGCCACAACCGCATTGTTCACTCTCATTGTCTTGACAAGTTGCGGTGGTGACGATTCCCAAGGTTCGTCAACCGCATCAACTCCGTCAACCGACTCGGCTCCAATGACGAGCGATGCTTCTACCGATTCACTTCCCGCCGACTTTGTAGGTCAAGATCTGTCAAATAGCAGTTTCATTGACATGGATTTCAAGGGCAAAGACATGACCGAGGTAAACCTGTCAGGTTCAGATTTAACAAAGTCATTTTTCGGCTCAGCAACAATGACCACAGCAAATCTCTCGAAAGCCAATCTCACTGAGACGGGCTTTTCTGGAGCCGACTTGAGCGGTGCCGACCTCAGCGGTGCAACTTTAACGAACGCCAATTTTTCGTTAGTGAATTTCGCAAAAGCCAACTTGGCTGATGCTCAAGGACAAGGCGCAAGCTTTCGCAAGGCTCAACTTGATGGTGCATCACTCGTCGGTGCAAACATGACTGGCGCCAACTTCTCTGATGCAGTGTTGACCGGCGCCGACCTCACCAATGTCGACTTCACCAATGCCAACCTGTACTACGCCGATCTCACCGGAGCAAACATGACCGGCGCGATTCTCACCGGCGCAAACATCACCGGAGCCATTATTCCCGAATAACCCCTTGTGCTTCTGGTGCAGAATTGTTGCGTTATTCGCAACTATTCTGCACCAGTTTCACGAAGTCACTTAGGTGGCATGCGGATGCCGCCATCCACGCGGATGGTCTCGGCATTCATGTAACTATTGGTCACGCATTCAACGACCATCGAGGCCAACTCGGTGCCGTATCCCAAACGGTTCGGGAACAACACTCCGGTCTGTAACTTCTCTTTGAACTGTTCGCTGCCTTCACCTTCACCGTAGATCGGTGTGTTAATGAGACCAGGAGCAACTGTGTTGACGCGCACGCCGATTGCAGCCAGGTCACGAGCGATCGGAAGAGTCATTCCAACAACGCCACCCTTTGATGACGAGTACGCGGCCTGTCCAATCTGACCATCGAATGCAGCAACCGATGCAATGTTCACAATCGCCCCGCGCTCGCCATCATTCAACGGCTCCGTCGTACTCATGGCAGTTGCAGCCAAACGAATGCAGTCGAATGTTCCGACCAAGTTGATCGCGATGACCTTTTTGTAAGCATCAAGGTTGGCCGCCGAATCGTACGAACCGTCTTTACCAACAGTGCGTTGTGCCCAGCCGATACCAGCCGAGTTCACGAGCACGCGCAGTGGTCCCATGTCCTTGGCCATTTCGATGGCGTTCATGATGTCTTCGGTCTTGGTGACGTCGACCTTGCAGAAGGCTCCGCCAATTTCTGTGGCCAAAGCCTCGCCCTTGTCAGCCTGAAGGTCGGCGATGACGACCTTGGCTCCCTTTGAGGCGAGAAGACGAGCGGTGGCAGCTCCGATACCGGATGCCCCACCAGTGACAATTGCGCTTGCTCCGTTGATATCCATACCTGCAGGCTAGACAGGCCGACCCGATTTCGCAGAATTTAACGGCCAGGGATCGGCCCGAGACCCGAGCGCGTGTCCGAGAATCGGACCGGCGTCATCGCGGTATAAACCGTCGAGCCAGATGCCAACCAACCAGTGATATCAGCCAAAACATGGGCTTGGCCGTATACGTAGAAACACACTTCACCATTCACCGACAGCGGCGCGACGACCGAGTTGGCAATTGTCTGTCCGCTCACAAAGTTGATGTTCGACGAGTTCGGCGGAGTCGCGTCACACGGATACGCGGTCACGTATCCGCCATACGCAGAAGCCGTCGTTGCATCAACAGTCACGTTCATCATCACCGCAGCTGCGCCCAATGGAGGAACACCATTTGTTCCCGTAACTTGCACCTTTAGCGCACTGCCAGATCCATCAAGGGCTCCCACCTTGGCAATGGGCACCCCACCGCTGCCTGAACGTGTATCAAAGACGCGAGTTGGAGTTAATGAATTGAATCCTGAACCACCAGCGAACCAACCGTTTACGTCGGCAATCAAATCGGCTTGCCCGTACACGTAGAAACAAATTGTGCCAGTTGCCGAGACCGGCACGATCACAGCATTTGGAACTGTTTGATTCGAAACAAAGTTGAGGTTCGATGCATTGGGTCGCGATCCACATGGATACGCAGTCACGTACCCGCCATAATTTGAAGCGCTCGTCCCCGTTGCCGTCACATTCAGCGATACCGCAGAAACTGCTCCGGCAACTTGGCCAATCGCCGACAGCACCGATACCTCAAGCGCAGTTCCACTTCCGTCAAGTGCACCAACTTTTGCAATCGGCACACCTCCGATTCCACTTCGCGTATCAAAAACACGAATCGGAGTGACAGCCCTCAATCCAGATGTTGAACCGAACCAACCATTGATGTCGACAACGACGTGTGTGCCTACCGACGATGCAATACACACCTTGCCCGTTGCATCAACGGGTGCAATCACTGCATTTGGAACAATTTGATCTTTCACAAAGTTCACATTCGAGGTATCTGGTTTGGCACTTCCACATGGCCAGACCGTGACATACCCCTCAGCTGTTGGCCCAACCGCAGTCAAGTTCATGCTTACTGCTGTCACACCAGTGAGTGGAATACCCGAAACTCCAAGCACCGGAACTTGCAAATCAACACCTGGTTCAACTTGCACAAAACATTTTGGCGACGATACGGAACCCGTTCCCAGTTCAATCGCTCGATCGCGTAGCCACAATGCAAATTCGGCTTGGCCAGTCGTGTTGAGATGGACACTGTCCGAGAACCAGCGATCTCGAGGACCACACATGGTGTATCCATCCCAATCAAGAATTCGAAGTTGTGGCCAACGAGCCGTTGCTGCAACTAAGGCGCGATTGCCAGCAGCAAAAGATGAAACACCACTTACTTTTCGACGTTCAGACATACTCACCCAACCGACATATCGCACACCTTTCGCAACGAGCGCTGTCATCACCTGGTCAATTTCGCCGCCAAGAGTTGACTGATTGTCGTTATATCCAAGTTCGACGATTGCCAAATCGGGAGTACCAGTCAGTGAATTCGCCACAGCCAATCCATCTTGAGTTGCTGGAGGACAATTGCCAACCGTGCAGCGATACTCTTGGGTGCTGTAAGTATCTGAATTGAATACTCGCCGCAAAAGTGTTGGCAACTCGCCTGCACCAGCGTTATCGGCGATACTCGCTCCGACTGAGTCAGCGATGAATACGAAGTCATCATTGCTTGATAGATCGCGCTTGATGATCCGCGCCGAAATTGACGGCGACGGAAGATCGTAAGCCGACTTGATCTCTGATGCCTTCACATACACCGATTGAGTTCCGTTATAAAATCTGAATCGCACTGCCCAAGCTGGAGTCACTCCATATGTTCCAGTTGAAACCGACGGGTCAATGGACGTTTCAATTTTGGTAATTGTTGCCAAGCCAAATCGTGCCGCAAATGATTCAAGACTTAAGACTCGTGTCCAACGACTGTACGGGTTGTAATCAATTTTGTCACCGGCATCATCGACAGCTGGAAAGTTAACGCCCGCCGTGCGATCGCCGTTTGAAGATGAGAACTCGGTTGAGACCGGCACCAACGGTGTTGTGGCACGAACTCGAATCATTAACGAAGTTTCGGCAACAGCGCGATCGCTTCGCCAATCTTCAATGGCGACAATATTTGCAGTCGCCGAAGTGCGAGTTCCGGCACCGCCGTACACCTGACAATTGGTCGTATCGCATGTTTTTGCATATGCATAGCGGCGATTCTCTAAGCCGCCGCCTTGCGCCAATGCATACGAACGCGCGGCAACCGCTTGTGCCTTCAACGCATTAATTCCTGTGCCGTTACCGCGATCGGCCCATGCAGCTGGCGACTCACGTGGCACAACTCCACGCACATAAGACTCAATATCAACATCGTTGACAGTGCGATTTTCTCCTGATGTTCCGTTCGACGCATAAATGTTTCCTCGATAATGGCGCACTGCACCCGCCGAATCGCACACACCCAACAACGAAGCTGCTGGAGTCGCTGGATCATCTGCACCTGGCACCGAGAAGGTCACCGAGGGCAACCCCGCTGCAGTCGTCACATTCCCGAGGCTGATCCAACTTGCTAATGAGTCATTAGAAGAAGGACACTCGGCAATACCAGCTTTGCCCCACACTTGATAGGTGTACTGCCCGCCCGATGAACCGACTTCGCGAGCGACCATTGACGTGAAATAACCCGGTGTCCCGCCGACCCAAAACGCGTTCCCACCAGATGCAATCACCGCAGTCTGTAGATCGTCTTGAGCGGTCAGACGAACGCTCATCCGAGTTCCAGCAGCAACCGCCCCCATCGAGGTGTCGCCGTAATAGTGATCAAGAATCCAGGTCCAGTCTTTGCCATAGACCGTGGCCCAACCCACCGCTCCGTACTGGCTCAAACCCCGTCCGTGACCGTTGCCCTGACCTTCAATGACAATGGCTAGTCCAACGTTGGGGTCACCAGGAGCTGCCTGCGCGGGCGTCACCGGGGCAAGCCACGACACTGTCGAGGCCACAAGCATTCCGCTCATGGCGGCAAGGAGAGTCTTGCAAAGATTTTTCATGGTGTCACGAGCCCTCAAACCGTACCGAGAAAGCCCGACCAAATCCTGTCACTCGACACAAAAGCCCTGTTCAAAGGCTATTTTTGTGTCAGCGGGGGCATGCTTGAACCGCGATCTGATCAACCAAATCGTTCATCGGGTCACCGCTATGACCTTTGACCCATTGGAAGTCGGGTCGTTCAGCTGGCGACAAACTTTCGTAGAACGCAATGAATGGTTTCCACAAGTCGTCATTGGCCACTGGCTCTTTTTTGGCGTTGCGCCAGCCGTTGGCTTTCCACTTCACCCACCAGCGATCTTTGAAGCAGTTCACGACGTAGGTCGAATCACTCACAATGATGAGTCGCTTCATCTCGGCCTGGGCGATCGGCACATTGGTCTTGAGAGCCTCAAACGCCGCAGTGAGTTCCATTCGTTGATTCGTCGTATTGCGTTCGCCGCCCGATCCCGTGCGCTCGCCAGATGGCGCAAGTGCCCACGCCCATCCGCCAGGACCGGGGTTTCCGCTACACGCGCCGTCGGTGTACACGACCAAGGCGCGCTCAATAGTGGATGGATCGATCGGGTGACTCATAAGCCGTACATATTCTCACACTCGTTCACAATTTGCGGTGACACGTCAGATCTCGGGCAGAACCCCTACCAATCGGTAACTCTGCGAGACTATCCCCATGCTCTTTGACGGTTCCGTCCACCAACTCCCCGACACCGATCCCGGCGAAACTCAAGAATGGCTCGACTCACTTGATGCAGTGATCGATGTGCACGGCAAAGTACGCGCTCGATATTTGTTGTCGCGATTACTCGAAAAAGCACAACAGAGCCAAGTCAGTTTTCCTGCCACAGTTTCAACGCCGTATGTCAACACCATTCCTCGCGAACACGAACCCTGGTTCCCTGGCGATGAACATATTGAACGGAGAATTCGCGCATTCATTCGTTGGAACGCCGCAGCCATGGTTGTGCGCGCCAACAAACACGCCGAAGGTATTGGTGGACACCTCTCAACATTTGCTAGCTCGGCAAGCCTCTACGAAATTGGTTTCAACCATTTCTTCCGCGGCAAAGATGATGGCAATGCCGGCGATCATATTTATTTCCAAGGCCATGCTGCTCCCGGAATTTATGCTCGCGCATTTCTTGAAGGCCGCTTAAGCGAAAACGATCTTGATCATTTCCGTCGCGAAATTGCCCGACCTGGTCAGGGCCTCTCGAGCTATCCGCACCCCCGACTCATGCCCGACTTTTGGGAACATCCAACCGTGAGTATGGGTCTTGGACCCATCAGCGCGATTTATCACGCACGTTTCAATCGCTATCTCATGAATCGTCATCTTGATGACACCAGCAATAGTCGCGTGTGGGCATATCTCGGCGATGGCGAAACTGATGAACCCGAAACACTTGGCGCATTGTCACTGGCATCACGCGAACAACTTGACAACTTGGTATTCGTCGTCAACTGCAACTTGCAGCGTCTCGACGGACCAGTGCGTGGCAACGGAAAAATCATTCAAGAACTCGAAGCAGTGTTCCGCGGTGCTGGTTGGAACGTCATCAAAGTCATCTGGGGGTCAAAGTGGGACAACTTGCTCGCACAAGACAAAGACGGCGTGTTGCTCAATCAGATGAACACAACTGTTGACGGTGAATTCCAGCGTTACACCATCGAGAGCGGCAACTACATTCGCGAAAACTTCTTCGGCCCCGATCCTCGCCTGCGACAGATGGTTGCGCATTTAAGCGATGACGATCTCAGTGCCCTTCCACGTGGCGGCCACGACTATCGCAAGTTGTATGCGGCTTATCGTGCCGCCGCACAAAACCTTGGCAGTGGCCGACCGACCGCAATTCTGTGCAAGACCGTGAAGGGCTGGACCCTTGGTCCCGACATTGAAGGTCGTAACGCAACTCACCAGATCAAAAAGATGAATGCTGAACAAATTCGTACTCTTCGTGATCGTTTGCACCTCAATGATGAGATCCCCGATTCAGCACTTGAGGGCGACGTTCCGCCGTATTTCCGTCCCAGCGAAGGTTCAGTTGAGTATCAATATCTCTTAGAACGTCGCCGTGCTCTTGGCGGTTCAATCCCAAAGCGCATTGTGCGCGCTCGTCGCCCGCTCGAGCTTCCCGCTGATTCTGTTTTCAGTGAACTCGATGGTGGGTCAGGCGAACAATCAGTGAGCACCACGATGGGATTCACACGCTTATTACGCAATTTGGCACGCGACGAAAAATTCGGTTCACGCGTTGTGCCCATCATCCCCGATGAAGCCCGCACCTTTGGTATGGACTCGTTATTCAGAGAACTCAAGATCTACGCATCGCAAGGTCAGAAATACGAACCAGTCGACCACGACATGCTGTTGTCATACACCGAGTCAGCCGATGGACAAATTCTTGAAGAAGGAATTACCGAAGCCGGAGCGATGAGCAGTTTCATTGCGGCCGGAACTTCGTATGCAACTCGTGGCGTTCCATCAGTTCCGTTTTACACCTTCTATTCAATGTTTGGTTTCCAACGCGTCGGCGACCTCATTTGGCAAGCCGCTGATAGTCGCACCCGTGGCTTCTTACTTGGCGCGACCGCTGGTCGCACCACATTGATGGGCGAAGGATTACAACACCAAGACGGACACAGCCTCGTGTTGGCTTCAACAGTGCCGGCTTGTCAGTCGTACGACCCCGCGTTCGCCTATGAAGTTGCCGCAATCGTTAAGCACGGTCTCAATCGCATGTATGGTGACGCCAAAGGACCCAACGGCGAAATTGATCCAGACATCTTTTATTACCTCACCTTGTACAACGAGAACTACGTCATGCCAGCACGTCCCGCTGGTGTCACCGATGCTCACATCGTGTCAGGCTTGTACAAATGGCAGGCTGCACCTACCGATAGCAATATCAAGCACAACGCAACGGTCTTATTTAGTGGCTCAGCACAAGGTGCAGCAATCGCCGCAGTTGAAGAACTCAAGACACGGTTCAATGTTGGTGTCGAGTTGTGGTCGGCCACGTCATATAAGGCGTTGCGCGAAGATGCCTTGGCCGTCGAGCGAGACAATCGCTTGCACCCGAGTCATCCCGACAAGGTTGCTCGCGTGACGTCGTTGCTTGGTGGATCAACTGATCCGATTGTGGCGGTTACCGATTTCATGAAAATTGTCCCCGAACAGATTGCTCGTTTTGTGCCGGGTCGTTTGTTCACTGCTCTCGGCACCGACGGTATGGGTCGTAGCGATACTCGTGAAGCATTACGTGCTCACTTTGAAGTCGACATGCCCAATATCGTTGTCGCGGTTTTAGCGAGCTTGGCGCAAACGGGAGCAGTTGGTGCCGACGTCGTTGAAGGCGCGATTATTCATTACGGACTCGATCCCGCCCGCACCGACCCGTACATCGTTTGATTTCAGCGAGCCAACTAGGCTGATCGTGTGACTTCACCAGACAATCAACCCGATAGTCACGAATATTTTGCGACACGCATGGCGCCAAATGCCGCACGGGCTGAAGTGTGGCGTCATGTCTCGAAGTACCTATCAAAGTGGATAAATCCACAAGGTGCGCTTCTCGATCTCGCTGCTGGCTACGGCGACCTCACCAGTGCTGTCAATGCCTCTCGTCGAGTCGCTATCGATATCCATCCCGACCTAGCGACTCTTGTGCCGAACAATGTCGAAGCATATGTGGGCGATGCCACTGATCTCTCACGCTTCGTCGACAACGAATTCGCCACGGTGACTGCGAGCAACTTCCTTGAACACTTAGACGACGACTCAATCACCCGTTGTCTGGCCGAGGTCATGCGTGTCCTTCAACCTGGCGGACTGTTGATTTTGATTCAACCCAATTATCGACTTTCGGCCAAGACTTACTTCGACGACCCAACCCATGTCACGATTTTTGATGACAAGTCGCTCACCGAATGCGTCGTCAAAAATGGTTTCATACACGTTCGAACCGAGGCTCGATTCTTGCCGATGACCTTTAAGAGTCGACTCAGTTCTGGCCACAAACTTGTTCCACTGTATTTGCGGCTCCCCTGGCGACCAATGGCAGGACAAATGTTGATCATTGCGCAGAAACCCTAAGAATTTCTGAACAAACCTTGAAAGTGTCTCATTCGTGCCGATGATATGAAGGTTATGAAAACACGCTTCGTCATAGTGCTCAGTTTTTTAGTCTCCAGCCTTTTCGCTTTCGGCCAAACGGCCAATGCGGCAGCTTCAACGACCATTCACTTCAATCTCATCACACAGGGCACAGTCGGCACAATTGGACTTGACGCGATCTACAACAACAACGAAGGTACCGCTGCATATGACGCCATGGTGAGATGGAGTGCAAGTGGTCGTCTGTGGAACTTCGATCAAGCACCTAGCTCACCAACTTTTGGCTGGCGTACGTCACTCTCTGACGGAATGACAGTTCAAGGTTCCCCAACAATGATGCGACTTGAGATTTATCCCCACCCTCCTACCGGATGCAGCGGGATCAATGAAAATGACCCTTGCTATTGGCAAACATACGACCCGTGGCAGGGGAACTTTGGCGGCGTTCAGGTGCAAGTTGATTCATCAATGGGTGCCAACTGGCTCAACGTGGGCAACATTGATTTACCGCAACTTGGGATCAACGGTGCTTTTCGATTGCAAGGTGACATTTTGTCGCACGATGTTGTGCCAGACAATCGAGTCGAAGTTGACATCTTTCAAATTGATTGCAACTATCACGAAACATGTGTTCATCCACCAAGCAATAATCATGGAGTTGATATCGGGGCCTTCACATCTTCGAAGAGTCGAGGTAATGCTTGGACGGGTGGAATCGCTTACGACGGGCACTACGTCATATACATCCGTGACACTGCTACAGGCCGAGCCCTACATGGAATCGTTGATATCTCATCAGACAATATTCCAGCAATTGACCTTGATGCAGTGTGCTTTGGTATTCCAGTGTGCACTTTTGATTCAGGAAGTTCACCGACCGCAACTGGTGGATTCCATTCAACAACTCCAACCCGAATTCTTGATACGCGCAATGGCACGGGAATCACCAATGGACAAATTCTTTTTGGAGAGGGCAGTGAAACATCAACCAATCCCTACATCCGTGCCGCCCAGGCCGCCAATCATGACTTAAAAGTCACCGGTATCGGAGGAGTCCCAAATAGTGGCGTGAGCGCTGTCCTTTTAAATATCACTGCAGTCTCTCCATCTTCTCAAGGCTTCATCTCAATTGGACCCCGCCCTGCTGGGAACGGCGATGTCTTCAATGATCAATTCACCTACGGAGCTTGGCCGAGTGCTTCCAATCTCAATACTGAAGTCAATGTCACCGTCCCAAATCTGGTTCTCGCTCGAGTCGGCGCGGGTGGAAAAATTCGTATCTACAATTACAACGATCACAGTCATCTAGTTGCTGATCTTGCGGGATGGTTTGATACGAGTGCAGCGACCGCACCAAACCATGGGAATGCATTTGTTGGCATCTCCCCCATTCGGATTGTCGATACACGAAATCAAATCGGAGATGACTCAGTGGTTGCCGGTGGAAAATTTTCTCCATTTGATGATCGAACATTTACTGTGGCAGGAATAAATGGGATTCCCGCGAATGCTGACTCTGTTGTCCTCAACATCACATCTGTTTCCCCTACTGGATCTGGATATGTCACCGCCTACCCAGACAACACTGCCCGACCAACGGCATCAAATCTCAATCTCATTTATCTTGTTGATCGTTCCAACTTGGCAGTAGTCAAAATTGGAGACAACGGGAAGGTCAGGCTTTTCACTGGTGAAGCGGGCACCCACCTCATCGTTGATGTTTTTGGCTACTACGTACATGGCAGCAACGGCGAAGGAAAAACTACTGCAGTTGAACCAACTCGAATATTTGACACCCGAAATGGCGTCGGAACTTCTCAAGAAAGAATGCAAGCCAATGAAACTCGTACGGTTCAAGTAGCTGGGATTGACGGGATCCCAAGTAACGCCACAGCCGTTTATCTCAACGTCACTTCAGTGGATTCGAGCGCATGGGGTTGGCTCGCCGTGTGGCCGACCGGATCACCGATGCCTCATTCTTCAAATGTCAATTTCACTAAAGGATTGACGGTTCCCAATATGACAATCGTTCAACTCGGAACCGATGGGACCCTACAGGTCTACAATGATGCTGGTTTTAGTGGAACGACAAGCACCCATGTGCTCATTGACGTGATGGGGTACGTCACCTGATCTGAAAATCAGATCAAAGATCTGATTCTGTTCGCGAAAACTTCTACCCCGAATTCGGCAGCCCGCAATTGTGCGGCAGTAGACATCTTTAGTCGCAACTCTTCATCACTCATTAGTTGACGAGTAAGTAATTGCAACTCATCAAGCGTCTTCCAATGAAAACCATCAACTCCGTGTCGCACAATTTCGGCCGGACCCGCTGCAGCAAACACCACTGGCACTGCCCCTGCCGCCATTGCTTCAACAACAGCAATGCCGAAATGTTCAAAACGCTCGGGATGTAGTTCGGCGTCTTCGCCAAATCCGCCGCCGTGCCAATAGATGCTTGCGGTCGCCAGAGTGGTCTCGACGATCTCGCGAGGTGCATTCAAGTGAACGGCAACAGGTAGTCCGATTGCACCACGTCGTATCGCCAATGCGTAGTCGCGACTTGCTGCATCAGCCCCACCGACAAATGAGAGCTTCCACGACCCGATACCTTCACGCGACGAAAACATGCGCGTGAATGCTTCAAGTAACTCAAGCTGTTTTTTTGAATGGCCAAGTGACGGGTCAAAGAATCGTCCAATTGACGTGATCAGTTCAACCTTCGTGCCTGGCTTCACAGTTGTGCGAACGGGCGGATACACAATCTCACTGTCGGCATCCCACAGTTTCTTCACCCAGCCTGCGGTGTATTGCGAGTTTGACAAAAACTTGGTGTACGACTTTGCCCATGATTGATCAATAACGCGGCGTTGCAGTCCACGACGTACACCTTCAAGACGACTTGGAACACGTGGCGCCAACTTCATTGCACCTAAACCAGTACGCGCCACCGCATCAACCGCTTTACGACGTGATGTTGTCGGTGGCTCGGGAAAATGCACGTAATACAAACCAACTGGGGCCTGATTTACCGAGTGACTGCGGTAGGTACCGTTTATAAATACATCAAAGTCAGCACTCACAACGCCAGCCTCAAGATCGTCAACGACTTTTCGCCAAGCACATCCACTGAGGTCAACCCCAAGCCGGGCTCGTGTGGCCTCAATATTTGGCTCTTCGGGTCCGAGCAAGGTGACATCGCAATACTTTGACAATGTTTCGGCAATTGCTCCACTCACTTGTTCACCACCACCATAGGTAGCCCAGTACAAGTTGTAGATAGCAATCTTAGGACGAGTCACTTTGACACTTCCCACTTCATCAACGATTGACGTGAAAAACTGCGGTCCATCAACCAACGATCTCGCAACATTGCGGGCACCAACGCAAGATACGACTTCAATACTCGGCGCCTCATCGCTGCTTCAGGACGCGCTGGCATACGCAAAGTCAATGGACGCAAAATTAAGTGCCGCACATTGATCATGACAGTGCGCCTCACTTCTCCCAGTCCCGAACGTACGGCCAACCAGATAGGCGCGTTCTTCGCCAGAACCAATAAGCGGTTTCGTTCGGTATAGAAACGGAAGGTGTCGCTGCCGACTCCCGATGATTGTGCATGGCGGTGACGCACCAACGCTCCAGGCGCATACATATAACGCCAACCTTGCAAACGGCCCCGCCATGACAAGTCGGTGTCTTCGTAATACAAGAACAAACGCTCGTCAAAAAAGCCAACCGCATCGAGGTACGCCTTCTTCAACAACACTGCGCCGCCACACCATGCGAAGACTTCAACGGCTTGCTCAAACTGACCACGGTCACGTTCAAGAAATCCACGGTCGCCACCAAATCCACGTTCATAGAGATTTGAACCGACATTGTTGATCACGTCAAAGACATCGCTACCGACCCGCACATCCACCCACGTGAAGATTGGCTTCTTGTCGGCATAGCCACCGCCAACAGTCACGGTCACTTCATCGATATCTGACCGCAGGGTGACAGTCCGCTCGGTTTCAGCCGACAACCGAAACGACACCACTTGTTGAACAGATTCATCAGTTCGTGTTTCGCCAATGCGCAGAGCTCCCCGGTTTTTGCTCCAGCGAGCAAACTCTTCACCCCGACTGGGGTCAAAGCCAACCGGCCCATGAAAGCCTTCGTCAAATTGCAAACGATCATCAGAACGTTGACCATCAATGCGAATACCCGACACACAGACTCCAACGAGCCTGTCGTCTCCGCCGCCAGCAATCGATGTTTCAGAAACCTCGAGATCAATCCCGGTAAATCGATCAGCGAACAACATCTTGGCGCTCGCCGCACCAACGTCGCTTCCCATTTCAATCGCCTCAACGAGTGCTCTCAACCAACCTGCTTCAACAGTGGCATCGTTATTCACCAACGCCACATGGTCGTAGTCACGAAGTGGCTTGCCTTGTGAACAGGCAATTCCCTGCATACCCAAATTGCATCCACCAGCAAAACCCAAGTTGCGCAATGGCTCAAGAATGCGCACTTCTTGGTATTGCGCACGAACACGTTCAGTTACATCGTCTAGCGAACCATTGTCGACCATCACGATTTCGTAGCGGTCACGCGGCCACTCGGTTTTCACCAACGACTCAATGCAGTCAAGAGTCATCTGCCCACCATCAAACGACAAAATCACGATGCGGACAAAGGGAACTTCAAAACTCATAGCGACATTCACCCTAATGAAGATGCCTGATGAATTGTTGCCGCTTCAAACTCATGTGACCGATCAACCCACGAGACAAGGGCTTGACTGACATCAGCGAATGTCCACGAGCGAGCGATTGCCACCGATTCTGCAGATGCTCTATTCCAAACGGTTTCCGCGTCGAGCAACTCGCGCGCTTGCTGCTCAATTTCGTCCACCGACAATGACTCTTCACGACCGATATCGCAAATCACCGGAATTCCCCGTGAACGCAAGTCGTTGACAGCGGCTGATCGCTCGCCCCGCCCACCATGTAAACGAAGCTGAATCGCCAATGATGCTGATCGCAATGTGCGGTCGTAGTCGTCGTCAGCGAGACGCCCAGTGAAGCTCACTCGACTAGCCATCCCCATTTTGTCGGCCATGTCCCTGACCTGCTTTTGAATCTCGTCAGATGCTTCGCCTACGAAAAGCAAACGTGCCTTCATTCGGGCTAGTGACTGCACCACTTCTTCTGGACGCTTACTGGCATCAACCCATCCGACTGAAACCACGAGTTGATCGCTCGGCCATTGAACGACTGGTTCACATATCGCGTGCGCTAACGGCAGCACCAAAATCGGCACGTCCGCTCGAATAGTGCGGATCTTTTGGGCGGCTTCGTCGCTAGACACGATGACTGATCGAGCGTGTCGTAACACGGGTTCTAAGAAATGAATTCCGGCCACGTGGTAGGCCTCTGCATCAAGCAAATCTTGAGGCCACAACTGCTCAGACACATTGCAGTCGCGCAATCGATCTCGCATGTATTCATCGGCCCATTCGCGCGAACCAGATAGATGTCCAATGCCAACATGACAGCCAACAAGAGTTGGTTCATGCAACCAGACATGGCAGGCGTATTCAGAAGCACGGGCTACCGACATCGCGTGATACGGCGATGATCCAAGCGAGACAATCAGATGATCAACATCGTGTGGGTACCAGTACCGGCCCATTCCGGCTGCAGAATGACAATCATTCACGGCAATTGAAGTGCTAGAAACATCAACGTATTCAATGATTTCGGGCAGATCACGATTCTCGTGCCACGCCTTCGCCAAGCGCGCGTTATACGTGCCAATACCCGACGGCGAACCGGCATATGGACCCATCAATCCAATTCGCTGCTTCACTGGGAATAGATTCGCACGACCCGATCCACGATTCAATCCCACGACAGCCGCTCGCCCAACGTTTGCCCACGTCCAACGTTGCGCAGCTCGCCCTGCGGCAAGTCTCAGTCGCTCGCGATGTTCGTCATCGGTGAGCGCCCATTCGATAGCCCGCGCGATATCAATGACATCACTGGCATTGAAGAGTGCTTCTTCACAATCAATCACTTCGGGAAGTGATGAATTATTCGAACAGATGGTGACGCAACCACAAGCCGCAGCTTCGGCAACCGGCAAACCAAAACCTTCTTCAAGCGAAGGCATCACTGACAACCGAGCCGACTGATACAGGGCAACCATTTCATCGTCGGTCACGGTGTCGGTAAAGACAACATCTTGTGTGGTTAGCCCAACCGATTTGGCAACATCGCGCCAACGAGCCCGAACGACTGGCACTGCCGCACATGCAACGACCAACTGATGCGACTTGCGAAGTTCACCGGCAATTGAACCCCAAGCTCGAATGAGACCAGATGTATTTTTACGATCATCACCACCCGTGACAGCAACAACCAATCCTCGCGAGGCATCAACACCTTTGTCAATCAGACGTTGTAATCGCGCTGCCGAAACTGATCCCACACAAAACTGAGGCTCAACCGCAGCGCCCACAACATGAATTCGCGACCGATCAAACTTCAAGACCGAAGCACCGGTGTCGGCTGAGAAGGTTGAGTTTGCAACCATTGCATCAAATGTGCGCACGAGCATGGCCCGCAGTTGCGACTGCCTCAGAGCGCTCGGATCACTTAAATACTGGTCTGGATACCGATACGGAATGACATCGTGCAGAACACCAACAACTCGCAAGCCAGCCTCAGTCACCATGCGTGGCACCACATCAAGTGGTATCGGGTGCAACATCATTTGCGTGCACATAAACCAGGTGTCAGCCGAAATCAAGCGCACCGTACTCGGTTCGAAGGGAGCGACTGTCAACGCTGGTATTGCATCAAGCCACAACTGCTCATCGTGAATCGACGAGTTCATCACCGTCACTACTGCACCAGATTCGTGCAGTGCTCGCACAAGACCAATGGTGTAACGCCCGACTCCTCGCCCACCGGCAGTTGGATGCGAAATCACTCGCCCGTCAACGAGAACCTGCGGCTGGGCCGTCATTGATCAGCCCTGGTTCGGCACAGACAACTGGTCGAGACGTTGTTGCAATTGGGCAATCTGCCGCTCAATCACTTGTGTGGCACCGACTGCGGTGTCGGCATCAAGACGAAGACGTTCGGCATATCCCATGAATAATGGGAGCGATCGCTCAGAACCAGAACGGATGTCATGGTTGAGGGACTGCAAAATATCGCTCATCACCTGAATCTGGTTCCGCATTTCGGCGACTTCGGCTCGCAAGGCCCGCATATCTCGGCCGGTCAGACGCCCAACTAAGGCTCGAAGAATTCGCACAGGACAATCCTAACCGTGTGACACCTGCGAGATCAGGAGTTACCCCCGCCGAGTCCCGCCACCTATTAGCGTGAAGTGCAATGTCCTCTGGCCCACCGCAATCAACGTCTCAGCGAGTCCGCCAGGTTTTGCGGCCCATTGCGCGACGAGTCGGTTTAGCCTCACCTGAGGGCGCCTGGTGGGAACTCGGCTTCAAACCATGGGTCAACCCCAAAACGATCAATACGGCCGTCGCGGTGTGCAACATCTGTCATTGGTCAGGCGATGAATTCGTTGGGCCGTATCACACCGAAATGGCGACCTGTCCGCGATGTGGCAGCGTGGCTCGCGATCGCTTCTTGTTGTTCTGTTTCTTGTCGCGTCGCGGCTACGCCAAAAACCTGCGGGTTCTCGAAACCAGTCCGCGTATGGGCGCTGGTTATCGCTCAATGATGCGCCGCTATTTCAAATACACCGCGAGTGACTATGACCTATCAGCTCATGAAGGTGACATTCAGATCGATCTGCAAGCAATGGCCTTGCCCGATTCGTCAATCGACATTTTGCTCACGCCACACGTGCTTGAACATGTGCCCGACACCGAAAAGGCACTCAGCGAGATTTACCGAGTGCTTGCTCCAGGCGGACGCATGTACCTACAGGTGCCCCTGTGTTACGGGGTTACCCATGTTCCATCGACCCCAGAGTTCCATGCCGACAACACTCCAGTGTTTTTCAACTTTGGCTGGGATCTCACCGACAAGTTGCGGACTGCGGGATTCACAACCACGGTATTGGTGACGCAAGATTTCGCCGACATGCTCAATCATGTAGCCGAATGCCCGACATCAAATGGTGACGGCTTCAACGTTGAAGACCTCGTTGCCATGGGTCGACCTACTGACCTATCACCTGTTGCTGACAAATACATCGCGAGAGTCTTTGGTTTCTTGCCCGCGTATCACTACGCCACCTGGGAATGCATCAAGCCCATCTGACCCACAACTATCGATCAGATATCGATGGTCTGCGGGCACTCGCAGTTGTATCCGTCGTGATCTTTCACGCCTTTTCATGGTTGGTTCCTGGCGGCTATGCCGGCGTGGACGTTTTTTTTGTGATTTCTGGCTATCTCATCACCACAAATATCTTGAATGGGTTGAACGAATCAACCTTCACCATTCAAGGCTTCTATCGACGCCGAATCCGACGAATCTTTCCTGCGCTAGTCACAATGCTTGCATTCGTTTATGCATTGGGTTGGTTTGTTTTGCTGGCCTCCGAATACCGACAACTTGGCAAGCATGTTGGCTCGGGTGCTTCGTTTATCTCCAACATCATTTTGTGGAAAGAATCGGGTTACTTCGATACCTCATCGGCAGTTAAACCACTCACCCATTTATGGTCACTCGGAATTGAAGAGCAGTTTTACATTGTTTGGCCATTGCTGTTGTGGGTTGTCTTCAAGATCAGACTGCATGTACTTGCTTCAACAGTTGTTCTCGCCATCGTTTCATTTGGGTTTGGTTTGTATGCACTCAACCACGATGTGGTCGGAGCGTATTACTCGCCGTTCAATCGCTTTTGGGAACTACTTGTTGGTGCGATTTTGGCGGTCGTCATGTTGCGTCAAACACCAGCCGACAGAGCCTCGAAACCGCAACACTTGCTCGCCTTTCTTGGCCTCGCTCTTGTGCTATTCACGATGTTTGGGCTCGATGCGCAAAGTAAATTCCCAGGTTGGAATGCACTTGCACCAACAGTTGGCGCCGCTTTCATGATTGGCGCTGGTTCTCGCACATTTACCGCTCGCCGCATTTTCTCACTACGACCAATGGTGTGGATTGGGCTGATTAGTTTCCCGCTCTATTTGTGGCACTGGCCGTTACTCACATTCGCTCGAATCATCGCCAGCACCGTTCCATCGGCGGGGGTTCGTTTTGGAGCAGTCGTGGTATCTGTACTGCTGTCCTGGGTCACCTATCGGCTGATTGAAAAGCCACTGCGTTTTCATCCTCGCGTCAAGGTGGTGACTGGAGCGCTCGTTGCATCAATGGTCGTCATTGGCCTTGTCGGCTATGTGACGTTTGAAAACGATGGCATCTCCAGTCGTGAGGTCGCTCAAATGAACCCCGATATCAATTCCGGCGAAGAAGGCGGCGCAAACGGCTGGGTTCAAGATACGTGTGGAATCGGCGACGCTAAAGTTGCCAATCTTTTCGCTAGTTGTCTCGAAGACAATCGTGAGACGCCACGCTTCGCGCTCATCGGTGATAGCAAGGCCGAGGCCTTGATTGGTGGCTTGATTCGTACGTCAACTGAAAACGGACGCTGGCTGTTTATGGGAGGCAACTCCGACAGCGGAGTACCAGTCCCGCTTATCTCTGATGCTCCCGAATTTGAACGGTTTCAAAAGCTTGCGCGAATCGCCGTTGATTCAGTTGCTCAGAATCCTGATGTTGATGTTGTCGTGCTTGAGGGTGCAGTTCGCGCGATGTTTGGTATCAGTGACGAAACAAGTTTTGCGCAATTACCTGACAGTCCCTATTACGACATCGTGACAGAAGGTTTTCGCAACAGCATCACGATCTTGACTCAAGCTGGTAAAAAAGTCGTTCTGTATATCGATAACCCTCCGTTGCCGAACCCTGAAGATTGTCTGCAACGCACCACCGCTATTGGTTTCTTAAATCGCCTTTTGGTCAGACCCAACCCGTTATGTGAGTTGCCGATCCAGACGTTCATCAACCAAACAACCAAGTACCGCGAAATGTTTGATCAGTTGAAACAAGAGTTCCCGGGGCAGGTCGAGATTTTTGACGCCACTGAGATTTTCTGCGGATCCGAAGATCGCATCTGTCGCCACGAGCGTTGGAATCATTTCATGTATAGCTACACCGACCATCCTTCGGATTACGCCGCCGGAGTCATCGGACAAAGGCTCAATCCATTCCTCGAATCCCTCACCCCGTAAATATCAGACCGATCTGGTCTGGCGAATTGGCAGATTTCCTCAGTTATTTCCGACCAGATCGTGGGGCGAAACGCATGCGGAGGCACATCGCGATCATCTGCAAACCAAGCTTCACTGCTTTGCTCTGCGAACCCGTCACCGAACTTTCACCAACTCGCTCTTGATACTTCACCGGCACTTGCACCATTGACATTTTCTTTTGCGCGGCCAGCAACATCATTTCAAAACCAAATGATGACGCGTTACCCACAAACAATGGCGACATCTCGTCAATTGCTGGACGCTTCAACACTCTAAATGTGCAACCCACATCCGATAAATACACCGTGTTGTACAAGACCTCAGTCAGTTTGGCGACCGCCCAGTTGCCCCACCGCAAAAACCAGCCCATGTTGGCACCCGATAAAATGAACGTCTGCACTGTGCGTGAACCAAACACCACGTCAACATCGCTTGTGAATGGCAACAACTTCATCAGGTCAGCCGGATCAAAGGTGCCGTCGGGTTCGCAAACACACACCAAATCAGCGTCAGTTGTTTCATGCAGGCCCCGTCGAATCGCTGCGCCGTATCCCTGAGTCGTTTCCACTACTTCGCGTGCCACTGTTGGCGCGACCGCCGGCGACGTATCAGGGTGGGCATTGTTGTTCACGACCAAGATGTCATCAACAATTCCGAGCGCCTCAAAACCACGAATACATTCCGCAATTGACAAGTGCTCGTTGTAGGTCGGCAGCACTACTGCCAGCCGTTGTCCGTTCCACATGTCGTATTCGCTTTCGTTATTCGGGCACTACAGAGTGCATCAATGGAAGATACAGCACGGCACCGCCAACTTCTCTCCGTTCGTACTCTTCCACAGGCAAGCGCAAAGCTCCAACCTGCTCATCGCCAGGCAAAAAGACATACGCAACATCAGATGGATACGCCGCCATCACTTTTGCTTGAGTGTCGGCAAACCGCACTCCCCACGGGAACTGTGGCTGCCACGGGAAAATAACACCCCACGGATGTCCCGCAACAGCAGTGACCACTTGTCGATCACTTTGGTATTCGATCGGCAGCGTTAACCAATAATTGCCAGCGGCATACGAATACTTCTCGGCAACCAGTACATTGACGATTGCCTGGACATTTGCGTTTGGGTCATCAACAACATCCGGCGCATAGTTCTTCACCCACGGAATCAGAAAGACAGCGACCCACAAAACCCCAGCTATGGCCGGGGCGACATACCCAGTGAATTGTGACCACTTAACAAGTATCACGAGCGATCGCAGGCCCATGACGAAGGCAATAATCAAGAACGGAAATCCCACGATTGCATAGCGACCGTCATCAACGAATCCCATATTGCTGAATAGTGCCAAGATTGGCCAACACAGAACCGTTGGCAGGGCCAAGACCAAGCCTCGAGAACCTAAACGCGATAGCCCGAAGACACCCCACACAATGAGTGCCAGAAGTACGACATAAATAACAACAGAAACTGAACCCCAGATCCACTCTCCACCTGGGTTACGTAGTCCAAATGCTCGCGGCAACAACCCACTAAAGAATCGCCCAATTCGCGTTACTGCAGATTCAGTTGCTGGCGCTGGTTGCGACAGCGATGGCCACGAATGGCGAACATTCCAAAACAGCAATGGAATATTGACAAACACCGCGGATCCCACGGCCGGAATCCACCATCCGCGAATTTCACGGCGGTGCACCCAACACGGAACCAACACCATCGGCACGGCGACTGCCATAAACATCGGGTGTAGATAAAAGGCCAACCCTGCGCTTGCACCAGCCATCATCACCCAACGACGACTGAACTCTTGATCTGCGACTACTTGAATTGTTGCGAATGCAGTAAAGACCGAAGTCAACAACCCGAGGCCATAAGCCTCGTACGCGCGAGTCGACAACAACAACAGTGCTCCGGGGGCAACCCACACCATTGACGCCGCCAATAGCCCCCATGAACGTCCAACAAATCGCTTGGTAAGCACATACATCACTACCGCTGCACCAGACCACCACAACGACGAGAGCAATTTCAGCGGTACGACATGTGCACCGAATATCCAAACAAATGGCGCAAAGAAGTAACTATCTAAAACAGCTGTGTAGCCGGCACCACGAATAACTGTTGGCAAGTCACCTCGCAGAATCGCCAATGATTGCAAACCCGTGTACGCCTCATCGGCATTCAAAGCGCCCGCCGGAGTGCGCAATAGGTGCAATCGCATCACGAGACCGAAAAGTCCAACGATCACAGCGGCGATTGTCAGCAGGCGTGACTTGGTCATACGCCATGCCTGTCAACGCTGGTTGCCCATTCACCACGCGATGCCAACACATCAAGCGGCGCTTGCTGAATGATTTCCAATCCGGCACGACTGAACTTACGTCGCAGTCCCTCGACAAATGGTCGGCGGCTCAAGGCAACAGCAACCCGTTCTCGTGGTTGTGCCGCAGCGACAACACTAGCCTTCTCAATAATCGCAATCACTTCTTTGTCAGCAACGGTGTCGCCAATCAAAATCAAAGTTCGTGATGCGCACATATGGTCACGAGCCCGAGAACCATCCTCGCCATGAACCAAACGAGTCGGTTGAGATAGCAGTACATCGGCCCATTTGGCTTGAAAGATCTTGCGTGATCGTCCAGCCAGCGCCACACGACTTTCAGAAGCAACGGCATGAGCGTGCACAACCGGCCGATCAACAACTAATCGTGATACCAATCCACGCGCCCGCGCTGTGAACGCCAGATCGGGATCTTCAAAATATGCAGGTGCATACGCCGGATCAAACCCACCAAGTTCAATAAAAACCGATCGACGCGTTAACCAACACGCTGCCGATGCGTAGTCAACATCACGACTAAACATCATTTGTTCATAATCATTTGGCCATTGAGGACCACCGATGGCATCGCTGCCACCATCGGAGAACATCACTTGTGCAGCTTCTTCGACGTATCCATTTCCTGACATCAACGGAGGTGCGGCAACGAATACCGCCGGATCGGCAAGCGCCGACAACAACGGAGGCAACCACCCTTCGCTCACCACCACATCAGGATTCAAAAAGGCAACAAATTCGCCCTCTACTTGTTCGACTGCGAGATTATTGGCTGGTCCGAATCCGATATTGCTATCAAGCGAAATCACGCGCACCCACGGTGCTCGGTTCACAATTTCTTCAGCCATTGAAACTTCGTCAGAGGGCTGCGTCACCACTGTCATGTCGAATGAAATATCACCCGCATGTCGCTGTACCGATTCAAGTAATGAAAAAACTTCTGGAGTCGGACCGTACGTGACGGTAATACAACTGACGCGCGGCATCTCAGCCGCCTTGCATCACACCGCGAGTGCCACTGATCGACCACTCAGCAGGAATGTGAACCGTGCCCAAGTCGTAGGCCTTGTATTGACGCACTTCAAAGCGAACACGCTTTTCCCAGTGGTCGTACGGGCTCATTTCGGTATGGTCGGTTATTGCAACCGTGAGGTCGTACACGCCTTCAAGCAACGGCAACGAAGGAATTGATACTTCAACGCTTGCCGGTCCCTCAACAAGTCCCATTGACTTACCGTTTCGACGAGTCGAAGAACCCCACACTGGATGTCCAATCAAAGTATCGATTCGTACTGTCACGACAGGATCTTGGAGAGGCATGTGCGACGTGAGGTCGACGCGAATTTTTGCTGGCTCCATCGTTGTCAATACTGCAAGAGGTTGATTTACCTCATCAAGTAACTGCACAGCAACAATTTGTGCTTCACCACTGCCCCAGCGTTGACCCTGTTCGCCTTCAACCCGCGTCGCTTGATGACTCTGACCCTGATATGCCGAAATCACCTCACCCGCATTGCCGATCATTTTCAGTTCACCTTTTTCAATCCAGGCGACTTGTTCACACAATTGTTCAACTGCCGATAAGCCGTGACTCACAAAGACGATTGTGCGACCTTCTCGACGAAACTGCTCAATGCGTTCGGCACTCTTACGCTGAAAACTCTCGTCGCCGACCGACAACACTTCGTCAATCAGCAACACTTCGGGTTCAACGTGAGCGGCAACGGCAAATCCCAAACGCACGAACATTCCTGACGAATAATTCTTAACAGGAGTATCAATGAACTCTTCAAGTCCAGCAAATTCAACAATGTCAGAGAACTTGTCGGTGACTTCTTTCTTGGTCAAACCTAAAATCGCACCATTCATAAAAACGTTCTCGCGACCCGTGAGTTCGGGGTGGAATCCGGCACCTAATTCAAGAAGCGCCGAAATTCGACCAGTCACCTTTACTGAACCTTTGTCAGGAGTCAAGATCCCGGTGAGACACTTCAGCAGCGTGCTCTTGCCCGAACCATTTGAACCGATGACTCCAAACGTCGTTCCGGTCGGCACGGTGAAGTCGATCTCGCGGAGTGCCCAGAATTCTTCATAGCGGGCTCGTCGACCCCGCAAAATGGCGGCTTTGAGGTATTGATTTCGCTCGTGATAGAGGCGGAAGTTCTTCCACAGACCAGAGACAACAACGGCTTGGTTTGACATGCGTGACCATTCTTGCCGATGGAGGGCTCACTGAGGCAACACCCTCACCACCAATTGACCAACTAGGATCTCCAAGGTCATGAAAAGTCTGAAACGAGTCTTTGATTCCCGCGAACTTCTATGGAATCTGACTCTCCGTGAGCTCCGTACCAAGTATCGCCGTTCGTTCTTGGGCTGGGCGTGGTCGATGCTTAACCCACTGGCCACAGTTGCCATCTATTCGTTCGTCTTCGGCGTACTTTTCCAGTCAAGCGCCCCAATTGGAGACCCCAGCGGCTTAAAGGGTTTTGCCTATTTCTTGTTATGTGCTCTTTTGCCCTGGAACTTCTTCTCGTTGATCACCAACCTCGGTATGGGAGCAATCTCCGCCAACTCGGGCCTCGTTCGTCGTGTGGCCTTCCCTCGCGAAGTTTTGGTCTTCAGCAACGTATTACACGCGTGCGTGCAGTTTGCGATTGAAATGGGACTTCTGGCAATTGTCTTGTTGATTGCCGGCAGTCCATTCTTGCCCTGGTTACCAATCGTGGTCCTCATCAGTATCTTGCTGGCAATTTTCGCTTCAGGCTTTGCATTAGCTCTCAGCACCTTGTCGGTCTATTTCCGCGACATTACCTATTTGTGGACGATTTTCATTCAAGTTTGGTTTTTCTTGACTCCGGTCGTCTATGCCCCGAGCGTGGTTCAAGATCGTGCTCCAGCATGGGCGAACAAGATTTTACAACTCAACCCCATGCGGGCATTCGTCACGACCTATCGCGATCTTCTATACGACGCCAAAGGGCCAACCGCCATACGACTAGCCATGATGTTGGTGTCTGCTGTCATCAGCCTTGCGCTCGGATGGGCCATCTTTAATCGAATGGGTCGCCGACTACCTGAAGAAGTGTAGAGAGGTCACCATGGCCCTTCACCATGTCAACTCAGTAGACGAGGCAAAAAAACTCCTCGTTCATGCTCCCTCACCAGTGGTCGTCGTTCCGGTCTACAACGCTCCCGAAGAAACCGCTTTGTGCATTGAATCAATTCTCAATCACACCCAGCGAACTGTCTCGCTTCTCATTGTCGATGACTGCGGTCCCGATCGAACTTTCTTCACTGATTTAGAAAAACAAGCGGATCAATTAGCGCACAACATCATTGTCTTGCGTCTCGAGAAAAACCAGGGATTTATCGGCGCATGCAACGCAGCCTTTGACGCCACCCTTGATAAAGACGTCATCTTGGTTAACTCCGATGTGATTGTTGGGCCAACCTGGTATGAGCGCATGTGTGCCGCAGCGAATAGTGCGACAGATATCGCGACTGTTTCAGTTTTCACCAACAACGGAACCATTCTTTCGCTTCCACATCGCAATATGCCTTGGCCAAACATTCCTAACGGGCTTGATGTTGTTGAAGCAGCTCGGCGAATCGCCAGTGTTTCGCAACTCACCCGGCCAACGATTCCGACTGCCATCGGTCATTGTTTTCTCATTAAGCGGCGTGCGCTCAACCTTGTCGGAGGTTTTGACACCACATTCGGAACTGGCTACGGCGAAGAAGTTGATTTCAGTCAACGCCTCATTCAAATCGGGTTACGTCATGTCGTCGCTGACGATGTTTTTGTCTTCCATAAAGGTTCATCGAGCTTCACATCGAGTGCTCGCCCACAACAGTTAGCAAACGACGAAATCGTTTATCAGAGATACCCCACTTATCGAGGTGGGGTCAGTCGTTTTGCTTCAGATCCGTATTCGCCCCTAGCGGCAGCAATCAATCGAGCCTCCTTCCAACTTCGACAACCAACGATCGCGATTGACGGTCATTGTTTTGGTCAAAACTGGACAGGGACTCAGCAATTGACGTACGAACTCATTCGTTCGATCGCCCAACAACAGCCTGCTCAAGAATTCAGTGTGCTCATTTCATCTACCGTCTCAACGGAGTTGCAAAACGAATTATCGGCTCTTGGAAATGTTCACATCGAAGTCATTGCAAACATTATGGATGACCGTCAATATCGATTTGACGTGATCGTTCGTCCATACCAAGTCAACTCCACAGAAGAATTACGTTGGATGAAGCGTATTGCTGGCCGTTGCATCGTGGGTCAATTAGATTTCATCTCTTTTCACAATCCTTCATATTTCGTGTCTGACCATAGTTGGCTTAGCCAACGCGAGTTGACTCGCTTAACTCTCGCATCGGTAGATGGTGTGGCCTGGATTAGCGAATATTCTCTTGAAGACGGGCGACGGTCAGGTGTTGTCAGTGACAATGCCGTGCATCGCGTCACGTATTGCGGTACCAATCCTTCTCCCCGAACTTCAACCTCACAACGGCCCGCAACATTGCATTCGACGTCACGTTTAATCACAGTTCTTGGCGTTAATTACCTGCATAAGAATCGTATTTTTGCGCTTCGAGTACTTAATCAATTGATGAGTCAGTCCTTTGATTGCCATTTGGTGTTAGCCGGAGCAACTCCAAAATTCGGGGGTGCTTCAACAATCGAACACGATTTCATCGCGTCTCACCCCGAGCTCGTTGACCATATCACGATTCTTGATGCTTTAAGTGAAGACGAAAAACAGTGGCTCGTGAGCAATTCATCTTTGATTCTGTATCCGTCGCTTGCTGAAGGATTCGGGTTGGTCCCCTTTGAAGCCGCCCGACTTGGTACCCCAACTCTTTCTTCACGTCTCACCAGTCTTGATGAGATTCTTCCGTTAGACATACCGACAGTCGTTGATTTTGATGTTGTCCGCACCGCCGAACAGATTGTTCATATTTTGAGCGATAGCGCAACGGCCAACTCAATAGTCGAAGAACTTATCAAGCGTGGAAACCTCTTTACCTGGCAGCGAGCAGGGCGCGAATTGCTCACATTAATCGACGAAGTGCTTGGTCGTCCGAAGAACCGTGTTGATGCTATTTGGGCCGAAGCACCTGTACTCGCTCAAATTCATACCAGTGAATATCTCGCACGAATCGAAAAACTCAATCGAATCAGTCGACGACTATCACAGGCCAACAATCGCAAGTTTGTTCGGACACTGGTTGGGCCAGCGGGTTCGCGTCGCCGGCAATTTCTGAAGAAGATTCCTGGGCTCTCTAGCCGAGGGTAACTAAATCAATCCCTCGTCAACAGCCATTTCAATCCACGGAATGACTTCATCAAGAAGTTCGTCCAAAGTCGTCAATGCTTCGAAGTTCAAAACTTCTTTGGCCTTCGCGACGCTTGGCACTCGCTTTTGCACGTCGTACTCATAACCGGGATCAGATGTATAGCGGAACGGCACATCTGGACCCTTGATCTTGCGCCAGATTGCTTCGGCTAATTCAAGAACGGTCGTTCCCTGAGCGGTTGAAAGGTTGAAGTCTTCGTTATGTGCCGCTTCACTTTCCATCGCCAACACAATTCCGCGAGCGAGGTCTCCACCGTATGTGTAGTGACGAACCTGATCTCCCCCACCCAAAATATGTAGCGGGTCTTGACCCTTCAGAATCTTCTGCACTAAGTCAGGAACAACATGACTCATTGCCAGTTCAACGTTGCCCGACAAAACTTCAACTTCTCCGAGCGCACGCATTTCACCAACACCGACACAATTGAATGGGCGCACAATTGTGTACGGCAGTTTGTACTGATCCCAAGCGGCTTTAGCAAAGTATTCGACCGCAAGTTTTTGGAACCCGTACGACGACAATGGCGGGGCGATCTTGCGTTCGTCACCTTCGGCGCTTGGCCAATGATCGGTTGATTCAAAAACCATTGACGAACTGAGGTAAGTGACTTTTTTCAACTTGCCTTGACGATGAGCGCGAATTGCCGCGTCACATGTTGAAGCCATGATTCGCTCGTTAGTCGCCAAAAGATCGTAGGCATACGCATGGAAATAGGTGATGCCACCAATGAGCGCTGCTCCAGCAATGACATGTTCGCAATCCATCATCGCCAAAGCCATCAGGTCTACATCGCGCGCATCACCAACGATCAGTTTGTAATTGGGGTGCGAGTCGTAACTCTTAGTGATCGGGCCATATTTTGAATGGTTGTCAATCCCGACAACTTCATAACCCTTACCCAACAACTCTTCAACCAAATAGCCGCCAATGAATCCGGCTGAACCTGTGACTAGAACTTTCATGTCTTACTCCCTAATAAAAATGACGAATGAAATTACTGAAGTTTTTTCTTGGCACCGAATGCGTAGAAATACCACTTCAAATAGCGTGGTAGCCAGGCAAAAAGTTTGAAGTTAGAAGTACCAAAAGCACGATCAAGCCAAATGGTCGGTATTTCGGCAACTGGCATTCGATAGCGACGAGCCTTGGCAACTAACTCAATTCCAATCTCAAAACCTTGATCACTTTCAATCCCTACCTTGTCAATAAACGACTTTGAGTAGGCCTTGAATGAATTGGTGGCATCGCGAGTTCCTACTCGAGCAACGTGATACAGGCTCAGCCCCGCCATACGTGAAATGAATCCCTTGATCCATGGTCCGCCAACTTGTTGACCACTTCGCGCATATCGACTAGCCGCGGCAACTACTACACCGCGATCAACCAAACGCGTGAGTTGATCAATCTGAAACGGATCATCACATCCATCAGCCATCGTCACAACAACGACAGGCGCTTGAGCTGCATGAATACCAAATCGAATTGCATTTGCCGGTCCGCGACCATAGGTATTTATTGCCACCCGTACTCGTGGATCGCTCAGTGCGAGTTGTTCAACAAAGGGCACGGTCGAATCATCGGGACTATCAACGACGATCACAATTTCGCATGGCAACAAAACTGCTTCGCCCAAGCGACGAAGTACAGGAACAACACCTTCGCCTTCTTGATACGCAGGAATAACAACTGAAACGCTTGGGTTCATACCAAAACACCATTGCCCAACAGGTTCCAAATATCCACGACAGCCTGCTTGGGTTTGAGTCCTCGATACGCCGAATGTGGAGCACCGATGACCAACACGTCCGCCTTCGCCAGAACTTCTTCAAGCGGCACAAGGTTTGGGTCGGTTGTCACAAATGGATCGGTACACAAAACATTTGATGCTTTGTAGCGCAGAATGCGTCGCAACTTGTACGACAAGCTTGAACGGATGTCATCGCTTTCGGCCTTGAAAGCCATTCCTAAAATTCCAACCGTCAGATTCTTTAATTCAAACCGTCGGTCCATGCGGTCAACCAGATACATCGGCAAACCTTCATTCACCATCATGCTGGCATGGCCCAAAAAGAAGTTGTTGTTGTTAAAGGCCGCCAACTGCATGGTGTCTTTAAACAAACATGGCCCAGCCGCGAATCCGGCACCAGGCATATCGTTGGCCCGCGGATAATCAAAGGTAATTGCGTGACGCACATTTTCAAAATCGATTCCGTGCTCATTAGCAATCATGTAAAACTGGTTCGCTGCCGCAAACTTGATGTAGCGCCAGGTATTCGTAAAGAGTTTTGCTAACTCGGCTTCTTCAGGCGACGTCTCAACAATGCTCTCGGTTAAAAGACCAAAAAGTTCGCTTGCCCGTGCAACTGCTGATGGCCGACGACCTGACACGATCTGTGGCAACGAGTACAACTCAGTGAAGGCTTTGCCTTCGGCAATACGTTCGGGGCAAAAGGCAACGTCCGTCTTCATACCGTGTGCAGCAAGTCGTTCTTCAACGAGCCGAGTTACACCCGGATAAACTGTTGAGCGAAGCACCAAGAGTTGATCATCTCGTAGATACGGAACTAATGCAGCCACTGCATCGGGAACAGCTTGCGTATCTGGATTCAAATGCTCGTCTACCGGTGTTCCGACCACAACAATGACCGCATCGGCCTTGGCGACCTCGGCCGGATCGGTTGACGCCCGAAAAAGTCCGGCATCAATAATTTGCGACAATATTGCCGGTGCTTCGGGCTCATCAAAGGGCATCGTTTTACCGTTGACTAGGTTGACTGCGACTGGATTGATGTCAAAGGCAACGACCGAAACACCAGCTCGAGCAAAAGCCATCGCTAACGGCAAACCCACGTGGCCGCAGCCACCTACGACACAAAGATTGGCGATCGGCATAGACCTCAACTGTACCCCTGAGCCCGGGCCTAGACCTTTCATTCACATGTCACAGATACGAACGTCAGCCGAGTTTTCAAGCGTCAATGTCCAGGGCACTTCAACGACATCATCGGGAATATCAATCTCATAGAGGCCCGCTTCGATACTTTGCATGCCTGCCCGAGAAACTTCCTGCGGTGCAAACCGAGATATACCGTAAGCGGTCCCCTGTAAAATCTTGACGAGCAACGTCGAGCCTGGCATGAGTTGAATTTGACTTCCGGCCTGATTGTCAACCTTGCATAAAGCCGGGTCAAACATTGTTTGGGGCTTAACTAATGAATTCAAGAGCAAATCGGCACCCAGTCGGGCCTGTTCGGATGCCGTCGGCAAGTCTTGTGGATCAATGGCCGCTGATGATCCAAGGTCATCCACTGCTGCAAGATAAGGCCCCACCGTCAACATAGGGGCATGTGCTGGATCTACAGCAATCAGTGGATCAAGACTCTCCCGATGCATCATGACCACTGCTAACTCGGCACTAACAATGTCTCCCTCGATCTTGAGCCACTGCGCTCCCTGCACTAACGAAGCATGTGATCCCCATACCGCCAAAAATGCCACCAAAACCGCTCCTGCTTTTTGCGACAACGACAACGACAACGACAACGGGATAGCTGCCTCTGAAACAAAAATGATGTCCAAGACGCCTACAACAAGAGCAACAATCCCCACATATAGATAACGACTGGCATTTGGCTCCCATACTGCTGTTCGTGACAGCCCAACCATCGTCCAAAACACAATTGCGAAGGCAATGAGTGCGATTGATCTCATGGTCAGACGCTGACGGATAGCTGGCTGTGCACAGAAAAAGAAGAGAGCACCAACGACTAGCGCACCCCACATCTGATCAACTCCGAAAAAACCGGCGGCTGAACCTGATGCAGATTCGCTGGCATACAACGGAACTCCGTGCAATGCGGACAATTTTGCTTGCGAGGTTCCGTACTTCAGATACCAAATCGCATACATCACCGCTGGCCCAACCGGTATCCACCACGTTCGTTGACGATCAGCGCTGAATAAACAAAGTAACGCAATGACTGCTAGACCAGCGACTCCTAGACCTGCACACAACAATGAGCAAGCCAATGAAATAGAAGAGAGCAAAAAGGAAAGACTCCCATTTTGTGTTCGACCTTTATCTAACAGATACAACGACAACAAAAAGAAGAACAAGCTTCCCATGAAACCAATTTGGAAACCCCAAAAAATGTTTTGCCATCCTGCCCCCATGAGCCCGATTACCACGAACACTGTTGTGCCGATTAACCATCCGTGGTTTCGACGCACGAGTAAAGAAGCCATGAGCGCCACCGACAAATGAACAATGACCGCGGCAAACCTGAATGCTTCATAATGATTGAGGCCAAAGAATTTCAGCAAAACCATAAATGCAAAAACAGGCAGAGCTGACAAGTGTCCATTGTGGGGACTCAACAAAGCATGAGCCGACAAGCCACGGCGGCTCACAACAAACATCCATTCATCGAAAAAGAAATTGTTACCTCGACCCAAGTACATCAAATACATCGCAATGACCAATGCACAAGACGAAGAAACCAACAATTTCGCGTAAAACTTTGACGACCTCGGCATCTCAATCACAGATCAACACCGCCGAACTGTCGCTGAACTGAACATGGAGACTTCCGCCCAACGTATCTGACTTTAATAAGGCAACGTAATGACCTGGTTCAAGAATCTGGTCATTAATTCCTCGCGAATACAAGTCAAAGAATCGCGCCATGGTTGCTGTCACTTGTTGAGTCACGACAAAATTAACCTCTCCACCAGGTTCAACCGATATCAAATTTTGCGACTCCGGTTGGCTCACACAGTTCGCAAATTCGTTTTCGGTGCCTACAACTCTTGCGAAACCGAAGGTAAACAAAATATCGTCGGCTGCCAAGCGAGTTTGTGGCGGAGCCGAAACCAACTCACGCACGTTTTGTACGGGTGACGAACCTATGGCATCAATCGCCGCTAGATAATCACCTACGAGCAACACGGGAGCCGGACCAATTGTTTGAATGATTGTCGCAGGATCAATGTTCTCGCGATGCGCTTCAACAACCGATAACTGTCCGACTGCAGTTTCACTCAGTGACAGATGAATGTCAGACCAGAATCGCATCTGTGAGTGAGAACCCCAAATTGCGAGTGCACTCAATGTCGCTACACCAATCTTCACCATTTTGGCCGTACGAGTTGTTGTCCATTGTTGAGATGTCACGTTCTCTGAAAATGACAAAAGTATTCCAAAGATTCCGATGTACAGGTATCGGCTTGATTCTGGATGCCCAAAGAGTGCTCGCCCATATGCAGTAGCAAACCAGAAGAAAAGCACGAAAAGGGGAATGGCTAAAGAGTGGCGTGAAATCTTGTGGGTGTGAACAAGACGAATGAAATATGCGACTAAGGCACCGATCATCAATAAACCCCAAATGTGGTCGATCCCGAAAATTGCCGACATCGAAGCTGAAGACGAATTTGCAACAAATGGCGGTATCGCACGAACGGCCGAATGCGTGTTGTCCGACCCTGCGTATCGCACATACCACACGGCATACAAGATGCCCGGAACAACACTGACCCACCAGAGCCGTTTCCATTGTGGTGTGCGAAAGGTCAGAAAGAACAACACCAAAATACTTCCGATGCCAGTGCCAGCGCTACCAACCGACAAGCACACGGCAATCATGGTCAACAATGACCAAGCCAGATTGGTCGTCTCTGAAGAACGTTCATAGCACCGCAAAGCAATGAAGAAGAACAGCAAGCCACCCATAAACCCGATTTGGAAGCCCCACAAGATATTTTCGCCACCACCGCCCATCAGGGCGAGAGCTACACCAACTGCTGATGCAATGAACCACCCATGTCGCCGGCGAATGCGATCTGCGGCGAGCAATGTCACTGCTAGATGAAAGACAACAGCCAATAACCGAAAAACTTCATAATGTGCGTAGCCAAATAATTTGAATACTGCGATGTATATGGCTGCGGGGACAATCGAAAGGTGTCCATTGTGGTTTGCAACTAAGGCATGGAAGCTCCAATCGCGACGACCTGTAAAGAACATCCATTCATCAAATGTGTAGGTATTGTGCGCCGTCAGTGAAAAGAGATAAATACCAATAAGTAGAGACGTAATACCCACGCCAAACCACTTCAACAGGGCCGACTGCTTCTCATCCACCTTCATAATGTACGACACCAGCGATTCATTACCGGGACTTGCATACCCAAAGTCCCAATTCGTACCCCTGCCGCACAAGGAGAACGTGAGACAGACTTTCCTACTTCTTGATTTTTCCTTGGTCTTTTGAATGGCCGTGGCTGGTTCATTTACAACTACTATCCTCACACTTATGTTTTCTCGCATCGCCGTCGTTGGAACTGGCTATGTCGGTCTCACTACCGGCTCTTGTCTTGCTCACCTTGGTCACACTGTCGTTTGTGCCGACATCGACGCTGACAAAATCGCCAAGCTCCGTGACGGAATCATTCCGATCGTCGAACTTGGACTGACCGAGATTGTCGCAGAAGGCTTGGCGTCAGGTCGGTTGTCATTTGTCGTGGGTTCGGCCGAAGCCGCGAAAAACTGTGACATCGCTTTTCTCTGCGTGCCCACCCCTCAAGGCGACGATGGCTCTGCTGACCTCAGTTATGTACAACGGGCCGCCGAAGAAATCTCTGTGGTGCTTCCTTTTGAAGCAATCGTTGTTAATAAATCAACTGTTCCAGTTGGCTCAACCAAGGTCGTTGAAAAGGCTTTGAAGCGCCCCGATGTGAAGGTTGTGTCAAACCCCGAGTTTTTACGTGAAGGTTCGGCAGTCCAAGACTTCTTAAAGCCCGACCGCGTTGTGGTGGGCAGTGACGATCAGGCGGCAGCGATGAAAGTTGCTTCACTCTATGACGGTCTCTCAACTCGAGTCATTATCACCGACCCAGCATCGGCGGAAACTATTAAGTACGCAGCCAATGCGTTCTTGGCAACTAAGTTGTCGTTCATTAATGCCATCGCCGCCATTTGCGAAGGTGTCGGTGCCGACATCAATGATGTCGTTGTCGGAATTGGTAGTGACAAGCGCATCGGCGAAAACTTCTTACGTCCCGGACCCGGTTGGGGCGGCAGTTGTTTCCCGAAAGACTCACGAGCACTCATCAAGATCGCCGAAGACGCCGACTATTCATTCGATCTTCTCAAGGGTGTCATTACCGTCAACGACCAGCAGCTCGATCGCGTCGCTGACAAAATTCGACTCGCCGCTGGTGGAAACTTATCTGGCAAGGTTGTTGCAGTTTGGGGTCTCACTTTTAAAGCAGGCACCGATGACCTACGAGACTCGCCAGCCATCGCCATCATTGAACGCCTCATGAAACTCGGAGCACGCGTGCAGGCATTTGACCCAACCGTCAATGTCGTTCGCACCGGAATACCGAACGATCTTGTGATTGCCGCATCAAGTGATGAAGCAACTTCACGTGCCGATGTGCTTGCAGTTCTTACCGAATGGGATGATTTCAAATGGATTTCACCCTCAACGATTGCTACTGAAATGACCGGCAAGCAGATCGTCGATGCACGCAATTTGCTTGATCGCAAAGACTGGGAACGCTCCGGTTTTACCTATCAAGGAATTGGCCGCTAAGCATGCGCATTCTTCTTGCCGGCGGTGCAGGTTTCATCGGTTCACATATTGCCGATGCACTTCTTGCCCGTGGTGATGACGTTGTGGCGATCGACAACTTTGCAACTGGTCGTCACGAAAATGTCGCGCACCTCAGCGGCAATACCAAGTTCACTCTTATCGAGCATGACATCACACTTCCCTGGCCCGCACACCAAGCGCTCACAGCAAAGTTTGATGCAGTGCTCGATTATGCAAGCCCAGCGTCACCAAATGATTTCGCAACAATGCCCCTCGAAATTCTCGCTGTTGGCAGCACAGGCACGCGCAATTTGCTCGATCGCGCCAAAGCCGATGGTGCAGTTTTCTTTCTCACGTCAACGAGTGAGGTCTACGGCGACCCCCAGGTGCACCCACAACCCGAAACCTATTGGGGCAATGTGTCATCAATTGGGCCGCGCAGTTGTTACGACGAAGCCAAACGATTTAGTGAAGCCCTCACCATGGCATACCACCGGGTGCACGGCGTCGACGTACGCATTGTTCGTATCTTCAACACATACGGCGAGCGCATGCGTCCGAATGATGGCCGCGTTGTGAACACATTTGTCGTGCAGGCATTGCGTGGAGAACCATTGACGTTGCACGGCGATGGATCACAGACTCGATCGTTCTGTCATGTCAGCGATGAGGTTCAAGGCCTCATGGCCTTGCTCGATAGCGACTACAACATGCCTGTCAACATCGGGAACCCGAGCGAATTCACGATGCGCGAACTTGCCGAACTTGTGATTGAGCTCACGGGCTCATCAAGCGAAATCATCTCTGTTGCGTTACCGCCCGAACGCGACGGGGACCCTTTACAACGTAAACCTGACATCGCCTTGGCCACCGAGATTCTTGGCTGGGAACCTACGATTTCGTTACATGATGGGTTGAAGCGCATGATCAAGCACTTCATTGAAGTTGAGGGAATTTCGTGACCATCCTGGTAACTGGTGGTGCAGGATATATCGGTTCACACACGTTGCGCTTATTGCGATCTCAACATCGTGATGTCGTTGTTCTTGATTCACTTGTTCGCGGTTCAGAAAAGAACCTTCTTGGTGCGACTCTTGAAGTCGCCGATATCTGTGACAGTGCGGCCGTTGAATCAATTTGTCGCAAGCACAACGTTGACAGCGTCATTCATTTCGCGGCCTATAAGAGTGCCGGAGAGTCAATGACTCATCCTCTTCTGTATTGGCGCAATAACGTTGAAGGAACCGTCGGTCTTGTGGAAGGCATGTTGGCCGCCGATGTGCGACAGATCGTTTTTTCGTCATCGGCTGCCGTGTATGGCAATCCCGATCAATTGCCCATCACTGAATCTGCAGCAATCAAACCCGAAAACGTATACGCCGAAACTAAAGCGATGATGGAACGCATCATCAGTTGGTATGGCATCACACATGGTTTGCGTTGGGTCAGCCTGCGATACTTCAATGCCGCCGGTGCCAGCAGCGACGCAGTACTGGGAGAAAACTGGGATATCACCACCAACCTCATCCCCTTGGTGATGAAAGCTGCGCTCGGCGCAAGTGGACCAATCAAGGTGTTGGGCAACGACTACCCCACCCCCGATGGCACCGGGGTTCGTGACTACATCCATGTTGACGACCTGGCTGATGCCCATGCCAAAGCTGTTGATTACTTGAATGACGGAAAACCCAACCTGACCGTCAACCTAGGTACCGGAATTGGCACATCGGTTCTGCAGATTCTCTCTGCCACCGAGAAGGCGTCGGGCAAGCCAGTACCTCACCAATTTGCGCCACGTCGGCTTGGCGATCCAGCCATCGTGTACGCCGACGCGACTCTTGCCCAGCAAACACTGGGGTGGACAGCAACTCGCTCGTACGAAGACATCATCAATAGCGCCTTCACCTGGCACAAATCCCAAAGTTGAACCACTCATACTGCTAAGAAAGAGCGGTGAAGATCAGTCGTCTGGCTACTGCATCCTTGGCTTTTCTTTTGTTCTTCGGACCAATTTTGGCCTACGCCAGCGGACGTCGTGGCGCGCCAGTCGAAAATCGTCCGGCGACCGATTTCAGCGAGCTTTCGGTGAGCTGGGATGGCTTTTCGACACTGAGCAAGTTCATTGGTGATCGCATCCCGTTGCGTTCGCGGGCAATCAAGTCGGACGGCTGGATTGACCAACATGTTTTTCACGAAGACCCGGCATTTGGCGGCGGATCAGTTCCGCGAATTATTCATGGCAAAGATGGCTACCTATTTCTGAATGATGATTTCGGCATGGGTTGCCAAAGCGCGGCAGTTGTTCCGCAAATAGTCACAGGCATAAGCAACTTCATGTCTGTGATCGAAAAGTCAGGTCGCCAAGCGATTTATACCGTCGCACCAAATAAGACGACATTGCATCGCGAACTCTTGCCCGATGATCAAAGCAGTATGGATTGCTTGAACCAGTATTCGGATGGTTTGTGGCAAGGGTTAAGCGCAGCCAATATTGATGGCTACGTTGATCTGAAATCTGCATTATCAAGTGCAATGGAAAAGACACGCGAACCTCTGTTTTTACGCAAAGACAGTCACTGGGATAGCGCTGGAAGTGCTGCTGCGGCGAAGGCTGTGATTAACGAGTTACAACCCGGGCTTTGGGACGATTCAGCGCTGCAATATAAGGGACTCATTGATTACACCGGTGATTTAACTTTTCTTGAGGGCAACCCGGTTATAGATCAAACTCCGTTGTACGAAGTGGTCCGGCCTGAAATTACTGCCGGGACACCGGAGATATGGGATGCCGAAGATATGACCCACATCTACCGTCGCTACACCAATAACGGACCAGAAGGTTCACTCATTACTGCCAAGACTGTCATCATGGTCGACTCATTTGGAGTTGAAGCAATGGCAAGAATCATTCCCTATTTCGCAGACATTACATTCGTGCATTTTGACGCGCTCACTGCTGATGATTTGATTTCAGAAATCAACCAAGCCGATTTGGTATGGGTCATGAGCGTTGAACGTGCTGTTGGTGACCGTTTCAGCGACCCGCCCCTGGATGTCTTTTTCTCATATGGAACAAAAGACTTTCTCGATGCCATGGCTTCACGACTTGAATCGAAAGATGCAAACTAGTGGTTTTCTCTGATCCCGTATTTCTCTTCGCATTCTTTCCCCTCTGTTTGCTTGGCTATTGGCTGGGTGGCTGGAGATTACGTAACCTCTTCATCGCCTTCGTCGGCACAGTCTTTTACATGTGGGGTGGCGGCGCATTCATCGTTCTGTTATTGGCTTCAATCTGTATCAACCACTTCGCGGCCGTCCAAATTGATGCGTGGCGAACGAGTCAACCCGACAGAGCACGTTGGCTCAAGCGTTTAGTACTAGGTTCCGACCTTGCAGCATTAGCTCTCTGGAAATACGGCGGGTTCGCCGTGCACCAGTTTGCAAGTGGACTGAGCAAGATCGGGATCAACGCCGACTTCGAGCTTTCACTAGCCCTGCCAATTGCCATCAGCTTTTTCACATTCCAGTCAATGAGCTATGTGATTGACGTTTCTCGCGGCGATGCAAAACCCGCTCCCCGACTACTTGATTACGCCGCTTATATTCTGCTCTTCCCACATTTGATTGCCGGCCCTATTGTTCGTTACGCGCATATTGAACCCGACCTACTTCAAACACCACGTCGTCGCCTTGACGACTTTGCCGCTGGAGCACCACGCTTTTTCTGGGGTCTTGGCAAGAAGATTCTGATTGCCGATCAAGTTGCAGCAATCGCTAATCATGCTTTCGCTTTACCCGACAATCGCGTGACATGGGCAGTTGCTTGGATCGGCGCAATTTCATATGCGATTCAGATTTACTTTGACTTCTCGGGTTATAGCGATATGGCGATAGGTCTGGCTCGCATGTTTGGGTTTGATTTCCCCGAAAACTTCGATCACCCGTATAGCGCCGTGTCAATCACCGACTTCTGGCGACGTTGGCACATCTCATTGTCATCGTGGTTTCGTGACTACCTATATATACCGCTCGGTGGAAACCGCAAAGGACCAAACCGGACCTACATCAACTTGGCCTGCGTGTTCTTGTTGACTGGCCTGTGGCATGGAGCAAACTGGACGTTCATTGCATGGGGTGTCTTCCACGGAAGTTTCTTAATCATTGAACGCTTGACTGGATTAAATGAAGTCAAAACGAAGTGGCTCGTTCCATTGCGGAGAATCATCACTTTTGCTGTCGTCTGTATTGGCTGGACATTATTCAGAGCGGTTGACATTAACCAAGGCTTTACCCTGATTAAGTCAATGTTGTGGCCTACTGGTTTGAGTTGGCCGAGTACTTTGAGCGAAATCATGACCGACCAGCGGCTGGTATGGCTTGCAGTTGGACTGTTGGTGGTGTGCCTACCAGCAAAGATTCATATCGGACGAGATATCTCACGTGCGCAAGGAAGAACGGCCTCGATTGTTCGACTAGCCGCCATCGCACTGGTAGGCCCAATCGCCACCATGTACGCACTCTCGAGCACGTTTAGTCCATTCTTATATTTCAAATTCTGATCGCTGTCCATCAACCGACTCTCAGTGAATGACGAGTTTCATTTTCGAAACAAATCCCCAACCGAGCAACGAGGTGAGAAGCTACTGCATGCAGTGGTGTTGATAATCAGAACCCAACTTGCTAACAAGCAGCATCTCTGTCAACGAATAGAGAAATTCATTCTGGTTCGTGTTGAGAACCTCGTTCCACGGCAACAAGTACAACGACTTGTTGACATTTTTCTTCATCACTACTTCCCAACATTTAGTCAAGTCAATGTCACTGCGAAGGCGCTTCTTGCCACTTAGGTTGGAAAACAATCGTGAAATTAGAGAAGTTTTAGAGAGTTTTATTTTACTTTCTTTCGAAATTCTCTTGTTCCAAGACTCCAGATAAGGAGGAAAATAGAATTGATATGGAGACAGACTAAGAAGCTCATCCAGCACCTTCTCGGCCTTTTGTGCAAACTGCAAACTGCAAATACAGTATTTAACCAAGAGAACTAAAGCGAGTGGATCATGATGCGTACCGAAGACTTTTCGAGCTTCTAGCTCGGCAACTTCAAGAATCTTGAGAGACAGATCTTGGTTTCCCTCGAGCAACTGGATGACAGACCATGCGCAAGAGGCAAAGACGTAATTCGGGTCGGCGTTGTATGCCCGTTCAAGCAAATCTCTAATTCGGTTGAACTCAAGATCCGTCCAATGGATCTGCAAAAAGCTCACCAGGTCGCGAGACTCTAGAGGTCCACGTATCTCAGTTGCAAAATTTGAATAGTGCTCTTCAAAGTCAATATCCAACAAGTTTTCCGCCGAGTGGTCAATAAGTGCTGTGCGAACCTCAGCAATCTGCAATCCACCGAACATTGTGGCAAATTGTGAGAAAGCACTACCGGCAGCCGCAAACACCGAACGAGATGAGGCCAAAGTGAATAAGTCGATGCACTGCTCATAAAACGGACCAACACGAGTTTCATTCAGAAAAGGCTCGTAACAAATATCAATCGCGACGCCAAGAATTTTCTGGAGACCCTCAGTCACTGCCTTTGAGTCTGTAAGAAAAGTAATTTTTTGATGATCCACTTTTGTGATATCTAGCAAATGGCGATAAGAAATCGAGTCGATGTACTTAGTAATCGGTACGTATTGGCGAAAGGGACCAGTAAGAAGGTCACCAAATCGGCCGTGAATTGTGGTTCCTCGGGAGTGAGATTCTGAAACTTCATCGAATAAGCCTGTGAACTCTGGACTCATCACACTCTTAGCGATGAGCGAAAACTGCGATAGTGCGTCTTGTACAGATTCATCGGCGAATTTTGGTAACGCAAAAAAATTCTGGACCTTTAATACAGCATCTTCTGAAAGACCACCAACTAACGATTGTGCTTCAGCCATGGTGCAAGTATTGACATTTACATACGTCGTCGCATCCACGGGCGTATCTTCAAAGATTTGATGCCTCGAGATAAATTCGTCTGAAAAAAAAGTTAACTGCTGTTCCAAATCTGGAAATCGCTGATCATTTGGCCAAAAAAAGGAAAACCTGCAGTCAAGCCGTTGAGACAACACATAGCAGGACAAAATTTCTAAAGCACGACCACCGAACCTGTCCCAATTATTCGCAAAAAGCGTCGGACGAGCAGAGATACTCAAAGTACTTTGTCCTACCGGGATTCAAGGAGTTGCGTTAAGGCATCAATTGAATTCGGCCGACCCTCGAGTTGCGAATACCACTCAATTGTTCGGGTGAGTCCTTCGGATATCGAAACTCTGGGTTCCCAACCAAATGTTCTCTTCATGTAGGTGTTGTCGGCTGCGCGAGATGCCACACCCTGTGGCTTACTCAGATCCTTAGATATTTCGTTGGGATGCCAACCGATGATTTCAAAAATCGTTTCTATGAAATCCAAAACAGGAATGTGGTCACTAGTCCCGACGTTCATGACATCAAATGATATAGGGCGAGAATCTGCACCTAGTTGAAGCAAGCCTCGGACTGTGTCTGTGACGTAGGTAAAGTTGCGGGTCTGAAGACCGCTGCCCCATATTGGGTATGGGTCCATTTTAAGCAATGCCTTGGCGATGAGAGCGATGGCCGCATGCGACTCGTTTTCCCTCTCTCCGTATGCGGTAAAAATTCGTGCAGAACGACCTGTTGTTGCGGTGGGTGCGACCAGCTTTTCAAGTTGATATTCACCGATGAGTTTGGTCCAACCATATGTTCCGTCGGGGGTGCAACCCGGGGAATCCATCGAACCCAATTCGAGTTCGGACAGTTTCAACAAGCTTTTTGCATCTTCCTGCAAATGAATCGGGTAGGCGCAAGCGCTTGAGGCATGCACGATTCTCTGAACATGGTTGGCTACCGACAATTCAAAAACGTTGTGGTCCAAAACTAGGTTTGCCAAAGTCTTCTGAGGGTACTTTTCGATGAAACCGCGCCCACCGTGCACGGCAGCAAGGTGAAAGACTAAATCTTGATTTGAGAAATGTGCTGCGGCACTCACTTTGTCGGATAATTCAATTTCAATAATTCGAAGGTTTGGATTTTGTAGCTGGAGATTGCTCTTCTTACCTGACGAAAAATCATCCAAGACAGTGACAAAGCAGTCCATTTCTAACAAGGCATCTACCAGACGAGATCCAATGAAACTTCCGCCACCCGTTACTAAAACCTTGTGCGCCCGGTAAAAGTCAAAAAGCGATTCAATTCCTTCAGCAGACGGCTGTGGCCAATTATTAAAGCTCGTCACAACATCAATCCTTCACTACTCGCTTGAGGCTGCAAAGAATTTTACTCAACTATTAGTTGAAAGACTGAGATCTAGATTGACCAGTCTCCTTGGGATCGGTACACGTCTGATGAATTGAGCAACTCCTCAATTAAGACTGCATTGAAGTACTCGGCCGTCTGGCGTTACGAAGACGCTCAGACTTTGATAACCAACCCATGAAGAGAAACTTCAACCTCGTCAGCAACTTGGCCAACCCGACACTCCCGAACAGGAGCAGGAGATACCCCGCTGGAGCGACCAAACGAGCGCCCTGATAAAAATAAAAAATTGACATCACTAGATTTAGGAAAATCACGCAAATGGCAAACCTGTTCTCGATGACCGACCTTCGTTTAATAAGGTAAAAAAGACCCACCACCCCCAGCACTGGGGGGGAAAAAATCCAGTACATTCCAGCTAAAACCAAAGGATAGAAAACAATGTTTGGAGCTTTGCCCATTGGTCCGAACTCATCACATGGACAAGTCCAACGCACTGCTCCACCGTTTAACCGGTCTGAATAAATAAAGGCACGCTCACCAAATATCTCACTCTTAGTCGCCCATTTTGGGGCAAATTCATCGACGCCTACGACAAACTCGGAATATCCACTTCGCAAAGGACTGCCAAATTCGATCCATTGGTAGCTACCGAGAAGAATTAGAAATGGCAATGCGCCGATAATGATGAACTTGAGAGCCTTCTCTCGAATGAACACCAAACCAGCAGCAAGAAGAAGAATGACAAGTGATGTTCTGGACAGCAAACCAAAACCACAAAATACTCCAAACAGAACAAACGAATATTTAGTCAAATAATTGCCCTGAGGAAATCGCCTAGCCATAAGTAGAGCCCCAATGGCAAGAAGGGTAATCACCGCTCCAAACAGGTCAGAAAATACAAGCGATGCTGATTCACTAGCGAAAGGCGAAAGGATCACAAAAATTGAGGTAAGTATCGCTGCTAATGGTCCATAAATTTCTAGTGCTAATAGCGCGAGTAGAAGTGGCAGGATGACCGATACAGCTTTTGATCCCCATTGGACACCTCGCTCGCCATTGATAAGTGCGAATGGGGCAAGAAAAATTGGAAATCCCGGTGGGTAACGAGACGAAAATAGCCCTTTTGATTCCTTAATTGTGCTCTTAATGTCCAGACGCTCGTCAAAATCGGTCTTGAACCCTTCTCCTTCTGAGATCTGTACTGCTTCTCTTACATAAGAAAGCGCATCAGGATAGGGCTGGTTGAGGACTGGAATCGGGGCGGCTTGCCCAATATGAACCATTGCGATGGCAACGACCGCAAACACGAGCAGGTATTTAACTTTTATTATTCTTCTGAATTGAGCCTCTGCGAGTTGCTTCAACTATTCATCTCGTGAGCACCCTAGAACAGTTTTTGCGCAAATTTTCCGAATAACGGTTTCAAACAAATCAATGAGATTTAAAGTGACGTATGTCCTTCAACCCAAGTTGAATGACGACTCTAGACAAATCAAGTATTTTCAGTATTTCAAACGATTGAAAGGTTCAAGTTCTGCCCAACCACATGCGTTACAGTGCGAGCCGAACAGAAGCTCATTCTTGAAGCAGGCCCTTATTTTGACAAGTAAAAGAAAAATACTCTTAACATTTTGGTTTCTCGCTCTAGCCCCTATTTACACAACACTTGTAGTGTCGATCTCTGGTTCACATTTTTTTGCAGATGACTTTCTGTGGGGCTCAAGATTTCTGGATAGCCCTGGATCTTTAATCAATGGTTCTGCTTATGCAGGCCGGCTACTCGGCAACAACTTGTATTGGTACTTCATGGGTTTGGCTGCTGGACACAGCAGTGCCGTGCCGTATCTAATGACTAATCTTTCTTTGATTTTGGCGAGCTACTTTCTTCTCTACCACTCGTTGAAGAGTTACCGATCTGCGCTATTAATCTCGTTTACTTTTCTCTCAATGAGTTCTTCGCTCTTTGACACAGTCTTATGGGCAGCAAATATTTCCCATTGCCTGGGCTTCTTTTTTGTAGCTGTGACAATCTGTTTCCTTACTCGCGTGAAGGACCAAAGCTCTAGAAGACGGACCTTGGCATATCTACCTCTCATTTCTCTTGTTGCATCTCTAGCAATTTTGAGTAATCAAATTTTTATTGGACCAGCATTCCTATTGGTCGTTTGGAGTCTGTTTGTTGTTTTCAATATCACTCGATTTTCAAAGGTCTATTCTCTCCATGCCCTCTCCAGTGTCCTTTGGTTGTTACTGGTTTGCGTGTTTTCCCTCAAATCATCAAATCAATTTTGGGAATCTTTCGGGGCCCGCGACCTATATGGATTGTCGATCCATGCCATTAGACCCAATATTGACTGGTATTGGAATTTGCTTGTGGCAAACAATTCGTTCCAAAAAACTCTCTTGATAACCGCGATATTTTCTTGGGTCACGTTGATTGTGATGCGGTTATATCGTCGAGATCGGGTCGTCCAAGTTTTTGGAGGTCCGATACTTGGACTCTCTGTACTTATTCCTGTGCTTGCCCAGGCGAACCAACATAGTTCAACATATTTATTACTGCCTTTAGCAGCATCCGCTTTCGTCTATCAACATGAAACTGTTGACACAAAGTTTGATTCAAGATTTTTAGTAAACTTAGTTCAGTATCTATTAGTCATCAGCATGGTCGCTCTCTTGTTCTTGAGTGGACGTGGCACGCGGTCGTATTTCTCCGGGAATTCACGTGGACAGAGCCTGAGTAATATCTCGCAAGAAGTTGAGAGAACGCGCGACACTTCACTTTGTTTTGTTTTTGAATCCCAGGCTGAACTTCAAAGGTTTGCCGCAGAAACGCAGGCCGGTGCCGCATTTCTCAAGCCATTTGGGTCCTTGCTCTCCATCACCTTAAGTGGCGATGGTTCTGATTGCCAGAACTCTGAAGCTGAAGCAAAAGTCCAACGAAATTCAGACGGCATATGGAATATTTCAGGGGATTGAATCAGAGATTTAGCTGACAATGCGTGTTCGATGGATGCTTTAGTTCACAAAACTATTGCAAGATCAATCAATCAATCAAAGTTCAGCTTCAATAGTCGTGGTTCTATCGATTGACGTGAGCGATGAAGATTCCCGAACCTTCGATCTCTGGTACACCTAATTCACTGTTATTCGGAATCTCATTAACTGCATTAAAGCCCGAAGCAATCAATCGGGAACAAAAATCTTCCATGCCCCAAAGTCTGAATGCCAATGTCTGGCCACCACCACCGTGGAATTCTGGTTCAAAATCTGTGTGCTGATTTCCGCTGGTGTCAACCCACTCAACACGATCTTCAAATTCGGTCCAAGACGCTAAACCTGGATAGAACTCGTCTGTTGCGACTACCCGTCCACCACACGGTACTGACAGAATTGCAAAACCATGATCATCTAATAGATCAGCAATTCCGGCTAACGCCCGATCGGCCGGCGGTGGCACATGCTCAAGCACATCAGAACAAATAACAAACCCAAACTGGCGTCGTTGGTCTTCGGAGACATTCAGCAAATCGAGGCGAGGAAACCGATGATAATAAGAATTCGTGTAATCAAATCTTGAGGCAAGCGCCCCAGCTAACGCCATGTGATCGCTGGTACCGACGCCGCGCCAAAACCAATTGGGGTTAACTTCCGGAAAAGGCGCTTGTGGCATACCAGTTCCAACCAAGACGCCCAACGCGGTTGCGCGGACTCGCCAGGTTGAGTTGCATTTTGCACACAACATGGCTTCTCTGGAAGGTTCGGACTTTTTATTTTGAAAGCCACATATAACGCAGGACCACTTTTTCACTAGTAGTAGGTTACTTATATTCATTTCACATGTTGAGTATCGTCTCTGATTTTCAAGAAAGCAGCGAGATGCGAATAGTTATTTCTAGCAACTGCATGACTGGGGGGTTGACCTCTGCACTTTCGATGCTCTTACCGGCTGACGTCATTGTTCCCGTACCTCGCGTAGGAGTGGATGACTCTGTCCTTGACGAACAACTCTCTAAAGCCGATGTATGGCTATTTTCTGGTCCTGAAGGGATGCAATTGGCGGCGTTAGGGCGAGTCAATAAACCTCACCTAAGAGTGGTCCGTTTCCCCGAGCTTTATTTCAATGCTTTTCATCCCGACCAGGTCTATGCATGGATGAGCGATGGGTCACTCGTTGAAGGTGCCACTGGCCCGTATAACTCTGCGATCGCACTGTGGGCTTGGCAACATGGCCTAAACGCCCAACAAACCATCTCGCTGTTCACACCCGAAATACTTAGCGCACTCGGCTATCACGATCGTTGGCAAGTTTCAATTGATCGGTTGCGCCATGACTTCGTTCCATTTCCACATTTGGATTACCGCGATTTCGTCATCCCGCTGCAACGTGCTGGCGCTTTCATGCATACGGTGAACCATCCCAAGGTGCCCGCGATGGCACAAATGGCGCGACTACTCGCAAAGCAGATCGATCCCTCAATTGACATCGACAGCATCCCCATCGAAAACATGATGGTTGATGGCCTATTCATGGCTAGTTTTTCGTGGTCGGTCTATCCGTCAGTTGCCAATGGCCTCGGTATCAAAGGTGCATTCATGTGGAAGCTTGAAGACCATTCGGTGATTGGTCTTGAAGAATTTGTTCAAAGCTCGTTTGCGAAATATGAGGTGCAACAACCACGCGACGTTGATTGTCACGAACTGTTGTGGCCGATTTATGACGAAGTCTTGTTGCCAATCGCTAACGGAGGAAAATTGTGAGTCATCCATATCGCGGACTTCCTTCTCACCAATTCTGGAATACCGGCGTAACACAAGCACCTCCAGGCGCTCTCGACCCGATGACCTCAGCGAAGTTTCAGATTCAACCGGGCGATCAAGTCGCAACAATGGGCAGTTGCTTCGCCCAGCACATTTCCCGCCATCTCGTCAAACGCGGACTTTCGTATTTCATTGCCGAGCAAGGTAACGCCAACGATTCAGACGAAACAAACTCGGCGCGCAACTACGGAGTCTTCTCAGCTCGGTACGGAAATGTCTACACAGTCCGACAAGGCATTCAACTGATTGATCGAGCATTCGGAGAATTCAATCCGAGCGAACAAGTATGGGAAACCGTCGGCGGATTTGTCGACCCTTACCGCCCACAGATTGAGCCAAAACCTTGGGACTCCCCTGAGCGAGTTGTTCAATCTCGTGATGAACACCTAGAAGCAGTCCGACGAATCTTTCTCGAGAGTGACGTATTGGTCTTTACTCTCGGACTCACCGAGACATTTATTTCAAAGACCGATGGGTCGGTTTTCCCTGTTGCCCCAGGTGTAAGTGGAGGCTCATATTCAGACGATCAATATGCCTTTATCAATTTCGGAGTCAACGAAGTCATTGCCGATCTGCATATTTTCATTGCCAAAGCTCGAAAACTCAACCCAAACCTTCGAATCATTTTGACGGTGTCACCAGTACCGCTCATTGCCACTTTCGAACCGAGACATGTTTTGGTTTCGACCACCATTAGTAAAGCAACTTTGCGTGTAGCAGCTGACGAAATTACAAAGTTGTATCCATTTGTTGAGTATTTCCCGTCGTACGAAATCATCTCTGGTTCGGCTATTGGTGCCCCGTATTTTGAGCCCGACTTACGACAAGTACGTCAAGTTGGCGTTGACCATGTGATGCGTATTTTTGAAAAGCACATGCTTCAATCGACAAACAAATCTTCAAACTTTGTTCCCGACACTGCACCGGTTGTGAGTCAGCCTCGCAATGTCGTGTGCGACGAAGAAACAATCATGAATACGTTGAATGCGTCAGGACTACCTACAAACGATAACTGAGTATTAGCCACTACGCCTTCAGGCCCCTAACTTGAACTAAGAGGTTGTCAACCATTCTTCGTAGTGCTTCGCTGCCAACAAGCGAATCAATTTTCTTTTGACCATTTTCCGACAACGAGGTCCACAATTTTTCATCGTTGTAAACCTTGACAACAGCATCAGCAATTTCGTCAGCAGAATCGGCATACAGAATGTCTTGTCCATTCTCCAATGGCATACCTTCAACACCAATCGAGGTCGTGACCGTCGGAATGCCATGGCTCAAAGCTTCACCAATTTTGCCTTTAACACCAGCCCCAAAACGCAATGGCGCTACGACCATTTTGTGTGAGTTGTAATAGGGCAACAGGTCGTCAACCCAACCCACAACTTTGACCGAATCGCTTTGTAATTCGAAAATTTCAGCAGTTGCATTACTTCCAACAATCGTGACTTGAACTGGGCCCAATTTTTGTTGTACTCGTGGAAGCACTTCCATTGTCAAAAACTTCGCAGCGTCAACATTTGGGTCATGTTGAAATCCACCAACGAACAAGAGTCCTTTGCGATTCTCATACTTCTCAAGACCTTCAACAACCGGATGGATCGTCGGAATAATCGCAGTTTTCAGATTTTCGCCGCACAGTTTTTGGATGTACTGCTCATCACTTTGCGAAACCGCAATTGTAATATCAGCCATTCGAGCTGCTTTAGATTCGACACTTTCTACGTGATCAGCATCCTTCGTAGATTTATCGCCAAACAATTCGGCCTTGCGGCGCAAGCGCATACCGTGGGCATCGACCATGTCATAAATCAGCGGAACTTGCGGCGCATTCAATGCAATTTTTGTTGCGAGTTGAGCCATCACTTCTGGCCGTGACACGATCATGCATTCAAGAAAATCGCGGTGTTTTAACAAAAATGCTTCAACTCCGTCACCAGGATTCAATATCTCGACACCATCCAGAGTGATGTCATTGACCCAACTGTGGCTCTTAAAAAGACTCACCGGCAAGAAGTGCACGACGAAATCACGTTGGGCGAATTCCTTCAAAATGTGGTTCATTCTGACTGACCCGGCATCAGATTTCGGATCTAGTTGCTGATAGTCACAAATCAAGATGTGTCGTTCACGCCGGCGATCTCTCGCCTGAAGAAGTGCTCTTTCTCGGTCATCAGTTGGTGCTTCAACTTGACTACGTAATTCAATATGCCACTTTTCAGAAAATAGATGGCGATTTTCAAATTGCTTACGCTTCAATCCAAAAGAAGATGAGCCGTGAGTGCTTCCTTCACGGTGGACAATCAACGAGTTGGGCTGATACACACACTCATAGCCATGTTGCCTCGCGTTAAAACAAACATCGACGTCTTCGTAATAGGCCGGCGCCAACTTTTGATCAAACCCACGTATGACATTCCAAACTTCACGACGAATGAGAAGTGCGGCACCAGAGCAAAAATCAACTGATCGACGGAAGCGGTACTGGTAGCCGCAAGGATTCGCATTACTTCCATAATGCGTTCCAGTTGCATCAGACCAAATAATGCCACCAGCTTCTTGCAATCGCATATTGCCTTTGAGAATCATCGAACCAGTCACACCAGTTGATTGATGTGTATCCATTTCGGAGACCAGAGAATCCAACCACCCAGGCAATACTTCGGTGTCATTGTTCAATAACAAGACAAACTCTGAATGTGATGCCTCAACGCCTGAAGTACAAGCTCCCGAGAAGCCTTGATTTGTCTCGTGTCGAATGTAACGAACGCCCGGGATTCGTGAAAGTCGCGCCGATTCATCGGGCGTCGAACAATCGTCAACAACTATGACTTCATAAGCGGTTTGATCAGCGGCGATTGCAATGGTTTCAAGACATGCAACAACATCTTTTGAATGATTAAGGGTCGGGATAATCACCGAAACACGTGGGTTGCTAGAACTCAAAAATGTCAATGAGTTGAGTCGAGCCTCAAGATCAAATGGGTCAGACGATATAACTCCATATCCGTCTAACCGAAGATGATTTCGTAATCGACGTGCCCGATCGCAGGCGAATTGAGTAATTCTTTGGGCCAATAAATCTGGGCTGATTGTTCGACCTTCACACGATCCGAAACGAGCGAAGTGAGCCGACGCTCCCCACGACTGAACCATCAAATCGTCGGGATACTGCGCCACATACCAATCACTATCGATCAGTTCAGAAACTGATCGACCTTCATGACGGCCCCATTCAAGATAATGATGGAGTGCATTACCGTCTGCCAACTTCACATCTATATTCAATTCAAAGTATGAATCCGGTATGAACATCGGGCTTGGCGAAAATCCAGTACGCCAACCGTCGGTGATGTAGTGCTCAATTGGTACGACTCCGATTTCAAGAGGTTCGCTCAATTGATCGAGATACCAAGCCGCATCAAATAACGGGTGCACATCAAGAAGTCGCTTCCAACCGACCGTGCGGAAATGTTCAAGCGGAGAGATGTTTGCAGGTATGTCTTTAGCTTGTGAACGATAAAATTCTGAATTGAAATATGGGCTTGGTTCAAAACCGCGTTTGTAACCAACCCGCAAGTAATGCGCTAGGCAATTTTCATCGCATGGAATTTCATACTTGTGCCGATACCAGTCAGTGTCAAAAAGCGCACAAGGGTTTCGGCCTTCATCAAACCCAGCGCGGGTGAAGTGCTGAACCGGGGAAAATTCACTGCTTTCAACCTCTGTATACACGTTCACATAAAACGACGCATCAAAAATTGATTGCGCGCGAGCATTAATTGAATTCTTGAAAATCATGACATCATTGTTTTCTGATCGCCGCCGCACTTGATCACAATATCCATTGCTCTAAATAACTTCTCTTCATAATAGATCGTCTACTCATACCATTTACTCGCCATCCAAACGTTGACGATCCAACCAACCAAACAACACTGCCATCGCTCGCGGGTCGTGGCGCATTCGATGCCCCGCACCTTCGAGCACTCGCATTTCGGCTGCGCCATGTGCTTCTGCTAACTGACGAGTATCAGTTGCTGGAACACTTTCATCGTCGTCGCCATGCAACAGCAACAATGGGCGTGGAGCAAAACGTTGAGCTGCCGGCACTGGTCTGAAGCGTCGCAATTCGCGCGTCCATTCATCAAAGTCTTTCGGGAACTGCGGCGTCTGTACTGAACCAACTGAACGACAATGATCCAAAAACTTTCGAGGTTGGCTCGCCCAGTCATCAAAGTCGGCTCGTGGCCCAAGTAACGCACAGCCCTTAATTCTCGGGTCGTCAGCGCCAACACACATCGCGAGCGATCCACCGGTGTTTGACCCAACAAGCCATAACCCCGTCGGGCTTGATTCAGAAATCATGTGGTCAATTGCAGCTCGCAAATCGTCGACCCAACCCTGTAATGAAAAATCACCAGGGCTGTCACCACAACCGCGGAATGTGAAGCACATCGCCGCAAAACCCAATTCATTGGCCAGACGATCCATCAGCTCCGGGAAACTGCTCGCCGAGTGGCGCGCATCAATGGGCCCAAACGGGAACGAGTGCAACATGATCACGCCCGGCGCGGCCTCGGATTTGCCAGCAGGTTGAACCAGGTAGCGCGGCAGGCTCAGCGAGCCCGAGACAATAGCGCCGTTGCTCAGCATCGGCTACGACAACTTTCAGGCACGAGGCTTGCGCTGGCGACGGGTTTTACCCGGAGTTGCCAATGTGTAGCCACGGTTACGAGCCTCAACCAAAGTATCGGGGCCAAAACACAAGCCGATTTCGGCAGCCACAATTTCGTCAATAACCGCTACGTCTTCCCAGTTGTCAATGTCGTACACCAACTGGGTCCGCTTGTCGCCAAGAAAGCGGGTGTGCTCAAACTTTGTAGGGCGTTCCATAGGCTTCAACGGTACTAGGTTCTTGATGTGACCGCCCGACAAAGCGCCATTTCAAATCGGGACATTTCTCACGATCTTCCTGGACATGTCCCTGCCCTCGACGGGATTCGTGGGATTGCCGTGCTGCAGGTTTTCGTCGCTCATTTTCATTGGATCGTCAGCACCGACCCCTATTTCAATGCGGTTACCCCATGGAATTGGCTTAATAAGACCCTTGAGCCTGGCTTCCTTGGGGTCGACATCTTCTTTGTCCTCAGTGGTTTCTTGATTACCTCGCTGTTGCTCAAAGACCGGCAACGGAATCAGCCGGGAATGTTTCGTCGTTTCTATATGCGTCGGGCATTGCGGTTGTTACCAGCGCTTTACGCGATTCTAATTGTTGACTTCTTCGTGGCCCGTTGGGAAAAATTTCCGATGGATATTCAGTGGCGCACGACATGGCACGCTCTGCTCTATCTCAATAACTGGAATGTGGTGTGGCATCCAAACGCCGCCCAAAATGACCTAGGACATCTTTGGAGCCTCGGAATTGAAGAGCAGTTCTACATCATCTGGCCAGCAATTCTGATTGCTCTCGTTGCTCTCAAAATCCCGAACAAGGCCATGATGGGTTTAGTTGCTATAACAATCGCCGTCGTTGCTTGGCACCGCAACGAATTGTGGAATCAGGGAGTCTCATGGCTCTTTTTGTACATTCGTACTGACACGCGTGTTGATTCATTATTGGTCGGTGCCCTATTCGCCTTGATATACCGTCACATACGAATCAACCGAAAAGTCTTGAATTATTCAGCATCTATAGCGTTTCTCGGAATCGTGTATATCAAATATGAACTCTCGCACGGGTCATTCATATATAAGGGTGGATTCACTGTTATCGCACTGCTTGCTGGCATGGTGATTCTGGCAGCCGCAGACAATGCATGGATTGGCAACAGCGTTTTGACCTGGAAACCACTTGCCATACTCGGCAAAGTTTCTTATGGGCTCTATCTCTGGCATATGTTGATCTTTCAGGTGATGGGTCGTCATTTCACATGGGGTCCTAAGTCAGTTCGCATTGTGATTGGCATCATGATCGTTTCTGCTGTCACAGCAGCCTCGTGGTTCTTCGTCGAAAAACCATTCCTTCGTCTCAAAGATCGGCGGTTCAGCAGTGCCAAACCAAGTTGACAAAGTTGATTTCTTCTTTGATCCAATGTGCCCATGGGCGTATCAAACATCGCTATGGATTCGTGAAGTTCGACGACTCACAGGCCTTGAGATCAACTGGCGTTTCTTTAGCCTCGAAGAGGTCAACCGTCCCGAAGGCAAACCACATCCCTGGGAACGCCCCCTCGCTTACGGTTGGAGCCCATTGCGCGTCGCTGCTCGCTTGCGTCGGCGCGACATGGCTTTGTGTGATGCGTGGTATGCGGTATGCGGCAAGGCACTTCACACTGATGGGCGCAAGCCCCACGACCCCGCCGTAGCCAAAGAATTGCTTGAATCTATTGGAGCTTCCGCCGACGACTGGGACCAGGCATTGGCCGATGAATCAACCCACGACGACGTCAAAGCTGACCACTTCTATGTCATCAATGAACTCGCTGGCTTCGGTGTGCCGATTGTGCTGTTCCCCGCTGAAGGATCACGTTCAGAGAAGGCTGTGTTTGGTCCTGTCGTCGTGCCGGCACCTATGGGCGATCAAGCCATCGCACTGTGGGACCTCACCGTCGCCTACACCCGCGTAGACGGGCTGTACGAAATCAAGACCCCCAAGACTCCGGCCGACTTAGAGTTCATCGGCAAAGCCTTTACGCCATATCTGCAAGCTCGCGACTGGCAAAGTATTCAAAATCCAGCCCCGTAAAAAGGAAACCTCATGATCCCCAACGACACCATCGACAAACTAGCTATGTGTTTTGCTTCGTTATCCGAACTCGGGGCGCAACTTTCAGAGGCGCAATGGAAACTTCCGAGCGACTGCCCTGGTTGGTCGGTGCAAGACAACTTGTCGCACATCGTTGCGTATGAAAGTACCGAAAGCGGTGGCGCGCGCACCTCACACCAGGCACCCAAGTTTGATTATGTGCGCAACCCCATCGGCGAAGCCAACGAAAACGAAATCGACAGCCGTCGTTCATTAACTGGTGCAAAGGTCTTAAGCGAGTGGAATGAAGTTGCAGCCCGACGTTTGAATTTCTTGCGCACTGCCAACGAGTCGTACTTCACCAAAGAAGTTATGACCCCAACTGGTCCCGGCACCACTGCCGACTTCCTGCATATTCGCGTACTCGATTGTTGGGTTCACGAACAAGACATGCGTCGAGCTGTGGGTATTCCTGGGCATCTTTCTGGCCCCGCCGCCGAGCACACCATCGATCGACTGATTCGTACCGTGCCAATTGTGGTTGGTAAGCGAGCCGCAACCCCCGATGGCCAGAGTGTGGTGATTGACATTACTGGTGGAGTTCCACGTCACATCGTGTGCACGATCGTCGATGGACGTGCGGCCCTTGTCAAGGATGAGCCCGAGGCACCCTTAAGCCGGATCACGCTCGATACCGCAACCTTCTTGGCTCTTGCGACCGGCCGTCAAACCGATCAACAACTTGCTGACAAAATCATCTACAGCGGGGACATAGATCATGGTCGCAAAGTCACAAGTGCCCTCAACATGATGATTTGAGATAACTGTTCACAAACAATAATGCAGTTTTTCATGTGCGAGGATTGCTAGGTCTTCAATTAAACGTTTGGTGATACTGATGAGCGCACACGATTTCAACTTCCCATTTTTCTCCCGTAAACGATTCAATATCACTCCAGCATGAGAGATTAAGCACGTCGTTTCATTGTGGCTATAGCGGAATGCAGGTGCCTGGCCGGCCATGTGATGAACATCCCCAAGCGGAAGGCCTTACTTGAAGTCAATTTAATAATTTCTTGACGGTGAACGTCTACCGCAAATTCTGCTGCCTCGTATCGGTCTTGCAACCGTTCTATTTCTAACGCCAGACCAGTGATCTGGGCGTCACGCTCAACGACTAGAGCGTCACGCTCAACGGCCAAGGCGTCACGCTGTACAGCTAGGAAATCACGCTGAACAGCTAGGACATCACGAATTTTCATTTGTCTATTAATTGACGATATGGCTCCAGACCACAAATCATCTGGGCTGAGTCCCGCTCTGACAAAATTATGCGAATTCTCAGATGCCCCAGCGCCAAGATCTCCCACATGAGTGATCACCATCTTGATTGCCTGAGCGAGAGACTCGTCTAATGCGGTCACCGGAAACGAATTATTCAACTGATGCGGCAGATCATCAGTGACAGAATGATTTCGCCAAAAGTCTTCAAGGGCTCCAGCAATCTGCAACCGATAGAGCATCTGGCTTTGCCACCCATGCCCGGGGGCAAAGCCAGCCCGTATCAAAGCGGCGCCTTGTTCGCACTTCAGAGCGAGGCGCCGCCGACTTAGCAGTGGCACATGTCCAACCCTTAAGGACGAGGGGTCCATAGTCATCTCGACTATCCCTGCCTCTCCCCGTATCAGGTGCCCACCAGCGACAAGAGCATGGGCCCACTTTCCGCGAACAATGACCTTGCTTGGAAACGGAAGGTCAAAGAAATTAAGGCTTCCATTCTCAATCTCATCTGCGAGATCCTCGCCGACCAACTTCGTAAAGTTATTGGCAACAGCGCGATATCGAATCCGCGAATATTCAATGACATCAAGGTCGTTGAAATCAGTGGGTGCGACCCACTGATGTATTTCATACCGTACTGCCTCAACTTCGGGAGCCACTCGGCTAAGCAATTCGCCAAGTTTCAATTCTGGAGGAAGCAAGACAAATTCATCAGCATCAAAGACATATACCCAGTCAAATGAATCAGCGTCTACCAGAGCCATCACTAATGCAGACGTCGCCTCTTGCAAGTACCGAGAATCGTCAACTCTGTAAACAACAATCTTGTCTGACCAAAAACGTTGCAATGCCTGCAAACCCTCTCTGGTGGCATCATCACTGCAATGGTCAATAATTACAATGCGGTCTATTCCCGAATTTATTGCGTGCGCGACTGACAGTTCTAGCAGTGGCCATTCATTGCGGGCTATCACATAACCAAGAATTCGTGGTTGAGTAGGGACTTTCATTTGCTCACTGCGAATCCACGCTCAGTAAGCCATTTGTAATCACGTTGCTGGATTTGATCGTCAAACTCGTGACGAAAATTAAAATCAACGTACCTGCTGATTTTATAACTCCACGGATCTACATAACGGACGGTCTTACCGAGCATCACAGCTGCAACTACCACATGCAGGCGGTCGGTCACAACCGTATCTACTTCTCGAATTGACTTCAGAAATTGATCTAGATCCTGATATGTCACACTGATGTCACTATTCATTGGACCGGGCTGCAGACCATGATGCATCAACAAACTGCTTGCATCTGTTCGCAAAGCCAACAAAACTTCACCCAAATTGTTGCTGGGCGCAATTTTCCTCGTCGCTGTTTCAAAGTCAAAGGCGTACAACGCCGGATCAAGACTCAAGGAAACTTGGGTAAATAGTTTTACCTGATTATACGAATAGGAATCTCTAGCAAACGGAAAAACGTTTGGCTGAGAGAGCGCTGAAAAGACAACGGGAAGCTCTGGTTCGTACTCCGAAGGCAAAATAACAACTCGTCCAAACTGATTGGACGCTTTCAGTACCAATTGTGGTAGCCATCCGTGAAAATTCTTGTTGAACGCCCCACTACCAGGTATCACCAGTGTGTCGTTGTTGTTGTTGTATTGCGTCTTCTCGCCATTGATCTCTGAGCACCTGACGCGCTCAAATTCAAGTGGTAATCCGTCAAGCAATCTTTCAGTACCACGCCAAATCAAGTGATCCCCGATATTGCCGGCCATTTCCGAGAGTAGCCAAACTCCTTTTCCCATGCTGAGGAACTGGTTAATCGAAGTCTTATGAACTCTTAGGCGCCTAAAAAAGTCAGAGGGAGGACAACTTTTAATTGTCATTTCAAGTACCGCATATCTCTACGACTTGGTCCTCGTTTGTCAGTCACTGTTCACTATTTTTACACTGAAACTTTCTACAACTACGCCACCTAGTAGCAAAATCGCCTTGGCCAGATAGGTGAGGGCATCGCGGGTGCGCAGTAATGGCTGTAAATGTTCGAAGTTCCTCAAGAATATTGTGGTTGGCAAGCGAGCCGCAACCTGCTTTCCTCTTGCGACCAGCCGTCAAACCAATCAACGGTTTGCTAATAAAATCATGTATATCGGGGACATAGATCACGGTCGGAAAGTCACTAGTACTCTCAACATGATGATTTGAAATTAGTAACCTGAGATACGGAGTTTGTTGAAGGGACGACTAGATGGCATTCAAATTGAGATTCGGTAAAAAGTCTCGGGACACCGATCCAATCGCTCATGCTGAACGATTAGTGCAGTCCGGAAAATTCCTCGAGGCGATTGACACCTTGACTCAGGCAAATTCGGCGAGCCCATCCCCTGCCATCGAAGCACGTCTGATTGAACTTCGACACGAGGCCCTCTTCCACTTGTCGCCGAAATCGTCGCTCTCCAGTTGGCCACCTGCCACCACCAATGTGTTTAGCGATGTTGTTGGCATACCTGAAATCAACCGAAGTGAGTTAAACGTTGAAAAATTGCGGTCGGCGATTTTGAATAATGGTTCGCTCATCGTTCGTAATTTGATTACGCCGGGCGAAGCCCAAGCAGCCATTGATGATGTCAACAGTTCATTTGAAAAATATGACGCAGCAATAGTCGGCAAGCCACTTGAAGAATCAGCACCATGGTTTGTGCCATTTAAGTCATCTCAGAAATTAGGCCTCACCGAATTTTCGGCATGGAGTCCCGAAGATCAAGGTTCGCGACACTGGGTTCGCGATGGAGGCGGTGTCCTCGCCGCCGATTCACCACGAACATTTTCACATTTGATCGAACTGTTTCAGAACAACTCAATTATTAGTTTGATTCAGGCTTACCTCGGCGAACGCCCAGCCTTGTCTGTTAAAAAAACAACATTGCGGCGCGTCGCCTGTGGCGGCGACACGGCAAATGGCTGGCATCAAGACGGGGCCTTCCTCGGTGAGGGCATCCGAACCATCAACTTGTGGATAGCTCTCACCGATTGTGGTGTCGATGCACCGACCATGGACATGGTTCCAAAGCGACTCCATGAAATCGCCCCTACCGGCACTCATGGCGCTGCCTTCGATTGGTCGGTCTCTCGCGAGATCGTTGATGAGTTTTCGGCCGACTTGCCGCCGGTCCGCCTGCAATTCAAGGCTGGCGACGCCATCTTGTTTGACGAAATGAACCTTCACTGCACTGCCATCGCTCCCGGGATGACAAAAGACCGCTACGCCATTGAAGCCTGGTTTTTTGCTCCATCGTGTTACCCGATGAACCAACTTCCATTGATGGTCTAAGACATGCTGGGCTGAACGCCTAGTATTTGAACGTCCAAACAACGTTGGCGAGGGCCTCGATTGAACTACATCTCTTCTCTTGACAACTTACGGGTGGCTCTCAAACGCCATGTCTTAAACCAACCGCATCTCGAGAGCCCCCATGTTCTGCAAGTAGCCATTATCGGACTTGGGTTAGGCCCCGATTACGCCCAGGTTCTGACCGGAATCAGTGCGGAGTCCCGAACCATCAAACCCAACGACGTTGCTTCAGTCGCTAAGCATTCAATGGACGTAGTCGTCATCGGGCCTGACGTTGATCCTTCAGCAGCACAGATCATTGCTGCAGAAAATGCATTAACGTCCGACGGGGTCTTGATTGTCGTCAGCGATGCGATCCCACAAGCAAGCCCCGCGCAGATGCACACGAGCGACGTTTGGAAAAGCCCATTTGGGGCATCGTTTGAAACCATCACTTCATTTCGCTTTGGCACCGCAATGGCCGAGTGTCAGACCGACGTCACGCTTGCCTTAGCAACACCAGTTCAAAACTCTTTTCCACCAGATGTACCCGAAGAAGTCGAACACGGCGCCGGAACTCTTGACTGCTACGAGTTCCTTGTTGATTTACACAAATATGTTGAACCGCGTTTCTACACCGAGATTGGTGTCGAGTACGGAGCAAGTTTGAAATTGGCTCAGTGCCCCGCACTCGGCATTGACCCTGCGCCACAGTTGTCAGTTCCCATCGCAACTCAGCATTCAATTAGTTACACAACAAGCGACGACTACTTCCGTCTCGCCGACACATCAACGATGAAGCCAATTGATCTTTGCTATATCGACGGCATGCATCAGATTGAATTCGCGCTCAAAGATTTCATGAACATGGAACGCTTCTGCCACGCGGGTTCGGTTGTCATCGTTGATGATATTTACCCTGCACACCCGCTTCAAGGCGAGCGGATCCGCCAGTCACGTTATTGGACTGGTGACATTTGGAAGATCATTCCGATTTTGCAATTGCACCGCCCCGACCTGATTGTGATGCCTGTTGATACCGATCCCACCGGAAGCCTGATGGTTCTTGGTCTTGATCCAAACAACAATGTTCTCTGGGGTCACTTTGACTCGATCATTGACCACGCGATCAACACAATGACCGAAGTCCCTGAATCGATTATTGAGCGCACCGAAAAGTTCGATCCTCGAGCACGACTCATGAAGAAGATCTTCAAACTGATTCGCAAACACCGTGGCAAGCCGAGCATGGCAGGTGCTCTTGATGACATCCGCACCCTGATCAACAATCCAAAATTGCGCAAGGCCCGTTAACGATGAAGCCCAAGGTTTCAATCATCGTCATTAGTTACAACATGAATCGCGAATTACCGCGCACATTGTTGTCGTTATCGCTCCCCTATCAAAAAGATATTGAGCGCGATGATTTTGAAGTCATCTTGATTGACAATGGTTCAAAGGTTCCGCCAACGGCTGCGGATTTCGCAAACCTTGACCTTGATTTGCGGGTTTTGTCAATGGACAATCCCACGAAAAGCCCGGTGCCTGCAATCAATTTTGGTCTGAAACAATCTGCTGGCGAGATCATCGGCGTGTATATCGATGGTGCTCGGATCGCTTCTCCACGACTGATTGCATCAGCTCGGGACGCAATCAGTTACAACCAACGTGCCTTTGTTGGTTCACGCGGTCGTTACTTGGGAAACAAGTTTCAACGAGTAGCAATTGTCGAAGGTTACAACCAACAAACCGAAGACGAAATGTTGGCGAAAAGCGGTTGGGAAACAAACGGCTACAAACTCTTTGATATTTCGGTCTTTGATGAATCTTCTGGCCCGACTTGGTTTGATCCGGTTGCCGAAAGTAACAGCCTTTTCATGTGGCGATCATTGTGGGATGAGCTTGGTGGTTACGCCGAAAGTTTCATCACACCCGGCGGAGGACTCGTCAACCTCGACACATGGAAACGAGCCTGCGAACTTCCCGAGACCGTTCCCACATTGCTTCTCGGTGAAGCGACCTTCCATCAAGTACACGGCGGTATCGCCACCAACGGTTCTTTAGACAAAGTGCAAGAGTTCTACACCGAATACTTCAACATTTACGGCGAAGAGTTTGATGTACCCATGCCGGCAATCCGATTAGTGGGAACATTTATTTCGACTCCTCCCCAAAAGGAAATGGCTGAAGTCTTTGCGCAACAGACCAAAGCGCCCAGAGAATTCGGTCCTCGTAAATTCCGTCGAGCAATATCTGCTCGCTTTTCGCTGAACCATCGACGGATGATCAATGAATTGCTCCGCACCATTCGATTGGTCTGCACCTTCAGAATCAAAGAAATCAAAGATGAAAAAGCAGCAGCGAGTGAAATTGCAGCGAGCGAATTCTTTAAAGGCCAATGGTTCGCAGAGCAATATCCACAAGTCCGAGCTGGTCATTATGACGGGGCCATGTATTACTTGCGTTACGGCGTGAGTCAAAGATTGCAGCCCAGCGTCAACTTTGATGCCGTTTGGTATGTCGAGCGATATAAAGATGTTGCCGCATCTGGTGGAAACCCTCTACTGCATTACATCCGTTATGGCAAAGAAGAAGGTCGTCGGATTCGTGCCTTGGTCGTTAATCCCGCTGATGAATAAGACACAAAATAAGTGAGAAGTATTGCGGTACCGCAATTCAAATCCGGGGTGTGGCTTCGTTAGAAAATGGCTCAAGTGGCAGACTCTCGGCTCGTAAAAGTCACTTTTCTAGTAGATTCAAAGAGTGTCCAATAACAGTATTTTGGTGCTCGGAATGCACCGCAGTGGAACATCAGCACTTGCAGGAGCATTAGATCAACTCGGAATTCAATTTGAATCAGCGGACAATCGACTCGATTCTCAACTAGATAACCCAAAAGGATTTTTTGAACGCCGTTCAGTTGTGATGTTCAGCGAATCACTGTTGCAGACCAATGAGTGGTCCTGGGACTCGGTGAGCCTGAACACATTTGACGTCGAAAGAGCGACGCAGTTCGTCAACCCGGGCCGATTGTTGATCAGCGATTTATCGAATAATGGGCCGACAGGTCTCAAAGACCCACGAAGTTGTCTGCTCATGCCATTTTGGCGTCGCACACTTTTAGATCGCTTTGAAGCCATCGTGATCACGCGCGATCCTGCCGAAGTCGCCTGGTCGTTACACGTACGTGACGGCTTGCCCGTCACTGTGGGCCTCTCACTTTGGATTGCCTACAACATGCATTTGGCCAATGGTATTCAAGGCATGAATCCACACATTCTTCGTTATGAAGACCTCATGGATTCCCCCGCCACCGAACTCGCTTCCATCGCTCAGTTTCTGCTCGAACGTGGTGTCTCGGTTTCGCATCAACAGTCCGATTTTGAAACTGCCGCAAAATCAATTGACCCAACTCTTCGCCGGGCCACCTTCCCTGATTGGGTGAATGACCACCCTCTCACAGTTGAAGCACGAGCAATCCGCGAGTTGTTTCACCAAACACCAACAACTGACATTTCATTGACGCCATCTGAACTATGTCGCGAAGTTTTGGATACTCAGTTCACGGTCAAGAAGTTAGATCGGGCTAATCATAAATTGAATTCGGCACGAATTCTCATTGAGCAAGAACGACTCAAAAACATAAACACCATTCGCACAATTGAAGCGCGGATCAATGAACTGACTGATGACGCATCTGCATTGCAGCATGAACTAGTCCTTAGCAATTCAGCGCTTGAACAAACACAGAAGCAACTTGAGCAAACTGTCAATTCATTTTCTCTGAAGTTAGGCCTGTTGATCACGTGGCCAGTGCGCAAGCTTCGTCCGTCAAATCGAACACGATGAGTCATCCGCTCACTTCAGCATCTGGCACCATCTGGTTTACTGGTCTTTCAGGAGCTGGAAAAACCACGACTGCGCAACGAGTCATTGAACTTTTGAAAGAACTCCCCCGCCACTCACTGTTGCTTGATGGTGACGAACTTCGCTCGGGACTCAACAAAGATCTTTCATTTGATCGTGCCAGTCGATGCGAAAGCGCTCGACGCACAACTGAAGTTGCTTTGCTCGCTGCCAAAAGTGGATCCCTCGCAGTTGTGTCTCTCATCAGCCCCTATCAGGAGGACCGTGAATACGCTCGCAGCCGGCACGCCGAAGCGGGCATCTTCTTCTTTGAGGTTTTTGTCGATACTCCGTTAGCGATTTGTGAAGCTCGCGACCCAAAGGGTTTGTACGAATCTGCACGACGAACTGACAACAAGTCAATGACCGGATATTCAGACCCGTACGAAATTCCAACGAATCCGCACTTAATTTTGACTCCCGACATGGGCACACCAACTCAATTAGCCCAAGTGGTTTTACAGTCGTTAATTGCCTTCTTACAGTGACTCGTCGGCCACTGGCCCCACTGCACCAATCGCATTGAAATAAGCCAAGTGTGCTTCGGTGACATTCACCAAGTCGACGTCATCCATGATCTGAATGCCGGCCTTATCTGATTCACCCAGCAAGTACGCAATCAGCGACTCTTCCGTCACGACTAGTCGAGTCGTGATGTCTTGACGTTGATCGACTGCCTTGGCGGGCAACAGGCCCTTGCTGTGCAACCAATTCATGTGCATCACTAATAACTTCTCAAGCTCTTCCATGGTGAGTCGAGCCTGAGTTGATTCAGGTAACGACATCGCCACGAAATCTGCGGCTTGTTCGAGTTGATAGACCGCACGCGGGGCCATGGCATCGAGACGTCGTGCTTCTCGACCAATCGTCAAAGCGGCAATGAGAAAGACACCAATTGCTGCAATGACAATGAATAACCAAATCACAAGGTCAGGCTAACCCTTACGGTGTTCTGGTGAGGATAATTACTCATTTTGAGTAAAAATCCTCACCAGAATCACAGCGGACTAGAACAGGGTGATGCGGCGTCCTCGGAAGAACAACGCACCGAATACCAAGGTGAACAAGGCAATGATGATCACTCGCTCACTTGAACTACCAGTAGCGGGAAGCGCAGCAGGCACCACGCGGATACCCATCATTGCGTACGTTGAACCGGCAGCAACTACAAGCGTGTGATCGCCCACTCCGAGTGAACTCGGCAACTTTGCCGATTTATTGAAGTCACCAGCTGCAGTGGTCTGGAAGTTTGCGAGCAGCGTCGGGGTCGACATCGCCACAACTTCACCCGACAAACCTGCACCTAGACCTGCACCAGTCACACCGATGATGCCGCCAGCACCAACTTGATACTTGCCATCGGCAGTGATGTTGGCGTTGTTTGAACCAATCATCAACGACAACTGCGGGCCATCAAGGAACACAATGTCTTCAACCGGAACGTTTATTGAGTTGCCATTTGCATCAAACACAAGGTTCTGCATGACAGCGCCAGTTGCAGTGTTGACAACCACAACATTTGATGTTGCACCAGCGGGCAGTGAAGCCAAGAACTGTTGCAGCAACGCTGCACCAGCCTGCTGAATTGCAGCAACCTGTGCAGGAGTGCGTTGCGCATCAGGGGTACGAGCAGCTGGAACATCAAGAACTTTAGTTTCAATTGAAACTTCGGTTCCGTTCACGATGATTGACTCTGACCCCGGGGTACGTACCAACGTTGCGGCGTTAGAAGAAGTCACCAAAGCCGGCGTCACCCCAGATGACGACGGTGACGTCGTGCTCGGTGATGACGACGGTGTCGTCGATGGAGTCGTACCAGGTGTCGTCGACGGTGTCGTACCAGGTGTCGTCGACGAAGACGACGGAACCGAAGTACTCGACGAACTCGAAGACGACGGAACCGAAGTACTTGTCGTACTCGAAGACGACGGCACCGAAGTACTTGTCGTGCTCGACGACGACGGCACCGAAGTGCTCGACGTACTCGAAGACGACGGCACCGAAGTACTTGTCGTGGTCGAACCACCACCAGAACCAGAGTCACTACCAGCTGCCATATCCGATATCGAAATCTTGAAAATGTGACTTGCAACTGTCTGGTTTCCGCTCGTGCCTGCGGCAAAAATACCTGCTGCTGTAGCAACGATTGAGCCAGATCCTAATTCGCACGTCCCAGAAGAAATCTTGGCGGGCGAAGTGGCGAGATTTGCCACTGGTGTGCCATTAGCCAAAATTCCCACCAGATTCAACGACGGTGCGTTGTTCACAACTGCCGATACAGGCAGAACTAATCCTCCGTCGGACAGCACCGTGATATCACGGGGCGGTCCGCCCAGGGTTCCGACCGAAGCAACGCCATCGGTGTCGAATGATGTATCAAGAACACCAGCGGTGCTCATTCTGAATGCGCTTACCGCGAACGACATTGAGTTGTTCGCAAATGACGAGATATAGACAGTTCCACTGATTTTGCCGTTTGCAAATACCAAACCACCGAGATATTCATCACTTGAGCCCGTACTGGTGTTGAGTTCCACAACGCCCCCTACGCCGAACGTGGTGTCAATCGCACCAGACGTTGCGTACTTAACAACTGTTGCATTAGCCGGACTTGAGTTGGTTAGTCCGCCAACATACAACGCACCTGTCGAGTCGGTTGCCATGGCGGAAGAATTCACCCCCAATTCGCCACCTGTTCCAAACGTTGAGTCAACAACTCCTAGGGCACTGACCTTGATGATTCCAAAGGTCGTTAAAAAGTTTGGATAACTTCCCGTTGTCACCGACTTACCGACATAAATCGAACCTGCTGGTCCTTCGGCGAGACTACCCAGAGTGACCGTCGTTGAGCCAGAAACAAGAGTTGCCAAACCGCCTACCCCGAAGGTTGTGTCTAGCACGCCAGCCGAAGTGAACTTCGCGAGTTCGTAGTCGCGTGGTTGTGCCGTCGCTCCCTTGATCAACATCACAACACTTCCATCAGACAACACCAAAAGTCCGGTTGCGGTCTCGGAGTAACCCGTTGATGAATTGAGATCAGCCGAGGCGTTCCCCCAAGTTGAGTCTGTTGTGCCGTCAGCAAGGAATCGAATCACCTGCGTCGTCTTGTTCGTCGCTGAAGTTGTGTTGACCGAACCGACTGAGACTGCCACATAAAGCGCACCGTTTGGACCCTTTGCAGCCTTGCCGTACTTCGAGGTCAACAATTGATCACTGAAGTCATAGCCACCATCGCCGGCGAATGCGCTGTCGAAAGTTACCGCAGAATTAGTTGATGAAGGTGTGCCCGCCACGCACGGCGTTCCGCCGCCGCCCAAGCCGCCGCCACCCAAGCCGCCGCCACCCAAGCCGCCGCCGCCAGGTCCACCGATTCCACCACCCGATGCTGAGGCGATGTCTATTGAAATCGTCGTCCGACCCGTTTGAGTGATGCCGTTAGCGGAATACGTTGCGGTGATCCCAACCATGATCGATCCACCAGTTGAAGTGGTGGCGGCCCCTGAGATCGCCCCAGTGAATGGAGTAATGGTCAGACCAGAAGGAAGGCTCTGGGACAGATTATTCACCGAGAACACTACCGAGCCCAAGTTGCCCGTCACATTTGGTGCAGGGATGCTGATCGGCTGCATCGCCGTTCCGCTGTACGAAGGCTGACTATAAGCGACCTGCATGGGTGCCGGTAGACCATCGCACGCTGTGGCCGCATTACCAGAGCCAACGAATTTCAATGCCCCAATACCATTCACCGATGTTTGGTTCACTGTGAACGTTTTCGGTCCCATCAAGAAGAAGTTTGAACCACCCGAAATAGGGACCAACCAACCAGACTGAATCACGTTGCAGCTGTTCGAGATTGACACCACTCCAGATTCAAAGCTATTTCCGAACAACGAATTAGCCGATCCATTAGTGGTGGTGTTGTACTTGCGAAGTTGGTAGTTGAAACCAGACCCAGCGCCGGAAATCAACATTTCACTGTCAGCGAGGAATTCAATATCGCCAGATGCCAAGTTGAAACTACCGATCTCGATGTAGCCAGGAGAGTTGGTCATGTTGCCCCACGAAGACGGCCCATACGACGAAGTATCGACGGTTCCATCAGTGTTAAGTCGCACGATGTACGTGTCGGGAGAATTGGAAGAACCCGCAAGAAAGATTCTTGTGTTGTAACTGTTGTTCTTGCCGAATCGGAAGTCCTCTAAGTGGTACGACTTGACTTGGGTTTCAAGTATGCCATTCGTGCCATAGTTGGTATCCAGCGCCGCAGGGGTGACACCCAAGTCGATTTTGTACAGTTTGGAATTGTCATTGCCAGCACCTGAACGAGTAGCGATGAGCATCGTGGTGTTGCTCAACATCACGAAGGTCTCGGGATTGTCCGCCAAAAATCCGGTTGAGAAAATAGTTCTGTCGATGGAAACCGGATTACTGATCGGCCCCCCTGATGTCATGAGTAGACCTGTCGAGACGTCGAAACGATGGATGATGATTTCGGTGGCGGCGGAATCTTCTGACCACATCACAATCTGAGTTCCATCGATGAAGAATGCCTTCTCACCTTGTTTCCCCGTCGCTGCACCTTCGTAACGCGCGTAAGCCGACGAAGCTTCGGCCCAACCCGAAGATCCCCATTGCGAATCAATCACGCCACTCTCGTTCACCTTGACGACGGCCGCTCGGCGATTTTGCCCACTGCCTGACCATCCACCAACGAAGTAATCACTTCCTGAACTCTGTATGAAGTCAGCAGCACCATTGCCAGTGCCGCGATCGAGGATTTTGAGTCCGTTGCTGTCGAACGCTGTGTCAACCACACCACCATTAGTAATTCGAACGAGTGCAAACTGTGTTGCGAAAGTTCCGATATCTCCCACATAGCCCGCGACCAAGAGTCCGCCCGAAGAAGTTTCGACCGCAGTCTTCGCCTTGAATGTGACGCTGTTCGAACTCTCCGTGAATGCCATGTCGAACTTGGCAAATCCGCCAGATGCCGGCGACCACGTTGAGCCATCAATCGATCCGTTTGACGCGGTCGCAACGTGCACAGCCACTGGAACCACGGCAATCGACGACGCAATCACCGCAAAGCCGAGTAGGGAACGACGAAGATTCTTGAACATATGTGTTTCTCGCTTGTTCGACTGGGGCTCACTCCGTTGTGAACCGACAGTCTAAGTTAGCACAATTTCCTAGACGAAAGACCTAGAAATTTGTTACAGCAAGAAATTTTGGGCATAAAAAAACTGGGCCGGTTTCAAGACGATCAACGTCTCGAAACCGACCCAGTCAGGTCAGATATGTGAGTGACTTCAGATACCGATGCGCTGTGCGAGCAACTCACGGTGGTAGGTCGGGTCACCGAACAACAATTCTGATGACTTCGCACGCTTGAAGTAGAGGTGAGCTGGGTGTTCCCAGGTGAAACCAATACCACCGTGGATCTGAATGTTTTCAGCGGTTGCGTGGAAGTAAGCCTCTGAGCAGTAAGCCTTGGCAAGCGAAGCGACCGAAGCGAGTTCGTCGTTCATTTCGCTGGCGCACCACATGCCGTAGTAAGCAGCCGACTTGGCTGATTCGACTTCGAGCAACATGTCTGCACACTTGTGCTTGATGGCCTGGAACGAACCGATCGGGCGACCGAACTGCACGCGAACCTTGGCGTATTCAACGGCCATGTCGAGCACCTTTTGTGCTCCACCAACCTGCTCGGCGGCGAGGCCAACAGCAGCCAGATCGAGAACAGTTGACAAGACGCTCCAGCCAGCACCTTCGGTACCGATGAGCTCGGCTGGGGTGTTGTTGAATTCGAGTTTTGCCTGCTTACGGGTCTGGTCCATGGTGCTGAGTGCGGTGCGGGTGAGGCCAGCAGCCTTGCCGTCAACGGCGAACAAGCTGGTTCCCTTGCCGGTCTTGGCAGCCACGATGATCAGATTGGCGGTGTGACCGTCGAGGACGAACATCTTGGTGCCGCTCAAAGTGAAAGCTGATCCGCTTCCCGAAGCCTGCATAGTGATGCCGCTCTCGTCCCACTTACCCGAGGGCTCGGTATAGGCGAGGGTTGCGATGGTCTCGCCAGCGGCGATGCCGGGGAGGTACTTCTTCTTGGCGGCTTCGTCACCTGAATGAATCAAGGTGTTGGCGGCCAAAACGACGGTTGCGAAGTACGGGGCGCACAACAACGAACGACCCATTTCTTCAAGCACGACGCCGAGTTCGACGTAGCCGTAGCCCGATCCGCCGTACGCCTCGGGAATGTGCAAGCCCTGAAGGCCCATCTGCTCGCCCATCTGTGACCACACGGCCTGGTCGAAACCGGCCTCGGTGTCCATCTGTTCGCGCACTGAGGCTTCGCTGCTCTTGGCATCGAGGAAAGCACGGACTGTTTTACGGAGTTCTTCTTGTTCTTCTGAGAATGCAAAGTTCATGTCTTCATTGTGTCGCGGTGGTTGGGCGATTGACAACTTGTTGCGTGTACCGCTGTGTACACAATTTGGTGGTTTGCTTGTTATGTTGGAGACATGAGTGAAATGGGCATTCGCCAACTGCGAGCCGACGCCGCGGCCTCGGTTCGCCGTGCTGCTTCGGGCGAACACATTGTGATTTCAATAGGTGGACGACCGATTGCACAGTTGGGTCCGCTTGGTGCACCAGAAGGTCAGGCACGACTCAGCGATTTAGTGGCGCGTGGACTAGTGATTGCACCGCGTCGAGGTGGCACGTATCAACCAACACCTGCTGTGAGCGTGTGGAGTGGTGGACGTATCGACAAATTGTTGCGTGATATTCGATGACGCTTTTTCTCGATTCGTCGGCATTGTTGAGTGTTGCGATTGAAGGTCGTGGCCGACAAGTAGTGATCGATGCGTTAGAGAATGATGCACAGTGGTGCGCTTCTGCATTGGCTTTGTCTGAGGCTTTGGCATTGGTGCCGCGACTCACCGATGAACAGATCTTGCAAGATGACGTTGAAGATGCGGTTCGTTTGTTATGGGACCGCATTCATGTTGTGCCGGTTGATCAGCTATGCCTTGATCGTGCAGCAATGATTGCGCGTGAACAACCTGTACACATCAACGATGCAATTCATTTAGCTGCAGCCGATCGCTTACCACGACCGTTGCAGTTCATCACCTTTGATCCGGCGCAGATCCCGGTTGCACTATCAATGGGTTACGACGTCATTAGCTCGTGAATCAGCCGTAGGGAAATTTGACGTTGTCACGAATTGAAGCCTGCAATGCATCAATCAAATTACTGATATCAGCGAAGTTGGGGTTGCCCGTTTTCACTAGCGGCGGAATCAAACCAATTGATTCTTGAATCGTTGCACCACTTCGCAACCGATCAACTAGCGACGAGAATTCACTAGCCGAAAGCGAAGTGCGAACAGTCCAACGCATGATTTCTGTCAAGTCTGGAAAGCGCAACAAAATGTCGCTTCCTGAAACTTGTCCGGCCAATGCTGTGAGTAATTGACGCTGACGTCCCATGCGTCCGTAATCGCTGTCACCTTTACGCGAACGAGCAAAACCCAATGCCGTCGTACCATCCATCGTTACTTCGCCGGGCCCGATAAATGCTGGGTATTGAGTTTTTGCACCTGGAACATTGCCGGGCATAGGTATTTTCTTGTCAAGAGTCATCGTGACCCCACCAAGTGCATCAACGATCTCGAGAAATCCTTGCATATTGACCAACACATAGTCATCAATCGTGATGTTCATTGAATAACTAATTGCTGAGGCAAGCGCGATTGCCTCTGGTTGCAAATCGCCGCGGGCATACGTCGCAGCAACGTCTGGATGGGTAAAGACATAGGGATAAATTGCATTCGCGAGATCGGGGAATCCCTTCGGAAACTCATTCGCCATTGCCGAACCAGGAGGAAACTGCATCTTGTACATGTTGCGCGGAATCGAAACCATTGCGATACGGCCCGACTCTTCGTGAATGGTTACCAGGATCATTGTGTCGGTACGCAACGCCCATCGGCCCGGACCCTCATCGCCGCCAAGTAACAAGATGGTTTTGAATCCATCTCCTGTTGGCGAAAGGTTGCCAGTCGCTGCTAACGGTTCATCACTCCCTGCAGTGACAAACACATCAGTGATGACACCTGAAAGATCGCGCGCACGCGCTACCGACCACACCGCTGGCACAGCCAACAAAATCACGCCAATGACTCCGAGCCACGACGCCAATCGGCGGGGCGAACCTTCGGAACGCGACCGAATGACTTCAATGACCGAGATCAATCGAGTCACGACAAAGAGAACAGCGATGATTTGCAATGCAACGAGAAAGTTCTTGTCAAGAACCAATGAAGTGATTTGATGACGGCGAATCAGTGCAACAGCAACGGTCGCAATCGGAATCACGAAGCCGAGCAACAGCAATCCGGCCGACAAAACTTTGTGCCTGAAGAATGAAGGTGACCCCGGCGCAATCAACGCCCCAATAACCGCTCCCGATGGACCACGTTTCTGCGAGCCATCATCGCTCGGAATTGAATGTGAGATGTCCATATCAGCCAATCGCTTCAACGCCTTGTGATCACTCGGCGTGGCGAGGTCTGTGAAATCAGGACGATCTGGGGGTAAAGCCACGTCAAAACCTTACGGCTCATTGACGAGGGGTTCATGTCACCTTCGCACTTTGTGCTGTGTCGTGAGATACTTGGCTCATGGGTTCGTCTGCAGAAAACACGTTGCACTGGTCTAATTCGACCGTTGAAGTTCACAAAGTTGTTGTGGGCGGCTACGACAACAACGTTTTTGTCGTGCGTTGCCATCAAACTGGCGAAGCCATACTGATAGATGCCGCCAACGAACACGAGCGCTTACTTGAGATGTGTAAACGACTTGGTGTCACGCGAGTACTTGAAACACACGGCCACTTTGATCACATTCAGGCAATCCCTGCGTTGCGTGAAGCCGGCTATCACGTGGCCGTCACCGAACTTGACGCACCAATGTTGGTTGAAAAAGGCTACGACGGATTCATTGAGCACGACGAGATGATTGAAGTCGGACAGTTGCGCATTCAAGCAATCCACAACCCAGGGCACACCCCAGGTTCAATTTCATTCCGAGTTCTTGACACTCCGTTGCTGTTTACCGGCGACACGTTGTTTCCTGGTGGCCCCGGCAACACTAAGTTTGAGGGCGGTTCATTTGAAACCATCATCAACTCAATTGACAATTTGTTGTTGATCTATCCCGAAGACACAATCGTGCTGCCAGGCCACGGACTCGATACCACCGTCGGAACCGAGCGGCCACATCTGAAAGAGTGGATTGATCGTGGTTGGTAGTCCACGCCTTGGAGGCATGGTTCCATCTCCTGAACTATTAAAGAAAGCTCAGGCAACCGAGTGCGTTGATGAAGTCGGTCGACCAAATTCTTCAACGCGCGAGATGTTGCGCAGAATTCCTTCGTTGCGCAATGGTTTCTCAGTTGTTTCTGTTTTTGCGCAAACCGCGTTGTTGATTTTTCTCGCGGTTCATTTCGGTCCCATCGTGTGGATTCCGGTGTTCGTGTTGATGGGCCGTGCCCACGCGCAATTCGCATCGCTGATGCATGAGGCCGCTCATCGATTGTTGTTTCGCAACCGTTCGCTCAATGACTTTGTGGGTCGTTGGTTGATTGGATACGTGGGTTTCACAAATACCGATGCGTATCGACGCGTACATATGGCGCACCACCGTGAAGAGTTTGGCCCCAACGAACCAGATATTGCGTTGTATGCCAACTACCCCATCAGTCGTGCTAGTTGGCGACGCAAACTTATGCGTGATGCGGTCGGGCGAACCGGCCTGCGATTATTGCGCGATCAGTTGCGCGGTGCCCGCAGCGAAGTTGTCGTTATACGAAACACGTTGTTCAAGATTTTGGCGGTGCAAGGTGTGCTTATTGCCGGCGCAATTGTTTCTGGATATTGGTGGGTGTACCCATTGTTTTGGTTGCTGCCCTATCTCACGGTGTGGCGCGTGATTAATCGATTGCGCTCAGTCGCCGAACACGGTGGATTGATGGCGTCAGATGATCGTCGAGTGGCGACACACTCGGTTCAGCAACATTGGTTGGCCAGGTTCTTGCTCGTGCCGTTCAACATTGGTTTCCATTTGGCCCATCACGTTGATGCCGGAGTGCCGTTCCGCAATCTGCCTAAGTACCACCAGATGCTGGTCGACTCGTCGTATGTCAACATTGGCGGCGACGACAACGGGCGGGGCTACCAATACCCCAACTACCGATCCCTCTGGTCAGCCCTCCACATCTAAATCCCCTCGTGCTTCTGGTGTCGTTTTAATTGGTAATAGCGAAAAATTCGACACCAGAATCACAAGATAATTAGCACTACGGAGATAGGAGAAATAGGGGGTCGGCTCTAGACTCACCCCTATGAGTAGTCCCCTTTTCCAGGTTGTCGACCTGCACGCCCGGCCCGCCACCGATGATCTCGACACCGTGGTTCCCGCCGACATCTTGAAGGGGCTCAATATCACGGTCAACGCTGGTGAAGTTCACGCCATCATGGGTCCCAACGGTTCAGGCAAGAGCACACTCGCTAGTTGCCTGCTTGCCTCCCCCGAATACGAAGTCACGAGCGGACAGATCTTCTTGCACGGCGACGACATCACCGATTGGCCGACCGATGTGCGCGCCAAAGCAGGCCTCTTCTTGGGCTTCCAGTATCCGCAAGAAATTGCTGGCGTCTCGGTGATTCAGTTCTTGCGTCAAGCACTCAGCGCTCGCAAAGGCATCGACCTCTCAGTTCTCGAATTGCGCCTTGCCACCATGGACTGGATGAAGCGTCTCGGCATGGACTCGTCGTTCGTCGATCGCTATCTCAACGAAGGATTCTCGGGCGGCGAAAAGAAGCGCAATGAGATCATGCAGATGGCCATTCTCGAACCCGACCTAGCAGTGCTTGACGAAACCGACTCGGGCCTTGACATTGACGCACTGCGCATTGTTGCCAAGGGAATTCGTGAAGTGCGCGTCGACCGACCCACAATGGGTGTCGTGTTGATCACCCACTACCAGCGCTTGCTCGACGAACTCGCACCCGATCACGTACACGTCATGGTTGATGGTCGCATCGTTGCCAGCGGCGGAATGGAAATCGCCGAGAAGCTTGAAGTCTCTGGATACGAGTCGTTCCGTCCGTGAACACCACTCGCGTTGATTGGGCTGCCGTTAAGGCCGACTTCCCCGTTCTTCAACGCACCATTGACAATCAACGTCTCGTGTATCTCGACTCGGCGAACACATCACAAAAGCCCAATGCAGTCATTGACGCAATGACTGATTTCATGCGCAACGGTTATGCACCAATCAATCGCAGCGCCTATCGCATGGCCGGCGAAGCAACCGATTTATATGAAGGCGCACGCAGCAAAGTGCAGCGATTCATCAATGCCCGCAGCGTGAATGAAGTCGTGTTCACTAAGAACGCCACCGAATCAATCAACCTCATTGCACAAACATGGGGCCGTGCCAACCTCTCCAAAGGTGATGTGGTTGTGCTGACGCACATGGAACATCACGCCAATATTGTTCCATGGCACATGCTTGTGGCCGAACGCGAAATTGAATTGCGTTGGATTCCATTAACCGAAGACGGTCAACTCGATTTATCAAACTTGTCATCACTTCTTGATGGTGCGAAAGTTTTGTCCTTCACCGCAATGAGCAATGTTCTCGGAACAATCACTCCAGTGAAGCAACTCTGCGCCGCTGCTCATGCTGCTGGAGCAATCGCGATTGTCGATGCTTGTCAGTACGTTCCGCACAACGTCACCGATGTTCAAGCATGGGGCGCCGACTTTGCAACATTTAGTAGTCACAAAATGGTTGGCCCCTCAGGTGTTGGCGTGTTGTGGGGACGCGAAGAATTACTTGAAGCAATGCCACCATTTCTGGGTGGCGGCAACATGATCGCCGATGTGCGCCTTGATGGCTTCACCACTGCTGAACTGCCATCAAAGTTTGAAGCTGGTACTCCGCCCATCGTTGAAGTGATTGGTCTTGGTGCTGCCGTTGATTACTTGGCGAATATCGGCATGGCAAATATTCGCCAACACGAAATGAATCTCACCGAATATGCATTGAGTACTTTGAGCGCCCGCTATGGCGACGACATCGTGATTCACGGCCCTCGCAACGTTGAGGTTCGTGGCGCAGTGTTGAGCTTTGCCTTCCGTGGAATTCACCCGCACGACATCAGTCAGATTCTCGACGAAAAGAATGTCTGTGTTCGGGCCGGCCACCATTGCGCCAAGCCACTGATGAAGCTGCTCGGTGCTAATGCCACTGCCCGAGCCAGTTTTTACATATATAACGACCAGACAGACGCTGACGCTTTGGCTGATGCCCTTGATGGTGCAAGCGATATCTTTGGTGTGTAGCCACGAGAGGAAACCATGCCCGGCTTAGAAGATCTGTACCGCGAAATCATCCTTGACCACTACCGCACACCGCGTAACCGTGGTGAGTTGGCACCCCCTGCCGTCATGGCTGAGGGACATAACCCACTATGTGGCGATGAAATCACGATCTATGCCCAGGTTGAAAACGGCGTGCTCGTTGACGTCAAGGTCTCTGGTCAGGGTTGCAGCATTTCGCAAAGTTCGGCCTCAATGATGAGCCAGGCAGTGAAGGGTAAGTCGCTCGGCGAAATTCAGGCGTTGATCCATCGCTTCAAGGTGATGATGTCAATTGAAGAAGATGCCGATGATGCGCCCGTTGTTGAAGTCAAGATGGGCGATCTTGAAGCGTTGCAAGGTGTTGTGAAGTTCCCCGTGCGCATCAAGTGCGCAATCTTGTCGTGGAACACATTGTTGCAAGCTCTCGAAAACGCTTCATGATTAATGGCCAGTGATGATTTTACCGCCGAGACCTTTGTCATTAATATTTCAAAGAATAAGGCATCGTCGCTTCTAGAAATTGCCTCAACTTTTACGGGTTGGCCTTTTTCTCAGAATATGCAGATTCGCGGATTTGCTCAGCATTCAAGGTACATATACGCACCTAATGTTCAAGACCACCCGAGTATTCAGCAAACAAAATTCCCTGACGTACAGGAACTTATTTCGCAGGTAAAAACCTCCTCTGCGACATTCGATATTGCTTTTTTAGATCCTTGGCACAAAGTTGAAGATTCGCTTCAGATTTTGGAAGTAGCCATTTCAACTTTGCGTGCTGGTGCGACATTGATCATGCATGATTGTCATCCGCTAGATGCCGATCTCCGTAACGCCCTCGTACCAGAAATATTCCCACAAGCGTGGTGCGGATCAACATGGGTCGCTTGGTCGCTGTTCACGCGATCACTTTCAGATGAATTCTCGTGGATCACGATTGATGCCGATTACGGACTCGGTGTCTTGAAAATTCCAGAGAAAAAATCTCAACGGCGACAACTTCTACGCATCGTGCGCTCATTATCCAAACAATGGACCTCGGGCAATTTGCCTCGCCCCGAATGGTCCGCCGACGCAAAGCACCTACACCTTGTCGATCCAAACGATCCTCGGGTTGCCGCTTGGATCTGATTTAGTGTCATTGAGTGTGCCAGTTGTATGACATACTGACTTTATGAAAGTCACCCTTCTCGGAACTGGTAGTCCCATCCCCGACCCCAATCGTGCGGGTCCGTGCACCTTGGTGCAAGCAGGTCAGCAACACATCATGATCGACTGCGGTCGTGCCGCAATCATGCGTTTGCTCGGCGCCGGCGTTTTGCCCGGAATGGTGAACACCATTTTGATCACTCACCTACACAGCGATCACATCACCGATCTCAATGACTTGGTCACCACGCGATGGGTCATGATGCCCGTCAACATTCCTTTGAAAGTCGTTGGACCTGTCGGAACTCGTCAGGTCATCGATGCGATGCTCACCATGCTCACCCTCGATCAGGGTTATCGCCACGCCCACCACGACGACTTGCGCGCTAATGGTCCGTTGACCGTAGATGTCGTTGAAGTTGGACCTGGAGAAACATTCGCTATCGGCGAAGTATCAGTTTCGACACACGCGACCGATCACCGTCCCGTCGACCCCAGCATTGGTTTCCGTATTGAACACGACGGCAAAGTTGCTGCCTTGGCCGGAGACACCATTCCGTGTGCAGGTCTTGATGATTTGTGTCTGAATGCTGACATTTATGTACAGACCGTGATTCGCGACGACATGGTCAAGCAACTCGCAACGATTTTGCCAAATAGCCAACGGTTCTTGGACATCTTGGATTATCACAGCACCGTTGCTCAAGCCGGTCAAACTGCGGCCCGCAACAATGTCAAGACGTTGATGTTGACGCACTGTGTACCAGCAGTTCAACCGGGCCAAGAAGATGAATGGATCGGACTTGCCAAAGAACACTTCTCTGGCACCATCGTTGTAGGGCCAGACCTCACTTCGTGCGAGACCTAAAGAAACATTTGGTTGCCCAGAGGTAACTAATAGAAATTATTAATGAGTAACAGAGCGTCTCGGTTCGCACACCGCCGGCCATGCAATACGATGACCTCGTGGCAGCCATCCGACTCGTTGGCGTATCCAAACACTTTGGAGACGTCAAAGCCGTTGACAATGTTTCGTTAGACATTGCCGACCGCGATTTCATGATCCTTCTCGGCCCTTCGGGTTGCGGCAAATCAACTTTGCTGCGAACGATTGCTGGGCTCGAAGACCCAACCGCTGGTGAAGTTTGGATCGGCAACAAAATGGTCAACGACGTTGAACCGAAAGACCGCGATGTCTCAATGGTCTTTCAGAGTTACGCGTTGTATCCGCACAAATCGGTGCAAGCCAACATTGAATTTCCGTTGAAGGTACGTGGTGTAGATAAATCCGAACGCGCCGAGGCTGCCAAACAAGCCGCCGAAATTTTGGGTTTGACCCCCTACCTTGAGCGTCGACCCGGTGCACTCTCTGGTGGTCAGCGTCAACGTGTTGCTTTGGCCCGCGCCATCGTGCGTCAACCCGCAGTGTTCTGCATGGACGAGCCGTTATCAAACCTTGATGCCAAGTTGCGCGCCGAAACTCGCGCCGAACTTGTTGCCCTACATCATCGACTGAACGCAACATTCGTTTATGTCACCCACGATCAAGTTGAAGCAATGACCATGGGTAACCGCATCGCAGTCATGCGTGATGGAATCATTGAACAAATTGGCACGCCCAAAGATGTCTACGACAAACCAGCGTCGGTGTTTGTCGCGCAATTCATTGGCACACCACCCATGAATATCTTTCCCGCGGGAAGTATCGAAACTGGCAGCCATCTTGTTGGTGCACGACCCGAGCACACTCATATTGCAACTGCTGGTGTTGCGGCAACTGTTGCACTGGTTGAACATTTGGGTCATGAGATTCAAGTTGTCTGCACAATCGATGCCGAGCATCGCGCGATTGTGCGCTTGCCCGCCGGAACAGAAGTTCCTGACAATGGGTCAAGCGTTTTCTTGACTGTCGATGAAAATCATCGTCATCGTTTCAATATCGAGACTGGCCTCAGGATTTCTTGATGGCCATCAAGTCGCGTCGTCTGCGAGAGATCCCTTTGGCGTTTGCCATGTTGGGACCTTCACTGCTGGTGTTGATCACTTTTGTTTTGTATCCACTCGGCAAAGCCGTGTGGCTCGGACAACAAACGTGCGACGTTCAAGGAAAGAATTGCAAATCGGTTGGTTGGGGCCAATACACCAACGTCGTTAAGAGTGATCAGTTTCAACATGCGCTTTGGGTAACTGTGAAGTTCGCCATGATCACTGTTCCAATCGGATTGGCTCTGGGCGTTGGACTTGCTGTTCTTGCCGACAAACAATTGCGCGGCATGCGATTCTTTCGCACGATTTTCAGCAGCACCATCGCTACGTCGGTTGCCGTTGCATCTTTGATGTGGTTGTTCTTATTGCAACCATCCGTCGGTGTGTTAGCCAATCTTGGTTGGCTGCACAACATCTTCCCCGTCATCAAAGAACCGGGCCTGTTGAACGATTCCGGCACTGCACTGTGGTCGGTTGGAATTTCGTCCATATGGGCCAACCTCGGATTTACTTTTATTTTGGTCACTGCAGGCTTGCAAGGTGTGCCCAAAGAAATGCACGAGAGCGCATACGTCGATGGTGCTGGGGGTTGGATGCGTTTCACCAACGTGACGTTGCCGCTGATCTCGCCCACACTTTTGTTTACAACGGTTGTATTAACCTCGCGAGCGTTTCAGGCGTACGGCGAAATGGACTTGCTCACCAATGGTGGACCCATCCCCCAAGACTCAACGACGACTGTGACCTACCTCATTTACGGAAGTAGCTCGATCATCAAGAACAACGATGGTTTGCAAGCCGCCGTTGCGGTGCTGTTGTTTGTCATCTTGCTCGCACTATCGGCTTTGCAGTTCCGTGGATTCGGAAAGCGAGTGCACTATGGCTCTTGATACCGCACCCAAGGGTTGGCGATCGTTCGCGCGTTATTCAATGCTCACGATTGTTGCGCTTTTCATTTTGTTCCCGGTCTACACAACTGTGATCGCCGCCCTCAAGCCCGGCAACAAGGTTCTTGATAATCCACTTCTGCCAAACGCATTCACACTTGATGTTCTGAAGAATGCCTGGACCGAAGGTCGTCTGGGTCGCTACTTGATGAACACCACGATCGTTGCGGTCATTGTCACATCTGTTCAGTTGGTGACATCAATCGCTTCGGCTTATGCGTTTTCTTTTCTGAAGTTTCCGTTGAAGCGCTTGGTCTTTGGCATCTTCTTGTCGACCATGCTTGTACCCCTTGAAGTGACGTTGGTCGTCAACCGCCGCACCATCGATTCACTCGGATGGCTCAACTCATTCCAGGGCTTAACAGTTCCGTTTATTGCAACAGCATTCGGAACTTTCTTGCTTCGCCAGGTTTTCATGCAGATCCCGCCCGATCTTCGTGAGGCTGCTCAAATGGATGGCCTTGGCCATTGGGGCTTTATGAAAGAAGTCGCGATCCCCTTAGTTCGACCAACTTTGGGTGCCCTCGGGTTGTTCTCGTTCTTATCTAGTTGGAATCAGTACCTATGGCCTTCACTCATCACCACAGAAGATGACATGAATACCGTACAAACAGGCTTAAGACACTTGGCGTCGTCCGACCTTGACAAGCCAAACTTGATTATGGCGGGAACGATCATTGCTGCAGTTCCGATTTTGATTGTCTTAGTTGTATTCCAAAAACAATTAGTGCGTGGGCTTACCGCCGGCGCAGTGAAAGGATGAAATGAAAACCCCCAATAAATCTCGTCTATTACTTGCTGGTTTGACCGCAAGCGCATTGTTGTTTGCCTCATGTGGAGGTGGTGGAAGTAGTTCCATCATCGACCCTGGCACAACCAAAGCCCCCGCATCTGGAGACAGCGGTGCGCCAACAGAACCGCCGACAACTGTCGCAACACCTTTGGCATCATTGCCCGCGTGCGACACGACTGCGCTTGATTCAGCAACTGGAACAGTCAACATCACGTTTTGGCATGGTATGAACGGTGATCTTGAAAAAGCCTTAACCGCATTGACTGACGAATACAATGCTTCGCAGACCAAGGTCAAGGTGTCACTCGAAAACCAAGGTGGCTACGAACAAACTCTCGACAAGTACTTGCAGAGCAGTCAAGACAGTCGCCCCGACATGGTGCAGGCGCCCGAATATGCCGTGCAGGTCATGGGAGACACCAATTCGAATGTTCCCGTTGGAGCATGTGTCGAATCGGCTGCTTATGACACTTCTGATTTCTTGCCCAAGGCTTTGAATCAGTACTTCACCGAAGGCGTGCAGTGGTCGATGCCATTCAACGTGTCAGACCCCGTGTTGTACTACAACAAGAAGGTTTTTGAAGCTGCTGGACTCGACCCCAACAAGCCACCGACCAACATGGCCGAATTGCGCACGATGTCGCAAGCAATTGTCGACAGTGGTGCAGCTGCATTTGGTTTGTCACTTGACACAGGTGCCGACAGCGGTGGCGGTTGGTTCTTAGAGCAGTGGTTCGCCAAGCTCGGCGAGTTGTATTCAGACAACGACAACGGTCGCCTCGCGCCTTCAACAAAGGTCAACTTTGATGGACAGACTGGCATCGATTTGTTAACCGAACTACAAGCACTTGTTAACGACGGACTTGCCTACAACGTTGGCGACAACGCGAGTGGTCAAGACGCATTGCTCAAGTTGGCTGACCCCAAAAGTGCAGCAGCAATGACGATTGCAACTTCGGCTGCACTCGGCACAGTATTAACAACTGTTCAAGGTGGATTGATTCCCGGAATCACGACCGACGATATTGGTGTTGGTCCGATGCCTGCCCCTGGCGATGCAGTTGCACCTGGTGCCATTGTTGGTGGAGCTTCATTGTGGATCGTCAATCACGATGACCCCGCAAAGGCTGCAGCAGTGTGGGATTTCATCTCGTTCTTGATCACTGCCGAAAGTCAGTCAACATGGGCCGCCGCAACTGGTTATGTTCCAGTGCGTTCAAGTGCACTTGAAGTTGGTCCAATTGCCGAGAAGTACAAGACCGATCCTCGTTTTAAGGTTGCCTACGATCAGTTGTCACAAGTTGCTGATACACCCGCAAGTCTTGGAGCAATTCTTGGACCGCAACGTGAGATTCGTACATTGAGCGCTCGAGCCATCGCGACCGTGCTTCAAGGTGGAGATGTTGCAGCAGCACTTACTGATGCCGCAACCCAGGCCAACGCATTGTTGTCGGCCTACATCGCCGCCAACCAGTAGTTCCATTGTGATTCTGGTGTCGTTTTATTCGGTAATAGCGAATAAAACGACACCGGAATCACAGGGTTAGTAGTCGGCGTCGATCATTTCGTGAATGCTGATTCCGAGTCGGATATTCATCGGGGCTGAAGAGTCGACAAGGTCGCGAGTGATTTCGACAGTGAGATCGTTGCCCGCCAACATTGGGAAGAAACCAAAGTCAAGTTCGTCTACTGCCGACAGATCATCAGGCAACGTATACGCCTCAAGAACTAGAGCGCCGCTCGTACGTTCTTGAGCAAAGAATTTTGCTAGTTCATCAAAACGTTTCGCGTCGGTCGTGAAGTTGGCTTCAACGCTGAAACTTGTTGAGTCAAGGTTGTAGATCGATGCGTGGAATTCAGCGACATCGATGTCGTCAGGAATCGGTAATTCACCCAACCAACCGCGAGAGAACGGCGTGACGGCAATCTCGTTCAACGTCTTGACATTTTGTTCCCATCGAACACTGATCGCGTTACGTCCAGTCGGGTCGAGTCCATCAAGTTCGGGACCAATTGAGATCGTCATCGTTTCCCAACCTGCAGCAGATGCTTCATCAGTTGCAGGGAAGTTGAGCGTCACAATTTTCAAACCATCGCCAACGATTGATTCAACTCTGACACCAGGTGTGTAATTTGCATCCTTGAAACCCGAAGTGACTGCTGCCTCTAGAGCGCCGACTTCGACCATTGATGCGTAATCAATTTGGCTCCACGAATTCCACAAACCATCATCAGACTTGGTGATCCATTGCATCCCCGAAAAGAACAACACATCATCGGGCAACGGAACGTCAAAAGGTTGACCAAACATTCGGGTCGCCACATCGACAACATCGCCACCACCAGTTTGTGCCAACTTCAAACCAGCAAAATCATCGTTGGCTGTTGTTGACCACAAAGGGTCAACCGAGGATGTCAAGTACTCAAGTTCGCTGACTGGCGCAATAGTCGTTGTGGAATCGGACGTCCCCATTGAGGCTTCCGTTGTATTCGGCCCGGCATTTCCACCACCACCGCTGCAAGCTGCTAGCAGTAAAACTCCACACGAAAATGTCATCATTCGTTTCATGCCCCATACGGTAACGAGATCCCAAGTGATGTGGCATACAAATACCCCACATTTGCCTCAAGAGTTCATAAGGTCTGTCGGCGCTCTGCGTGTTACAGAAAGCCGAACCCCTCGGCACAATGAAGGAGAACAAAATGTCCACAGTATTTTTGATCGGTCGCATCGTGTTTGCGCTCATGTTCGTGATGTCAGGTATCAATCACATCACCAAGGCCAATGACATGACTGGTTATGCACAATTCAAAGGTGTCCCCTCACCCAAGTTGGCAGTTATTGGTTCAGGAGTTGTTATGGGCCTTGGCGGCTTGTCACTCATTCTTGGCGTATATGCCGACCTTGGTGCCATCGTGCTTGCAGCAATCTTGTTACTGATGGCAGTCAAGATGCACAACTTCTGGACGCTCGAAGATGCTCAAGCCAAGCAAGCCGACATGATCGGTTTCATGAAGAACATCTCGATGGCTGGTGGCGCGTTATTCATGTTTGCGTTGATGGCAATTGAAGGTGCCGAATACGGCCCCGCATTAACCGACAGCCTTTTCAAACTCAAGTACTAAATTTCGGTGACTGTTCCGTTCACGCGCAACGTGCGCGTGAACGGAATGGTTTCAAGTAGTCGACGATCGTGTGTTACCAACAACACGGTTCCGGGAAATGAAGTAATCGCCATCTCGAGTTGCTCGATGGCTGGAAGATCTAGATGGTTTGTCGGTTCGTCAAGTACCAGCAGGTTCACACCGCGGGCTTGTAACAAAGCCAGCCCTGCTCGAGTACGTTCGCCAGGCGACAGTGAATCTGATGTGCGATTGACGTGCTCGGCCCCAAGCCCGAACTTGGCCATCAATGTACGTGCTTCGGCAATCACTAATCCTGACGCATCGATAAATGCATCAAGCAACGAGCGTTCACCCGCAAATTGCGCACGGGCCTGATCGATCTCACCGATCACCACGCTTGGCCCAATCCATGCCGCACCAGAAGCCAGTTCAACGCGTCCAAGTAAGGCTCGTAACAATGTGCTCTTGCCCGCACCGTTGGCACCAACAATTCCGATGCGTTCGCCCCAACCAATTTCGAGAGTGATTGGACCAAGTGTGAAGTCACCTTGTTTCACTACTGCGCTATCGAGTCGTGCCACAACTGCGCCTGCACGATCGGCGGTGGCAATAGTGAATTGCAATTGCCACGGTTCACGCGGTTTCTCAACAACTTCTAATCGCTCAATCGCTCGCTCGGTACGGCGCGCTCGCGACGCAAGTTGTTCGGTGTTGTTAGCGCGAAACTTTGCACCCATTTTGTCGCCATCGCTTGATGACTTCACTGCAACCTGACCCCAGTTGCGTTCGCGTTGTGCCCGCGCACCTAGGCCACTTCGTTGAGCGTCATATTCGGCATAGGCCTCTTCAGCATGTTGACGAGCAATTTCACGTTCATGTAGATACGACGTCCAGCCTCCGGCAAAGACTTTGATCGCATGCGTGTAGTCGTCAACCTCAGCCACATGCGTCACGACCCGATCAAGAAACGCACGGTCATGACTAACAACTACTAGTGCACCTTTGAAATCAAGTGCGAACTTTTCGAGTTGTTCAAGACCAACGAAATCAAGATCGTTCGTTGGTTCGTCAAGCATCAAAATGTCAAACCGTGACAACAACAATGCAGCAAGCCCAACTCGAGCAGCTTGACCGCCAGACAACGTGGTCATCAACGAAGCGAGCGTCGCATCGGCCAACCCAACTTCAGCCATCACAGTTCGAATACGCGATTCAAAGTCAGCCGCACCAAGATCGAGCCAACGCTCAAGTGCATCGCTGTAACGATCGTCCGACCCTGGTTCGCCTTTCGACAGAGCTTCGGTCGCCACATCAAGTTCGGTTTGCGCGCCAGCAACACCGGTTCGGCGGGAGAGATAGGCCTCAACAGTTTCGCCAGTTGCTCGCTCGGTCTCTTGGCGTAGTTCGCCAATCGTGGCCGTCGCCGGTGCATACAGAATCGAGCCTTCATCGGGCTGCAAACGGCCCGACAAAACACCCAACAGAGTTGACTTACCAACTCCGTTTGGTCCAAGCACACCGACCCGCATCCCGGGCGCAACTGTGAGATCGACCTTGCGCAATATGTCGCGCGGGCCGTACGAAAACGACACACCACGAACCTGAAGCGAAGCACTCACACAGTTCAGGCTAGAGGAATATTTTGTGTCAGACTGCCTGTCATGACTCCCGCAGAAGAACGAGCCATTGCAACCAAATACATGGGTGGTTTCGCATGGCCAACCGTCTTGTTGTTTATCTTCAACTGCACCGTGTTTACGGGCACGATTGTGCTGTGCGTCAATGGTTCGTTGCCGATGTATATCGGGCTCATCATCAACTCGATCATCACGTACTTCTTCTACACAATTCACCACGAGGCCAACCACGGCAATATCAGTGGACAGAACAAGTCGCTTCGCTGGATTGATCAGGTCATGGGCACCGTTGCTTCAATTCCGTTGCAATTGAACTTTCAGGCATATGCACCATCGCATTTGTTGCATCATGCTCACACCAACATCCCCGGCAAAGATCCCGATCACTTCATGGCCGGACCGGGCAAAGCAGTTTTTCCCCGCTGGTTGATTACAACGATTATTAAGACTTTTGCCTGCATACCTTTCTTGGCTGATGTGTTGTTTAAGGTTCTGCCGCCGAAAGTCAGCGTGGGCATTAAGTACTTCAAGTCTGATCGCCCAGGTTTGTATCGCCACTTGCAAGTGAGCTTGTTGCTCTTAGTCGTTTCATTCTTTTTTGGACAAGGTGTGAATTTCTTGCTGTTGTGGTGGCTTCCCACCCAGTTCGCACAGTTGATTTTGCAAGTTTGGTTCGTCTGGCTGCCTCATGTGCCGTTCAAAGAAACAACCCGCTATCGCAACACTCAAATTCGCGGTTGGATCGGTAGCCACATCATGTTGCTCGGACAAGATCATCACTTGATCCATCACATGTATCCGCGAGTGCCGTTCTTTAGATATCGCCGCTTGTTCCGCGAGATTCGTCCATCGCTCGAAGCCAATAACTCCAGTATCCGAATACCTGCTTACGATCTGGTCGGGAATTACTGAGGTTTTCTGCCACTTCGGCAGACCAGATCGTCCCAATTAGAGTGAATTCATGTCTCAATTTGTAGATCGCCCATTGTCGGCACTCCTTGTAATTGATGTTCAGGTTGGTGTCGTGCATGATGCATGGCATCGCGATGAGGTCGTAGCAAATATCGTCCAAGTTGTTGAGCATGCTCGCGCGACACATATACCAGTGATCTGGGTGCAACATTCTGATGATTGGATGGCAATCGGAAGCGATAACTGGGCAATCGTCCCTGAACTGCAACCACTTGAGAACGAATCAAAGATTGACAAAAACTATTGCAGTTCATTTGAAGCAACCAATTTGGAAGAAGTCTTGACCGACATCAATGTCGGTCATCTAGTGATCTGCGGAGCGCAGACCAACAACTGTGTTCGACACACCATTCATGCCGCACTCGAGCGCGGTTACGACATCACGCTTGTTGAAGATGCTCACACCACTTCAGATGGCGACTGGGATAATGGAACACTTCGTGCAGCCGACATCATTGACGACCAGAATCGCTCGTGTGCTGGCTACCAACTACCCGGTCGTTCTGCCTCGCTCATCACCACCGGCGATCGAGTCGGCATACACTGAGCACTATGGACAAAGCAATCGCACAATTACGTCGACTCAATGTGGCTGCAGGTGTTTTGCACACCGTGTCATTTCTAGCGATTTTGTTTCTTTCAAATAACTTCTCGTTGCCAGTGCAGGCGACATACCTCACTGAAGCACCTGGCCGTGGCAAGTTCACCGGCTCCATCAATTTGTTCAACATCAACACCGGCTACATGGTTGCGGCCTTCATGGCGCTGTCGGCCTTCTTCCATTTCTTCGTTGCATCTCCGCGGGTGGTCAATCGATACGCCGATGGACTCAAGACCCATATCAACAAATATCGCTGGATTGAATATTCACTTTCTTCGTCAATCATGATCATCGTGATCATGCAGCTCAATGGCACTGCCGATTACATCGCACTCCTCAGTATTTTCGCGGTCAACGTCTGCATGATTCTGTTTGGCTGGTTGCAAGAGCGCTACACAACTCCAGGTGACGGCGACATGCTTCCGTTCTGGTTTGGTTGCATTGCTGGGATAGTTCCGTGGGTCGCTACCGCGATCAACGTATGGTCACCCAAAGGCCCAACCGAATCAACAACTCCGGGCTTCGTATACGGAATCATTATTTCTCTATTCGTTTTGTTCAACTGCTTTGCGATCGTGCAATGGAAGCAATACAAGGCTCGCGGCAAGTGGGCGAATTATCTGTACGGCGAGCGCACGTACATCGTCTTGAGTTTCGTTGCCAAGTCACTACTTGCGTGGCAAGTCTTTGCTGGCGCACTAGCTAGCTAACCAGCGACATCCTTCACTTTGTTGAGTCCCAGATTTGACTCACATCAACCGCTGTCGCCTTTAAGGGTTTATGCGTAAAACCCATGGTTTGCAAAAAGATTTCAGCCTCAAGAAGCGATGATGCCAGAGCCTTTTCCTCTGAATTTGCATGAATCTCGTATCGCATATTGAAAAACAAAATGCGGTTGTCATACGACAAAGTTCCCTCGGGCGTGTAAGACGACACGAAAAGATCGTGCTCGGCTTGTGCCTTCACCAGGTACCCGCGTGCCGCATCAGACAGATCGGTGAATTGTCCACGAACCGTGACTCGAAAGACTCGATTATCCGTCATTTAGTCCCCCGCACCAGTCACACGACTTTATACGAATGAAAACTGCCTACTTGGTAGGATTTGATAGTCAAACTGTTCTGATACAGGCGGAAAAGGATCATTATGAAAATCTCTCTCTCACGCTCGGTTTTGCGCAGCGCCGCAATCGGCTTATTTCTCACCGGCGCCAGCATCGCATCGGCGACGGCTGTACATGCCGACGCAACTGACGGCATTGTGGTGACTTCCCCCACAGCAGCTGAAGCAAACTCGTGGCGTGGCATCACCTATGGCAATGGCACGTTCGTCGCCGTTGCTCAAAGTGGCGTTAATCAGGTGATGACGAGCACCGACGGCACAACGTGGACTGCTCGCGAGGCAGCAGAGGCCAATAGTTGGACTGCTGTTGCTTATGGCGGTGGCACTTTCGTTGCTACTGCAACCAGCGGCACCAATCGCATTATGAGCAGCCCCGATGGAATCACGTGGGCACCTCATTTGAACCTCAATATTGATCTTGACAGCATCGCATACGGAAACGGAACGTTTGTTGCGATGTCGTCAAGTGACGCTGTTGCTTTCACGAGTACCGACGGCAGCACTTGGTCGCCCCTCCATCTGCTTCCAACTCAAGATAATTGGACAAGCATCGCTTTTGGCAATGGAATCTTTGTTGCCGTGGCAAGTGATGGAACTAACGGAATCATCACGAGTACTGACGGCATCACCTGGACTACTCATGTTGCTCCCGAGTTGAACTCGTGGTCGAGCGTGACTTACGGTAACGGTCTTTTTGTTGCCGTGGCAGGTTCTGGCACGAATCGCGTCATGACAAGTGCCGATGGCTCAACTTGGACCGCGCATGCAGCTGCATCTGCCCGCTACTGGAATTCAGTTGCGGCTGGTGATGGTTACTTCATGGCGATTGCTGCAATGAGCGGCTTGATGGTGAGTACCGATGGTTCAAATTGGGTCACGCTGGCTGGCGCTGACGCTTTGAGCAACTGGGAAGCATTGGCTTACGGCAATAACACGTTTGTTGGAGTGGCCAATACGGGAACCGCACGTCTCGTTCGCGCAGAATTTGCGGCACCGACCACGACAACAACCGTTGCGCCGGCAACCACGGCTGCCCCTGTCACCACGGTTGCGGTCAACCTGCCCGCCACCGGCTCGAGCAATAACAACGTGATTGCCTTTGCAGCACTCATGACAATCGCTGGCTTGGCACTTGTCCTCCGCCGCCGCAACTCCAGCGATCTGGTCTGAATTAACTGAGGAAATCTGGCACTTAGCCAGACCAGATCGTCTGTGAATCGTTGCTAAGGTTTTCTTGTGTCAACCTCTGATGGTGATCGCACCAAGTTTTTTCCAGCGATTGAAAAGAAACATGGCGGACCAATTTCTTTGTGGATTGAGCGCCTCAATGATTTGGGCGTTGCCAAATATCCCCAACAGATTGCGTTCTTGCGAGAGAATCACGCCTTCAGTCAGGCGCATGCAAATGCGTTGGTGATGTATGTGCGGGGATCAGAAACTTCAAAGCGATTCAGAACCCCCAAGGAATATTTCGCGAGTATTGATCCAATCGCCGCTAAGACTGCGAAAGATATTTTTGTTGCGGTCACCGCGAAGTACCCCGACCTCGAATTAGTTATCGCGTGGAATCAACCTATGTTGCGACTTGATACGCATTACATCATCGGACTTTCAGTCGCCAAGAACCACATCACACTCAATCCATTCAGCGGCGAGGTTCTCGAAAGTTTCGCCGACAAGCTCAGGAAGTACTCGGTGAACAAGAAAACCTTTCAAGTCCCGTTGGACTGGAAGGTTGATCCAATACTTTTGCGAGGCCTCGCAACCGCTCGCCTGAAAGAAATCCGTTAATTTTCTTCGATCTGGTCTGGCTTAGTGGCAGTTTTCCTCCACTATTCCCGACCAGATCGCTTAAAGTTGATATCTAATACATGATTCAGATATCATGTATTTTATGTCAACTAAAGCCGACTCAAACTTAGATGAAATCCCCGCCTGGACCTTCCTCTCCAACCACACCCATGTTCTGATCTGCATTGCCAAAGATCCCGAAATTCGCCTCAGCGAAATCGCCGAACTCGTCGGCATTCGTGAACGCACTGTCCACCGGATCGTGCATGAACTTTCAGCTGATGGTTACCTTTCGGTGATCAAAGACGGCCGAAAGAACACTTACGAAATCAATCTCAATCGACCTTTACGTCATCCGCTTGAGGCGAGCCACAATATTCAGGTCATCATTGAACCCCTTCTGAAGAAGATTCGGGGCCGAGCATGATTGCCGCATCAATTGCCGACAGTTTGTTAACTGCCCCCGTCATCGCATTCATCATTGCGCTCGTCGCAACGATGCTGAAATTTGAAATACGTCTACCAGAGTCGCTTTATCCAGTGCTCTCAACGTTCCTTTTACTCGCCATCGGTATGAAAGGTGGCAAGGCGTTAGCAGCATCATCGCTTTCAGATATTTGGAAACCATTATTGGCCGCTTTAGTTCTGGGTATTGCTACCCCACTCATCGCCTACACACTTTTCCGAGTCATCAATCGCCTTGACGTCGTCAACTCGGCAGCATTGGCAGCTCATTACGGGTCGGTCTCGGCAGTCACATTTACAGTTGTCATTGCAACTCTCGAAACTCGAGGAATTGAATACGAAGGTTTTGTCGCTGGACTTTTGACAGTGCTCGAAATTGTCGGAATCGTCGTTGCTCTGTTCTTAACAAGAGGGGCATCTTCTGACACCAATTGGAAATCTGCCCTTGGCGAAGTAGTTCGTGGCCGCAGTATTGCGTTGCTTGTGACTGGTCTAGCAATTGGTGCCATCGTTGGTGCTGAACGGATGGCGCCAACTGATCCGCTATTTAAGGATCTCTTTGCTGGAGCACTCACTCTGTTCTTAATTGAAATGGGTGTCATCGCCGCCGAACGTCTTCGCGACATCAAATCAGCCGGATACAAACTCGTTCTACTCGGAATTCTGATTCCTCTCATCAACGGATTCCTTGGAGCACTGATTGGCGTAGCCGCCGGAATGTCAACTGGCGGCGTTGCTGTGATGGCGACACTGGCCGGAAGCGCTTCGTATATTGCCGCCCCTGCCGCGGTTCGAATCGCACTGCCCCAAGCGAGCCCCGGGCTTTACGTCACCGCATCGCTTGGCGTGACCTTTCCCTTCAACTTGACTCTCGGTATCCCCTATTACATCGCCATCGCACAAGCACTCACCTGATTGAGGAACCATGAATACAACACATCGCCAACTCGTCACAATTATTTCTGAATCAGTCGTTGAACAAAAACTGATTGATGACATTAAGAAATGCGGAGCAAAGGGATATTCAATTTCACATGTTCGAGGCGAAGGTGTCACTGGCAACAGATCACTTGAACTGAACGGCCCGAGTATTCGGCTGGAAACTGTTGTCACCGACAAAGTTGCCGACGCGATTATGTCGGTACTTGCCGAGAAGTATTTTGAAACTTATGCAACCGTGGCTTGGATTACACCGACCCAAGTCATGCGGCCTAACCGCTTTTAATTCTTGGTCAGGAATTGGTCGCCGATAGGCTTTTTCTGGGATGTCAAATTGAAACGCAATCATGTATTGATCACCGGCACTGGCCGAGCTGGCACAACATTTCTTGTTCACCTGCTGACCAAAATCGGTGTTGATACAGGATTTGATCTTGACAATATTGACAAATTCATTGACCCATCATCTTTCGGTGGACTCGAGTCGGATATCCGGAACAATGATGCTCCCTACGTGGTGAAATCTCCGGCGCTTAGTTTCTCGCTGGACGACATTTTTCAGAACGAAGACATCGCTATCGATGCTGTGATTGTTCCGTTTCGGCCAATTAAGGAGGCGACAGCAAGCCGCCTTGCCGTCCAGCACAAGACTGGACACTTTTTGCCAAATTCAACTGCTGGTGGAATTACCGCAGGAGCCGGTGGGCTAGATCAAGAAGACGAGTTGCGACTACGAATTGAACGAATGCTTTATTCAATTGCTCACACCCACGTACCCGTGGTCTTCATTGCTTACCCGCTCCTCATGAACAACAAGGAATATCTCTATCAAAAACTGACTCAAGTTTTCACCGAGATCCAATTTGAGAAATTCTCGAATGCATTTGATTCTATTTACGTTCCAGGGAGAGTGACCGAATTTGACTCTCATACAGCAGGCGGTCTTCAGGATCAAGAATCTGAATGGAATCATGATTTCTTGAGCCAAATGATTCAGCAAAATATTTTGTCTGAAGAAAAGATCAATCACTTAGAAATTTTGATTGCTCAACTCAGCGACGATCTCAATCAAGTCATGCAGAGTCGATCAGTGCGACTGACTCAACCCTTACGAAGTTTGGCGAAATATTTTCGAACGTTTTCTAGGAGCAAGTAAGGCAAACTCATTGCCTTACTTATCAGCCGAGAGCAGCATTAAATTCAGCTGCGCCAACTCCGGCCTGACGAAGAATTCCGCTGAGCGTTCCTCGTTTCAACGATTGGGCAAAGGGAACTCTTCGAGATAGAGCTCGGTTGCCTCGGTCAGATTCGCGAGAGCTTCCGCTTCGGTTTCACCTTCTGAAACAGTGCCTGTTTCAGGGTTCAACGCAGTAAAGCCACCTTCAGAGGCAGCCCAAAGCACAGCGGTCAGTTCAACCTGATTTCGTGCTTCTGCGGACATGCCTTTAGTCAAGCGCAAGGGTGTGGCAAAAGCAAGAGTTTGTTGTTGGGTGCCGAGGCAAATCAGGGCCGCCGCTAAAACTGTCGATCTGGTCTGGTTGAGTTGCAGATTTCCTCAACAATTCCCGACCAGATCGCTTGATGATTCTTCCTTTGGCTTAAGCAACTCTTTCGAGCGCGAAGCTTTTAGCCAACTTTGCGACGTTCCATTTTTGGAATACCGGGGGTCGTGTCGTTTAGAGCCCAACTAATGATCATTTCTGGTGAAATGCGAAACCTCGGCGAGCCATCAACATCTTCAATAACAGCGGTTCCAATGATCTTGATGCCACGTGGTGACCACGGGTTAACCGACGCAAGATCATCAACGACTACCGACACTCGTGGATTCGATTGAATATTTCTGTAGCGAACAGTGTGCGTGATATCAAATCCAGCAGTGAGAACATCATCGCCATCAATTTCAAAAACAACTGGAGCCACGTCGGGCCGGCCGTTCACTGATGCGGATGCGAAGCGCATCAACGGTTGAGATGCGAGGTATTCCAATTCGGCAACTGTAAATGCGCTCATGAGTTTGCTCCTGGCTTGCCTGGAGCCGAAAGTGGAAACACATCAATGTCCCACCAGATTGCCATTGGTAACGACTGAATTGTTGCAGTCGCTTCTTCAAGCGTTGCCCCAAACGTCTCGATGAACACAGTTTTACGCGAGATCGTTGCTAGATGAATTGCACCGATTTTTCCTGCGGCTTGAAGTTCAGCTGCCTTCGCCTGCTCTTCTGCAACAACGGCATAAACATCGCTCATCTCCGTTCCTTGCTTAAACGTGCAGACGACCATGAACTTTTCCATTGTGAATCCAATCTTGTTGAGGGTTCAACCATGAAAGCACCTCAACCTAAGTTGAGGTCAAGCACTATTCTGACTTTATGCCAAATAATTTGAAATCAACTGACCAACTCCCCATTGGTCAGGTTGCAGAGAGAAGCGGAATACCCATTTCGGCCATCCACTTCTATGAACGTGAAGGCCTGATCTTCAGTACGAGAAGCGCCGGAAACCATCGTCAGTTTTCCCGTGACGTACTTCGTCGACTTGCATTTATACGTGCATCACAAAGAGTCGGGATACCCCTGACAGATATCAAAGATGCGTTAGATGAACTGCCGCTGAAGCGAACACCTAAAGAGGCTGACTGGGCGAAAGTCGGCAAACAGTGGCACAAAATTCTCTCCGCCCAAATTGAATACTTGGCGCGCGTTCGGGATGATTTGTCTACCTGTATTGGTTGCGGCTGCTTATCGTTTCAACGTTGTCAATTAGTGAACCCTGACGATGCAATGTCTGCAGAAGGCACTGGTCCTCGTCGCTTGCTACCGGGAACACCACGCCCCGACCGTGGTTGAGTGCTCTGGCCAATGGGGCGCACCACTATTGGCTTAGGAAACTTCACATCACAATCTCGACTCATGCGAGACTAAGTGGATGTTGCATCTTGATCTCGTAACTATCGTCGTTGACGACTATGACCGCGCCATTGACTTCTATGTCGGCGTCCTCGGCTTCGTGCTCACTGAAGACAGCAAGCTGACGACCGACAAAAGATGGGTGGTCATACGACCGAGTCTGGGTAGCACGGGTTTTCTCATCGCCAAAGCTGCCAAGACCGAACAGGCAGCAGCGATAGGCCATCAAGCTGGTGGCCGAGTTTCATTCTTTCTACACACCGACAACATCGATGAACAGTTACAACTTTGGTCGTCACGCGGAGTCCAATTTGAAGGAACACCTCGTGCGGAGTCGTACGGTCGAGTGGTCGTGTTTGTTGATATTTACGGCAATCGTTGGGACCTCATCGAGCCTCAACAAACGAAAGTGACTGACGGAAGCGACTAGGCACGTTTCAGGTCGGTGACTACACCGCCGGCAACACGAACGATGTCATTCGGGTTCGCACCAAACACATCGTTCCAAGTTCCCGCAGATGCCCACACCTCGCCGTATTGCAACAAGTCCGGATCGACGAATACACGCAGTTGAGTGCTGTAACCAAAGGGAGGCACGCCGCCGTTGGTTTAGACAACCCTTCGAGCACCCGTTGTTGTCACACAAAGTCGTTGACGAAGACGACCTTGGTAACTGGCAGCGTCATTCCATCAACTGCCTCACTAAACGGAACAACCTTGCTCACGATACGAGCAGGGTCAAGTGCTCCAGATGACACGAGGCCAAGTACAGGTCTCGCAGTTGCGCATGCATGCACGCGGCCGATCTCATAACGAATGCCTTTCAGATACATCGACTGGAGAGGAATATTTGACTCCGACGAGGCACCACCTGAAACGCTTGTGCAGACACCGCATGGTTCTACCGAGCGAAGCGCGAAGTTCCTTCCCGCATCCAACACGTTCGCATCAACAACAATCGGAAACTTCTGTTCAAGTTTCACATCTGCCCATTGACCTTTTGCATTCATCACTTCTGCACCTACCTCTGCAGCGAGTTCTAAGCGTGACGCATCGTCATCGACGTACAGAACTTTCTCTGCACCAAGAGCAATTGCCGCCATCACTGCATACAAACCAACAGAGGGTGCGAGTCCTCCCACGACGAGAACTGGCGCGCCTGGCCGCTCGGCCAATGGTGCCGCGACACATCGATATCCATCTGAAACATTGTCGGGAATACCGGCTGCTACCACTGGGTCTATTCCTTCAGGCAAAGGAATCAACATGACATCAGCCCAAGGAACTCGAACAAGTTCAGCCAATGCGCCACCAAGATCGACACCACCGTGGGGCCCGAGACCAAACGCAGTTCCAGACGGGACATTTACGCATGCGTTGGTGTGGCCACGAAGGCATGGAGCGCATGTCATGCAACTCAATTGGAAAGGAACGATCACCTTGTCACCGAGATGAACATTGCTAATGGCCTCGCCAACTGCAACAACTTCCCCGACCATTTCATGACCCATGACAAACGGTGCCGGCATTGGGTACAGACCAATTGCGATGGCAGGATCAAGGTCGCATCGCGCGACTGCGATAGGTCGAACCAATGCATCGCGTGATTCCAACAATTTCGGAGTTTCAATCTCTTCCCAGGCGATCGCCATTGGGCCTCGAAACATCAATGCGCGCATCAGTTCATCTCTTTAAATCACAAACTATGATAACCGTCATAGAACCTAAGTGATAAAGGACGTCACAGTCAAATGAACCGTCGAAATGTTCGCCAAGAAATGGTCAATGGTGCGATCGGCCTCCTCGCCGAAAAGGGCGTGCAAGGCACCTCGTTCGCAGTCGTAACGGAGACAACAAATACGCCGCGAGGTTCTATCTACCATCACTTTCCTGGTGGGAAAAATGAACTGATTGAAGAAGCTGTTGCTTCACTTGGATCACTCGTGACATCGCTGATTGACGCCGTCGATGCGTCATCGCCGAGCCAGGTTGTTGAGCAATTCGTAGAGAGCTGGAGAGCACTTATTCTTGCTAACAACTTTGCCAGCAACTGCGCCGTAGCGAATGTGAGCTTGGGTGCAGGTGATGAAGACTCATTGACGACTTCTGCACATGAAGTCTTCAAGAATTGGCAACACGCGCTTGCTCGTGCATTTGAACGAAGTGGAGCTAAACGGAAAGATGCAGTTGACTTTGCAGCCGTTTGTCTCGCATCCGTTGAAGGAGCAATGATTCTGGGTCGAGCATCAGGAAGTGATGAAGTCTTTAAAGCACTCTCACGTCAACTGAAAAAGATTGTTGGCTGAAGATGCCGCCCGCACCTCGTCGTGCAGCAGCAAGTTCAATCAACGAAATACGCAGTTGACAGTGAGTAATCTGACCTACATGTCACCGATTGCCCGCCCTCTTGCACTAACAATCGACTGCCGCGATCCTCGTTCATTGCTTTCTTTCTGGCAACAACTTGTTGGAGGAAATCTGGTTGCAGATTCGCCAGATGATTACATGGTGCTTGAAAATGTTCCAATGTTTGGAATGATGGGCTTCCAAGAAGTTCCAGAAGCCAAACAGGTCAAGAATCGAGTACATCTTGATTTGGAAGTGTCAGACATTGAAGAGGCAGTTACATCAAGTACCCGAATCGGTGCCACGAGACTCGGGATCGTTCATGAGGAGCCCGCAAACTTCTTTCAAGTCATGAGTGACCCAGAGGGAAACGAGTTCTGTTTCATCCTGCTGAAGTGAATTGCGCGAACCACTCCTGAACCAACGGAACCGCGCGATACACAACTGTGGCGTGGTCAAAATCACCGACAGGCACTACTTCAACGTTCCCGCCTTGTTCATGCATCTTCTGTGATCCGAGTAACGCGTCATTGGGAGGCACATCAACATCTGCTTCCCCGTAGTACAAACGCAGCGGTGCACGCGGCGCCCAGTTAAACGCTTCGTTCTCTTCCAACGCATCGCGGAACCACGAAGATTCTCCAGCGCGATAGCTCTGCACCCAACTGTCACGGAACATTGGAAGCGGAGTCGGTGGCAACTGGCGCATGATGTCATCGCCTGCATGAAGCCCGTCAAAGAGTTCCTTCACCAACATGGCCGCATCATCTGTGAACAATGACTCGAGAGGCTGGTTGTATGCACGCGAATATGAGTGTGCAATGTACGCGAGATACGTACTGTGGCTTGCTGCATGACCTTCCAATGCCCACGGCAACGTGACGTTTGCCAGATCAAGCGGTGTAGCAATACTTGCAACAGCAAGAATCTCTGCCTCTTGTATTGGTGATGCTTCAAGTTCACGCTGAAGAACCGCCACAGCATGGGCTCCTTGCGAGTACCCGACCAACATCAACTGTGGACACCACTCGATACCCTCACTCTCGCAGTGCGATGTGACAGCACAAATGAAATCAGTCGCAGCATCCACGGTGGAAGCCGTATGCATATACGGGTGATACGTATCCGATATGCCAAGACCGATGTAATCGGGAGCAAGAAGCAAATGACCGCTTCCGGCAAAAAGTGCACCAACCAATAATCCGACCAGTCCACCCGATGACGGGGCTTCCGATCGCGTTGGTTTTTGTTCCGTTCAACCACATCACAGACGTACTCGCGCGATGATTCTTTGGAACACCAAAAAGTCCAGTTGCTAACTGCGGTTGTCCTGTCAGCTCGGTCCAATACGTAACGCGATACAGCACTATTCCATGACGAACTGGAAACCGCTTCGGTATACGCGCGACACGCTGTGCAATACGAAGCTTCAGGGCCGAATGGGCACCTATCTTCTCAACAGAGACGAGAGTACCTCTTGATTGGCCGCTCAAGGACATCACCAAAATCTAGTGGAGCACTCGACTTCAACTGAGTGCTGTGACCAAAGGGAGACATGCCACTATTGGTTAAGGCAACTCAATCCGACAATCAAGAGCTGTCAGGGTATTTTGTCCGCTCAAACTAAGGTGTGACTGTGACTTGGACTCGACAGACATTCATCAAGTGGCTAGAAGTTGTACTCATTCTCGTCCTCATTTATTCGCTACTTCTTGTCTTCGCTGGGACAACGGCTGGGGCGCTCTTTTCCTGGTTCGGCTTCGGTCCAAACGAGTCAATCGACACCGACGCTGTGCGGGATTACCTACGACTCCCCTACATGGTTCTTGGTGCAGTCATGTCCGGTTGGGCATTTCTCATGATCCAGATTGTTCGCGGACCACTAAAAGAAGGTTCCACGTGGGCGTGGACATTTTTGATTCAATCCCTCTCACTGTGGTTCATTCTCGACACCGGAATGTCACTCGTGCTTGGATACCCAATGCATGCGCTCTTCAACCTTCCATTCGCGTTGGCGTTGGGAATCCCACTCGCTCAGCTCAGACCGATCAGATAGTGCTCAGGCGCGCTTCAAGTCGGTGACAACACCGCCAGCGACACGCACGATGTCATTCGGGTTTGCACCGAAGTTGTCGTTCCACGTTCCCGCTGCTGCCCACACCTCGTCGTATTGCAACAAGTCCGGATCAACGAACACACGTAACTGTGTGCTGTGACCAAAGGGAGGCACGCCACCATTGGTTTAGGCAACTCAACTCAAATAGTCAGCGTCATCCGCATAGAACTTGATTTCGATGACGTTCCCGCTGGGATCAGCGAGTTTCCCTCCAAGTTTTCCGTTTAACTCGGCATCGACATGTTTCTCAGGTTTCGAAATCCAACCATGCCCGGATGCAACAACCCGATTAACAAGCTCATCAAACTCTGTCAATGAGGGAAGGACGACTCCAAAATGCCGAACACCCTGTTGGCTGACAGTCATTACTTCAAGCGGTCTCAACTGCAGCGTTAGCTGCAGGCCGTAGAACCAGGCATCAAACCAGTCTTCTCGCTCACGTCCAATACGACACCCGAGTGTGTTTTCGTAGAAATCCCTTGCGGCGTGAAGATCATCCACTGGCAACGAGAGGTGAAGCACCGGTCTATCGGTCATGTGTCGAGGATAACTTCATTGAGCTTTTAGAAATGGATGATTTAGTTGCGCTTGAGGTCGGTGACCACTCCACCGCTAACGCGAACAATGTCATTCGGATTAGCACCGAAGTTGTCGTTCCACGTGCCCGCTGCAGCCCACACTTCGTCGTACTGCAACAAGTCCGGATCAACGAACACACGCAGTTGTGTGATGTGACCAAAGGGAGGCACGCCATTTTTGGTTTAGGCAACCCAGAGTGAAACCCCTTCTATGTACCCGCCTCGGTGACAGTGGTGAGCGAGAATGGATTCCATGAAACGGCAATTTGTACAAGTCGATGTATTCGCTGATGCTCCGTACCGCGGGAATCCACTAGCTGTT
>CANGIP010000004.1 GCA_947454105.1 Actinomycetota bacterium | reverse complement strand
TCGTCAAAAGATGTGAGCATGATGTGACCGTAGTCCTAACGGGTGGCACAAATGAACCCATGCGCCTACTGTGGGGATATGAGCGCACCGAACGACGTCCGTCGCCCGCGTCTGACGAGTCCGTCTGGATACGCGTGGGTGACGCGTTTTGCCCTCATTCTTTTGTGTGTCATCGTCGTCAGCGGAGCGGCGGTACGACTGACTGGTTCTGGTCTTGGTTGCTCTGATTGGCCACGTTGTAACGCCGAAAAATTCATTGATGTTTCAACAACCCATGGAGCGATTGAGCAGATCAATCGACTGTTTACTGGTCTCGTCACGGTCATCGTGATTCTTGCCGTGTTGGTCGCTCGATACAGAGTGCCCTACCGACGAGATTTGGTCTTGTTGTCGTGGGGTCTTGTCGCCGGAGTTCTTGGACAAATTCTCCTGGGTGGAATTTTGGTTTTAACTGAACTGAACCCAATCTTGAATCAAGGACACTTCTTGTTATCAATGTTCTTGGTTGCCAATGCATTAATTCTTCACCGAAGGGCGAAGAGTAGCGATGCACCTACGCCCGTGGCGCAATTATCCACGTTTCAACGGTTGATTCGTTTCACAGTGATCATTGGTTCGATAGCGCTCGTCACCGGAACCGTGGTGACTGCTTCGGGGCCGCATGCGGGAGACGAAAAAGCTCGTCGTTTGAACTTCGCCATCACATCTGTTGCACGAGTGCATGGGATTACCGTCTTCATTGCGATCGCCTTGCTGGTGTTCGTTGCTTGGAAAGTCAAGTCAAAGAAAATGCAAGATCTTTATACGCCACTCGAGACTGTTCTCGTCATTGGAGTTTTGCAAGGAACAATTGGGTACATCCAGTACTTCAATAACATTCCCGCACTATTGGTGGCTATTCACGTCTTCGGAGCGACGATGTTTTTCTTATCGCTCGTCAACTTGTGGATGGTTGCCAATCAGATTGCCGATGCCAATCCTGTAATCACCGATCGCAATTCGGCAATCGTTTCGTAGATAATTTCTTGAACGGGCTTGATCGCTTCAATGCGACCCATGACCTGACCGGTCAGTGCGATCGCAGCTTCCATATCTCCGCCGAAATAGAGATCGAGGGCTCGAGACATCTCGGTCAACGGAACGTGATCTTGCTTCTCTAATTCGGTGGTTCGTTCGGTACGCAAGGCCCGCAAACCTGGCCGAGATAAACGATTCAAGAATACGGTTCCCGTTTCTGCACCGTTGACAATTGAGTTCTTCCAGTTGTCATGAACCGGTGACTCGGCAGCAGAAACCATTCGGGTTCCCATTTGCACACCTTCTGCACCAAGGGCAAAAGCAGCAGCCATCGAAACCCCGTCGCAGATACCACCTGCAGCAATGATTGGCAACGAAACTTTTGAGGCAATGAGAGGCAATAAGACCATCGTTGCGACATCTTGCGGGTTCTTAAAACCGCCGCCCTCTCCACCTTCAACAACAAGACCGTCAACTCCTGCGTCAACTGCTTTGAGTGCCGCAGCGAGTGTTGGAACAACATGGAACACAGTGAGACCAGCAGCCTTCAGTTGACCGGTGTATTGCTGCGGATTTCCCGCCGACGTCGTCACAAACTTGACGCCCTGCTCAACGACAAAATCTACGATTGATGGATCTCGCACAAACAGTTGAGCGATGTTGACGCCGAATGGCTTGTCAGTCAATTCACGCATCCGCAAAATTTCTTGACGCACATTGTCGAGTTCGCCCGACGAAGTTTCGATGATTCCGAGTGCCCCAGAATTGCTGACTGCCGAAGCAAGTTGTGAACGAGCGATCCAGCCCATCGGGGCTTGAACAATGGGGTAGTCAATGCCGAGCAGCTCGGTGATGCGATTCTTTATTGGCTGGGGAGCAACTGGCGAATGAGTCATGCCTTGACGGTAGTAGGTCGCTGGACCGAGATCGCAATGATTGGAAGACCGACAAGTACCAGAAGCATCCCGACCCACGCCTGACCGGACACCGTTTCGTGCAAGACAAAGAATGCTAAAAGTGTGGCGACCACAGGTTCGAGAAGTGTCAGCATGACAACAGTGGTTGGAACCAACTGTTTGAGTCCTTTCCCAAAAGCCACATAGGCAAGGGTCAAAGTCACGATTCCCAAATAAGCGAGCATCACGACTCCACGTTGGGTGACAATCCAGGCAACGGGTCGGAACAAAAGAAATGGACTCGTGAACACACCGGCACCCAAAAAGAGCACGCCCATGACTGCTGTCGAATCGAGATTCTGCTCAATCAAAACTGCTGCACATTCGGTGTACACCGCATACGACAAACCAGCGATCAAAGCCGCGAGCACACCCACAACTTCAATGTCTGACTTCGAATCTTGCGCGGAGGACAAGAAGGCCAAACCGATTGACAAGATGAGAGCGGCCAAGTACCAGAGACGATGTGGCGCAGGTCGACGACGCAAGGCACCGATCAATCTCGCAAATAGGGGACTACTTCCGATCGTGATGACCGTCGCCACCGCGACCCCAGCGTGGCGCGTCGAATAGAAAAAGCACAACTGATATGCGCCGACTCCCGCTGAACCGAGGATGACCATCCAGAAATGGCTGAGAACCCGCCGAAAATGGCGAAAACTCAGAACTGCAAGCCCGGCCCCGCCGATCAGCAACCGCACGACGCCAGCGGACACGGGGTCGACGCCCAGTGGACCATTCGCCAAAACTGTTCCAGTCGTGCCAAATAACGCAGCTGCACCAAGGATGCACAAAATCGGTCCAACCGGGGATTTGTTTGTGAGTGCGCAAGTTCCATCTGCCATAGGACCTGCACTACGCTAGGTCAAGTTCATGGCGGCGCAAGTCGGTTCAGGTACAGGTTTTCTGGGGAGAGTTGAATTTCAAGTGAAATCATCGGCGAAGAAATCTCCATTCATTCGTGTCTTGGTTCTTTTGTCGGCCATTTTTGCAGTCCTTGGATTTGCCTTTTCTCCTGCAAATGCCGAAGGTGATGGTTACGCGATTCGCGTACAAGTCAAAGAACAGCAACGCGACGCGGCCGGAAAAACTGATAATCAACCCATTGCTGGCGTCACTGTTTTTGTTACCGACGCTAATGGAGTCGAAATTGGGCGCTTAGAAACTGATGCCGATGGCATTGCGATCTTCGACCTTCCCGCTAAGGCCGATTACACAGTCACAATTGATGAGTCAACTTTGCCTTCTGGGCAGAAACTTGATGCCGCGGCTTCCAACAGCCAAACATTGCTCGCGGACTCGTTCGTCATGAAAACAAAGGTTGTCAACTTTTTTACCGGTGGTTCGCAAAGTGTTTCACAATCACTTTTTGAAAAGGTTGCACAGCGTCTCGTCGACGGTGTCCGGCTCGGATTGATTTTGGCCATGTGTTCGGTCGGTCTGTCATTGATTTTCGGTACCACCGGGTTAACGAACTTCGCGCATGGTGAGATGGTTACCTTTGGCGGACTTGCCGCCTTCGTTCTCAATATTTCCGGTCTCAGCTTCTTGGGTTTCTTAAGCTTTATTCCGGGTATTCGACCCAACGGAACCTTCCATATTTTGTGGGCGGCACCTATCGGCATTATCGCCGGTGGAGCATTTGGTTGGGCACTTAACTTTGCAATCTTTGGTCGTTTGCGTAAACGTGGAATTGGTCTCGTCACCCAAATGGTGCTCACAGTTGGACTGTCAATTCTTTTACGGAACTTTTTCTTATCAAGGTTTGAAGGACGTACTCGTCCGTACGCAGAATTCACTTTGCAACGCGCCATGGAGTTCGGCCCAATTAGCATCACAGCACGTGACCTCATTGTGTCCATTATGAGTCTGTTGATTTTGATTGCCGTTGCTCTTGGCTTGCGTTTCACTCGTTTAGGAAAGGCCACCCGAGCAGTTTCCGATAACCCCGATTTGGCGTCCGCGACCGGTATCGATTCCGAAAAAGTGATTCGATTGGTGTGGATTCTGGGTGGTGCCTTAGCGGCGGCGGGCGGAATCTTCCGTGGTCTTGACGAGCAAGTGAGTTTTGATATGGGCAGTCGATTGTTGTTCTTGTTGTTCGCAGCAATCACGCTCGGTGGACTTGGTTCAGCCTTTGGAGCGTTAATGGGTGGTTTCGTCGTCGGCATCATGGTCGAAGTAGCCAGTTTGGTTGTACCCACCGAATTGAAAACGACGCCGGCATTGCTTGTATTGATTTTGGTTCTTCTCTTGCGTCCGCAAGGGATCCTTGGACGAGCGCAGAGAGTGGGTTAACCGTGGATTGGTCTCTCATTATCGAAAACAGCATCAAGGGTTTCATCGGCATCAATGCCGTGTACTTCGCGATTGCCGCCATTGGACTCAATGTGCAATTCGGTTTCACCGGACTACTGAATTTTGGCCAAGCAGGTTTTATGGCTTGTGGAGCTTATGGACTCGGCATGACTGCTCACTATTTCGGCATCTCGATGTGGTGGGGTATTCCGATCGGCATTGCATTCTCCGTTGTGTTGGGCTTTTTGATGGGTATTCCAACGCTGCGATTGAGGGCTGACTATTTGGCAATCGTCACGATCGCAGCCGCGGAGATTATTCGTCTCGTCGTTCGATCGGTGAAGTTCAAGACGTATTTTGGTGGCAGCGACGGAATCAACGGATTCAGCGATTCATTCCGAAACATCGGTGACAACATCGGAATCGTTCAAGCCAACCAATACGGAATTTGGCCACTTCGCTTTACCGGTCGCGAACTATGGACTCTCGTGGTCGGTTGGATCGTCGTCGCCGTCGTTGCTTACTTCGTGTACTTGTTGATGAAGAGCCCGTGGGGCCGAGTGCTCAAGGCCATTCGTGAAGACGAAGATGCTGTTCGCAGTCTTGGTAAGAGTGTTTTCTCATACAAAATGCAATCGCTCATTCTCGGTGGAGCAATAGGCACGATGTCGGGCATGATTTTCGCCCTTGACCGCGGCAGTGTCCAACCCGACAACTACAGCCGCGACGTGACGTTCTACATTTTGACGGCCCTTGTTCTTGGTGGTGTCGCCAAAGTTTCGGGTTCAATTGTTGGCCCCATGATCTTCTGGGGCATCTTCACTTTTATGGATAACTTCTTGCGCCAGGTCGCAAAAGATCCCATCCACCTGGGCAACTTCACCATCATGAAATCAACCCAAGTTGGTCAACTGAACTACATGTTGATTGGTCTGACGCTGATTTTGTTGATGGTGTACCGACCGCAAGGTGTCTTTGGAAATCGTAAGGAGATGGCCTTCGATGGACACTGACCACTCACTCTCTGAAGCAACTCTTGCCGCCCGTGTCGCTCTCTCTGGCGTCGAACGTGCACCTGGAGCAGCCAAACAAGATGCGATCTTGAACGCCTCTGGCATCCGCCGTGAATTCGGCGGAATTATCGCTGTCGACGTTAAACATGTGGAAATTCAACGGGGGAGCATTACCGCCCTGATCGGACCTAACGGTGCTGGTAAGACAACTTTGTTTAATTTGCTCACCGGGTTCGATAAGCCCAACACCGGATCATGGACTTTCAATGAAAAGTCGATGGAGAATGTTGCGCCGCATAAGACGGCATCACTCGGAATGGTTCGTACCTTTCAGCTCACCAAAAGCTTGACCAAACTGTCAGTCATTGAAAATATGCGTCTTGGCGCGACCGATCAAAAAGGTGAAAAGTGGTGGAATGGTTTGTTCGGTCGAGTGTGGAAAGCACAAGAAGCTTCCATCACCGAACGCGCCGAAGAGTTATTGAATCGCTTCAAACTTGGTCATATGCGCGACGAGTATGCCGGCGCACTATCGGGCGGACAGCGCAAGTTGCTCGAAATGGCTCGTGCGCTCATGACGAATCCGACATTGGTCATGCTCGATGAGCCGATGGCTGGTGTCAACCCAGCGCTCAAACAAAGCCTGAACGAGCACATTCGTGGTTTGCGTGATCAAGGAATGACTGTGTTGTTCGTTGAGCACGACATGGACATGGTGCATGATGTCTCCGACTGGGTCATTGTGATGGCCGAAGGACGCATTATCGCTGAAGGGACTCCTGACGACATCTCGAAAAACCCCGCGGTGATCGACGCATATCTCGGAACTCATCAGGGTCAATCGTTGTTGGAGGATGAGTGATGGAAGATACCGCAATCCTTCGAAGCACAGAACTTGTTGCCGGGTATATCCCCGAAGTCAATATTCTGAATGGCTGCGACGTTGTCGTGAATGCCGGAGAATTTGTCGGCATCATCGGGCCAAACGGTGCAGGAAAGTCAACATTGCTGAAGGCAGTATTGGGCCAGTGCAAAGTTCGTTCTGGAACTGTGACATTGATGGGCCAAGACATCACTGGTCGTAAGGCTCACGAATTGGTTCCGTTAGGCGTCGGTTATGTACCCCAGAACAAAAATGTCTTTCCGAGCCTGACAGTTAAAGAAAATCTTGAAATGGGATGTTTCTTAAAGCCGTCGGTTTTCGGTGAAAGATTTGAATACGTCGTCAGCCTGTTCCCAAAACTCGGAGATCGTGCTTCGCAGCGCGCTGGTGCGTTATCTGGTGGTGAGCGACAAATGGTCGCCATGGGTCGTGCTCTCATGCTTGAACCAAAGATCTTGTTACTTGACGAACCTTCAGCTGGATTGTCACCGGCACTACAGGACGAGGTTTTTGTGCAATGTCGCACCATTAACGCAACTGGCGTTGCCATCTTGATGGTCGAGCAAAATGCTCGCCGGTGCTTACAAGTTGTGAATCGGGGATATGTGCTTGATCAAGGTCGTAGTGCGTATACCGGGACCGGTCGTGAGCTGCTGGCCGACCCCAACGTCATCGAGTTGTACCTCGGCACGTTGGCAAAAGCCACTGGTGGCTGAGTATTGAATGGCCATTGGTGACTGGACATATTCGGTCACAAAACTTGAGTAACAAAAAGACCCCCGGTTTCCCGGGGGCCTTTTCAGTTCCGAAGAACTAGTTATTGATCGAATTGATCACTTACCAGCGTCGAAGTTTTCGCCGAGTGCGTTACCCATGTTGCCATCGGTTCCGTACCACATCTTGACCTTCGGGCCGATTCCGTTTTCAACGGCGGTACGCAAGATGCGGCTACCTTCGTCGAACGAGATCAACACGATGGCGTCCGGATCTGCAGCAACAACTTCGCCAACTTCTGCGTCGAATGATGCAGCAGCCGGGTCGTAGGCCTTGGTTCCGAGTACTTCTACACCAGCAGCCTCGAGGACTGCCTTCACAACAGCACCAATGCCATTGCCGTAAGCGTCATCAAGGTTCATGATGTACACCGAAGCGTTGCCGTCTTCGATGATCTGGTTAGCAACGATTGCACCCTGCAATCCGTCCGGCGGTGCGTCACGGAAGTACAAGTTGTCATCGGCATAATCGCTCAATGCGGGGCTGGTGTTAGCTGGGCTGAACATGGTGATACCAGCGGCAGTGATCTTGTCGATCACGGTCAAGGTCACACCTGAAGAAGCGGCACCAATGATGGCGTCAACGTCTTCACTGATCAAACGGTCAGCTGTGGTGCTCGCAATGTCGGTGCTGGTGTCGCCAGAGTCTCCCTGGCTGTACAACACGTCTTTGCCAAGAACGCCACCTGCAGCGTTGATTTCATTGATTGCGTACTCGAGGCCGGCGTACTCGGGGTCACCGAGGAAGGCAAGGTTGCCGGTCTCGGGGAGGAGTGAACCGATCTTGAGCTGGCCATCGCCAGCGCGAGTTGCGGTGGTCTTACCCAAATCAACGATTGCTGACGCGGGTGACTCTGCTTCGATCAACTTCGTGAGTGAATCGTCAAGACGGTTGTCGGCACCGAACTGCAACATGGCGTATGAACCCTTGAGGGGCTCACCGTTTCCGTTGAAGTCGAGCGGGCCTGAAATGCCGTCATAGTCGGGGTCGCCACCATCAGCGATGATCTTCGAGCAGTCAACAAATGTGGTGCACTTGGTACCACCAACAGTGACGTTGACGATTTCATCAGCATGAGCTGCACCGTCGGTTCCTGCTGCTTCAACGGCAAGAGCGATGGTCACGACTGCGTCATAAGCCTCGGCTGCGTAGTTGAAGTCGGCAAGCTTGGTGTTGCCTTCTGATTCCCAGAATGCTGAGACCTTGTCGAGCCATTCTTGGCTGATTTCGGCGCTCTTGGGCGTGGTGCCCTTCATTCCTTCGAGCTCGCCATCTGATGCTGCGGGAGCATCTGATGAAGCGGGAGCATCTGATGAAGCCGGAGCTTCGGTTACTGCTGGAGCCTCGGTGGTTGCTGCACCGTCGTCGCCGCCGCAGGCTGAAACGCCCACGATTGCTAAACCGACGAGAAGAGCACCAACGCGGCGTGCGCGGGACTTCTGCATATTTTCTCCCCCTATGGAGATCTGGGGCGGGTGCCCCGTTTGGTTTGGAAGTTGCCATGTTACCCGAGAGTTACATCACCGAAAACCACAATGGATTGACTATCTTTACGTTATGAGCGAAGTTTTGTATGAAGTCGATGGCCATATTGCCACCATTACGTTGAACGCACCCGAACGGATGAACACCATCTCAGGAGCCATGTTGAACGAACTGTCGGATCAACTTTTACGTGGCGACCGTGATCGCAACGTTCGTTGCATCGTGGTTACTGGGGCCGGAAAAGCCTTCTGTGCAGGGCTTGACTTGGCATCTCAAATGGGCCAGAAGGAAAATCTTGGGGTCCTTGACGCGGGAAGCGACATGGGGGCCGAGTTCGACCTCCGTACCGCTCCGCCAGTCGTATTACACAATCTCGACACGCCAACCATCTGTTCAATTAACGGTGGCGCTGCTGGATACGGACTCGACTTGGCATTTGGTTGCGATATTCGTATTGCATCAACAACGGCCAAATTGGCTCCGGGGTTTGCCAAGCGAGGAATTCTTCCCGAAAGCGGCGGAACCTGGTTATTGCCACGCATGGTTGGATACGCCAAGGCCGCCGAGATTTGTTTTACTGGTCGAACCTTGACCGCTGATGAAGGTCTTGAACTTGGTTTGGTGAATCACGTTGTCGCTCCCGAACAACTACAAGAACGCACCTACGGCTTAGCGGGAGAGATTGCCGCCAATGCACCGTTGGCTGTACGGGCCATCAAACGAATGATGCGCGCCGCAGAAACCGAAACTTTCGAGCAGAACATTCATCATGTTTTCTTGCAACTTCTCCCACTTTTCAAAACTCAAGATTTCAAGGAGGGTGTCGCTTCGTTTATGGAGAAGCGACCCGCAAACTTCACAGGTCGCTAAGTGGACAACACGCAACCAATCTCTGCACTTGAGGCGCTATCGACGACGCGGGCGATTCGTCGGTACACCGATGAGCAAATTCCCAGCGAGATTCTGAATCAAATTTTGTGGTTCGCTTCACGAGCACCGAGTGGCTCGAATCGTCAACCTTTTCGTTTTCTCGCCGTCACGCATGGAGAAGTTGCCGACAAAGTCAAGAGCGCGCTCGGAGATTCATTTCGTCGTGGTTGGGCTGCAAAGTTGCAGCACGACGGCTATCAGTCAGGAAGCGGTCAAGATCCAAATTCACCCAAGTCTCGGCAAGCGGCAACGATGCAACATTGCGTTGACCATATTGAACAAGTACCCGTGATCGTTTTTGGTTGCCTTGTTCGGTATCGAGATGCATCGCCCACAGAGGGTGCGTCGATTTATCCTGCGTGCCAAAATCTGTTACTTGCCGCGCGCTCACTTGGTTACGGCGGAGCACTCACGATGTGGCACCAAGGTGTTGAGACTCAACTTCGTGAACTTCTTGACATTCCGGACAATGTGGCGATTTCAGCGTGCATCACCCTTGGTCGGCCACAAGGATCGCACGGACCAGTTCGCCGCCGACCCATTTCGGAATTGGTTTTTGAAAACAAATGGGGCAGTAGTCCGACGTGGGCCATCGATCCCGATGGCACTCGATTCACTTCTGCAGGCCCGAAATAGATCGGCTCAAACTTCAACGTCATGGTCGATGAGTCGTTTTACGAATTACTGGGAGTCACTCGCTCGTCGTCAGTCAGCGAAATCGTTGCGGCGCGTCGAGTCCTTGCTCGCGAATTCCACCCAGATCGTGGAGGTGATCCGCAATATATGGCGCTCATCAATCTCGCGTTTGACACGATCATCGCGAGTCATAGTGAACAATCAGCAAAGTTGATATCAACAACCCCAACTGAGACATCTGAACCCGTTGTGACGGCTCGCGATGTCATGACAAGGTTTTCCGTAGACCGACCATCATTTACGATCAACGCACTTCCGGCGGTTGCCTATGAAGTATTGCTACTCGCCGCAAGAGTACTTGGTGATATCAGCTCTGATGAACCGCCATACCTACTTGAGGTGCAACTGGAAGATCCACCACTGACGTGGTGCCGTTTAGAAATTGTTCCCGATGCCGGTTCGTCAACAATCAGTTTCATACTCGACAAAGACACAGATGCTCAAGAAATTCGCGATCTGTGGGTCGCGACAATCAATGAGATTGGTTTTTCGAGCCGTGAGCTGCTTTAGTCAGCCGATCACGAATCGCCAGCCCAATACCCATCGGCTTTGGAAGAATCACCAAGACTTTCCGTATTTGATCAACATCGCATTGCCGTAGTTGCGCATACATTGACGATGCAAAACGAAGTGGATCGATGGATGCATCAATCATTCGAAGTGATGACGGATCGAAAGATTCACTTAGGCGATTCGCTTCTGATAAGTCGTCGAGCAAGATCACTTCACAATTTGGTGCGTAGTGAGCCGGCAACATGCCAGGAGCCCGACTAATACCGACATCATCAAACCCCAGTTCAACGACGGCTTGAATGTCTTCTGCAGAAATGCCACCTGGACGAAGAACAATCGGAGTATCTGTCGAACAATCAACGATGGTTGATTCAAGGCCAATGGAGCACGGGCCTCCATCAAGGATATAGTCAACGTTTGTTCCGAGGTCATCCCAGACATGTTGCGCAGTTGTTGGACTTACCTTGCCAAACTTGTTCGCAGATGGCGCAGCGAGGCCGCCATGAAAACGTGAGAGCAATTCAATCGCCATCAAATGACCGGGAACTCGAAGCGCCACTGTCTGATGTCCACCAGTCACCTCTTCAAGGACTTCGGGAGCCTTGTTCACAACAACCGATAATGGTCCTGGCCAATATGTTGTTCCCAACAATTCAGCAGTTTGTGGCCATAACGAACTCCACTTCCGTGCTATTCCTATTGCGGCAACATGGACAATCAGTGGATGATTACTAGGTCGACCCTTCGCCGCAAATATTTTGGCAACTGCATTTTTCTGAGACGCGTCGGCGGCTAATCCATAAACCGTTTCAGTCGGCATACCGACCAGACCACCATTGCGCAAAATTTCTATGGCGCGGTCAAGATCGGTACCAATGACTTGCGGACTCAAGATGGAGACGCTTCCAAGAAACCTAAAGCAGCATCAAAGAAATCAAAATTCTCGGTCGTTGCAAAATGATCACATTTCTTCAAAACAACAAGACGCGCATTTGGCAACAAATTCACCAAGCCATCTCCAGGTCCAGCGAAGTCCTGATCGCCAATGGCAACGAGAACAGGGCAAGTCACCCTGGCTAATTGTTCGGGTGTGTACGGAGCACGATCACGCTTCATGATCGCCGTCAATGCAGTTTTGTCATTGCCGGGTTGATCGGCGTACTGCACGAAGAGGCGCGCAAGATTGTTGTCGGGAACTTCTTTTCCTTCTAAGGCCTGTACCAGCACATCATGTGACCCAGAATCATCACGTTCGATGACGTTGCGTCCGATTCCGGCCAACACCAAACTGCGCACTCGGTCAGGGTGATTGATTGCCAGTTGCAACAAGGTGATCGCTCCGAGTGAAAACCCCACCAGATCGCAAGGTTCGGCAGGAAGAGAGTCCAGAACTCGCTGAGTCAAATCGCTATATGCCTCAGGGTCATGGGGTTTAGGCGCCATGCCGTGACCCAACAAGTCAACCCCAATCACCTGCCGACCCGAGTCTTCCAGCAGGTCAGCAAACCCACTCGAACGCCACGTGGACTCAAATGACCCGCCCCAGCCATGAACCAAGACGACCGGTACGGATCCGGTGTTTCCCGTTAACGAAAGATGCCCCATGTAGGTCAAGATACCGCCTAGCCTTATTCCGCCCATTGGCGCGCACTCAGAGAGCTGGCTTTTGCCCATGAAATTTTTAAACGAAACACCACCGCCGTACGACTTGACGTACAACGACGTTTTCATGGTTCCGAGCATGTCCAATGTCGGATCGCGTCTCGATGTTGACTTATCAACCCCAGACAACATTGGTACGACAATTCCTCTTGTCGTCGCCAACATGACAGCTGTTGCTGGACGACGAATGGCCGAAACCGTATCTCGTCGAGGTGGGCTCGTCGTTCTTCCGCAAGATATTCCGCTTGATGTCATCGAATCAGTTGTGAAGTTCGTGAAGTCACGCCACCCGATTTATGAGACGCCCATTACTCTTGCTCCAACCGACACAGTCGGCGAAGCACTGAGCCTGATTCACAAACGAGCGCACGGTGTGGTCATCGTGACCGACAACGAACAGCGACCACTCGGCATCTTCACCGAAGCCGATGCCGGTGGATACGATCGTTTTACTCAGTTGCACAACGTGATGTCCACCGAATTGCTGTGTATTCAAGAAGGCACAGACCTCGAAGAGATTTTTCACGCTCTATCTAATCAACGTTTAACGGCTGCTCCTGTCACGAACAAGGAAGGACGATTAATCGGTTGTGTGACTCGACGCGGAGCCTTACGTTCAACTTTGTACACACCAGCGCTTAATACGAACAAAGAGTTTCTGACTGCAGTCGCAATCGGAGTTAATGGTGATCCTGCAGTCAAAGCCAAACAACTTCACGCGATGGGTGTCGATGTTTTGGTCGTTGATACCGCGCATGGTCATCAAACGCGAATGATCACCGCCGTTGAACAGGCCCGCAAAGCTGCTCCACAGGCAATCATTGTTGCCGGCAATGTTGTGACCGCCGGTGGTACCCGCGATCTCATTAACGCTGGAGCAAATATCGTCAAGGTTGGTGTTGGACCTGGTGCCATGTGCACCACTCGCATGATGACTGGCGTTGGTCGTCCACAGTTCTCAGCGGTTCTTGAATGTTCCGATGAAGCCCGACGTATGGGCGGATCAGTGTGGGCCGACGGTGGGGTGCGTTATCCGCGAGACGTGGCTTTGGCATTAGCTGCTGGTGCTGGCAATGTCATGTTTGGTTCATGGCTTGCTGGAACATACGAATCAGCCGCTGACACGATGCGTGATCCTGAGGGTCGTTTGTACAAAGAGAACTTTGGAATGGCGTCCAACCGTGCAGTGCGAAATCGCACCCGACGCGAAGGACTTTTTGATCGGGCTCGCAAAGAACTTTTCGAAGAAGGCATTTCAACGTCACGGATGTATCTTGACCCAGAGCGACCTGGTGTTGAAGACATCATCGATCAGATCGTTGCAGGAGTTCGAAGTTCATTCACATACGCGGGTGCGGCGACCGTGAGCGAATTCCGCGAACGGGCAGTCGTGGGTATCCAGGGATCTGCCGGTTACGACGAAGGCCGCCCAGTCGGAACAAGCTGGTAGCTCCACCATGAGCAAAGATGTTGTCGTAGCGATTGATGGACCAGCAGGAGCTGGTAAGTCAACAGTTGCGAAAGCTCTTGCACATGCGTTGAAATTGAAATATCTCGATACTGGTGCAATGTTTCGTGCGGTCACGAGTTTGGTTTTGAGTTCTGGATCAGATGTACATGATGAGACAGCCGTAGGTTCGATTGCTCAATCGATGAACCTCGTGATGGCGCATGGCACAGTCGTCGCCAACGGATCCGATGTCACCGCGGATATTCGATCGATGGCTGTCACGAACGCTGTCAGTACTGTCGCCGCCAATTCTCTCGTTCGCGCAAATATGCGCGACCGTCAACGCGAATGGAGTGACCTCAACAATGGGGGAGTCATTGAAGGTCGCGATATTGGAACTGTCGTGTTTCCTGACGCGGTTCTTAAGGTGTACCTCACCGCTTCACCCCGAGTACGTGCTGAACGACGGGTCGCTGAAGCCGGTGGAAACATTGATGAGATCGAACGCTCGATTGCCGAAAGAGATTTAAAGGATTCGACTCGAGCTGATAGTCCACTTCAGGAATCCGCCGACTCTGTTGTCGTCGATACCAGCAACCGAACGATTGATGACATTGTGAATTCAATCGTTGAACTAGTCAGGGAGCGATTGAAATGAGCGCCGTCGAATCAAAATTGGCCGGAGACGACCTCGGAAGTCGGTCTTTTTACCAGTTCATTCGTTTTCTCGTCGTGACAATTTGCCGTACATATTGCCGAATGACCGTGACTGGTCAAGAAAACATCCCAACAACTGGTCCATTCATTTTGGCTCCGATTCACCGCAGCTATATCGACACTCCCATTGCGTCCGGTTGCACCCGTCGCCGCATGCGCTTTATGGGCAAAGATTCGATGTGGAAGCGCCAACCGTTGAATTGGATGTTGTCTGCCCTTGGAGCATTCCCCGTGACCCGCGGCAGTGCGGATCGAGAAGCAATTTTACGAGCGATTCAAGTTCTTAAATCAGGAGAACCGTTGGTTCTGTTTCCTGAAGGCGAACGTAAATCTGGCCCCACTGTCCAACCATTAATGGACGGCGCAGCGTACGTTGCTTGCAAGGCTGGAGTTTCAATCATTCCGGTTGGCATCGGAGGTAGTGAACGAGTAATGGGCAAAGGCGCAAGATTCATCTACCCGAGAAAACTCGTGGTGATTATTGGAAAGCCGATTCCAGTTCCAGCAGCTGTTGATGGAAGAATGCCGCGCTCTGCTGTCAAAGAAGTGACCGCTCAATTACACGAGCAACTGCAAAAACTTTTCGATGAAGCACAAGTCAAAGCTGGTTACACCACGAAATAGCGGGCGATGACTCGCGCCAATAGAGCTGGGTCGTTGGCTCCACAAAGTTCTCGAGCTGAGTGCATCGAGAGTTGCGCCACACCAACATCAACCGTCGGAATGCCGAGTTGGGTTGAAGTAATCGGTCCAATTGTTGATCCACACGGCATGCTGTTTTTGCTCACGAACATTTGATGAGGGACGCCGGCAAGATCACACGTCTGCAAGAAGATCGAGGCCGACTCAGGGCTGGTCGCGTAACGCTGATTGGCATTGACCTTCAGTACAGGTCCCATATTCGGCAACGGTCGATGTGCGGGCTCATGGCGATCTGGATAATTGGGATGCACAGCGTGTGCATTGTCGGCAGAAATGCAATGTGATCGCGACAACGCCTCATGAAATTCAGTTCTGGTACCTACATGCAAAGCCTCAAGTAGCCAAGCCAATCGGGGTCCTGCAGCCCCATGGGTACTTTCAGAACCAACTTCCTCATGATCAAACAAAGCGATGACTGACGCGGTGTCGCCCGAATTTTCGTTCGCGCTCGCGGCGATCAATCCCTCAGTTGCTGCCCAACATGACACTTGATTGTCTAACCGACCACTCGCCAGAAGCGATTGATCGTGTCCAAGTAATGACGCCGGAGTGAGATCAAAGAGGGCGATATCCCAAAAAGAAATCTCGCTCGCAGACACTGACATATGTTCGGCGAGAAATTCTGAGAATTCGCCTGGTTGATACTGACCGAGTCCCCAGATAGGTGCGAGATGAACCTGCTTGTCAAGAACAAGACCGCGGTCATTCACATCACGATCAAGATGAATTGCCAGTTGAGGAATGCGAGCGATGGCTTGATCGACGCGAACATTCTTCACCGAGCCGTCTGCAAGCACGACACGTCCAGCTAATCCGAGATCGCGGTCGAGCCAAGAATTGTTTAAAATTCCGCCATACACCTCGACTCCAATTTGTTTCCAACCAAATGCTCCAGAATCGGGAAGTGGTTTCACCTTTAAACACGGTGAATCAGTATGTGCTCCAACGATACGGAACTGCTGAGTCGCCTGTTGCGGGAGTTTCCATGCCAGCAAAATTCCAGCATCGGCAATAAATCCCTGCGTCGGCAAGGTTTCATTGAGGCGCTCAAAAGAGGTTTCAACGAACCCGGCGCCGAGAAGACGAGATGCTGAATACTCAACCGAATGTGCTGGCGATACCGAAGCATTGAGGTGACGAATCAGGCCGTCAACAGACAAATCCGAAAATGAACTCATTGATTGCGTCTCCGTCCTTGTCGTTCAATCATTATTTCTGAAATAGCCCCATTGGCAATCCAGTTCCGCGCAAGTGTGAGGTTTCATTGAGCGTGACAATGCTGCGTTCTCCGCTACCCGCTGCGGCAATTCGATGAATCGATGTGTAGTTGGGGTAGAAAAAGCCACGTTGGTTTTTGAGCCCTAAAACATGACAGATGTACGCGTTAATGACGCCACCATGACACACAATCGCAACTCGCTGCGATGCATGGTTCGTAATGATTTCCTCAATTGAACTCACTGTTCGATTGATGAATTCTTCCTCAGTCTCATCTGTCGAAGTCCATTCACCGCGCAACATTTCCTGCCAACGCGGATCGTTCTTAGCCTTGAGTTCTTCGACAGGTACATATTGGTTGCTGTTTTTGTCGTATTCAGCAACACCATCGACTGTCGTGATGGCAAGTCCCTGCACCGCGGCTAATGGCTGAGCAGTCTGCTGGGCCCGTTGCATCGGGCTGGCATAAATGGCATGAAGTTTTTCAGAAGCTAAATACTGAGCCATCAAGTCGGCCTGCTTGAGACCTTCAGCAGCTAACTCGGGGTTGGCGATACCGCTTTCAAGTTCGCGTCGGATCGGTATGGCGTGTCGAATCAGTAGTACTTCCATCACTCTTCAGGATACGCGTGCCAAGATGGACTTGTATGGGTCGGAACAAGGTAATTGAGAGCGTCCGACTTCACGATCGACGTAACAGCCAAGACATAGCCCAAGACACACTCAGTCCAGTCATCGTGCTCATTCACGGAAGCATGGACCGCCAGGCGGCATTCGCTCGAATGGCCCGTCTTTTGAGTGCAACACACCATGTCATTACTTTTGATCGACGTGGATATGGAAAGTCAGTCGAACAACGCGGAACTTTTTCTGTTGATGAACAAGTCGGCGACCTCAAAGAAATCCTTGAGCAATTTGCCGCTCATCAACAAGTGATTTTGGTTGGACACAGTTTTGGGGGAGTCGTGGCTTTGTCGTACGCCCAGCGATTCCCTGATGCAATCGCCGGGCTTGTCATTTACGAAAGCCCCATGAGTTGGGAACCGTGGTGGCCTAAAGACTCAGGTGGAAGCGCCGCAGTTGCCGTTGCCGATGATCCCGAACTCGCAGCCGAAACGTTTATGCGACGATTCATTGGTCATCGACGTTGGGAGTCGCTTCCGGATTCAACAAAACTTCAACGACGTTCCGAAGGTGAAGCCCTCGTTGGCGAACTTGGCGATGTCCGACGCACCAAACCTTGGGACATCAATCTTGTGAGAGGTCCGCTGATGGCTGGATATGGGTCACTTTCAAAACCCCATTTGCAAGCCAGTGCGGAACTTCTTGGAAATCTTCCGGATTGCCGTTCAATCAAAATTGAAGGGGCACATCACAACGCACATTCTGGATCACCAGAGGAATTCGTTGAACTGCTCATTCAACCGTTGATTCGACGAGTTGTTCAGGGAATTTGGTCGTGAAGATCAAGATTGATTTTGAAACCCAGAACCTTGCACTGAACTTTGCCGAGTGAGGCTTCAGCATTGGCTTTCGCGCTGTCAACGCAATCCGAAATTTCTGAGCGTTGGCTATAAATCAAGACCCCAAGAGCCAGCGCAACAATCAGCACAAGGGAGCGCACCATTGCACTCACTGCAAACTTAAAAATAATGAGTCCGATGATGATCGGTAATAAGGCACCATATGTCGTGAAGTTCTTCAACTGGGCCTCATCGAACGCCCACACACCGAATGAAACAAGACTGGTCATGGCTTCAGACTACGCAACTCGATGCAGCACTATCGGGCATACCTGGGCAATGGGCGATACTCTGACGACATGTCGAGTCCCACGCCAGCTTCGCAAAATCCCATCAGCTTGACTCCACAGGGACCGCCGACGACCGTGATCCCTCTGGAAGACCCAGCAATCCGCCATGAGTTATCACAGGCACTTTCAGTCGCCCCAGAATCTCGACGTGAAGCCGTCGCAACTGTCGTGAGTCATCACCCGCGTTCACTGATCGCTTGGGCCAATATCGGTGATTTAGGACGAGACAATCTTGAGCGTTACGCGTATTACCGAATTGGTTATCACCGCGGACTTGACACTTTGCGCCAAAACGGTTGGCGCGGTTCTGGCTATGTGCGATGGAACCAAGAATCAAATCATGGCTTTTTGCGTTGTTTGCTTGGCTTGCAAAAACTTGCCGAAGCGATTGGCGAAGCCGATGAAGCTGAGCGTTGTCATCTGTTCCTGCTGCAGTTAGACCCTTCGGGCATTCCTCCCGAATTTCTCTCATTCCATCAGTAAGACCTTTGCGATCGATCTCTCCGATGACTGATATTCGCGGATATGTACTTGCCGGCGGAAAGAGCAGTCGGATGGGATCTGACAAAGCCCTTCTCAACATGGATGGCCGGACGGCAATTGAAGGACAGTGCGAAATACTCGAAAGCTTTTGCGCGCAAGGGGTTTTCATCGCCGGAGCACGGTCGAGCGAACTCTCGAAGTTTTCTTGGCCGATCATTCATGATTCGACACTCGACCAGGGCCCCCTATTTGGAATCATCTCCGCTCTTCAACATGCCGAGAACGGAATTGCCGTGATTTTGGCTGTTGATTTACTGGCCATTGATACTGCCGACATCACCGCAATTTTGGCCGCCTGTACTCGAGACGTTGATTCTGAATGTGATGTGTTCTTTGCGCAAAGCAAACAAGACCCATCCGGGCATGGCGCTCAACCACTTTGCGCAGCCTGGCGAGTTGAGTCGTCACTACCAGCCTTAAGTCAACAACTTGAACAGGGCCAACGTTCGGTCATGAAGGCTTGGCTGGGGCTCAAACGTCAAGGAGTTCTCATTTCGGAATCACACTTGATCAACATCAACTCGCCCAGTGATTTTGAGAACTTCCAACGAGCAAAAGGCTAGTTTGGGAATATGTCGTCGCAGTTTTCTGAAATCTCCGTATCCGAATTTGCCGAGTTGTTCAACGAGCAAGTCTTTCTCATCGACGTTCGTGAAACCGACGAATACGTCGATGGACATGTTCCTGGCGCGATTCACATACCGTTGAACGAAGTTCCCAATCGGGTTGAAGAGTTCCGCAATCCGCAAGGGGGAGTCACCTACGTGATTTGTAAGGCCGGTGGACGTAGCGCCAGTGCATGCGCCTATTTGGCTCAGAATTCTTTGAACGTCATCAATATTGCAGGCGGAACAATGGGATGGCTTATGCAGGGCCATGACGTTGTTGAGGGAAGTCAACCCAAGTGAGTGTTACTCAAGTTAACTATGAATGGATTGCCGACGATCGAGCCCTCGATGAGTTACTTGATCGATTGCAAAATCAGGACCGAGTCGCTCTTGACACCGAATTCCATCGAGAAAAGACGTATTTCCCGCGCTTAGCTCTCATCCAATTGGCCTGGCTTGATGGTCTAGCCATTGTTGATCCGTTGACGTGTGATGCATCGAAGTTGAGCCGTATTTTTGGAGCGAATCATCTCATCGTTTTGCATGCCGCTCAACAAGATCTTGATGTGATGTCCCACGCGATGGGCACAATTCCCGCGCGAATCTTTGATACCCAAATTGCTGCGGGTTTCCTTGGCTACTCAACTCCATCGTTAGCCTCGCTTGTTAATTCCGAACTCAAACTGGTTTTACCCAAGGGTGACCGTCTCACTGATTGGTTACGTCGTCCACTGACCGATGGGCAAAAGTCGTACGCCGCATCAGATGTCGAGCACCTCTTGGAAATACATGATCTACTCACTGCCAAACTTGACGAGCGCAATCGACTGACGTGGGCAACTGATGCGTGTGAAGAACTTCGAACCCGCAAAGTTGGACCAGGCAATCCGGCCGATGCTTGGCAAAAACAAAAAGATGTGCGAGCTCTCAAACCTCGAACCCGCGGAGTTCTCGCGGCTCTTGCTGAATGGCGTGAACGTCGTGCCATGGCCAGCGACATCCCGCCCCGTCAAGTTCTTCCCGATTTAGCCCTTCAAGGAATCGCACAGCGCGAGCCCAGCAACTTGGGGGACTTATCACAAGCCCGAGGTGTTGACGATCGCCACACCCGAGGTGCCATCGGTCAAGAAATTTTGGCCGCGGTCGCTCGAGGCAAAGAAAATCCAGTCGAGATTTCAGCAACTGACGGAGAAGAGGTCGACCGCCATTTACGTCCCGCGATCACTCTGATTTCGGCCTGGATCAGTGAAGTTGCCCGACTTGAACATGTAGACACGGCCCTGTTGGCCACCCGCAACGACATCGTGGCATTTTTGCGCAAAGACGCCGATGCTCGGTTATCTACCGGCTGGCGCCACGATCTCATCGGCGAACAACTCGATGACTTACTCCAGGGGCGGGCGGGCTTGTCCTTTGATGGCAGGGGCGGTCTCAAAATGATCTCGGCCTCGCCTGGTCAGTAGCGGAGTCGCCAAGATTTAGCCCCAAAAGCCTCGAGGCGGGCAGTTCAAGGGCCTCAGGGCTACCGATGGCACACTGAAAAAACACGAAAGAGCCTGAAGTTCCCACATATAGAGGTCATTTGGTCCTACACTCTTGTCGCCCCGTCGTGTGAGCAGTCACGTGACTTGGCCGATTTTGAGTCGGTGCGTCCTGTTCTCAGGCCTGTGCCACTCATTTTCGTAACCACCGCTTACCCCTCTCACAAGTTCGGAGCCCTGCCGTGAAAAAGGGTCGTCATCGTCGTTTCGAAGAAGCGAGAAAATTGAAGCAAGCAGGCCCCAGTGCCTTTGATCTCGGCCTTGGTGGCGGAGACTCGCAACCGCGTTCTCAAGATGATGAGTACGCAGCCTTAGCCGAAAAGTACGGAGTCGTGTTTGACGATGAAGACGAGATTGAGGCTGAGGACGAGGACGACGACCTGGCCTAAGCCGGTTGTCCACAACTGATATGTATACACAACTAAGAAATGTCGCGTTAGTCGCGCACGTCGACCATGGAAAAACAACTCTCGTGGACGCTCTGTTGCGGGCAACCGGAACCTTTGCTGCCCACCAAGCGGTGGTCGATCGAGTCATGGACTCGAATGATCAAGAACGCGAGCGAGGAATCACCATTTTGGCCAAGGCTGCTTCGGTGATCTACAAGGACACCAAGATCAACTTGGTTGACACACCTGGTCACGCTGACTTTGGTGGAGAAGTCGAACGAGCGCTCACGATGGTTGACGGCATTTTGTTGCTCGTTGATGCCGCCGAAGGCCCGCTACCACAAACTCGTTACGTTTTGCAGAAGGCACTTTCTTTGAACTTGCCGGCCATCGTGGTCATCAACAAAGTTGACCGTGGCGACGCTCGTGCTGAAGAAGTTCTCGACGAGGTCTATCAGTTGTTTATCGACCTCGAGGCCGATGACCACCACATTGACTTCTCCGTGATTTCAGCCGTTGCTCGTGAAGGTCGAACCATGGTTGGTCTCGGAATGCCGGCGGCTGACGCCGATCTTTCGGCACTGCTCGACACCATTCTTGAGCGGATCCCCGCACCAGGCGGCGACTCAAGTGCTCCGTTGCAAGCTCTTGTGACCAACCTTGATGCGTCTGAGTACCTCGGTCGTTTGGCAATTGGTCGCGTGTATCAAGGCGTGATGCGTAAAGGCGAGAACGTGGCCTTGCTCGAAGAAGAGTTCGCTGAAGGACAACCGCCGTTGAAGCGTCGACTTTCACAATTGATGGCCTACATGGGCGTCAGTCGCGTTGAAGTTGATGAACTTCGTGCGGGCGACCTGTTCGTCGTAGCTGGTTTCCCTGAAGTTGAAATTGGCGACACCATTGCCTCTGCTGAAACACCGGTAGCTCTTCCGCGACTCACTGTTGACGAACCCGTGCTGCGTATGACCTTTGGCGTCAACACATCACCTTTCGCTGGCCGTGACGGCAAGTACCTCACGAGCCGTCACTTGATTGATCGCTTGCGCAAAGAAATTCTCGGAAACGTGTCCATCAAGTTGCACGAAACTGATTCTGCTGACGTGATGGAAGTTGCGGGCCGCGGAGAACTTCAGTTAGCCGTACTTATTGAAGGAATGCGACGCGAAGGCTTTGAACTTCAAGTGAGCCGCCCCGAAGTCATTACCAAAGAAGTCAACGGCAAAAAGTTCGAACCACTCGAACGCGGTGTATGCGACGTACCCGACGAATACGTCGGCGCAGTCACACAAGCTTTGGCTCCTCGTAAAGGTCGAGTCACCGATTTACGTTCGGGCGACCCGGGTCGAACCGTGATTACCTTCGAATGCCCAAGTCGTGGCCTCATTGGTTTCCGTTCGCTCTTGATGACCACCACTCGTGGTACTGCAATGTTGCACCAAAACCATGCCGGTTGGATGCCGTGGTGCGGAGAGCTTCCTCACCGTCTCGGTGGTGCAATGATCGCCGACCGCGAAGGAATGGTGACTGCCTACGCTTTGGACAACCTGCAGCTTCGTGGAGAACTCTTCGTGGAACCAGGTGAGAAAACGTACGAAGGAATGGTTGTTGGTGAAAGCGCACGTGGCGACGAAATGGTCGTCAACGCAGTTCGCGCCAAAGAAAAGAACAACATTCGTACGCACAGTCACGACGATGGCGTGAAACTTGCTGCACCGCGTATTCACACACTCGAAACGGCAATCGAATGGATTGCTGATGATGAACTCGTTGAAGTCACTCCGAAAGCGATCCGCGTTCGTAAGCGTTATCTCAACCCTGAAGATCGTCGAAAAGCCTTCAAGAAGGCCAACTAGTTACTTGCTCTTCTTCACCGTCAACACGGGGTGGGGAAGAGCAACACCAGTGGGGCGCTCAAGAGCTTCAACCAAAAGTTCGTAGACCTTTGCGCCAACAGACTCAATGATCTCTTCCTTGAGGTACTTGTAGACCGGTTCTTTACCGACGAATGCGTCAGAGTTATCGGTGCACCACCAATGCAAATCGGTTCCGCCGTCGCCCCAGTCGCGTCGTTTCCATTCACGGACAACTGTGTTGACCCAACCGTTGGTATCGGTGTGATACTCCAGACGTAAGGGGAGTTGCCAACATACATTTGGTTTCCAATCGAGCGGACGTTCGCCTGCTTCGGTTGCAGCAATGTGGAACGCACATCCGGCTCCACCTTCAAAGCCAGGACGATTCAAAAAAATGCAAGCGCCGTCGACGCGGCGCGTCAAAGTGTCGCCTTCCTTATTCTTTTTTAGGAATCCTTTTTTCTTGGCCTTGTCCTTGAACTGCCAATTCTTGTCGGTCAGTCGAACAACAGCCTTCACGACATTGGCGACATCGTCTTCATCGACGAAGTGAGCGCCTTCAGAACAACAGCCTTGATTGAGTTCAGGCGAAGCCACATCAAGAATGCCTTGGCAACCTTCGCCGAAAATGCACTTCCACGATGAGCGCATGAAGGTTGCATCAAAGATCCATGACCTTTGTTCTTTCGGATCTTCAAACGACAGCATTTCGTGCAAATCTTCATGGCGACCTGACAATCCAGTCACGGGGATCGCTTTGCGCTTCGTCACAGCGGTTGATTTGGATGATTTTTCTTTGGCTGAGTTGCTCACACGAATAGGTTATGCCAATAACCCTTATTCCGACGATGAACCTTGGGTATCATTTCGGGGTCATGTCTCCGCAAACCCCCCGCACCGCCAACGAACTGCGCTCGGCCTTCACCCAGTTTTTCGCCGATCGTCAACACACTCCTGTCGCTTCGGCGAGCCTCATTCCTCACGACCCGACGGTACTCTTCACCGTGGCGGGCATGGTGCCCTTCAAACCGTACTTCGTTGGTGATGAAGTTCCGCCGTACAGCAGAGCAGCAACAGTTCAGAAGTGCGCACGGGCCGGTGGCAAACACAACGACCTTGATGACGTTGGTCGTACCAAGCGACACTTGGTGTTCTTCGAGATGTTGGGCAACTTCTCATTTGGTGACTACTTCAAAGAGTCAGCGATTCCTTGGAGCTGGGAATTCGTCACCGAGAACCTTGGGTTTGATGGCGATCGCATTTGGGTGACCGTCCATACCAGTGATGACGAGGCCGAAGCAATGTGGCACGAGCAAGTCGGTGTGCCCATGAATCGCATTCAGCGTTTAGGTGACAAAGACAACTTCTGGCAAATGGGAGACACCGGTCCGTGTGGTCCGTGTTCTGAATTGCACATCGACCGTGGACCTGAGTTCGGACCCGATGGTGGCCCGCTGAATGATCCACACGGCGATCGCTTCATGGAGTTCTGGAACTTGGTTTTCATGCAGTACAACCAGGCCCCTGATGGCACTCGTACACCGTTACCTAAGCCTTCTATCGACACTGGCGCCGGACTTGAGCGCATCTTGGCTTTGGTACAAGGAAAAGACAGCGTGTGGGAGACCGACGCAATTTTCCCCATCGTTGAAACTGCCCAATCCGTGACTGGCGCAACGTACAAGATTGGCGATTACGAAGATCGTGCCAGTTTTTCATTGCGAGTACTTGCTGAACACGCTCGTTCGAGCACCATGCTTGTCGGCGATGGCGTTTTCCCGTCGAATGAAGGTCGCGGTTATGTACTTCGCCGCATTATTCGTCGCGCCGTGCGCCATGCCTATTTGCTCGGAACTGAAAAGCTCGTCATGCCATCACTTGTTGAAACGGCAATCACCACCATGGGCCAGGCGTACCCCGAAGTCGTCGCGCAAAAAGACTTCATCATGGGAGTGCTCACCAAAGAAGAAGAACGCTTCCGTCAAACCCTGAAAACCGGTCTCACCATTTTGGAAGACGAATTGCAATCGGCTGCAAAGTCGAACAAAGTGTTGTCGGGATCGGCGGCATTCTTGTTGCACGACACCTACGGCTTCCCGCTTGAGGTCACTGAAGAAATAGTGAACGAACGCGACTTAGCAATTGACATTGAAGGATTTAACACCGAAATGGACCAGCAGCGCCAACGCGCCAAGGCTGCCCGTAAAGGTGGAGAAGTTGATTCACATCGTCACGATTTGTATCGCGAAGCCATGGAAGAATTCGGTACCACAGAATTTGTTGGATACGAACTCGATTCTTGTGAAGCCAAAATTTTGGCCATTATTCCAGACGACGACGGAACCTTTGATCTCTTCCTCGATCGCACTCCGTTCTATGCCGAAAGCGGCGGCCAAGTAGGCGATACGGGCTTCATCTCTTCTGGAGCCAATCGTTACGAAGTCATCAACACCACTTTTGCATTACCCGGCCTTCGCCGTCACCAGTGTCGGGTTGTTTCCGGCAGTCTGATGGTGAATCAAAGTGTCAGTGCCGATATTGATGCGACACGTCGGTTAGCGATTCGTCGCCACCACACGGCAACCCACATTTTGCATTGGTCGCTACGCCAAGTTCTGGGTGAGCATGTGAAGCAAGCAGGATCACTCGTGGACGATGAACGCCTACGTTTTGACTTCAGTCATTACGACGCCGTGTCCGAAGAAGAGTTACTGCGTATTGAAGAACTTGCGAACAGTCTCACACTTTCGAACGAACATGTTGATTCCACTGAATCTTCCAAAGAAGAAGCACTCGCCAAGGGAGCGATTGCTTTCTTCGGCGACAAATACGGTGACCGCGTACGTGTTCTTTCGGCCGGACCCTCTGTTGAGTTGTGTGGTGGTACCCACGTTTCAGCAACAGGTGACATCGGAATCATCAAAGTGATTTCCGAAGGTTCAGTTGGCGCAAACTTGCGTCGCATTGAAGCAGTCGCCGGAACTCGCACTTTGAATCTTTTACAACATGATCGTCGCGTTATAGCCGATGCGGCGCGTCTCGTCGGATCTGGTCCTGATGAGTTGATGATTGGCGTCCAGCGCAAAGTAGATGACATCAAGGGGCTGCAAGATGAGAACAAGACTTTGCGTTCTCGATTAGCAGTTACTGCTGCGGCAGCTCTTGCCGCTGAAGCCGTCGACGGAATCGTTGTTACTCAAGTTGATGACTTGACACCTGGAGATCTACGAGACCTTACGATTGCGGTTCGTCAACAACCCAATGTGCACACAGTCGTCCTCATCGGAGTTTCGCCCGGTGGAGGAGTGTCGCTCGTGGGTGCTGTTGATCCAGCAAGCGGAAAGAACGCCGCTCAGTTAATTACTGCGGCAGCAAAAGCTGTCGGCGGCGGCGGGGGCGGCAAGGGCGATATCGCGACTGCTGGTGGAAAGAATCCTGAGGGAATCCCTGAAGCTCTTCGTTTAGCGCAGGAGGCGGCACGCAGCTGATGCGAGCCATCGGACTCGACCTCGGTACAAAACGCATCGGCGTCGCAGTCAGTGATTTTTCAGGCACGATTGCCAGCCCTCATTCAGTCATTTTCCGCAGTAAGTCAGTTCGGCTAGATCACCAAAAGATTCTTGACTTGGTGATTGAAGAAGAAGCCGAGATTGTTGTTGTTGGTCTTCCACTTTTGATGTCTGGCGGACACGGACCGGCAGCAAAGGCCGCCACCACCGAAGCCCGTCGACTCAGTACGGTTCTTTCTGTGCCCGTAGAAATGTTTGATGAGCGAATGACAACCGTCGCTGCTGACCGAGTGCTGAAAGAAGCCGAACTCAGTGCTACTGCCCGACGTCAATTCGTCGACAAAGTTGCCGCTGCCATCATGTTGCAAGCGTGGTTAGAAAGACGTCGCAACTCATGAGCCGTGACAGTTCGACAGGCGATGAATCAACACAAGACCCGTATCAGGTCCTTCCCAAAATTCATGTTGCCGTCTCGCCACTTTCTCGGTTTCCGAGCAGAAAAATCCTCAATCGCATCGCCCTCGGTCTCGTCGCGATTCTCGCGATCGTGGCAGTTGTTTACGGTGGTTATCAATTTTGGTATTTACGTCAGGTCAACCCACCAGGAGATCCAGGTGCCGCCGAAATCTTTACCGTGACCGAAACAGATGACTTAGTTTCGGTCAGTAAACGCCTTGAACAAGAAGGCTTCATTGTGAACGATTCCGTTTTCCGTTCCTATGTTTCGTCAAAAGGTGGACTTGTTGTTGCTGCTGGTTTCTATACGTTGAAACCGCACGATCACGTCGGCAATATTCTGCGAGTTCTACGAACACCACCTAACGAAACTTTGACCAAGGTCACCTTCCCCGAAGGTTTTACTTTGCAACAAATGGCACAACGACTTGGCGAAGTTGTGAAGTCGGTCAAAGAATCTGACTTCCTCGCCAAGACGGGCGACACCTTGGCGGAGATTTCTGCCGTCCGTTCTGTCTATCAACCTGATGCTGTGACGAGCCTTGAAGGTTTGCTCTTTCCTGATACCTATCTCATCAGCGGCGACGAAACTGCGACACAGGTCGCTCAACAAATGCTCAAACTGATGGAACGTGTCGGGAGACAAGAGGGCCTTGACGATTCAATGAATACCGTTGGCCTCAGCCCGTACGAGGTATTGACGATCGCCTCAATCATTGAACGAGAGGCAAAAGTGCCCGAAGATCGGGCGAAAATCTCTCGAGTTATCTACAATCGTCTGACTCTTGGCATGCCTCTCGAAGTTGATGCCACCCTTTTGTACAAACAGAATCCAGATTTACCTTTTGTCGAATTGAAGGCCATTGACAGCCCGTACAACTCGTATCTTCATACCGGGTTGCCGCCAACGCCCATTGCAAATCCGGGACGCGCCGCAATCAATGCTGCGTTGAATCCTGCACCAAATCCATCAGCTGGCGACCCAATCTGTCGAGAAATCACCGACGGTTCCCCTTGTTTGTACATCTACTATGTGCTCTCCGACAAAGACGGACACCACGTGTTCGCCGCAACGTTGGCGCAACATCAAGCCAACGTTCAAGCGGCGATCATTGCAGGAGTTCTCTGACATGACCTCAACTCAACAAACTTTTGAAATCGCACTGAGCGAAAAACGAATACATGCTGGCACATCAATTGCTGCCGTGATTGGAGACCCTGTCAAGCACAGTCTGTCTCCGGTCATTCATAACGTTGGTTTTCGATCACTCGGAATTGATTGGGTGTATGTCGCCTGCGAAGTCAAAGAGGGCGAGGCTCAGTCGGCCCTAGATGCGATGAAGACTCTCGGTCTGCGGGGGCTGTCGGTCACCATGCCACACAAAACCGCGATCGCTTCTTTAGTTGATGCAGTGAGTGCAGCAGCTCAGGCTTTACACAGTGTCAACACCGTTGAAGTTGCCGCCGATGGTTCATTGATCGGTCACAGCACCGATGGCGACGGTCTCGTGGCGAGCCTCAAAGAACAAGGCGTCAGCGTTAACGGTCAAGCAATTTTGATTCTGGGAGCAGGGGGAGCCGCTCGCTCGGTCATCGATGCGCTTCATCGTCATGCATGTCGGCAAATCTTTGTTGCCAATCGATCACTCGATAACGCTCAGATGGCCGTCGCTCTAGCCCCCTCAATCGCCACTGCTGTCTCAACCACAGACAGCACATCGCTTTTTGCAGCAGCGGCGAATAGCGACATCATCATCAATGCCACCAGTGTCGGGATGACTAAGAGCCCAGGGACTGTGTCCAAAAATGTATCGGTGAGTCCGATCTCAGTCGATCTAATTCGCCCTGATCACATCGTTGTGGATTTGGTCTATCACCCCATTGAGACCGAACTTTTACGTCAGGCCCGTCGTCGCGGAGCACTAGCCATCGATGGCCTTGGCATGTTGGTCCACCAAGCGGCTCTTCAGCAACAGATTTGGACTGGTCTTGTGCCCAATGTGTCCGATATGTACCAGGCAGCATTACAGGCGCTCGCGTAAGTCAGCGGTAACCTGACTCCCAATGTTGCGCTACCTCACCGCCGGCGAATCCCATGGTCAAGCCTTAGTCGTTATCGTCGAAGGTCTCCCTGCTGGATTGCCCATCACCGTTGAAGATATTCAGATCGAATTGTCACGGCGGCGTCTTGGGTACGGTCGTGGACCGCGACAAAGGTTTGAAAAGGACGAGGTCACTTTGGTTGGTGGCGTGCGCCATGGTCGAACCCTTGGTTCACCAGTAGCCATTGAGATCAAGAACAGTGAATGGTTCCGTTCAGACAAGTGGCATAAAGAAATGGATCCAGCTCCTGGAGCTACTGCAGACCCGTTGACAAAGGTTCGACCAGGCCACGCCGATCTCGCTGGTATGCAGAAGTACGGCTTTACCGATGCCCGCGATGTGCTTGAACGCGCGAGCGCTCGCGAGACGGCTGCTCGAGTTGCGGCAGGAGCATTAGCAAAGGCGTTACTTCGCACGATCGGCGTTGAGGTCATCTCACACGTCATTTCAATGGGCACGGCCAAATCTGATGGCAGTCGTCGTCCGACACCATCTGATCTCAATCAAGTGGACGAGTCGCCCGTTCGCAGTTTTGATACAGAGGCCGGAGACCGCATGGTCACCGAAATTGAACAGGCTGCCAAAGAAGGTGACTCACTCGGTGGCATCGTTGAAGTTCTTGCCTACGGAGTTCCTGTTGGCCTCGGTTCACATGTGCACTGGGATCGCAAGATCGATGCATTGCTTGCTCAAGCCATCATGAGTATCCAAGCAGTCAAAGGCGTAGAAATCGGTGATGGTTTTGAAGTTGCAACCCGTCGCGGCAGTAATGGTCACGACCCCATCCATTGGGATGAAGCAACCGAGAGTTTTGTGCGCACCGGAACTCTTGCTGGCGGAACCGAAGGCGGCATTACCACTGGAGAACTTCTTGTTGTGCGCGCAGCGATGAAGCCCCTTGCCACTCTCAACAAACCGACATTGCCCACCGTTGACGTCATCACCAAAGAAGCAGGCGTCTCGTTCAAAGAACGTACCGACGTCACTGCTGTTCCAGCCATGGGGGTCGTCGCTGAAACAATGGTGGCTCTGGTTCTTGCAGCCGAGGCTCAACGCAAATTTGGTGGCGACTCTGTTGCTGAATTCGTCCGCAACGCGAAGTCGGCGACTCAACCTTTATGAACCCACCGACTTCACCAGCACCCCATTTGGTGTTAGTGGGTCTCATGGGCACTGGCAAGAGCACCGTTGGCCGTCGAATCGCTCACAAATTGGGTTGGGAGTTTCTTGACACCGACGACGAGATCACCCGAACGACTGGCCGTACCGTGCGTCAGATCTTCGAAGCAGAAGGCGAGGAGTACTTTCGTCAATTAGAACATGAAGTACTTGTTGCAGCTTGGCAACTTTCAACTCCTCATGTGATCGCAGGTGCTGGTGGAATCATTCTTCGCGCCGACAACCGCGAACTTTTAAAGAGCGCTCAGCATGTGATCTGGTTGAACGCACCATTGCCGATCTTGCTTGAACGAATCGGGCAGCGGGCCGCCAAAGGTGATGGGCATCGTCCCCTCATTGATGGCAACCCTGCGGAAAGGCTGCAGAAATTGTACGTTGAACGCGAAAGTCTGTACCGCGAAGTTTCATCAGTTGAAATTGATGTGGAAGGCTTACAAGTACAAGACGTGATCGACAAAGTTTTATTCGAGACTCGATTGGAGGCGAACTCATGACAACTCATCGCATTGACGTTCGACTTCCTGGTCGGGAGTATCCCGTTCTCATTGGCCACGGCGTCAACCAACACATTGCTCAGTTTCTTCCTGCCACTGCTCGTCGAGCCGTCTTCATTACTCAAGAAGGAATTCCAGCAAATCTCGCGCTTCCCATTGAATCAAAAACAGTGATCATCGGTCAGGGGGAGTCAGCCAAGTCGCTCGCGACTATTGAAACTTTGAGCCAAGAGTTTGCCGACATGGGCATGACTCGCAACGATGTGATTATCGGAGTCGGCGGGGGAATGGTGACTGACATCGCCGGATTCGCTGCATCAACTTGGCACCGTGGAACACCTGTCGTGCACGTGGCGACATCATTGTTGGCGATGGTCGATGCAGCCATTGGTGGCAAGACCGGAGTCAACCTTCCTCAAGGAAAGAATCTTGTTGGTGCGTTTTGGCAACCGAGCGCTGTCTTTTGTGATCTTGATTCTCTGGCCACATTGCCCGAACGAGAACTACGGTGCGGACTCGGCGAAGTAGCCAAGTACCACTTCTTAACGGGCGACGATCTCTTGGCTTTGAGTCTTGATGAGCGTGTCGCACGATGTGTCGCCATTAAGGGTTCGTTCGTTGAACAAGATGAACGTGAATCTGGCAAGCGGGCCTTCCTGAATTATGGACATACCTTGGCGCATGCTTTAGAAACAGTTGGCCAACATCAACTGGCGCACGGAGAAGCTGTGGCGATCGGCCTGATCTTCGCCGCACGCTTAGCTCGGGCACTTGGACGAATTGACGACTCCCGAGTCGATTATCACGAACTTGTTGTGGGTCAGACCTACTCATTGCAAACCCGCATGCCAGCAGGTCTTGATATTGATCAACTCATGGCCGCAATGGCCCGTGACAAGAAGGCTCTGCAAGGATTGACCTTCATCTTGGATTCGCCACAAGGTCTCGAAATCGTGGCCAATATTTCACCTGAAATAGTGCGTTCCGAACTCGTACATTTCAGCCAGTCGTAAAGTTCCAATTCTAAAGTTGACAGCCTCGCTCGGGTCGAGCGGGTATCGTCGTCAACGTGGGAACCATCCTTTTACTTCACGGTCCGAACCTCAACCTTTTGGGACAACGCGAACCCGAGATCTATGGGACGGCGACACTTGCCGATTATGTTTCTAGCGTTGCTGGTTGGGCGAGTGAGGCTGGTTTCACCCTCGAAGATTTCCAAACGAACCACGAAGGCCAGTTGGTTGACGCCATACACGCAGCGCGCGGACGAGTTGACGCAATCATTATTAATGCTGGAGCATTCACGCATTACGCCTGGAGTCTTCATGATGCTCTCGCAACTTTCTCTGGTCCAGTCATTGAAGTTCACATTTCAAATCCGAATGCGCGTGAACCTTGGCGCCACACCAGCGTGATTGCTCCGGTTGCGAACGGCACGATCGCTGGTCTCGGAATGTTGGGATACGAGCTAGCCGTCAACGCTGTTGCACGCCTACTCAAGTGACATAGCAATGACAACTCAAGGATCTTCAGCGCGTGCTGAGAGATTATTTGAACTTCTGAGTCGGGGATCTTCATCATCTTGTTTGATCACCGATCTTTCAGATATTCGTTGGCTCACCGGATTTTCGGGTTCACATGCGTGGTTGATTACTCACGCAAACAAAATGTTCCTCATCACAGATGGCCGATATACCGAACAGGCTCGCGCCGAGATTGCAACGCATCAAGCCAACGTTGAAGTTATTGAATGTCGCACACAAGCAGCCATGATCAGTACAACTAAATCACTGACTCAAGGTGCCTCGGTTATTCAGTTTCAAGATTCAAGTATGTCGCATCAACTTTTTTGCTTAATTCAAGGCGAACTAGGAAATTCGCTCGTACCCCTTGATGCATCGAGCAAATTCCTCCGACGTATCAAGGATGAACAAGAAATCAAGCTCATTGAATCGGCCTGTCTCATCGCCGATCAAGCACTCAACCAGTGCCGAGGATTACTTTCACAAGGGCTAACCGAGAGTGATCTTCGGGACGAACTCGACTACACCATGCGCAAATTAGGGGCTGATGGACCCTCATACGACACCATCGTGGCCAGCGGAACCATCAATGCTGCCCGCCCACACCATCATCCAACGGCGACGAAAATCGAAAACGGTCACACCGTCATCATCGATGTGGGTGCCCTTGTTGCGGGATATCACTCCGACATGACCCGATCCTTCGTGATTGGACCGATGAGCGCAGAACAATCTGAGTTCTATGAAGCCGTTCAGACAGCACAGCAAGCCGGAGTTGCCATGTGTCGCCCAGGTGTTTTGGCATCCGAAGTTGACGCTGCCTGCCGAAAAGTGCTCGTGGAAGCCGGCCTTGAGCAGTATTTCACCCACGGAACCGGCCACGGAGTTGGTCTGCAGATCCATGAGGAACCCTTCATAAATTCGTCAGCGACCGCAATTCTTCAGCCTGGAGACGTCGTGACTGTCGAGCCTGGGCTCTATCGTGGGGGGTTCGGCGGTTTCCGTGTTGAAGACCTCGTGGTCATCACCGAACATGGTTGCCGAATTTTGAACACATCTCCCAAGGATCCAACATGCCCGCCATTACAACTAACGACCTAAAAAACGGCATCACGCTGCAACTTGATAACGGCCTCTTTACCGTCATCGAATTCCAACATGTGAAGCCCGGCAAAGGTGGAGCCTTCGTGCGCACCAAGCTGCGCAACCTCAAGACGGGCAACGTCTTAGAAAAGACTTTCAACGCCGGAATTCGCGTTGAACAGGCCATGCTTGAAAAGAAGGACATGCAGTTCTTGTACCGCGACGGTGACGACTACGTCTTCATGGATACCGAATCATACGATCAGATCAACGTTTCGCCAGTTGCACTCGGAGATGCTGCCGACTACATCATCGAATCAATGATCGCCATTATTGCCACACACAATAATGAGATTGTGTCGGTTGAAATTCCGGCCTCCGTTGAACTGCTGATCGCCAATACAGAACCCGGAATGCAAGGCGACCGTGTTTCTGGCGCTCGCAAGCCGGCCGAACTGCAAACAGGTAAGACCATTCAGGTTCCGTTGTTCGTGAACATTGGCGACAAAGTTAAGGTCGATACTCGTTCAGGCGAATACTTGACGCGAGTCTGATTGTGGCATCTCGCCGATCGCGTTCATCGCATGTTGATCCACGTTCACAATCTCGTGAACGTGCATTAACGCTTCTGTACGAAGCTGACACCAAAAACCTCGACGGCCACTCAGTTCTTGCTGGGTTAGTTGATGATCCTGATCACGTCACAGCGTTAATCGTTCGCGGCGTTGCCGATCTAGCACCCGAGATTGATCAACTGATTATCAAGCACGCCGATGGTTGGACGATTGAACGAATGCCGTGTCTCGATCGCAATATTTTGCGCATGGCCACATTTGAGTTATTGAAGCGCGACGAAATTCCAAAAGCTGTCATCATGGACGAAGCCGTCGAACTTGCGAAGACTTTCAGCACTGATGACTCTAGTCGATATGTCAACGGAGTGTTATCCGCAATTGCCAAAGAAATTCGCGCCAACTAAAAGCGCAACTCAAGATGCTGTCACGTATTAATCGTGATGCGTTGTTTCAGGCCACGAACTTTTGCCATTGGCAGCATCAGCAACATTGGCCAATGTAAAGCCGGCGAGGTGTTCTCGCATGTGATCGCCAGTGTGTTTCCAAATGGCCAACAAAACGCATTGACCTTCATGGTCGCACGATCCGTCTTGATGGGGCTCACCAAAGTCACCCAATGTGATCGGACCATCGACGGCGGCAATGATGTCATTCAAGCGAATTTCTTCGGGAGACCTCGCCAAGGTGTAACCACCACCGACACCCCGCTTAGATTTCACGAGACCCGCACCTTTCAGCGCCAGCAAGATTTGTTCGAGATAGGGCTGAGGAAGTCCGGTGCGATCAGCGATGTCGCGAACCGAAGTCGGTCCGGGTTCGCCGGCGTGCAGAGTAAGTGACAGCAAAGCTCGGCAGGCATAGTCACCCCTTGTAGAAACACGCACATTGTCATCGTAGGAGGTTGAGACCCTCTTCATACGAATTAACGTGTCATCACAGCAACAAACACCTTTCAACTTCACGCTTCAATGCGGGCTTTTTCCTCTCTGTTGGTGAAAGATGTAGACATGATTCCCAAGCCCAATATTCCCGACTACTCGGGTGCAAACTTGACCGGAATCATGCCTGGATGCCTTTTATTGAGCCCAGGCCAGCGACCCTCATGGTTCCCGCAACCGCTACAAGTTGCCGAACGTATCGTTTTGTTGGTCATTGATGGCCTGGGGTTCGAGCAGTTGCAACGCCACGCGAACCTCGCCCCGAACTTGCTGGCGATGACTGGTGGGTCAATCACAACAATTGCTCCGAGCACTACAGCGAGCGCGTTAACCAGTCTGGTGACAGGTTCGACCCCCGCCGAACATGGAATCGTGGGTTACCGCATGGATATGGGTGACTCGATCATGAATTCATTGCGGTGGTGGTCTGATTCCCGCGACCTTCGAAAAGTGCATCCACCGGCAACCGTGCAACCAATTCCACCGTTCGCCGGAATGTCAATACCTGTCGTGAGTCGCGCCGAGCTTGAAGGAACAGCGTTCACCGAGGCTCACTTACGGGGGACTCGACCGTGTGGGTGGCGCGCCGCAAGTTCAATCGTTGCGCAATGTACGCAATTGATTTCAGCAGGTGAAAAGTTTGTCTATTCGTATTACGACGGCATTGACAAGATCGCTCACGAACGTGGATTTGGGCCCTTTTACGATGCCGAAATCACGGCAACCGACTGGCTAGTCGGTGCACTCCTTGAAGCATTGCCACGTGGAACGACTTTGGCGATTACAGCCGATCATGGTCAAGTCCAAGTTGGCGACAATGTCGTACATCTGTCCGAAGACATCAAGAGTTTGCTTCATCATCAATCGGGTGAAGGTCGATTCCGCTGGCTGCATGCCAAACGGGGTCACGAGGATGATCTCGTTAAAGTGGCTACCGATGCGTACGGAAACTTCGCTTGGATTGCCTCTCGAGATCAAGTAGTTGAAGAAGCATGGCTCGGACCTGCACGCGGTGGTCGGATGTCTGATCAAGTCAAACGTCGTCTTGGCGACGTAGCTCTTGTCCCGTTTACCGCAACAACTTTTGACGATCCCTTGGATTCGGGTCCATTTAGTTTGGTGTGTCGGCACGGTTCATTGACCAGTGATGAAATGTTCGTACCTTTTCTCGCCCAAACAGTCTGAAATCAGATGGCAAATGTGCGAGTGTAGAATGTGATCTACGTATGAGCATCCCTGATCCAAGCAACATCAATTCACAAAAAATAGAGGGAGAAGTAGTTTCACCATTGTCTCTCGCTGGTCTCCAAGAATCTGAAGTTCCTGTCACAGAATCGGTGACCGAACCTGCCAAGGTCATGCGTATCGGATCTATGGTGAAGCAGTTACTTGAAGAAGTGCGTAACTCACAACTTGATGCTGGTAGCCGTGAACGACTCGCCGAGATTTACGAACGTTCAGTTGTCGAACTTGCTGATGCGCTGTCTCCCGACCTTCAGCAAGAGTTGCGCATGTTGGCCCTTCCATTTTCAGATGGCATTCCAAGCGACGGAGAGCTGCGCATCGCCCAAGCCCAATTGGTGGGCTGGCTCGAGGGTCTCTTTCATGGCATCCAGGCAACATTGTTTGCCCAACAAATAGCCGCCCGCCAGCAATATGAACAACTACGTCAGATCAACCCCGGTGCCCCCAACCAATCTCCGCAAAATGGCCCCGAGAGCGCCGGACTCCCAGGAACTTACCTGTAGGTCACTGCTACTGTTCCTAAACCACATTGATGAGATTTGGAGCCCGAATCGTTCGGGTTTCACCGAGAAGTAAGGAGGTTGGTGTTGGGCGACTCTTTCACCCATCTCCATGTTCACACCGAGTTCTCGATGCTCGATGGTGCAGCCAAACTCGATGAACTCGTCGCTAAGGCAGTCGCCGATGGTCAACCCGCTCTCGGAATGACCGATCACGGCAACATGTACGGAGTTCTTGACTTCTACAAAGAATGTCGGGCTCAAGGTGTCAAGCCCATCATTGGTACCGAGGCCTATATGGCCTACGAAACTCGTTTTGAACGCCCCAGTCGGCGTGGCCAGGTTGACGACTCCGGTGGTGACACCGAGGGCGGCCGCAAGTTGTACTACCACCTCACGCTGCTCGCCGAGAACAACATCGGTTATAAGAACCTCATTCAATTATCGAGTTTGGCTTTCCTTGAGGGCTACTACTACCAGCCTCGTATGGATTGGGAACTGCTTGAGAAATATCACGAGGGTCTCATTGCTACGACGGGCTGCCTGGGTGGCCATGTTTTGCAGTCCCTCTTAAAAGATGATTACAAAGACGCCAAAATCAAAGCAGCACGTTTGCAAGAAATTTTCGGCAAAGACAACCTCTTCGTAGAAATTCAAGACCACGGTCTGGCTGCACAAACCAAGACCAATCCGCAATTACTGCAGATCGCCCAAGAAATTGGTGCGCCGGTGATTGCCACCAACGATTCACACTATGTACATCGTCACGACAGCGATGCCCACGACGCGCTGTTATGTGTTCAAACCAACTCGATGATCAACGACCCTAAGCGGTTTCGCTTTGAAGGCACCGAGCATTACCTCAAGACATCAAACGAAATGCGTTACGTCTTCCGTGAAGTTCCTGAAGCATGCGACAACACGCTCTGGATCGCCGAGCGCGCGGATGTCACCATTGAATTTGGCAAACCACAATTGCCAAACTTCAAAATTCCGCCCGGTTTCACAGATGACGCCGCGTACTTAGATCACCTCACCCGCGAAGGCGCCAAACGCCGTTGGGGAGACAAACTTGCACCATCCATCATCGAGCGATTGGCTTATGAAACGAAAGTCATTTGCGATATGGGTTTTGCCTCGTATTTCTTGATTGTGTGGGACCTCATTCGATACGCCAAAGAACAGGGTATTCGTGTCGGACCCGGACGTGGATCCGCGGCCGGTTGTGCAGTTGCATATTGCTTGGGTATCACCGAAATTGACCCAATTCGTTACGACTTACTCTTTGAACGTTTCTTAAACCCCAGCCGAATTTCAATGCCCGATATCGACATGGACTTCGACTCGCGATATCGCGAACAAATGATTCACTACGCAACTGATACCTATGGTCGTGAGCACGTGGCACAGATCATCACGTTCGGCACCATTAAAGCCCGCAATGCGGTGCGTGACGCCGCTCGAGTGCTGGGCCATCCGTACGCAGTTGGCGACAAACTTGCTAAGGCAATGCCACCTCTCGTTATGGGTCGAGACACCCCGCTCAAATATTGTCTCGAACTCGATCCGAAATACAAAGACGGGTATCAAGCTGCTCAAGAACTTCGCGACATCTACGAGTCTGAAGAAGATATGCGGCAAGTGATTGATGTCGCCAAAGGACTCGAAGGTCTGAAGCGCTCAACCGGAATTCACGCGGCTGCCGTGGTGATTTCTAAGGAACCACTCACCTCATACCTGCCTCTGCAGCGCAAGCCTGAAGCTGGCAAGCCCATCGAAGAGTCGCAAGTAACAACTCAGTTCGAAATGCATGGTGTTGAGTCACTCGGCCTGTTGAAGATGGACTTCCTTGGTCTGCGCAACTTGGACGTCATTTCCGACGCAATGGCGCTGATTCGTTTGTCGGAACCCGATTTTGATATTGATGCCATCCCGATAGATAATCAAAAGACTTTCGAATTGTTGTCACGTGGCGACACCATCGGCGTCTTCCAACTCGAGTCTCCGCCCATGCAACAGTTGCTTCGGGCGATGGCGCCGACCAGCTTTGAAGATGTGTCTGCTGTGATTGCTTTGTATCGCCCAGGCCCAATGAGCGTCAATATGCACTACGACTTTGCTGATCGTAAAAATGGTCGCAAGAAGGTCGAGTACTTCCATCCCGATGCTGAAGAAGTACTGGGCGACACCTTCGGGCTCATGATCTACCAAGAAAGCGTGATGCGCGTTGCGCAACGTTTTGCTGGGTATTCGTTAGCCGAAGCTGACAACCTGCGAAAAGCATGTGGCAAAAAAGAACGTGCCCTCATGGAGAAGGAACGTTCCAAGTTTGAAGAGGGTTGTTCAACTTCTGGATACGGTGACATTCTCGGCAAGCAACTTTTTGACATCATCGAAAACTTTGCTGACTACGCATTCAACAAGAGTCACTCGTTTGGTTACGGATACATCTGTTACCAAACAGCGTTCCTGAAAGCGAATTACCCAGTCCAGTATTTCGCAGCAATGCTCACGAGCGTTAAGGACAACCTTGATAAGGCTGCTGGTTATCTCGTTGATGCGAGAATGGGCGGAATTACCGTTGGACCGCCCAACATCAATGTTTCCGATGTTGACTTCACGCCGCAGGTTGAAGACCGAGTGATCCACTTTGGCCTGTCCGCCATCAAGGGTGTCGGGCACGCTATTTGCGAACGAATTGTTGCTGAACGCCAAACGAACGGACCATTCGAATCGTTCCACGATTTCGCGATGCGTGTTCCGACCGATTGCCTCAACAAAAAGGCCGTGGAGTCGTTTATCAAAGCCGGCGCCTTCGACAGTTTGGGTCACCCTCGGCAAGGTCTGATGGCGGTCTTTGAAAACATCGTTGATGACACCGTGTCACGTCGCGCCGAAGCCGACCAAGGAGTCATGAGTCTTTTCGATGCCATTGATACCGATTCTGATCCCTCGTTTGATCTTGACATTCCCATTCCGGAAAATGAATATGACAAGTCAGTCAAACTGAAGTTCGAAAAAGAAATGCTGGGGCTGTATATCAGCGACCACCCATTGTTTGGTCACGAGTCGTCGTTGAACAAACATTCAACGACGACTACTGCAATGTTGGCTGAAGCAGAAAATGGTTCCATTTGGACCCTGGCTGGAATCATCACCAAAGTCGAACGTAAGGTCACCAAAAAGGGTGATCCGATGGCCATCGTGCATCTCGAAGATTTGTATGGGGGAGTTGAACTCACTGTCTTCACCAAAACCCTGCAGACGCATGGACACAAGATTGTTGACGAAGCAATCATCGCAGTGAAGTGTCGAGTCAATCGACAAGATGATCGCATCAGCGTTGCCACGATGGAGATCACTCCATTACAGCTTTCCAACCGCGAACCCGAACTGCGCTTGAACTTGCCGGCAGTTGCGCTCGATCCAGAAAATGTTGCTCGGCTGAAGTCCATCCTGACGAAATACCCTGGGCCCTCCTATGTGTTTTTACATATAGGTGATGCCAAGATCCTGAAGCTGGGTGCCGAATTCATGGTTGATATCGACCGGGTCATCCCGCCATTACGAGTCGCATTTGGGGCCGGAGTCGTCCGTTAGGTCGTTATTTCCCTCGTTGCGACAAGGTCGTTTCGCTGCGACGCGCTTCCAAGTGGCAGAATAGGGGAGATCATTCCGGATCCGTCAGCTCCGGGTCCACCAGGGAGAAGCCGTTTTCATGTCCGTCGAAGTCGAAACAATAGATTGCGCGGCTCTTACGGAAGCTCAACTCGAAGACATGGTCGCGATGGGTGGCTCATTTGATATGGAGCGCCTCGTCAAGGCCAAAGAAGACTGGGTGCTGTGCACCACGTCAATTGAGGCTGGCAAAGTTCAGGGTTTTACCTTTTCCACGCTTGAACGTATTGGTGGCACACCGTGTGTTTTGCTGGGTTTGATGAGCGTCAAGCGTTCGTCGAAACGAGATCAGATTTTGAAAGGTCTCATGGCTGAAGCCTTTCACCGAGCCCTGATGGCTTTCCCTGACGAAGATGTCGTCGTCGGAAGCCGTTTCGTCTCGGCCGAAGGCCTCGAAGCCTTCAAACAACTCACTGAACTCATTCCTCGGCCTGGACATCGTGCAGTTGGCGAAGAGCGGGCCTGGGGTCGCCGCTTAGCTCGACGTTTCGGTGTCGATGCCCAATACGACGAAAAGACATTCATCGTTGCCAAAAAGGGCTTGTCAGGTTTTCTTGACCACGAATCAACAAAGGCCGACAAGATCAAACCTGAGATCGCCGAGTTGTTCTCGGGGGTGAACCCCGCAGTTGGTGGTTGTTTGATCATTCACGGCTGGACGATGACTGAGGATCTGCTCAAACTTGGCAAACTCAAGTAACCCCAATCCTTCGAGTGCGCTCGAGGCATTGTTGCGCCGGCGGCGCATGACCCGACGATTTTCCGGCGGACCGTCATCAACGGAGTTGACCGACATGTGCGCCTTGGCTTTGCGGGCACCATCAGCTGGGTTCTCGCAAGGTTCACACTTTCTCGTATTGGCAGATGATGAGCTCACAAAGTTTTGGCAGGTTTCTGGTTCAGGGGACTGGTTCGGCGTTAAAGCACCAGGGGCGCTTGACGCAAGTGCAGTCGTTCTCGTACTTGGCGACCAAGACGCCTACACCGAGCGTTACAGCAAGCCTGACAAGGCTGGACACGGGCTCGACGATGCCGATCGTTGGGTCACGCCATTTTGGTTAACCGACGCGGCGATGGCAGCCGAAAACCTTCTCCTTCTGATCGAAGAAAAACGCTGGGGAGCTCTGTTATTTGGACTCTTCGGTGACCCCCGAACTGTTTTGGATGCATATGCGGTGCCGCCATCAGTTTCGTGCGTTGGGGCTATCGCCGTGGGTTATCGCCACCCCGATGATCAACCGAGTGGTTCTCCAACAACCCGTACTCGCAGGCCAAAATCTGAGGTTGTCCACCTCGGACAGTGGTGACACCAATTGGGAAGTGCCGACACAAGGGTTTCTGCTCGGGGCACATGAAGGTTTAGGGTAAGTCTGTTCGAACAACCGTTAAACGGAGCATCCATCATGGCTAACCAAATCCCACACGTTGATTATCTAGAACTGGGCGACAAGCCCCACCTCGTTGCCAACGAATGCACCTCGTGTGGTGCTCGATTCTTTGATCGTCGCAACGCTTGCGCAAAGTGTTTCAAGAACGATTTCAAGAAGGTCGCAATTTCCACTGACGGAATTTTGAAGTCATTCACGATTGTTGCTTTCGCGGCTCCCGGAGTTCCCGTGCCGTTCGTTGCCGGAATCATCGACTGTGGTGGCACCAGTGTGCGCGGCAATGTCATCAACACCGAACCAACTCCAGAAAAAGTAACTCTCGGTATGAAAGTTCGCCTGACTACTTACAGCCTCGGAACCGACGACGAAGGCACCGAAGCAATTGGTTTCGGCTTCGAACCAGCTTGATTTTCTAGTTTGATCTTTTCACACGTATCTCATTCACATTCAGTAACATTTTTCAACTACGAAAGCGAAGGCACTCATCATGGCAAGTGACGACATCTGGATCCTCGGAATCGCAATGACCAAGTTTGGTAAGCATTCCGACAAAGACATTGTTGACCTCGGATCAGAAGCAGCAATTGCTGCATTGGCTGATGCAGGCGTCACGATGGCCGATATCGGAATTCTAGCAGCAGGCAACCTGATGGGAGCGGGCGCTGGGTTTGGTCAGCAATTGCAAAAGCAAATCGGCCAAACCGGTATTCCGGTGTACAACGTGGCCAACGCTTGCGCGACGGGAGCAACTGCATTGCGTACCGCAATCATGGCGGTGAAGTCAGGCGAAGCCCGTATGGGTCTGGCCGTTGGCGCAGAAAAGCTCGCTGGCGCGGGTTTACTCGGCGGTGGCGGCGTTTCAAAGAAGGACGGCAATAAGTTCGAGCCACGTGGTCGTTTCGGAAGCGTATTGCCGACTGACGGACGTATCGGCACCGACACCATGCCTGGAACGTTCGCACAAGTCGGAATGGAATACGGTCACAAATACGGCGGAGTTTCATTTGAACTGTTTGCCAAGATTTCTGAAAAGAATCACGCTCACTCTGTGTTGAACCCGATGGCTGCGTACCAAAAGCGCTTCACTCTCGACGAAATCATGAACGACATGATGATCGCGTACCCAAATACTCGTCCGATGTGCTCGGCCAACTGTGACGGTGCTGCTGCAGCAGTTGTGACATCAGGTGAAGTTCTCCGTACGTTGTCAAAAGAACAACAGCGTCGTGCCATCAAGGTTTCGGCGTCGGTGTTGACCACCGATCCGTATGAAGAGGCTTGCCAGATTCTTCCCGATGTCAACACCTTGACGCGCAACGCCGCCAAGATTGCTTACGAGCAAGCCGGCGTGTCACCGAGTGATCTTGACCTCGTTGAACTTCATGACTGCTTCGCTACCGCTGAACTCGTGCACTACGACAACTTGATGTTGTGCCCCGAGGGCGGCGCAGTTGACTTCTTCATGAGTGGTGCAACTTGGCGCGATGGTTCAATGCCGGTCAACGTTTCAGGTGGTCTTGAATCAAAGGGTCACCCGATCGCGGCAACTGGTATCGCCAACATTTGGGAAGTCTGTCATCACCTGCGCAATGAAGCCGGCGATCGTCAGATCAAGGACGCCAAAGTTGGTCTGGCCCATGTCATTGGTTTGGGTTCCGCTTGCGGCATCCACATTTTGGAACGTAGCGGTCTGTAAAGCTTGGCCTCACGCACCGGTGGCGTGATACCCGCCGTCAACGTGGATCATCGATCCCGTTGTCGCGGGGAACCAGTCAGATAACAAAGCAACAACGGCACGTGCTACTGGTTCGCCATTGGTGACATCCCAGCCCAACGGTGCTCGGTCGTCCCAGATATCTTCAAATTTTTTGAACCCGGGAATCGATTTTGCCGCCATAGTTTTGATGGGCCCTGCAGCGACAAGGTTGGAACGTATTCCTTTGGGACCGAGTTCTTTCGCCAAATAGCGGTTGATACTTTCAAGAGTCGACTTAGCGACGCCCATCCAGTTGTACGCCGGCCACGCCACCGTGTTATCGAAGTCGAGTCCAACAATTGAGCCGCCCGGCTTCATCAACGGCACAAAGACATCGGCCAGATGCTTCAGTGAATACGCGCTGATCTGCATCGCGACCGCCACGTCATTCCAAGTCGCAGCCATGAAATCATCACCGAGACATACTTCAGGTGCATAACCAATCGAGTGCACAACACCGTCGACTGATCCCCATGACGCCGCAAGATGATCCCGAACTTTTGGACCGTGCTCATCGACTGTCACATCAAGTTCGAGAACTTCGACCGTTTGTGAGAGTTTGCGAGCGGTTCGTTGCGTCAATGACATTGCTCGACCAGCCCCGGTGAGCACAACCTGGGCGTCTTGTTCGAGCGCCAATTTGGCGACCCCGAAGGCAAGGGAAGCATCAGTCAGAACACCCGTGACAACTATTTTTTTACCAGCAAGAAGACTCATAGAAACAAACTAGTTGTTTCACCGTTCTTGAAGGGTCAACTAAGGAATCGCTGGTCATCTGTGTCATTGTGTATCCATGCGTATTGGAATACTCGGCGGAACTGGTCCCGCCGGCTCAGCGTTAGCCGCCCGCCTCGCCTCAATCGGCTACCACGCCGTGATCGGCTCTCGCTCGGCCGATCGAGCCAACGAAATCGCCAGTGAGTTCGTCGTGAAGTTTCCTCAACTCGCTGGTTTTTTGACTGGGGGAGACAATGCTGCGGCATCGGATTGTGATTTAGTCGTCATCGCCACGCCGTGGGATTCAGCCGCGACCACTGTTCAAGACAACGCAGATGCACTCGCTGGAAAAGTCATTATCAGCATGGCCAACGCGCTCGTTCGCGTGGCCGGCGAATTCCAACCTCTTCTTCCTCCTCGTGGGAGTGTGGCTGCCCACATCCAGGCCGCAGTGCCGCGCAGTCGAGTCGTTGCTGCTTTCCATCACCTTCCGGCAAAAGAACTCGGACACATCGGCGAACCTATTGACTCAGATGTTTTAATTTGTTCGGACGATCTTTCTGCGCTCAAAGAAGTCAGTGCCATCGTTGACAAGATTCCTGGCTGTCGTCCGCTTGATGCGGGTCAACTTTCTAATGCGACGGCCATCGAGGCATTTACCGCAGTTCTTTTGCAACTGAATGTTCGCTACAAGACTCGAGTAGCGCCTAAGTTGACAGGTATCCGTTCGATTCCCGAACAAAAATAGAAAAGGGTTAGTCACTTGCCAATCAGGCTGTTCGATACTGCTCGTCAGGCCATCGTGCCTTTCGAACCTGGACCGCGTGTGCTGATGTACACCTGCGGTATCACCCCATATGACGCAACGCATATCGGACACGCTGCTACCTTTATGGCGTACGACGTTTTGCAACGTCGCCTCATTGATCTTGGACATGAAGTGCGTTGTGTTCGTAACGTCACCGATGTGGACGATCCGCTTTTCGCGAAGGCTCGCCAACTTGGTGTGCACTATCTCGATTTAGCTGCAGGAGAAGAAGCACGTTTTGAGCGTGATATGGAAGCGCTCAATGCTTTGCCGGTGTACTCAACTCCTCGAGCCTCGTCGGCGATTCCAGATATTCGCGGATTCATCGGAATGGTTCTTGAACGCGGTTTTGCCTATGTCGCTGGTGGCTCGGTGTACTTCGACGTCAGTCAATTCGATTCATTCGGCAGTGTGAGTCATTACACCCGCGAGCAAATGATTGAGTTCGCCCGTGAACGTGGTGGCGATGTCGACAACCCCAACAAGCGCGATCCACTTGACTTCGTCTTGTGGCATCCGTCGGCTTCTGACGAACCCTCGTGGGAAGCTGTTTGGGGGGCTGGGCGCCCAGGTTGGCATATTGAGTGCAGTGCTTTGGCGTTACGCGAACTTGGTGAAACGATTGATTTACACGGTGGTGGAAGCGACCTCATTTTCCCGCACCACGAATGTGAACGTGCGCAAAGTGAAGCCGCTACTGGCGCACCTTTTGTGAAGCACTGGATGCACGTTGCCATGGTCTTTATGGACGGTGCCAAGATGTCGAAGTCGCTTGGCAACTTGGTCTTTGTTGATGCGTTGAGAAAAGAGTGGGATCCACGCGCAATTCGGATGGCCATCATTCAACACCATTATCGTTTTGAATGGGAATGGACCAACGATCAGATGCCAGTGGCTCGTGAGCGACTCAATGTGTGGGCAGGCAGTGTCGGTTTACCAGAGTCCCCGAACTTGATGAACGAAGTTCGCGAACACCTCGATAACGATTTAGACACTCCATCAGCCATGACTGCTATTGATCAAGCAATTGCCCAAGGTTTCTCGGCTCAAGCCGCCGCCCATTTGTTAGGAATCACTCTCTAAAACTCAGAACTTCCCAGCGAGCCAATTTTCCTGCATAAGATGCGCACAGCGTCAGTGAGGGGCAGGTGATCTCAGCCATGAAAGCACAAGGTGCCGGTCAAGCCCAAACCCGTGCTCGCTCCGCTTTAGCCCCCGTTGCCCGTCGCTTGTGGTCAATCGAAGTGTCTGGACTTGATCGTCTCCCCGAAACAGGGCCGGCAATTCTGTGCCCGAACCATGTGAGTTTTCTCGACTCCGCATTTTTGATGTTGGTGGTGAAACGCAATATCTCGTTTGTTGGCAAAGCCGAATACATGGATTCTTGGAAGACAAAAGTTCTGTTTCCGCTGATGGGCATGATTCCGATTGATCGTGCGGGCGGCGAAAAGAGTCAAGCAGCGCTTGACGCTGCCGAAGGTGTCCTCGCCCGAGGCGAACTTTTCGGCATGTTTCCTGAAGGTACTCGCAGTCGTGACGGAAGCTTGTACAAAGGTCGTACGGGAGCAGCTCGATTAGCCACCAAAGTTGGTTGTCCAATTTTTCCCGTCGGCATCGTCGGAACTGATGAGATACAGCCACCCGATGCCAAGGCCCCCAAGCTGTTCCGCTCATGTTCAATAACTATCGGACGACCAGTTCGACCCGAAAGGTACACCGCAGCCGCAGACCCTCATTTGGCGTGGCGATCAATGATTGATGAAGTGATGTTTGAAGTTCAGTCAATGACGGGCCAGGTATACAAAAACGTTTATGCCGGCAAAACTGCCGATTCAGAACCAATCACGACGGCCAAAGTCGGCCACGTACAAGATCAATCTGTCCCTTCGCTTCACTAACCCGTCAAATCACGCGGTGAGCAATGGGGGATACCCGTAAACTGTCACTAATGGCCGAGATTTCAATCACCCTCCCTGACGGATCACTGCGTGAAGTTGCCGCGGATTCAACCGTGTTATCTCTGGCGACTACGATCAGTCGAAATTTGGGCAAAGCTGCCATCGCCGGAGTCGTCAATGGACAACAAGTTGATGTGTCTCAGGCGTTGACGAACAACGACTCGGTCGAAATCATCACTGTTGACTCCGATCGTGGTCGCCATGTGTTGCGCCACTCAACTGCTCATGTCATGGCCCAAGCGGTTTTGAATTTATATCCAGGAGCGAAGTACACCATCGGGCCCGCGATTGAAAATGGTTTCTATTACGACTTTGATCTCGGTGGTCGAGTATTTACCGAAGAGAACTTGGCCAACGTCGAAGCCGAGATGCGCAAAGTCATCGCAGCGAACCAGCCATTTGTGCGGGCCGAAATTTCAATTGCCGAAGCTCTCACACTCTTCAGTGAACAACCGTATAAATGCGAAATCATTGAGCGCGTCACCGGCGGCGCAGCCGACGGCACCGACAGCGCTGAGGTCGGCGGCTCGGGTGATTCAGTCAGCATTTATCGCAACACCGACGAATTCGTTGACCTCTGCCTCGGACCTCACGTTCCAAGTACTGGCCGACTCGGACACTTCAAACTGCAAAAAGTTTCGTCGGCGTATTGGCGCGGTAACGAAAAGGGTCCAGTTCTACAACGTATTTATGGAACCGCGTGGGAGAGCAAGGCAGCTCTCGAAGAACATCTCCACCGGCTTGAAGAAGCCGAGCGTCGCGATCACCGCCGCCTCGCGGTTGAACTTGATTTGCTGTCATTCCCAACCGAACTTGGCGGGGGACTTGCGGTGTGGCATCCCAAAGGCGCCATCGTGCGCAAATTGATGGAGGACTACAGCCGCTCCCGTCACCAAAGCGGCGGCTACCAGTTCGTTTTCACTCCTCATCTTTCAAACGCAACACTCTTCCAAACTTCAGGGCACCTTGACTTCTACGCCGACGGTATGTACCCGCCCATGGAAATGGACAACGGCACGTACTACCCGAAGCCAATGAACTGTCCCATGCATTGTTTAATCTTCCGCGGACGACAGCGCAGCTATCGCGAACTTCCCTTGCGACTCTTTGAACTCGGAACCGTGTACCGCTACGAACGGGCCGGAACCTTGCACGGACTGATGCGTATTCGAGGGTTCACTCAAGATGACAGTCATATTTATTGCACACGCGACCAATTACAAGACGAGATCATTTCACTTCTTGATTTCGTGATGAGTGTCTTGAAGGCCTTTGGGTTTGAGGACTTCTCTTTCCATCTCTCCACCAAAGATCCCGAGAAGTATGTGGGTTCCGATGAAATTTGGGAGTCGGCAACAAACGCGTTGTCAACAGCCCTTGAAACTCACGGTGTTGAATACAGCGTCAAAGAAGGCGACGCTGCTTTCTACGGACCAAAGATTGATATTCATATCCGAGATGCGATCGGCCGCACCTGGCAACTCTCGACGATCCAATGCGATTTCAACTTGCCCGAGCGCTTTGACCTTGAATATGTCGCCACCGATGGCTCGCGCCAGCGCCCGATCATGTTGCACCGGGCTTTGTTCGGTTCAGTTGAACGCTTCTTCGGAGTGCTCGTTGAGCATTACGCCGGCGCATTCCCAACTTGGTTGAGTCCTGTGCAAGTCAAGATCTTGCCAGTTGCCGAAGCCCACGAGACATACGCTCAACAAGTTGCCGACTCATTGATTGCATCGGGAATTCGCGTCGAGATTGTCGAAGCGAACGATCAGCTTGGCAAGCGCATCCGCACCGCCAAAATGGAAAAAACTCCGTACGTTCTTGTCGTCGGTGATGATGATATGGCGGCAGACACCGTCGGAGTCAACGCTCGTGGTCTTGACGTTGAACGTGGAGTTGCGGTTTCTGAATTCACGCGACGGATAACAGAAGAGATCAGTCACTCAGTGATCTGAGCGACCGCGACCTGAGATTTGAACTGAATCATGATCGATGCGCTTTGGACCGGATGGCGGAGCCATTACTTGTCCACATTGCCAAATCCCTTTGAGGGTTCACATTCTGAGGGTCAAAGTGTCTTTACACAGATCCTTGACTCGGGATTACCGGATGAAGAAACTTTCATCGTTCATCGGGGGCAATTGGTCTTTGCCATCATGAATGCGTACCCATACGCAGTTGGTCATCTCATGGTTTTACCGATACGGCAGATTGCCAATTTGGACGAACTGACGTCGCAAGAAAGTCTCGAACTTTGGGCCACTGTCACCCACGCGACAGAAGTTCTCAAAAGTGAGTACGCCCCACACGGCCTCAACGTCGGAGTCAACCTCGGACCAGCCGCCGGCGGCAGCGTCAGCGAGCACCTGCATGTGCATATCGTTCCCCGCTGGCGAGGCGATGCAAATTTCATGACTTCGGTCGCAAATGCCAAAACAATTTCCGAACCGCTCAACGAAACAGCTGCTCGAATCCGCCATGCGTGGACGAACTGCCGATCTGTCTCGTAAGGTTAAAGATGACTAGTTCAATCATTGACTAGTTCAATCATTGATTCACGGAGAAGCTCACTGATGTCTGAACACGACACACCAACAGATGTGCCAAACGATGCTAACGATTTCCGTGATCAACTTCCCGAGGATCTCAACGCTTCTGAATTCGTCGGGGTCTACAAGTTCCCCGATAACAGTCGTCGTCGCATCCCTGGATATATCTACCTTGGAGCTGGCCTCGCTGTCGTGGCGTTAGTTCTCGTAATCGGTAGTGATGGACCGTTTATCAATTCCGGTTTATTGACTGGTGGGGTTGCCCTCGCTTTGTTCGGTTTGTTGTGTCTTACGTCGGGTTGGCGAATGACCATCGACGAACAAGAGGCGCTTGCAGCCGCTGGTACCGCGGTTGGTTTTCCAGTCGGGCACGCTTCTGCCCAACAGGTTTGGCGGGGATTTCGCAGTCGACCTACCTGGCGAGTGCTGTGCTATTCGAGCGAAGATCCACCCCGTCAACGCGGCCTGGTCTTGGTCGATGCGGTCAATGGCAAGGTTGTTGAGCATTTAAGCCAGGAAAACCTCGAAGATTGGTCGTAATCGGCCCATTTAGGTCGTTTGCCAAGCATGACACCGACGGATACCCATCCTTTCGTAGACTCTGACTATGTTTGACGGCCACTTTCGTAACTCAGTCGACCGAGCGGTCAAACCGCTCGGAAATACGTTGCGTCGAACCAAAATGACGCCCGACCACTTAACGATCGCCGGAATGCTGATCGCATGTGGCGCAGCAGTTGCCATCGGTGCCGGTTATCTCTCCATTGGTTTGTTGTTGGTCATACTTGCCGCGTTACCCGACTTGCTCGACGGTGCTCTTGCGAAAGCTTCAAACACTTCAAGTCAACGTGGAGCCTTCTTCGATTCAGTGGTCGATCGTGTCACTGATGCTCTGTTGTTTGGCGGAGTCGCGTGGTACTTCGCGTCTCACGAATCTGCCCATCTCGCAATTTTGCCGTTAGCGGTTTCCGGAATGAGCTCAGTGATTTCTTATGAGCGGGCCAAAGCTGAATCGTTAGGACTGTCGGCCAAGGGCGGACTCATGGAGCGGGCCGAGCGCATCATTTGTTTGTGTCTTGGTTTGTTGTTCCCTGTGCTCTTGATCCCAATTATGTGGATCATGTTGGCTTTGACCACCGTCACTGCGGTTCAAAGGTTCTTTAAAGTTTGGCAGCAAGCCGCAGTTGCTCCAGTAACTGCGGCGAAAATTGAATTACGTCGTTCGCGTCGACAGGGTCGTCGCTCAGCGATGCAGTCACGACGTACCCGTCCAACGACACGTCGCCCTTCGTAAAAGATTTTTCACAGATACCCATGGCTCAATCAGAGCGTCAAGAGATAGGCGACACCCTCATTGTCGGCAGTTACAAACTCGGATCACTTTTGTCGAAAGGGATTCCGGGATTTCTTTCAGGAACTGTTGGTTCGTTGATTGGTCTTCCTACATCGATGGGAATGCGTGACAAACGCAAGATGGTTGAACGACATATGCGCCGCGTGCGACCTCAAGCGTCATCAGTCGAAATTCGTCGGCTGACCCAACAGGTGTTTGATAGTTATGCTCGGTACTACTTAGAAAGCTTTCGCCTTCCATCATTGACGAGTCAACAAGTTGCCTCGTCAATGACCGTTGAGGGCTACTACGAAAACATGGTTCCGGCACTTGAACGAGGAAACGGTGTGATTCTCGCTTTGCCGCACCTTGGTGGATGGGAATGGGCGGGACGCTGGGCCGCAGATCTTGGTAACAAGATGACTGTTGTTGTCGAACCCATTGAACCCCCCGAGCTTTTTGAATGGTTCGCTGAACTTCGTCGCAAATTTGGCATGACGGTCATTCCGCTTGGCCCAGATGCTGGTCCCGCAGTCTTGAAATCGCTGCGCAACAACGAAGTTCTGTGTTTGTTAAGCGATCGTGACATCACGGGCGGCGGTATTGAGGTCGAATTCTTTGGTGAACGAACAACTTTGCCAGCCGGACCAGCAACACTTGCGCTCAGAACAGGTGCGGCATTGTTACCAACCGCGGCCTATTTCACCGATCGCGGCGTCGGTCATCACGGTGTCATTGGTGCACCCATGAATTGCGAACGCCAAGGAAAACTTCGCGAGGATGTACAACGAATCACTCAAGATTTGGCTTATGAACTTGAAAAGTTGATTCAGCGTGCACCCGACCAATGGCATTTATTGCAACCAAATTGGCCAAGCGATCCTGGTTATGGTCACGAACATCAAAATGGCCATCATTCCGAATCTGCCGATTGAATTTGGACGAGAGTTCCTCGCGAGTCTGCTCTAAGTCGTAGTGTGGCAGACGTGAGGTTGAACGGGGGTTCTTCAGTCCTAACTGGATTAGGTTTTTCTGTGCTTTTGTTGTCCGCTTGTGGATCGGCAAGCGACACGACCACGGTCGTGCGTGATGTGGATTCGATTCAGGTCATGACTCCCGAAGAAGTCACGGCAATGAGATCCACTCTGGTGCCAGTCAGCGAAGATTCTGGCACCAACGCAGCGACCGGAGATTCGATAGCTCCAGGTGCTCCGTCAACAGACCCAGGGTCAGCCGACACGATTCCTTTGAACAAAGATAACCGTCCGCCAGAACTCAAACTATTCGACGCCTTCTCACAGTTCTCTGGCTGTATCAAGGATTCTGGTGAGACGATTCGCGGAGACTTACAAGACCCGAACAATCCGGCCTACAAAGATCCGGCGTATCTTGAGATCATCCAGAAATGCGCGGCGCGAAGCGACATCGTCAATGTTCTGAATGAGGTTTCAACCACTCGAGCAAATCTCAAACCCGATGAAATCAAAACCCGCAATGAGGCGTTCGTGGTTCTTTCAGACTGTCTGAAGAAAAAGGGTTGGAAAATCGAAACAACGATCGATTCTTCTGGATTGATTAACCCCACAACTTTTCAAAGCGCGGATGGTGCTTTAAACCAGCGCGATCTCGACCAATGTCTGACTGAAACTGGCATCAATGATGCCATCGAAAACGGAGCCTAAATGTCCAGTATGAAGAAGATCTCGCTCGTCGTCGGCCTTTTGGCTGTTGTTGGGGTAGCCGTATTTATTGGCCGTCAATCCGGTGGCGACTCAACTAACAATACCTTGCTGATTACACCTCGTGCCGTTGAGCGACGAGATCTTTCCGATGTACTCACTGTCTCCGGTGAAGTACGACGAGACGAGACCAAGAAGATCAACTCGGCAGTTGACGGCAAGGTCAGCCAAATTAATGTTGAAGACGGTGACACCGTTGAAGTCGGAGACGGAGTCTTTGCTCTCGACGGCCGCACTGCAGTCGCTGTCCCCGGCGATTTCTCGTTCTATCGCGAACTCACTGTCGGCAGCGTCGGACCCGACGTCAAGCAACTCGAAACAATCCTCAATGACAGCGGTTACAAAATTCGTGATGTCGACACCTTGTTCACCGAAGACACTCGTTCAGCGTTAGCCAAATGGCAGTTTGATCGTGGCTACAGCGGTTCAAGCAATGAAAATGATGAGACCATCACGGCATCTTTGTCGCCAAATGGAGCGGCATATTCAGTCGGTCGTGAAAATACCGCGGCGTTTATCGTGACCCAAGCCGTTCCTACTGCGACTGGTTCTCGACTTCGCCCTGTAACTCCCACAAAACCAACTTTGAATCTCTCCGTCGACAAGACGACAGTTCATGAAGGTGAGTCAGTCACTTTCACGATTACCGCCGACGTCGCTCCGACGTCCGACCTCACTATTGCTCTGAACAGTGGCGGAAGTGCAACCGCCGGCGATGATCCTGCTAACGACGACGATTACGACACGATTTTAGGAAGTGTCACCTTGCTGGCGAATGATCCATGTCTTTGCGTTTCATTTACTTCACAAGTATTCGTTGACAACACCATTGAAGATGAAGAAGACATCACCCTGGCGATGACCACTCAGTTTGGCAACGATCCCACCTATGCGCTGGGTAATACGAATCAGATCCGCGTCGTGATTCCGGCTAACGGCTCAGAACTGCGCCCACTCTTAACAGTTAAGGCAAGCAGTGAAACCATCAGTGAAGGATCATCAGTTACCTTCACGGTTCGCACCTCGGTTAAGTCAAACCGTGACATCAAGTTCAATGTGGCGCTTTCTGGCAGTGCCAGCCCAGATATCGATTTCTTGACTCCTGATGCCGACACCTACACGATCAACGCCGGTAACTACAGCGTCGATGTACAAATCCAAATCCGTCGCGATGACACCGTTGAGCCCGACGAGAATGTGATTTTGACGCTCGGAGCCGATACACCGCCCGCTGGAAAAACTGAGCGTTACTTCTTAGGTGATACCAAAAGCGCCGAAGTCACGATTCAAAGCGAAGATCTACCCGAGTTGTCACTTGTGGGTGGGGGAACCGTCTCTGAAGGACGCACGACTTCCTTCCGCATCATTGCCGATGCCCCAGTGACCGACGATACGTCTGTGAATTATCAACTTTCGGGCACCGCCCAAAATGGTGCCGACTACAAAGCCTTAAGCGGAACCATCATCATGAAAGCTGGCGCACGTAGCGTCACCGTGCCGATCAACGTCATCAACGACGATGTGATCTTTAAGCCTTCTGACATGCTTGTTGCCGACTGGCCCGCCCGAATCGGCAAAGTTGAAGTCGACGAAGGCGAATTCGTTTTGCAAGGCAATGTTGTCCTCAGCCTGACCGAACCACAATTCACAATTACCATGAAAGTTAGCCCGACTGATCGCGCTGAACTTGAAGTAGGTCAAGCTGTTTCCGTCGACCTGAAGGTTGGTGGCCAAATTTTGCCAGGCACGATTTCAGAGCTTGATGACAGTGCAACAGTTGGTTCAGCCGGCGAAGAATTGTACGAAGGAACGATTAGCGTCACGGGAGAATTCAGTGCTGTTGACGGTGCGACAGTCTCCATCGATGTCACGCTTGACGAGGCCTTACAAGTGCTTGCCGTTCCAGTTGCCGCAGTTCTGCGGTCGGCTGATGGCGATGAAGTACGAATCGTCAATGACGCTGGCACGATCACTCGTGTCAAAGTGACAATCGGTTTGATCGACGGTGAATGGGTTGAGATCAAAGATGGCCTGAAGGGTGACGAATTAGTAGTCGTCGATATCGCATCCGGCAACGTCGCGTCAGCTGCTTAATTGACCCACATGAATCCTTTGTCAACCACCCAGGCAGTCGTGCTTCCGACGCTCATGGAATTGAGCCATGTGTCGCGCGTCTACGGAACTGGCGAAGCAGCAGTTTGGGCTTTGCGAGATGTATCGCTGGTGATTAGGGCTGGTGACTTTGTTTCGATTGTCGGCCCTTCTGGTTCGGGAAAATCAACCATGTTGGGTTTACTTGGATGTCTTGACGTTCCGACTGAGGGCACAATTACCGTCGGTGACGAAGAAGTCACTCGTCTCGCAGATGCCGCAAGAACTCGGGTGCGAGGTAAAAGTATCGGATTCGTTTTTCAGCAATTTCATTTAATTCCTCATCTTGATGCTTTGGGAAATGTTGAGACTGCACTCTTGTACCGCGCTCTCAAACCTGCCGAACGTCGAGAACGAGCGATGGCGTCGCTTGAACGAGTTGGGCTCGGCCGACGCGCCGATCACCGCCCAGTCCAACTCTCAGGTGGCGAACAGCAACGTGTTGCTCTCGCTCGTGCTCTCGTCACCGAACCTAAGATTCTGTTAGCCGACGAACCCACTGGTGCCCTTGATACCAAGAACGCCGCCAACGTGATGGAAATTTTGTCAGGACTGCAATCAACCGAACGTGCTGTTGTCATCGTGACCCACGATACGAATATCGCGAACTCAGCTGCCCGCAAAGTATCGATGCTCGACGGTGGAATCATTGCCGATGAGGCACTCCGCTGATGAGTACTTTCAAAGACCTGGTGCGCGTCGCCTTCACCGGATTGCTTGCCCGCAAAGTCCGCACGCTCTTACTGCTTCTCGGACCGATGATTGGTGTTGCAGCAATTATTGCGTCAGTCGGACTCACCGACTCGGCTAAGGGCGACTTGAAACAAAAGGTCTCAAAACTCGGAACCAACCTGATTGAAGCTGCCGCATCAAGTTCCTTCGGAGGTCAAAATCCGACTCTTCCTACTGATGCTGTCGAGCGTGCATTGACTGTCACCACGGTTGAAAAGGTTTCAGCAGTGGTTGAACTTTCTAATATCGTGGTGACTCCGTACGACGAGGCTCGTGAAAAGTTTGAGACCGTACCGATACCGGTACTTGGCAGCGATGACAATTTGCCCAATGTTCTCCAGGTGAATCTGGTATCTGGACGATGGATTAACCAGTTTGACGAAGAAAGTGATGTCCGTGCCGCAGTCATTGGTGTTGGCTTAGCTCGTGAGTTTGATGTCTTGCCGGGGGAGAACCGCACGATTGAATTAAACGGTATTCCGTACGGTGTCGTCGGCATCCTGAATTCAGTTGAACTTGAACCCGGTTTTGACAATGCCGTCTTTATCTCTTTTGCTCGAGCTGAAAAGGATTTTCTGACCGATGATGTCGAGCCCAATAAAATGTATGTGCGTTGCACCGAAGGCACAGAAACCGAAACTTCAGAAGCCTTAAAGACTGCTGTCAACTTGGGTGGTCCTCAAGAAATCACTACCGACATCAAAAGCGAGGCGTTAGAGCTAGCCGCCCAAAGTGACCGACAACTACAAATGATCGTGATCTCGATGGGTTTATTGGCAATCATCGTTGGTGGACTCGGCATCGCCAACGTGATGTCGATTTCAGTGATTCAACGGTCGGCCGAAATCGGCATCCGTCGAGCGCTTGGCCACACCCGAAATATCATCGCTATTCAGTTCTTGTTTGAGGCAATCGTCGTGGGAGTCATCGGAGGAATACTCGGGGTACTTCTAGGAATGTTGGCGATCTTTATCGGTTCGACAATTGCCGGATGGGTCTTTGTCATGGCGTCTTGGTTAGCGCCTGCCGGAATCATCTTGGCGATCACAATTTCAATTCTTGCTGGGTTGTATCCCGCACGTCGCGCTGCCGCACTCGAACCTCTCGAGACTTTGCGACTGGGTTAATTTCTTGAATGCCAATTGACGCTCAATAATTGTCACGAATAGATATCGAAAAGTTCGTTGATCGCCTTGATCTGTCCACCACTTGTACTTGACATCACAGCAATCGGCTCAACACCAATGTCGTACCAACGTTGCAAACCGTCACGCACTTGGTCAGCAGTTCCGTACAACGTGCAATCAGATAACCATGCATCACTCATGAACGACGAATGATCGTCACGATTACCTGATGCGATGGCATTTTCAATTGCTTCCATCTCTTCGACGTATCCCGCAGCCTTCCAGTAGTTGCGATAATTAGGAAGGCGTACGTACACGGACATGGTCTTGCGATTCACCGCAGCCGCGGCTTCACGATCATCACTAATGACAGTTGGAATCATGTTGGCGAGATGAAAGCCGCCAACAATCTTTTCTTGGGGTACTTTGTGAACCTGCTTGACCGTATTGCTGTAACTCGCATTGGCCCACAAGGCACCTTCACTGATCTCTGAGGCCAAAGCCAGCATTCGATCACGAAGCGCCGCTAAATAAATAGGGGGAAGGGGACCACCAAATTTCTCTTGTTTACGCAGAGCGTCGACGAAAGCCCGCATATCCGACAACGGCGGTCCCATTTCAACTCCGAGGCGTTTCACCATTGCCTCATGGCTCACTCCGAGACCTAACGCGAATCGCCCACCCGAGACTTCGCCAATATGACTCGCAATCGAACCAATCTCGGCCGCTGAGGTTCCGTAGATGCCTTGAATTGCCGTGTAGAAACGCAACCGTTGCGTCACATGAGCCAGGCTCGTACATAATCCAAATGCGTTACCCAGGGTCGGGCAAGCCAACGCCGGAAAGCCTCGACGCTCGGCTTCCGAAGCAAGTTCGAGAATCTGAAGTCGTTTGGTGGGCGAGGCAACGATCGATAAAGCGGGAAGCATCATGTCTTGAAGTTAGCCGAACACTTGCGATCGATCAGTTCTCGCTAGTTTGGAGAAGTCATGTCCGCAACGCACGAGTCCCTTTCCGTCGATTCTGAACCGCGGCTACGCATTGGTCTGCTCTGTCCCTACAGTTTGACGACTCCTGGCGGAGTTCAGGGTCAGGTCATGGGACTCGCTCGTTCATTACGGAGAATGGGTCACGAGGTTCGAGTACTCGGACCATGTGACGGAGCACCACCAGACACATTTGTGACACCGATTGGTGAATCTTTACCGACAGTCGCAAACGGTTCAATTGCTCCGCTTGCACCAGATCCATCGGCGGCCTTACGCACGATCAGAGTGTTACGAGATGAACAGTTCGATGTGTTGCATCTTCACGAACCGCTCACACCAGGCGCAAACATCACTGCACTCGTCATGCGAACAGCACCAATTGTCGCCACGTTTCACGCCGCCGGAGAAAGTCTCAGTTACAAGTATTTGAGCGCTCCGCTCAAGGGCTTCGCAAGCGCAATTGATCATCGCATCGCAGTTTCCAAAGATGCGGTGCTTCTGGCTCAGCGTTATCTCGGAGGCGACTACCAGATTTTGCCGAACGGCGTTGAACTTGATCGCTTTCTGACTGACTCACAAACTCCTCGCGCTATTCATGACAAATCAAAATCGACCCGTCAATCAATCTTTTTTTGCGGCCGTCATGAACCGCGTAAGGGACTAGAAATTCTCCTGCAAGCGCACGCAACTTTGCCCGACACCGTCGATCTATGGATTGCTTCAGAAGGTCCAGAAACCGAACGCCTGAAACGTGAGTGGGCAGGGGATTCCCGAATCATGTGGCTTGGACGCATCAGCGACGCTGACAAAGCAATGCGGCTATCACAAGCCGATGTCTTTTGCGCTCCATCACTTGGTGGAGAAAGCTTCGGTGTTGTTTTGATTGAGGCCATGGCCGCCGCGACCCCGATCGTCGCGAGTGCACTAGATGGATATATGAATGTCGCGACCAACGAGGTTGACGCTCTGCTCGTTGAACCCAACAGCCCTACCGATCTTGAAGCAGCCCTGCGTCGTATTTTGCTCGACCAAAATCTTGCCGATCGCTTAGTTGTTCAGGGTCAAGAACGGGCCAATGGATTTTCAATGGTGCAACTCGCTCAGTCCTATCTCGAGATCTATCGCCGAGTGATCGCTGAGTCACAGAATCGACCAAGTCGGGGGCAAAGAGTCCGACGTTTCTTATCGCGGGAACGCCATCAACCTCACTGACGTGAGCAACCGTCAAACATTGACCGACTCGACTGCATTTTTGTACCTATGATGAAGTCATGATCTTCATCATTCTCGCCGTGGTCGCCCTCTTGGTCGTTCTTGTCATTTTGTCGTACAACGGCCTCGTTCGCCGTCGTAACCAGGTTGATAATGCTTGGTCCCAAGTTGATGTCCAACTTAAGCGTCGCTTAGACCTCATCCCTAATTTGGTCGAATCGGTCAAGGGCTACGCTGCCCACGAGAAAACCACTCTTGAGGCAGTGATTAACGCTCGCAATGCAGCGATGGCTGCCGCCCCCGGACCTGGCGCTCAGGGCCAGGCTGACAATGTTCTTTCGGGAGCATTACGTCAATTATTCGCATTGTCTGAGGCCTACCCCGATTTGAAAGCCAATCAAAATTTCTTGGCGTTGCAAGAGGAACTCACGTCAACCGAAAGTCGTGTGGCCTACGCCCGACAGTTCTACAACGATGCAGTCCTTGGATACCACAACAAACTCGATACGTTCCCGACCGTACTTGTGGCCAAGATGGGCAACTTCCCTCATCGTGAATTCTTTGAAGCTGAAGACGCTGCTCGCACGGCACCCACCGTCAAGTTCTAATTTCCGTGTATCAACAAATTGCTTCAAATAAGCGCAGAAGCGCGGCACTCATTTTCGGATTTGTACTCTTAGTTGTTCTCGTTGGTGTCGTCGTTGGGCGTCTCATCGGCGGGGGACCACTTGCAACTGTGGTCGCTCTTGTCATCGCTACCGTCATGGCCTTTACTTCTTACTGGAAGTCAGATTCGATTGCTCTTGCCGTGAGTCGCGCTGTTCCCGCCGACCCAACGACGTATCAACGACTTCACAACTTGGTTGAAGGTCTGTGCATCGCTGGTGGTCTACCAAAGCCCAAGGTATACGTCATTAACGATCCAGCGCCCAATGCTTTCGCCACTGGGCGCAACCCTCAACACGCAGCTATTGCTGTCACTACTGGTCTTCTTGAAAAGATGAATCGAGTTGAACTTGAAGGAGTCATTGCTCACGAGTTATCTCATATCCGTAATTACGACATCTTGGTGTCGACGATCGCCGTCACCTTGGTTGGCTCGATTGCATTGATGACCGACTTGGCCATTCGCATGATGTGGTGGAACGGCGGACGCACTTCTCGCGACGGTGATCGCAACAACGGGGCCAACCCACTCGCGCTCATTGGTTTTGTACTTCTCATCTTGGCTCCAATCGTTGCCAAAGCAATGCAAGCCGCGGTCAGTCGTAAGCGCGAAACCCTCGCTGATGTCTCGGCGTGTCAAATGACCAGGTACCCGCCTGGACTCATTTCGGCCTTAGAAAAACTGCGTGCGGACACCACAACAACGCACTCAGCGTCAATGGCTACTGCGCATATGTGGATTGAACAACCACTGTCAGGTGTTCGTGATGGCGGCAAATTGAGTTTCTTTCACCGGATGTTCGATACACATCCACCACTTGAAGAGCGAATTGCGTTATTAAAGGAACTGTGAAAATTTCTCAAAAACGTTCCTTTGTCGTTTCCATCGCCCTTGCCGGAATCTCGTTAGTTGCCTGTGGAGGCGGAGGAGATTCCGCTGAAACCACCACCACGACGACATCGGTTGCGCCAACCACTGTGGCGGTCACCGAAGCTCCAACGACTGTCGCTGAAACGACAACGACCACGATTCCTGTGCCGCGCATGCCATTGACTGGTCTACCTGTGGTCGACGAAGCAGTCGCGATTCGTCCCGCCATCGTCGCCAAAATTGACAATCACCCAGGCGCCCGTCCTCAGACTGGAATCAATGAGGCTGACATTGTTTACGAAGAGAATGTTGAGAAGTGGACCCGCTTCGCCATTGTCTTGCAATCAACTGGTTCTGATCCCATTGGCCCGTTACGCTCTGGTCGCACACAAGACATCAACTTGTTGACATCACTTAATCATCCGTTGTTCCTCTGGAGTGGTGGTAACGCAACAGTGACAGGACTCATTAAGAAGTCTGAGCTCGTCAACATGAGTGCTTCGGCCGCAGGCAATGGCGGCGGATTCTTCCGGTCCACCGACAAGAAGGCTCCGCACAACTTGTTCTCGAAGACCACCAATATTTGGGCTCTTGACGCTGGCCGTGGCGGCACCCCACCCCCTCAGTTCACCTATCGCACCGACGGTTCTGCTGCAACTGGCACTGACGTTGCTGGGCTCAAGCTCACCATGGACGGAAATATGAAAGCTGCCTGGCAATGGGACCCTGCAGCAAGCAAGTTCATTCGATTCCATGAAGCCAAACCTCATGTCGATAGCAACAAAGTTCAAGTCAATGTTGACAATGTCCTCGTGATTGTGTGCGAATACAAGTTCAGCCCAGCGGACAAAAATAGCCCCGAAGCCCAGACAGTCGGCACTGGTGTTGCATGGTTGTTCACCCAAGGAAAGTGGACTGAAGGAACCTGGAGCCGAGCTGACAATCACTCGGCTTGGTCTTTGACTGACGCTTCGGGCAACCCCATGCTGTTAACGCCCGGACGCACCTGGGTCGAACTGACTCGCGAGAAGCAGGCTGTGGTCGTCGTTGCTGGTTCTTCTGTTGCTGACACACCCTGGCCCTGATGGGTGCAAACGGCTTGACGGCTAGTGACAGATTTCAGGTCCGACAATCAAGTCTGAGTCAATACAAGGTCTCACTCAGTCGGGTTCACGGTTAGCCTGACGTTATGTCTTCAAGCTCAAACACTGCTCAAGTTGGCTCGTTCCCCGTCAAGCGTGGATTGGCCGAAATGCTCAAGGGTGGAGTCATCATGGATGTGGTGACGCCAGAGCAGGCCAAGATCGCTGAAGATGCTGGCGCTTGTGCAGTGATGGCTCTTGAGCGAGTTCCAGCCGATATTCGTCGTGACGGGGGAGTTGCCCGCATGAGCGACCCCGACATGATCGAAGGCATTAAAGCTGCGGTGACCATTCCGGTAATGGCTAAGGCTCGCATCGGACACTTTGTCGAAGCACAGATTTTGCAAGCTCTCGGCGTCGACTTCATTGATGAGAGCGAAGTCCTCACACCGGCGGACGAAGCTCACCATATTGACAAGTACAAATTCACTACTCCGTTTGTCTGTGGTGCAACAAACTTGGGTGAAGCGTTACGTCGCATTAGCGAAGGTGCTGCCATGATTCGCTCGAAGGGCGAAGCTGGTACTGGAAACGTTGTTGAAGCAGTTCGCCATTTGCGTTCAATTCTTGGTGACATCAAAAAGATTGGCACTGCTGATTCTGCTGAACTTTTTGAATGGGCTAAGCGCCTTCAGGCTCCACTTTCTCTGGTTCAAGAAATTGCTGAGACTGGCCAACTTCCTGTTCCGCTGTTCTGCGCCGGCGGATTGGCCACTCCGGCCGATGCTGCGTTGGCAATGCAACTCGGAGCATCGGCGGTTTTCGTTGGTTCAGGTATTTTTAAAAGTGACAATCCGGCACCACGTGCCAAGGCAATCGTTGAAGCAACCACGCACTACATGGATGCAAAAATCTTGGCCAAGGTCAGTGCCGGCCTCGGTGCCCCAATGACGGGTATCGGTATGGACGAAATCAATCAGCGTTACGCCGAACGCGGCTGGTGAAGGGTTCTATCTCAATGAGGCCCCCAGGTGAACGCTCAAGCCACGATCGGCGTCCTTGCGCTGCAGGGTGCGTTTGACGCGCACGTTCAACACTTGAACGCCCTTGATGTTGATGTTCGCCTCATTAAAACCGAAGCTGATCTTGAAGAGATTGACGGTCTAGTTATTCCCGGTGGCGAAAGTACAACGATGAGCAACCTGCTCGTTGCCTCGGGCTTAGGCAAAACATTGACTCAAAAGATTGACAACGGTTTTCCGGTATTTGGAACTTGTGCCGGAATGATCATGATGGCTAACTCGATCGTTGACGGTCGGCCCGACCAAATCGTGTTGAACGCGATGGACATCCAAGTTCGTCGAAATGGTTACGGTCGACAAAATGATTCCTTTGAACAAGACATCGATATTGCGTCTTTTGATGTGCCTTTTCATGCGTTATTTATACGGGCTCCGATCATTGAAAAACTGGCCAACGATGTCGAAGTATTGTCAACGGTCAATGGCCACCCTGTATTAGTGCGGCAGGGTTCAGCACTTGCAAGTTCATTTCATCCCGAGCTCGTTGCCGATTTTCGAGTTCACGAAATCTTTGTATCCGTCGTTAAAAGCTCTTAGTTCAAGAATCCAATTCATCACACGTGAGGTAAACCATGTCCGGACATTCCAAATGGGCGACAATCAAACACAAAAAGGGTGCAGCTGACAAAGCCCGCGGAAAACTCTTCGCCAAGATTGCTCGCCAAATTGAAGTTGCAGCGCGTGAAGGCGGGGGCGATGTCAACTCGAACGCGACATTGCGAACAGTCATTCAAAAAGCCAAAGCCGGCCAGATGACCAACGACGCGATTGACCGTGCTGTCAAACGAGGTTCAGGTGAAGCCCAAGGAGAGAACTACGAGTCGATCACCTATGAGGGTTACGCACCAGGCGGTGTTGCGATGTTGGTTGACACTCTGACGAACAACCGCAACCGCACCGGAGCAGACGTGCGAAATATCTTCTCAAAATTGGGCGGCGCGATGGCCGAACCAGGCGCTGTTGGCTGGCAGTTCAGCCGTCGTGGTGTCATTTATGTTGGTGGCACAACCACCGAAGATGAAATCATGTTGCTCGCTCTCGATGCCGGCGCTGACGACATCAGCCGCGATGGTTCATCGTGGAAGATTCTGAGCGAACCCAACGCGGTATACGATGTCAAGACAGCTCTTGAATCTGCTGGAGTTGAAGTGTTATCCGCTGAATCAACCATGGTGTCATCAACGATCATCGATGTGACTGATGCAGAGACCGCAGCGAAAATTATGAAGGTCATGGACGCGCTCGAAGACAACGACGATGTCCAAGACGTGTACGCGAATTTTGATATCAGCGACGAAATCATGGAGGCACTCGGATGAGTATTTCAGTAGGCGATCAGGCACCTAACTTTTCACTGCCCGGTACCGCGAATCAGTCGTATTCTCTGAGCGACTTCACCGGCAAACCAGTAGTACTTGTGTTTTACCCAGGCGATGACACGCCCGTGTGCACCAAGCAACTCAATACCTACAACAATGAACTCGCTGAGTTCGAACAACTCGACGCACAGGTTCTGGCGATTTCGGCGCAAGATGTGACGAGCCATGAAGAGTTCTCGGGCAAGCATGGCTTCAAATTTCCGTTGCTGGCTGATGTCAGCAAAGAGGTGGCTGCGTTGTACGGAACACTCGGACCCTTGGGCTTCCCGCGTCGCAGCGTTTTCGTGATTGACCGACAGGGCAAGATTGTGTACGCCCACCGTGCGCTAGCCGGGCTCACTTTCCGGTCGGTTGATGACATCACTGCTGCCCTGAAGAAGTGCTGATTTAGTCAATTCGCTCCTTCTCGCCCCATGTTCCATGACATGGGGCGATCAATCCGTTAAGATCGTACGCATGTTCGTACCGAGCGACCCCACGATGACGAAGCGAGTCGTACACCGAGTTCTTGGGATTGACCCAGGTTTAACCCGTTGTGGCTATGCCGTGGTTGACGCTCACGGCCCGCAATCGGTGACCTCAGTCTCCCTTGGGGTCTTGCGGACGCCGCCAACTATGCCCCTTCCCGAACGCCTTGCCAGCCTGCATCACGACATCAGCGAGCTCTTACGTGAATTCGAACCCCAGACCGTGGTCGTGGAGCAATTGTTCTTCCAGGTCAATGTTCGAACTGCAATGAGCGTCGGACAGGCGAGCGGACTCGCTTTGGCTTTAGCCTCAGCGGCTGGTTGCACCGTCGTGCAATACACCCCCAATCAAGTTAAAGAGACCATTACTGGCTGGGGTGGTGCCGACAAGTTGCAGGTTCAGCGCATGGTGCAAGTTCGCCTAGGTCTCAACACCTTGCCGCAACCTGCTGACGCTGCCGATGCTGCGGCTTTGGCGTTGTGTCACCTCGCCGTATCGCCCATGCATCAAAAACTCATCGCTGCAGGCGCTGAGTCAATTCACGGGCGAGTCCGTAGTCGGAAGTCGGCCTGATATGAAAGTTCGCTGCAGATGATCGGTTCATTACGTGGAATAGTTCTTGAACGCCATGGCGAAGGAACCACACTGATTGAAGTTGGTGGAGTCGGGTATCTCGTGGCCGTGACACCGCGCACTTTGGCCGAACTTGAACCAACATCGCCCGCGTTTTTGTATATCCATCATCACATTCGTGAAGATGCCCAAACTCTCTTTGGTTTTCTTACCCGTGACGAGAAAAATACTTTTCAAATTCTGCTGGCGACTCACGGCGTTGGCCCCTCGTTAGCGATGGCAGTGCTTGGCACGTTGTCACCAGTTGCTTTATTCGAAGTCGTCGCGTCATCAGATTTGGCGGCGCTCACGATGGTTCCTGGTGTCGGCAAGAAGACTGCCGAACGTTTATTGATTGAACTGAAGAACCGATTGTCATTGCCTATTCTTGACAGTCACGAGTCTTCCAATAGCGGGCGTCCAAGTGTGATCTCTGATGTGCGCGAAGCGTTACTCGGACTTGGGTATGTTGAATCTGAAATTCGAGAAGTGCTCCGTGATGTTTCAGTACAAGACGGAGCGGAGAGTTTGTTACGAGATGCTTTACAAGCGTTAGGAGCTCGTCGTGCGGGATGAATTTCTAGATCCACACATTCTCGATCAAGATGTTGTTGAAGAATCTGATGAATCAGGCTTGCGTCCAAAACATCTTGAAGAGTTCATCGGACAGCGCGAACTGAAAGAGAAATTGGGCATTGTTCTTGAAGCAGCTCGTCGTCGTGGTGAAGCAGCCGACCATTTGTTGTTCGCCGGTCCTCCAGGCTTAGGAAAAACCACACTGTCCAGCATCATTGCCGCCGAGATGGGCGTGCGTTTACACATCACGTCTGGCCCAGCCCTTGAGCGAGCGGGCGACCTCGCAGCAATTCTGACCAAACTCGAACCATCCGATGTTTTGTTCATTGACGAAATTCATCGACTCAGCCGAGTTGTGGAAGAGATCTTGTATCCAGCGATGGAAGATTTCAAGCTCGACATTGTGGTCGGTAAAGGTCCAGCCGCTTCCAGTATTCGTTTGGCACTTCCGAAATTCACCTTGGTTGGTGCCACGACGCGAACCGGGATGATCACTGGCCCATTACGCGATCGATTCGGGTTGGTCGCTCGACTCGATTATTACGACGATGACGAACTTCATGCCATCGTGCGTCGTGCTGCCGGAATTCTTGATGTCTCGATTGACGAAGAAGGATCACATCAGATCGCTCGCCGTAGTCGCGGAACGCCGCGTATTGCTAACCGTCTGTTGCGACGCGTGCGCGACTTCGCTGAAGTCCGCGGTGATGGCAAAATCACCGGCACTATCGCCGACGAAGGTCTCGCGGTGTTTGGCGTTGATCATCGCGGCCTTGACAAAGTGGACCGAGCGATCTTGTCGTCGCTGTGTCAGCAGTTCAACGGGGGACCAGTTGGCCTGTCAACTTTGGCCATCGGAATCGGTGAACAACCAGAGACCGTTGAAGATGTGTACGAACCTTTCTTGATCCAACAGGGCTTTATTGCGCGAACACCTCGCGGGCGAGTCGCCATGCCCTCGGCTTGGACTCATCTTGGCTTCGAAGCACCGAATCAAGTTCCAGGAATGTTCTCCTAGAATTCGTCAGGTGGAACTGTCAGATTTCGATTACGACCTTCCTCAGGATCGAATTGCCCAAGTTCCTGTTGAACCTCGAGATCACGCTCGCTTACTCGTTGATCAGGGTCGACGAGGTGGCCAGACAAACATTGCTCATCGACAAGTCTTTGATCTTCCTGAGTACCTACAAGCAGGCGACTTGCTTGTCGTCAACGACACTCGTGTGATTCCAGGTCGACTACGTCTTCACCGCTCGACCGGTGGCAACGTTGAAGTCTTGTTGCTTGATTCGTTGACGCCAGATTCTCGACGGTGGTCAGCGCTGGTGAAGCCTGGTGGGAAACTCAAGGACGGCGAAGTACTTCGTCATCTTGAAACCGGAAGCGAATGCATTTTTCATGGTCGCCTCGAAAGCGGTAATTCATTTGCGATCGAATTGTGTTTCTCTGACGACGCGTTGTCGTTTCTCAATCGCATTGGAGAAATACCTCTGCCTCCATACATCACGACTGCATTACCGCAGACCGACCGTTACCAAACGGTCTATTCACGTCGTCCTGCCTCTGCAGCGGCGCCAACCGCTGGGTTACATTTCACGCCAGAACTTTTGCAGAAATTGCGCGACATGAAAGTGGATTTCGCTCGAGTCGAACTCGTCGTGGGTCTCGATACTTTTCAACCCATTCAGACCGACAATCCCCTCGATCACAAAATGCACACCGAGTTTTATGCGGTTGATGACGAGGTGATGACCAAGGTTCAGGCGGCCCAACGAGTTGTTGCAGTTGGCACTACTGCAGTTCGTGCTTTGGAGAGCGCAGCGTCTCGAGACGAACTGTCTGGCCGAACCAACTTATTTATTCATCGTGGCTTTAATTGGCAGTGCGTCGATCTCATGATGACGAACTTCCACTTACCGAAGACGACTTTATTGCTGATGATTGATGCCTTTATCGGAGACCGTTGGCGCGATATCTACGCAAATGCTCTGGATAATGGCTACCGTTTCTTGTCATTAGGCGACACCATGTTGCTCAATCGTCACGCCGAAGAGAGTTAAAGATGCATCCCGTCACGCTGAATATCACTGCAACCGAAGGAACAGCGCGTACCGGAGTAGCGACGTCGGCTAAAGGTTCATACCAGTTTCCGACATTCATGCCGGTCGGCACGCGTGGCGCCATCAAATATCTCAGTGCTTCCGACTACGAATCACTTGGTGCCGAAATCGTTTTGGGCAACACATATCACCTCATGTTGCGACCAGGAGCAGAAACGGTTGCCCATTTCGGCGGACTTGCTAAGTTTGCGGGCTGGCGCGGACTCACCTTGACCGACTCCGGTGGCTTTCAAGTTTTTTCATTGAATCCAAAAGTTGACGATGACGGCGTGACCTTCAAGTCAACATACGACGGAAGCAACCATCGCTTCACCCCAGAATCGGCGGTGGCAACTCAAGAGTTACTCGGTGCCGATATTCAAATGGTTCTTGATGTATGCGCTCCCTTGCCATCGCCACAGCCAGTCATTCGATTAGCTCTCGAGCGGACGTCAATGTGGGCGCAACGGGCCCACTCAGCACATCAACGATCCGATCAAGCATTGTTTGGAATTGTTCAAGGTGGAACCGATATTGCCATGCGCGCCGAAAGCGCTCAACGCACAGTGGCAATCTCCACCGGCGATCGCTCAGGTTTCGACGGATACGGAATCGGTGGCTTGTCGGTCGGCGAAACGCGTGAAGAAATGATTCCAGCGTTGGCTTCGGCAATCGCTCATTTGCCGACCGATCGCCCGCGCTATTTGATGGGCGTGGGCGACCCCGCGTCATTGGTTGAGGCCGTGTGGCTCGGTGTTGACCAGTTTGACTGCGTGATGCAAACCCGATTAGGTCGCCATGGCACCGCTCTCACCAGTACCGGAAAATTGCACATCAAGAACCAACAACATGCCTTAAGTAACGACCCCATCGACGCTGCGTGTTCCTGCGATGTCTGCCAGCGTCACAGCAGGGGATACTTGCGCCATCTCTTCCAGGTCAACGAGCCCACGGCTGCCCGGCTCTTGAGTCTGCACAACATCGCCTTCACCCTCAATCTGATGAAAGACATGCGAAATGCCATCAGCCTCGGGCGGCTACACATTTTGCGCCAAGAAATTCTGTCGATTTGGGGTTAGGCCGACGATTTGGTCCATTTTGGACCCTCGTGAGCCCCCAAATTGGTGCCCTAAGCACTAGAGTTCAACGGGTTATTTGACCCTCGATCTTAGGGAACTTCATGTTTACTCTTCACTCTTTGTCATCCTTGTTGGCCGCAGACTCGTCATCGCAAAAGAGCGGTGGAAGTTTCGTCGTGACCCTTTTGTTCATGGGGGCCATCGGTGCTGCCATGTACTTCTTGATGATTCGCCCACAGCGTCGCCGCCTGAAGGAAAGCCAAGAATTGCAGCGCGCGATCGGCGAAGGCGATGAAGTCATCACCAATGCTGGGATCTTCGGATTCGTTAATGCCATTGATGGCGACGTGGTGTGGCTCGAAATCGCTGAGGGTACCGAAATTCGTGTTTCACGAGCTTCGCTCTTGCGCCGTATTAATCCTGTTGTCGAACCAGCTGGCGGAGAAATCGCTACTGAGTCGACCGAACCCGACAGCGAGTGACCACAACCGCCATGACTCGTCGTCTTGTCATTTCCCTCGTCGGCCTCCTGGTGGTTGTGCTCGGCTCGTTTGCCGGCAACCTCGTCGCTGACAACACACCTGCACTTGGTCTCGACCTGCAGGGTGGAATTTCAGTTACTCAAGAACCAGTTGGAGAATACGATTCGGTCAGCCTCGACCTTGCGGTTGAACGAATTCGTGATCGTGTTGACTCTCTCGGAGTGGCCGAACCAGAAATCATCCGTCAAGGTGACGCGATCGTGGTCAACTTGCCAGGCGTCGACAACCAAGATGAAGCACTGCGTCTGGTCCAAGTAACCGGAGCTGTTTTGCTTCGACCAGTTCTACTCGCGGCGCCAAATACGCCAGCCGATACTTCAAGCACAACCGTCGCTGATGGTTCATCGACAACTTTGGCCGATGGCGTGTCAACAACTGTTGATGGTTCGTCGACCACTGTTGATGGTTCGTCGACCTCGACTCCAGCATCGACAACTCCTGTGACGACACTCGCAACGTCAACGACGGCACCAGGTGGACCGTCACGTTACGTACCACAGGCAGCCACATCTGTTCCCGGTGATGTCTCAACAACAAGTCCTGTGTCGACTACTAGCGCAATCAGTAGTGACTCGACATTGGCGACTTCAATCACCGAGGCTCCCTTGGGCGCTGGATCGCCTCCTGGATCGGACGTCACCACATCGAGCGTTGCTCCGGCAACGATGGGCGATCCCGCCGATCCCACCGCAACGATCATCGTGCAAAACACCGATGGCTCAGAGATCTATCAACTCGGACCGTCATTTGCCACGGGTGAAGTTTTCAATAATGACGCCAAGGCCGACATCATTTCTGGCGGCTGGGGAGTACGAGTCACCTTAAAGAGTGGATCAACTGGCGCCGATCTTTGGAATATTGGTGCTGCGCAGTGTTTCGCCAAATCAACAGTTTGTCCGACTGGCCGTATGGCCATTGTGCTTGACGGCGTTGTGCAATCGGCCCCGAATGTCAATCAGCCTTCTTTCTCTGGTGGAGTTGACATCACGGGAAGCTTTAAAGAATCTGAAGCCAAAGACTTGGCGCGAGTTCTGAAGAGCGGAGCTTTACCGGTTCGACTTGAAGTTCAAGCAGTGCAAATCGTTTCACCGACTTTGGGTGATGATTCACTTCACGCCGCCATTGTTTCGGGGCTCATCGGTGTGCTCTTAGTACTGTTGTTCATGTTGGTCTACTACCGTCTTCTCGCCATCGTCGTGGTCATCGGTATTACGTTGTCTGGTCTCGTGCAGTGGAACGTCATCTCACTGCTTTCATCAACCAATGGGTTGGCCTTGAGTTTGGCGGGTATCGCCGGAATCATCGTGTCGATTGGTGTCACGGTCGACTCGTATGTGGTGTTCTTTGAGAAATTGAAAGACGAACTCAAGTCGGGACGCACATTGAAGAATTCTGCTGAACGCGGTTTCAAGTCAGCATGGCGAACTATCTTGGCGGCCGACATCGTGTCGCTGATTGGTGCGTTTACCTTGTGGTACCTGACGGTTGGTTCGGTTCGAGGATTTGCTTTCTTCCTCGGACTGTCAACGTTGTGCGACATCATCATCGCCTGGTTCTTCACCCGCCCGGCAATGCTGCTCTTGGCTCGAACCAAACGGTTCCAACGTGGCCGAATCTTTGGTATTGATAACACTGTGAATGCAACTGGAGGTGCAGCATGAGTAACGAACTCGTCACTTCACGTCGCGGAATTCTCGGACGCCTGTACCACGGCGAGACGTCATTTGACTTCGTCGGTAAACGTAAAATCGGTTTCGCCATTTCGCTGATCTTGATTGTCCTCACCCTCGGTTCTCTATTCAGTCGTGGATTGAACTTGGGCATCGACTTCGAAGGTGGAGTCGCTTGGCAGGTGCCAAGCAGTGACACCATGAATGTTGATGCCGCTCGTGCGGTGTTAAACGACAACGGCGTTCCAACCGAAAATGCCAAGGTCCAAACCTTGACGAACGGAACCACATCGTCCATCCGAATCCAAGTCGGCGATCAAACTGCCGAAATCCGAGCGAAGGTACAAACCGACTTAGCAACCAAGGCCGCTGTTGACGTCAACGAAGTCTCGGTGAGCTCGGTGAGTTCATCCTGGGGTCGTTCAATTACTGAAAAGGCTGTACGCGCCCTGATTGCATTTATGGTGCTCGTTGGCATCTACATCGCTTGGCGTTTTGAATGGCGTATGGCATTGGCCGCGATTTTGGCGATGTTGCACGACGTGTTAATCAGCGTTGGCGTGTATTCAATTATTGGCTTTGAGGTGACTCCAGCAACTGTTGTGGCCTTCTTGACCATTCTTGGTTTCTCGTTGTACGACACGATCGTGGTGTTCGACAAAGTCAAGGACAACATCGATAAGTTCGGAGTTTCACGTACCTCGATGGCCGACATCACCAATGTGTCGATGAACCAAGTTCTCATGCGTTCACTGAACACTTCATTGGCAGCAGTGTTGCCCGTGTTGTCATTGTTGATTCTTGGATCGGGCGTGTTTGGCGCAATCGCCCTACGCGAGTTCGCCATTGCTTTGCTCGTCGGACTGATTACCGGTTCATATTCGTCGATCTACATTGCTTCTCCATTGTTGGCGATTTTCAAAGAACGCGAAACTCGTTACAAGAACCTCAAGGGTGTTCACGCAACCGGAGCCGAACTCGCTCATATGGTGATTTCTGGAGGCGCCACTGGTGCCAAGTCAATTCGTCGTCAGACCAGTGATTCCGATGAGTCGACTCAAGCAAACCAAGTTTCACCAACGTCAACTGCGCTCCTCACTCATCCGCCCCGCCCTCGTAAAAAGCGTCGCCGTTAATCATGACTACTGAGTCCATGCAAGATCTCATCCGTTCAATTCCTGATTATCCAAATCCCGGAGTGACTTTTCGAGATATCACGCCACTTCTCGGTGATGGTCCGGCATTTCACGAGGCGATTTCTCAAATCACCGAACGATTTGCCAGTTCAAATATTCAACGGGTCATCGGCGTTGAAGCCCGCGGCTTCATTCTTGGTGCTCCCATCGCGGTAGCCCTTGGCGCAGGTTTTGTTCCCGTGCGTAAAGCCGGAAAGCTTCCTTGGGCCGTGGTTCGTGAGGAATACGACCTCGAATACGGTTCGGACAAGCTTGAGATCCATCGCGATGCCATTCATCCCGGTGAGCGTATTTTGGTCGTTGACGATGTTCTGGCAACTGGCGGTACGGCTGCAGCCACCTGCCGTTTAGTGTCAGCACTTGGCGGCGACATCGTGGCCCTTGCAGTTCTGATTGAACTTCCATTTTTAGAAGGTCGCTCGAAACTCGATGGCATTGCCGTCGAATCGCTCTTTACCTACTGATTTTCTGCCAGTCGAGATCGGGCATAACCACCCGATGGTTCTGACTTCCTGCGATACTTAGCCCATGGCAACGGTGACTCGTCTTCTCCCTTGGAGGCGTCAACAGAGTTCACCCGATGATGAAATGGCGCCAGTGTTGCAGTCTTTCCGTCGGCGTCACCCCAAAGCATCAACTGCCTTAATGACCAAGGCCTTTGAAACTGCTCGCACGGCCCACTCTCAGCAGACTCGAAAAAGTGGCGAGGGCTATATCAACCATCCTCTCGCAGTCGCCAAAATTGTTGCCGATATTGGGCTCGATGAAACCACTGTCATCGCCGCGTTGTTGCACGATGCTGTCGAAGACACCGAAATTACCGTCGCTGATGTTGAACGTGATTTCGGACCCGAGGTCGCCGCCATCGTTGATGGCGTGACCAAACTTGATCGAATTCGCTTTGATTCTAAAGAAGAACAGCAAGCCGCGACCATGCGCAAAATGCTGGTCGCGATGGCCAAGGATTTGCGCGTCCTGATTATCAAGTTGGCTGATCGCCTGCACAATATGCGCACCATTGCGGCAATGCCACTGGAAAAACAACAACGTATCGCCAGCGAAACTCTTGATATCTACGCACCTCTTGCGCACCGACTCGGTATGCAAGGTCTCAAACAACAACTTGAAGATTTGGCGTTTGCCTCGATGTACCCAAAGCGTTACGCCGAGCTTGACCACTTGGTAAGCAGCCGAAGCCCTGAACGAGATGTCTACCTCGCAAAGGCAATGTCAGATGTGCGCTCGAAACTTACCGATCTGAATATTGACGCCGATGTCACCGGTCGCGGAAAACATTTGTGGAGCATCTACGAAAAGATGATCCAAAAAGGCAAAGAATTCGACGAGATTTTTGACATCGTCGCCATTCGTGTCGTCGTCGATTCGGTGAAAGATTGTTACGCAGCTTTGGGTTGTATCCACGGCACTTGGAAGCCGATTGTCGGGCGTTTCAAGGACTATGTCGCCATGCCAAAGTTCAACTTGTACCAAAGTTTGCATACGACTGTCATCGGACCCGGTGGCAAACCACTCGAGATTCAAATTCGCACCCGCGAAATGCATCAGCGAGCCGAGTGGGGAGTCGCAGCCCACTGGGCTTACAAAGATGACAATGAAATACCAGATATTGATTGGCTGAATCGAATCATTGACTGGCAAAGCGATATCGCTGATCCGGCGCAGTTCATGGAGAGTTTGAAAACTGATCTCGACCAAGACGAGATCTTCGTGTTTACTCCAAAAGGTCGAGTGATTGCTTTACCACTCGGCTCATGTCCCGTTGATTTTGCGTACTCGGTGCACACGGCAATCGGTAATGCCTGTATCGGTGCGCGTGTCAACGGTCGACTTGTTCCCCTGACACATCAGTTGAAATCTGGCGACACCTGCGAAATATTCACGTCGAAGGTTGAGTCGGCAAGTCCGTCACGTGAATGGCTCGAATTCATCGCATCACCAAAGGCGCGCAACAAGGTGAAGCAATGGTTCTCACGGGAAAAGCGTGAAGATCTCATTGAAGCCGGGCGTGAAGATTTATCCAAAGAACTTCGCCGTGTTCGTCTCCCGGTCAATCGAGTGATGGAAAGTTCACACCTCACCGCCGAAATGGAATCGTTGAACTACCTTGATCTCGAAACGTTGCTCGCAGCGATAGGTGAAGGACATGTTGAGGCTGCGCATTTTGCCCAGAGAATCGCTGCTCGGTTCGAAGATTCAAATTCGGAAGAACGACTCCCAGCTTCTGTACTCAGACCCGATGATCTGCGCCGCCGAGGAAACAATGTCGGAATTCATGTCGAAGGTTTTGACGACGTACTCATTCGCCTTTCTAAGTGCTGCACTCCCGTTCCGGGCGATGAAATCATGGGTTTCATTACTCGAGGACGAGGTGTCAGCGTGCATCGCTCCGACTGCGCAAATGCCGGAACGTTTGCCGATGACCAATCGTCGCGTCTTGTCGATGTTGAATGGGATGGTTCGGCAACCGGAACGGTGTTCCGCGCCAGCGTTGAAGTTGTCGCGCTTGATCGATCGCGTCTACTGCGCGATGTCGCAAACGAACTTTCGGAACAGCACGTCAATATCGTGGCGTGTAGTACCCATACCGGGGGAGACCGAATTGCCAAAATGCGCTTCGAATTCGAACTGGCCGATCCCGGCCATCTCGATGCGGTTCTGCGGACCATTAAAAAGATCGACGGGGTGTACGACGCCTACCGTTCGGGTACCGGTCGCCCGCTCGACGAGGATGATGATTAAACCCGCAGGATGAACCGCAGCGGGTGACCGTTATTGCTGGGTTGGGGGTTCCGTCAAGCCCTAATCTCCCTGAGCCAGGACGCTATGACCGCTAGCCTGAGTACTTGTGCCCGAGTTTCAAACCAGCCCTGGGATGCGTGACATCCTTCCTCCCGAATCTGCCCGTTGGCGACGGTTCGTGGCTGCGTTTGCCGAAACCGTGACTGCAGCAGGGTACGGCCAAATCATTCCTCCGCTCCTCGAAGACATCGGTGTATTTCATCGAGTGGGCGAAGCCACCGACATCGTCACGAAAGAGATGTACGACTTTGTCGACAAGGGCGATCGTCATGTTGCACTTCGGCCCGAACAAACCGCCAGTGTGTGCCGCGCCTTTGTGCAACACCGTCCAGCGACTCCTTGGAAGGTGTGGTATTCAGGTCCGAACTTCCGATACGAACGTCCCCAACGCGGCCGTTACCGGCAATTTGATCAAGTCGGTATTGAGGTCCTCGGAGCCAATGACCCGTATTTAGATGTTGAAGTCATCGCCTTAGGTTGGAACTTTTTTCAGCGTCTTGGTTTACAACAAGTGCACCTTCATCTCAATAGTTTGGGTGAGCCCGAGAATCGTCAGCGCTTTGTTGCTGCTTTGCAGGAGTACTTCACCGCCAATATTGAGCGTCTCTCTGACGCCAGCAAAACCACGCTCGCCAAAAATGCTTTACGTGTCCTCGATTCAAAGCGACCCGAGGACAATGACGTGATAGCTGGGGCCCCAAAAATTTCTGAGTTCTACAGTGACGATGCTCGTTCTCATTTCGACATGGTTCAATCTGGTTTACAAGCCCTCAATATCCCGTTCACCTTGAATGAAAAATTGGTGCGCGGTCTCGACTATTACCGCCACACCACTTTTGAATTCGTTGGTGGAACCCTTGACTCAGCACAAAATGCCATCGGTGGTGGCGGGCGCTATGACGGATTAGTTGAAGATTTGGGTGGACCTCCAACAGGTGGCATCGGATTTGCTCTCGGACTCGACCGAACGTTGATCGCGTGTGACGATGAAGGAGTCTTTGCGTCAACCGCCGCAAACGTTGATGTTTTTGTCGTTGATACAACTGGTGGCCTTGAAGCTCTCATAGTGACGCAGCAACTCAGAGAAGCCGGCATTTCATGTGATCGATCTTTTGAAAGTCGCAGTATGAAAAGCCAGATGAAGGCTGCTGACAAAAGCGGGGCCCGAATCGCCATCATCATCGGTTCAGACGAGGTCGCCGCAGAATCCTTCGTTTTACGTCCCCTTCGATCCGAAGATCAACAAGTCACTCTTCCACGTAATGAATTAATGACCTCAATAATGAAAGCACTCTCATGACTATTTCAAAACGGCAAACGTCAATGCGCACCCATATGTGTGGTGAAATCGGAACCAGCGATGTATCGCAAACGGTAACGGTATGTGGCTGGGTCGCGAAGCGTCGTGAACATGGCGACAAGTTGGCCTTCGTTGATCTTCGTGATCACTCCGGAATTGTCCAGTGCGTTATTGATAATGCGGTTGATGTGCGAAGCGAGTATGTCGTCAAGATCACCGGCGTGGTTCGACCACGACCTGACGGAACTGTCAACGCGAACCTGAGCACGGGTGCAGTTGAAATTGGCGAATGCGTCGTTGAAGTACTTCGCTCGGCTGAACCACCGCCGTTCCCGGTAGATGCTCGTGCCGACGATGTTGACGAAAACGTCCGTTTGCAATACCGCTACATCGATATCCGCCGCGAGCGGATGCAGAAGAATCTGCGCACCCGCGCGAAAGTCAACTCCGCTGTTCGTACGGCGATGGAAAATCAAGGTTTCGTTGAAGTAGAAACGCCGATGTTGGTTCCGTCAACACCTGAAGGTGCTCGCGAATTCTTGGTTCCGTCACGTAAAGAACCAGGCTCGTTCTACGCGTTACCGCAAAGTCCCCAATTGTTTAAGCAACTGCTCATGGTTGCTGGTATCGACCGTTACTACCAGATTGCTCGCTGTCTTCGCGATGAAGACCTTCGTGCCGATCGCCAGTACGAATTCATGCAGCTTGATGCCGAGATGAGCTTCGTCAATCAAGACGATGTTTTAGCTGCGATCAGTGAGGCAGTCATTGCTGCTGCCGAATCAGTCACTGGCGTCAAGCCCGATCCGATTCAACGCATCACCTGGCGCGAAGCCATGGAACGCTTCGGTGTTGATAAGCCCGACTTGCGTTTCGGTATGGAACTCACCGAGTTGACCGCGATTTTCTCAAGCACCGAATTCAAGGCTTTCACCGGCGCAGAGTCAATCAAGGGCATACGCGTTGAAGGTAAAGCAGAAGAGTTTGGTCGCAACAAACTTGACGCATTGACCGATCGCGCCAAGAAGATGGGTGCTAAAGGATTGGTATGGCTCAAAGTTGCCGCCGATGGAACCCTCGAGTCACCAGTCGTCAAATTCTTGTCGGCTGATGAACAGGCCAAACTTATTTCAACGCTGCAAGCCGCACCTGGTGACTTACTTCTGATTGTCGCCGACGAATGGTCAATGACGTGCGAAGTTCTCGGAACGTTGCGCAACGACCTCGGCCGTCCGCCAGTTCATCAAGGGCCTTACCGCTATGTGTGGGTGACAGAATTCCCGTTGTTCGTTGGTGTTGATAAAGAAACCGGTCAGCCAAAGCCAGGTCACCATCCTTTCTGCCAGCCGCATCCTGAAGATCTCGACAAGTTTGAAACCGATCCGATGTCAGTGCGCTCATTGGCCTACGACCTCGTCCTCAACGGTTGGGAATTAGGTTCAGGCTCCATTCGTATTCACGAACCCGAAATGCAACGACGAGTTTTTACCGCTCTCGGAATCAGTGAAGAAGAAGCCAACCGTAAGTTCGGATTCTTTTTGAAGCCATTTACCTACGGCGCTCCGCCTCACGGTGGATTTGCTTTTGGTCTTGATCGCCTTGTAGCAATTTTGGCCGGTGAAGAAAACATTCGTGAAGTGATTGCGTTCCCGAAAACGCAAAGTGGTCAAGACCCGATGACGAATGCTCCAACCCGCGCCGAGAACAAGCAACTCGACGAGCTCGGCATCAGAGTTCTCCCACCCAAAGTCTGAACGAGGGATTTGAAACCCCCATGAGCTCGCAATCCTTTCGTGCCGGAGTCGTCATTGTTATCCGACGTGAAAATGGCGACTTGATGGCTTTTGAACGTAAGGATGTTCCGGGCTCATGGCAGTTACCGCAAGGTGGCATTGATATTGACGAAGAACCAATCGATGCAGCCTGGCGCGAACTCGCTGAAGAAACGGGACTGACACATTCTGATGTGGCGATGGTTCTCGAATTGCCCGAGTGGATTGCGTATGAATGGCCATCTGAGATTCGAGCGAATATCAAAAACGGTGACAAACGGCGCGGTCAAATTCAAAAATGGTTTTTGTTCGGAGTTTTAGACGAGTCAAGGATCGCTCCAACTCCCGACGACCATGAATTCAGTCGTTGGCAATGGATGGAACCCCATCATCTACTGCATCACCTTGTGGAATTTCGCCAGGCGGCGTACGCCCGAGCGTTTTCGCGGATCTTGCCGTGAGCGATCTCTTCAGCGCTGCTGCCGAAGAACAACTTCGATCACAGTCTCCCTTGGCGGCGCGACTTCGCCCGCGCACAATTGATGATGTCGTTGGCCAAGAACATCTCGTTGGAACGGGCAAACCACTTCGTCGTCTCGTCGAACAAGACAAATTGAGTAGTGCCATTTTTTGGGGTCCACCTGGAACCGGAAAGACCACTTTGGCTTTGGCAGTTGCTGGAACAACGAAACGAGCATTTGAGCAATTGTCCGCAGTCACGGCCGGCGTGAAAGATGTGCGCGAAGTGATTGAACGAGCCCGACAGCGACTCGGCATGCACGGTCAAGGAACAATTCTTTTTCTCGATGAGATTCACCGTTTTTCCAAGAGTCAACAAGATGCCCTTCTTCCTGCGGTTGAAGATGGAACCCTGACCTTGATTGGGGCAACGACTGAAAACCCATTTTTTGAGGTCAACGCGCCACTTCGTTCGCGCAGCACCCTCTTTCGTCTCGAACCACTTTCGCGCGATGCAATTCGCACATTGATTGAACGGGGACTCGTTGCACTAGGGACAACCTCAACTCCCGACGCTATTGATTTGCTGACGGAAAGGTCGGGGGGAGACGGGCGTCAGGTACTGACGTCTCTCGAAGTAGCGGCCGCCCTTTCTCATCCGAACCAAGTAGTGGTTGAACATGTTGAAGCAGCCCTCGGAACAAGCGCCCTGCGTTATGGACGAGACGATCACTACGACGTCGTCAGTGCATTCATCAAAAGTCTGCGTGGCAGCGACCCGCAAGCCGCGACCTACTACCTGGCGCGAATGCTTGAGGCCGGTGAGGATGCCCGTTTCATCGTGCGCCGAATGGTCATCTTCGCGAGTGAAGATATTGGCCTTGCCGATCCGACGTCACTCATGATCGCAGTCGCGGCGGCTCACGCCCTTGAACATGTTGGGCTACCTGAGGCCGAACTCAATTTGGCCCATGCAGCAATCCATCTCGCCACGGCGCCCAAGAGCAACCGCGCCGCCCTCGCTATCTGGGGTGCGCGAGCCGACATTAAGAATGGGGCAGTAGGCGAAGTACCAGCACATTTACGGGATGCTCACTACCAAGGTGCCGCTGCCCTTGGACATGGCACGGGATACGACTACCCTCATGATGATCCACGCGGATGGGTTCCTCAGCAATATTTGCCCGATGAACTTGTTGATAAAAAGTGGTACGAACCAAGTCAGCACGGGCGCGAGAGAGAAATCGCTCAACGCCTTGCGAACCAAGACAACAAAATTGGTCAGGAGGAATCATGACAGCAGGAGATTTAGCCATCGTGCTTGCCGCGGTTTTGTTGACTCTCGGTTTCGCCGCGTTGATAGTGGTGTTGTTGAGAGTTCTCGACACTTTGCGTTCGCTTCGACTTGAAGTTGATTCACTCCGACGAGAAACCGGTCCTCTTCTTGCCGAACTTCGCGCGTCAACTGATGAGGCACGATACGCAGTTGAAGAAGCCCGCGAAGATCTTGACCGTTTTGACCGTGTCCTTGGATCGGCCGAAGCAATCAGCGGAGCAATGGCGAACACCGGTCGAATGACTCGAATGGCCCTGTCAACCCCCGTGATCAAGGTGGCAGCTCTCGCGACTGGCACCTCTCGTGCGGCCCAAAGATTAAAACGGGACCAGAAAAGAATTGAACGTCAATCTCGAAGGTCGTCTTCGAGTCAAGAGGTAGTGAGGAAGAGCAGATGATCAAGCGCATCGTGTGGTTTATCTCGGGAGCGATTGCCGGAATTGGTGGTGCTCTATTTGCTGGCAAGAAAGTTCGCCGAACCGTGACAAGTTTGGGACCGGTGAAAGTCATCAATCGCGCTGCCAACTCAACTCGTTCACGTTTCACTTCATTAACTGATGCCTGGACCACCGGCAAAGAAGCCATGCATGACAAAGAAAATGAATTGAAGGCGCGGCGCGATGGACGAGTCGAAACCTTGGCGTCTCATTCACACCTCGATCCTTTACAGCCTGGAGACGAAGTGTTGGTCGACGGCGAGCGGGTCGAGCCAGGTCGAGTCATCGTGCTTCGTCAAGTTGACGACCCCAAACAACCTCGCCGCTCACGTTTAAACCGGCACCGTCGTCCGTAGTCGTATCAGTCTGCACCTCTAATGAAGAGTGACGTATCTGTTCAACCAATGAGTCACACTTTGGTGTCACGGTTATGTCAGGTGCTTGAACCACGACGAGTTCATACCGAAGCTGCCGATATCGATTTGTACAAACGCGATGCTTCAAATATTGAGGGTCGGGCCGGAGTCGTTTGTTTCCCGATCACAACGACCGAAGTTCAAGACGTCATTCGAATTTGTGCCGAATTCAATCAACCTTTCGTCGCTCGTGGATCGGGGACTGGGCTCGCTGGGGGAGCAACTCCACTTGATGGAGCAGTGGTCATCTCGACTGCCAAAATGAATCGCCTCCTGTCCGTTGATCCGATTAATCGCACCGCATGGATCGAACCAGGCATGCTGAATCTTGATCTCACTCGTGAAGTTGCGCACCTCGGTTTGCACTTTGCACCCGACCCCAGCAGCCAACAAAGTTGCACGATTGGTGGGAACGTTGCCAACAACTCTGGGGGGCCGCATTGTTTGGCCGATGGAGTGACATCTAGTCACATTTTGGCCTGCGAAGTTGTCTTGTCAGATGGATCACTTGTTGTGCTCGGGGGAGAAGAACCCGAACCGATTGGACTTGACCTCCGTGGTGCCTTCATTGGAAGTGAAGGCATGTTTGGAATTACCACCAAAATTTGCGTGCGCCTCATGCAGAACTACTCATCGGTCAAAACCATGTTGATGGATTTCACGTCAGTTGAAGCCGGCGCCGAAACGGTGAGTGCGATTATCGCGGCTGGCATGGTGCCTGCAGCATTAGAGATGATGGACCAACTCTGCCTTGAAGCAGTTGAAGCGTATATCCATGCCGGCTTGCCGACCGATGCGGCGGCGGCTCTTTTGGTTGAAGTTTCAGGTTTGCCTCACGCAGTTGATGAAGAGACCGAACGAATCTCCGACATTGGTCGGGCCCATGGTGCGCGAACAATCCGAGTGGCCCAAGATGAAGCAGAACGTGCACTTTTATGGAAAGGTCGAAAGACCGCCTTTGGCGCGATCGCTCGAATCAAACCGAATTACTACTTGCACGACACCGTGGTTCCGCGACGCAAACTGAATGAAGTCCTCCAAGAGGTGTACCGCATCGCGAAGCGACATGACCTCTTGGTCCTCAACGTCTTTCACGCGGGTGATGGCAACTTGCATCCACTCTTAGTTTTTGACAAGCGCGAACCAGGAGTCATGGAACGAGTCCATGCCGCCGGAGAAGAAATTGTTCGAGTCAGTGTCGCCGCTGGGGGTGTCCTTTCCGGTGAGCACGGCATCGGTCTCGAGAAGCGCGACTTCATGCCACTGATGTTCGGACCTCATGACCTTCATGCCCAATCGGCAATGCGGGTTGCCTTTGATCCGCTCGGAATCGCTAACCCCTTCAAGGTTCTTCCAAGTCCATCACGTTGTGGAGATGCCCACGACATTGGGGAGGACATGTGGGTCTAGACCTCAGTCCGTTCGCCGAAGTAGTCGGTCCAGCGAGCAGCGGATCAGTTTGGATCGCTGGTCAGCAGTCGCGTTTGACAGCACCTTCGTCAATCCGACGAGTGACGGCTCCGTCGGGAATCTATGATCTGCAACCCGACGAGATGACTGTTGTGTGCGGAGCTGGTATGTCAATTGACGAGCTTCAAGATTCGCTCCGAGCAGTTGGTCAATATGTCAATCTCCCGAGAGGCGATTCTGGTTCAGGAACAGTGGGGGGAGCCCTTGCAACTGGGCGTAGCGATATCTATCGACTAGGTCGTGGAGCAACCCGTGACACTTTGCTCCAAGCTCGATTCGTCAATCACGACGGCCAAGTTGTCAGCGCTGGTGGACCGACCGTCAAAAATGTGAGTGGCTTTGATCTGTGTCGATTGTTGGTCGGGTCATTGGGCCAACTCGGATTTTTGGGCGAAGTCATTTTGCGAACTCGCCCGATACCACAGTCATCACGTTGGTTCATGATGAGTGAGGCGGGACCAGAAATCGTTGAGGCAATTCTTCGTCGGGTCTATCGACCGGCTTCGGTTTTATGGGACGGGCACAAAGTGTGGTTCTGTATCGAGGGCAATTCACGCGACTGTGATGAAACGACTCGACACCTTGCCGCCGACCTTCAGTCACCAACCGAAGTTGCTGGCCCTCCCACACTCGATCACTATCCGTTTCGGCAATCGGTCCCGCCAGCAGAACTAGCCGAATTGGTTCAGAGTCATGTGCAACAGGAGACAGGGCAGTTGGTCGTCGAGGCTGGTGTTGGGATCGTCCATCGCCAGACACCAGCCGAACCGAAGGCCACCGAGAAAACCATTGAACTTCTGCACCAACGACTGCTACAACAGTTCAACCCGACCGGTCGTCTGAACCCCGGAGTCAGTCTCACGACGGTTTCGACGCTGTGATGAGGTTCGCCGAACTGCCACTTGTTGCCTCACCAATATCGGTCGTTGACGACAATGTGATTGACGAGGGAATTCAACACATCGCTGTGGACCAAAAATTGAGTGACATCCAATTGATTCGCCGATCGATGAATGCCGTCTACAAAGTGACGACTCCAAGTGGTCCACAAATCATGCGCGTCAGTCAACCAACCGACACAACTTTGCCGGCAATTGAGTTCGCCGAATTTTTACGGCGAAATCACTTTGAAGTGCCCGCACCTATGAGCCATGTCCCATTTCGTCATGACGAAATAGAAATCACCTTATGGGAATATGTCGAACCCGATCTCGATCAACTTGTTGATTGGCAAGCAATTGGTTCGTTTGTTCAACGATTACATGAGATCAATCCGGCCGATATCGCGAAGTTTTATCCATTGCCGAAGGCTGCTTCATTTCCGTGGTGGAATTTTGATCAGTTGTTGGCCGACATGGGTTCAACTCTTGAGGCTTCCGATGCCGAGATCTTGCTTGAACGTTGGCAAACGCTTCGCCCGTATTTCATCGCCGCTCAAGACATCGATCTCGAGTCCTCACTTGATCGTCCCGTGCTGTGCCATGGAGATATTCATCCCGGCAATGTCATCGTCAGCCGGACCACCGGTCGTCCGGTTCTACTTGATTGGGATTTGCTCTCGGTCGCTCCTCGTGAATGGGATCATGCCGCCTTGCTGACTTGGGCAAGTCGTTGGGGTGGGCAGGCATCAACATATTCAGATTTTGCTCGAGGTTACGGATCAGATTTTTCGACGAACGATCTGGCGAATGCCCTCGCCGAATTACGTCTACTATCGGCAACATTAATGCGATGGCGCGCGAGCCTCTCGCTGCCTAGTGCTCGAGCTGAAGCCGAGAACCGAATGAAATGGTGGAGACAAGATCCGACCGCACCAATGTGGCAAGCCGTCTGATTAATCTCGGCGAATCCTTACGGAGCGAAGTTCAACCACTGATCTGAAATATCGGCGTCACCATAAATTTCAATTCCGGTATCTGATCGACCCCAAGCCGACAAGATCAAAGCGACCGCCGAACCGCGCCAGGCAACAGCGCCTTTGGCATGTTCATGCGAGACGATGATGCGGTCGTCGGCCGGGACAATGAGCCACTCACCTTCACCATCGGTGCAATGTAGATGTAGCGATCCCTGAGGAAAGGTTTTACCAAAACGCTTCGCCCAACCGGTCATCAAGTCGATGTATAACTCATCAACGCCATCACATGCCAAAGCACGATCCATCACCACTGGTAAAGATAAAGCCCTTTGAAGATCACACACATGAACCGCCACCTCGTTAGCCATTCGCCGAAAGTAGAAGCCAGCGTCTTGGCGATCGGACCACGTCCATAACGATTCAGCAGGATCAATGTTTTCCAATGACTGAACGACCGACTCTGACCGTTCGATGAACCATTCGAAAAGGTCTTGACCGTCAGCAGGTTGACTCTCCGGGCCAGGTCCGACTCGCTCTTGCGAACGTGGAATGACAATTGCGTCAACCATGGCAAAAACCTGACCAACGTGTTTCAATAAATCGGTGACCTTCCATCCTGGGCAATCGCTGACATCGACATCGAGATTGCCAGTTGAGATCTTGACCACTTCGCCAATTGACTGACGAAGCGATTCAAGATATTGCGGGGGAGTCAATAAAGCCATATCGCTCAGACTAGACGCAGGCAAGGTCGGTCAGGAAGGTACGGTATAAGTGATGTCCACTCGGCCCCTCGCACTTTCCGATGATGAGCTCTCAACGTGCGTGGGTTGCGGGTTGTGCTTACCCCATTGTCCAACATTTCGTGTCACCAACGAAGAGGCTCTTTCACCGCGAGGTCGCATCGCCACCATTCGGTCGATTCAGTATGACGGCCTACACATTGATGAGCACGTCAGCGAGATTCTCAATACCTGTGTTCAATGTCGTGGTTGTGAACCAGCATGTCCAAGCGGAGTTCCGTACGGTCGTTTAATTGAGGCAGCAAAAAATGAGATGGCTGCGCAACATCGCTCGGCCCCATGGTGGCAACGAATCGGTTTACGCCTCTTGCCCCATCATCGACTGTTGCTCATTGGCACACCAGTTTTGGCAGTTGCCCAACGCTTGCATCTGATCCCCAAACGAGCTGGACTATCACCTCTTCCACTTCGGCTCGGAACACCAGTGATCGCGACGTCGCCGACACCAGATGTGTGGTTATTCACTGGATGCGTGATGGATGCTTGGCAAAGATCAACCCATCGATCAACTGCCGCGCTCATTGAAGCCGCAGGATTCAACTTTGGAATACCCACCAAGGCCGGCTCATGTTGTGGTGCCCTTCACTCACATGCCGGACTCTCAACTGTTGCACAAGCCCTTGCCACATCGGTCATGACCTCGATGCCCGGCACGAATCCGATTGTTGTTGATTCAGCCGGATGTGGTGCGGCCCTGAAGGATTACGGACATCTTCTCGGGACACCCGAGGCACAAACTTTTAGCCAACGAGTTCTCGACATTCATGAATGGCTCGAACCGCACATGGCCACCATCATGCAATCTCGCCAAACTGAGTTCATCGATTCGTCAATCAAGCCTTCAGTCATTGTGCAAGATCCGTGTCATTTACGCCATGTCCAAAAAACCCATACGGCGGTGCGATCAATCTTGTCTCCCGTTGCCAACTTGATCGAACTTGACGACGACGGCTTGTGCTGTGGCGCGGGCGGTGCCTATTCGATCGTTGAGCCCGAATTAGCAGGGCAGATTCGTGACCGCAAGGTGCGTCATATTCGGGCTAAATCTCCAACCCAGAAAACCCTCGTCGCGTCCGCCAACCCCGGGTGTTTGATGCACCTTCAAGCAGCAGGACTCATCGTCAAACATCCAGTCGATATTCTCGCCGAGGCTTTAGGTCTCGTCCCCACAACTGATCAACCACCAACAAAGGGCACAGCAAAGTCATGACTTTTTCTGATGACAGTTTTTCTGATGAGGACCAGCAGCCGTCCATTGATCCATTGGTCATTCAACGCCTCAACGGCATCGTCTCACAATTGCGCGATGCCGTATCGTCTCTCGATGATGTCATGTTTGATGTTTTGCGCGAAGCATCGCGGCGACGCGAAGGCCGACCAGCGATTGACAAGACCTTGTCGCAGGCCCGTCGAGCAATTGATAAAGCCGTGCACTTACTCGATCTTGACTAGCGAAACTGCTGAGCCTTTTCAGTCAGAGCATCGATCAATTCAGTGAAACTTTTTTGGAAAGATGCAACACCTTCGCGCTCAAGCTTTTGAGCGACATCTTCCATATCAATTCCGACCATTTGCAAAGATTGCCAATCACTATGAGCCTGATCAATATTGATGTCAATCGTTCGTGACACCGTTCCATGATCGGCAAAGGCATCGACCGTGGCATCTGGCAAGGTATTCACTGAATCGGGGCCGATGAGTTGATCGACATACAAAGTATCGGGGTAACTCGGATTCTTGGTACTCGTCGAAGCCCACAGCGGACGTTGCACTTTTGCACCATGCTGAGCAAGTGCTTCCCAACGAGGTCCTGAAAAAGTCGTTTGAAACGCTTCATAAGCCAAGACAGCTTGAGCGATTGCTGATTTTCCGCGGAGCGAGAGTGCTTCTGACGTGCCGAGCGACTCCAGGCGCGAGTCAACTTCTGAGTCAACGCGACTAATGAAAAACGAAGCAACACTGGCGACTTCGTTGATTGTCTGACCAGCAGCGAGCCGATCCTCGAGACCGTCAATGTAGGCATCCATCACCTTTTGGTATCGCTCAAGGCTGAAGATCAAGGTCACATTGACATTACGACCAGCGGCGATCATGGAGCGAATGGCCGGGATGCACGGTTGTGTTGCCGGAATTTTGACCATCAAATTCGGACGTTGAACGACGTCCCACAAATGCTGACCGGCCACAAGAGTGCCAGATTCATCAAGCGCCAAATTGGGATCGACTTCGACGCTCACAAATCCATCAGTGCCAGCACTTGATGAATACACCGGTGCAAAAACATCGAGCGCACCATGAATATCTTGCAGGACCATCGCCCAATAACTGTCAATAATTGATGTTCCTTGTTGAATCAAAGATTGAAACTGCTCGTCGTAATCAACGGAGCCTTGGATGGCCTTTTGGAAAATGGTCGGATTCGATGTCAATCCGCGAATACCAGATTCTCGGACTTTGACCAACTCACCCGACGAAATCAGGCTCCGTTTCAAATTGTCAAGCCACGGACTTTGTCCTTCTTGCTGAAACAGTTGAACGAGGCGATCTGAACTTGTCATACCTACAGAGTGGCAGATCGGAGAGGTCCGAACACGAACTATCAGGAGGCAATTAATCCAAGTACAGAATTCTTGATATTCGCCACCGAAATTCCGAGGCGATCAAGAACCTCAGAGCCAGGAGCGCTCGCACCGAAGCGATCGATCCCGACACAGACATCGGCAAAACGTTCCCACCCAAAAGTCGTTCCTGCTTCAACCGATACGGTCGGAACTGATCTTGGCAAAATGCGTTCGGCCAACTCGGGGTTCTGTTGTCGATACGTCATGAAGCGATCCCACGACGGAAGCGACACGGCTTGCACCTTGTGACCGGCTTGCCCAAGTTCTTGAGCCGCGGCCACCGCAAGATGCACTTCACTTCCAGTTGCGACGATCACCGCGTCTGGAGTTCCATCAACTGCATGCACAATGCCAGCTCCAGCGGCAACAGCAGAACCATCAGTGACAACGGGCAGATTCTGACGACTCAAGACCACAACAGTCGGACCATCAAATTCGTAAGCCGCACGAATAGCCTGCGACGTTTCATTGGCATCGCCCGGTCGAATGACTTGAAGATCGGGGATTGCCCGCAAAGCAGCCAAATGTTCAATCGGTTGGTGCGTCGGTCCGTCTTCGCCGACTCCGACTGAGTCATGGCTAAAGACAAAGAGACACTTTGCTTTCGACAACGCCGCAAGTCGAATGGGAGGCTTCATGTAATCAAAGAAAACAAAGAAAGTTCCGCCAGCGGGGTAGACACCACCGTGAAGTGCCAGGCCAACCATCGCTGAACCCATAGCGTGCTCGCGAATGCCGTAATAGATCTGCCGACCGTCGGGAGTCGCATGGGACATTGGCGATTGTCCCGACAATTTTGTGCCGGTGTTTCCGGTGAGGTCGGCCGAACCCGAAACTAAACCAGGTTGCCCAGGTAGCACTGCATCAAAAACTTTTTGCACTGCAACACGGGTCGCGATTGATTCACCTTGCGCGAATGTTGGAAGCAGATTTTGCCAATCGGCTAAGCCACCATTCCAGGCGGCGTCCCACTCGGTTTTCTGCGCACTTGACGCGAGCCGCGACTTCCATGCAGCACTCTGCGTTGAGCCACTTGACTTTGCAGTTGAACGGAACGAGTCAACGACATCTTGCGGTGCCCAAAACGATTCGTCGGGCATACCCATTTCATTTTTTGTGCGGCTGACATGCTCGGCAGTAAATGGATTTCCGTGAGCCTCGTGTTTGCCGGTCCAATCAGGCGATGGGAATCCCACCTGAGTACGCAAGATCAGCAACTTTGGTCGATCATCACCTGAGTCACGCGCGGCAACGAGTGCTGATTCCAAAGCATCAAGATCTTCACCAATTGCTCCGAGTTGAACGACTTCCCAACCGTAGGAAGAAAAACGCATCGCAACATCGTCACTGCATGTCAGATTTGTTGAGCCATCAATGGTGATCTGATTGTCATCAAAGACCACGATCAATCGTCCGAGTTTTTGGTGACCAGCCAACGAAGCCGCCTCGTGGCTGACTCCTTCCATCAAACAACCATCACCAGCAATGACGTACGTGTGGTGGTTTGTTAACTCACTTCCAAAACGCGCCCGTAGGTGGCGTTCGGCGAGAGCCAATCCAACAGCATTTGCAAAACCCTGTCCAAGCGGACCAGTGGTGACTTCGATACCCGCGGTATGTCCACGCTCGGGATGACCAGGTGTCGCCGAATTCCATTGGCGGAAGTTTTGAATGTCCGAAATTTCAAGTCCATAACCCTGGAGGAACAACATTGAATATTGCAAGATTGACGCGTGGCCGGCTGACAAGACAAAGCGATCACGGTCTGGCCACATGGCATCGGTCGGATCATGCTTCATGATTCGGCTGTATAAAACATGAGCTAGGGGAGCCAAGGCCATCGCAGTTCCTTGATGTCCGCTCTTGGCTTTGAGCGGTGCATCCATGGCAAACCCACGGGCAATATTGACTGCTGTTTGATCGAGTTCGGGAGTCAGTTGAGACGGCACAGAGAAACTGTAACCGAGGACGCTGTCGTCGCTAGGGAACGAAACTCAAGCTGGCGGCAACAAAGTGAAGGGGACGAGATGCCAGGGGCCGTGGTCGACGCGACAATGGGCGAAGATTTGGCCATATTCGGTGAAATCGAGCTCACCCTTGACGAGGCGATAGGTGAACTTGCCAGGGTCAACCGTGAAAGGACTGACATTACGAGCAATTTGCTCGGCATCTTCTTCAATACCCTTGCGGAAGATCACCTCAAAAACTCCTGACCCACTTTGGTGTGGAGCGCAAAAGATTAATGCCACTAGGTGGGGGTCGATTGTCAACGGAACAGGAGATGGTGCCGCCATCGAGAACATGGCACCAGTGATATCAATACGAGTACTCGGGCCAGGGGCCTGTCGGAGTTCAAAGTTTTCTACAAAGAGGGCCGAAACAATCTGCATTCCCACGAGGGTAACGACACCCGAATTGAGAAACACCCAAACGAGTCACCCCGTTTTATCTCACCCGTTGGCCTTGTGACCAAACAGCTTGCACATCAAGATCTTTGTTCAATCCAATGAAGTCGGCGTAACAGCCGCTTTGCAAACGGCCACGATCAGTCAGTCCCATGACATCGGCTGGGTGAGTACTCGTTGCCAGCAAAGCCTGATTCAACTGAACTTTGGCTTGATGCACACACACCTTCAGGGCTTCAGGCATCGTCACGGCACTACCGGCAAGAGTTCCGTCTTCTAGCCGCGGAGCTCCATCACGCATTGCTAATTGAACCCGGCCAGCTGCGCCGGCGCGCCAAGCAACTGCATCAGTCACTAAAACCATCTTGTTGGGCTTTGCTGCAAATGCCAAGGCAATAGCTTCGGGAACAACATGAATTCCGTCAGCAATCAACGACGCGTACACATGCTCGTTCGTTAATGCCCATGTGGCGAGTCCAGGTTCGCGATGATGAACTCCACTCATGGCATTGAACAGATGCGTCACCAAAGTTGCGCCAGCGCCCACACAATCTTCAAATTGTTGCCGTGTTGGTCGAGAATGACCAATTGATACCTTGCAACCACTTGTCGAAAGAACTGTGCACGCTTCCACCGCACCAGTTACTTCGGCGCCAAGCGTCATGAGTGCGACACCATCGGCATAATCGCGTAACCAGTGTGCATTTGGTTCACTCACATATTGCACGCGATGCGCTCCAACAGCATCACCTAAAAAAGGTCCTTCAAGGTGAACGCCAACGACATGCGGTTGACCGGTGACCTGACTTTGATTCTTCACAAAATCAATCGCTGCTCGATAGACGTCTAGCGGAGCTGTTACCAACGTTGGACACCAACTCGTCACACCTTGATCAAGAAGAAGGTTATTGATGCGTTCCCAGGCAATGGTGTTGCCCGCAAGCGCAGTTGACCAGACATCGACATCATCAATTCCATTGACTTGCAGGTCGACAAAACCGGGCGCCAATATCAAGTCGGTCGACGGGGACTCGTCTCGACCGAGGGCCGAGATGGAACGGATTCGACCCTGTGATACCTCAATTCGGGCAGCATGAAATTGTCCATCGGTCAGAAGGACCTGCCGAGAACTGATCACCGTCGATTCCACTGTCCCATTGTGCCCTGTTCGCATGCGTTTTTCGTTCACCTGATGTGGCACAGTTAGTAGATGCCCGTACTTCAAAACAATGGTCAAGACATCGGATATGGCGTTGCCGGCGCCCCACTCGGAACTGCCGGATTACCAGTGCTTCTATTTCATGGCACGACGATGAATCGGACGGCTTGGGATTTCGTCATTGGATCGATGCCGACCGAGCGAACCTACATTCAAGTTGAGTTTCCGGGTTCGGGCGAATCAGCGATGCCCACAGCACCACTTTCAGTTGAAGGATTAGTCAGTGATGCTCTTGCGGTTTTAGATGAACTCAAAGTTGATCGCTTCCATGTCGCTGGCTACTCACTCGGGGCTGTCATCGCTGCTGCAACTGCGGCCACAGTTCCATCGCGCACAGTCAGTGCCACCATGCTGTGTGGGTGGGCAACATCTGATGCCCGCATGCGATTGACCTTTGATCTCTGGAAGCGGCTCATCAACATTGGTCCTGATCTGTTTATGCGTTACGCACTTGTTGATGGCTTTACAGCCGACGCCTTAACCGGAATTGAACCCATGGTTGAGGCCATGATTGGAATGACTGCCGACAGCGTGGCACCAGGTTCAATCGCTCATCTTGATCTCGACGCCATTGTTGATATTGCTCCGCTGCTTGCCAACATCACGGCACCAAGCCTGGTGATTAGCGGCGCCCAAGACCGTTGGGTTGACCCGTCCCATGGACATGCCTTGTCAGCAGGAATTACGAATTCAACATTCCGCACATTGCCAGCTGGCCATCTCGTCATTCAAGAACAAGCGGCTGATGTCGCTGCGCTTTTGCATGAACACCTCGTTGCCCACAGCTAGAAGCCACGTTGAACGACATGTACCCGCGCGCCGAAGAATTCGTGAAACTGACGCCTGAAGTCAACGACCGTTGGAAAAACTTTGGTCAATGGGACCGAACTTATTTTCCGAAGTTAGTTGGTCTTTTCGTTGAAGAGATTCGTATTGGTTATTGCCGAATGGCTTTGCCATTTCGCGACGAGCTTGAGCAACCGATGGGCGTCGTTCACGGGGGAGCTATCGCCACGCTGATCGACGCGTCGGTTGTTCCAGCAATTGGGAGCGCGTATGACAACACGGTTGGATACTCAACTGTTGATTTACATGTGCAGTACCACAATGCCTTAGTGAAAGAAGATGCGATTGCCGAAGGTTGGGTCACTAAACGTGGACGCTCGGTGGTCTTTTGTGAATCCGAGGTTTTTGGTCGTACGAGTGGCAAACGGATTGCCAGGGGCTACATGACCTACAACATTTCAACCGTGCGGCCGATGACTCTGTAGGACCAACGCATTGGCGATTACGGAGCGATGGTCGTCGTCGCAGCCACGCCAGTTCGGGCGGCCAAAACTGCATCGTTGATGGCAACAATTAACTCATCTGTGTCTTTTGGTGTTGCACCATTGACAAGCACGCAGACCACCAAACCATCGGGACGATGCACCACCATGGCATGCACGTTTTCGATGCTTCCCGAATGACCCCATTCGCCGCTCACAAAAAGTCGCAAACCTAGTCCGTAATCCCATAGTGGATCAGCTGGAACTGGAGTCGCGGGCACCTTCATCAGATCTAAGAGTTCACGACTCACCAAGTGTTGTGTTGGAGAATCTGGATTTAGCGAATCCAACAATTTGGCGACATCACTCGCCGTCGCCACCCATGCGCCTGCCGCACCTAGTTGTTCCATGTACGTGCGACCGCCAGATACCGCATGCAACGCATCGCTCGGTCCGAACTCGTACGTGCCGACCATGCGAAATGATTGAAGACCCAAAGGAGCGAGCACGAGTTGTTTCGCCGCATCTTGATACGCCAGACCCGTCACTAGTTCAATCGCTTTGCCGAGCAAAATGTAATTCACGTTGCTGTACTTGTAGGTCGAACCAGGTTGGGTCGCGAGAGGTTGACCCAAAACTTCGGTCAACATTCCCATCTGGTCGTATGAACCAACATCAAAAAAGATCTTCAAAAAGTTTGATATTCCCGATGTGTGGGAGAGCAGTTGTTTGACCGTGATCGAGCGAGCCCGTTCGTCGAAAAGTGTCAAGCCGATATTGTCTGCGATACGTCCAACAATCGGTTCATCAAGTTGTAGCAATCCCTGATCAACGAGTTTCAAGACGGTTTCGGCAGTGACGATTTTACTGATGCTGGCAATGCGAAAACTTGAATCGACGTTCACTGGCCGTGACGACTTTGAACTCGATGCGGCAAAAGTATGAATCACTTGACCTTCAAAGATCACTGCAGCTGAAACATCCCGCGACTTTGCATCAATCGTGTGCAATTTGATCGCGGCGTCAAATAGATCAGTGTTCGGTAAAGGTTCTTGCGCTGGCGCGAAAGCCGTTGAAGTAACTGTGGTATTCGCCAAGACTGTTGTTGTGGACGTCACTGTAGAAGCGACAGAAGTGGCAGAAGCTGTAGTAGTCGTACTCGTGGTCGCAGATACCACCGTTACCGGAGGCATGGACGAACTAGTTGGAGGAGTGGATGATTCAGGAGCAGAGTTGTCGGTACCTGAACAAGCAGTCGCCATCACGAGAACGAGAAGCGAACCCCAAAATTCAGATTTTCGAATCATCCTGGCAAATCGGAAAGACCTAAGACGTTCAAAGCATTCTGTCGTAAGAACTTTGGCCACACGTCCTTTTTGAATGACACATTGGGCATATCGCCCATGATGCGTTCGTAGGTGAGCCCCATCGGCCAATAGCCCGCATAAATGACTCGGTCAGAACCACGACTATTCGCGTAATCAATAATGCGGGGGTCGTAATGCTGGGGCGCAAAAGCACTCGTTGAGTAGTACAGATTTGGCCATTTCAACATCAACTTCACGGCAAGTTCTGTCCATGGTTGACATCCGTGACGGGTCACGATTTTTAGTTCGGGGAAGTCGTAACACACGATGTCAAGAAGTTCGACGTGCTGACACATACTTGGAACGCGCGGGCCAGGTATGCCGGCGCAGATAAAAATCGGAATACCGAGCTCGGCGCATACCGAATAGATCGGGTACCAACGCGCATGGTCGATCGGAACCTGCGGAGTGCAGCCGGCAGGAAATGTGCCAACTGCCTTCAAACCGAATTCTTCATACAACCGACGAATCTTGCGAACTTCATCAACTCCGTTATTGGCGTCGGCACTGCACGAAGCAATGAAGCGCTCGGGGAACTGTTGCATCGCTCGAATTCCGGGCTCACCCTCAATACCGATCATTGAACGTTCAATGCCGAAGTGATCCATGGTGTTAATCGCAACTTCAACGGGATCAATGTCCTCGGTCAGAGCACTCGGAACATTTTGTTTAAAGAGATATTCCACAGGGAACATCGTTTCTTTACTTTCCTTATCGCGAATATTGCCGCGGAAAAACTCGTACAGGCGACGCGGGTCGGGATCGGGGAATCCCATCATTGTCTCAATAATGCCAAGACCACCTGGTCCGACCGTCGGCATCGTTGATTCGTGACGATGTGAATTCTGTACGGGCATGTCAGAGTCCCAAGAAATCGATGACGTTATGGCGCATGATCTTTTCGATATCTGTTGCGTTGAAACCATCAAGGTCATTGATGAAAGCAGTTGGTATTTCTAATCCTTCGGCGTGCGGGTAGTCACTACCAAACATCAGTCGTTCAACACCGATGGTTTCAGCCAACAGATGGATGTCATCTTCGTAAAACGGAGCGACCCAGACATGCTCACAGAAATCTTCAACCGGATCCTTGCCAAACATAAATGGCTGCTGGGCGTAAGCCTTTTTGAATTTCTTGATGAGGTTCGGCACCCAATCGGCTCCGGCTTCAATCGACGACACGCGCAACTTGGGGTGTCGGGTAAAGACACCATGGCTAACGAGAACAGCAAACATGTCAAAGGGAGCACGGTCGCTCGTCATGACGCGCATCGGCGACGAACGGAATGCCTCAAATTCACCGAAGGGTTCCCAGTCATCGATGTACTTGCCATAACCGGCATCACCCGAATGGAACGCCACCGACACATTGGCTTCAGCAAGACGAGCCCAGAACGGATCAAAGATCTTGTCGCCAGGGGAGCGGGTTCCACCCGATGGATCGATTGCCGGCGATGTGCGCATGACAACGACCTTGACCCCATTGGCGATTGCCCAATCGGCTTCCTTGACCGCCCACTCGGGATCGGCCAGCGTGATGTACGGCGCTCCGTAGACCATGTCTTGATACGCGAAGCCCCAATCGTCAAGCAACCAGCGATTGAACGCCGAGAAAGCAGCGCACAACGCTGCAGGATCGTCGCGCAACGACTCTTCCATGCCAACAGCCAAAGTAGGGAAGAACATCGCTCCAGATAGACCCTGTTCCTTCATCAGCGCAACGCGGGCATCGCGATTGCGATACGCGGGACTGATGGGATCAAGTTCGCCGAATAGAGCGCGCATATCTCCACCTGAGACTCGGCCGCGGAAATAGGCGTCAAGTGCGCCAGGTTTCGACACTGGATTGAACGTGGGGTTCGGAATAAAGCGATTGACTCGTCCGCCGACGAGGAGACGCTTCTTGCCATCTATCTCGGCCCACTGCATACAACGCTTAGCCATCTCACGTGGCATGTGACGAGTAAACGCGTCTTCAGCTTCGTAGTAATGGTTGTCAGCGTCAAAGGCCGCAAACCCAAGTTCTACTCGTTGAGTTTTTTCAACTGCTACAACTGCCATCACGGTCTCCTGACCTAACACGAACTGGTAATCCCCACCGAGAACCGTAGTCCAGAGCCTGACTAATTCTGAACCTACAACGGCTACCGTTGTCACAATGTGTGGACGTTTCACCTCGCTGACACCACCCGAAGAACTGGCGGAAATTTTCTCGACAGCACCACTCAATCCGCAGTTGTTTGACGATTTTCAGCCCAACTTCAATGTTCCGCCGACGACCCGAATTACCGCCGTTGCCCAAGATTCTCAAGGTGTCCGCAAACTTGGTCGTTTTCAGTGGGGTCTCGTCCCGAGTTGGGCTAAAGACACGTCAGGTAGCGCCCGTTGCATCAATGCCCGTAGCGAGACCGTGCTCGAAAAGCCGTCGTTTCGAACATCGGTTCCCGCGAAACGTTGCATCATTCCGATGGACGGCTTCTATGAATGGCAAACCATCGGGGTCACTGCTTCGTCACCGCCCAAACCCAAGCAACCCGTCTACGTGACTCGGCGCAATCATCAGCCCCTTGCCGTCGCAGGCTTATGGGCGTCATGGCGCGACCGAAGTTTGGGCGACTCTGCACCGTGGTTACATACCTGCTGTGTCATCACGACTCAAGCCAATGAGACCATGTCGCCAATTCATGATCGAATGCCGGTGATCCTTGAAGCAGACGATTGGGATGATTGGTTACATGTTGGCGGGGGCACACTGGAGTCAACCCCGATGGCACGAATCATTGAGTTGATGATTCCTGCTGATTCCTCAATTTTGATTCCGCAATGGGTCAGCACCGAGGTCAACGCTGTTCGCAATAACCGTCCCGAACTCATTGCGCCGATCAAAATCGGTGACTAGTCACACGACCTGGGTATGGCCAGCGGCACGTAAAGCCACCCGAATTTTCTCAGCTGAATCTTCAAGCGATTCACGATCAACAGTCATTGCTGCATTCGCAAATGACAGTTGCGACATATCCGTCGTGGGAATCACATGGATATGTGTATGGGGGACTTCGTAACCGGCAATAATCACACCAACGCGATCACAGCCAAAAGCCTGTCGCTGGGCGACACCAATAATGCGTGTGACCGTAAACAAATGGCCAGCGAGTTCAGGGCTGGCATCGACCCAATGATCAACCTCTTCGCGGGGGACGACAAGTGCATGTCCAAACGCCATCGGGTTGATCGACATAAAGACAACGCATCGATCGTCCTTCCAAATAAAAGTGCCCGGAATCTGACCTTCAATAATGCGGGTGAAAATTGTCGGCATTACACCCAGCCACCCGAAACAGGAAAGACATCACCGATGCAATACGACGATTCAGGACCAGCCAAGAATCGCACCACTTGAGCAAGTTCTTCCGCACGAGCCAAACGTCCAATGGGTGTCTGCATACGAATACCCATACGCGTCATTTCATCAAATGCATCAAGGAGGGGAGTATCAACCCAACCTGGACACACTGCGTTAACGCGTACTCCGAAAGGAGCAACTTCCTGTGCTGTTGATTTCGTGAAAGCGATAATGCCAGCCTTCGCCGCGCTGTAGTGCGGAGCACCAGCAGCTGGTCGCAATCCCATGATTGAAGAAATATTGACGATCGAACCCGAACGTTGAGGGGTCATATGTCGTAGTGCGGCACGCGTTCCATAAAACGTTCCATAGAGGTGGATCTTGATCATGCGATCCCATTGCTCGTCGCTGAGGTCAACTGTGTAGTTACCTGGTTCAAGTTCGTCGTATTTGCCTTCCATCCGCTTCATCTGATTCGCCATGTTGATGTCAGTTTTCATCTCATTGCGGGGCGGAGCAATACCGGCATTGTTGATGAGTACATCAATACGACCGTGATGAGCGACAACTCGATCAATCGCGGCATCAAACGATTTTGAATCAGCAACATCAAAAATTGCCGCCTCGCCTGACACCTCATCGGCGACCGATCCAGCCGCTGCTTCATTGACATCATTGACCACCACATGGGCGCCGTCGGCCGCGAGGCGGCGCGAGAAGGCCGCTCCCATACCCGAGCCACCCCCAGTGACGACGACAATTTTTCCTTCGAGAGATCCTGTGTCCATCAGGCGACACTATTTCACATTGAGCCACGGCCTGAAACGAGACGCTATGGGAAGGACACGACGAGATAACCATGTCGCGCCAAGAACTAAGGTGACAGGCATGGAGAACCCTGCAGAACCGTCAGCCAGCCCCGCCACAGGTTCAGGTGAGCGAGTCTGGGGTCTGTGGACGTGGCCCAATCTCATTACGTTGATCCGACTGGGCTGTTTACCGATCTTTTTATGGTTGCTCCTTGGTCGTGACGATCGCGCTGCTGCGGCTTGGATCTTGTTGGGGCTCGGAGCCACGGATTGGGTCGATGGCTGGGTGGCCCGCCGGTTCAACCAGGTCAGCGAGTTCGGCAAGATGTTTGACCCAACTGCTGATCGTTTGCTTTTTATCGTCGGTTTGGTGGCCATCATGATTGATGGGTCGGCTCCATTGTGGTTCTGCCTGTTGGTATTCGTCCGTGAAGTTTTGTTTGGTGGAACCGTGGCCATCCTCACTCTTTTCTTCAAAATGGAGCGCTTTGACGTCACCTACCTTGGCAAGTGGGCCACGTTCCTTCTGATGGGGGTCTTCCCAGCATTTGTCATGAGCGCGAGCGGTATTCGATTCCATGAATTTTTTGCTGCGGCGGCATGGGTTGCTGGTCCCATTGGATTGGCTTTGAGCTATTACACGGCATGGCTGTACATCCCAACAATCCGCGCCAACATCAGACAAAACCGCTGATAATTTTGCCAGCCGTTCGCCTCTAGAATGTCGGTATGAACGTGCCTGGCGAACTGTTGTATTCCAAAGATCATGAGTGGGTACAAATCACCGAGACAACCGCCCGCATCGGAATTACTGACTTCGCTCAAGACGCTTTGGGTGACGTTGTTTTTGTTCAGGCTCCTACCGTGGGCACCAGCGTGACCTCAGGAGACTCGATCAGTGAAGTTGAATCAACAAAATCAGTTTCCGATATTTATGCGCCCATCACTGGAGTTGTCTCACGTGCGAATGAAGCACTCGATGCTGATCCGAGCCTTATTAACTCCGACCCGTACGGCAACGGTTGGATTTGCGAGATCGAAGTAGCCGCCAATCTCGACACGTCGCACCTCTTGTCTGCCTCGGCATACTCCGAATTTGTGGCAGGCTGACGACATGTCAGTGTTTTGTCAAAAGTGCGGTCATCGCAACGCTAGCGATTCTTATTTTTGTAGTTCATGTGGTTCAACGCTCGAAGTTGATGGTGACAAGACTGTCATCATCGCCAAAGTCGATCCCTTACAAGATGCACTCGGACCAGAAGACAACGCATCAATTGATTTGCGTACGTTGCCCAAGAGTTCAGCAACACTCATGGTTCGCTCGGGTCCACAAGCCGGCGAGCGATTCGTTCTTGATACATCAATGACCCGCCTTGGTCGCCATCCCGACAGCGAAATATCGCTCGACGATATTTCTGTTTCACGACGCCATGCCGAAATTGAGCGTCACGGCCAAGAGTATGTTCTGCGTGATTCAGGTTCGTTGAATGGCACATATGTGAATCAGCAGCGCGTCGATTCAGTTGTTCTTCAGCAAGGTGACGAAATTTTGGTCGGGCGCTTCCGCTTAATCTTTTTAGGACCGGTCGACGCATCGTGACCTCGCGGACTTCTGCTGAACGTCCCTACCTGTCGATTGGTGAGGTACTCGGACTTCTTCTTGAGGAATTCCCCGATATCACTATTTCTAAAATTCGATTCCTTGAAAGCCAAGGGCTGATTGTTCCTGAACGTACTGCTTCGGGATACCGCAAGTTTTACGACGACGATGTTGAACGTCTGCGCTACATCCTCACCGAACAAAAAGACAAGTTCCTTCCGTTGCGCGTCATCAAGGATCGCCTTGACACACCACCAGCCGGAACAGAACGACCCGAGCCAGCACGGACAGAAGTACCGCGACCAGAACCACGCGGTATTAAAAATGTTGTGTCAGTGAGCGAAGTTGCCGAACAAGATGATGTGTCAGTAGTTGCAATAGCCGATGTGCCCGTCACAAAAACGCACCCCGCATCGCGCGTACCTAAAGCGGTTCCGGCACCAGCTGAACGCCAAGCACAAAGTGCAAACCGTCGCCCAGCGATGCCCGATCCTTCCGATGCGGTCGGGCGACCGGCCACATATAGCCGCGCTGAACTACTTGAACTTTCGGGTCTCGATGAAGCGACCCTCAAAGATCTTGAAGCGTTCCATCTCGTGACAGCTCGACAAGTGGGCACCCAAGGGCTCTTTGATGAACATGACTTGGCTGTTGCCGAAGTCGCCCGAGGCTTTGCTGATGCTGGTTTTGATGTGCGCCACTTAAAAGCCTGGAAAATTTCTGCCGAACGAGAAGCCGGTTTATTCGAACAAAGAGTGCTGCCGGTTTTGCGACGTCGTTCGCCAGAATCGCGCCAAGAGTCCAACAATCTTTTGGATGATCTCAGTGACCTCGGTGGACGTTTACGCGCCATTTTGGTGGCCCGCGCCGTTGCACCACTTCGCGATTCGCGCTAATTCGAATTCCCACCGAGTCCTCGGGGGAGTACCATCTTTTTATGGCCTCAACCGATCTCGCCCCCATGGAACTCGTCGGAGTGCGTCGAGATATTGCCGGCAATATCCCTGTGTTGTTTCTTCGCGAGCGTAACGGCGATCGTCGCCTTTTGCCGATTTACATCGGCCAACCTGAAGGCGCAAGTATCCAATGGGCGCTCGATGGACGCGAAACCACTCGTCCGCTTTCACATGATTTGATCGTCAATCTTCTTGGTGCTCTTGGAGCAGTTCTTGAAAAGGTTGTCATCACCGAAGTCAATGAAGGCATCTTCTATTCCGAACTTCATCTGCAATCGCGCAGCGGCCCAGTCGTAGTTTCGAGTCGGCCATCTGACGCAATTGCCATTGCAGTGCGCGCTGGCTGCACCATCTATTGCGAAGGTGAAGTACTTGATATCGCCGGCAAGTTAGTGCCGCAGGGCGATGAATTTGACGATGAGGACACCGATGAAACCGACGATCTTGAGGACAGTCTCAAGGATGACGTCGCCACCGACGATCTCGTTGACGAGTTCCGCGACTTCATTGACAGCATCAACCCAGAAGATTTCCAGCCCTAAGCAGGGACAACCCTTTTTCTTGGCATCAGCCTCACGAGAAAGTTGATGGTCGGCAATCTGCGCCGTACCCTGCGACTGATGAACACACAGGTCTCAACCTTTAGTGGAACCCAAGCCTGTGACATCGTTGGCATTACCTATCGTCAACTCGATTATTGGGCTCGCACCCAACTCGTGCGACCAGCCGTCCACGAAGCCACCGGAAGCGGAAGTCGTCGCCATTACAGCTACCGCAATTTGCTTGAACTCCGCGTCGTCAAGAGCTTGCTTGATGCTGGCATCAAGCTCGAATCGGTTCGCGAAGTTTTCAATTACCTCGGTCAGAACGAACAGGCCGACATCACATCGGCCCATCTTGTCATCAACGGCTCGTCGGTCGTGCTGTGCACTGGCGACGATCTGATTGACGTCGTTCGACGCGGTCAAGGTGTCTTAAACCTTTTGCCTCTTGCTCAGGTCAAGGATCAAGTTGACGGTCAGTTGATCGCCCTGTATCCGCAATTGATTGATCATGAAGTTGATCATCAAGTGCTTGAACTTCGTAAGATCGGTTGATGCTGAAATATTCACCACTGGATGCTGAACATCGGGCCTTAGATGCTCGAATGACTCCTTTTGGTGGTTGGGACATGCCTTTGCAATATGCAGGTGGCACTTTGTCCGAGCATTTGGCTTGTCGCCATGACGCAGTGGTCTTTGATGTGTCTCACCTCGGAACGGTTCGAGTTGAAGGACCTCAGGCATTTGACACATTGCAAAAATCGCTCACCAATGATCTACACAAAATCGCACCAGGTCGCGCGCAATATACGCACTTACTTGATCCGACGGACGCTTCGGTCCTTGATGACATCATCTTGTGGTGGATTGCTGATCAGGTTTTTGACGTCATGCCGAACGCATCGAATACCGACGATGTCATCGCTGCTATCGGGGGAGTCGATACCACTTCAACTCGCGCAGTACTTGCTGTACAAGGTCCACAGGCCCGCACCAAGGTGGCAACCTTCTTTCCCGAAGCTGCCGCAGTTGGCAAATTCAAAGTTGCCCAATGTACGTGGAATGGCATTACTTGCACGGTCGCCGGAACGGGATACACCGGTGAACAAGGAATCGAAATTGCCATACCGAATGCCCATGCCGCTGCTTTATGGCAAGCACTCCTTCAGGCCGGTGTGCAGCCATCGGGTCTTGGCGCACGTGACACCTTGCGACTTGAGGCCGGATTACCTCTTCATGGACACGAGCTCGGTCACGGAGTTACGACGTTGCAAGCCAATCTTGAATGGGTCGTGTCGTGGACCAAAGGCGAATTCATCGGTCGCCCAGCACTTGCTCAAGAAAAACAAGATGGGGTAGCGCGTGTACTTCGAGGGATCGCGACCGAGGGTCGTCGACCACCGCGTGCTGAATGCAATGTGCTTTCACAAGGCAAGGTCATCGGCGTCGTAACAAGCGGAAATTTCTCGCCCATTCTTGAACACGGAATTGCCTTGGCACTTGTTGATCCATCGTGCCAAGTAGGGGACGCGATTGCCATTGACGTGCGCGGCAGCGAATTACCCGGACGCATCGTCGAATTACCTTTTGTTGCGAAAAAGTAAGACTCCGAACGAATGACATATTTAGTTTGAAGTTGGCTTCATTCCAAACATGCCACCGGCGACTTCAGCGAACTGTGCCAACGGACCAAGCCGGCCGGCAAGATCACCTAACGTCGAAACGGCTTTGGTGACATCGGCCGGCAACGTGCCGATTTGATTAATCACTCCATCAACTTTTTTCAATGTTGATTTGGCCTGCTTCGCTGACGCCTGTACGAGTGGAACAATCTCGGCAACTGGACCTTCGATTTCATCGAGGAGAGCATTCACACGATGAGCAACCTTGTTGAGTTCGGACATGGTGTCATTAAATGTGCCGATCGATTGCACGATGTCACCGGTGACTTGCATGACAGTTTCAACCATGCGGCCAATCGCCATCACGGGGTTCGCCCCACCCAAAAGACCCAAGAGTTCGTTGACACCGGGAATTGATGAGTTTGACGCAGTATGAGAAGACGACTCTGCTGCTGGTTCAGATTGAGGGGCAGTTTTTTTGGTTGCCATAACCGTCAAACTATCTAGACATCATCACGATGACGCATACGCCTCGAGCGGTGCACACGTGCACACCAAGTTTCGGTCACCGTAAGCCGCATCAATTCGGCTGACGGGCGTGTGATATCCGTACGACCCCGACAAAGAAGGTGCACCAGCCGATCGAGGATACGCGCGATTCCATTCGCCAACGAGGTCGGCAACAGTATGAGGGGCATGTCGCAGGGGACTGTCCTCAACCGCGATCACGCCCGATGCAATGTGATCAATCTCGACACGAATCGCCACCATGGCGTCACAGAATCGATCGAGTTCAGCCTTTGTTTCACTCTCGGTAGGTTCAATCATCAAAGTGCCGGCAACCGGGAAACTCATCGTCGGTGCATGGAATCCGTGATCCATTAAACGCTTAGCTATGTCGTCCACTGTGACACCGAAGTCCTTGGTGATACCGCGCACATCAATGATGCATTCATGCGCAATAAAGCCATGGGTGCCGGTGTACAAAACCGGGAAGTGGGCATCAAGTCGACGAGCGACGTAGTTCGCATTCACTATGGCCATCTCGGTAGCCAGACGAACTCCCGTTGCACCCATGAGCCTGATGTATGCCCACGAAATGGGCAGAATGCTCGCCGATCCGTAATTGGCTGCCGAAACTGGACCCACCGGTTGCGAACCGATCGGAGCAAGTGGATCGCCCGGTAAGAAATCGGCGAGGTGTTTGCGCACCGCGACAGGTCCAACGCCTGGTCCACCGCCACCATGGGGAATACAGAAAGTCTTGTGCAAGTTCAGGTGACTGACATCAGCTCCAAAGACTCCTGGTTGAGCCAACCCAACCAATGCATTTAAATTGGCACCGTCGACGTACACCTGTCCGCCACCTTCGTGGATGATGCGACAGATGTCGGTAATGCCATCTTCAAAGACCCCGTGAGTCGATGGATACGTCACCATGATCGCCGCAAGTTTGGTACCCGCAGCATCAACCTTGGTTTGTAAATCAACCAAATCAACGTTTCCTCGTTCATCACACGAAACGACAACAACTGACATCCCGGCCATCACCGCGCTTGCGGCATTGGTTCCATGAGCACTTGACGGAATCAGACACACTGTTCGCTCAAAATCGCCACGACTGAGGTGATAGGCACGAATTGCTAACAGTCCAGCGAGTTCTCCCTGACTTCCGGCATTTGGTTGCAAACTCACGGCGTCGTAACCCGTCACGGCAACCAACATGTTTTCAAGTTGTTTGATGAGATGTAGATATCCCTGAATTTCATCAAGCGGCGCATAAGGATGCACATTGGCGAACTCTGGCCATGTGACCGGTTCCATCTCGGTTGTCGCGTTGAGTTTCATTGTGCACGAACCAAGAGGAATCATGGTGCGGTCAAGCGCGAGGTCTTTGTCGGCAAGGCGCCGTAAGTAACGCAACATTTCATGTTCGGTCTGACATGACTGAAAAACTTTGGCGGTCAAAATTGCATCGGTGCGAAGAAGTGCCAACGGTATTCCGGCATCGGGAGCATCAAATTTCTCAGGCGATCCAGAATCTTCAACTCCGAACGCTCGCAAGACATCTGAAACAACCTCAAGAGTTGTGGTCTCATCAAATGTCAGGCCAACTGTCGTTTCATCGATGACGCGAAAATCTAAATTGAGCGACTGTGCCGTAGCAACAACACTTTGAGCGCCCGACGGAACTCGAATGGAAATCGTGTCGAACCACGTGTCGTGAACCAGTTGATATCCGTTGGCACGAAGACCTTGAGCGGCCATTGTTGTCAACCTTTGGACGCGACGCGCGATACGTTGCAAGCCCACTGGTCCGTGCCAGGTCGCATAGAAACCAGCGATATTGGCGAGCAATGCTTGAGCAGTGCAGATATTGCTCGTTGCTTTTTCTCGGCGAATATGTTGCTCACGAGTCTGTAAAGCCAAACGCAATGCGGGGCGACCTTCAGTATCAGTACTCACGCCAACTAAGCGACCAGGCAAACTGCGCGCGTACGCCTCGGTTGTCGCCATGAATGCGGCATGCGGTCCACCGAATCCCATCGGAACACCAAAACGTTGAGCTGAGCCAACGGCGATATCTGCACCAAGTTGACCAGGAGACGCCATCAAAACACACGCAAGCGGATCGGTGACAACAACGGCAACAGCTCCGGCAGCTTTCACTGCGGCAATCTGGGCGGACCAATCGGCCACTGATCCTGTTGATGTTGGATACGAGAACAATGCTCCGAAGAGATCTTCGGGCTGTAGATCTTTGGCATCGCCGACGATCAGTTCAATCCCAAGCGGTTCGGCGCGAGTCGCCATCACTGAAATCGTTTGCGGATGGGTATCTCGATCAACAAAGAATTGTGCCGACTTTGATTTACTAGCCCGTCGGGCCATTGTCATTGCTTCAGCAGCTGCGGTTGCTTCATCAAGAAGTGAAGCATTCGCAATGGGCAAGCCAGTCAAGTCTGAAATCATCGTTTGAAAATTCAAAAGTGATTCAAGACGACCCTGACTTATTTCGGGTTGGTACGGCGTGTACGACGTGTACCACGAAGGGTTCTCGAGCACATTGCGGCGAATGACCGGGGGAGTAATCGTGCCGGTGTAACCCATGCCAATCAAACTGCGGCGAGGGCGATTCATGGACGCAATCTGACGCAACTCAGCAGTAACCTCAGATTCGGTCAATGCACTCGGAAGTGGCAAGTCAGCGCGAAGGCGAATCGCTTCAGGCACAGTCTTGTCAATGAGATTGGCGACCGATTCAACACCAATGACTTGCAGCATGTCGCTGAGGTCAGTTGAATCGAGAGTTCCGATATGCCGACGAGAAAATCCGTCACGATCAAATAGTTCATCAAGTGAATGCGTCGACATGGAAGCTCCAAACAGGTCATGACAAAAGTCGTGTTGTGCTTCCCCCGCTGTCTCTCCACCGAAGTGGACCTGAGAGCTTCATCCAACACAAGGTTGGACTTTCCCCTTCGGTATGACGTGCGAACACGTCAATTTTCCAGCGTTGTCTCACCCGTCCGGTCCGTTGGCCTGAGAGATTCCGGGGAGGTTGCTCCTTCGGCGTTGCGATGCTGGCGGCACCGTAACTCTCCCGGTCGGGGTTAACGACAACTTGACCATAGTTCGTCGCCACCACGCGTCACGACAGGGCAGTAGGTTTCTGATGTGCCGATCATCACCGCGTCCAACCCAAAGCCACATCAACCCCATTCACTCGCGACAGCTCGTGCGATCGCCGCACCTGTCGGCGCAGTCGGAGGTGCATTCATGTTGCACCCCGACACGTTGACTCCTGGCAAGGCAGCGGGATATCCAGGGGGTTTCGCCTACTACGTCGTCGGCAGGGGAGGGGTTCTCGGTGATGTTGACGCTTCAGTTGTTGTTTCAGCATTCGCATTTTTCGCCCCGAGTCTCGTCCGTTCTTTGTGGGACGCCGGAGTAGCAGTTGAGGGTGCCCGCAAAGCCTCCGATCGTTACGCGCTGGCGTGTGCCCAATGGGGAAGGCAACGCCTCAGCGCATTTACCCACGCCGAACGACTGGCTGAACTTCTTGCCACAATCATTGATCATGCCGATCCGAGTGGACTTGCCCTTTTCGCCGGGTGGCAAACACAAGCCCGCGTCGATGACGCTCTTGGTCGTTGCTATCAACTGCTACATGTCCTACGCGAACTTCGGGGGAGCGTGCACATAGTGGCGATCATTGCCCATGGCGTCACGCCGCTCGAGGCTTTACTTGTCAATCCAGGCTCAGCCGGAGAAGCTCAAGCAAAACGTTTTGGCTGGGAAGGTGATTTCCCTAATGCCGATTCTTTACATGCAGCTTTTGCGTCAGCTGAAGAACTGACGAATGTACTGATGGCACGTCACCTTGATGTCTTGACTGAGAGTGAACAGAACGAACTCGTTGATCTGGTGTCAGAAGTCAACGACCTCATCAGCCATTAAAGACTCACGACCCACGAAGTTTCAGACGCGTTTTGCCTTCAGTTCTTCGTAATCAGCAATAGCGGTAAGTTGAGCACCCAAGGTCGCATCAACCCAACGGCTACCGGCACCAATGATCTTGTCGTAACTCGCCTGTGGACCAGCGAGTTGTCCAGTGAAGTGCGGCATTACTTGCTCGGCGAAGAGTTCATAACTGCGCAAGGTCTGATGCCAGTCGGCCATGTCGGCACCCATAAACAGGTAGCAACCAAATCCGCCGGTCTTTTCTTGGAGTCGTTCAATTTGAGCAATCGCCATCTCAGGAGTACCGATCACCATGCGACCTGATTCATTCGCTTGATCAATGAAGTCATCAATGTCGGTGGGCGGAGGAGGACCGTTGGGATCACCCAACGGAATGATGTGACCGAGATAATCCCAAATCCATTGCAGTCCATAGCGACAGTTCTCGCGTGCCTTCTCCATGGTTTCAGCAATATGCATCGGACCCATGAGTCGAGCTTTCGAACGGTCAACAACATGACCATGACGTTGCGCTTCGTCTTCCCATACTTTGAGGTTGTAGTCGAGCATCTGAAACGCAGCAGGTTCGGTCGCGGCGATCGAGATCAATCCAACTCCGTATTTACCGGCCAGTTTTGAACCAGACGGTGAAACTGATGAAGCGACTGCAATATCAAAATTGCTATAGGGCTTGATTTGCAACACCGCTTCGTTACAGGTGTACCAGTCGGTTTGTTCGGTCACAGTTTCGCCACGGAATAAACGCATCATCACATCGAGCGACTGCTCCATGCGAGGACGCTGGGTCAACGGATCAATGCCCAACATATGCGCGTCCGACGTCAACTGTCCGGGGCCAGCACCGAACATCATGCGACCACGCGTGAGGTGATCGAGCATCACGATGCGATCAGCCAGCATGAAAGGGTGATGGTAGGGAAGTGAGTTCACACCGGTGCCGAGCTTGATGTATTTGGTGCGCTCGGCAGCTGCAGCAATCATCACTTCAGGAGAAGCAATAAGTTCAGATCCGGCCGAATGGTGTTCGCCGATCCACGCTTCGTGATAGCCAAGCTCATCAAGGTGTTCAAGAAGCTTGAGGTCTCGTTGTAAAGCGAGCGTGGGGTTGACTCCCGTCTTGTGCATGGGTGGCATGAAGATTCCGAAGCGAAGACTCATGTCAAATTACTAACACACCCGACTTCATTCAATCGTGCCGTACGCCCCAGCCGAGCCGGTCGAACCTGCATCTCGAACCTTGGCGACGGCATGACCTAGATCAACGATGAACTCTTCGATCACTTCGTGATGAACCGCGTTGACGGTGCAATGCAACGAGTCGGGAGGACCCTGTTTGTCGACATACCAACCGTGCTTCGCCAATTCGTCGGCGACTGCGAAAACATCAAATCCTTGCGCTCCGAACGACAACAGCGTGCTGTCGGGATAAGCCCGTAGTTGCAAACCGTCAATTGTTTGAATCGCATCGGCTAGTTGACGAGTCGTGGTACGGGCCGATTGCGTGAGTTGCTGGTAGCCCTCATCGCCGAGGTAGTTCATCACCGCCCAAGCGGCAGCCATCGGGCCACCGGTCTTGGTACCCAGAACTCCGGACGAACCATACAAACCACCGAGCCAATTGTCGGTCATGAACGTTTGATACGAACGCAATTTTCGATCGCGATGCAAAATCACTGAAGCGCCTTTTGCGGTGTAGCCGTATTTATGTAGATCAACAGAAATGCTGGTCACTCCATCAACGCGAAAGTCCCATAACGGAATTGGCTCTCCGAGGTGCTCGAGGAAAGTGAGAGTTACTCCGCCCATACATGCATCCACATGACAGTTGATATTTCGTTGACGGGCAATTGCGGCAATGTCAACAATCGGGTCAACAACACCTTGTGGATACTGCGGTGCAGAACCCACGACCAAAACTGTTTTCTCATCAATGGCTTGTTGCATCGCGTCAACATCGGCTCGCCAATCCGCTAGTACTGGAACTCGGCGACTTTCAAGACCAAAGTAGTAGCAAGCCTTTTCGAATGCGGCGTGTGCAGACGTGGGCAAAACGACATTTGGTTCAGTGATACCAAACTCTTTGCGACCCCGTTCGCGGGCCGCTTTGACCGCAAGCAAAATACTTTCGGTGCCACCGCTCGTCATAAACCCAGCCGACTGTTCGTCACCATGCACCCAACGATTGACCGTTGACACAACATCAGCTTGAAACTTCTTCAAACTCGGAAACGCATCAGCGTTTAAACCGTTCGTTGATCCATACATCGCAAAAGCACGATCGGCTACCTCTTGAACTTCAGGTCCGGCGTAGTACGCCAAGGAGAAGGCTCGTCCGTCTTTCCAACGCAGATCGGAATCTCCGATCGACGCAACTTGAGCCAAGACTTCTTGAGCACGCGAATCCATAACTCGCACTGTAGGCAACTCGCATGACTACGGTAGGAACCATGTCCGAATCAGAAATGTCTCAGTCAAAAGCCGCGTCTGATCCGAATGCAGCGCCTCTCGTATCTGTCGATGAAATGAATGCCTTCATCGGGGGAGCGTTCGGTGGCAATCAGAACGCCTGCGAAGAAATGGCGTTCGGAATGGCAGTTGCTGTCATGTACCCAAGCGCAGCCTCGTTGCGCCCCGGCAAAATCATTAGCGGTCCCACTGTCTTCAGCATTTGTGATGCGGCGTTGTTCTACGCATCGTTGTCCGCGATTGGCATGGAGCCCATGACTTTGACAAGTGAGATGTCGATTCGTTTCTTACGTCCAGCAAGGGGAGAGGTCATTCGAGCGCGAGCGCGTCTTGACAGCCTTGGATCGCGCTCAATCGTCGGAACCGTCATTGCCTATACCGACGACGAATCGAAGCCCGTAGCGGTCGCTCAGGGCACCTATATGCGCCCCAAGAATTCAACGACCGCGTAAGGCCGTCATCTAGGATTGAGACATGTCCACACACGCCGGTAAGCCCGTCATCACAGTTCCCGCAGGGGACCCACCTGCCAGTTTGATCATCGACGACATCGTGACCGGCGACGGTAAAGAGGCAACTGCCGGTTGTCGGCCCGTCATGCATTACGTCGGCGTGGCCTGGAGCACCGGAAGCGAGTTCGATGCTTCCTGGGATCGCATGGAAACTTTCAGTTTTCGTCTAGGTGCCGGTGAAGTCATTGGCGGCTGGGATCAAGGCGTTGCGGGTATGAAGGTGGGCGGCCGTCGTCAGTTAACGATTCCACCCGAACTTGGTTACGGCAGCCGTGGCGCTGGCGGCGTCATCAAAGGCAACGAAACGTTGATCTTTGTTGTTGATCTCATTGACGTGCGCTGAAACCACAAGTACTTCAGAACTGCAGTAGGAGCAGGCTTTTTGTGATCTGGAACGAATTGACATTCGTTCCAGATCAAAGTGTCATAACGGAGATTATGGGCGGAATATTCCAGTTATTCGTGATGCCCAGATGGCGTCAACGTTCGATCCCGTAACGGCCGTGCCGCATCCAAGATCCATTCCATGGCTTCTTTCAAACTCGTGACCGTCGGCTTGCCAGCTTTCAGTTCGCGTTCAGTGTCATCAACTGCGCATGCCAAGACATACAGATCGTCGTACAGCGAATCAATCTCTTGCCGGGCAACGACTAATTCGTCTTCGCTCAGTTTGAGTTCACGAGCCCGTTGGCGACCGACCCAGTCCCATTGACGACAGGCCTGACTGCAGAAAACTCGCTTTCGGCCGGCTCCTTTTTGCTCGGGCAAAACTCGGCGACACCAACGGCATCGAGGACCACTTTCGGCCCGCACCCGTACCCCTGTGGTTGATTTCGTCATGACGAAATATTGTCACATGCGCCGATCAATTTTGGTGAATGAGTCGTATTCAATTCACGAAACGACAGAATCACAGCATGAGTACAACATCTGGTATTCCGCCAGCCCCCGCTCGTCGCTTCGCGAGCGACAATAACGCGGCGGTTCATCCGTTGATTCTTGAATCTCTTGAACGGGCCAACCGAGGTCATGCAGTTGCCTATGGAGACGATCCTTGGACTGCTTCTGCCGAAGAAGCATTCAACGATCTTTTCGGACAACAAGTTTCGACCTTGATGGTGTGGAACGGAACCGGAGCAAATGTTCTTGCACTGGCCACACTCCTCTCCCCTGCGGGGGCAGTGGTTTGTACCGACGCTTCACATATCAATGTTGATGAAACTGGAGCACCAGAAAGAATCCTCGGCGCAAAGCTCATTGATGTGCCCGCCATCAAGGGCAAAATGACTCCCGACCAAGTATTGAATCTGCAACATTTCATTGGTGTTGTTCATCATGTGCAACCAAGTGTGTTGTCGATTACGCAAAGCACCGAGTGGGGCACCTTGTATACGCCCAATGAAATCGCAGCTCTTTGCGATGCCGCTCACTCAATGGGAATGAAAGTTCACCTCGATGGTGCGCGCATCGCGAACGCGACTGCCGCACTTGGTGGAACTCAACAAGCATTGAAATCTTGCACTGTTGATGCTGGCGTTGATGTCATTTCATTTGGTGGCGCCAAGAACGGAATGATGTACGGCGAAGCGGTGATTTATCTCGATCCCGACTTGGCTCGAAGCGCTCCGTACGTTCGTAAGCAAGTCACGCAACTTCCGTCAAAAGTGCGATATATCTCGGCACAGTTTTCGGCACTCCTCACCGATGATCTCTGGATCAAAAACGCCCGTCATGCCAACGCCATGGCTACTCATCTCTATGAGCAAACGGTGGTCCTTCCCGGAGTGGCACTTGACGGCACACCCGAGGTCAACAGCATCTTCCCCGTACTTCCCGCCAACGACATTGAGGCTTTGCGGGACTGGTCCTTTTTTTACGATTGGGACTCCCACCACCAGCAGGTGCGCTGGATGACCGCATGGGATACCGAGTTGGCCGATATCGACCAATTCGTCGCCGGTATCCGCCATTTTGTAGGTTGAGGGGTTTTTTCTTCCTGCAAAATTTTTTTGACTCCACGGTCAATTACATCTAGAGTCGTCTCGTTGTCGGCGTTGTTAATGGCTAGCAACATGGGGAATATCAGTAAAACTCAATGAATTTGTAAGTTTTCACCACCAGGGGGTCGTGTGGCAGCTGTAGAAATCATCATCACCCGTCAACAGACGGACGACGCGTGGATGGACTCTGGAGCGTGCCGAGGCATGACTCATCTCTTCTTCCCCACCACTGCCGAAAGGCCCCAGGCTCGTGAACGCCGCGAGGCTTTAGCCCGCAGCGTGTGCTCTGGTTGCAACGTGCAAGATCTCTGTCGAGATTTCGCTCGCGATAACCACGAGTACGGCTTATGGGGCGGCGAAAGCGAAGACGAACGCCACGAAGCCGGCTTCCGACTCATTGCACCTATCGGCATCCGTGCCAACGCCAGCTGAACTGGTTAATCCCGCTGCACAGCCTTGTCTTGCCCTAGGTGAGACAATGCATCCATGAGCCACTCTGAGTATCGGCATGCCCTTGATGCGGCGTGGTCAGATTTCGGTGACTCCCGTTCAATCGTCGGCATTGACGACACCAGTCCCCACGTCTCCACCAATTCGGTCTTTCGACTTCATCTCAGCGATGGCAATCGCGTCTTTGCCAAAGTTTCGAATTACGGATCGTATTTTCTCTTTGCCGAAGACCACGACCGACTGTTTCGTTGTAACCAATTAATTCAAGGCACTCGTTTTGAAAATTTCTTGGCTCCGGTTTTAGAGAAAGCCAACCGGCCGTTTACTTATTACGACGGCAACCTATGGGTGGCCTTTTATGGCGAAGCAACTAAACGAAACATGCTGCCGCCACAACTCAGCCGAGAACAGTCCCGATGCTTGGCTCAAGAAATCGCCCAGTTTCATCTCGTCTGCGATTCGATTGCCTCCGAAATTCCCGCGACGTCAAACAGCATTAAGTCCGATGCCATTCATCTCTTGGATTTGTTGTCGAGCCCTTTCGCTCCGAAGAATTTTTCTCTCCCGCCAGAACACATCGGCGTCTTGCACAAACATACCCATGACTTCTTGATGGAACTCGAAAACATTCGTTACGACTCATGGAAACGTATTCCCATTTTGGTGGATTGGAATCTGGGAAATTTCTCCGTTGATTATCACGATTCATCAACTCAACCGTTCACATTGTTTTCACGATGGGACTACGACTGGTTCCGAGTTGAGTCACGTTTGCTCGACTTCTACTTCTTGTCCCGCGTTTCGTCATCAACGGGTGATCAGACTCAGTGGTCGTACTCCCCTCACACTTTGGTTGAACCGGAGTTCGTAGAATTCATACGCGCGTATCACGAGGTTTTCCCTCTGACCGAATCCGATATTCGATTCCTTCCCGAGGCGTATCGATTTTTCATTTTGAATTACGTCGTACGTGAAGGTGCTCGATTCTTTCGACCCGATCTGTGCACCAAGTTCCGCAGTAACGCGGCGCGCACATACCTCCCCGCGATTGACCGCCTCGACCTCACTCCACTGCTCAGGGTTATTTCGTCATGACGAAATAACCCTTGTGTCGATGCCGCAGTCACTGAGTGCTGTGTTTCGCTTGATACGGCATGATTCACTAGAGACATGGCCAACGGTTCGCATGCGTATGAAGTTGTCGTTCTCGGCAGTAGCAACCTCGACCTCGTCGCTACGGTTGAACGTCTCCCCTCGCCTGGCGAAACAGTTCTTGGCACCAATTACGCAGAACACGCCGGGGGCAAAGGTCTCAATCAGGCGGTCGCTTGTCGCCGTGCTGGAGCCGACACTGCTTTCATCACGTGCCTCGGCACCGATGCCGCCGGCGAAACTTTGCACCGCCTCATGACGTCAGAAGGAATAGCCGCCTATGTCACCGACTATGAGGGTCCTACCGGTCGTGCGCTCATTTCAGTTGATGAACACGGTGAAAATTCCATTGTCGTTGTACCTGGCGCAAATGCCGAACTCTCCATCAGCGTTGTTGATGCACACCGCGATGTCATTGGCCGCACCGGAGTATTGCTGTGTCAATTAGAAGTGCCGATTGATGCAGTTGAAGCCGCTCTCGCAATCGCCAAAGTTGGTGGAGCCCGCACGATCCTCAACCCTGCTCCAGCAACGCAACTCAATCGTTCAGTGCTACAACTTTGCGATGTGATCATGCCCAATCAACATGAAGTCGCACTGCTCGGCGGAGCAACATCACTTCTCGATGCCGGCGTCTCAATTGTTGTCATCACACTCGGCGCTCGCGGAATCAAAATTGTTACTCAAGATGGTGAATTACAAATTCCACCGTTCGCGGTACGGGCCCTCGACACAACGGGTGCTGGTGATGCCGCTTGCGGTGCACTCGCAACTGCGCTCGCTCACGGTGCCGACATCACAACGGCAGCACGTCGAGCTTCAGCCGCCGGTGCACTTGCCGCAACAAAACAGGGCGCCGTTCCCTCGTTACCAAATCAGCATGACATTGACGCACTCGTCAACTAATTCTGTCCAACACCTATTCATCAATCGGCGCGAAATGCCACGGCCGCCCAACCGCCATATTCAATTCGATCACATTCGTGAAGTGGCTTGAGGGCCTTGGCCACGTGCTCGTAATGCTCAGCTAATACTCCGCTAATCACCAATAAACCATCGGGTTTCATCAAGCGTTTCAATTCACTACTGAGTTCAATCAGCGCTGGAGCCAAAATATTTGCCACCACGATGTCTACAGGTAGCCCAATGACTGCAAGTGGTTCAGTTGTCACAGACCAACGATCGGCAACGTTATTTAACCGAGCATTTTCTCGAGATACCGCAATACATGAAGGATTGATATCCATTCCGATTGCACGAACGGCACCAAGACGCAAAGCACCAATTCCGAGAACACCGCTACCACAGCCAACGTCAATGAGAACATCGCCAGGTTTTAGGTACCTTTCGATCATCAACAAACTACTCATTGTTGTTGGGTGATCGCCCATACCAAAGGTGCTTGCGGGTTCGATCGGAATCACAATGGCTTGATCAGGATTCGCCAGAGAAGCAACAACCTCGGCAACTTCTTGATCAGTACACCACACCGGCGCAATCACAATGCGCTCGCCGATCACAGTAGGGCGAGCAAATTCTCGCCATTTATTTGCCACAGCATCATTCACGGTTGTTGTCGACCAATCCAATTTGGCCGGCAAGGAATTCATCGCTTGCTCAACAACATCAATGTCATCACCGAGCGAAGTTTGCAACCGAACGATTCCATCAGGGTCCCAATGTTCTTCAACGGCGACAACACCCAAAGACCACAAGAGGTCACTCACAAATTCAACCTCAATAGGAGTTGTGCGAACGATGATCGAAAGCGTCATGACGAAATAGCCGAATGATCAATCGAGACGGCGAAGTTTTTCTTTATACAACTTGGCACGAGCAACATACGACGCAGCACCCAGTTGGATATCAGCAGCACGAGCCTTATCAAGTTTGATCACGGCTGGTGCTCCAACGGCCAACGCGCCGCTCGGAACTTCTAAACCGTTCAGGACAACAGAGTTCGCTCCAACGACAGCTCCCGATCGAACAATCACTCGATGTAACACAATTGACCCGTTGCCGATCAGAGAACCATCTTCAATCGTGCAACCTTCAAGATGAACGATGTGTCCGATCACGCAATCATTTCCGACAACAGTGGGAAAGACATGCGTCGTATGAAGCACCGAACCATCTTGAATCGACGTGCGTTCGCCAATGATGATGTCGCCATCATCGCCGCGCAATACCGCTCCCGGCCAAATTGAACTGTCGGCCCCAATCGTGACCGAGCCGATAATCACGGCTTCGGGATGAATGTAGGCATCAGGATGAATCGTTGGGGTGCGGTCCCCCAGGGCGTAAATCGGCACTTGGTGAAATTACCAGTACTGCCTCGCTTCGTGCGGACATGAACGGACCGAGAGGCGATCCCGATAGGGTTGGCAACCATGTCCCGCAGGATTGAAATCGAGTTAACAAGTTCACGCCCCGATGGGTCCTGGACCTGGCGCGCCGCAGGTGCCCGCGAACCAAAGGGAGTTCTTGACGGAACCCTCTTGTCGCAGGGATCAAAGCCCGGAGATGTTGTCAAAGCCGAAGCTGAATTCGACATTGATGGCATCACGATCGTCAGCATCACCCAAGGCCGCGTCAAAGTTGACAAGGTTGAAAAAATCGCTCTCGTCGGAAACGACAAGCCGTTTGAAGCGGTGACACAGCAACTGGCTAAGAAAGATCGTGGCGATCGTGGAGATCGACGTGATCGTGGTGACCGTCGTGATCGTCCCGCACGTGGTGACCGTCCCGCGCGCGGCGATGGAGCACCTCGCGATACCGATCGCCGTCCGCGCCGCGACAATGCTGGCACAGGCGATAAGCCACGCGGCCCACGTCGTCCGCATTTCGAAGCTCCTCCCGAATTACCTCAGCGTCCGAAAGCCAAGCGCTTAAAGGCTGGTTCAACCAATCGCAAGGCTGTTTTGTCTGAGCTTCCCGAAGATCAGCGTCCCATTGCCGAACTCGCATTGCAGGGAATGCAAACAGTTCGTCAGCGCCTCAAAGATGCCAATGCTGCATTGGCCGCTGAAGGCAAGCCAACGATGCCTGAACAAAGCGTTTTACAGATGGCAGAGAATCTGCTCCCCCGCTTGCGCGTTGCCGATTGGCTCGACCGTGCTGAAGCAGCGCGTAAAGATCTTGCCGAACTCGACTTGCGCGACTTGCGCAGCGTCGTCGCAGCAGCCAATGATCCGGTGATTGAGCGGGCCGAAAATTGTCGCGAACTTGTTGCCGAATTGCGCACAGGTCTCACCGCCCGCGCCGATCAGGAATACCAGAATTGGTTACAAGACATCGACGCCGCACTTGGTGTTGGACGTATTGTGCGTGCACTCAAGTTGGCCGGACAGCCTCCGAAAGCCGGAGCAATCTTCCCCGATGAACTCGGACGTCGTCTAGCCGAAGCCACGTCACAAAGCCTCGTGGCTGATGCATTGGCCGATCGTTGGATTGCTGTTCTTGAAGCTGTGGCTTTTGCGCCAATCCGCGCCCAGGTCACCGTCACGTCAAAGCCAGAGACCATTACCCCCGACTTGGCTAAGACTGTTGAACGCCTGGGAGCATTGCTCCCCCAGATCGCTGCCAGCCTCGGCATTGCTGTCGCCTCGACAAGCCATGCTCCGAAGCCTTTGCGCACGGTTCGACCGCCCGCGAAAAAGTTGCCTCCCAAACCACCGACTGCTCCCAAGGCTGCCGTCGTGACAGAAGTAGCTGCAGACGTGGTGACCGAGGCTCCAGCCGAAGTAGCCGTTGAAGTGGTCGTTGAGGCAATTTCTGAATCTGCACCTGATGTCGTTGAGACGCCAGTCGCCGAGACTCCATCGACCGACGAGGGTTAGTTCTGAGCGGCTCTCTGCCGCTACGGTCAAAGGTATGAGCGACACCGCAAAAACCGACATCGTCACCTACTCAACCGAAGGCCGAGTAGGCATCATTACTCTGAATCGCCCCGACGCACGCAATGCCATTAATGGCGATGTTGCGCGTGGAGTTGAAGCGGCAATTGATCAATTAGAAGCTGACGACGAAGTATGGGTCGGCATTTTGACCGCCAACACCGAAGGCCAAGAGCGTCCAGTGTTTTGTGCTGGAGCTGACCTGAAAGCTATTAACTCTGGCCAAGCCGGAGATCTCAACACCAAGCGCGGCGGATTCGCCGGTTTCGTTTATCGCGAACGTCGCAAGCCAATCATTGTCGCCGTCGATGGACTCGCCACTGCTGGCGGTTGCGAAATTGTGTTGGCTGCCGACCTCGTGATCGCGACGACTCGTTCGTCATTTGGTCTCGCCGAAGTAAAGCGCAATTTGATCGCTGGCGCAGGCGGACTCTTCCGTCTTCCCCGAGCAATCGGACAAGCTGCTGCCATGGAAGCCATCTTGACCGGTGACCCCATTCCAGCTGAGCGCGCCTATCACCTTGGTCTCGTTTCACGTCTCGTTGCACCCGGTGAAGCAATGAATGAGGCTCGCAAGTTGGCCGCCCAGATTGCAACCAGCGCTCCACTCGCCGTCTATGCCAGTCGTCAAGTTGTACTTGCTGCGGCATATCAGCCCGATGATGAACTGAAGAAACTCACCAATTCTTTATTCGCTCAAGTGATGGCTTCGTCAGACACCAAAGAAGGACTGACTGCATTCATCGAAAAGCGCGCGCCAAACTGGACCGGAAAATAGACCGCTTCTGTTACTGATTGACTCGTTACTGATTCAACGGTCGCGACACAATAATTTTTCGGGCGACGATTCCGGCACGTTCGTATAGGTTTTTCGTTTCGCGATCACCAGGCAGCGCATTTCCTTCGATCGCAACACATCCCAAGTTTGTGGCGTACTCAATGGCCTGTTGTAGCAAGGCATCACCGAATCCAAGTTCGCGGGCGTGTTCGTCAACGAATACTCGTTCGACGGAACACACCATTCCGTGTTGCGGCACATCCTCAATCGTGCAACGAAGAAAACCGACAACATGATCGTCAATGGTGCCAACCCAACTGTGATCAATCAATTCATCTACCTGAAGAAATTTTGCAGGTGCATGTTCAAACAACCAACTGCGTCCACCACGTTGAGATGCCACGACTTCACGAGCCGTGGCATCTAATTCAACTATCACTGCCAGATCGCTATGCGTCGCATGACGGATAACTGGCTCAATGCTCATCAGCGATTAGGCAAAAAGCGGGCAAGTGTCATCGCCGACCGGGCACATTGGTGCACCTTTGCGGACGAGCAAGAAACATTGCGTGCACATGCGCTCATCGGGACGCTTGGGTTGAATCCCACTTTCGGGATCGTTTGACAACTGAATGTCTTCTTCTTCCTCTTCAGGATCTTCTTCATCATCTTCACTGCGACCCTTGACGCGTGCTGCCAAGATGACGCCGAGGTCTTCTTCGATGTCGTCTTCTCCGATGAGCTCATCGTCATCGTCGTCATCTTCATCCTCAGCGACGTCTTTTTTCGACTTCTTCGTCTTCTTTTTGGCCACCAAGGGAACAATCTCGGCCTCGGGATCCTCACCAGCCAAAACCGTGTCTAGGTCCTCGACACCAAGATCTTCCTCGTCTTCAAGTTCGTCGTCATCAAGTAACTCATCGGGGTCAGCCTCGTCAATGGCTTCCTCTTCCTCAAGGAACTCCTCATCAAGTTCTGGGTCCAAATTGTCGTCATCTTTTGCCATGAGATTTCCTGTTACTCCTGAAGTTTGCCCACCAAAAACAAAGGTGTGAGCGCGGATAATAGACACGCTTTGGGCACCAACTGTTGGATACTCAGGTGACACTGGTCACGAGGATCCATAACGATGTACTTATTGACCCCCACGACGGGATTCAGCGCGACGTTCAGCTGCCAAACGCTCGAGTTCGGGGGCCTCAACTGTCAAGTGCGTCATCGCTTCGGCAATCGCTTTATGCCCCGCTTGTTCACCAATTAAGCGGTGCATCTCGAGGGCAACTCGGCGATATGCCGGGTGGCCTTGTGGCGACGAACGCAATTCGAGCATGTGCATGGCTTCTCGGGCGTTGAACTGCATGACATAGCGCACCCGATAGGCCATTGAAACGGCGTACGAGGCTTGCTGAGGGAATTCAGGCTTCATCGCGTCAAAGAGGCCTGCCGAGCGGCTCATAACCTCATCAAAGGCGACGGTCTGCCCGGCCTCATCAATGAGATCAGGACGGGTATACCCGTGATTGGGGGTCAACGGCTGCCACTCAATGGTCAAAATGCGGTGTCGCTGCATATCTCGAAAAGCGCCATAATCCGACAAAACGTCAAAGCGGTAGTCAGTGCGTTCGAATGCTCGACCCGGACGATGGCGACGATTTTCGCGATCGCCAATATACGCCTTCAAGATAGCGACCTTTTCAGCGTGGCTCATGCGTTGCACACGTTGCATGATTTGGGTCTCCGGCAAGCTGGTGTGCGAATAGCAAATCGCGCCGATCAATTTGTCTTCACCCTCTGGATCAAAGTCTGTCAACACGACCGGAGGACTGTGATCAACCGGAGTCTCGGCGAAGAGACCTTGAACAAGTTCGCTTGTCGATTCACGAGTGTCCGCTAAGTAATCGCTCCAACGGCCACCACGATCAGCAAGATCAACGCGCTTCAAGAAGCTCGGAATCACTTTGCGTAGTTCTTCCAACATCAAATCGGCGTAATGACGGGCCTCCGGTAACGGATGCGCACGCATACGAATCAACATCGCTTCATACGATTGACCGCTGCCGTAGATACCGACATTTGACAACGACGCCGCCGGCAAAACTCCACGAACAGCATCTAAGGCTTTCGCGCGAGTTGCCATACGGAAGACGAAATCGCTGTCGGCAGGATCACGTCTAATACTTGACCGAACATGTTCGGTCACTTTTTCAATCAATTGCGAGTACGAATCGAACATGCGATCCATATCTCCTACATAACGCGTTCCGAAACGCGAGTTCAAGACGTCGGGATCACGGTAGAACCGATACCGCCCAGCAAGTCGCGCGTCATAGGCGATATAGCGCGTGCTTTGTTCGAGATAACTCGCGAGTCGGCCCCATTCAAGAATCTTGGTCAGAACATTGGATGCTTGTTCGCACGCCAAGTGCACGCCGCCGAGTTGAGCAACCGAGTCGTCCCCGTATTCAAAGAAAACTTTCTCGTACAACTCTTCAGCACGCTCAAGGCCGATCGTTGCATCAACACCTTGATCACCTGCAATATCTAATTCGCCAACAAACTCGTCCAAAAAGAGTCGACGAAGACTTTTATGGGTACGGCTGTACCGCGCAAATAAAGCACCTTTAACCACCTCGGGTAAGTTCACCAGGGCGAATACTGGACCGTCCAAATTGGTGAAATAGCGTCGTAAAACTTCCGACTCCTCGGCGGTGAACTCCTCTGGGGCGTAGACCGTCACGGCTTTTCACGCTAGTTGGTCAGACAGTGCCGATGGTGGAATGGTCTGACTTCCAGTATCCCAAAACATCAACGTCGGACGAAACGGTTGCGAATTCGGTAGCAGCCGCCGAGCGCAATTCGCTATTTGTCCACAGATCGACGACCGTCATTGCCATAGCCTTGGCTCCAACGAGAACTCCCTCATCTCCGGTTTCTGATCCGGCGTAATGGGCAAAATCTTCCGTATGAATTGCGACCCCATCGGGAGCGACTTTGACCATCGGGTGAATTGAGGGCAGCAAATACGACACATTGCCCATGTCTGTCGAACCCATCACTGCACGTCCTTCAGTTCGCGGGTCCCGCACCACACGACCAAGTGAAGCCATGTTGTCAACAAAAGAATTGACGACCGCCATGTTGTCGCGAACATCGGCGTAGGTGTGATCGTCCCATGTTGCAGACATCGAACATCCGCAAGCACTCGTCGCTCCCTCGAGGCAATTCAGGACTCTTTGTTTCAAAGGCTGCAAAGTAGAAATCGTGTTTGAGCGCACGTACCAAGTGGCCGCAGCGCGACGCGGAACAATATTGGGCTTCTCGCCGCCTTCGGTGATAATGCCATGAACGCGCTCGGTTGGGCGAATGTGTTGGCGCAAAGCCGCGACATTCATGTAACCAAGAACAGCTGCATCAAGTGCGTTTCGTCCTTCCCAAGGTGCAGCAGCAGCGTGAGCGGCTTTGCCCTCATAGGTGACATCCATTGTATGAATCGCGATGGAATCCATTTTGATGAGATCAGCATCTGCAGGGTGAATCATCATTGCAGCGACACCAGCTGCAAAGGCGCCATTGCGGGCCATCGCAATTTTTCCTCCACCACCTTCTTCGGCAGGAGTACCAAGAATGCGGACTCGACCGCCAAGATCGCGCGCCATCGAGGCGGCCACGAGACCTGCGCCAAGTCCAGCAGCAGCGATGACATTGTGACCACAACCGTGCCCGATGCCAGGCAAGGCGTCGTATTCCAATAAGACCAAAACTTCAGGAGCGTTGGGGTCGCCAACAACTGCTTCAAAAGCCGTGTCGACTCCATACGCATGCGGGGTGACATCAAGGCCGAATTCAGCGAGCACACCAGTCAAAAGATCGTGGGCATAATGCTCGGCGTAATTCAATTCAGGATGAGCATGAATGTCGCGGCTGACTGCGATCAATCGATCAGCGAGATTGTCAACTGCATCAATGATCGTCTGGTTCGCTGCATTCATAGGAAAACCTTACATCCACAAAAATGCTTGGTCGTTACAAACTTCAATACTCAGGCGTTTGACCTGACCAATACATTGATGGTCTGTCCACAAAATCGTTGAGGCTTGATCAGCGGATTCCCACACAAAATTCTTCACCGACTGTGTCTGAATTGACGGGTGAGGAAGATGAGTTCCAGTACGCAACCGCGATCGTGCCGTCATCCTTTGACGCACACCCATTGCTCGATCAACTTGAGTGATTTCAACCCGACCATCATTGGGATGACCCCGCGGGGCAACGTCCCATTCACCCAGAAATTGAGCGTTCGCCACGACGATCACCGGACCGCGCAACCAGCCTCCCCTGATGTTCGCGCGCCTTAAGACAACATGCGATACCGCAATTTTCGACAATATCGACTCATCTTCAAGTTGAATTTCAACTTTCATGACATCAATCGGTAAACAAATCGCGGTTTCATCTGGCACCACGACTCGACCCTCAGCACCGATCGTGCGCCACATATCACCACCTGTGACAACAACGTTTTGGTGCCCTTCACCAATGCAAGCAGCCAGCCCGCTATCAGTGAGAGCAAATACAAGATCGCTTGGGGCAATACTTTCTCGTCCCCAATCTTGACTGTGTTTAATCACCATCAGATTTCACCGTTATATTTCGCCAGGTACTGAGGACGATGCTGCCACGACTCCACGCATCAACAAGTCAGCCGCGGCCTCAGCATTGCGACGCGTTTGCGGAATCGGCGCCATCGTGCCGATCTGCCGCAAGAGGTCGATGAGTTGCTTCATCGTGCGCACAAAATCTCCGCCAGATAATTCTTCAGCTTCGACGACTTCGGCAAAACCTTCACCAGCCGCCCACGCGTAAGCGATTGCTATATACGTCGGGTCGGGTGCCCGATGTTGATTGAGTGAAGCCGCTTCTTCAGTGGCTTGCAGTTCTCGACTGACCGACTCGATGCGACGCCACTTTTTACGAACCTCTGCCGACGGGAACCAAGGAGCAGGAGGTGCTTCACTCGAACGATGTTCATACACAAATACTGAAGCCAACGCTGCGAGCGATGCGGGATCTAAGTCATCGAGATAACCGCGATCGATACAGTCCGCAATCAAAAGGTCACTTTCATGGAATGTACGCGCCAGCACTTCACCTTTTTCAGTCAACGACCAACCCGCCACATAGTCCCATTCCTGAAGGATGCGCAACACTCGTTCAAATTTACGGGCAACAGAGTTTCCTTTGCCGCGCACTTGTTCTCGCAGTTGGTCCACATCGCGCGATACCCGGTCGGCTTGAGCCGCTGCCTTGAGACGGTCCCGCAAATCAGGGTCATCTTCCACCGGATGCACTGCCTGTCGGCCAGGCTCGGGCGAGCTCCATTCACTGGCGACTTCTCGCGCTTGATGCAATCGAGTGATGACAACCTTTTGAAAGTCAGGTTGGGTCGGAGCGTATGGTTCAGGAAGCTCAATCTGGCCTAATGCTCGCGGAGGTTCATGAAAGTCGCGCGACGAAAGATTGAGAGTCGCCCGCTTGGCCGTCAATACCGTGAGCTTCACTCCGCCTGAACGATTTGCCGTCGACAAGACAACGGCACGTCCTGGGGTTTTACCCTTATCGACATAAATCACCGAACCTGGACGCAACCGGGCCATCGCAAATTCAATGGAGCTTTCGCTGCGGATTCCAAGAGTCCCCTCAAGCCTTGCGCGATAGTCGTGGATATCTCCGAACGGACTTTCAGCGGCAAGACGAAGTTCAGATAGTTGCTCTAAGCGACGGTCAAGTCGAGTCTCAATCTTGACGACATCACGATCGGCTTGATATTGAGCGAATGAAAGATTCAGCAAGTGCCGAGCTTCTTCGCTTGAGTACGAGCGCACCAGATTCACTGCCATGTTGTACGTCGGCCGAAATGATGAGGTCAAACGAAATGTACGTGAACTCGCCAACCCTGCAACTTGCTCAAACGTCACAAACGGATTCCATAAAACGACCGCATGACCTTTGTCATCTAATCCTCGTCGACCCGCCCGCCCAGTCAATTGTGTGAATTCACCAGCAGTCAAAAACTCATGATGTTCACCCGTGAACTTTGACAATTTTTCAATCACGACTGAACGGGCCGGCATGTTGATCCCAACGGCCAAAGTTTCTGTAGCAAAAACAATTTTGACGAGACCCTCAACGAAACAAGCTTCAACTGTTTCTTTAAAAGGCGGAACCATTCCAGCGTGGTGAGCCGCAATGCCCGCCTCTAATTGAGCAACGAATTGCGGATAGCCCAAGACATCAAGATCATCGTCGTCAATATCACCCAATCGGCTCGAGATAATTTCTTGTATGCGTCGACGTTCATCAGGCGATGTCAAACGTAAACCTTGTTTCAAACACGATTGTGCCGCTTCGTTACAACCGTTTCGACTGAAGATAAAGAAGATTGCGGGAAGTAGACCTTCCTCATTGAGGCGATCAACAACTTCAAGACGACTAGGGGTATATAACGCCCTCCGAGGTCGGCCTTTGACCTGTCCCCGACCACTCACTTTTCGAGTCTGATCTTCAAGACGTGCTGCTTCAGGATTTGGCCGACCAGAAACCAAAGTCGCAAAGAGATGCTCACGTTGGGCAGTTTTGTCGCCGACCATGTAGAGATTCTCGAGTTCAACGGGACGCTTTTCTTCGACGACAAACCTCGTCGGACCACGAACTGTACTGATCCAATCGGCAACCTCATTGGCGTTGCTCACCGTGGCTGACAAACACACCAACTTGACCGTGCGTGGAAGATGGATAATCACTTCTTCCCACACTGGACCGCGAAAAGTATCTTGAATGAAGTGCACCTCATCGAGCACGACCACGGCCAGATCGTCTAATGCTCGTGACCGCGCATAAATCATGTTGCGCAACACTTCTGTGGTCATGACCACGATTGGCGCTTCTCCGTTCACCGCGTTGTCGCCAGTCAGAAGTCCGATTTTATCTCGACCGTACAACTCAACAAGGTCGTTGTATTTCTGATTCGATAAAGCCTTGATCGGAGCCGTGTAGAAAGCCCGCTTCCCGTCAGCCAAGGCACACGAAATTCCGTACTCAGCGACAACAGTCTTACCACTGCCTGTCGGGGCGGCGACCAAAACCGATTCGCCAGCGTCAAGAACATCCATCGCTTCAATCTGAAAACGATCAAGCGGGAAGTTGTAGTGGGCGATCAGCGCCGGCCGGTCAGTCCGCACAGTCACAGTCTGCCTCGTGGAACTCGTTGATGAGTGACTTAAGCGTCAACGGGACGATTTCGCGTACCGAGGTGACCAATCAAGATGGATATGAAATAGAACACGATGAGCGGAACGGATAGAAGTATCAAGGTGATCGGATCGCCCGACGGCGTAATCACCGCAGCGATCACCACGATTACCACGATGGCGACTCGCCATCCTTCAATCAACTGTCGTGGTTTCAAAACACCGACAAGTTGCAAGAACACCAACAACACGGGGAATTCAAAACCGATCCCAAAAGCCGCCACCATGAGACCGACGAAACTCACATATTTAGAAATTTGGAACGCTTGTTGGACATCGCTCCCTGACCATGAAATCAACCACTCAAGCCCCTTATCGAGCGTGAAGTAAGCAAAGAACCCACCGAGCAAAAAGAGCACGACCGACGAAAAGACAAACGGAATTGCGTAGCGCTTTTCTTTCGCGTGCAGCGCCGGAACGACAAATCGCCAAATCTGCCACAGAACCACTGGCAAAGCCAAGATCAATCCACCGTACAGAGAAATCTTTAAGCGGGCGTTAAATCCTTCAAGCGGACCGAGTGAATAGAAGTCACAGTTTGAAACAAGATCGGGGCGTCGTTGACAGACATTGTCATATGGTTGGCGTAAGAATCTCAGTACTGGTTCATAGAACGCGAGCACGCCCATCATGCCAATGGCAACGGCCAAAACTGCCCGAATAATTCGCGAGCGCAATTCGGCCAAGTGTTCGGTCAAGGTCATGGCATCTTCAGTGGATGCATCTTTCTTTTCCTTGTTCTTTGATCCGAAAGGTAATTTCATGAGACGTCACCTTCAGTCTCCGACGATGGAGAACTTTCTGGGTTACTTATCTCAGGCTTTTCGGTTTCCGGCTTTTTGGATTCCGGCTCATCTTGCAGAGGTTTCAACACTGCATCACGTGTCAACTGTGCAGTCTCGCGAAGTTCTCTCATCGGCTCGTCAAAAGCGTTTTTGAACTCACTCTGAAATCCGTTGCTGATCTTTCGGATCTCGCTGTACACCCGACCAAACTTACGAATCGCTTCGGGAAGCTTTTCAGGACCAAGGACGATCAGGGCCAATAACAAGATGACGACGATCTCGCTACCCGACAGATTGAACACAAAATGAGTCTAATTACCGAATATCTCGATGTGTAGCCCCACCGCTCAGTACTTGCTGGAATTCCTCGATCGTGCCAACATCAACTCGTGCAGCAACGCCTTCCGTCTCTGATCGACCCTCCGATTGCCTTCGCCCACCGCGGAGCCCGGGCCTACGCCCCAGAGAACACGATCGAAGCATTTCAGCTGGCACTACGACTCGGGGCCACCGGACTCGAAAGTGATGTTTGGGTGACATCGGATGGGATTGCCGTCCTCGATCACGATGGAATCGTTCGTCGTCGCGGTCGCAAAATCCCCATTTCAGAGTTGGCACAAGCAGATTTACCCAGTCACATTCCAACAGTTGCCGCAATGCTTGACGCAGTCACAGGCAATTTTGATTTTTCGCTGGATGTCAAAGACCCTGCCGCCTTGAATGCAACTCTTGATGCCGTTCGACTCGTGAAGCCAGAGCTTGAGCCACGACTCTGGCTCTGCCACCACAAGTGGCAGGTCGTCGCAAGTTGGCGATCTCTCACCGCAGCCAAGCTTGTTGATTCAACGCGACTCAGCCGATTGAAGGACGGTCCCGAACGGCGCGCTGCTCAACTGCACGAATCTGGCATTGACTGCATCAACATGCATCACACCGACTGGAACGGTGGACTCGTCACGTTATTCCATCGCTTCAATCGCTACGCGCTGGGTTGGGACATGCAACAGGACTACGTGCTCGACGACGGTATCCGCATGGGTCTCGATGGCGTCTTCAGCGACTACACCGATCGCATGATGGATGCGTTCGCTCGAAACGCCTAAACGCTAGAGCCAGGCCCAAGCACTTGCTGGCCAAATAACCACGAATGCCCGACCACGAATTTTTCCAGTGTTAATTGGCCCAAAGTCGCGACTGTCAAAACTTTGCACTCGATTGTCCCCCATCACGAAAACCATATGATCCGGAACAACAAACGGCGCCATATCAGTGTGCGAACCGCAACGAGCACTCGGTTCAATTTGGGAAGTTTGCTCTGGGTTCAAGTAGGGCTCGTTCACTTGTACACCATCGATATACACGATGCATGAGCGAATTTCTAAAGTCTCACCCGGCAAACCCATGACTCGCTTAATGAGATCATCGTGTTGAGTTTCGTTCGTCACACGATCGAAAACAATCACGTCACCGCGATGAATGTCGTGCAACTTGTACGACAATTTGTTCACAAGAACGCGATCCTGGGGCATCAAGGTCGTCTGCATGCTTGGACCGTCGATGTAGTACTGCTGGAACAAGAACAGCCGAATCAGTAACGCCGCCCCAATAGCGATCACGACAACAAAAACCCATTCCCAAACAGCGCGCATTTGCGTCCGCTGTTTCTCACTCAAATCTGCACGAATAGCCTCACCAGTTGCAGCATCATCGGCCTCAACCAATGCGCTGTCCTCAGAGATTTCAATTCCTTCGCTCATGACCCTCTAACCGTACAGTGTCGAGGCCTACCAAACATGACGCCTCAGAGGGATGCGATCAGTTTTTCTACCCGTTCGTCCCGACTCTTGAGCGGGTCTTTACATAAAACCGTTCTTTGAGCCTGGTCGTTCAGTTTGAGATGAACCCAATCAACTGTGTAGTCACGTTTCTTCTCTTTGGCTGCCCTGATGAATTCCCCACGTAGGCGCGCCCGAGTTGTTTGAGGAGGAACATCAATAGCTTCAATAATGTCGGCGTCTGTGCAGACCCTCTCGACTAAGTCACGACTCTGCATCTTGTAGAACAAACCACGACTACGCACGACATCGTGATATTGCAAATCAATAAGTTGCGCTTTTGGATCCCCTAATTCAAGACCGTTCTTGATGCAATAGGAATCAATCAACTTATGTTTGATGACCCAATCCACTTCTCGGTCTAATGAAAGTGGATCGACTTCAATCGACTCAATGCAGTACTTCCACATTTCGAGAGCCTTTTGCTCATTAGGTTGAAAACCTCGAGTTTCGGCAAACTCAAGCGCAGCATTGAGATATTCGCGCTGGATATCGAGCGCGCTCACTTCGCGTCCGCTAGCTAAGTTGACGGTCTTACGACAAGTGATGTCATGGCTGAAATCACGGATAGCTCGAATCGGATTTTCGAGTGTCATATCTCGTAAAGGAAACTTGGGATCCTCCATCATTCGCAATAGGCACGCAGTCGAACCTACTTTCAAGAAGTTGGAATACTCACTCATATTCGAGTCTCCAACAATGACGTGAAGGCGGCGATACTTTTCGGCATCCGCATGAGGTTCATCGCGGGTATTAATAATTGGACGACTTCGAGTAGTCGCTGACGACATCGTTTCCCAGATGTGATCGGCCCGTTGAGTGATTGAGTAGATCGGACCCCGGGCCGTCTGCACGATCTTGCCTGCCCCAGTGAAAATCATTCGGGACACCAAAAAAGGAATCAATACCGAATTATGCAGACTTGCATCGTCTTCGCGAGAGGTCAAATAATTCTCGTGGCACCCATAACTATTTCCTGCCGAATCGGTGTTGTTCTTAAAGAGATAAATAGTTCCACGGATACCTTCTTCGCGAAGTCTTTCTTCGGCCGAACCAACCAAATTTTCAAGAATCCGCTCCCCAGCTTTGTCTTGAACGACGACATCGTAAATCGAGTCACATTCAGCAGTCGCGTATTCAGGGTGTGAACCGACATCGAGGTATAACCGCGAACCATTTTCAAGAAAAACATTTGAACTTCGACCCCAAGACACCACTTTGCGAAAGAGATACCGACTGACCTCATCGGGGCTGAGACGACGTTGACCCCGCAACGTACAGGTCACTCCGTATTCATTCTCAAGCCCGTAAATCCGTCGCTCCACTTACAGCAAGGTAGTCGCCTTTTGGCTGACAGTAGAACTTGTCGGGCCAACAGATTCAACTTTTCAGCCGTTCACGCCTCGACCTTGCACCGACACATCGGCGGTCAACGAATGCGGGTCTTGTTCACGCAAGCATCGCACAGCCCAAGTCACGATGCTCTCCTCTTCGACCGTTGTCGCACCTGGTGGCAAAGTGATGTTGAGTAAGACCTGCGTACCTTGATGGCGCACGGCGATCGTCGGCATCTTGCCCAAACGGATAACCGCTGGCAACGTTGCGAGTCGAGATTCAATCGCTGTCACAAGATGGGGTCGCGCTCCTGTATCAAAATCTTCAACTGCTTCAATTACTGCAGTTCCCGCAGGCGTTGACCATTCGGCGTATGGGCTCTTTGATTCAGCAAAGGCTTCGATCACAGGAATGTGACGTCGAATCGCGCAAACGGCTCCCATTTCGCGCAAACCAGGTTCGGTTTCAGCGTCTCGCACAACAAGAGCGACATCACATCCAAGAGATTCAACTGGGCACTTTGACGAATCACTTACACCCACACACAATGTATGTCCATCTGGCGGGAAGCATCGCACGACTTCGTGACCCCGTTCACCGAGTTGCCCGGCAAGGACAACACCTTCTAACTGATCTCCGTCGACAAGCAAAATTCTCATACCCACACGATGACATCAGCGCAGGGAAGGAAGGATCGCCACTCGTTGATTTGTCTGAGGACCAAAGTCCCGATGGCTCGGATTCACTTGAGAGTTTCTATTCCTGGAGTTTGGCAACTTCCGCATCATCGAATCTTTGGAAACAACGACGATCTTCGCCGCGTCGCAACACCGCTACTTCAAGATCACCAGCGCGCAGAACGCGATCAGGGCCCGACAATGCCGATACACACTTCTTAACAGCTGTTGCCAAATCGTCAGCAGGTTCCCATGAGTTCCGCAAACGCTCAGTAATTGATTCAGCATCTCCGCCAAGCACACTCAAACCACGCTCATCCATCAATGTGCCGTCGTACATGATGTGAAATAGCTGATCTGAATCTTGATCAATGCCGACTTCTGCCAACAAAATCTCAACCTCGTACGGCTTGACATCGTGCGTGAAAGTTTGACCGAGTATCTGCGCGTATTCATTGGCCAGACTTCGAGCTTCAACATCGTCCCGAGAGTATTGGTACCCTCGAACGTCGGCATTACGAACACCGAAACGACGAAGTTGATCGAACTCGTTGTATTTACCAACTCCAGCAAATCCGATGCGATCGTAAATCTCGCTCACCTTACGCAAAGTATTTGACGTGTTCTCAGCGACGACCACAATCCCGTTGTTGTATTGAACGGCAACCAATGCGCGCCCTCGGGCTATTCCTTTTCGCGCATAATCAGCGCGATCTTTCATCAACTGTTCAGGTGCGACATAAAAAGGTTGATTCATGATGTTGTTCCTTCACGCTGCGAACGTTGCTGTTGAACAAGCGTCTCAAACCGTGTTGCTAAATCGCTGTCATCACGGCGTTCCCATCCATCAGCCGTAATGGTCGCGACCACTGGGTAAATGCTTCGGAGCACATCTGGCCCACCCGTAGCCGAATCAACGTCAGCGGCCTCCCACAAAGCTCGACAGGCCAAGTTGATTGCCTCATCGGCGTCCATTCCTGGCCGAAACCCAACCTTCAAAACCGTCGATGCCGGACCACCACCCGATCCGGTTGCCACAAACTCGCGCTCCTCATAGCGACCACCAGTGACGTCAAAGTCCCAAAGGCGACCGGTACTACGTAATAAGTCGTACCCCCCAAAAATCGGAACAACCGCGAGACCTTGCATCGCTCCCGAGAGATTCGCTCGTACGAGTTGCGAAAGTTGGTTCGCTTTACCTTCAAGACTGATGGGTCGACCGTCAAGTTTTTCAAAATGCTCAAGTTGCAGTTGGAATATCTTGATCATGTCCATGGCGATACCTGCGGTACCAGAAATCGCTACTCCACTATGGCGATCAGCTGGTACAACTTTCTCCATCTCGCGATTTGAAATACGCGAGCCCATCGTTGCTCGGCGATCTCCAGCCATGACCACGCCATTGTTATAACGAACAGCGAGCACGGTTGTCCCGTGCGGTGCCTGTAGCGATTGAACGTCTCCGGAATGAGCGTAAGAAAAAGGGTCCAGACCCACTTTGCGGAGCAATGAAGTGAAATTGCTTCCTGGATCATTTTCAAGATTAAAAAACGGGACGACCACGATTCATTCGCCACCTTTTTGGATGTACGACTTGACGAAGTCTTCAGCATTACTTTCTAAAACATCATCAATCTCGTCAAGCAAATCATCGAGCTCTGCTTTCAACTTCTCACCTTGTTGACTGGAAGCTTCTGAAGATACGACTTCTTCCGCCACTCGCTCAGAGTTGGACTTCTGTTTCTGGACTCTCTCAGCCATCATTCCCTCTCAGTGATTGATTCGCATTAATGATTAAAACTTGGCAAATTGACACTTGACGAAAATCTACCGACGGTTTCGGCGAGTCCTGTGATCTTGACAGTCATTTAATTCAAAGTCACTTTTCGGCACCTAAACGATCAAGCAATTCGAGCAAAGTCTGGCTTTCTGAACATATTTGCCCCACCAAATCCTTCGTCCCCCGGAGCGGTTCCATCATAGGAACGCGACGTAATGGACCTCGACCAACGTCAAGCACCAAACAGTCCCAGTTAGCCGACACAACTTGATCTGGCCACCTTTCGAGACATTGGCCACGGAAATAAGCACGCGTGGTGTCAGGTGCGTGCAGAATCGCGCGCTCGACGTGAGCACTCTCGACCAAAGTTCGCAAACCTGCTCGCGTGGCCAAACACTTTTCGGCCCGCATATCGTGATATTGCAAATCAATTGCCTTCAAGCGCGAGTCACCATGTGAAAGTCCATGACGAGATTGCATTCCGTCAACGATGCGCTTTTTTGCAATCCAATCAACCATGTCGGCGACACTTTCAGGGTCATGGTCAAGACCCGTTAACACTTCTTCCCACAAGTCAAGAATCCGCTGCCCGATGATTTCACCACCAACAGAATCAAAACCAACCGACTTCACGTAATTCACCGACTTTTGAAAAAGCGCCCACTGAATTTCCATAGCGGTCATACGCGAGCCATTCGCCATGAGCAAGGTTTGTTTCAATGTTGGGTCGTAACTCACTTGGCGAATCGCAGAGACCGGATGGGCCAAAGTCAGATCCGCACCAAGCACGTCATCCTCAATGAGCGACAAAATGAGTGACGTCGTCCCGACCTTTAAGAACGTCGCGACCTGCGACATATTGGCATCGCCAACAATGACGTGCAGGCGCCGATACTTCTGCGGATCACAGTGCGGTTCGTCGCGCGTGTTCACAATGGGGCGTTTCAAAGTTGTTTCAAGACCAACTTCTTCTTCAAAGAAGTCAGCGCGTTGACTCATCTGAAAAGGCACCTGCTCGGCAGAAACACCAAGCATTTCTGAGCCGACTTTACCGGCCCCAGCGAAAACCTGACGGGTCACGAAATGCGGAGTGATTTGCGAAACAATTCTTCCGAATGGAACATCGCGGGCAACTAGGAAGTTCTCATGACAGCCGTAGCTATTTCCTTTACCATCGCTGTTGTTCTTATACAGAAGCATTTCAACACCGGAAGGCAACGTGCGGTTCACCGCCGCCATAGATTGCCGAATAATTTCTTCCCCCGCACAGTCATAAATCAAAGTCTCCCAGGCGTTGGCACATTCGGGAGTCGATATTTCTGGGTGGGCATGATCAACGTAGTAACGCGCTCCATTTGTGAGCACCGCATTGACAAGATGCATTTCAACTTCTGGTGGCATGGCCGATTCAAGAGAAAAGCCTCGAGCGTCGATATCGGGTTGTTCATCATCAAAATTCCACGCCGGAACATCATGTTCAACATCGGGCGAGTTCGCCTCTATGTACGCGTTGATCAACAAGGAGGATGCCAGGACAGGATTTGATTCCGTCCCTCGAGCCAAAATTCCGTATTCAGTTTCAATTCCAGAAACTTTGACGATGGCCATCTAGATCACCGCATTCACGCGAAATAGCATCAGAGATACTGACCAGTGGCGTTTCGTTCAATAGCCCGACCGCCAGCAACTGAACGGTCGTTTCCTTCGTTCACCAAAGTACGAATAAACACAATGCGCTCGCCCTTCTTGCCAGAAATCTTGGCCCAATCATCAGGGTTTGTCGTGTTGGGAAGATCTTCGTGTTCGCGGAACTCTTGACGGATCGAATCCAAAAGGTCTTGAGCACAAACACCACGTTCACCTCCAGCGATGACTCGTTTAATTGCCAATTTTTTCGCCCGGCGAACGATGTTCTCAATCATGGCGCCGGAGGAAAAGTCACGGAAATACATCACTTCTTTATCGCCATTGGCGTACGTGACTTCAAGGAAACGATTGATTTCATCGTCGCTATACATGCTGCTCACCGCTTGCGAAATCATGTCGGAGATCGCGACTTCAAGGCTCCCGTGCTGAGCAACTTCAGATTCGGCGATCGGAATTTCGGTCGTTAAATAGCGACTAAAGATTTGCACTGCTGCAACATCGGTCGGTCGCTCAATTTTGATCTTGACGTCAAGTCGTCCTGGGCGCAAAATCGCCGGGTCAATCAGATCTTCACGATTCGTTGCCCCAATCACAATGACATTTCGTAAACCTTCGACACCATCAATTTCTGCGAGCAATTGGGGCACGATGGTTGATTCCATGTCGGATGAAATTCCGGTACCTCGTGTCCGGAACATCGAGTCCATTTCATCGAAAAAGACGATGACAGGCCAACCCTCTTCACTCTTTTCACGGGCTCGCTGAAAAACCAAGCGAATCTGCCGCTCAGTTTCACCGACATACTTATTGAGAAGTTCTGGACCTTTGATGTTGATGAAGTAACTGCGACCCTTTTCATCACCAGTTCGAGCCGCAACTTTCTTGGCCAAACTATTGGCGACGGCCTTAGCGATCAAGGTCTTTCCACACCCTGGTGGTCCGTACAGCAAAATGCCCTTAGGTGCCGGTAACTGATGTTCGGCGAAAAGGTCGTGATACAAGAACGGAAGTTCAACTGCGTCAGCGATTTGCTCAATCTGACTGTCAAGACCGCCAATGTCGACATAACTAATGTCAGGAACTTCTTCCAACAGAAGGTCTTCGACCTCGGGTCGGGGCAATTTCTCGAGCAATAAATTCGTCCGACTGTCGCGTCGAACCGTATCTCCGCTTCGCAAATGCATTCCTCGCAAGGCGTCAGCCAATTCGCAAACCATTTCATCGTCAGTCCGACCAGTAACAATTGCCCGAATGCCGTCTTCGAGCACTTCCTTAATGGTCACGACGTCTCCCGAACCTTCTGAGTCGCGCGCCGTCACGACATTGAAACTTTCGTTCAATACAACTTCTGAACCTCGATGCAGCAACTCAATATCGATATCAGGGTGCACATTGACTCGCAACTTGCGGCCACTCGTGAGCACATCGATTGTTTGATCGTCATTTTTGCCAACGACCACACCGTAAGCAGAGGGAGGCTGCGACAATTTGTCCACCTCATCACGCAACGACACAATATTTTCACGAGCCTCGCGCAGGGTGTAACTCAATTTTTCATTTTTGGCTGTCTCTTGAGCCAGTTGACCCTTGAGCTCCATGAGACGTTCTTCAAGTTGCCGAACTCGTCGCGGAACATCAGTTTGCACGCCAGACAGGCGCAGTCGTAACGACGCAATTTCAGCTTCTAAGGTCGCTCGATCATCATTCAGCGTCTCGTTATCTGAGCGGGGATCGTCCATGTCCTCGTTCATGCCCTCGTCTTTCCACCAGTGCCTACGCCTGCGAACTTACACCCCCTTTCAGGCTTTGGTCTTGACGAGGTCATAAGTCCGCCAGATCGGTCCACTGATTCACAATTGATCAGGTCACAGGGCACATTTTCCGACAAAAGTTCACGCAGAGGTCACCGAGAAAGCGGTGTTCGGGTGATTGCCCATGTAAAGTATTCAGACCAGCGGTTAGGTACCGCGGAGTTACCCGAGGAGCAAGCGAGCGAACATGAAGGTCTGGATTGATCAGGATCTATGCACAGGCGACGGACTTTGCGAAGAAATCTCGCCCAATGTTTTCACTCTGTTAGACGATGGCTTGGCATACGTCAAAGAAGGCGCCACTGTCTATGCAACGGCTAAGGGCCACGCGCAGGGCGCTGACGGTCTCGCCAATATCCCCGATGGCGAGCTTGACGGCGTCATTGAATCCGCCGAGGAATGCCCCGGCGAATGCATTTTCATCGAACCCTAAATCTGCTTTGGCGCATCAGCGCTTAAGAGACGTCCGGTCGTCAAGAAACCAGTGTGCGCCACCATTCGGTGATCTGGTCGCACTGCTTGACCTTCGATATACCAACCTCGATGCAGCACTTCTAAAGTACGCGTCCCAGTCCACATCGGGTTTGCCATGGCTTCGCGTGTCTGCACTGCCTGGGTGATCGACGGCGTGTACGCCAGCAAGATTCCGCCGGGCCTCATCACCTTTTGCGCATGAGGAACAACCTGCCAGGGCTCAGGCAAGTCAAGAATGACGCGATCAATATCGGGCGCGTCAATTCCGTCGTAGCAATCACGAACTTCTACGTGGTA
>CANGIP010000003.1 GCA_947454105.1 Actinomycetota bacterium | reverse complement strand
CATTCATTGGCTGGTTGGTTTCAGTTCCAGCCGTTGTGGCAAGAGATTTGTCGCACCGACCCCGAACTTTTCGACTGAACTCAGCACTCGCCCCGCAAGGTCCTGACAACTCGGTCGGACGCTTTTTCAATACCGCTTCACCCGAAGCGTTATTTGTGCTGAGCGCGACCGCGCAGTACATCGGTGCCGTAATTGCGGTCGACTTGTTTGATCAAGTGAACCCAGCAACTGTTGCTTGGCTACGAGTGATCGGTGCTTCAATCGCTCTTCTCATCTTCTCGAGTCGTCGCCTTCTTCACCGTGACCATCGGCAAAAGTGGACCCGTCAAGATTTCATCGCGATGACAATATTCGGAGTTGCTACGGCACTCATGAATACGTTTTTTTACTTAGCAATTGATCGACTCCCTATGGGCAAGGGCGTTGCGATCGAATTCATCGGACCGATCTTGGTTGCCGCAGTTCGAACCCGTTCGCGACGCAATGCACTCTCGCTTGGTTGCGCCGCCATCGGCGTGGCTGTGTTATCTGGAGTCGAACTCAGCGGCGAACCTTTGGGATTGCTCTTTATCTTTTTGGCCTCTGCGATGTGGGCGACCTACATCGTTGTTGGGTCGCGAGTTGCCCAACAAAACCGTGGTGTTTCTGGACTTGGCCTCGGACTCGTTATTGGAGCGCTCGTTATCACGCCCATTGGCGCCCCTACAAGCGGACCAGTGTGGCACGCCCCACACTTAATCTTTGCGTGCATGTTTGTTGGGGTGTTGTCAAACGCCATTGGATACGGAATCGATCAATCGGTTTTACGACGAATTCCGATTCGCAGGTTTAGCGTGTTGCTCGCGCTCTTACCCGTCACGGCAACTGTCGTTGCATTTATTGCACTTGATCAACGACCGAACGCACTTGATCTTTTTGGAATGGCGTTAGTTCTTGCTGGTGTCGTGATTCAAGAACGCGAAACGCTCAGCAACTAGTTCAGTGACTCATTCCAGGAGCACACAGGCCATCGAGATCGAGCACCTGAATTTTGTCGCGATTCGCCCAGGTCACCGGGTTCGTCGGATCGGGTTGCAACTTGAAAGTTCTAAATGACATTTCGGTGGTGTCGACTGCCAAGATGCGTCCAATCAAACGATCGCCAAGATCAAGCAAGATCTTGATGACTTCAAGGGCCTGAATTGAACCAATGATTCCGGGCAAAACACCAAGCACGCCAGCTTCGGCGCACGAAGGAGCCAGTTCGGCCGGCGGTGGTTCTGGAACCATGTCGCGATAGGTCGGACCTTCTTTGGGATGGAACACCGAGACCATTCCTTCAAAACGGAAGATCGAACCGTGCACCACAGGAATACCAAGCTTCACGCTTGCATCGTTCAACAAGTAGCGCGATGGGAAGTTATCGGCACCATCAACGATGACGTCATAGCCCGCGATGATGTCCATGATATTTTCGGCAGCAAGGCGCGTGTCATAGGTAATGACTTTGACATCAGGGTTGAGCAAGTTGATCGTCTTTTTTGCTGAATCAACTTTGCGATCACCAATGCGCTCGATGTTGTGCAGAATCTGGCGCTGCAAGTTGCTGGCATCAACATCATCCATGTCAACAATGCCGATAGTTCCAACACCAGCGGCTGCGAGATATAACGCTGCGGGTGAGCCAAGTCCACCAGCGCCCAGCATTAAGACTTTGCTGTTGAGCAATTTTGATTGACCTTCAACACCGACTTCGGGCAGCAGCAAGTGGCGCTTATAGCGATTCATTTGTTCTGGCGTCAACGATGCTGGCGCTTTCCAAACGCGACCCTCGTCTTTCCACTTGCCGTACCCTCCGGCCATCGACAAGACATTGGAATAACCAAGTTCGGCCAAGGTCTTCGCCGCAAAAGCACTTCGCACTCCGCCGGCGCAATAGACAATGACAGGTGACTCTTTGTCGAGGATGCGACCTTCAATTTGGGCTTCAAGGTGTCCGCGAGGGATATGCAAGGCACCAACAAGGGCTCCTTCGGCGTATTCATCGGGTTCACGCACGTCAAGAACCGTGACTCCACCAGCGGCAATCTGCGTTTGTGCAGTTGCGGTGTCGACCTCGGTAATGACCGATTTTGCGGCAGAAAGTAAGTCCCTAAAGGTAGCCATGGCAAAAGCCTACCTAGTTAGTCGGGAATTGCCACGAGGACGGGAAGCATCTCGGTGATGTCCCCCATCAAGAATGCATCGGCGTACTGGTCGCGGTCGGTGGGCTGGTTATTCATAATGATGACTTTTGCCCCGGCGGCCTTGCCACGCGTCACCACATTGGCTGCTGGCGTCACATTCAGTTGCGTCCCAATCGCCATGACCAAGTCGGCTTCTTCGGCAGCCGCCATTGCACCAGCAATCACGTCCGGCACAAGAGCTTCGCCAAACAGAATCACATCGCGCTTCATCAGTCCCCCGCACTTCAAACACTTCGGGTCGGCTTCGCCAGCATCAACTCGCCGCAAGGTGTCTTCAACCGGAAGCCGATCGCTACAACCAATACAACGCGTGTATCGCCAGGTTCCGTGAACCTCGTGAACAAGTTCGGGCGAGTTGCCGGCAACTAAATGCAGTCCATCGACGTTTTGCGTTGCCAGGCCGCGCAACTGCCCGCGACGTTCAAGTTCAACGAGTGCAAGATGTCCAACGTTTGGTTCAACAGTTTGCAATCGACGCTCACTTGACGCTTTCCATCCAGCGATACGCACACTCTCGTCGCTCTTGTACGTCTGAATATTTGAGAATTTTTCCGCTTGAGGATTCTTCGTCCAAATTCCGTTTGGTCCTCGAAAGTCCGGAACTCCAGAAGCTGTTGATATTCCAGCACCAGTCAAAATTGTAATTCGGCGCGCTTCAACAACCCATTGGCGCACCAGCGCAAACTCGGGTGAATGTATGTCGTTAATCAACATCGGCATTGATCTTCGTCTCCTACTTTCGTGCAAAAAGTATCGCATTCATCGCCGTACTTGAACGATTTGCGCTCACAACTTTGTGCTATCAAAATTTCGAAAGGTCGCCATGAGCACAAGCACCAAACACCACACCGTTCTTGATCGAGTCACCAGTGAACTCGTCGTCATCCCATGGCGCGACCCTATTGTCGAGCGGGTTGGCTTTGATGCCTGTGGCGATTACGTCGAACTCTTTTGGTTAAGCACTCTTGGGCCAACTGCAACATGGTTGCTGCGTCGCCTTGCCGTCACTGTGGTGAATAACCCTGATGGTTTCGCCATCGATTTGGCCGCAACCGCCGCCAGTCTCGGTCTCGGCTACGAATCAGGTCGTGCCAACCCATTCGCTCGGGCCGTTCAACGATTGGTGATGTTCGGTTTAGCGCAACCCGTTGGCGATCGCCTCGCTATTCGTTCTGTCGTCCCACCACTAGCCATGAAACAACTCGCTCGTCTACCCGAACATTTACAACGGGCTCATGCGCAATGGGCTGAGTCCGACCCCGAATTGGCCCTCGTTGAGGGTTACTCAGGCGGACGAACTGTCAATCAACCGACGACTAGCGACTCGCCTTTGGCTTCGTGAATCCCAATGCCAAGTTGATGAGCAGTCGAGTTCCGAATCCGGTCGCACCACGGCTCAGCCAACCATCATCGCCATCAACGTTCATCGGTCCAGCAATATCAAGGTGAGCCCACGGAACATCGCCAGTGAATTCTGCCAAGAACAATGCTGCGGTAATTGCGCCACCGTATGGTCCACCAATGTTTTTCATGTCGGCGACATTCGAATCAAGCAATCGTCGGTAACTGCGCTCGAGTGGCAACTGCCAAACCGGCTCGTCAGCCTTGTCAGCAGCACTCTTGACTTGATCAACAAACGACTGATTCGTTCCGAGCACTCCAGCGATTTTGGCTCCGAGCGCAGCCATGCAAGCACCGGTCAATGTCGCGATGTCAACGATGGCGTCTGGCTTTAACTCGGTAGCCAATGACAATCCATCAGCCAAGATCAAACGACCTTCAGCATCGGTGTTCAAAATCTCAGATGTCTTACCATTGCGGAAAGTCAGCACGTCGCCCATCGCGACGGCACTTCCTGATGGTCGGTTATCGGTACACATCAAGTAACCAGTCACCGCGGTACGACAACGCAACGCCTTCAATGTGCTCATCGCTGACAACACCGCCGCCGCACCCGACATATCCATCTTCATCATGCCGTGCATGCCATCGCTCGGCTTCAAACTGATTCCGCCTGAGTCGTAGGTGACGCCCTTGCCGACCATCACGAGATGACCTTGAGCATCAGAGGGCGCGTACGTCAGCTTGACCATGCGGGCCGGTTCGGTTGATCCACGATTCACACCAAGCAAGCCACCACAACCCATCACTTCTAACTTGTCGTTGTCGAAGACTTCAACGCCAAGCCCAGTCGCCCGTGCTATTTCAACGGCACGATCGGCCAGGATTCGAGCGGTTAAATACGCGGGTGGCGTGTTCGCCAAATCACGAGCCAAAGTTGCTGCCGCTGCAGTCGTACGTCCGCGCTCAACACCGGTTTCAGTACTGCGAGCCCGCGCACTTGATGCAGTCAACGTGAGTGATGTCGGAACTGAACTTTTTGCCGATTTGAGATCGGTGTAGCGATAGGTCGCCAAAGTAAATCCTTCAACAGCAGCTTGTGCGGCAGAACGAGCATCTAGTGCAACACTGTCGACCAAGTTCGTTGCAACATGGGTACGACGCGAACACGCGCGAGCAAGTGCTGCCGCAGCGTCTCGCACGTCGTTGGCATCAGCCTTGCGGAATTCGCCAATACCGACAGCGACAATTGTCGGACCAGTTGACGACGGTACAACCAACGTCTGGCCAACCTTGCCATCAAAGCCATGGGCAGTTAATGCGGCGCGACTCAGACCGAGTTGACGAGGTACTGCGCCTGATGTTGCGACTGCGTATCCGACTGCGTCAGCCGAGCGGGGAATGGAACGTGATGTTTCGACAGTTAAAGCCATGTGTCAATCATGACACGCCGCGCACGGGAAGGCTTTCTCCTTCGTTCCAACGAGCCATAGTCCACAACAAATCGGAGAGGCGATTGAGGTACGGCACTGCGTGAGATGGCGCTGGAGCGGCCGCAATGGAATGTCGTTCGGCACGACGAACCACGGTTCGAGCAACATCAAGCCACGCCGACACTTTGTTCCCACCGGGCACTACAAATTCAGTCGGGGGCTCAAAGCGAGTATCAAGTTCGTCGATCAGATTTTCTAACCGAGTCACCATTGAGGCTTCGACACATGACGCTCCGGGGGTCAATTTTGAACGATTTTCGGGCAATGTCGCGAGTTCGGCCATGAGCACCCACAGGTCACGCATGATCGGAATCAACAATGCTTCAACTTCAGAACCGTGACCAGCTTCGGCACGCACGACTCCCAATACTGATTGGGCTTCATCAACAGTTCCGTAAGCCCGTGGCAAGACGCTGTCCTTGGGCACGCGACCACCATAGAAAAGACCCGTCGTTCCATCATCACCATCGCGGGTGTACACACTTGCACGAGCCATACGCATGACCTTAGTGCCCTCAAGCAACTGACGAGATACTGGCACAACACCTGTCACATCGGTTTTAACTGTCCTGACGCCACTGCACTCCCTCAGGCAATGGCGCCCGAACGGTAGCGTAAAGTCCAATGTCTCGCCAGCCGTATCTTTCTGCAATCAACGAACGCGTCATCGTATTTGACGGTGCTTTTGGCACCTTCGTCCAAGGTCTCGATCTTGGGCCTGACGACTTCGGCGGCGCAAGCCTTGAAGGCTGCAACGAGTATCTCTGCATTACTCGCCCCGATGTGATTCGCCAGATGCATTCGGCATTTCTTGATGTGGGCGTTGATGTTCTTGAAACCGCAAGTTTCGGCAGCTTCTCGACAGTGCTCAGCGAATACAACATTGCCGATAAGGCGTACGAGCTCAATGTTGAAGCTGCTCGTCTTGCTCGCGAAACTGCCAACGATTACGAATCAAGCGGTAAGGCTCGCTACGTCGCTGGCTCAATTGGACCAGGTACCAAGTTGCCAAGCCTTGGCCACATTCGTTTTGCCGAACTTCGTGATGCCTACGTCGAACAAGCGCGTGGCCTCATCGTTGGTGGCGCCGATCTGTTCTTGATCGAAACGTGCATGGATCTCCTACAGATCAAAGCCGCGATGATCGCGTGTCGTCGTGCGATGGTTGCCGAAGGACGCGAAATCCCGATTCAGGTGCAAGTCACGATGGAAACAACCGGACGCATGTTGGTCGGTTCTGAAATTGGTGCAGCGCTCACATCAATCAGTGCCATGAAGCCCGATGTCTTTGGTATCAACTGCGCCACTGGTCCTGCCGAAATGCAAGAGCACTTGCGTTACCTCAGCCAAAACGCCTCCATGCCCATCAGCGTTTTGCCCAATGCTGGTTTGCCCAGCATCGTCGATGGTCGCACTCATTACGATCTCACACCTGCCGAACTCGCCAAGTTTCATCATCATCATGTGCACGATCTCGGAATCGGAATTGTTGGTGGATGTTGCGGCACCACACCAGAACACCTCAAGGCCGTTGTTGATGCAGTCAGTGGTATGGCCGCACCAAAGCGCACACCAATTGACGAGCCAAGTGTTTCCTCCATCTACTCGTCAGTCCCGATGGTTCAAGACAAGTCATTCTTGATTATCGGTGAACGCACAAATACCAACGGCTCAAAAGCCTTCCGCGAAGCAATGATTGCGGGTGACTGGGATAACTGTTCAAAGATGGCGACTGAACAAATTCGAGAGGGCGCCCACGTTCTTGATGTGTGCGTTGACTATGTCGGCCGTGACGGCGCCGTCGATATGGACGAAATCGCCAGTCGTTTTGCCACCCAAGCAAGTGTTCCGCTCGTTCTTGACTCAACCGAACCCCAAGTACTTGAGGCCGGCCTCATGCATATTGGTGGCCGCGCCATTCTGAACTCAGCCAACCTCGAAGATGGTGAAGAACTCGGATGTCGAATGGATCGCGTTTTCAGCCTCGCTCGCGAATACGGCTGTGCAGTGATCTGCCTCTTAATCGACGAAAAGGGTCAGGCTCGCGATGTCGAATGGAAACTTGAAATCGCTCACCGTATTCACCGCATTGCAGTTGACCGCTATGGCCTCAGCGCCAGCGACCTGATCTTTGATGCATTGACATTCCCTCTGTCAACAGGCGACGATGCATTACGCCTTGATGCCAAGCACACCATTGACGCCATCAAGCGCATCAAAGAAGAGATACCTGGCTGCTTCACCACTCTTGGAGTTTCAAATGTCAGCTTTGGTCTCAAGCCATCGTCACGCCATGCGTTAAACAGCGTTTTCTTGCATGAGTGCGTTCAGGCCGGGCTTGATTCGGCCATCGTGCACGCCGGCAAAATTGTTCCGTTGTCGCGCATGCCCGAAGAGCACAAACAGGTCTGCCTCGATCTCATTTACGACCGTCGTACCAAAGATTATGACCCGCTTAAAAAGTTGTTGGAGATATTCACTGACGTCAACGTCGTTGAAACCGTCCGCGAAGACCGCACCGACTGGACTATTGAACAACTTTTGAAGCAACGCATTATTGACGGAGACCGTGAAGGTCTGACTGCCGATCTTGATGTCGCAATGACACAAGGTCTGGCACCGTTGGCAATCGTGAACGATGTTTTGCTTGATGGCATGAAAGTCGTTGGCGAGTTGTTCGGTTCTGGTCAGATGCAGTTGCCTTTCGTTTTGCAGTCAGCAGAAACCATGAAGACCGCCGTTGCCTATCTCGAACCGCATATGGAAAAGACTGGCGAAAGTTCAGCCAAGGGAATTCTTGTACTCGCAACCGTTAAGGGCGACGTACATGACATCGGCAAAAACCTCGTTGACATCATCTGCACGAACAATGGCTATGAAGTTCACAACCTTGGTATCAAAATTCCGATTACTGAGATGATCCAAAAGGTGAAGGAAGTCAAAGCTGATGCTTTAGGTATGAGTGGTCTGCTCGTCAAGAGCACACTCATCATGCGTGAGAACCTGCTTGAGATGAATGACACTGGAGTTTCTGACGTACCAGTCATTCTTGGTGGCGCAGCACTCACCCGTACTTTCGTTGAAAAAGACTTACGCGAGGTGTACGACGGACGCGTCTTCTATGGCCGTGATGCCTTTGAAGGATTGCACACCCTCGACAAGTTGATGGCGATGAAAAAATCAGGGGTTGACGATCCCGAACTTGGACGCATCCCATCTGGACGAGTTCTTCCCAAGCGAACTGGTTCTGGCGATAAGCCCGCAGTTGAAATTCCCTCACGTTCACCCGACGTCGTTGATGACAATCAAGTTTTTAAGCCACCGTTCTTGGGTTCAAAGATCGTCAAAGGCATCAGCCTTGATGACATCGCGCAATATGTCAACGAAACTGCGCTCTATCGCAATCAATGGCAGTACCGACCCGAGAAAGACGAAAGCGACGAAGACTTCAAGTCACGCCTTCGTGCAACCTTCCGTCACGAACTAGCAACCGCCAAGGCTGCTGGTTTCTTAATTCCTCAAGTTGTCTACGGCTACTACTGCGTCAACGCCGACGGCAACGATGTCGTTGTCTGGAGTGATGAATCGCGCAGTACCGAATTGGCGCGCTTTTCGTATCCACGCCAAAGCGAAGCTCCATTCATGTGCATCGCTGACTTCTATCGCACATTTGACAAAGGTCCCGACTACGCGGCCTTCCACATCGTCACCATGGGTGAAGCGGTCAGCGTCGAGGCGGCAAGACTCTTCGCCGGCAATGAGTACCAGAAGTACATGATCATTCATGGTCTGGGTGTTGAGATGGCCGAAGCTCTTGCCGAGTTGTGGCACAAGCGCATTCGTGAGGAATGGGGCTTTGTCAACGAGGATGGACCATCAATTGGTGGACTCTTCCGTCAGCAATATCGCGGTGGCCGTTATTCATGGGGCTATCCAGCGTGTCCCGACCTTGAGGACAACGCAACTGTTGCAACACTGCTTGAAGCCGGACGACTCGGAATCGAAGTCAGCGAAGAGACTGGTTGGCAGTATCAGCCAGAACAAACGACGTCGGCCATCATCTGTCATCATTCGCAGGCCAAGTACTTCGTCGCTCGCTGATTTATCTCACTTTGGCTGACTGCGTTGCCACGCGTCAGCCAAGGCTGCATAGCGACCACCTATAGCCACTAGTTCTTCGTGTGAACCCAGTTCAACCAGCGCACCATGATCGATGACGCCAATTCGATCGGCCCGTCGCACGGTGGTGAGTCGGTGAGCCACGACAATCACGGTTCGTCCAGTCATCAAGGTTTCTAGGGCATGTTCAACAACGGCTTCTGTTCCTGGGTCCAGATTCGACGTCGCTTCATCAAGCACCAAAACTGCTGGATCAACCAAAGCTGCTCGAGCAAGTGCGATCAACTGTCGCTCGCCCGCAGACAAACGGGAACCTCGTTCGCGCACTTCGGTTTCGAGCCCTTCGGCAAACTCAGTGAAGCGATTCAACGCACCAATTGATTCAAGTGCGTGTTCGACTTCAGCATCTGTTGCATTCGGACGAGCGATGCGAATGTTTTCGCGAATCGTGCCACCAAAGCAGAAGCCCTCTTGTGGCACCACGATAATTCGACGACGTAGATCGGCCATTGAAGCCAATCGCAGATCGACTCCCCCGAACGAGACACTTCCGGCAATTCCATTGACTGAGCTTGGGTCATACAGCCGAGCCATCAATTTGGCCAACGTAGATTTTCCTGCCCCAGTTGGACCCACTAGAGCGAGGCGTTCACCATCGGCCACCGAAATCGAGACGTCGCTCAAAGCCGGTCGTTCGCTCCCGGCATATCCAAAAGTCACATTGTCAACGACGATTGCTCCGCGTTCGGGCAACTGCGTTGGCTGATCGGCTTCTGCCACATCAGGAACTGCATCGATAATGCCAATCAATTTGTGCAACGCCGCCGTTGAAGATTGCACCGTGTTATACAACTGACTCAATTGTTGAACTGGATCAAAGAGGTTCGCCAACAACAAAACGAATGCAGTGACTGTGCCGATCGAGACCGAGTCACGATGCACAAGCCATCCACCAACACCGATAATTGCTCCTGTGGCCGCTATTCCTGCAAACTCGACAAGGCCGAAGTACCACGTACTGATTTTCACGCTGTACATGTGCGAATTAAACAACGACCGATTTGATTGACGGAAACGATCAGAGCGATTTTCCTCTTGCCCATACGCTTGAATCACTCGAACGCCGGTGATTCCCTCTTGAAGTGTCGAAAGGTTGTTGCCCACCTTTTCGCGCACATCAAGATATGCATGGTTGGATGTCCGCTGAAATTTGACTGAAGCAACAATCAACATCGGCAATACAAGCAAAGTCACCAATGACAATTGCCATGACATGACGAAGAGCAAAATTGTGGCAAGGCACAACAACAAAAATGCTGAGACAAATTGCAACAGGCCAAACTGAATCAATTCAGCCATTGACTCAATATCAGCTGTCATGCGCGAAACCAATACGCCAGCTTTTTCGCGATCAAAGTACGACATCGACTGTTTCTGCAATTTGTCAAAGACATTGATTCGAAGTTCACGCAAGAAACCTTCGCCAGCACGGTTAATTGTGATGTATTGCAAACGGCCAGAAATGTACCCAATCACCGTCACGATCACATACAGCACCACTACTCGGTTGAGAGCAGAACCGTCTTTGACCTTGATGCCATGGTCAATGGCAAATCTCACCAAAGTTGGTCCGGCTAGGGTCACCAAAGTTCCAACGAGAACAAAAGCCAACGACGAAAGAATCAAACGTCGCTGCGAACGAGCCATTGAATAAGCACGGCGCAAAACCTTGAGCGTTTGCACGCGATCAAGGCGATCCTCTTCACTGACTGCCGACAAACCCCACATCAGAGAGTCACCTCATCGTCATCGCCATCAGACTCACGCACTTCCCACGCGGCAAGTACTTGGCGATATCGCTCGTTAGTTGCGAGCAACCCTTCGTGCGTGCCCACCGCGACCGCCCGACCTTCATCGAGCAGAATGACCGTGTCAGCCAACGCAATGGTCCCGGGTCGATGAGCGATAACAATCGTGGTACGACCCTTCATCACCGTGGCCATCGCCTCACGAATCTCGTGTTCTTTCGATGGGTCAACTGCTGACGTCGCGTCATCAAGCACGAGCACTCGCGGATCAGAAACAATCGCTCGAGCAATCGCGATTCGTTGGCGCTGTCCACCAGACAACGAGTATCCACGTTCGCCCAATATCGTTTGATAGCCATCGGGCAATTCCATGATGAAGTCATGAGCACCCGCTAATCGTGCGGCATGTTCGATGACATCGGGACTCGCGTCGGGTCGCGAAAAGGCAATGTTGTCAGCCACCGAATCATGAAACAAAAACGTCTCTTCAAAAACGATTCCAACTGCATTTCGAAGTTCACTCAACTTCAACTGCCGAACATCAATGCCATCAAGTCGAATTGAACCTTGTTGCACATCGTGAAAGCGGGTCAGTAACCGCACGACCGTTGATTTGCCTGAGCCAGTTGCACCGACTAGAGCAATGGCCTGACCCGGCCGAATAGTCACACTGAAATGATTGATGATTGGGCTTGCGCCTTCATAGGCAAAAACGGTGTCGTCAAAAATCACTTCACCAACTGGACGATCAATCTTTGGTGCTGGCAACGAGGTAGGGCTTAACGGGTCAATCACCAAACTTGGGATGCTGAGCACTTCATCGACACGCACAAGCGCGACCGATGCTCGCTGTGCTAGCGCAACGGTCATCGCCAAGTTACGTAGCGGCCAAATCAACATGGTGATGTACGCGTTGAACTTGACCAGATCACCTACCGTCATTTGCCCGTTGATCACACGGTGTCCACCGATACCGAGGACTGCAATTAAGCCAATTGAGGGAAGCAGGTCAAGTGCTGGCAAGAACTTACTTCGAATCTTGGCGGCGACCAACGAAACATTCCAGATGTCGTCAGCTTCAGTTTTCAGTTTGCCCGCTTGAACTTGTTCGGCACCAAAGCCCTTGATGACTCGTACACCTGAAACACTTTCTTCAACAACAGTCGCAAGTTGTGCTTGCTCTTGTTGCACAGCGAGAACTGCTGGGTGAATTTGTCGCGAAAAACGACTCGCCATCACATTGACGATCGGCAATGGCGCTAACGCAAACAGCGCGAGCATTGGCTGCGAAGCTATCAACAATGCGACGACGGCAATCAACATTGCGAAGTTCGACAATGTGATTGGAATCATCACGACGAATGCTTGTAATTGTTGCAAGTCGGATGACGCTCGACTCATCAATTGCCCGGTTTGCATTTTGTCGTGATATCCAACATGCAACTTCAAGAGGTGGCTGAAAATCTGTTCTCGCAGTCGCGTTTCAATCCAACGACTTTCACGGAACGCATACCAGCGACGCATTGCAGTAAACAGACCAGCGACGACACCAGCGGCTACGACTAGCCCTGACCAAAAAACAAGATTTCCGCTTCCTTCAATGCCGCGGTCAATTCCCATCTTGGTGAGTTGCGGAACCGAGACTTTGCCGACAGCCCAGAACATGCCGACAACAACGCCAATAGCGAGTCCACCCCGCTGTTGGCTGAGAGCCAGTCTCAATAAGCGCCATCCCTGTCGGGTGTCTGGCTTTTGAGTTGACGAGGTCACTACCAAAAATTAGCCCTCACCAGCAGAAACTTCAGCATCCTGAGCCACCCGCCTTGAGAATGAACCCCGGCTGCACGGAACTGTGCCTGACCCATTGGGCAGAGTCGTGTCATGGACATCAACCACCAGACTGCGCAACCCGAAACTGAAGCTCCAGTTCAACTTCAACTTGCTGGCCTCGAAACCACACCGGTGGGCGTCGACCCGCGATTCATCTTGTCAGACGAGGTATGTCGCAATGGACTTCGACACATCGCCGATATCCGTCGTTATCTCGCCGAGAAACGGCAAGTTCAAGCAGCTTGATTAATTGGCACTCGGCGACAACGCCTTGACTGATTCCCAGTAATTCAATTCTGGATCAAGGGCCAGAATTGCGAGCGAACTCGTGGTGACACCGTTGTCAAAGTACGCCTGAATCTTGGCGCGACATTCAGCCGGCGAACCATGAATCAAGATGTCATCAACGACTTCATCGGGAATTGCCGCTAAAGCAGCTTTACGGTCTCCCGCTTTCCATGCGTCCCACATACCTTGCAACTCTGGGCCACGACCGAGCCAACGGTGGAATTCGGCGTACACCGGAACATTCAGATACGCAGCAATTGCAAATCGACCAGCGGCGCGAACCACTTCAGCATTTTCGCTTGGGCACACAAAAATTCGCGCCACAATTTCGCGCTCTTCTCCGCCCGCGGCGTCGTTGACAACTTCGGCAACTCGACGCACATCAGTTGGCGACAACCAGTTGATAATTGCACCATCTGATTCACGACCAGCAAGACGCAGCATTCCCTCACGAAGGGCCGCCACCAAGATCTTTGGCTTCACTTCGGGACGTACGCCCAATTTGAAACCGTTCACTTCAAAGGTGTCATACGACTTGGCTACTTTTTCGCCTGACAATGCATCGTTCAAGAAACGCACAACATCGCGGACTTTCTTGTATGGCTCGACGAACGGGATTCCGTTCCACTTCTCAACGATGACGTTGCTACTTGAACCGATGCCAATCGCAAAACGCCCAGGAGCAGCATCGGCCATGCTGGCAACACTTTGGGCAAAGCACGCTGGTGAACGCGTGTAGGCCGGAACAATTGCCGTACCTAGACGTAATCGAGGTTCCCATGCTGCCGCCATTGCTAACGGGGTGAACGCGTCAGCACCATCGGATTCGGCCGACCAGATATCGGTGTAGCCCATATCAGCAAGTTCAATGAGGCGATCACGATGGGTGTGCAAATGACCCGGCAGCGGAACAGTCATACCTGGGCGACGAGGAAGCGAAGATGTCATGACCTCATTGTTGCCGACCACACCACCAGGCAAAGACTCGGGCTACTTCTTCATATCTGTTGGCGACTTCGTCGCTTTCCCAGCGGGACTACTTCTTCGCTTTCCCAGCAGGGCCCGGTCCCGGCATGTCGCGCCAGAAGCGGACGATGCAACTTTGACTCGCCGTTGCCATCAGCGTTCCATCTTCGGCAAACATATGCACCAATCCGTGTCCGAATCCACGCTCAACCATATGAATACGAATGTCAAGCAGAACCCACTCAGTCGGTACCAACTTTCCGATACGCAAGGTGTTATCGAGACTGTTTCCACCGCCACGAATGCCTAAAGCTTGACCGACGCCCATCGGAACGAAGTCACCTAAAATCGACAAAGTTGCAGCATCAACGCCTTCGATCACTTCAGGAATACGCGACCACAACAAAACCTGACCATCACTGGGCGTGCCATCAAGTTCTTCAAGTTCTTCACGGCCTTTGACCATGCGTTGATCCATGCGACCACTAATGGTTCCTGACCAATCGAGCACATGTGGTCGTTCTTTGCAATCAAACGGTTTCGGCACGTTCAATGGCATCTTTTCGAATTGACCATGTTCTTCAAGATCGCGATCGCCAAGAGCAGCATTCACTGTCAAAATTTCTCGGTCACCGACATGGCACACCGCTCGCGCCTGAGTGATCTGATGACCGTGTACTGCCAAAGTGACATCAATGTCCATGACTTCACCAGGCTTGGCATACGACAGATACTGAGCGGTTGCCCATACGGCCTTTCGGCCCGACGTTCCTTCCATCGCGGCAACAGCAGCTCCAAGCCCGCAGCCGCCAAACAGGAAGCCGCCGCCCGTACTAATGCCTTGAACAACAGGCAAGACCCAACGATGAGGATTGTGTGTGGGTTGTAATCCCAAAAACTGTCGGCTGTCCATCGCTTCAAACTCTAGGCGAGCACTAGCGTCTGCACCTATGGCTGTGACTTCTCACTCAGGTACAAAAGCATCATCACCGCAAACTTGGCAAGGCGACGCTTGTTCTCTCGTTGACGCGTTCCGCACTGGCGAGCGCTCCCCCGTCGAAGAACTCGACGCGACATATGCAGCGATCAATTCAAGTGACCTCAATGCTTTCGGACACCTTGATCAAGATCGGGCCTATGCCGCGGCACGAACCGCAAATGTGAACTTGCCATTCGGCGGCGTGCCCATCGGCGTGAAAGAACTCGATCAAGTCGCTGGATGGCCCGACACCGAAGCATGTGTTGCGCTGTCACATATCGTTTCAGATTTCTCGTCAGTGATGGTCCAACGACTTGAAAATGCTGGCGTCGTGTTAGTTGGTCAAACAACAGCGAGTGAATTTGGTGGTGTCAATGTCACTCGCACCGTGATGCACGGCGCAACACATAATCCTTGGGAACACGGTCGCACCCCTGGTGGTTCTTCAGGTGGAAGCGCTGCTGCAGTTGCTGGAGGAATCATCACCATGGCCACGGCTGGTGATGGTGGCGGATCAATTCGTATTCCCGCCGGTTTCACCGGCTTAGTTGGCCTCAAGGCAACGTACGGCCGAATTCCGCGAGCGCCAAAAGTGCAACTCGGAAATCTCACCACTGTCACTGGTTGCGTCACGCGCAGCGTTCGTGACACTGCTCGATGGTTTGACGTCACTGCGGGCCATGATTCACGTGATCAACTCAGCTTGCCCAATGTTGGAAAATGGGAGCCTGAACTCGGTTCATTCGCTCAAGTGCTTCGTGGCTTACGTGTTGCAATCGTCCCTGATTGGGGCGGAGCAGTCGTGTCACCCGCAATGTGGGAAGTTTTAAGTGCCGAGGCCGATCAACTCATTGCCGAACACGGGTGGAAGCGTGTCGACATTGACACGTCGCTACCAAGCATGGGCGCGGCTTGGAGCATCAGCGGGATGTTGTCGATTCACGCGCAACTCGGCGAGTTATGGCCAGATTGTGCCGACGTATTGACACCAGAAATTCGCATGGGCTTAACGGCGACGATGGATCGTTACGGACCCGAAGCTCGGGCTCGTATCGAAGCGCGCCGCGTGGCATTGAACGAACGTATGTCAGAAATCTTCAACGCTTCAACCGGAGTCGACTTAGTTTTGACCGCCTCAAACCCCGACATCGCATTCGATGCAGAAGGGCCACTGCCATCAACATTTGGTGGTGTTCGCGCTGGCGCCGGGAACAATGGGAAGTTAACTTTTCCTGCAAACTTGCATGGCAATCCGGCAATTTCAATTCCATCCGGTTTCGTCGACGGTCTACCTGTTGGTCTGCAAGTCGTTTCGCGTCATTTCACCGAACAGTTGCTTCTTGATATCGCGTTGCATATTGAACGCAATCGACCTTGGCCACTTGTTGCGTCGTGAATCTCGATACTGAACAAATTTCTCAAGTTCCACAACGCCAACGAGCACTTGCGATTGGTCTCGTTAGCTGCACATCTCTCATCGCATTTGAAACGACGTCACTGCTCACCGCTCTCCCAACAATCGCCGACGAACTTCATGGTGATTATCTCTACGGGGCAACTTTGGCGGCATACATGTTGGCTGACATCATCGGACTCGTCACGGCCGGAGAACAAGCAGATCGCCGAGGTCCTAAAGCGCCGTTCATTGGCTGCATTGCTATTTTTCTATTGGGACTCGTGGTTGCCTCAATCGCCCCCACGATGCCCATAGTGCTCCTCGGCCGAGTCTTGCAAGGAGCAGGTGCCGGAGGATTAGCGCCAATTACCTTCGTCATCATCAAACGGGTCTGGCCTGAAAATCAACGTTCGCGAATTTTTGCATGGATTTCTGCTGGATGGGTTTTACCAAGCTTGATTGCGCCCGGACTTGCCGGATACATCACCAGAGCATTCGGATGGCGTTGGGTGTTTATCGGTATCGCTCCACTCGCACTAGCAACCGCTGTTTTGTCAATCAGCGCAATGGGAACATTGCTCGCCAACAAAGAGGCTCAACTACTTGCACATGCGAAAAAGTCTCGCCTCCCGCAAGCCATACTTCTCACCACTGGTGTCGCTCTTTTTATTGCGGGAGTTCAAACAAAATTCGTTCTACTCGCCATCGCTTTCATTGGCATCGGTCTCGCGTTGTCGATTCCTAACTTCAACAAACTCATGCCACCCAAAGTTTGGCGAGCCAAACGAGGTCTCCCGGCGATTTTGGCCTGCCGCATGTTGGCCACATCTGCATTCTTAAGTATTGACTCGTTTGTGCCGCTCGCTGCCGATCGAATTCATGGTGCTTCACCCACAATCCAAGGTTTTGTCATTATCGGAGCTGCATTGTCGTGGAGTTTGGGTTCGGTGCTTTCGACACGTCGATCACACATCCCAGTCGCCCGGTCAGCAGCAGTTGGATTTTCCTTGATCCTGTTTGGCATCTTCGCGGTGTCTCCAGTCTTAAGCGCGAGTTGGCCACTCTTGGCAACTTTCTTTTCGTGGTGTTTTGGCGGTCTCGGGATGGGCATCCTTTTCGTTCCCACCTCAGTTGCCGCGACTGCCTATGCCGACGATGGCAATGAAGGACAGATTGGTAGCCAAATCAACCTCGCCGACAGTTTGGGATTTGCTCTGATGGGCGGAATCGGTGGCGCAACCGTTGCCATTTCCGATCGCACCCACTGGCCTCTCTCACACGCACTCGGAACTAATTTCTTGATCGCCGCGGTTCTTGCAACTCTTGGAATCTTGGCAAGCAGGGGTGTGGCGCAACGGACCTGATGCGCGAACATCGGGTATGACGAAAACTGCGAACACTGGTCCACTTCACGGAATCAAGGTTCTTGACCTGTCGGTCATGATTTCAGGACCACTAGCCGCGATGATGCTCGCCGACCAAGGTGCCGACGTCATCAAAGTCGAGTCTCCAGGTATCGGTGACTTCATGCGCTATATCGGTTCCGCCAAAGGTGGTATGACCGGCATTTTCGTCAACAACAACCGCGGTAAGCGATCGCTCGTGGTTGACCTGAAAAGCGAACAAGGTGTCGCGGTTCTCAAAAAGCTTGTCGAAACTGCCGATGTGGTCGTTCAAAACTTCCGACCCGGCGCAGTTGAACGACTCGGCATTGGTTATGACGATCTGAAGGCAGTCAATCCCCAATTGATTTATGTGAGTATCAGTGGTTACGGGCCAGATGGACCAAACAGTGGACATCGCGTCTACGACAATGTGATTCAAGCAGCATCTGGTCTCGCAAGTGTGCAAACCGATCCGCGCAATGGTGAACCGTCGTTGTTTCGCACTCTCTTGTGCGACAAAGTCACATCGCTCACCGCGGCGCAAGCAATTTCGTCTGCTCTGTATGCCCGCGCTGCGGGCAACGCTGACGGTCAGCACATTGTATTAGCAATGCTCGATGCCGCGGTTTCATTTATGTGGCCCGATTCGGGCATGGATGCCGTGTTACTTGATGATGATGCGAATCGCACCCCAACGATTGGACAGAACTACGGCATCACGCGACTCAGCGATGGATTCGCTGCCGTCTCCGTTGTGAGCGATAGCGAATTCCGTGGACTATGCCAAACCTTTGGTCATCCCGAACTCGCCGATGACGAACGTTTTGCCACGATGGCCGGACGCACGATGAATGCCTCAGAATTGGTTCCTCTGATGACCGAACTCTCAGCCCAACAGCCCACCGATGAATTCGTCAAGCGTGCTCAATCATTCGACGTTCCGGCGGCATCTGTCGTGACGCTGGCCGATCTGCCACAACAGCCCCAAATTCGCAACAACGAGGTCTTCATCGAACGCGAGCACCCTGTTGCTGGTCGAATTCGCGAACCTCGTCCGGCCGCGCGGTTTTCGGCAACCCCAGCCCAGGCTGGCAGCCTCGCCCCCAGCCCAGGTCAACATAGCGACGAAGTGGTCTCCGAAGTTGGACTTGATGCTGCAGCATTGCGGGCAGCCGGTGTCATCTTTTAGTGACAAGTCGCAAGGCGTGAACTCTTCTTAACAATTTCCTGACAATTCAGAACCGTCCTCGTGCCGATGAATGACGTGTTGAAAACACGACATTCACCGAAGTAGGACCACCATGAGAGAACACGACCGAGGCTCAAGCCTCATTGAAGTCGTCATTGCCGTTGCCTTAATGGGCATCGTCGTCTCAGGTGTTCTTGGCGCAATGTGGTCAGCCATTCGAATGTCTTCATTCTCGGACGATCAAGCCAAAGTCGAAGCAGTGCTTGGAAGCGCGGCCGATCGATTAGCGAACTACGCCTACATTCCTTGCCCAACCAACAACACCAACGGCGGCTATCTCCCCATCATCCAAGCGGCCGCCGGAACCGTTGATTGGCCGACGAGTTCAGTCACGTTGACCGGAATGTATTTCTGGAATCCATCATCAACATCAGCTGGCACCTGGCTGACTACCAATGGTCTGTCAGGAACTGAATGCAATGAAACTGCCTCGCTCACAACGGCACGAACTTTGCAGCGCATCACATTCACTGTGACTTCACCATCTGGTTATTCAAAAACGTTAGAGGTGGTGAAGAGCAATGTGTTTCCGCGCGCGATTTCGTAAAGTTACATCCCCTTCCATTCACCGTGATCACGGGATGACTTTGGTCGAATTGATGATCACAGTCACCATTCTCGGAATCATTATGACCAGTTTGTCTGCGGCTATGAATGTTATTTTACGAACAGAACGCCCCATCAAAGATCATCTCTCCGAGTCGAAAGACATCACGTTTCTGCAAGCTTGGATACCAAATGATCTCGCTTCGGCGACGAGTCGAAATATTGACCCGCTCTACCAACCAACCGCCACAAAGAAATTGCCAGGCACGAACGTGCTCTCGCTGAATCGCTCTGATATTTCAGAAACTGGTACCACCACCAACTACGTCGTTTCATATCGCTACGTGCAGGTCGGCGATGAATGGCAGTTGCAACGCTATGAAATTCGCAATGTAGGACTAACTTCTCAAGTCATCACTCAAGTGGGCGTGGCGCACCAACTTGCCGCTCCACCATCAACTTGGAATGCCACGCAATCCCCAACTCATGCTGTCACCGTCACTTCACGTAACCAAGTAGTGCTTCGTCCCATCGGCGAAGACGTTCAAGTTATTTTTGGAAGTGGTGAAGACTTCACCACTGGTGGCGCAGGACTTTCATCGCAAGATCAGTTACCAACCGATTACACCGGCGGAATCATTGATCCATCTGCACCACCAACTCGATGCGGAGGAACGGTCACCGTTGTCCTCGACACATCCAGTTCGATACCGACCCAAGGTGGTGCAACATCGCTCGTTAACGCTGCGCTCGGATTTATCGATGCATTTTCTGGAACGCCCACATACTTGCGCATTGTGGGATTTGATGTTTCTGCATATTCGTATTACCCCACCACCGCAGGCCAATATGTCAATATTCTCAATCCTTCAACTGACCTCACTGCAATGCGAACAAAGGTTGATAACCAAGATTTAGCCACAGCCCGTTGGGGATCAGGCACAAACTGGGAAGACGGCCTGTGGCAAGCCTTTCGCACGACTAGCGGTACAGCATTCTCGCAATTACCCGAACTCGTGGTCTTTATTTCTGATGGCGAACCAAACCGCAACCGAACCAACACCCCCAACGACGGAGATGCGCGATTCAATACCACCGATCTTTCGCGAGCAGTGACTGCCGCCAACTACGGTCGCGGCACTGGCGCCCGCATCGTCGGCATTTTGGTCGGCAGCGATGCCATCACAACTAACCAAGATCGAATGAAGTCAGTCGTTGGGAATGTTGTCTGGAATGGAACTGGACCCTCGAGTCCAGGTAACGCCGCCGCCGCAGACTTTTTCTTGCCCGCGAACTCTGCTTCATTTGCCCAACTCGGCAATGTGTTGCGTTCCATCAGTGCAGCGGTATGTGGTGGCACTGTCACGGTGCAAAAACGAATTGAACAAGCTGGTGTACTTTCTGAGGCCACCGGTACCTGGTCGTACACAACTGATGTTGGCGTGCGTGCCCTCAATACTTCACAGACATCTTCTGCAACGTTTGATTACACGTTCCCCAATGGAACGACTACTCGAACAGTGCAAATCACTGAAACTCCAAAATCGGGTTTTACTTTTTTACGAGCCGAATGTTCTTCTGGTGGCATAGCTCTGCCAGCAAGCCGATTACGAACTCCAACTGATGGCTCGCCAGGAGTCGTCATAACTTTGACTCCTGATGAAGCCGTTTCTTGTTTGATGGTGTCACGACCAACATGACAGACATTCAAGGCCCAACAGAACAAAAATCAGAACGCGACCAAGGTTCGGCCCTTTTACTCGTGCTCATCTTGATGGTTGTCGGCAGTGTGATCGCCATCGGACTACTCACGTTTACGCGAGTCTTGCTCGATACCCGACCTGCGCTCCACGAGCAGAATTCTGCAGCCGAGGCAGTGAAATCGGGAACTCGAATGGCAATTACATTACAACGCGATTTCGGACCATCTGCTTGCTTCGCCGCTTCAACGAATTGGTCGCTCAATGGATACAACGTCAACTCAACATGTACCACCGTCACGAGTTACACCTCGGGTGCAAATCGTTACGGAACAATCACCACCCTTAACTCGGGAACCACGACGAATATCTCGACCCCATCTTGGGCTGGAGCAATCACGACCGCTTTGAGTGGCAACATTCTGATTAATGCGGGCACTGCAACTGCACCTCTGAGTAGCAACCTCACCAATGATGGATCAACAAGTTGGACCAGTATTGGTAAACAATGGTGGCAATTAGCCGGAGACAATCCCACTGGAACAGCCTGGAACTATCCACAACTTCCGCAAATTCCTAGTTTTGAAAGACCAGGATCACAAGCATCCATTGGCACTTGTTCGTTGTACTTTCCTGGGCGCTATCTCGGCACCACCCCACTCACACTCACGGGGGGAACTCACTACTTTGCTTCGGGCATCTATTACTTTGAACGACCACTCATCATTACTGGCGGCGCACAAGTGGTCTTTGGTGAAGGAAGTTACGGCGGATGCGCAGTTGATGCTCAGGCCGCCTATGCCTCGGCGGCTCCTAAAAGTCACGAAATCACTGGCAAGGGTGCAACATTGCTTTTGGGAAGTGCCGCAACATTGACCGTTCAAGAATCTTCCGTTCGTTTTAATCGCCGTGTTTCGACTTCAACAACACGCGGCAGTGAAGGTGTGTCAATTCGTACAGTGAACTTTGGACAAAGCAATTCCTCAGTCGTGATTCCAGCAGACACGGTCTTACTTCCTGACGGAACGACGACCGCTGTTGCAAGCCATTCAATTATTCCTGTTGCCAATGCCACGCCCGTCTCATACGTGTCATCGACTCTCGCACCAAGCACAACATTTGGTGTTGACGTCCGACTTAACGGAACAGATACAACAACGAACCGCTTTCTTGTCGATGGATATATCTTCGTCCCGAACACTGGAGTGCGCGCAACGAGCACAACTGCCGCATACCAATTTGGCATGACGGGAGGTCTTGTCGCCGCAAAACTTCAACTTTCATTGTCACTTGCACCGAGCCAGGGAGCTACTTCATACAAAGTCGGCGTGATTAGTCAGACCATTCAACGAAAGGTTCGGCTTGCGGTATCAACGACCGGTGGCGTGCGACATGCAGTCTCGACAGCAATCATCGAAGTGCACGCGGACAAAAGTTACGCCATCAATTCGTGGGTCGTTGATCCGTAATCAACTCGGACTTGCCTACCTAGCCAGCAAGTACAGCGCGGGCCACGAGATCAGTTCCGAACGCAGTCAAGATTGCGAGATACATCAGTCCGGTGGCGGCCATCACAGCTGAATAAGCACGTTCTTGAAGGGCCTTCAAGGTAACGACGCTTAAAACTCCGGTCGTGATTGCACAGGCCGCCCAAAACCAACCCAATTGTCCGCTCCAGCCGTCGTCGACTGTTCCCGAAAAAACACTGAACATTCCGGTTGGAATCAACATCACAATGACTTCAAGTGGCCAAATCACCAGAAATGTACGCACGATGTCGTTGACATGCCGGCGCGGAAGACCCGGCTGCACGAGATACCAATGACCAAGCAACATTGCATCCGAAACAAAACCCAAAAACGCCGCACCCACGAGCGTTCGAACAATGGCCACGGCATCATTGCCGCCATCAGAAACTCCGGCAGCGACCAACGCGACGAGTCCAATGACCACGGGCAACAAATCAATGAGCGGTTCAAATTCTTTGCCGGCACCCACCTCTTTTAGAGAATCATCACGCTCGATTCCCGTCATTTCAGCGATTCGTTGTGATCGCCGATCATGCTCGTCGACGTACCCTCTCACTCCAGTCTTGCGCCGAACGATACTTTGACCTAGCCCAAGTGCAATTGCGATCGCCACCACGACTGCTCCGACGTCGCGAATTGTTGCTGCAGATGACGATGACGCTGACGCGAATCCGATGTAGGCCGCCGCCACAGCCATCAATACATAGGTTCCTCGTAATAACCACCCATAGCCCAGTCCAACTTCGCGATGGCGGGTCGTATACCAACACCCCAACATTCCGCCCACTGCCCATTGCAGCAGGACCGTCGAGGCATCAAGTTCAATCACAATCTTTACGCTACGAGAACGAGATGCTCAGAAAACAATTTCTGTTCAGGTTTCAATTGTTCATGGACCCTAGGCTTCAAGTGTGACAAAGCATCGAATCGTCAGGTTTCTCGCAATTGCCAGTATCAGCACCCTCGCGTTGAGCGGTTGTTTTACCGGCAAACGGCCTACCTTGATGCCAGATGAAACTGTCCCCGCAGTTTCTGATGCCGCCATTCAAGAAGTCATCGCTGTTTTGAATTCAACGCCCACCAGCAATTTCACAATTGCCTACGAAGTTGTCACCAAATTCGGCGACCTTCACACCGCCGCGACTCTGGCGTTTGACTCGTCCTTCGGGACAAGCATCACCATCGCCGAAGTCCGATACATCTACTCAGCTGACGGCACCACTTTGACCTGTTCAACAATTACCTCCGATTGCGCACCGGGAATTGACGAGTCTCGAGTTTCTGACCGACAACTAGTGTCCACAATTTTCAAGAAAGCAACCACCGAACGCATGCAACAAGATGCGCGAGTTGCGGTTGGTTCTGCCGTTGCATCATCTGAGGTCATCGTTGACAACAATGCAACATGTAGCGCCATCCCCGTCGTTGATAGCAATGGTGCCACTCAGTCGAAGACTTATTGCGCCTTCAACGATTTCGGAGTTGTGGCCTCAATGGATACCGCCGATCTTGCGATCACAGCACTCTCTTTCACAGCAGCAACAACAGCCGATCAATTTTCGGCATAAACCAACTATTCGGTGGGATCACCAAAGGTGCTGCGGTTCATTGAACGTGTCGCAAGAATTCTCACTTCAACGAATTGACGCGGTTGAGGCGAGTGAATCACTGCTTGACCAACACCGAGCCACATCATCACGTGACCGGGATAGCGCAGTAAGTCACCGGCCTGCGCAGTGTCTCGTGTGCGTGGGTCGGCTGCACGAATTTGACGAGTCGAGTTATGCGGAAGATTGAACCCAGCTTGCCCCCAGGCAAACGACGTGAGGCCAGAACAATCAAAACCGACACCTGGCTTCATCGCAAATCGCTTGTAGGGAACACCCACCTGAGTCAATGCTGCAAGCAGTGCCGTTTGATGATTGACATCCGAGTCAGCCCACGCAGCTTCCAACTCATTTGGGTCAAGAGTCAATCGATCAGCAACCAGTTCGGCGGTCGAACGTCGCAAGCGAACGAAAGTAATACTTAACTCGGGTGCGCCTTCAAACCGAATGAGATCCTCGCGAAGTTGTTCGAGTGCTCGATTGGCCGAAAGCGCCAACGGATCAATGTCGGGGATAACGACCGACCTAGCGACGACCGATTGGGCCGATGCAACTGACGTCGTCATCCCACTTGAGATGAGAACAACCACGATGCCCACGATGGCGATCAATCGACGCCCGAAGTTATTCATGTATGAACTGTTCATATCTCACCTCGCATCAGGTCCCGAAGGATTTTTGACACGATATCGCAACACAAATGTCATATTTGTTGCGCCCCTGTCATATTTGGGTCAAAAAATCCCTCGATTCATGACATAAGTGCTGGTCATGAGGCAAGATGGCAACGTGGATATTTCCCCAGAGCATGGGTCACAGACCCCTCCAGCAGGCACCGTGGCCGTCCTTTTGGCCGCTGGAGCTGGGTCGAGATTCTTGGGCTCTGGACACAAACTTCTCGCGACCTTGCCCCATGGTGGTAGGACGAGCATTTTTGAGTTATCCCTACAACAGGTTCTCGCCGCTGGCTTCACCACCATTGTGGTGGTCACTGGCGCCGCCGATATCCCCCCATCCATGCTCGCGTATCCCCAGGTCGCTGTCGTCCACAACAACCGTTGGGCCGATGGACAAAGTGGGTCGGTTTTGATGGGGATTCGCGAGGCCCAGCGCCTGAAGGCCAGTGCTGTTGTCATCGGACTCGCCGACCAACCTTTCGTCACCGCTGAGGCTTGGCGACGCGTTGCCAATGCGGCGACTCCCATTGCCGTGGCGACATATTTTGGCCGAAATGGAAATCCGGTTCGACTTCACGAATCAATCTGGCCTTTGTTACCAAAATCTGGTGACTCTGGAGCCAGAGATCTGATCCGCCTGCGTCCCGAGCTCGTTTCGCAAGTAGATTGCCCTGGTTCCGCGGCCGACATCGACACGCAGGAGGACCTTGCGCAATGGACCTAAACCACACCTTCACCGTCAACCAACCCATCGCCGAAACCTGGGTTGTTCTCACCGATCTAGAGCGCATCGCTCCATGTTTGGCTGGCGCCGAACTCCATGAAGTTCATGGCGATGTCTTCAAGGGTGGAGTCAAAATTAAAGTTGGGCCAATCGTCGCTCAATTCAAAGGTGAAGCTCAATTCGTTGAACTCGACGCGGTCAACTTTCGCGCTCATCTCAAAGCATCTGGTCGTGACATCGGTGGCAAAGGTAATGCTTCGGCAACGATCACAGCCCAACTCACTCAAATCACTCCGACGAGCACGTCTGTCAACGTCGTGACCGATCTCGCGATTACTGGCAAAGTCGCACAATTTGGACGAGGCGCACTTGCCGACATCAGCGAAAAACTCATCGCACAATTTGCTGACAACTTGAACGCACTGATTGATCGCGAAGGCGGTGCACCTGCACCTTCAGCGAGCGCACCGGTGACTGACGGTGCAACGACCAAGACTTCAACAGCGGGTCAAGTCACTGATGCATCATCTGACGAACCCAAGATTCGCAAAATCGAAGGTCCTGCGGCCGAACCGTTGAACCTGCAGTCAGTTGCTGGTGGCGCCATGATGAAGCGACTTCTTCCCATCGCCGGAGCAATCTTGGGCATCTTGTTGTTCATCGTGCGTCCGTTCCGTCGTCGTCGCAATCGCGAGAGTTGAACAACGACTTCGTTGCCAGTCCTCACGATCGCGAGATAGTTGCTCAACTTCTCGGACGCGAGCCCAGCGGTTTGTTTGCTGTTGTCGTTCGTGACAACAACGGAGTTCCAGTTGTCATCAAGAACGCACCATTTCTTGCTGATGGCACGCCCATGCCCACTTTGTATTGGTTATGTTCGCCCGATGCTTTGATGACAGTGAGTCGCCTTGAAGCCGCGGGAGGAGTGAACGAAGCAGAAGCCGACGTTGATCCTGTCGCCCTCGAAAATGCCCATCGGCAATATCAAGCCGAGCGTGATGCATACATTCCGCGTGATCATGTTGGCCCCCGACCTTCAGGTGGAGTCGCTGGCACCCGAATTGGCGTGAAGTGCTTGCACGCTCACTATGCATGGCATCTCGCTGGTGGAGATGACCCAGTAGGTCGTTGGGTCGCCGAACGAATCGCAGTTGGCTCATGAATACCACAATGCAAGGCACGGTCGCCGCGATTGATATCGGAACTAACTCAACCAACTTATTGATCGTTAATCGCGATGGACGCACTCTTGAGCGTCAAGTCACGGTCACTCGACTCGGCCAAAGCGTTGATCAGACTCGAAATCTGTCACCCGAAGCCATCGAACGAACAATTAATTGCCTCTCGATGTATCGCTCTCTACTTGATCAACATGATTCACCTCAGTTACGAATCATCGCATCAAGCGCATCACGCGATGCGCTGAACCGTGAAGAGTTCTTTGACCAAGCAGAAAAAGTCGTAGGCGTTCGACCAGAACTTGTCAGCGGCGAAGAAGAAGCCCGATTGGCTTACCTCGGCTCTACTTCACAACTTGTACCAGACCCTAATGGTCACCTCATTATTGATATCGGCGGTGGTTCAACCGAACTCATCGTGGGCACTTCGCAGCTTTTGCAGTCTCATAGCATCGATGTTGGAGCAGTCAGAATGACCGAACGACACTTGCGTCATGATCCTCCTCAACCCGAAGAGCTGTTAAATGCCATTGGCGAAGTCGAAGATTTCTTCGAGGATGTCCTTCGAACGAATCCTTCAATGAAGCATGTGCGGCAGATCATCGGCACCGCCGGAACAATCGTGACGATCGCGGCAATCGAAATCGGCCAGCAAGTATTTGATGCCAACGAACTCCACGGTTTCACATTGACTCGTGATGCCATCGAAGATGTCTTTCGAACCTTGGCGACCGAGTCTTTAGCCGATCGATTACATAATCCCGGACTTCCGCCCGAACGCGCTGACGTCATTGTCGGTGGCTGTTGTGTGCTTGTTGCAATAATGCGCTCGTTGGACGCCAACGAATTAATTGTCTCGACAAACAACATCCTTGACGGTGTTTGTGCTGAACTATTGAACAACTTATGAGCGAAGCATGAGCAATTTCGATTCACATCCAGCACGCGCGAATGCCGGAATTCGTCTGTACGGGCAGCGCATTCTTTTGCGCCCATTGGTGCCCTCTGATTTCGCTGCATGGTCCGAAGTCCGTCGTCGCAACCGTGAGTGGCTCACCGTTTGGGAACCACAGAAAATCAAACATGCCCCCGACCCCGAGACAGATCGTGATGCATTCAGCGCTCGGTGCAGTATCCGAGATCGCGAACGCCAAAATGGCACGGCGTACACGTTTGGTTTGTTCGTCAACCAAAACTTTGCCGGTGAAGTCAATCTCAATTCGGTGCAACGCGGTGCATTGATGACTGGCACCATCGGTTACTGGATCGACCAAGGCCAAGCCGGGCAGTCGTACATCGCCGAAGGCGTTGTCGTGATCTGTCGCTACGCACTCGAAGACCTCGGTTTGCACCGTATTGAGATCTGCATCGTCCCGCGCAATAGCAATAGTCGTCGAGTGATGGAAAAGTTAGATATCCGCGACGAAGGAACCGCACTTCGATTTCTCGAAATCAATGGCATGTGGGAAGACCACGTGCGTTACGCGATCACCGCTGAAGAATGGAACGAGCGACGCGACGAACTAACGGAACGTTGGCTCTAAACCGAGTTCACTCAGGCTGATTGCGCAAGGTTGCGATACGCCTCGGCTTTTTGCCGGCGAACCGTCGTGCGGCGCTTCCATTCCTTGACCTTCCAATGTCGCAAGTTGCGACTGTGATCAAGTTTTTTCACCGCCTTTGCTGCATCGTGGTGATGAAGCGGCTTCCACTCGGCACCAGGCTCAACCACATCGTCTGGTTCAACTCCGTGGCTGACCAGTTCGGCCAATTCGTGAAGCTCACTGTGAACTCGATGCCGTTCGCCGTGGGCGTGGGCCCGCTGTTCAGCACGAGGTAGCGGTACCGCTTCCTGACTTCGATGGCGCTTGCTCATTCGGTCCTCCTTTAAAGGCTCCGTTGAACTCCCCTTATAAAGAACCGTACAACAGTCCAGGGAAAAAGCAAGGCACTTTTTCGGGACGAAAGTCCCACATAGCTCCAAAGATCGGAGATGACTACTTCTTTGAAGAAATCTGATTTTGTAACGCCGCGATACGTTCGGCGAACCATGGTTGACGAGTACTCCACAATTGAGGAGTCAGTTCACGCTCGACCGCAACAACATGTTCAGAGACATCAGCCATCGCTTGGATCGTCTTTTTCGTTTCAATGACCAATTCTCGCGGAGCCGATGCTGCTCGTGCAGCCATTGCATGAGCGACTGCTTGCAATTGATCATCATCAACACAACGATGCACAATGCCCAGACGCTCTGCTTCTGCACCGTCAACAACCTCGCCAAAAATGACTGTTGCCATCGTCGTTTGTGGTCCGGCAATTCGACGCAACATCCACGTATGTCCGCCACCGGGGTGAATCCCGATTTGCAAGAACCGTGTATCAAACTTTGCTCGACGCGCTGCAATGCGAACGTCGCAGCCGAGCGCCAAATTCATTCCTGCCCCAACTGCAGCACCATTCACAGCAGCCAAAGTTGGCAAAGGGCTACGAGCAATACGCAAAAAGCCCTCGTAGATATTGCCCAGGCTTTCGGCCGAACTCTGTTGCAGATTGCCAAGATTCGCTCCGGCGCAAAACGCTGGTGCAGTACCCGTCACAACAATCGCACCAACATTGCTATCACTTTCAATGCGATCCATCGCCGAAATGATTTCGGCAACAAGTGGAGCAGTCAACGTGTTGCGTTCACCAGGATTGTTCAAGGTGATGGTTGCTACACCGTCGGAAATATCAAGTAGGACGAGAGAATCTGAAGAAGTCACTGGATTAGTCTCGCAGAATTCAGGCGTGATTCTGATATCGAAAAGATTCAGGTAACGACGCCGACAAGCAATAAGGTTGAAACATGTCAGCCGACCCGACCTCGCATGTCATCCCCGACCGCAAGAGTCGCCCAGCGGCCACCGTGATTTTGACTCGCGAAAATTCTCACGTCGAATGTGGCTTTGAAGTTTTAATGCTGCAGCGCAGCACAGTCGGAGCATTCGCCGGAATGTGGGTTTTCCCTGGCGGCCGTATTGATGATGCGGACGAAGGCCATGATGATCTGTCGCGAGCTCGCTCGGCGGCCGTTCGTGAAGCGGCTGAAGAGGTATCGGCTGCAGTTGAACATTCATCGCTGACGGTATGGAGCCATTGGACCCCGCCGTTAAATGCGCCAGCACGCTTCACGACGTGGTTTTTTGTGGCCCCATGGGCTGGCGCTCAAGTCGGCATTGACAATCACGAGATTGTTGATTACCGATGGATGGCGCCTGACCACGCTTTGACCTCAGGTATCCCCATGGCACCGCCAACCATCGTGACATTGCATGAACTTCTCGAAGCCGGCGGTCATGATGCGATTCATCGTGGTCGGGTCGACCCGCCCGCTTACGTCACTCGACCAGCGGTTGCCGCCGATGGTTCGTCAATTTTCTTGTGGCACGGCGACGCCGGTTACGAGTCTGGCGATCCCGATGTTCCAGGTCCTCGCAATCGGTTGCTTTTGCCCGAGGGTTTTGGTGGACCTGTGTTCACCTACATTCGGTCCGCCTAGAAGACTCGAGTCCAACGGGTTGTAGCGTCATGACCGATGCTTGACCATGTTTTCACCGATGTCATTAGTGCATTACGTGATGCATTTGAAGGCGCATTTCTTGAACGTCAAGCCTTTGAAGAACACTTCCAAGTTGATATTCAACTCGGTGATGTGAGCTGGGAAACGAGTTACGGTTTGCCCGGCGAAGGTCAGCCACCTCGAATCGTTGCCCATATTTCTTTCGATTGGCCCTCATGGAGCCAAACCGCATATCGCAAGTGGTATGTCGATGAGTCAATCGATGAATTGCCCGCAATCGAAATGGAAATTGTCTTGCGTATTCAACGCATCAAAGACAATCCCGATCTTGCCGCGGTTCGGTCACTCTTACCGGTCTTGAGTCCACTCATTGGTAACGGTCGACTCGAACGAGCCGGTCTCACCGTTGAGGCTACGTACCTCGATGATGAGGCTCTCGCTGAACATGCAGTTGAAGCAACATATGAGGGAATGTACGAATTAGCCGAAGAATCATTGGCCGACGGTGCCAACACTTTGTTGGACGAACATTTTGGCGCCCTGGGTGGCTGGGTCGCCGCGATGTTGGTCAAGCTCGGTGACATTAAGTATTCATTTCTCCCAGCCGACACACCCGACAACGACTAGTTCTCGAACACATCAAGAGAAAGACCATCATGGCCCTCATCACTTCTGCCGACAGCGTTGTTCTATTAGAAATCAGCGAACGCATCGCCACCATCACTCTCAATCGCCCTTCGGCGCGCAATGCGCTTTCAACTGAGGTTCTCAAGCTTCTCCCCCAACTCATGAAGCAAGCCGACGCATCTGAAGATGTCGACGTCATCATCCTCACGGGAAGCGATCCAGCATTTAGCGCGGGTCTTGATCTCAAAGAACTCGGTTCAACTGGCGACAACCTCGGTGCCGGTACTGGGGCCGATGGTCGTCCAAACGCAGACGGAATTCGCGGACCGTTTCCCGCTTTGAAAAAACCGCTCATCGGAGCGATCAATGGCGTCGCCGTGACTGGCGGATTTGAACTCGCACTGAATTGCGATTTTCTCGTTGCCTCTGAACACGCCAAGTTTGGCGACACCCACGCCCGAGTTGGTGTCATGCCCGGATGGGGACTCACAGTTCTGCTCCCCCAAGCCATCGGTGTTCGCCGAGCCCGCGAAATGAGTTTCACCGGCAATTTCATGCTGGCCCCCGAGGCCTACGATCGCGGACTGGTCAATCACGTCGTCCCTCACGCTGATTTACTGCCGTTTACTCGCCAAATTGCCCGAGATATCGCGGGCAACGACCAGCCTGGTGTCCGTCAAATTCGCGGTACCTATGCCGAAATTCATGCTGAAACCGCTGGTTGGACCATTGAGGCACGCGATGGCGCGGTATGGCGCAAAGAGCAGTTCTCGACCGAAAAGGTCGAAGAACGTCGTCGTGCCATCCAAGATCGCGGTCGTCAGCAGTAAGTCCGCGCGCCAAATGTTCAGCCACTCGTCACATTTGGGCGTTCTACGGTCATTCTGAGGTCGTGTAACCTTTGCCTACCGTTCGTTTGGCATCCCCGCCAAACGATTTAGGGGAGGAAAAAATATGCGTAAGAATGCACGATTGCTGGCAGTTTCAATTGCCGCACTCAGCCTCTTCGCTGCCGCTTGTGGCGGCGACGACAAGGGCACAACTACCGAAGCTCCGGCCGGGTCTAATGCGCCGGCAAGTGGCATCATCGCTGGCGTCGCCTATGACACCGGTGGCCGCGGCGACGGAACGTTCAATGACTCAGCAGCAAAGGGTGGCGAGCAAGCCGCTAGCGAACTCGGTGTTGAGATCAAAGAACTTGAAGCAAACGTTGACGAAGACCGCAAGGCCAACCTCGAATTGCTCGCAGGCGACGGCGCTCAGGTCATCGTTGGTGTCGGATTCATGTTCACAGATCCCATGACCGAAGTTGCAGCGGCTAACCCCGACATCCACTTCGGTATCGTTGACTCAGTCGTCGACGCTCCAAACGTGAGCAGCTTGTTGTTCGCAGCTAACCAGGGTTCATTCCTCGTTGGTGCAGCAGCAGCCCTCAAGAGCACGACTGGTCACATCGGATTCATCGGTGGTCAAGAAATTGACCTCATCAAAGAATTCGAAGCTGGTTACACCGCAGGTGCCAAGTACGTCAATCCCGACATCGTTGTCGACGTGAAGTACCTCGGACCAGCCGGCGACAACTCCGCATGGGGCAACGTTGCTGGTGCTAAGGAAATCGCTGCTGGCTGGTACGCCGCCGGCGCCGACATCATCTACACCGCTGCTGGCGGTTCAGGTGCAGGCACCATCGAAGCCGCTGAAGAAGCCGGCAAGTGGGCTATCGGTGTTGACAGCGACCAGTACTTGACCTCGGGTGACCCCAAGGCTCAGGCAGTCATCTTGACCTCAATGGTCAAGCGTGTTGACGTTGCAGTATTCGAAACCATCAAGGCTTCGGTCAATGGTGACACCACCGGTGGAATCAAGATGTTCGACCTCAGCAATGACGGCGTCGGCTATGCAACCTCAGGCGGATACCTCGATGATGTTAAGGACAAGTTGGACGCCATCAAGGCTGACATCGTGGCCGGCAAAATTGAAGTTCCAACCAAGCCCTGATTTAGTAACAGGCATTTAGTTAGTCGAGAGCCCAGGTCGATGACCTGGGCTCTCTGCTATAACGGGATATGTACTTCAAGGGGCGACATGACGGAATACTCTCAATCAAATAATCAATTCGCAGTTGAATTACATGGCATCACCAAGCGCTTTCCAGGTGTCATTGCCAATCACGACATTGAGCTCCTCGTTCGACCCGGAACGATTCACGCAATCGTCGGTGAAAATGGCGCCGGAAAATCAACGTTGATGAAAACGTTGTATGGCATGCATCAACCTGATGAGGGCACAATTACCGTCAACGGCAATCAGGTGCAGTTCAAAACCCCGACCGATGCCATCGCTGCAGGAATCGGAATGGTGCACCAGCATTTTATGTTGGCCGACAATCTCACGATCACTGAGAACATCATCTTGGGCGATGAACCAGTCGACGGTCGTGGCCGCATCAACTTTAAGGAAGCACGCGCACGAATCGAGATGTTGATGACTTCTCTTGGCGCAACTTTTAATACCGACACAAATGTTTCCGAACTCGGAGTCGGACAACGTCAACGTGTTGAAATTCTCAAAGTTTTGTATCGCGGTGCGAAAATTTTGATTCTTGATGAACCAACTGCAGTATTGGTGCCCCAAGAAGTTGATGAGTTATTCACCACCTTGAAGCGACTCGTCGCCGACGGAGCGACTGTGATCTTTATTTCGCACAAGCTCGATGAAGTGCTCGCCTACTGCGATGAAATCACTGTGATTCGTCAAGGAACTACTGTTGCCCACACCACACCATCACAAGTCAATCGACGTTCGCTTGCTGAATTAATGGTTGGCAGCGATCTCCCCGATCCCTCAGGCCGTGAAACGAAAATCGGAACCGATGTCCGCCTCCAGGTGACAGGTCTCAATCTGGCTGGTGAAATCGTTGGCGCCAAGCTTGCGCTTGAAGACATTAATGTTGCGGTTCATTCCGGAGAAATTGTTGGAATTGCCGGAGTTGAAGGAAACGGACAATTCGAATTGTGCGAATCAATCTTGGGACTTCGCACAATCTTGAGCGGCTCCATTTCAGTCTGCGGACAAGAGCTGTCGCATACTGAAACTCGCGACCGAATCAATATGGGGTTGTCGTACATACCGTTCGATCGACATCGCGAAGGATTACTGCTCGACGCTCCGCTCTGGGAGAACACGTTCTTAGGTCGCGAAGGGAATCAGTCGCTCTCAAGAGGACCGTTCATTTCCCGGACCAAGATTGAAGCAGATTGCCGATCGATTATTGATCGCTTCGGTGTCTTGACCCCAAGCGAACAGGTACCTGCGTTCGCACTGTCTGGCGGCAACCAACAAAAACTGGTGGTTGGTCGCGAAATGGTCAGTGACCCAAAGGTCTTGCTCGCCGCCCATCCAACTCGCGGAGTTGATGTCGGCGCTCAAGCAGCAATTTGGGGGGAGTTACGCCATGCCCGCGACAACGGTTTAGGGGTTCTTCTCATTTCTGCCGACCTTGAAGAACTCATCGGATTGTCCGATCGCATTTTGGTGATGTTTGATGGTCGTATGACAGCCCACCTCGATCCTGCAACTGCGACTCCCGAAATGCTGGGCACGTATATGACTGGCGAAGAGCAAGGAGCAGCTCAATGAAAAATCAGCGCCTACAGCGAATGCTGGTGACATCAGCCAGTTCGCTCCTTGCGGTATTCGTCGCACTATGCATATGTGCAGTCATCTTGTTAATCACTGGAAAAGACCCGATCGAGGCGTACAAGACACTGTTCGGTGCGGCTGGAGATACCAAGGTTTTGCAAGGTGCACTCAACCGTGCGACACCGCTCATGATTTCTGCATCTGCCGTTGCAATCGGATTCAAAATGAATCTCTTCAACATTGGCGTTGAAGGACAAATGAGAGTTTCACTTTTGGCGACTGCTGTTGCTGGGGCAGCAATTCACTTACCTGCTCCCATACATGTGTTGTTCTGCCTGGTCGTCGCCATGGCCACTGGGGCCCTGTGGGCAGCCTTTGCTGGTTGGCTCAAAGTGAAGCGCGGCGTGAACGAAGTAATTTCGACCATCATGTTGAACTTCGTCGCGTTGAGTTTGGTGGCGTGGGCATTTGATGCATTTTTCCGTGTGGATAGTGCAACAGGAAGTTTGCTCGTCAAAACCAAAGAACTACCATCCTCGGCTTGGTTCCCTGACATCGTTGACCGTCGCTTGAACGGAATGTTCTTCGTCGCAGTTTTGGTATTGGTTCTTTTCTATGTGTTGGTATGGAAAACCAAGTTTGGTTTTCAACTTCGTGCATCGGGTGCAAACCCCGGAGCCTCTCGCGTCACCGGAGTGAATCCAAAGCGCATGATCATGATTTCAATGTTGCTTTCCGGAGCGCTTGCTGGGCTCGTCGGAATGCGTTCACTTCTCGGTGATGTTCACGCATATCAGAACAACCTGGCCGAGCAACAAGGTTTCAACGGAATCGCTGTTGCCTTGCTTGGTCGCAACCATCCACTTGGCATATTCATCTCCGCACTGTTATTTGGGTACCTCGGCGAAGCCTCTGGTCGTCTGCAGTTGATTGACATTCCTAAAGAAATCACCACCATCATGACGGGCATCATTGTGCTTGCCGTCGTCATTATCAACGAGGCGGTCAAGCGCTGGGATGATCGGCGTATTCAACATAAAGCCGCATTGGCCCTTGAAGCAGTGGCGGTGGCGGCATGAAATTCTTCAAGTCGCTATCGACGGGACAACGCACCATCGCCTTGTCATTGGGCTTCATGTTGGTCTTGTCAATTGTTCGACTCTTCACCAACGCCGATGACCTCACGAGTTCTGGGACTATCTCGTCCACCTTGCGCGTTGCCACGCCAATCTTGCTCGCTGGTCTTGCCGGCGTGTGGGCAGAGCGTGTTGGAATCGTCAATATCGGCATCGAAGGCATGATGATCATTGGAACATGGTTCGGTGGATACGGAGCATGGAAGTGGGGATCATGGGCAGGTATCGGGCTCGCGATCATCGCCGGATCGCTCGTCGGCTTGCTTCATGCTTTAGCGACAGTTCGTTTCAATGTCAACCATGTTGTCTCGGGTATTGCGATCAACATTTTGGCGGCTGGCACAACCGAGTATTTGTCGATCATTTTCTTTAAGGGTCAACAAGGTGGCGGTGAAAGTCAATCACCAGCCGGAAAGGGTGGCTACGGCCAATTCGACATGCCCTTCTTATCCGGAGGGCGTATCGGCTCGTGGCGTAGCCCCGACATGATGGGCTGGATTGAAAAGAAACATAATCTTCCGCTTCTCCCAGACCTCGCAGGGTTTGTACGCGGCCTGTGTAGCGATATTTATATTCCGACAATTGTCGCAATCGCACTCGTGCCAATTACCGCATACATTTTGTGGCGTACGCGCTTCGGACTTCGCGTTCGTTCGAGCGGCGAATCGCCCCAAGCCGGCGAAAGTTTGGGGGTTCCCATTAATCGTTTGCGTTATCAGGCGATGGCAATCAGCGGTGGATTAGCAGCTTTCGGTGGTGCGTACTTGTCATGTGTTTTCACAAGTACTTATCGTCAAGGGCAAACTGGTGGACAGGGCTACATTGGCCTTGCCACCACCATCTTTGGCAACTGGACACCATTCGGAGTTTTCCGCGGTGCCATATTGTTCGGGTTCCCATCAGCGCTCAAGTTCCGCGACGAAAAAAATGTGCCCGCACTTCTCTTGGTCATCGCCGTCATTTTGGTTGCTGCCTCAATTGTGAGTCTGCTGAGAAACAAACATTTGCTCGCGACTGGGTTACTCATCGGTGCAGCAGTTTCTGCCGCAACCTATTTCTTAGTTGATGCGGTGCCACAAGAATTTGTGGCGGCTACTCCGTACATCGTCACGATCTTGGTTCTTGCCGGAGCGCAACAACAGTTACGTCCGCCAGCACATGCCGGTATCGCCTACCGTGCCGGCGAAAATCACTAACTGAACCTGCAGTTTTTCTAGTGGCCCAAACTGGCAACGGTTTGAACTTCAATTCCGCCGCGGGGACGTTGAGTCAACGTCACTGTGACTTTGCGAGGCTTGGCTGTCTCCATAATTTCCCCGGCGATTTCGGCGGCTAGAGCTTCAGCGAATACTGCCCGATCGCGAAAGTTCCAGAGATACAACTTGAGACTCTTCGACTCAACGCACCATTCGAGTGGCTGATACTCAATCACCACATGTGAGAGGTCGGGCTGTCTGGTGACCGGACACATCGATGCCAATTCATCGGTCGTAAAGCGCACTAGGTCAACATTGGCTGGGGCTGGAAAGACTTCGACATGATCAACGGCCTCACGCACCGTGTTCCCCAGAATCGTTAACGAGGTTGTTGCCACTTCGGTTGACGGACCATTATGTGAACTCATACCGACAGCGTAAAGGTCTTTCGTCATCTCCGCACCTACCCGAACGCACTAGCCTCATTAGCCCTCTAGAATTAGCCCATGGGAGCCTTCCTCACCGATCAACAAATTGCCGATTACGAGCGCGACGGGTTCTTGGTACTTCCCGATTTTGCTTCAAAAGAAGCATGTCTCGCCCTCAAAGCTCAGGCCGAAGAGATTCTGCACGATTTTGATCCCGACATCAATCGCAGTGTGTTTACGACCAACGAGCAGTCACGTCACGCCGATCAACAGTTCATCGACTCGGCAACTGGAATTATCTGTTTCTTTGAAGAAGAAGCATTTGATGAAAAGGGCAATCTAAAACAGTCCAAAGAATTGAGCATCAACAAAATCGGTCACGCGATGCACGATCTTGATCCAGTCTTTGAATCGTTTACCTACACCAACGACCTTGCCGCTGTCGCCAGCGACATCGGAATGCCTGATGCCCTCGCGTTGCAGACGATGTACATCTGTAAGCAACCTCGTATCGGCGGTGAAGTGAGCTGTCATCAAGATGCAACTTTCCTTTACAGCGATCCAATTACCGTGACCGGATTTTGGTTTGCTATTGAAGATGCAACACTTGAAAATGGTTGTTTGTGGGCCGCTCCTGGTGGACACAAAACGACACTGCGCAAAACGTTTGTGCGCAACGAAGCGAACGACGGTGCAACATTTGAAGTTCTCGATGATTCTCCGCTTCCGATGCCACCAACCGATCTGGTGCCTCTTGAAGTAAAAGCAGGAACGCTTGTTGTTCTACACGGATTGCTCCCGCACTGGAGCGACGTCAATCGCAGCGACAAGAGCCGACATGCGTATTCAATTCATTGCATTTCTGAATCGGCTGAATACCCAGAATGGAATTGGCTCCAGCGCAATGGCGAGTTGCCATTGCGCCGTCTCGACAAAGTGGCGGCATCGCTATGACCACAGCAACCCCAGAAATCTTGTTACGTGCTCCAAAAGCACTCTTGCACGATCACCTTGATGGTGGCCTACGACCTGCAACGGTCATCGAACTTGCGTCTGAATACGGCTACAAAAATCTGCCGACGACCGACGTTGCCGATCTTTCAAAATGGTTTCATCGTGGTGCCAAGCGCAATGACTTGGTCCTGTATCTCGAAACATTCGCCCACACTGTTGGCGTCATGCAAGACAAAGATGCCATCGAGCGCGTCGCCTACGAATGTGCTCACGATCTGGCGGCCGAAGGAGTTGTGTACGCCGAAGTGCGAATGGCTCCCGAGTTATGTACCGAAAAAGGTCTCACCCTTGATGAAGTCATGCAGGCGATTCTTGATGGCTTCGCTCGAGGCAGTGCCGGAACCGATCTCACGATTTACGCCATCTGCTCGGCGATGCGTACCGCACGTCGCAGCCTCGAAATCGCCGACCTCGCAGTTCGCTGGCGTGACCGTGGCGTCGTTGGCTTCGATATTGCCGGCGCAGAAGCCGGGCACCCACCGACACGTCACCTCGAGGCGTTCAACCATGTTCAACGCGAAAACTTTCATTCGACAATCCACGCCGGCGAAGCATTTGGTTTACCCAGCATCTGGGAAGCCGTGCAATTGTGTGGCGCCGAGCGTCTCGGACACGGCGTTCGCATTGTCGATGACATCTCCGGACCAGTTGGGTCCGAACAGCTCGGGCGCCTCGCTGCGTATGTTCGTGATCGCCGAATTCCGCTTGAATTGTGTCCCACGAGCAACGTCAACACCGGCGTCTGCGGCTCAATCGCCGAGCACCCGATCGGCATGTTGCGCCGTTTGCGATTTAGGGTCACGGTCAACACCGACAATCGGCTCATGAGCGACACCAGCATGACCAAAGAGTTCGTGCAATTAGCCGAAGCGTTCGACTGGGGCCTTGAGGATTTTGAGTGGCTAACCCTGAATGCAATGAAGAGTGCCTTTGCCCCCTTCCCTGAGCGCCTACGCATCATTAACGGGCTTGTGAAGCCCCGCTACGCCCTTTTGAAGGCCGAAGTTGCCATGGGGTCAAACGACCGCTGATGCGCGACAATAGGTGCATGGCTCAAACCCCAGGCACCGTCGAAGTCACCGTCGTCAATCATCCTCTCATTGCCGATTCGCTCACCCGCATCCGTGACGTCTCGACCCCAAACGCATTGTTTCGCCAAGAACTTGAACGCGTCGGCACCCTGCTCTTGGCCGAAGCCACTCGCGACCTGCCAACGACCGAAATCAAGGTTCAGACTCCCTTGACCGAAACAACAGGTCGTGTGTTGAGCAGTCAACCTGTCGTGATCCCCGTCCTTCGAGCTGGCCTTGGATTTGTTCACGCAGCACAAGAACTCATGCCGAATGCTGATGTCGGATTCATTGGCGTGAGCCGTGATGAGAAAACTTTTGAGCCCAAGCAATACGTCAACAAGTTGCCCGAGACCTTGGCTGGTCGTACATGTTTCGTGCTTGATCCCATGTTGGCAACAGGTGGCTCGCTCGCGCACGCGTGCGAACTGTTGATGGAACGTAATCCAACTGGACCAATCACGGTGATCTGTGTTTTGGCAGCACCTGAAGGAATCGAGTTCTTGAAGACGACTGGGCTGAATCTACGAATCTTCACCGCGTCGATTGATGAGCGACTCAATGAGAGTGCATTTATCGTGCCCGGACTCGGCGATGCTGGCGATCGTCAATTCGGCGCGCCTCACTGATTCACCAAAAGTTTTGGTTCACATGGGTGGGCCACCCCAAGCCGGCACACCAGATGGCGAACCACCAAAGAGTTGATCCTTCGCCGCAGTCAAACCTTCGACTGTCCACTTCTTGTCGCCGCCTGTCACCGAGTTAGCAATTTCGGTCGGACGAATGCGATGTACTTGATCACCTAACACAATGAAAGTTTGCGCACTGATATCAGAGGCATGATCACTCGCCAAGAAAGCCACCATCGGACTGATGTTGGCGGGATCGTATTTGTCAAATCCAGATTCGGGCTTCGTGAATTTCGGATTCACTTCAGTCATTGGTGTGCGGGCCCGCGGCGCGATGCAGTTCACTGTCACGTTGTAGCGACCCAGTTCGCGAGCAAGGATTGTGGTCATCGTGATGATGCCACCCTTGGCCGAACCGTAGTTACCTTGGCCGGGCCCACCGAACAAACCACTTTCACTCGTGGTGTTAATGATGCGACGTTGAGGCAATCCGCCTTCGGTGCCCTCAAGAACTTTGGCTTGGTTACGCCAGTAGGCCGCCGCGAAATGCGCGGGAGCGAAGTGACCCTTCAGGTGCACCGAAACCACGCTGTCGAACGGCGCCTCTTCCATTGAGAAGCTCATCGCGTCGCGGATGAAGCCAGCGTTGTTGACCAAGATATGCAAATCACCAAACTCACTGATGGCCCGTTGAACCAACGCTTCGGCAGCGGTCCAGTCGCTCACGCTTCCGCGCTGTGCAACCGCTCGCCCACCACTCGCAACAATCGCCGCAGCAACAACATCTGCCGATTCGCCAAGATCATTGACCACGACCGCTGCACCTTCAGCAGCCAATAGTTCGGCATGGCACCGGCCGACACCTTGACCTGCTCCAGTAACTATGGCGACTTTGCCGTTTAATGCACCCATGGCGTAACTCCTCGTGTTGATCGGCGCCCGAGAGCCCCGCAAAATGTTTCTGATACCGTGTCAGAAACTAGTCGGGATTGAGCAAAGACCGATAACCGTTGGGGGCGATGGTGAACACAAAAAACTCTAAACGCCGCCCAGTCGCGCTGATCACGGGCGCTAGTCGCGGCATCGGCCGCGGAATTGCCCTCTCCCTCGCCCAGTCGGGATATGACCTCGTGATTACTGGCCGGACCGTTACTGAAGGTTCGGCAATCAACCCCGCAACCGGCCGCAGTTTGGGCGGAAGCCTTGAGGAAACTGCTCAACAAGCGCGTGTGTACGGTTCATCAGTCGGCATTGTTGTCGCCGATGTCTTAGACCTCAGCGATGTCGTTGCATCATTTCATCGGTGCCTCGAAATCAGTGACGGTCACATCGACCTTTTGGTGAATAACGCGATCTATGTCGGGCCGGGCAATGATGTTCGTTTCGCCGACGCCGATCCTGATGACATTGTTCGCAGATCAAACGGCAATCTCATTGCACCTCTGTTGTTGACCCAGGCATTTTTGCAACATGCACTTGCAAGCCCGGCGAACCCCGCAACTTCGTTACGCGCGACGATTCTGAATATCACCAGCGATGCCGGCAAACGAACGCCTGAGCGAATGGCCGGAAATGGCGGATGGTCTTTGATGTACGCAGCGACTAAGGCCGGATTTCATCGCATCGCCGACATGTTGGCCCACGAATACGGCCATGAAGGAATTCGATGCCTCAATATCAATCCGGGTTTGGTGGCGACTGAACGCGTGCTCGATTCTGGGGCGAACCTTGAGTGGATCGCTCGCGCTGGCGTTGCGCCAGAGATTATTGGTCAAGCCGTCGTTCAACTATTGAATGACCCGCTCATCGGCAACGGGGCTTACGTGCACGCTCAAGAATATTTACGCGAAGCACTTGGCGACCTTGAATACGAACGCTTACTCTCGATCTCAAGCATGAATGGACAACCGCTATGAGCAACTACGAAACCGACACGTATGTCATTGGGGCAACCAATCAAGACATGTTGTTACCCGAACCAGAGATATCGCCGATCTACTACACCTTGATTTCGGTTGATGACCACCTCGTCGAACCACCCAATATGTTTGACGGTCGCTTACCGAAAGCACTTCAGTCGCAAGCACCTCGGCTCATTGTGAATGATCGCGGCCATCAAGTGTGGTCATTCGACAACCAAATCTTTAGCCAAGTCGGAATGAATGCAGTTGTCGGACGCAAGCCCGAACTTCGCTCACTTGAACCAGCTCGATTTGAAGATATGCGTCGTGGATGTTGGGATATCGATGAACGCATCAAAGACATGGACCTCATTGGTTGCTGGGCATCACTTAACTTCCCATCACAAGTTGCTGGTTTCGCCGGTCGTATTTTTAGTGCGTGCAAAGACCCCGAGGTTGGTCACGCAACAATGCGCGCGTGGAACGATTGGCTATACGAAGAATGGTGGCAGAAATACCCTGACCGCATCATTCCGTGTGGAATCACTTGGCTTGCTCCTGGACCCGATGGCACAGCCAAACTTGGAGCAGACGAGATTCGACGCAATGCCGAACGCGGATTCGTTTCGGTGACATTGCCCGAACGGCCACACAACGTTGGTTTTCCTAGCTTGTTTAGTGGTTGGTGGGATCCGATCATCGAAGCCTGCGTTGAAACCGACACCGTGATCTCGTTGCATGTTGGTTCGTCAGGAATGTACGCGATGCCCGAAGGCGCACCTTCGCTTCAACTTGGTGCAACATTGTTCGGTCAACTGTCGCTCACTGCGTGCGCCGAATGGCTGTGGAGCGGATACGCCTACAAGTACCCCACTTTGAAAATTGCGATGAGTGAAGGTGGCATTGGTTGGGTTCCGATGTTGCTTGACCGTCTCGAAAATGTCGTTGATCGCAGTGGCTATGGAGCCGGCTGGGATATTCGTCCTGCCGATTTATTGCGCCGCAACTTTTGGTTCTGCACCATTGACGATCCATCGACGATCGATCTTCATGACGTCATCGGCGATGACCACATCATGGTTGAAATCGATTACCCCCATGGCGACAGCACCTGGCCGAACAGTCAATCCATATTGCGAGATGCGTGGGGGCACTTGTCTCCACAACTCCTTCGTAAGTTCTGCTGCGAAAATGCCGCCGCGCTCTACCGTCATCCCCTGCCAGCACGCATCGTTCCATGACCACTGTTGCCTCATTGATTCGAGCCAGAAAAGGTGACCAGCACGCTGGCTACATCTTTGAAGGGCACACGTACACCTGGGACGAAGTTGTTTCTCAGTCAGCTATTCGTGCCTCTATTTTGGCCGAACTCATTTCTGATGATCGCCCGCCGCACGTCGGAATCCTCTTGGAGAACACCCCGGACTATCTCTTTTGGATTGGTGGTGCAGCGCTCGTTGGCGCCTGCGTTGTTGGTATCAACCCGACCCGTCGGGGAAGTGAATTAGAACGCGATATTCAGCACACTGATTGTCAGATCATCGTGAGTGACCAAAGCGGCATGGCGCTGATTGACGGCTTACACACCGGAGTTGACAAGAACAAAGTCATCGACGTTGATTCCGCTCAACACCACGATCAACTTCTGCTACATCGTGACGCAACACTCCCAGCGCACGAACCTGACGAGAACAGCATTCTTTTCTTGCTCTTTACATCTGGCTCAACAAGTGCACCTAAGGCAGTGGTCTGCACCAATCAACGAATGGCCACCGCCAGCGTGCGAGCCGGGCAAATCTACGGAGTGACAGCAGACGAAGTTTGCTATTGCCCAATGCCACTCTTTCATGGCAATGCATTGATGGCATGTTGGGGGCCAGCACTCGCCGTAGGAGCAACCCTGGTTCTTCGGCGCAAGTTTTCTGCGAGCAACTTCATGTCCGATATCCGCGCTCATCAATGCACGTATTTCACCTATGTCGGTCGCACGATCGCATACATCCTTGGTCAGCCCATTTCAGATGAGGATCGAAACAACACCTTGCGTCTCGGATTCGGGACAGAAGCAAGTGCCCTTGACCGCGAACGCTTTCTTGAACGATTTGGCTGTGATCTCGTTGAGGGTTACGGATCGAGCGAAAGCGTTGTCGCGATCATTCGCACTCCCGACACTCCGGCGAACGCACTCGGCAAAGAACGAGCTGACATGGCTGGTCAAGTCAGCATCATTGATCCCGACACCAATCGTGAATGCCCGCGCGTTCAGTTCGACGAGTTCGGAGCAATCAGTAACCCCGAATGCATCGGTGAAATCGTCAGCTTGAGTGGCGGAACGTCATTTGAGGGCTACTACAACAATCAAGAAGCTTCAACCGAACGTGTCCGTAACGGCTGGTATTGGACCGGAGACCTGGGCTACCGAGATGACGCTGGGTTCTTCTATTTCGGCGGACGCAGCGCCGATTGGCTACGCGTTGATAGTGAGAACTTCGCTGCTGGTCCCGTTGAAAACATCGTCTCGCGATTCCCTGGCGTCGTTATGGCTGCCGTCTACCCCGTGCCCGACCCAACAACCGGCGACATGGTGATGGTGGCAATTGAGATGAATGAAACTGCAGAGTTTTCACCACTCGAATTTGATGTGTTTCTGTCGCACCAGCGTGACCTTGGCACCAAATGGTCACCACAAATTGTTCGAGTGATTGAGGCGATGCCACTCACTGCGAACAACAAGGTGCATAAGCCACCGTTACGTGCGAGTAAATGGTTGACGCCAGACATGCACTATTGGCGATCAGAGCGCAATCAGCCTTTACGACTCATGAACGAATCTGACAAGCAAGAACTTGCGGCGCGTTTTGCAGCGAATGGCCGAACGCAGATTCTGACCGCGCTCTAAAGCAACGACTCAGTTATTTGCTTTCCAGGTTTGCCATGATTCAAGGCATTCAGGCAACTCTCCTCTGCCGGTTTGATTCGCCGGCCAATTCGCATCATCGAGTCCGACTGGCGCGTTTGGCATGGTGTGTCCGTACCACAGCAAATGCTTGCGCCGAGCAAACAACCAATGTCCATCAACGCACTTGTATGTGTCGTGATATTGAATTTGATGGATGATCCAATTTCCGTCGGCATCTTCAATTTCACCACGGCATGAAACAATTCCAGTTGCAGCGGCCTGATCGGCTACATCAATCAAATGATTATTGACCTGCAGAATCACTCGACCCAATGAATGCATCTGCCCATCAAAACTTTCTTTCAAGGCCTGCGTTCCCGAAGTTTCACGAGTCACCTTGATATCTGGAATAAACAACGCGGCAAGATTCTGCGTATCACGAGCACCGTAGAAAATTGCGTACCGACTTGCGAGTTGACGAATCTCTTCTGACGCAATTAGCCAGGCAAGCGGATCACTGTGCCGTAAGGCGTTCGAGTGACTCATGACTTTGAGCCTCCCGGAAGTGGATGCGGATGAGCAGTCGGTTGCAACAGCGCATCGGTGCCGCCATCAACAAACAAGATTTGACCAACGACGTACGAAGCTTCTTGCGAACCCAAGAATCCAATTGCATTCGCAATCTCTTCTGGCTGGCCCCATCGACCCCGCGGAATTGGAATCATGTCAAGAGAATCCTTCACACCGGGCATGTCGAGCAACGGACGGGTCATTCCGGTATCAATGACACCTGGCGCGACTGCGTTGATTCGAATTCCAGATTTCATCCATTCGGCCGCATTCATACGAACCCAGAACGCAATTGCCAACTTGCCCGCAGGATATGCAACGAAGGCCGCAGGAGAACTAAATCGGGCAACGACCGATTCTTCATCTTGCTGCAGGTAGGCCATGGCATCATCAACCGATAAGCCTGGAGTCATCGTTGTCGAGTTCGAAGAAATCATGACAACTGCCGAGTTCGTTCCTTTTTCAAGCGCTGGGCGTAGACCATTCACGATGGCCAAGGTTCCAAAGTAATTCACGCGCACAATGAGTTCGTTTGGCACTGGCGTACTGACACCGGCACACGGAACAAGGCCGTCCAAGACTCCCCCGCACAGTGCAATCACTTCATCAACAATGCGTTGCCGATCTGCGGGCTTCGAAAGATCACCGCACACATCGGCATCTCGAAGATCGACACCAATCACTCGATGGCCCTGAGCAACGAGTTTTGCCTTTGTTGCAGCACCAATTCCTGACGCCGTTCCTGTGACACAGATTGTCCCCATGGCTTCCCCTCGATTCAAATTCCTTTTCTGACAGTGTGTCAGATCGTGGGAGTACTTCACGGATCGCTACGGTTGAAGCATGCGTTCAATCGTTTGCAATCAGTTTGCCCCCCTGTCCGAATTACAGATCGAGGAAAAGCCTGCGCCCGAACTCTTTCCCGGGTCTGTTCGTATTGCCGTCACTGCGTGTGGTGTCAATTTTGTTGATGCCTTGTTTGTTCAAGGCAAATACCAAATCAAACCGCCCACCCCGTTTGTTCCAGGGATGGAAGTCGTTGGCCGCGTGACAGAGTTTGCCCCCGACGTCACCGAAGTGGCACTTGGTTCGCGAGTATTCGCCAATGTTGGGTTGGGCGGATTTAGTTCAGAGGCTGTTGTATCAGCCAAGCGCATCATGACACTGCCCGACACGTTGTCAGATGGACAGGCTGCAACGTTCATGCAGAGTTATCTCACCGCATGGTTTGCGCTTGTCGAACGTGCCCACGTTGAACGCGACAAGCACCTGTTGGTTTTAGGTGCAGGTAGCGGAGTTGGTCTTGGTGCAGTTGATGTTGGACGAGCACTCGGACTTCGGGTCATCGCCGCTGCTTCAACCGAAGAAAAGCGCAATCTTGCTCTCGATCGTGGAGCCTTTGCAGTGATTGATTCGACACTGTCGGCAGACGAAGTGAAGGAAGAAGCCAAGCGTCTCTCAGGTGGCGGAATTGATTACCTATACGACCCAGTAGGTGGAGATCTCGGAGAAACCTGTTTACGCGCGCTCACCGACGACGGTCAATATCTGGTGATCGGCTTTGTGGCTGGCATTCCCAAACTTCCGGCCAATCAAGTGCTCTTGCGTAATCGTCGAGTCACCGGTGTTGATTGGGGCGGTTGGGCTGGCAAGAACCCTGGACTCAATGATCGGATGCTGGCCCAAGTGATGGAATTGATTGCCGCGGGAGAACTTCGACCCGTTGAGCCTCAGACATATCCGCTTGAGCACGCTGCTCTAGCGTTACAAGATCTCGAAGATCGAAAAGTTGCGGGCAAAATAGCCTTGATCCCTTGATTGCGAAGACACGCGAACTAGTTCAACAAACTTTCGCGCTGATTGGCGGCAAACTTTGCTCGTAATTCTTGAGCTTGCTCACGACCGAAAACATCAAAGCGAATATCTTTGGAATTACGCCACCATATTTGCGCATTCTCTAGGTTCTCAGCATCGTGCCAGCGACGCAGAACGAGTTCACGTTTAATCACCTTGTTTGACGGGGTCATAGGGAACTCTTCAACGATCTGAATAAAACTGGGAATCCATTTCGGACCAAGATCTGATTGGGCTCGCAAGAACTCGGCAAACTCGCCAATGTCGAATGTCGTTCCAGGCTGAACTTGCAGTGCCGCCATCACTCGATCGCCCATGTCGTAATCGGGAATGCCATAAACCGCCGCCAAGATGACATCAGGATGACGCATCAAAATTCTTTCGATTGGAGCACCAGCGAAATTCTCGCCGTCAACGCGCATCCAGTCAGCACTTCGACCAGCGAAATAGAAGAATCCATTTTCATCGCGGTAGGCCAAATCGCCCGTCCAATAAGCGCCATCACGAATGCGTTCGTTATTGGCGGCCGCGTTATTCCAATAACCCTCAAACGTTCCGCCGCCACCGTTCACAATCTCACCGGTGGCCTCTTCTGAATTTATGAGCCGACCATCATTGTCAAAGATTGCGCGTGGACATTCTTGATTAGTTGCCGGGTCACGCACAGTGATCGTTGCTTGTGCTGCCACACCTAGCGAACCAGTTGGCATATTAGGAACTCGTACGATTGACGCACCAGTTTCAGTTTGTCCATAACCATCAGTCAGTTTGCAATCGAAACGTTCGGCAAATCGCAACAAATCAATTTCAGAACCCTCGTTGCCAAAGCCACGACGTAATGGATTGTCTCGATCATCATCTTGCTCGGGAGTCGCCAAAATATAGGTCAGTGGTTTCCCGACGTAGTTGAAATAGGTCGCTCCGAATTTACGGACATCGGACATAAACTCACTTGCCGAGAATTTACGGCGCAACGCGATCGTTGATCCAAAAACCAAACTTGGAGCCCAAGCAGTGAATAACGCATTGGAATGAAACAGGGGCATGCAAATGTACGTCGTATCTTCTGGCGTCAGCGCAATGATCATGTTCATTGACTGAGCCACAAAATTGAGTCGCTGGTGACTCGTGATCACTGCCTTGGGCGCACCACTCGTGCCCGAGGTAAAGAGCAACAAAAACGTGTCAGTCGGATTTACAGGACATTGTTGGGCTGTGGGCAACGAAGCGCCGATGTAACCCGCAAGTGCTTGCGCGTAATCGTCGGATTCCACAACCATGACACCGCCATCGGCAACACCGAGATCAAGCCCCTCAAGCAGATCAACTTGGCTTGATTCAGTCACAATCATTTGACACGAGGTGTGCGAGATATCACGAGCAAGTTCGGCACCACGGCGTGTGGGATTGATACCAACAATCACCGATCCAGTGACGGCGGCAACCCCCAACCACATAGTGAACTCTGGAGTGTTCTCCAGCAATACTCCAATGTGCGGAGACGAACCCTCGGGTCGACTTCGCAAAATATCAAGCCACATTGCCGAACGTGACGCGACCCCCGAACACCATTGGCGATATGTCAATGATTCATCATCAAAGCGAATTGCGACATTATCGTCGGTACTGCGAGCACGGACGTGATCGGCAAATGTCAGGGCCGTATTTTCAGAGCTCACGAGCAACCTGATTCGCAGTATGTATTGCACCCTCGATGTAACCGATGTTCACGGCGTCTCCTACTACTTGAACTCGTATTCCTAAATCACTCAGCGATTCTGCCAACTGCACATCTGGTTCAACTTGCGATGCGATCACAACTGAATCACCACGAACTTCAAATTCGCTATCTCCACTTCGATAGCGCACCGAAACTTTGTCGATAGAAACCACCACTGCATCGCGAATCAAGGTAACTCCATGTTTGGTGGCCTTATTCACCGCGGTCCATCGACGAGGCATAGCCATTGGAAGCCCGATATGGGGACCGTCCTCCAAGACAGTGACATGTCGACCGCGCTCAGCAAGAAACTCTGCGAGTTCAAGGCCGACCAAGCCACCACCAATGACGACGACGCGCTTGCCTACTGGCATCCAAGTCTTCGAGAGCGTACGAATACGATCAGCCGAGTTCAAAAGTCCGAGCGATCTTCCAGCAGCCACTGCAATTTTCCCAAACGAACTCAGTGAACGATGATCAGCCCCTGCCTCGCCAGTGATGACACCACGCAGCGCATCACCCGTAAGCACGTGAGGCAATTCGGCTCCTGGCACGTCAGGCAGTCCACGACGCGCCCCGGTTGCAACAACAATTTCATCGGCGTTGAGAGCAACAATGACTTCGTGAGTCGCCTCAGTTGATAAGAGAACATCAATATCAAGGCGTTGCACCTCGTGAGTGAGCCAATCAACAAGCAATTGATTAGCAGGAGTCGTCAACTGCGAGAACCACATGGTTCCTCCAAGTCGAGAGCCCTTCTCAATCAAAGTGACTTTGGCGCCGCGAATTGCCGCTACTCGCGCGGCTTCCATACCTGCTGGCCCACCGCCGATCACGACAACATGTTTTGCAGTGGACATCGGAGCAAGAACCGAAACACTTTCATTACATAGAGCCGGGTTGACCGCGCATTTCGGATTGCCATCAAAGAAATTCTGCTCAACACACACATAACAATTGATGCAGGGGCGAACTGAAGCACGTTGACCTTCGCGAATCTTGTTCACAAGTTCGGCATCGGCCAACAATTGGCGACCCATCGAGACAAAATCGCATTCTCCAAGTGCCAACATCTCATCGGCAATTTCGGGAAGCATTCGACCAACTGCAATGACCGGAATGGTCACATGCTTCTTGACCGTTTTGGCGTATTCACGATATTGAGCAACTTCAGATGGCAAGGGTCCTTGCGTGAAATCGGCAAACGGATTGTGCGCATTCGCCGACACGTGAATCGCATCCGCACCGGCCTCTTCAATGAGCGCTGCTGCTCGCGCCGTCTCTTCTGGAGTCAGTCCATCTTGGAGACCAAATTCGAAACCATTGACCCGCACGAGAACCGGATAGTCGTCACCAACAACCTGCTTGACAGCCTTGACTACTTCGCAAGTGAGACGTGCCCGATTTTCGAGCGAGCCTCCCCACCGATCGTCCCGCTTGTTGTATCCACGCGAAAGAAAGGTTGAAAGCAAGTAGCCATGTGCCGCATGAATTTCTATTGCATCAACACCGGCTTGCTGCACACGTCGAGCCGCCTGAGCGAATTGGTCAATGACCCATGCCAGATCATCTTCATCTGCAATCTTGTACGTCGCCTTCTTTCCCTGCGTCGCTGTTGCCAAGCCCATGAGCTCAGATATCGGGTTGTCTCGAAGCGCAGACAAATCCGGCTTACCGTCCAACAAGGAAGCAACTAACTGCGGGCGTCCATCTGCGGTGTCAACGCTCGCAGTCTTGCCGTGATGACACAACTGCATGCACAGTTTTCCTCCAACAGCATGGATTGAATCGGCGAGTCGGCGAATTCCGGGAATGAACTTGTCATCAGAGAAAGCAGGTTGATGCCGACTCGTTGCGCCTATCGGCCAGGCAACAGCCCCGGTGCCAGTGATGACCATGGCGGTACCACCCGCAGCCCGTGCGGTGTAATGCGCAATTTCACCATCACTGATTTCACCTTCAACACACAGGTTCATATCCATCGCTGGAAGGAACACGCGATTGCTTAGATTGAGGCCCGCAATGCGACCGGGAGCAAGAAGAGCACTGAAATTTGCGGTGGACATCAATCAATCTTTCGCTGACTACTGGTTCTATGTATTGCTTCGTTGAATGGCCCGCTCATCGGTTCCGAGATAACTCGCGATGACTGCAGGATTATTTCGTATGGCTGACGGAGTGCCTTCAGCAATGACATGACCTGCCTCAAGGCAGTAAATGCGATCAGAGATTGACATCACCATGGGCATGTCATGTTCAATGATCAAGATAGACGCACCAAGTTCTTCTTTGATCATACGAATGAGTGGTCCGAAGGCTTCGGTTTCACGTTGCGCAACACCAGCGGTTGGCTCGTCAAGCAACATCAACTTCGAATCCAAAGCAATCAACGCTCCAAGTTCGACAATTCGACGAGTTCCCGTTGACAGTTCGCCCATCAACGAATCGGCATAGCGACCTAAGCCCAAATACGAAATAATTTCGTCGGCTTCGCGACGCTTACGACCTTCATGTTGCGGTGACGGCGGTAGCGCAAAAATCGATGGAATCAAAATTGAACGTTGGCGCGATTCGAGGGCGACCATCAAAGTTTCGCGAACTGTCAGCGAGCTAAATAGCCGCGCATTTTGAAAGGCACGACCCTGACCCAATCGGGCACGCTTATAGGCAGGAATTTTCGAAATGTCTTGACCGAAAAGCTCGATAATTCCTGACGAGGGCACGAATCCAGAGACTGCATTCAGGATCGTTGTTTTGCCAGCTCCATTTGTTCCGATCAGGCCAACCACTTCGCCGCTTCGCACTTCAAGCGAGACGTCATCAATGATGGTGCGCCCGCCCAAAGTAACAAAGAGACCCTTCGTCACCAGCGGTGAGGCGGTCTCGGTCATCTGGCGCCCCGTGCCAAGCGAAGCAACCACTGCTCCGTCTTGACGCGCTTGAGGTTTCCAGTTTGAGCGTCGGGCGATCCAGTTCAATAAATTGTCTCGACCAGCGTGAACAATAGAAATCAATCCACTCGGGAAATACAGAAGAACAATCAACATTCCGAAGCCGCTTGCAAAAAGTTCAACTTGCTTCGTACCATCAAAGAAAAGCGGAACAGCAATAATCAAAAGTGTTCCCAGTACGGCTCCGGTGATCGAACCAATACCTCCGACGACAGCCACCGAGACAATGCGTAACGATTCATCAAAGTCAAAAAGCAATCCGTCTACTTTGAACTGAGCATTGCGCGCCACCAAAGGCAACAAGCCCCCTGCCAAAGCCGCAAGTCCTCCCGATACAGCAAACGCCAAGAGTTTGGCGCGATTCGGAGCGACCGTGTAGGCCGATGATGCGGTTTCGTTGTCACGTGTCGCAATGATCGACCGCCCGATTCCGGTGCGACGAATTCTCCACACCAAAACAATCGCCAAAAGTGCCATCAACAAAACGAAGTAATACACGCCATCGAAGTTCTTACCTTTCACTGTCCAGAAAATCAGACGGAAGCCCCTATTGCGATCGACATTGAGTTGGGCACTTCCACCGCCACCGGGAGCGAATTTCTCACCGACGATGAACCAAGAGCGAATTGCTAAACCAAATCCCAATGTGACAACTGCCAGATACAAACCTTTCACGCGTAACGCTGGAATGCCAACGATGATTGCCGCGAGCACTCCCCAGGTGACGCCAATGGGCAGCGCCACCAAATAGGGCAAATCGTTGGCGTAATAAATCGTGAGATACGAACCCAAAGCAACGAATCCAAATTGACCCAATGAAAGCTGTCCACCCCATCCGGTCACAACCGTTACAGACAACGCAATGATCAGGTACACCGGCACCGAAGAAAACTTGAGCATGTCGCTGGCCTTATCAACTTGGCTCGGAAGGATGAGTGCCAGTCCGGCAATCAGCGCGAATCCAGCGAATGTCAAACCCCGATACAACGGATGCTTTGTGAGTTCAACTCGGGCAGCCCGAACTTTTGACGTAAGTTGCCAAGCCTCATCTTTCATCGACGCAGAGCGGCCAACCGTAAAGAGAACGACGATGATCACAACGAAAAGCACAGCAATATTTGAACCAGCGGGCAAGTCTCCGCTTAACGACCAGGTAATCAAGAATCGGTCAACGACTCCAGCCATAAGTCCGCCGACAAGCGTCCAAGTAAATGACTTCATCCGGCCAACCATCGCCGCAACGAGCGATAGCAAGAGCATCTTTGGACCCAACGCATTTTGAACTGAAGCAATGGAGCCACTTTGCAATGGAGCGATCAATAGCGCGCTCAACGCAGCGAGAAGTCCAGCCAACGCCCACACTTTGGTTGAGACGCTCCGCACACCAATTCCGGCAAGACGTGCCGCTGGGAAGTTGTCGGCGGTTGCACGTACATTCATTCCGAATGCACTCCGATGGAATAGCCACCCCAGAAAAATCATCAGTGCCGGCACGAAAAGCAGAACAGTCAACTGCGGCCCAGTGACATTGATGCCCGCAACTTTCCAACTTCCACTGATCAGCACCGGAAAAGTGACGTTGGTTGCCTGCTCATCTGGAATCGGCAAACGTAGTTGAAGCAATTGAATGACTTGCGTCAAACCAAGAGTGGCAACGAAAAGCAACAGTCGCGGTTGTGTAAACAGCCGTCGAAGCACCAACTCTGCCGCAATACCGAGCACAACACCGCAAATCAATGCGATGGGCAATGACAAGCCATAGGCGATGTTGTAGCGAATTTGCAACAGCGCCATGATGTAGCCACCAAATGCTCCGATTTGCCCATGCGCAAAGTTAATGACACCAGTTGCTCGATAAATCAACAACAAACCGAAAGCCACGAGTGAATAGACAAGGCCTTGAATGAGTCCGTCGAACAAAATGTCGTTGGAGTAAGTCAAAGCGATTAATGCGTTCATGCGCCAGCCCCTGACAAGAAGACAGCTCGCAATAGGTCATCACGTTCAAGGAGCTCTTGCGCTGGTCCTTCAAACTTCACTTGACCACGTTCCATAAACACTGCTCGATCGGCAATTGAAAGAGCCACATTCACCGATTGTTCAACAATGACCATGGTGACTCCTTGCTCTTTGAGCTTCTCCACAATCTTCAACAGATCTTGAACGACCACTGGGGCTAATCCAAGCGAAAGTTCGTCAATGCACAACAGTTCGGGATCAAGCATCACCGCTTTGGCTAACGCCAACATTTGTTGTTGACCGCCCGATAATGATCCTGCCCGCTGATCCCGTCGCTGCCACAACATGTCAAAGGTTTCGTGAACCTGTGCCAACTTTTCTTTGCGTTTTCCGTGGTCGGCTATTTGGCGGCTCCAGACGAGCAGGTTTTCTTCAACAGTCATTGAGCTAAAAACTGCTTCGCCACCTGGAACTAAAACCAATCCCATGGAGGCTCGGTATTGCGGCTCAACCAAAGTGATCGTGCGACCGTTCATGCGCACGACTCCCCGATCGGGCATCACCAGACCAGAGATCGCTTTCAAGATCGTTGACTTGCCGGCACCATTGGTTCCGAGCAATGCAAGTACTTCGCCTTTGCGAAGATCGAATCCGACATCAAAAAGAACTTGCAGGTTTCCATAACTGACATCGACGTTGCGAACCTGCAAAACCGGAATATTGCCAGGATCATTTTGCAAACGCCGCAACTCTGCTTGTTGCTCTTTCAATTCGCTAATCGTGAGCGCAATATCGCGCTTCATAAATCGACTGCCATAGATGATGAGAAGTCCGCCAATCAGCGCGGCAGGTGGCACGACAGCAGTCAACGCCGTACGTTCGCCGTGCGCATCTGATAACCCACCAGCGAGCAGGCCACCGAAGAAGCCACCCATCAAAAAGATGTACACGCCAACCATGGCAAAAGCTTGTGAGCGCATCTGATACGGAACGATGGCCGAAATTGCCGGACCCATCTGAGTAAATGCTGCACCCTGAAAAGCATTACCGATCGTGACGAATGCGATCATCACAACAGCGCTATGGAATCGCAAGCCGACCGTGACAAAAACCCCATAAAACAAAATGCACATACCCATCATACGCAACGCCGACGGAGGGTCACGGCGGAAGAGTTTTTCACCGATGCGGCCAGCTAACGGAATGCCGATGAGTGCGCCAGACCAAGTAATTGCTCCGACCCATCCACGAGTAAACGCGCTGTAGTTGTAGGTGTTTTTTAAAAGCAAGTTAAATGCTCCTGGAACTGCAATGAGGGCAAAACCAAGCACTCCGATCCCGACTACTAAGAAATAGAAGGTGCGCACTTTCTTTAAACGCTGGAAAGCTGCCGACAATAAAATCGGAGGTTCGGCTTCAGACTCAACAACGCTCTCACCAAGAACTGCCTGTTGTTCTTGGCGACCGCGCGTTGGCTCTTTCATCGTGAATGACCACAAGATGGTGAGACCTGCCGGAATAAGTAGTGCAAAGAAAACGACACGCCAATCACCAGCATCATTTCCGGCAGCAACCACTATTGCCCCGGCAAATAGTGGTCCGAGCACTTGACCAAGTGGACGACCAAGCGCTTCAATCGCAAAAATTCGAGTCCGCACTGCCATCGGATATTGATCGGCGACAAGCGAGGGTCCGATGGGCACCCGGGCCGATGCACCAAAACCCGAGCCGGCTCGCGCCAACCCCATTTGGAATGTATTCACAACCGACCCAGTGATTGCGACAAATGCAAGCCATAAGGCCGACGCCGCCGACATCACCCGAACTCGACGACGACGATCGGCCAACCAAGCAAACGGGAGAGTTGCCAAAACCAGAACAACGCCACCAAAACTTTGCAAACCGAGCAGAACGGTGTCAGATACCCCAAGAGTTGCCTGAATATCTGGTCCAAGAACCTGCATCGCGACTCGGTCAAATTCTTCGAAAACTGTAAACAGCAGCAAAACCGTCGCCACGCTGAATCCGCCGACACGCAGGCCGTCGCGCAACTTCATCGAGGTTTGGGGCGCCACAAGGGCAACATCTGGTTCATCGGCCTGGGCCTCGCGATCCCGGCGACTTTGCTCATCGACCACAATCGACGAGGCCAGCGCCGCAGCCGAAGGTGTGGCGACTTGTTTCCCCTCAGATTCCTGCATATTCCCCCCGAAACTTCTTGAGGAACATTAGTGCGAGTCGGCTCAACTTCTGACGGCGAATCAGAAAAATCTGACGGTCCGTCAGAAGTTTCTGACGGACCGTCAGAAACGGTCGTTTTTTCTGCTAAGTTGCCCATGCGGCTGGCTCAGTGGCCAACCGACTTCACAACATCCGAGGGGGATATCACATGAAGAAATCACGTATTGCGCTCGCGTTCATCGCTGGCGCTTCTCTCATCTTCGCTGCCTGTGGCGGCGACGACGGAGGCTCAGCTACAACTGAAGCTCCCACTGCCAGCGAGGCTCCGGCCGCAAGCGAGGCTCCTGTGACTACTGAGGCACCAGCCGAAGTACCCACAGCCTCAGACGTTGGCATCACCGCTGACACGATCAAGATTGGTGTCGCTGTCTCTGACCTCGAAGCCATTCGCGCCATGGGAATCTCAATTCCCGAAACTTTGACGACCGACCATCTCTTCAATCGCTGGAATGTCTTCTTCGAAAAGTGGAACGCCGAAGGCGGAATTAACGGACGTAAGGTCGAAGCAGTTCGCCTCGTCTGGAACCCGCTTGATCCGAGCACCTTTGACACACTTTGTTCAGCAGCAACAGTTGACAATGAATTGTTCATGGTGATCAACGGCACCGGCTTGTCGTCAACCGCTCGCAAGTGCTTGCTCGATGCCGGCATGCCAATCATGTACGGCGATGTCATGGGCCAGGCAGAACTCGACACTGGTCTTGCGATTTCACTCGCAGCACCTTCGGAAATTGTTGCTGAAGCTGGCGTCACCGCATGGATGAACTCAACTGATGCAGCTCCTGGTTCAGTTGTTGGCATCTTGTCCAACAACACCGTTTCATTGTCAGCTGCTGGAAAAGCTGCTGAAGCTGCTTTGACGGCTGGCGGATTCACACCAAAGTTGATCGAGATCAACTCAACGCAGGGCGACGCAGCTGCAACCAACGAAGAGGGCGCAGCAGCAGTTGCCGTGTTCCAAGCTGAGGGCGCTGTTCAGACTTTCGTTGCAACACCATTCACCGAAACCCAAGGTTTCTGGGGTGCTGCTGCAGCTGCTGGTTTGAAGTTCTCGTTGCTTGACACTTCATCATCAGGTTGTTCAGCATTCGGTTTGAGCCGTGCGCCCGCCGCTGCCGTTGGCAGTGACTGCGTCACCGCTTACGACCATGCAACTGACGGAAAGTCAATTCGTCCCGACACCGAGTTTGAAGCATCTTGCCGTGCGTTCTACGACGAAAGCTTCTCTGACTACTACGGTGGCCCGTCGAACCCCGGCGTTCCTGCTGGAAACGTCTACACCGACGTCAATGGCAAGAAATTGATTTCTGACTACACGCCGCAGGAATGCGCATTGGCCAACATCATGAATCTTGGTTTGACAGCAGCGGGCGTTAACCCGACTCGTCAGTCATACATTGATGCAGTGTTGAACCTTGGCGAAGTGCCGTTGGCACTTGCTGGTGGCGGAACTGGCAAGTTTGCGCCAGGCAAGCCATATGCAGCCAATGCTTTGCACACAGTGCGAATCACTGCAGCAGCGATTGACACTGCACCTGATGCGAACGGTTTGTACAACGGTTGTGCAGCACCGGTCAACTGTGGTGTTGTTGTCAGCGATTGGGCACCAATTAGCTGAACACAAGGTCGCAGTAAAACGAAGTAAGTACTAAGTAATAAACAAAGCAAAGTAATAAGGCAAGCAACGAGGGCCGCCCTGGGAAATCTTCCACGGGCGGCCCTCCCCTTTTTCCGCCACTTTGGAATATGGTTACCGCCTAGCGGCAGCCATATTCCAAAGTGGGGAAATTGATGATCGGGCATCGCCCAAAGTCTGCAGTAGTTCCCACATCTTGGGCATGGAAGACAAACTTTCGTTACTTATAAAAGTCGCACAACAACGATCTGGTCTTGTGCTGCTAGATGATCTCAAGCAAATGCGGTTCAGTCCGAGTGCAATCAGTCGACTCGTTTCTCGAGGAATACTGCGGCGGGTTCATCGAGGCATGGTTTATGCGCTCAGCGATGCTCACTTGAACTTCGAAGCAGAAATTGCAGCGGCTTGTTTTGCGGTTCCAAACTCTTGGGCGTCGGGCGTAAGCGCCGCTCAGTACTGGGGAATCCGTCGAGTCCCCAAAGGAAGAGTTGAGATTTCTGTCAACACAGATTTTCATCCGAATCTCACCGGAGTTCGAATTCGCAGAGTCAACTTGCCCGAGCCAGAGATTGTCACATCAATCCATGGTTGGAGCGTCAGTTCACCCCAACAAACTCTCTTCGAGATCGCTCTTGAAGTTGACGACCGCACTTTGCTATCGGCGTATGAAGATTGCCTTAACCGAGAACTAGTGACCTCGTCTGGAGTTCGGGAGTTTGGCAGTCGCGCTGTGAAAATGGGACGTCATGGGTCTGCTCGTTTTCGCCGAGTGATTTTGGGTCGACCCGATGATTTGCCGATCGCAATGAGTCATCCCGAACTTGAACTTGTTCGAGCATTGGAGGATCGTGATCCACGTTGGCAAAGACAATTTCCTATCGAAATTCCAGGAAGTCACACCATCCACGTGGATGTAGCCCGTCCTGACATCAAACTTGGCGTTGAAGTGGACGGCGAATTACACGACACCGTCGTCGCAATACATAGAGACAAACTTCGAGATATGCAGGCCGCACTACTGGGTTGGCAGATTCTCCGCCCTACAACCGACGATGTCACGGATCACTTAATGGAAGTGATTTCTATGATCAGCCGCATCGCAACTCAACGCACCATTCAATTCAAAGTCGCTTGACTCCCAAGCGGCAATCATCCACCACTTTGGAATCTAGTTACCGCCTAGCGGTAGGGAAATTCCAAAGTGGCGGGAATGGGATGGTTAGCGGGCGGGGACGGTGTAGGTGTCTGTGCCAGATTTCAAAACGGTTCCTGGTACTGCCCCATTGGCCACGCCATTTTCAACGATCGTCACGCCATTCACGAGCACACGCTTCACACCGAACGATCCCGCTGTCAATCGCGACGAATTACCCGGCAGGTCAGTCACCAACATCGCATCTTCTGATCCGATTTCATCGGGATTGAACACAACCACATCGGCACACGCACCCTCACGCAATTCACCTCGGTCAACTAATCCAAACAACTTCGCTGGTTGCGATGTCATCATCTTCACTGCAAATTCAACGGGCACTAATTTGCGTCCACGAATACAGTCGGCAAGCCAGCGGGTCGGGTACGGAGCTCCACACATGCGGTCTAGGTGAGCACCGGCGTCCGAGCCACCGATCATGGCGCGTCCGTCTTGCCACAATTCGGCACGCATTCTCCAAGATTCGGCATCATCGTCTTGTGGGGTCGGCCACAAAATAGTTTTCAATTCATCAGCAATCACGATGTCAAGCAATGTTCCGAACGAGCTCATTCCTCGCTCAATCGCAACATCGCGAACTATTCGGCCCTTCAATCCTTCGTTTGCCAACGAGTAGGTATCGCCAATGACGTAATCGCCCCAATCAGCTAAACGACGGAACACACCTGCTGCTTGCGACAAACTGTTTTCAAGCATGCGCACTCGGGTATCTGGATCTTGAAGTCGTTGAATGCGTTCAGCCACTGGAACGCCCAATATTTGTTGCCAGCCTGGTAACAACCACAAGCCACAGAAGCTCGCAAAACTCATGTTCATCGGCACTTGTACGGGCATCGTGAGAGCAACGACCTTGCCGCCCAACTCAATCGAACGGTCGTAGGCCGAAATTTGTCGCGGCACTCGATCGGCTTCACGTGAGTCAACGGTCAAAACGTTCCAGTTCATTGGACGGTTCGCTGCAGCACTCATGAGTCCAAGCAATTCAATTTCGTCATCAGCAAAACGATCAAGACATCCTGGAACAATTCCTTCAAGCGTTGTTCCCTCGTGCAAACCAACTTCTTCACACAGCGCAATCAACTCATCGTGAGTTGCCCAACGACTGGCGACTGGCTCACCATCACCATCGCTGTGCGATGTGCTGTTGGTAAATGAAAAGCCCAATGCACCAGACTTAATTGACTTGGCAAGTTCGGCACGCATGCCATCAATGTGTGCTTCTGACGCTTCGGCTCCCACTGCAGCTGGTCCCATCACGTAGCGACGAATCGCACAGTGACCCACTAGAAAACCCGCGTTAACCGAGATGTTTCCTTCAAGTCGACCTAAGTATTCAGCAAAAGATTCCCAGGACCAATCGGTGCCATTCTCTAGCGCAGCCAATGGCATGCCTTCCACCTTGGACATCATCTTGCGCAGATAATCGGCGTCGCCAGGAATCAGCGGAGCAAGCGTGAACCCGCAATTGCCTCCGATAATCGTCGTCACACCATGAACGCTTGACGGGCTAGCCGTCGGGTCCCACAAAAGTTGTGCGTCGTAGTGCGTATGCGGATCAACGAATCCGGGGGTCACGATGCAGCCCGCTGCATCAATCACTTCTGCGGCGCCCTGTTCAACGACGCCGATCGCAACGATGTGCCCGCCTTTAATGCCGATATCAGCGACCCGCGACGGAGAACCCGTCCCGTCGATCACTGTTCCTCCACGAATCACTTTGTCGAGCATGTTCAACCATCTTTCTGCAAGAACTCACGAATCGCTCCGTGCGGGTCGGTGCAAACCCCCACAAAAGCAGTCATCAAACCCTGAAGAAATAGAATCTGACGGTGCGTCAGATTGTAGCCTTGCCATGGCATTCGTGCCGTGGCGAGTCCGCAACTAGGGGGAAATATGTCAAGTTCAAGTTCAGCAGTTGACAAGACGTACAAGATGCTCATCGGTGGCCAATGGGTCCTCGGAGACGAGGGCACGACTCCCATCATCAACCCCGCGACCGAAGAAGTTGTCGGCTACGCCCCCGAAGCATCAGTTGCCCAAGCAGAAGCCGCCGCCCAAGCCGCCCAAGATGCTTTCCCCAAGTGGTGGCGCACTCCCCCGGCCGAGCGCGCTCGACTTTTGCAAGCCCTCGCCGACACCTTGCGCGAACGTCAAGGCGACCTCGTCCCGTTGATCATTAGCGAAACTGGCGCCACCGCAATGGTCGGTTCACGCATGCAAGTACCTGTCGCCATCGAACGCTTTGAACGTTACGCCAAGAGCGCAGCGCGCAGCCTCGATATCGCCCTCCCACCGTCAGCAATGCAGGCCACTCCACTCGCTGCTGGTGGCCTCATTAGTGGTGTTGTTCAACGTCAACCAGTCGGTGTTGTTGCCTGTATCTCGCCCTACAACTTCCCCGTCGTCAACATGGCCGGAAAAATTGCACCCGCGCTTGCAGTTGGTTGCACAGTTGTCATGAAGCCTGCGCCGCAAGATCCGCTCGCCGTCATTGAACTCGCCGAAATTATGCACGAAGTTGGCTTCCCTCCCGGAGTTGTCAACATCATCACTTCATCAAGTCCCGCTCCTGCTGCCGCACTCACGACAAGTCGCAACGTCGACATGGTGTCGTTCACTGGTTCAACCGGTGTTGGTGTGCGCATCATGGAAGCTGGCGCCGCAACGATGAAGCGTCAATTGCTTGAACTCGGAGGCAAAGGTGCCGGTCTTGTTCTTCATGATGCCGACATCGCAAAAGCTGTCGGCGCAATTCAAAGCGTGTGGGCCTTCCACAGTGGCCAGATTTGTACAGCACCAACTCGCGCAATCGTTCATCGCAGTCGTTACGACGAACTCGTCGCTGCTCTCGCCAATGTTGCTCCCAACTTAAAAGTTGGAGACCCAACTGCAATGGACACGTTGGTTGGCCCCGTTATTTCAGCGGCACAACGCGGACGCATCGAGGGTTACATCCAAGCGGGCGCAGATGAAGGCGCCGAAATCATTGTTGATGGACGTCGCCCCGCGCATATGGAACGCGGTTTCTATGTTGCACCAACATTGATTGCAGGTTGCACCTCAACGATGACCCCTGTTCAAGAAGAAATCTTTGGACCAGTTGTTGTCGTCGTTCCATTTGATGATGAAGAAGAAGGCATTGCAATAGCAAACAGCACCGAATTCGGCTTGTACGACTACGTGTTCTCGCAAGACTCTGAGCGTGCTTACAAGATTGCCCGTCAACTTCGCAGCGGAAATGTGGGCATCAACTCAGCTCAACGAAATCATGAAGCACCATTTGGTGGTTTCAAGATGAGTGGCGTTGGTCGAGATGGCGGCGACTTCGGAATGCTTTGCTACACCGAAATGCAGTCGATTATCTGGCCTGGCTGATCAACAAGAACAGCGACAAGTTGTTATTGACACTTACTCACAACATTTGTGGCGAAGTCATCAATAAACGGTTTGTATGCCGCAGACATTTCAGCTAGCCCAGCATGATCTCCTGCTGATGGATTTCCGAGAGCCCATGGCATGCACAGGGTTCCAGTCATTCCCATTTCTTCTTCGGCCCGCTTATACAAATCAGCAGTCGGCATTGCATACAAACCGCAAATGATTTCAAAGTCGTCATTTTCACGACCGTATTCACGCAAGTAACCCTTGAGTTTGTTGATGTGCACTTGCGCTTCTTCAACAGGGTAGGCATTGCCAATCCAGCCATCACCAACTTTTGCCGCACGTTTGAGCGCAGCGTCGGTATGTCCGCCAATATAAATCGGGACTCGTGAAGGAGGCGATGGTTCCATCGTGATCGCCGGAACGTCGTAGTACTCGCCGTGGAACTCAACCCAACCGCCAGCCCACATGGCGCGCAATGCTTCAACCATTTCGGTCAGTCGCTTGCCACGATTCGAGAAGTCTTGACCTTGCAGATCAAATTCTTCTTTCATCCAGCCAGCTCCCGCACCAAGAGCAACGCGACCGTCAGACAAAACCGATGCCGTGGCGATTTCTTTAGCCAACTGCAATAATGGGCGATGGCCCGCAACATAGATGTTTGTTGTGAAGTTCAATTGCTTGGTCACGCTGGTCATGGCGCCAATCAACACCCACGGGTCGGGCCAAGCAGTTTCTGGTTCCCAGATTGGACGGCCGTCAGGATGAGGAGAATACGGATACTTCGACTGCAGATTCTTGGGGTACACGAGGTGATCGCTCACCATTAAGCCGTGATACCCGGCTTCATCGAGCAACTGAGCAATATGCACCAGTTGTTTTGTCTTCATAAATGCCGTTGCGCACCAGAACTTCATCATCACCCTCCGTTTCTGACACTCTGTCAGATGATGAGTGAACTTGACGGCATTAACGAACCAATTGTTCAAATTGAGATCCGCGAGAACACCGCCGGCAAAATCGCCGTCATCACTCTCAATCGTCCTGAATCACGCAATGCCCTCAATGCCGCCCTATCGGCCGCTTTCCCCGCAGCTATCTCGCAATGCGATTCTGATCCAGCCGTGCGGGCAATCATCTTGACTGGCGCCGACCCCGCATTCTGTGCGGGCTTCGATCTGCGCGATGTTTCAGGTGGCGAGAAAAAAGGCGAGAACCCACATCCTGGATATTGGGGTGCGCTTCCACCGACTCGAGTTCCTGTCATTGGCGCGATCAACGGTGCTGCGATCACCGGCGGATTCGAAATCGCGTTGGCCTGCGATTTCTTGATTGCGTCCGACAAAGCACGTTTCGCAGACACACATGCAAAAGTTGGCATGGTCCCTGGTTGGGGACTCACCGTCAAACTTCCACGTTTGATCGGCACTGGTCGGGCACGACGTATGAGTCTCACCGCAGAAATGATCTCGGCACAAACTGCTCTCGAGTGGGGCCTTGTCACCGAAGTGGTTACTCACGATCAACTGTTGACGCGTGCGTTAGAAATCGCTGAATCAATCGCCGGCAACCATGCAGGCGCTATTACAGCAATTCGTTCGCTATACGACGAAGTCGCACCACTCAGCAATAGCGACGCGGCTTACGCCATAGAAAATCAACGAGCTCGCGAGTGGGCAAAGATTCGTTCGCAACAAGTTCGAGGCAATTCGTAATGCGCGTCTATGCGGGCATGGATCCGCGACTACCCATTCGCGATATCGCTGCGCATGCGCAACGTATTGAACGACTCGGATACGACGGCCTACATATTGCTGAAACAATTCACGATCCATTTTTGGCATCGATGGCCGCACTGCAGGCCACAACAACTTTGACTGTTCGCACTTCAGTCGCTCTTGCCCTCGTACGCAGCCCTATGGCAGTTGCCTATTCAGCATGGGATTTAGCAGCGCTCTCTGACGGGCGTTTCCAACTCGGTCTCGGAACCCAAATTCGACCACACATTGAACGTCGCTTCGGAGCACAGTTTGATGACCCGACCGGCCGCTTGCGCGATCACATCGGAGCAGTTCGTGCGTGCTGGCGCGCTTTTGATGGTCTCGAAAAACTTGATTACAGCAGCGAGCACTACACATTAAATTTGCTCACGCCAAACTTCACACCCGATCCGTTGCCCGAGCACGTGAAGCGTCCAAATATTTGGATGGGTGGAGTGAACAAAAAGTTGGTTGAACTTGCTGGACAAATCGCCGATGGCTTTGTCACTCACCCAACCAACAGTCATCCGCGATACTTGCGAGAGCTGTGTCGACCTGGTCTATTGACCGGCGCACGACACACGGGTCGCTCTGTTGACGACATTGAGCTAGTTGTCGGCACTCAATGGATACTTGGCAAAACCCAAAGTGACCTTGATGAACGACGAGAGCACAATCGGCGACTTTTGGCTTTCTTGTATTCGACCCCCGCATATGAACGAACTCTTGAATTATTTGGATGGAGTGAATTAGCTCCGCAACTTCGTTCACTCATACGTGATCAACGTTGGAACGACTTATCAACTCTCGTCACCGATGAAGTTCTGGATACGCTCGTACCACAAGCGACTTTTGCCCAACTACCCGACGTAGCAATTGAATGGTTCAACGGACTCGCCAACGGAATTCTTGTTGCTGCGCCGCCCGATGATTCAAATGATCATTTGCTCAGCAACGCAATTCAAGAACTTCGAAGTCGCTGAATCACATCTCGCGAAACAATTTCTTGTCCTGAGAGTTCTGAGGCTTCAGCACTTCCTTCAATCAACCATTGTGCAGTGACGGCAACGTCTTCTGGTCCGTTACCAGTTACTTCACGACCTTCACTCTGAGCCCGCAATGCCATCACTTCAGTTGTCACGTGGCCCGGATTCAAACTGTAGGCACGAAGTCCTTGTGATGAATATTCAGCATGCATCACACCCGCAATTCGATGCGCTGCACCTTTAGCCATTGCATATGCAACTCCCCAACCGCCTTCTCCAGCTGGCTTTTTCGGCACAAGCGAAGCCGCACCCGATGTGAGATGAATAAATACTCCGCGCTCGCTTGTCAACATGCCGGGCAGAAACTTTTTCAACATAATCATCGGCGAAATGGCATCGCCTTCAATGACCTTGCGCAAATTCTCGATCGGGAGATCTTGCAACCAATCATTGACTCCTGGCCCTTGATAAATGGCATTCGATACCAAAGTGTCAACAACACCAAATTCGGATAACGCTGCTTCGGCGGCTTCAAGCACACTTGATTCAACTGTGAGATCCATCGGCACGGCAATTGTGCGCGATCCAAGCGCCTGACATGCTTCCGCAACTGCTGCTACCGAACCACTTAAATCCATTCCCGCCAACGGGTCATTCAGTGATGTTCCAGAAAACTTTGCACCACCATCAACTGATCGGGCCGTCAAGATCAGCGAATGCCCTTGCGCTGCCAACGAAAGTGCAATGGCGCGACCGATTCCACGACTCGCACCGGTCACCATGATCACTCTTGGGACGACACTTGGCACGACGCTTACTAATTTGTTCGCTCGTAGATCAGCCATGCTCTGAACTGTACGGTGGCGACATGACTGAATCACTCATTCAATTCAATGATCGAGTAGCAATCGTTACTGGAGCTGGACGTGGCCTTGGTCGCGAACACGCCCTTTTCCTCGCGGCACGTGGCGCCAAAGTTGTGGTCAACGACTCATCAGCCGAACATGCCACCACTACTGCGAACGACATCGTTAGCGCTGGCGGATTCGCGATCGCTAACACCCAATCCGTAGCCGACCCTGAATCGGCTCACAGCATTATCCAGTCTGCGCTTAGCGAATTTGGTGCCCTGCATATCGTGCTGAACAACGCTGGTCGTGGCGGACCAACCGGAACGATTGAACAAACGACCGACCACCAAGTAGCAACCATCATTTCAACTCACCTAGTCGGCTCGTACAACATGTCCCGAGCTGCGTGGCCCCATTTTCGCCAGCAACAATTTGGTCGAATTTTGATGACGTCGTCAAGCGCCGCTATCGGGTCGCTCGGAATGCCGGCCTACTCGATGGCCAAAGCTGGCTTGATCGGCTTAGCCAGGTCGCTCGCTCTTGAAGGCGCCCCTGATGGGATCAAGGTCAATGTGCTGATGCCGATTGGATACACCCGATCGGCCGCCCTGAATCCCAACGAGGACACCCGCAAGTGGATGGAAGACAACTTCACCCCCCAGATGTGCTCCCCCGCGGCAGCCTGGCTTGTCCATGACGATGTCCCGTGTTCTGGACAAATATTTACGACCGGAGCCGGAAGGACCGCCCTCATTTCGACCACCGGCGTTCCCGGGTGGTCAGGTGGACCAGACGCAACCCTTGAGGACCTGAGAGATCACTGGTCTGAGGTCATCGATCACCAGGAGTCGATCGCCATGACCTATAGCCGCGATGACTTGCGGTTCTACACCGGTCCCGCCGAGTGGCGGGACTAACCCGCGACGTGTAGATCGTGAGCGCGGTTAGGTGGGATTGGGTCGGTTTCTGACAGACTGTCAGAAACCAGCAGACGCTCGCCGCCTGCCTCTTTTCCACGGGGATCATCGCTTTCATGCATATCGGGGACACGCCAGAAGAAGCCGCTTTTCGAGCCGAGGCCCGCGCTTGGCTCGAGGCCCATGCCCATCGTCGCGACTCACACGAGGGCAAGACTGCCGACCACACTCGCGACCTCGCTGGACACATGCAAACTTGCCGCGATTGGCAGCGCGTTTTGTACGACAACAATTGGGCTGGCATCACGTGGCCCAAACAGTACGGCGGTCGAGGCGCGAGCGCCATTCAGTCGGCGATTTTTGCCGAAGAGATGTCGCAGTTCGATGTCGCGACGGGAGCCTTCGCGGTTTCGATTGGCATGGTCGGACCAACGCTCATCGCCCACGGAACCCCTGATCAACAACAGCAACACCTCGCTCCCATCTTGAAGGGCGAAGAAGTGTGGTGCCAGCTCTTCAGCGAACCCGGTTCGGGTAGCGACCTCGCTTCACTCAGCACACGGGCAGTGCGCGACGGTGACGATTGGGTCGTGAACGGACAAAAAGTTTGGACCAGCTTTGGTCAGTTCGCCGACTACGCAATTTTGTTGGCTCGAACCGATGTCGACCTGCCCAAGCACGCTGGTATCACATACTTCATTTTGGATATGAAGTCCCCCGGCATTGATGTTCGCCCGATCACCCAGATCACTGGAGTTCAGCACTTCAATGAAACCTTCCTTACTGACGTGCGCATTCCGCACGCAAACATCATTGGCGACATCAATGGTGGTTGGAAAGGTGCACAGACCACGTTGATGAATGAGCGCAGCCACATTGGTTCGGGCGGAACCTGGTCGGTTGATCAATTGATTCAACTTGCTCAACAACGCGGATTATCAAACGATCTCAATATTCGTCAAGGACTCGCGCAGGCTCATGCTCGCGCCGAGACACTTCGCTACATGGGTTTTCGCATGCGCACAGCGATGAGTCAAATGCGCATACCCGGACCTGAAGCACTCACCCTCAAATTGGCCTACGCAAATCATTGGCGCCTCACTGCCAAACTAGCCACCGAAATTCTTGGTGCTGGCGCAATGCTTTGGGCCGACGATGCACCCGAAGACAACCAATGGGGTCAGCATTTACTCAGTCAATTCGCCATTCGTATTGGTGGTGGCACCGACGAAATTCAACACAACATCATTGCCGAGCGGGGTCTTGGCTTACCTCGCGAACCTCAGCTCGACAAAGACATGCCCTGGCGCTTGTCGAACAAAGTTGGATGAAAGAGAATCAACATGAGCAACACAACATCTGACATCATCGTTGACGCAACTCCCGAAGCTAAGGCTGCGTTCTTTAACGAACTGCAAACCTATGTCGGTCTTGAAATCGGTGCGCCGACTCCAGCACCTGATGAAATCAATGCCCCAATGATTCGACACCTCGTTGAAGCTGTAGGCGACAAAAACCCCGTTTACACAAATGCCGAATTAGCAAAACAATCAATTCATGGCGGAATCGTTGCACCTCCCACCATGTTGCAAGCGTGGGTCATGAACGGCATAGACGGACCAGCACGCACCGGCGACGGCCCGTACGAAAAAATGAATCAACTTTTGTTCTCGCGTGGTTTCACCAGCGTTGTTGGGACAAACAGTGAGCAGACCTATGTCCGCTACCTACGCCCCGGAGATCAACTCACAATGCGAACAGTGATTGATTCAATCAGTGATGAAAAAACGACGGGCCTTGGAACCGGACACTTCGTCAGCACCCGCCAGGATTACTACGACGCACAAGATGAACTCGTCGGCTCAATGCTCTTTCGTATTTTCCGTTTTCAACCCAAAGCCAAGGCTCCAGCCGCCAAACCCAAAGCGCTTCGCCCACGCCCAGCGACAACCCACGACAACCAGTGGTATTTCGACGGCCTCAACGATGGTGTCCTGTATTCGCAAGCGTGTGCCGAATGTGGCGAAGTGCGCTTTCCGACTGGACCGATGTGCCCCACGTGTCATTCGTTGAAATGGGAAAAAGTTGAGATGCCGTTGTCGGGCACCATTCATAGTTTTGTGATTGCGCATTATCCGCAAGTTCCAAGTTTTGATTATCCGCTCCCCGTTTTGCTTATTGACATTGATCCGTCGATCTCACATGCAGGCAAGCCTGGCAACAACAAGGTGCGCATGATCATGAACTCTGCTGACACCGACCTTGATGCTCTTGCTGTCGGATCACGAGTTCGTATCGAGATTCGCGCAACAGATCCCGATATGAAACTTCCTTTTGCCATTCTCGATTCAACTAGCAACACCGGAGCTACCTCATGAATTTTGATCTTTCCGAAGAACAACAAGTCATCAAAGATCTGGCTCTGCAAATTTTTGAAGGCCAATCAACCGTCGAACGTGTCAAGGTTGCCGAAAAAGGTGACGGCTTTGATCGCGAAATGTGGCAGCAGCTTGCCAACAGCGGAATTCAGGCCTTGTGCGTCCCCGAAGAGTTTGGTGGAAGCGGTTTTGGTGGGGTTGAACTATCTCTCGCTCTCATGGGGCAAGGCCGCTATGTGGCCCCTGTCCCGCTTTGGACAACGGGTGTCAGTGCACTGGCAATCACCGACTTTGGTTCTCCCGATCAACAGCGCAACTTCTTGCCTGGTCTCGCTAGTGGCGAAACAATTTTCACGATTGCCCTTGCCGAATCTGGCGCCAACGACGTCATGCGACCCACAGTGACCGCCACCGTTAGTGGCGACTCAGTGAAGTTGCAGGGTTACAAACCAGCTGTCCCATTTGCGCAGCATGCACACTTCGTCTTGGTACCTATCACGTTTGCAGGAACCTCAAACAATGACGTCGGAGTTGCAATTGTTGATCTTTCATTGAGCGGTATTTCGAAAACCGAAGTGAAGACAACAAACCACGAGCCGCAAGCCCACCTTTCGTTTGATTGCACAATTTCTGTGTCTGACATTCTTGGTCACGGAAGCGACATCGATAATCGTGAAGCATTGCGTTCAGTTTTTGAACATTCACTCACTGCCCTCGCAGCGATTCAAGTCGGAGTCGCTGAAGGTTCACTCGCTTTTGTTTCGACGCACCTCTCGTCACGCCGTCAATTCGGCAAGCCGCTCGCTGCTTTTCAGGCAACAACCCAGCGGGCCGCTGATGGATACATCACAACCGAAGCAATGCGAGTGACTGCACTCAATGCGGCATGGCGCCTCGCCGAAGGTTTTGATGCCCGTCGCGATGTTGCGGTCGCCGCCTATTGGGCAAGCGAAGGCGCTCAACAAGTTGTCACGGCCGCCCAACACCTTCACGGCGGAATCGGCGCCGACGTTGATTACCCCGTACACCGCTATTTCTTGTGGGGCATTCAATTAGCCAGTGTTCTTGGATCTGCGAGTTCGCACCTCGCTCGACTCGGCAATTTAATTGCCCGCACGTGAAACGAGCCTGATATGTCAACTCTTCCCGCCACTCGATCATTCGCCAACGTCACTGTTGGCGACGAGTTAACACCTCTCGACCTTCCAATTACTCGAACATTGATTGTTTCCACTGCAATCGCCACTCGCGACTATCAAGTGGTGCACCATGATCCGTCCATTGCAGCCGAGCGTGGCTCAAAAGACATCATCATGAATATCCTCACGTCAAATGCATTCGTCGGACGTTTCGTCACCGACTGGACGGGGCCGAACTCATTTATTCGTTCGGTCAAAGTTCGGTTGGGTGCCCCCAACTACCCAGGCGACACCATGGTGATCACCGGATCAGTCACTGCAAAGGATGATGCCAACAAAGTGGTCATTGTCGCAGTTAAAGGTTCGAACTCAATGGGCGATCATATGAATGCAACTGTTGAGGTGGTTTTGCCATGAGCATCAATCGTCCCGGCAATCAACTCGGAGGCAAAGCCTCAATCGTCGGTATTGGAGCAACTGAGTTTTCCAAAGACTCTGGCCGAAGTGAAATGAGTTTGGCGAGTGAAGCAGTTGCTGCAGCAATCGCTGATGCTGGCCTGAAGCCATCAGACATCGATGGCATGGTCACGTATTCGACTGACAACAACCCCGATGTCGAAATCGCCCGTCACGTAGGCATCGGCAGTTTGCGTCATTTCAGTCGCGTGCATTATGGCGGCGGCGCTGCGTGCGGCACCATCGTGATGGCCGCAATGGCCGTCGCTACCGGAGTTGCCGATGCAGTTGTTTGTTATCGCGCCTTCAACGAACGAAGTGGCCGTCGATTTGGTGCCGGAGTTCAAGACCTTCCAAATGCCGCAACTGCCGAGCGCGCACAATTCTCGTGGACCACCCCTGCGGGCCAACTCACACCCGCAAGCTGGGTGGCAATGGTCGCACGTCGATACATGCATCTTTATGGCGCAACATCTGCAGATTTCGGTCGCGTTGCTGTCGCCGGTCGACGTCATGCAGCCAATAACCCAGCCGCGTGGTTTTACAACGATCCCATTACTCTCGAAGACCACCAAGCCAGCCGTTGGATCGTCGATCCGTTGCACTTGCTTGATTGCTGTCAAGAGAGCGACGGCGGGCAAGCACTAGTTGTGACTGGCGCCGAACGTGCTCGCGACTTACCGAATACTCCCGCATTAATCGTTGCTGGTGCACAAGGTGCGGGCGTTGATCAATGGACCATGACTTCGTTCTTCCGTGACGACATCGCCCAACTTCCCGAAATGAAAGTTGTCGCCGACGAACTATGGACATCATCTGGCCTCACACCCGCTGATATTCAGACAGCAATCTTGTATGACCACTTCACGCCGTACGTACTGATGCAACTCGAAGAGTTTGGCTTTTGCGGCCACGGCGAAGCAAAGGATTTCATCAAGGATGGCGCCCTCGAAATGGGTGGGCGACTCCCTATTAACACTCATGGAGGCCAGCTTGGCGAGGCGTATATCCATGGCATGAATGGCATCGCTGAAGCCGTACGACAGGTCCGTGGCACAAGTGTCAATCAGGTAGATAAGGTTGAAAATGTTCTCGTGACTGCTGGCACGGGTGTGCCCACAAGCGGGCTAATTCTGGGGGTAGACCGATGAGCCAAGACACCAATTCAGATTTGAGTTTTGACTCACTTGATGTCATTTCTAATGATGCCTATCGCAACGGCCCGCCTCACGAACTGCTCACGCGTCTTCGCAATGAAGCACCAATTGCGCGTCACCGCGGAATTGAGCAGGGCTACCCCGAATGGTTCTGGGCACTGACTCGTCATGCTGACATTGTTGAAGTGAGTCGCAAATTCCAAACGTTCTCATCGGGCGCCAAGGGATCGTTAATGAATCAAGATCGACCCGATCTTGAACTCGCTCGCTTGATGATTGATCTTGACCCTCCCGAACACACCCGGTTGAAGAGTTTGGTCAACCGCGGTTTCACGCCCAAGGCAATGCGCATGCTCGAAGAGCACTTCCGCGAAGTGGCCATTCAACTCATTGACGAAGCCCTACAAGAGAAGGATCTTGATTTCGTTGACAAAGTGTCGGCAGAACTTCCGCTCATTGCGATCGCCGAACTTGTGGGCATTCCGGTTGAAGACCGTCGCAAGGTTTTCCACTGGTCAAACACCATGATCGGAACCACCGACCCTGATTTTGCCGGTTCGCCAGAAGACGCCCAAATTGCGGCCGCCGAGTTGTACATGTACTCCAATGAACTTGCAGCTCAGCGCAAGCTTGAACCCAAAGACGACATCATTACCACTTTGATTAGCGAACACGATGGCGACGTTCTCACCGAACACGAATTCGACCTCTTTATGTTGCTGCTCGCTGTTGCTGGTAACGAGACCACCCGTAACGGAATCAGTCACGGTGTTCTGGCCATGATTGAAAACCCCGATCAGTGGAACCTATTGAAGAACGATTCAAGTTTGGTGACAACTGCTGTTGAAGAAATTCTTCGTTGGGGAACTCCCGTCAACAACTTCCGCCGCACTGCCGTGTGCAATGTTGAACTACATGGTGTGCAGATCAAAGAAGGCGAAGCAGTCGCCATGCTTTACCCGTCAGCCAACCGTGACGATTCTGTTTTTAAGGATCCGTTCAAGTTCGACATCACGCGCAATCCCAACCCGCATGTCACCTTTGGTGGCGGCGGTCCCCACTTCTGCCTCGGCGCAAACTTGGCACGACTTGAAATGCGCATCTTGTTTGAAGAAATGGCTAAGCGCATTGATCGCATTGAACTCACCGGTGAAGTGCGCAAGTTGCGTTCAAGTTTCATTCACGGAATCAAAACTCTTCCCGTACACCTTCAAGCACGCTAAAACCTTCATCAATTTCAATTCAAGGAGTCCCATCATGGCCAATCCCGTCATCATCGAAGCTGGTCGTTCAGCAATTGGTAAGCGCAATGGCGCATTTGCCGATCTCCATGCCGTCAAGTTGCTCGGCGCCGTGCAAAACGGCGTGTTGCAACGTGCAGGCCTTGACCCAATTTCGCTTGGCCAAATCGTCGGCGGCTGTGTCACCCAGGCCGGCGAACAAGCCAGCAACGTGTCACGCACTGCATGGCTCAACGAAGGACTCCCCTGGCAAGTCGCCGCCACAACAATTGATTGTCAGTGCGGCTCGAGCCAGCAGGCCAATCACATGATTCACAACATGATTCATGCCGGTGTCATTGACTCGGGCATGGCTTGCGGAGTTGAGCACATGAGCAAAGTGTGGCTCGGCGCCAACGTGCCCCGACTCGGCGAAGGTGCTGATGTCACGTTTGTGAATGGCAGCTCAAAGCCAGGCGATTTCGCACTTGATATGCCCGATCAATTTGGTGCAGCTGAGCGAATCGCCGACCGTCGTGGAATCACGCGCGAAGATGTCGATTACCTTGGTCTCATTTCACAACAAAAGGCCATTCGCGCTACTGAAGAAGGTCGCTTTGAGCGAGAGATCATTCCGATCGAAGTCACTGATTCAGAGGGCAACACAACTGTCGTCACTCGCGATGGCGGCTTGCGTGAAACAACCGCTGAGAAGTTAGCCAGCCTGAATCCCGTCATGCCTGGCGGACGCCACACTGCCGGAAATAGCAGCCAGATTAGTGATGGTGCTGCAGCCGTGCTGTGGATGGATGCCGATCGCGCCAAGGGTGAAGGCCTCACAGCCCGTGCTCGTATTGTCTCGCAATGTCTCGTGGGTGCCGAGCCGTACTACCACCTCGACGGTCCGGTTCAAGCAACCGAAAAAGTTCTCAAAGATGCTGGCATGACGATGAAAGATATTGACATCGTTGAAATCAACGAGGCATTCGCCAGCGTGGTTCTGAGTTGGGCGCAAGTTCACGGCGTCAGCCGTGACGACTTGATGTCAAAGGTCAATGTCAACGGTGGAGCCATCGCTCTTGGTCACCCCGTGGGTTCAACCGGAAGCCGTCTTATTACCACTGCTCTGCATGAACTTGAGCGCAGCGATAAAGAGTTCGCTTTGATCACCATGTGCTGCGGTGGCGCCGTTTCAACAGGCACCATCATTCAGCGAATCAGTTGAACTGCATTTATCGCGTTGAGCGCACGAGTCCTAAACCGGCTGTTGCGACCAATTCACGCTGAATCTCGTTGACACCACCACCAAAGGTGTTGATCTGTGCGGCACGAGCAGCTCGTTCAACTTCACCATGGATGACTGCGCCTTCAGATCCTTCTCGTAGGTGCGACACCGGTCCCAGAATTCCTTGCAGAATTCGATACACCTCAACAGCCTTCTCAGTACCGAAAACTTTGACGCCAGATGCTTCGGCCGGTCCGAGCGTGTTGTCTGAAACAGCTTTCGCCAACTTCCAGGTCATCAATCGAATCGCATCGAGAAGGGCATGACTCTTCGCGAGATCGGCTTGTACCCACGGAACGTCAATCATCTTTTGATCGTTGCCAGTTCCGCTTGGAGTGACTCGACACCACGTGGTGACGTCATCGAGCAATCGTTCGGTCAATCCCGACAATGCCGCCAATCCAACGCGCTCGTGATTGAGCTGCATCGTGATGAGCTTCCAGCCGCCGTTGATTTCACCGATCACATTTTCTTTCGGAACTCGCACATCGGTGTAATAGGTCGCGGTTGTCATCACGCCGCCAACAGTGACGATCGGGGTCCATTCGAAGCCAGGTGTATTTGTCGGAACGATGATCAACGTGATTCCTTGATGCTTGGGTGCTTCGGTATCGGTACGACATGCCAACCAGACATAGTCAGACTGGTTTGCGCCCGAGGTGTAGACCTTGTTGCCGTTGATGACCCATTCATCGCCATCGAGGACCGCTGAACAACGCAAGGCGGCCAAGTCGGTGCCGGCCTCGGGTTCGGTGTAACCAATTGCAAAGTTGATTTCGCCCTGAAGAATTCCAGTGAGGTACTCATCTTTTTGGGCTTGGGTTCCGTGCGCCATGATGGCCGGACCAACAGTGTTCACCGTGACAAATGGGAACGGAGCATGGGCCCGTTGAATTTCATCAAACATGATGAACTGATCAGTTGCCGGTCGTCCCTGACCACCAAATTCTTTCGGCCAACCGAGTCCGAGCCAGCCGTCGGCGCCAAGTTTGCGCACAAGTTCGCGGAACAATGGCCTTCCTTCACCTGATTCACCCAACTCAGCTCGAACTTCGGGAGTCAACATCGCCGCAAAGTATTCACGGAGTTCCTTGCGTAATGCCTGCTGTTCGGGTGTTTCGGCGAGATACATATCCTCACACTACCCCCCTTCTGACGGGGTGTCAGAAACTCTGCCCAGTGAAATTTTGCCAGTTATTGGACTGAAATACCGCTAGACAGATGGCGTGCAGATGCTGTTTCCGAGACCCCAAGAAATCTCGGTCGAAGAGGCCTACAACGGAAACCATCGCATTCGTCGCCGTGATCTTTTTGGGGATCGACCGTGGGTGGTTCTCTCAATGATTAGCTCTGCCGATGGAGCGACATCAATTGATGGCAACTCAGCCCAATTGGGTGGGCCTACCGATCGTGAAGTTTTCTTGCACCTGCATCGTTCAGCCGATTGCGTCCTCGTTGGGGCTCATACCGTTCGCAAAGATACGTATTCACCGTTGCCGAAAAACCAACAACTTATGGTCTTGTCAAACAGTGGTGACCTTGGGTCAAACACCCAATCTCATTTGGATGCTGGCAATACTCGCATCGTTGCCGGCGACATCGAGAAAATTGTGTACGAACTCCCAGGCTCAGTCTGTGTGCTTGAGGGTGGACCAAGTTTGAACAATCAAATGTTGCGCGCCAATTTGATTGACGAAATTTGTCTCACGATCGCTCCGATGTTTGTCGGCGGAACAACCCCACGAATTTTCGAAGGCGAATGGTTCAACCACGAATCATGGACTCTCGCCCATGTATGCCAAGACTCGGGTTTCGTCTTCTTGCGCTATTTGCGATCTGAACTTGGCAACTGAGCCATCTTCGGTAGCGAATTCACTGGTGGTCGCTCACCAATATTGAGCTGCAACGGGCCAAGTTCTTTGCGATGCAACATGGGGACATCTTCAGCAAAGTCTGGTGGGTACGGAGTTCGTAAGAGCAACGTCGCGGCAACCTCAGCTGCTTGAATCGCCAATGTTTCCAACTTGTGATGCCGATGTAATCGCACGCCAAGATCGACTTGACCAAGACTTTGAATTCCGAATTTCTCGGCCATATCGATCAACATGCCGATTTCGACTCCCCAACCAGTCGCGAATGGAATGGCTTCAAGCATGCTGCGACGACCAGCGAATTCGCCAGCGAGCGGCTGTTGCATATCGGCAATTTCTGGAAAGTACATCGACAACAACGGCCGGGCAACAAGTTCAGTTGTTCGTCCACCGCCACCTAAGTGAGATGGGCGCTCGTAGTTTGCCTTGACCAAACCGAGTTCATCATCAATGAGCAAAGGCATCACTAAACGAACAATCCAGTCAGTTGTAAAACTTGTGATGTCACCATCGATCCAAACAACGATGTCGCCTGTGCTCGCAAGCAGGCTTGCCCAGAGAGCATTTCCTTTTCCACGAGCAGCTCCATGAAAGAAGTGAACGAAATCAACAGGAACAACAGTCGCTCCTGCCTCGGCAGCAATTTCATCAGTGCCATCGGTTGAGTCATCGTCAAGAACGATCAATTCATCAACCAACGTGCCAACCAACGTGGGCTCAATCATTCGAATAAGGTCACCAACGGTCTGTGCTTCGTTGCGACAAGGAATACACACCGACACAGTGCGATCACCTTTGAGACTCAAGGCAAGAGCCAGGTCCCATCCGGTTGGATCGAATGTCTTAACTGCACTCATTTCGACTCCATCCCGTAGCCTGCGGAACATGTTCTTGTACGGCGTGGTGAACGCTTCACCTGACTCATTAAACCTTGATTCAATCGCAACTGACGCCACTTCTGCGAGGCAGAGAGGTGAATATCTCCTGAATCACGGGTGCGACGGCATTGATCTGGGTGGACAGGGTTCAACTGATAACGCTTCAGTGATCCCATGGCAAGAAGAATGGGACCGGCTCAAAGAGATCGTTGAAACCCTGGCACAGTTCAAGGTGCCGCTCAGCATTGACTCGTGGAAACCTCAAGTCACGCGTCTTGCTCTTGAGCATGGAGCAACAGTCATCAATGCAGCTGATGGAATGCAAAACGATGAGATGTGGCAAGTTGCCGCCGACTTTCAGGCACCAATCGTCCTGCCATTTTTGTCAGGACCAAATCCGCGCGAAATGGAACTCGTGAAGGCTGACCCCATTCAGGTCATGCTCGACTTCTTTACTGAACAACTCAAAGTTGCCGATCGATTTGGATTGCGACATCTCTGCATCCTTGATCCGGGCACTGGTTTTGCTCCGTCAAACTGGCCATGGGACGAGCGCTACATCTATCAAAAGCAGGTCTATTCAAACCTTGATCGCCTGCGCATCTTCAATCTTCCGCTATACATCGCATTGCCTTGGAAAGAAACTGCACAACACGACGAGCTGCTCGAGATCGTTTTGCGCCAACAACCTGAATTTGGTCGCGGTCATTACCCCGAAAAGATTCGTCGCGTCGAAAGATCTCTAGGATTCTAACTTTTTTGGATCCTTCTAGAAATTTTTCTAGATTCGTTGTAATCTCGTCCCATGACGGATCACAAATCACGCACCAAAATCTTCACTGTCGCACTTGCGCTGACCACAAGTGTCTTTGTGGGTGCCTCTTCAGTTGGCGCTCAAACTTTGACCCTTACGAGCGTGACTCCACCGATTGCACCCACAGGTCAAGATGGCGAACTTGATCACACTTTTGGCGCCAACGACGTTGATGGCGTTGATGGATTCATTCAACTTAACCAAGAAACTTTTTGGGGCTTTACTTTTTTAGGAAAAGACGCGGTGCAACAATCAGATGGAAAAATTCTGACGGTCGCCCTAAATACCGATCTCACCATTGGCTCACTAAACAATCGCGAGATCATTCAAGATGACAATCTCATCACAATCGCTCAACCAGCGCTATGGAACAGCACAATTCAACGCCGAAATTACGACGGCTCGATTGATTCAACGTTTGGTCAAGATGGATCGATAACGTTCAACGACCTAGTCGGGATAAGCACACTGGTGCTTAAAATCACCCTTCAACCTGATGGAAAAATTCTGCTCGCGGGCCTCGCTGAAACCGACAATCAAGTTCTCACAACCCTCGAGAATGACCCTATTCAAACAACAGTTTCAATATCTCAAAGTTATCCTTTCGTGGCGCGCTTGCTAATTGACGGAACTCTTGACACCAGTTTTGGAACCAACGGCTTTATTGAAATTGACAACGCCGGGTTTGATTTCGGATATGCATCCGAAGTCTTCGTGCAATCTGATGGGAAAATAGTTGTCGCCGGAAATTTGGACGATCGAATAGAACCAACTTCTGACGTTTCAGCACGAACGACAACCCCTAGTAGTTTTTTCATCTACCGAATGTTCGCTGACGGTTCACTTGACACAACTTTTGCCGATGCAGGCGCATATATCGCCAATAACAACCTGGACAATCCTTTTATTAGTAGCGTTTTCCAACAATCAGATGGAAAACTCGTTGCAGTTGGAACTGGAAACGAAATTGACACATCGAATCAGAGGATGTTTGCGATGCGACTCACTTCCGTCGGAACCTTGGACGAAACGTACGGAGTTGGGGGTGTTACGAGTCTCTTCACAGAGAATTCGGTTCAAGATTTAGTGAGGGCCGTCATGCAGCCAGATAACCAATTGATCGTTGTCAACAACTTTCCGATCAACGACAACGAGTACTACAGCGCTGTGATCGAGCGAATAACCGCCGATGGCGACATTGACCAAGGTTTTGGAACAAATGGCGATTTAGTCGTTAGCGATGGTGCATCCAATACTTCGTTATTTGGATTGGCCATCCAGCCAGATGGAAAAATTATCACGACCGGTATCACCGCAATCAACGACTTCAATCTTGTTAATACCGTTGTAAAGCAAGTGACATATCGATTTCGCAAAAACGGAACTCTTGATGAAACATTCGGCGAGAGTGGCAAGGTTACTTTTGACCTGATTCCCAATCTCGTAGGAACAGCAGTCATAGTTCAGCCCAACGGCCAACTATTGATTCTTGGTACAGAACTCAACAACAACCTCAATGCAACACATGACTTTATTCTTCGCTTAAATTCAGCAAAGCCAGTTTCAGTGAACGGTGTGACACCTTCACGCTTGTTGGATACCCGTGCGGGTTCGCCTCAAGGCACAATCGTCGTCGAGAAGACAAAGTTTGGAGAATCAAAAGAACTGCGGTTCAAAATTGCAGGAGTATCGGGGCTTCCCGAATTCGGAATTGCTGCGGCCACTATCAATCTCACTGCCACCGAACCAGAGGCAACCGGATACATCACCGTGTATCCATGTGGCATGCGTCCACTTGCTTCAAACCTCAACTTTGTGAAAGATCAAACAGCGTCTACTTCTGTGACCACGGCCGTTTCACCTTCAGGCGAAATCTGCCTGTACTCATCAGCTCAGACAAATCTCATCGTTGACGTCAATGGTTGGTCGGCGCCCAACGCTGGGTACACATCAATAAATCCTCAACGACTTCTCGACACTCGAGCGCTATCTCCACAAGGAGAAATTTCAATCGCTAAAAAGAAATATGGACCCGACTCCGAACTCCGCGTCAAAGTCGCAGGAGCAGCCGGGCTACCTGGCGCACGCATCGGCTCGGTGTCACTCAATGTCACCGTCACCGAACCAGAAAACGAAGGTTTCATCACCGTGTACCCGTGCGGCACTCGCCCACTCGCGTCAAGCCTCAACTTTGTCACCAACCAAACGATTTCCGCTTCAGTAACATCACCGGTTTCAGCCGATGGGGAAATTTGCATCTACTCCTCTGTACCAACCAATCTCATTGCTGACGCTTTCGGCTGGTTCGTTCAAGGATCAGGAATCACCCCGGTCGGCCCGACACGACTCGTCGATACCCGCACCGCATCTCCGCAAGGCTCAATAGCCGTGACGCAGAAAAAGTATGGGGCAGCCGACGAACTTCGCCTACCACTCAATGGTGTCGCCGACCTACCCGACGACGGCATCGGATCAGTCCAACTGACAGTCACCGTCACTAACCCAAATGCCTCAGGGTTCATCACGGTGTATCCATGTGGAACTCTGCCATTGGCATCACACCTCAACTACACCACCGGCCAAACCATCGCCGCATCAGTCACCGCCCTGGTTTCTGCCGACGGCGAAGTGTGCATCTACTCAAATCAATCCACCAACATCATCGTCGATGTCAACGGATGGGGCAACCAACCGCAATACCGATGCGGCGGCATTCTTGAAATTCCTGACGACAAAAATATCAACGTAGCCGCCTGCTAAATAACCACCGAGTCGCGAATTAGCCAAGGTCGTGCAGTGCGCCGCGTGGGTGCACTGCATCAGGAGGAAGAGTTGCCTCCCAATTCTTAGGACATCGTTGTGGGGCAACTTCACTGAGCGGCGCTAAAACAAAACGACGTTCGGCGTAACGAGGGTGCGGTACTTGTAAACCGCCACCATCAATTGACACATCATCAAAGAACAACAGATCTAGGTCAAGCGTTCGCGGACCCCAATGGATCTCTCGCACACGACCTGCATCTGATTCAATGCGGTGCAACCAGCGCATGAGCGCATACGGATCAAGTTCGGTTTCAAGAACAGCGACCATATTGAGGAAAGATCCCTGATTGTCGGGCCCTCCAACTGGATCGGTTTCAAAAACCTGCGATTGAGCCACAACGCTTGCGCCAAGGCGTTCAAGGGCAAACTTCAACAATTCAACTCGGTCGCCCAAGTTGCTTCCTAAGGCAATGATCGCCTCGTGCATCGTTCGAGCCTCTGTTTGTTGGCGTACTCGATGAATTCGCACTGCCGACGACTGCACATCTTCTGGAACCGGAGGACGGAGTTTGGTGAGGGTCAGGTCAACTGCCAACACATGCGGAAATGACAACACCACATCGGCCATACGTTGGGCCAAACGTTCGAGCAATTGATCAGAACTGGCGCGGGCGACCTCGGCCAACTGCATGCATACTTCGCCATAGTGGACCGTCTGAGTGAGATCATCGGTTGAGCCGGCGTCATGCAAATCAACATGAATATCGACGTCAATCTGCAGCGGTTGAGCTGACAGGCGTTCGTGGTCGAGTACCCCGATGACGCTGACAACCCGAAGTCCGTTAATAAGAATGTGATCAGTCACGGATGCCACGGTACCGTTATGGCATGTCGAGTAACACCGCGATAGACACCGGAACTTTCAACCCACAGCGCGTGGTCGCTGACTTACGTGAATTGGCCTCCCGTACAGGAGGCCCAGAAGGCTCACGACGCCTCTGCTGGACCCCCGAATGGGTCAATGCCCGCAACTTGCTACGCGAAGAACTGAGTGGCTTGCCCGTTGACGTTGATGTAGATGAAGCTGGCAACCTCTGGGCATACCTCCGTGGAACGTCAACTGACACCTTGGTGGTTGGCAGCCACCTCGACAGCGTCCCCAAAGGCGGCTGGCTTGACGGTGCTCTCGGCGTATTTGCTGGTCTCGAACTACTCCGCTCACTCGCGACTCAGGGCACTCCTGCGGTCACGGTCGCGCTTGTTGATTGGGCCGACGAAGAAGGTGCTCGCTTTAGCCGTTCACTCTTTGGTTCAGCGGCGGTCATGGGAACAGTTGATGTTGACATCATGCGCGGACTTTCGGACAAAGAAGGCAACAAACTGATCGACATCTTGCCGCGACACGGCGTGGATATCGACAACTTAGATGGAGCGCAGACTCGCGTTGCGGACGCAAAGGCTTACGTCGAAGTTCATATTGAACAAGGACCGATTCTTGAATCAATGAACTTGGGCATTTGCACAGTCACCGGAACAAAGGGCATCGAGCGCGAACGATTGATCTTCCGCGGTCAAGCCGCCCACGCCGGAACGATGCCGATGCCAATGCGTCGCGACAGTTTTCGGGCCGCTGCTCGATTCGCATTAGCAGTAGCCGATATCGGAGAAAACCACGATGGCGTGACGACAGTTGGTGCAGTTGCGTGTAAGCCAGGTGTCGTCACTGCAGTCGCTGGCGAAACCACGATCACTCTTGATATGCGCCACATCGATGCCACCGAATTAGCAGCGATGTATGCCGAAAGTATTGCGGCTGCTCATGCCGCCGCTGAGGCCGAAGGTTGCACCGTTGAATTCGAGCACATCTTCCGCATTCCCCCAATGCCGTTCCACCCCGCGCTCCTCGAGGCAGCGCGTCTGAGTGTTCGCGAGGTTGAAGGCCATGATGTGGAGTTGCCCAGTGGCGCACTGCACGATGCCAGCGAAATGGCCCGCAGTATTCCGACCGTCATGATTTTTTCATCCTCGATTGCCGGACTCAGCCACACTAAAGAAGAAGACACGTCTGATGAGCACTTGTTTATGGCAGTTGATGCTTTCAATCGCACCTGTCGTCGGACAATTCAATTGATGGTTGACGGAAAGCTATAGATCAAAGTTTCAATGATTGGCGTTGACGTCAGTTTTCTTCTTTTGCTACCGGATACAACGTCTTCACCAAAAAGAACGCGATAACTCCGCCAACAACTTGCGCAATCAAAAACCCCGGAATTGATGATGGTTTAATCCCAGCAAATGTGTCCGACATTGAGCGTGCAAAGTCAACAGCTGGATTCGCAAAACTGGTGGACGAAGTGAACCAATACGCTCCCCCAATCCATACACCAACTGCGTAAGGAACGGCCGAAGCGCGACCACTACGCACGATGCAAAAGATCACGACAATAAGCCCGATAGTGGCGACGATCTCAGAAAACCACAGTGCCCCCGACGACCTATCTTTTGTGGACCAATTCACTGCGTCAAGTTCAAACATCAAGTTCGCAATCACTGCACCCACGCATCCACCGATGATCTGCACTATCGAGTACAAAGCCAATTCGCAATTTGTTAGTCCGCCAAACAATCGAGTGACCAAAGAGACAACTGGGTTGAAGTGCGCTCCCGAGACTGGCCCCAATGCCAAGATCAGGGCTATCAGTCCGCCGGTTGTTGCCGCAGCATTTTCAAGTAATTGCAAACCGGCATCGTTCGGTGAAAGGCGTTGCGCCATGATCCCCGAACCAACAACAACAGCAACTAAGAATGCAGTGCCAAGTCCTTCGGCTAAGAGTCGGGCACCGAGGGTTGGTTGAGGGCGATCAGTCACGTAGACATTCTGCCAAGTTTGTAGACCGCAATGAAGCGAACACCGCGTAGTTATTACGTTCAGGCTGGAGCAATCGTCGTCGTCAGGTTTGGATCAACAGGCAATGTTGTAGTTGTCGTGGTCGTCGGCACTACCGGTGGTTCGCCAATTGCTTCAACATCGTTTCCGTACACCCACACTGGGGTCTTCTTCGGCAACAAACCTGACGCCCAGATCATGTCCATTGCTTGGGTGCTCACTCGAACACATCCATGTGAAGCTGGATAATTGGGAATTTTCCCTGAACCGTGTATCGCAATTCCACCGTTGAAATACTTCGGCCGATAAATCCGTCCAAGGTCGCCATCCCACCAGCCATCAGACTTTTCACGATTGATTTTGTAATGCCCCGACGGAGTTAATGAACGTCCGGTCTCCCAGGTCACTAAATCTTTCTGATTCATTTCAAGAAAGTATTGGCCGCTACCAGTTGAGGTGTTCAGCGCCCACAAGAGCTTCCCTGAGTTCATGATGAAGAGAACTTGTTTGTCTTTGTCAACTTCAACCAAAGTTCCTGGTTCGTTCGATTGGCCAACAGCGCGGGTGGTTGCCAGAGTCAGTGCATCGGCGGTTGCTTGATCAACACTTGCCGTCGGCTCAAGACCGACATACTTCTGGAATGCCATGACTGCTTGTTTGGTCGTACCACCAAAGTCACCATCAACTAATTGCAGCCAAAACCCGAGTTCGAGCAAGCGTTCTTGGATACGGGCAGTTTCGAGCCCGTTATTTCTTCCGACCGCCACTAACGGCATGAGAAGCGGCGTGACCTCTGGCAGAGTCGTCGTCGTTGGCGCCTCAGTTGTCGTCGGAGCGATTGTTGTCGTTGATGTGGTTGTGGTGGTCGACGAACTAACCATGACCGCACTCGTGGTCGATTCTGCGACGAGAGTCGTCATTGCCGGAATACTCGAAGCGCCTTGGGCCGAACCAGTCGAGCAAGCGCTTGCGACGAGCAGCAGCACTGCAGCCCCAGCAACAACGCGAGAGCGACCAAAAGCAGACATCTCATCAAAGTACCCACTACGCAGGACAAAGTGTTGGCGCTACCACATGATGTAACAATACGTGACATTTGGATCAGCGATTTATATAGTGCCCTTGATCAAAGGAGGATCACAATGTCACAACCACAGTTTTCAATTCAATACACCGAACGCCGTAGTCGAATCACCAACTTCTTCAGGTACTTGCTCGCAATACCGCACCAGATCGTGTCAGGTGTTTGGCAGATCGCGGCAATGGTGTGCACATTCCTGCAGTGGTGGGTCATCATCATTACAGGTAAGCGCAATCAGAGTTTGTGGAATGTCCAGCGCAATTGGCTGGGTTACGCTGCCCGTGCCCAGGCGTACTCCACATACATGTTTGACAAGTTCCCCAATATCGGTGCCGAACCAAACGGTGAGCCAACAGAATTCACTTTTGAATTCGATGCCAAGGCCAGTCGCCTCAAGACGCTTTTCCGCTTCTTGCTTTTGATCCCTGCGTTCATCGTCATGATTTTCACGGGAATCGGCTTTTTGGTGTGTGCTGAATTGACATGGCTCGCCATCTTGTTTACGGGCAAGCAACCGCGCGGCATGTTCGATTTCATGCTCAAGTTCCATCGATTTGCCTGCCAGCTCAGCGCGTCAATCATGTACATGACTGACGAATCGCCTAAGTTCGGCGCCTAGAACATCTAAAAGACACCCCCTTTTGGCTGCCATGAGCAGTCAAAAGGGGGTGTTTTGCTTTTTCGTCTGAGAGAATAAACCTGTGAGCGAGAGCAAAGTTTCTGACATCTTTGACCCAACGGCTTGGCACGTCGTTCCAGGATTCAATTTCACCGATATCACCTACCACCGGTCGGTCGAGCACGGCACTGTCCGCGTTGCTTTCAATCGCCCCGACATTCGCAATGCTTTTCGCCCCCACACCGTCGATGAATTGTTCACAGCTCTTGAACATGCTCGCCAAAGCACCGATGTCGGATGCGTACTTCTGACCGGCAATGGGCCATCAGCCAAAGACGGCGGTTGGGCTTTTTGTAGCGGCGGTGACCAACGCATTCGTGGCCGCGATGGTTATCGCTATGCCGAAGGTGAAACTGCCGAGACTATTGATCCCGGCAAAAGCGGTCGCTTGCACATTCTTGAAGTTCAGCGCCTGATTCGCTTTATGCCCAAAATTGTTATTTGTGTTGTTCCTGGTTGGGCTGCCGGAGGTGGACACAGTTTGCATGTCGTGAGCGACCTCACGATCGCCAGCAAAGAACACGCGCGCTTCAAACAAACTGACGCCGATGTCGCAAGTTTTGATGGTGGCTTTGGTTCAGCATATTTAGCCCGACAAGTTGGTCAAAAATTTGCCCGCGAAATTTTCTTCCTTGGCCGCGAGTACAGCGCCGATGATGCGCAACGCATGGGCATGGTTAACGCTGTCGTACCTCACGCCGAGTTAGAAGCAACAGCCTTGCAGTGGGCGAAAGAAATCAACGGCAAGAGCCCCACTGCTCAGCGCATGTTGAAGTTTTCCTTCAACCTCATTGACGACGGACTCGTCGGTCAACAAGTGTTCGCAGGCGAGGCAACTCGTTTGGCCTATATGACCGATGAAGCTCAAGAAGGTCGCATGTCATTTCTAGAAAAGCGCGATCCCGACTGGGCGCCGTATCCCTGGTACTACTGATTTCTGACGCCGAAAATATGTCTCGCGAAATGATCTACGTTGATTCGTTAGACGATCAACGCCTTGATCGATTTCGACTACGTGAGCGAGAACTTCGGCCGCGCAATATTCCTGCTCGTGTTTTTAAGACGATGCAAACTGGCGAAGCCGAAAAGATCACCCTCGGAATGTTTATTGCAGAAGGAGACTTGGTTGTTGAACGAGCATTAGCGGCAGGTTGTCGACTCGTTGAAGTATTAACTGATGCTGTCTCACCAAGCCCGATAGTTCACACACTTGATTCATCAATTCCTGTTTATGCCGCGCATGCAGATGTTCGAAAAACACTCACAGGCATGGGAGTAGCCCTTGACATCATGGGTCTCTTTGAACGACCTGCGCCCCTGAAGCTCAACGAGTTACTGTCAAGCGCACGTCATCTACTTGTTGTTGAAGATGTTGACAACCCCACCAATATCGGAGCCATCGTTCGTAGCGCCGCGGCATTCGGAATTGACGGAGTCATTCTTGATCGCAATAGTGCCGACCCGTTGGCCCGACGCGCACTGCGCGTCTCGATGGGCACAGCATTTTCCATGCGCTACAGCCGGGTGACCGATGCATCTTCGACGCTCATCGCACTGCGAGACGCCGATTACATCGTGTGCGGACTGACCCCGCGTCCTGACGCACTCAATATCCGCGATGTTGGGACAGGGCTAGCGCCAGATGCCAAAGTCGCCATTGTGCTCGGATCCGAACGTGCTGGCTTATCCCCCGAAGCACTGGCAGCGGTGAATTACATGGTGAAAATTCCTATGGCATCAGGTATTGACTCGCTCAATGTGGCCGCAGCAGCCGCAGTGGCCTGCCACGCCTTAATCCCTCAGCCCTAGGGCGCACCAGACAAGGGTTGTTTTCGCCTGACTCTCAAACGACGTCGCAATTGAGTTTTTCGGCAGGCAAACTTGTGGACGTGTCTGCAACCGGAGTCCTCTTACTTTCCTGCCCCGATCAACGTGGTGTCGTTGCAGCAGTCGCAGAATTCATCGCAGCTCACGGTGGAAACATTGTTCATGCCGAACAGCACACCGACGATGTTGAGCGAGTTTTCTTCCAACGCGTCGAATTTGAGCTTGATGGTTTCTCTCTCGACCGTCACGAAATTCTCCATGCCTTCGCTTCGGTATCCGACAAATTTTCGATGAATGTACAAATGCGATTCACCGACCATCTTCCGCGAGTCGCGATATTGGCAAGCAAGCAGTCACATTGTCTCTTTGATTTGCTCAGTCGCTGGCGTTCGGGCGAACTTCCAGCCGACATTGTGACAGTCATTGACAATCACCCCGATCATGCCGACCTCGTGCAGCACATGGGTGTTCCTTACGAGTACCTTCCAGTCACACCTGAAACAAAATCACAACAAGAACTCGCAGTGCTCGAGACTCTCAACAAAAACAAAGTTGATCTCGTGATCTTGGCGCGATACATGCAAATTCTTTCGCCGCTACTGGTTGATGCATACCAGTCACGCATCATCAACATTCACCACTCATTCCTCCCGGCATTTATTGGGGCAAATCCATATCGGCAAGCCCACGATCGTGGAGTCAAAATCATCGGAGCGACCGCTCATTACGTCACCGAAGAACTTGATGAGGGCCCCATCCTTGATCAAGAAGTTGCGCGTGTTTCCCATCGCGACTCAGTTGCTGATCTCACCCGCAAAGGTCGTGACCTCGAGACAATCGTGCTTGCTCGGGCCGTTCGCGCTCACCTTGAGCATCGAGTCTTGGTCTACGGCCGCAAGACTGTCGTCTTTAGCTAACGCACAAAGACCAAACTGTTTACTTCGGTTTGGCCGAACTAATCGGTAAACCGGTGTCGTTGCGCAAGTGTTCGGCAGCGGGAACAAAATATGCCAATAGTTCTTGCCGGAGTAATTCATCAGTGGTCGTTGCTTCAATCGCTGCTGCCATGTGCACCAACCAACGATCACGTTCAAGTGGTCCCACATGAAAAGGCATATGGCGCATTCGCAACTTCGGATGTCCACGCTCTTCCATGTACGTCTGAGGCCCACCCCAATATTGACCCAAGAACAGCGTCAGACGTCGCTTAGCTCCCTCAAGATCGCTCTGATCGGGATACAAAGGCCACAACACTTCATCAGCAACAACACCGCCATAAAAGTGGTCGACGAGCGCTTCAAAAAACGGCATCCCACCGACTCGGTCAAACATCGAGATTTCGTCTAAGCCTTCATCACTCACGAGAACTGTGGATCCTGCCAGTCGGGGAAAACTTCTGGCAATCCATCACTGACTTTGACTGGAAAGTTCGCGGGTCGCTTTTCCAGAAAACTCATCACGCCCTCGCGGGCATCATCACTTGCGCCACGTGAATTGATTGCCCGAGAATCAACGCGGTGAGCCTGCATCGGGTGATCAGCACCGAGCATGCGCCACAACATTTGACGCGACAATGCCACCGAAACTGGAGCGGTATTCTCGGCGATTTCACGAGCGATAGCCCGAGCGGCTGGCAAGAGGTCTTCTGGTGCATGCACGCTACGGACAAGCCGAGCTTCTTTCGCTTCATCTGCGCTAATCATGCGGCCAGTGAAACACCATTCAGTGGCTTGCGAAATTCCGACAATGCGGGGCAAGAACCAGCTACTCGCAGCTTCAGGAACAATGCCTCGCTTGGCGAATACAAAACCGAATTTTGAACTAGTGCTTGCCAAGCGAATATCCATAGGCAAAGTCATCGTGACACCTACGCCAACAGCTGCACCATTAATTGCGCCGATCACTGGCTTTTTACTTTCAAAGATCCGCAACGACACCAGACCTCCGCCATCACGCATGACGCCCGTCTTGGCCTTCACATCGCTTCCGCCTTTGGCAAAGGTTTCTCCTCCACCAGACAAATCGGCACCTGCACAAAATGCCCGACCCGAACCAGTGACAATGACCGCACGCACATTGTCGTCGGCGTCGCTCTCATCAAACGCTGCGATGATTTCTTTCAACATGCGGTTTGTGAACGAATTCAACTTGTCGGGACGATTCAAAGTAATCGTCGCAATTTGCTCGGATACTTCGTAGATGATCTCTTCGTAGGCCATGAACAGACCCTAATAGAACGTCACACGTCTAAGAAACGTGAAGCAGCAATACCTGATCCGACCGCTCCAGCAATTGCTCCGATACCTAACAAAATGAACATCACGAAACGCATATAGCCATCAGTGACAACTAACGCGGCAAGTTCGGTGTCGTTGAAGTCGGCAACAGCATTTGACCAGGCCGAGTTCAGCCCCCAAAGACCCAAACACGACAACACGCCGCCAATCAGTCCCTGCAACAGACCTTCAAGCATGAACGGAATTCGGATAAACCAGTTGGTTGCTCCAACCAATTTCATGACTTCAATTTCTCGCCGACGCGCAAACATTGCGGTTCGGATGGTGTTCCAAATCAAGCCAACCGCGACCATCAGCAGAACAATCGACATCGCGGTCGTTGCTATTCGAATAAATTGCGAGACTCGAGATACCACATCAAAGACATCTTGGGCGTACGCAACTTCTCGGACACCGGCCAAACTTCGGAATTGTTCACCAAGTTCGCGAATCAGATTTGAGTCCTGCGAAATCGGCACAACCTTAAATTGCGACGGAATATTCTCTGGAGTTAACAAGCGCAAAGTGCCGGGGTCACCGGCAAACAATTTCTGCGCTTCGGCATAACTTTCGGCTTGATCGAGGTATCGCAATTTTGAGACATCAATAATTGCTGGCTGAGATTTCAACGCGTCTTCGATGACTTGAATCTGGTTGGCATCAGCATCAGAACGCACATAAACAATCAGTTCAACGTCGCCCTTCCAACGAGTCAACAAGTTGTCAAAAGCGCGCTGAATGAGAAAAGTTGAACCAACCAATAACAATGAAACCGCAGAAGTAATGACCGCAGCCATCGTCAAAGTGACATTGCGCTTAAAACTGGCCCAGGTTTCGCGGAACGCGTAACTGAAACGAGCAATCATCAGTCGTACACTCCTCGTTCTTGGTCGCGCACAATAACGCCACGATCGAGCTGCACGACGCGACGACGCATCATGTTCACGATTCGCTGATCGTGAGTTGCCATCACCACAGTTGTTCCGGTGTTATTAATGCGATCCAAAAGTCGCATAATTCCTTCACCGGTGGCTGGGTCAAGGTTTCCGGTTGGTTCGTCGGCCAACAAAATCAACGGCCGATTGACGAATGCCCGGGCAATAGAGACTCGTTGCTGCTCACCACCAGAAAGTTGATGCGGGAAGCGATCTTCTTTGTCGGAGAGACCGACAAGATCAAGAACAGCAGGAACCTGCTGGCGAATGACGTGCTTGGGTCGCCCAATGACTTCAAGGGCGAAGGCCACATTTTCAAAAACAGTTTTGTTCAGCAAAAGTTTGTAGTCCTGGAAAATGTTGCCGATATTTCGGCGCAAGTACGGGACCTTTGAATCGGACATTTCATTGATGTTCTTGCCAGCTACCCAGACCGCACCGCGTTCGGGTTGTTCTTGGCGATTCATCAATCGCAACAAAGTGGACTTACCTGATCCTGAGGGGCCGACCATAAAGACGAACTCACCTTTAGCGATCTCGAAAGACGCATCACGCACCGCCGGAATGTCGGTGCCATAGGTTTTTGTCACGTTTTCGAGGCGAATCATGTTGCTCCTCGGGCAAGAGACCGACCAAGTGGTCGACCACATGAAGTCAAGCAGTTAGGTTATCAGTCGTACTTTGTCAAGAATCGTCGCCTGCACGACGCCACTGCAAATATCCGACCATAAATTCATCAAGATCGCCATCTAGCACTGATTCAACGCTGCTTGATTCAATGTTTGTGCGCAAATCTTTCACCATTTGATATGGCTGCAAGACATAACTACGAATTTGACTACCCCAGCCAACTGTTGCTTGTTTGCCAGCAATGCGGTCAAGCTCGGTCTGATGTTCTTCTTCAATCTTTGCGGCCACCATTGCCTTCAAGCGATTCATCGCCTTTTCGCGGTTTTGTAATTGGCTACGTTCTTCTTGCGAAGACGAGACAAGTCCAGTTGGTTCATGAATGAGCCGAACCGCCGATGAGGTCTTGTTGACGTGCTGTCCACCAGCTCCTGATGCACGGAATACTTCCATCCGCACATCGGTTTCATCGATTTCAATATCAGGGTTCTCCATTGCTGGCCACACCTGCACATTGGAGAAACTTGTTTGACGACGACCTTGATTATCAAATGGACTAATGCGCACGAGACGGTGTGTGCCTCGTTCAGAAGTCATGAGCCCGTAGGCATAACGACCTTTCAACGTGAACTCAACCGACATAATTCCGGCTTCAGTTCCCGGTGAAATATCGTCGATTTCAAAATCAAGCCCACGACGTTCAGCCCAGCGCTGATACATCCGCAATAGAAGCTCGCTCCAGTCTTGGGCGTCAACTCCACCATCTTTGGTGTTGATGTGAACAATGCAATCCAGTTCATCATGTTCACCCGTAAACAAACTGCGCATTTCTAAGCCATTTAATTCGCGAGCGATTGCCTGTATGCCTTTTTCAATTTCAGTTTCTTGCGACGCATCATCAATTTCGCGCGCCATTTCATGGAGCACCTCGGCATCTTCAAGTTGACGAGCCAATCCGTCAAAGATGTCAATATCGCTTTTGGTGTTTGCGTATTCGGCATTGAGTTTTTTCGCAAACTCTTGATCGTCCCACAGCCCAGGCTTAGATACTTCAATTTCAAGTTCACGGAAACGATCGCGTTGAGTTTCAATCTTGAGATAGACCTTGGCCTCACCGAGTCGTCGACTCACATCCCTCAAATCATCTGTGAAATCGCGCATGACAGTCTCAGTTAGTGCCGTGGCACATCTTGAACTTTTTGCCCGAGCCACACGGGCACGGAGCGTTACGAGGGGTCTTTGACCACTCGTCGTTCACGACAGGCTGTTGCTTAACTGGCGCTGCCTGCTGTGGCATTTCGCCGGCGCCCTGCAAAGCGACTTGGCTGACTGCGGAAGGGGCCTCAGACTTTGTCTGCTGAAGGTTTTGTACGACGGGGGCAGGCTCTTCGTTCCGCACAACCTGCACATGCATGACGTACTTCACGAAATCTTGAGCGATGCCCTTCATCATGGCACCGAACATTTCATAGCCCTCGCGCTGCCATTCGGCCAACGGATCTTTTTGACCCATAGCGCGCAGGTTGATGCCTTCTTGCAAGTAGTCCATCTCTTCAAGATGTTCACGCCAACGTTGATCGATAATGCGCAGCATGACCTGACGTTCAACATCGCGCATTACTTCTGAAGTCAGTTCGGATTCGCGCTGTTCGTAGTAAGCAGTCGCATTTTCCATAACGACGTCGTACATCTTGTCGGTATTAGATGATTGTCCGAGCAAGTCTGGACTGAGATCGTTCGGCCAATACGTCTTGAGTTCTTTGGTGAGACCTTCGAGATCCCATTCGTCATCAGCCTCGCTCACGCAATGCGTTTCGATTAACGAATCGACTGCTTCAGCCATGTACTCGAGCGCAGCAACTTTTAGATCAACGCCATCAAGAATTTGGTCGCGGCGCATGTAAATCACTTTTCGCTGCTCGTTCATCACTTCGTCGTACTTCAAGACGTTTTTACGAATTTCGGCGTTACGAGTTTCGACAGTGCTTTGTGCACGTTCAATAGCCTTAGTGACCATCTTGTGCTCAATTGCTTCGTCATCGGGCAAGGCACGTCCCATGACCCAACTCAATGCACCAGTGGCAAAGAGACGCATAAGTTCATCATCAAGACTTAAGTAGAAGCGACTTGAACCTGGGTCACCTTGACGTCCTGCACGTCCACGCAACTGATTGTCGATACGACGACTCTCGTGACGCTCAGAACCAATCACATACAAGCCGCCAACTTCACGTACTTGATCACCTTCAGCTTTGCACTTCGCCGAAATGTCGGCAAAGAGTTCGGCGTATCGGGCTTGCGCAACCAAACGCGCCGCACGATATTCGTCGGGCATCTGATCAAGAGGAAGCGGCAATGCAAATTCGTCGGTCAATGTGTCGGCCGCATGACCTTCACCAAGCACTGCCCGTCGTGCCAAACCTTCAGGGTTGCCGCCAAGCAAAATGTCAACGCCACGACCAGCCATGTTGGTTGCAACGGTGACTGCGCCGAGTCGTCCAGCCTGGGTCACAATTTCGGCTTCACGGGTGTGCTGCTTTGCGTTCAAAACCTCGTGCTTGACACCATTTTTCGCGAGTAGTCGCGAAAGGTGTTCACTCTTTTCAACGCTGACAGTTCCCACCAAGACCGGTTGACCATTGGCGTTTCGCTCAATGATGTCAGTAACGACTGCGTTGAACTTGGCATCTTCAGTTTTGAAAATTTGGTCGGGCGAATCAACGCGCACAACTGCACGGTTTGTCGGAATCGGCACAACCTGCAAATCGTACGTATTCATGAGTTCGGCGGCTTCTGTTTGTGCCGTACCAGTCATACCCGAAAGCTTGGTGTACATGCGGAAGTAGTTCTGCAAGGTGATCGTCGCCAGCGTCTGGTTTTCTTCTTTGATCTTGACGCCTTCTTTGGCTTCAACTGCTTGGTGAATACCTTCACTCCAGCGACGACCTTCAAGAATGCGGCCGGTAAATTCATCGACGATTTTTACTTCGCCACCTTGAATGATGTAGTCCTTGTCGCGGCGATACAACTCTTTGGCCTTCAACGCCACTTGCAACTGATGCACAAGATTGCGCTGAACTTCGTCGTACAAGTTGTCGAGACCAAGTTCGGCTTCAACGCGCTCGATACCAGCTTCGGTTGGCATCACAATACGCTTATCTTCTTCTACTTCGTAGTCAATGTCACGCTTGAGAGCGCGCACGATTGAAGCAAACCGGTAATAAAGATTCGCGGCATCGGCAACTCGTCCAGAAATGATGAGCGGCGTACGCGCCTCGTCAATCAAAATTGAGTCAACTTCGTCAACGATCGCGAATGCATGACCACGCTGAACTTTGTTGAGCTTGGTCGGCGCCATGTTGTCGCGCAGGTAATCAAAACCAAACTCATTATTCGTTCCGTATGTAATGTCAGCGGCGTAGTCGACTCGCTTTTGTTCAGGACGCTCGCGTGAACCTGGAACAACAAGCCCGACATTGAGTCCGAGCCAACGATGAACGCGACCCATCCATTCAGAGTCACGACGCGCCAAGTAGTCGTTCACCGTGATGAGGTGCACGCCTTGACCAGATAGACCATTGAGATACGCCGGCAAGGTTGAGACCAGAGTCTTTCCTTCACCCGTTTTCATTTCGGCAACCCATCCAAAGTGCAGCGCTGCTCCACCCATCATCTGCACGTCGTAGTGACGCTGTCCAATGACTCGATGTGCCCCTTCGCGCACGACTGCGAATGCTTCGATGAGAAGGTCATCAAGCGTTTCACCCCGCTCAAGTCGGGTACGGAATTCAGTGGTCTTGCCACGCAAAGCGTCGTCGGACAATGACTGAATAGTTGACTCAAGGGCGTTGATGTCAGGAACGAGACCCTCGAGGGCCTTCAGTTTCTTGCCTTCACCGGCCCGCAGGATGCGATCGAGGATTCCCATGCAGGGATAGAGCCTACAGGCGGTATTTGCGAGCCTCAGGGTCGCCCAAAGTTCACATCCAACAATGATGTAAGAAAGCGACCCGACAGGCAGACTTAATTTGTGCCCGACCCTGCAATAACGCCCCTAAACCCGTCACACCAACCAGATCGGCACATCGATGCCGTCATTTTCGATTTTGGCGGAGTTTTGGCCAGTAACGGTCGTCCGACCGATGTGGCAAAGCGCTTCCCCCATGACCCCGTTGACAAGGTCATGAAAGTCATGATGGGCGATTATGGCCAAGACACCGATCACCCGTGGCATCGGCTTGAACGCGGCGAAATCAGCATGCTTGAGTATCGAGAACAGCTTGCTCCCCTAGTTCTTGATGCGGGATTACAACCAACTCCCAGTTCGTTAGAAACACCCGCCCCGGCGACTTCAGATTCTCCGAACTCCCCGATCGTCGGTTTCGCGTTCGAGCCCAATCATCTGGTCATCGAACTCGTGCACGAACTCAAGGCATCAGGATTTCGCTTAGGGGTTTTAACCAACAATGTGCGTGAACTGCGTCGGGCCTGGTGGCCGATGCTCGATTTCGCCAACATTTTCGATGACGTGGTCGATAGCCACGAAGTGGGAATGCGCAAACCCAATCGTGCCATTTACGAACTGACGTTGAATCGACTTGGCGTTCAAGCCCATCGCGCCGCATTTCTTGACGACGCCCGTAGCAACGTTGATGCTGCTACCGCTGTCGGGATACACGGAATATGGGTAGATATTGACCCAACTGACGCAGTGCAGCGCGTTAGGCAACTCGCGAATTTGTAGAACGTTCACGAGGAGTTGCTGCGACGGCCAGCAAACACACCTCACTGGCACCCGCCAAATCAAGCGCATGGGCAGCAGCCCGCAAAGTGCTTCCAGTTGTCACAACATCGTCGATTACGAGCACTCGACACGGACGTCGCAACGGACGGGCCCGAAACATCGGCCCATTCAGACGTTCTTGCCTGTTGCGCCCGGTTTGTGGTGCGCTGCGATCGCGATACAACAATCTCCGGCATCGCAATCGAAGCCGATCTGCAACGGCCTTGGCCAGCAATTCTGATTGGTCATAACCCCGCTGCCTCTGACGAACCATCGACGTCGGCGCCCAAGTCACAACGTCAAATGATGGAGCATCGGGATCGGCGAGAATCGAGTTCACGAGCCGGTCAGCTAGATCGGAGACGACCCGCCGCTGATTGCGATACTTCAGGCTTCGAATCACATCTTGTGTTTCACCGCTGAGGTCAGCGGTCGCCCGTACCGGGCGACTCGTCTCGCTACTTGACGATATGCACGATGGACAGGTTCGGGTGGACCCAGTCGAACCTCTAACAACGGCGACGGGGCGAAAGGTTTTCAAACACTGTGAGCAACGCAAAGCACTAAACATAAAGCCAGCAAACCAGATGGGTATGGCAAAGTTGAGCGTTCAGTCATCTCACAATGAGAGCCAGCGTATTTTTATCCAATACAAAGGTCACTGATTGTGTAGGGTGGTGGTCCTTATGGCTGTGAAAACTTTGCAAACAGTAGAAAATGCTCTCGCTGTCCTTGAAGTCGTCGCGGAATTGCAACCCATTGGGGTTTCTGCGCTTGCTCGCCATATGAATATGGACAAAAACACTGCTCAGCGCATTTTGATCACGCTTGGAGCAAGTGGCTACATCCAAAAACAAACTCATGGCGCCGCATGGGAATTAACTCCTCGTGTGCTGACTTTGTCGAATCGGGTCGCGGTCAATTTGCGCAACACGGCGCGCCAACAACTACAAGAACTTTCTGAAGTCATTGGCGAAACCGCACTCTTGTGGCAGTTGACTCATATCGGCGACAAAACACATGCCACATTGCTTGACAAAATTGATAGCAAACACAATCTCAAGATCACGATGGAAGTTGGCAAGATTGTGCAGTTTCGACCCGACATTGCCACCACCGAAATTGTTCAAACACTCATCAAACAATTCCCCACCGGCGAAGCTGCTTGGCTTGGATCAGCCAACGACGACCAACCGCGGTACTTCCAAATCAACCCTGGTCATCCTGGTTCAATTGCCATCGGCAGCGTGATCTACGACGGCCCAGCCCAACCGATCGCGATGATCTCGGTGGTCGGTCCACAAGACCGCATCTCCCCTGATTGCTACAAGGTCATGGGCGAAAAAACTGCAGCTGCAGCGCGCATTCTGAGCGGCATCTAATTAACGCTTTTGATCGCTCACGAGTCGCATTTCAAAGCGCGGCAAGATCAACTGCACAAGCGGTCCGATACCGAACATGAAGATCAATGTTCCGATACCGATTGAACCGCCCAAGAAGAGGCCGGCGACCATCACCGTGAGTTCAACAACTGTTCGTGCCACACGAATACTGATCTGACGTCCAGCGATCGAATACTTTGACAATCCCAGCATCAAACCATCACGTGGTCCTGATCCAAGACCAGCACCGATATACAACGCAGATCCCAGCCCAATCACCAAGACTCCGGCAATCACCATCACTGCACGAATAATCAGTTGATCTGGCTCACCGATCAATGGCTTCGTCAGATTGACGACAAAACCAATTTCAATCGCATTCAAAATTGTTCCGACACCTGGACGTTGCCGCAATGGAATCCACAGCAACAAAAGCAATAAACCAACGCCCTCAATGACAAGACCAATTGAAATATCAAACTTTTCAGATAGCCCCTTATGGAAAATATCCCACGGAGCCAACCCAAGATTGGCCCGTAAAAACAGGGTGATTCCGAAACCGAAAAAAGCTAGCCCAGTCATACACCGGGCTAGCTTTTCTGCGTACAACTTTGACATTAGTAGCGGTAGCGCTCGGGCTTGAATGGTCCCGAAGGAGCGATACCCAAGTAGTCGGCTTGCTCATCAGTCAACTTCGTCAACTTGGCTCCAAGTGCACCCAAGTGCAACGACGCAACTTTCTCATCAAGATGCTTCGGCAACACATACACGCCGAGCGGATACGCCGCGAGGTTGGTGAACAACTCGATTTGTGCGATGACTTGGTTTGAGAATGAACAACTCATCACGAAACTCGGGTGACCAGTTGCGCAACCGAGGTTGACCAAACGTCCCTCGGCCAACACGATGATCGCGTGACCATCGGGGAATGACCACAAGTCGGTTCCAGGCTTCAATTCATCACGTGTTGCACCGCTTCGAGCCAATCCGGCCATATCAATTTCGGAGTCAAAGTGGCCGATATTGCAGACAATCGCGTTGTGCTTCATCTTGAGCATGTGCTCAATCGTGATGATGTGATCGTTACCGGTCGCCGAAACGAAAATGTCAACTTCACCAATGATGTCTTCAAGAGTGGTCACTTGATAACCCTCCATCGCCGCCTGCAAAGCATTGATGGGGTCGACCTCAGTGACAATGACTCGAGCACCTTGTCCGCGCAACGCTTGCGCACATCCCTTGCCCACATCTCCGTAGCCACAAACAACGGCAATCTTGCCGGCGATCATGACGTCAGTTGCACGACAGATTGCATCAATCAATGAGTGACGGCATCCGTACAAGTTGTCGAACTTCGACTTGGTAACTGAGTCGTTCACGTTGATCGCGGGGAACAACAACTCATTGCGCTCAGCCATTTTGTACAAGCGCATCACGCCAGTGGTCGTTTCTTCGGTGACACCCTTGATATCTGCAGCCATACGTGTCCACTTCGTTGGATCGGTCTTGAGACCGCGCTGCAACAAACCAAGAACAATTGCTAATTCAGCATTTGATGCAGTCGTCGGATCGGGAACTTCGCCCGACTTCTCGTACTCAACACCCTTGTGTAACAACAAGGTGGCGTCTCCACCATCGTCAAGAATCATGTTCGGTCCGTCGCCATCAGGCCACGTCATCATCTGTTCGGTGCACCACCAGTACTCTTCAAGCGTCTCGCCCTTCCAAGCGAACACCGGCACACCTGATGGGTTATCAACAGTTCCGTTTGGGCCAACAGCGATTGCTGCTGCTGCATGATCTTGTGTCGAGAAAATATTGCATGATGCCCAGCGAACTTCGGCACCGAGCTCAACCAAGGTCTCAATCAGGACAGCAGTCTGAATAGTCATGTGCAGCGAACCCGAGATTCGTGCACCCTTCAACGGCTTGGTGACTCCGTATTCTTTGCGCAAAGCGCGAAGACCGGGCATTTCATGTTCGGCTAGGTGGATTTCTTTGCGGCCAAATGGGGCCATCGAGAGATCGGCGACGCGAAAGTCTTTGCGATCAGCAAATGAAGTGGACATGGGTGGGCTCCTTAAGAGGTCTTTGACAAGATGTAATGAACACGGGGTTGCGCAAACAAGGATGTCGACCAACGGTCGCATCTTGTCTTGCACTATCCCGGGCCGGGGCCTGCTGGCACCGATCTGTCAGCCCGATGTCACGAGTGTAGACCGCTCAAAGTCAGCCTTCGTGACACTGTCGCCAATGACACGCCCGACTCAGCGTCCGGTGGTCTTGACTCCGCCAGCAGCAATCTTGGCCATGATGCGCTCATGTTCTCCCGATGAAACAACCTCTGACTCATCAACCAACATCACTGCGATACCTTCGCGGATGCTGTAGCGCCGCTGCAAACGCGGGTTGTACAAGGCGTCTTCGTCATCAAGCATGTACAAAACGCCCTTGTCGACGGGGCACGCTAAGACATTTGCTAGTTCGGGATCGATGGGCATAAGAACTCCTTATTTCAGACTGAGGTTATTGCCGCAAGCAACTCAGCCACACGATTATCGCATTCATCGCGATCCGGGGCTTCAAGATTGAGGCGTAAAAGTGGTTCTGTATTCGACGGACGCAAGTTAAACCACCATGGCCCACAATCAACCGTGAGGCCGTCAAGACGATCTTGTGGGAACGCAGCAAACTTCTTGGAGACCGACTCAATAACCACAGCGGGGTCGTCCACTTGAGTATTGATTTCACCACTTGACGAGTAACGCTCGTACGAACGACGAATTTCGCTCAGTGGTTCTCCGACACGACTCATTTCTTCAAGCATCAACATTGTGGCAATGAGTCCGCTATCGGCCCGATAGTTATCTTTGAAGTAATAGTGAGCTGAGTGCTCTCCCCCAAAGACAGCTCCAGTTTCGGCCATCATTTGCTTGATGAACGAATGTCCCACCTTGGTGCGCACAGGCACTCCACCATGTTCACGAATGACTTCGGGGACCGCTCGGCTGCAAATGAGATTGTGCAAAATGGTGGCACCTGGAGTCTTGCGCAACATGCTTGTCGCCAAGACACCAGTTGTCGTTGAACCAGAAAGTCCGCGACCAAGTTCATCGGTCACGAATACTCGATCGGCATCGCCGTCAAACGCTAAACCAATGTCGAATCCACTAGACGCAACGCGAGCCTGAAGATCGCGCTGGTTGGCTGCCTGCAAAGGATCGGCCGGGTGATTCGGGAAAGTTCCATCAAGTTCGCCATACATCACTTCAAGTTCGAGACGCGGCAAACGTTCAAAAACTGCGGGCACAACGAGTCCGCCCATTCCATTGGCTGTGTCGGCGACGACACGCATTGGCCGAATCGTTGCTGGGTCAATAAACGACACCACATGATCGACGAATGCCGACAATAAATCACGTTCAGTTGTTCGGCCAGCACGCGCGGCTTTCACTGGCTTGAAGCCATCAAGAATTTTCTGAGCGATGTCTTTCACTTCGCTAAGACCAGTGTCAACGCCGACTGGCCGAGCTCCGGACAAACACAACTTGATTCCGTTGTATTGAGCCGGATTATGCGATGCAGTGAACATGGCACCAGGTGCATCGAGCTTGCCAGCTGCGAAATACAACAAGTCAGTCGAAGCCAAACCGATGTCAATGACGTCGACACCTTGTTCCATCAAACCTTGAGCAAAAGCCGCCACCAATTCAGGTCCAGTTGGTCGCATGTCTCGTGCCACGATTGCCACACTGGTCTTGGTGAATTGCGCAAAACCAACTCCCAGTGCGTACGCCACTTCGGCGTCAAACTGATCTGGAACGGTACCCCGAACGTCGTACGCCTTAACGATCTGATCGAGTGAAAATTTTGATGACATGACTGGCTGAACCCTATCGCTGACTGTTTAGATCAAGGAGGGAATTAAAGGTATCCCCTGCTCAGAGCGCTGTAAAGACCTCTTGAGGACGTCGATCTCGACGCCACATCACAAACAGAGCAACGAACCCAACGATCGTCAACAGATATGCGAAGCGGTCCACCAAACTGGCCTTGAAATGCATTGAAACATGAGTCGATGTCGGCACGACCACCATCATGTTCGGAGCGACGCGATACGGACCTTTGGCACCAGACACTTGCCAGTTCGGGAAATAACTCACACGAACTAACACTGGAACACCAATTTTGTCGACCGAGAAAGACACCGAGTCCTCACCGATTTTGACATCGGAAACTACAGCTGGGTCAACTTTGGTTGGCACGATCTGTTGCGTTGGCTTCACGACATCAACTTTTCGTGAGTCAGATCCGGGTTCGCCTTCGCGCGCCGCCATATCGACTGCCACATCAATGCGTTGCCATTCCTTCGGACCACCCGCGGCAGGCAACGCATCCCATTCAGTTCGATTTTGCAACCAACTCGTACCAAGCTCAAGCCAACGTTCTCGCAAGTCACCTGATCGTTCGTTCACCACCACTGGCAAAGTGTCGAGCGGAACAACAATGTCGGAATTACTCACCGAATAAATATGCCATGGTCCACTGGTTTCAAGAGATGTGAGTCCACCACCATTTGCCGCAACTTCGTCGGCCTTGGCGATTGCTTCTGGGGTCACCGCCATGTAATAACGAATTCCGAGTTCTTGCATGTACGACACACCGACTTTTGCATCGTTGTTGATGTAACGCAGCTCACGCACGGGGTTCGATGATTGCTTTGACATCGCTCCAGCAGCCAAGAAGTGATACGGAGTCGTACCAGCCGCCTCAAAGAACAGACCCTCACTCGATCCGATACATCCATCAGTCCAGAACGGCAACAACATCAAGGCCATCGTTGTTCCGTACTTGTCGTTTCCACCAAAGTTTTCCCACAACGCGCGGCCGCAACCGCGCGTTTCGCCGATGCCTTTCATCGCTTGAATCACTCCGTAGTACTCGCCGTATGACGAGCGGCCTTCATAACCAGAAAAGTTCCAGCGAGCCCAACCATCGACGAAACCTTTACTTGAGGCTTTGCCTTCAAACGGACCCCATGTGTATTCGGCACCTTGACCTTCATCTTTCACATGACCAAAAGGAAGCACTTGAAAACGGAAACCAAGCACAATCAGCACAATAAATGCCGAAGCGATTGCGGTGATCGTTCGCGCGTTGAACATTTGTGTCTTTGCTTGCACGTTTTCAACAAATACTTCGTTCTTCTGAGCAGATCGCTCATGTTGCGCATAACGCACAATGAAACTCACGAACTCAATCACACCAATGCCCGCGAGCAAGTAGCGACACATGTTGAACATCGGCAAAAGACGAGGGTTCCACAGCAACCCGATGATCGGCAAACTGTCATTAAATAGATAGACGAATGCTGCGAACACAAGCGCAGTCACACCAAGCCAAATACCTGCCACGTTTCGTTTGACGATCATGGCGGCAAATCCAATAATTGCAAATGTCAAAATAAAGACATTCCAAAATGGTGGCAGCGCGAAGAACATGCCCCAATATGAAGTAAAGGATCCATTGCCTGGTTCACCCTTGTACTTCATATCGGTCATGTATGCGTGGTTCAACAGGAACGGTCCAACCCAAAATGCTGAAAGCAAGACGCCCGATCCGGCGGTGGTGATAAACCAACGAACCTTGGCTTTATCAAGCCACAACAACGCCATGAGGACAAGCCCGACAACAACGTAAATCGCCACGATGCCATGACATAAAATTGCAAGTGCCATAAACACGGCAGCCTTGATGCGATGTTTGCCGGTTTGCAGTCCGTTGGCGAAAAATCCGAATGCCAACATGGCAAACGACAGCGCTACCGAAAACGAATATTCGCCGGCCATGGTTGAAGCGACATTGCCTCCATAAATCGTGTAGCTCTCATCAAGCAGGTACACCAAACCCACCATCGCGAATAGTTCAGGAATCGGGAACGCAAATTTGGCCAGTCGACCAAAGGCCCAACAACAGGCCGGCAACGTCACGATGCCTGCTACTGCAACAATCTTGAACGCAACACCATACGGAAATATGAAGTTCAAAAAGACGATGAATAAAGCCGGCACCACCATGTAGAAGCGGTAAATCGGAAATCCGGAATACCAATCCATGGACCATCCATTGAGCTTCCAGGGCAAGAGATGATCACGCAAATACGCTGGGCCCCACACATGAGCACCCATGTCTCCGCCAGTAGGTGTGTTGTCTTTAAAAACCAACGATGGTTGCACAACTTTGATCGCAATAATCGTGCTGATACCAACGAGCGCAACACGAATCCAAAACGTGATGAGACGATCACGTTCCCAGCCACGAAAAGGGTTCCAAGGTTCGCCGTTCATTTTCCGCGCCGAGCTGCCGATTTTTTTCGCAGATTGGGCGGACTCAATTTCAAGATCATCCATATGGAGATCTATCTTGCCACCTCAGCCCTACCGAGACGCCAGCAGTAACCCAGTTGCATTAAACGCAATGTGGGCAAATACCGACATCCCGAGACGGCCAGTCCGTTGAAAACAGATTCCTAGAACGAGCGCAAAGGCAAAAAGTCCAGGAAGTTCAACGGGCTGCAAGTGAATCAGCGCAAACCAAGCTGCCCCTATCGCCAGCGCCAACCAATCGTTGAGACGACTTTGCAAAGCCTGCAGTATTAATCCGCGGTAGACCAATTCTTCAATGATTGGGGCCCCGAGCGCCACCACGAGCACAAGAACCACGGTCCATCCACCATGTGCCTTATCCCAAAGGTCTCGAGCACGCTGTTCAATTTCACTACTCGAAAATGTTCCGGGCCACATACGTTGCAACGGCCAATAGACCGCTGGAACCAAAAGCAATTGACTCGCGACTCCTATTGGCAATCCCACAAGGTCAATCAAACGGGTCCGAACTTTGTAGTCATTTTGAAAATGACCTTGACCCCAACGTCGACTGACAAAGATCAGCATGACGACAAATGGGATCCACAAACAAAGAATGGACAGCACCGTCATCGATATTGGCCAGGTATCCGATTTCTCGCCGCCGTGACCCGTCAGGGAGATCAGGACGCCTTGTAACGGCAATGCCGCAACATAAGCCAAAAGCCAGGCAAAAGCCGCAACGCCAACCGTAAAGCGGGTGGCGTTAGTCGCCGGATGAGATCGAGTCATTGACTGAGTTAGCCGGCCAGGCGATGCACGAAAGGAAGGACTTCGGCCCGACGCCGATCATCAAGAGTCCAGCCATTCGGCGGGGCAAAGCGCTGCCAATGCTTGTCACACAATTCGTACACGTGCATGTCTCGTTCATCTTGGACGTGGTTAATCCAAATCACCGATGTGTTGTACTGAAACGTCAAAGAAATGTGGGCGGTCTCCCGACAACCACTACGAGTGCACGAACGCATTCCAAAAAGGTATGGGATTGACGAGCCCCTTTGGTGGATAGGCCCGAGCAGATCATTTGGTCAACTGTGACTTCTAAAGCGCCAAGACACCCATACTGAACCGTGCCCGACCCACAGAGTGTCGCAACTCGGTCGTATCATGGCGGAATGAGCGAGTCCACTCCTCCCCCTCCCCCGCCATCACCCGCGCCACCGTCGAGCAATAACCCCGGTCGCAAGTTGGGTCGCTCGCAGTCGCCTAAGGATGCTCCGAATCCTGACGGGAAACCCACTGGACGTCCATCGATGCCCAAGTGGTCACCATGGGTGCTGCTAGGTCTGATTTTGGTGCTCATTTTTGGACCACAGCTTCTCCCCGGTCCCGACCGCGAAAAATTGGGCTTTGAAGAGTTCATCACGCAAGTCACCAGCGGCAAAGTCGACGAAGTCAAACTCAATAACTCAACGCTCACCATTACCGGAACTTTCACTGACGGCAGCTCGTTCTCGACGACTGCTCCTCCAGGATTTCCCAACGAAAGTGACCGCGAACTTCTGCGCACTCAAGGTGTTGATTTCAAGCCAAGCACTCCGCAATCAAATTGGGTGATGAACCTCATTCCCCTCCTCCTGCCATTCATTTTGGTGATGGGCTTTTTGATGTGGATGAATAAGCGTGCCTCAGGACAAATGGGCAACATGATGTCCATTGGCCGTAGTCGTGCCAAGGCCTACAACGCCGATCGCCCGTCGACAACATTCGCCGACATCGCTGGGTACGAAGGTGTCAAAACTGAAATCAAAGAAGTCGTTGATTTCTTGCGTATGCCTGAACGCTTCAAAGAAATCGGCGCCAAAGTTCCCAAAGGAATGCTGCTTGTTGGCCCTCCAGGAACTGGCAAGACTTTGTTCGCCCGCGCCGTTGCTGGCGAAGCAGGTGTTGGCTTCTTATCAGTCACAGGTTCTGACTTCATGGAGATGTTTGTCGGTGTTGGAGCGAGTCGTGTACGTGACTTATTCCAACAGGCTCGCAAGATGGGTAAAGCCATTATTTTCATTGACGAAATTGACTCAATTGGTCGCAAGCGCGGAGCTGGCCTTGGCGGCGGTCACGATGAGCGCGAACAAACCTTAAATCAAATGTTGTCCGAGATGGACGGTTTTGAAACTTCAGAAGGAATCGTCATTTTGGCGGCCACAAACCGTCCCGATGTACTTGATCCAGCCTTGCTGCGCCCTGGTCGTTTTGATCGTCAGATCGTTGTTCCGCTCCCCGAGTTTGAAGAACGCGCCGCAATTTTGCGAGTGCATAGTCGCGATAAGCGCATGGGGCCCGACGTTGACCTTGACACGATGGCTAAGGGAACTCCCGGCATGAGTGGTGCCGACCTTGCCAACTTGGTGAACGAAGCAGCCCTGTTTGCCGTGCGTCGAGCAAGTGCGCAAATTGAGCGCATTGACTTTGAGTCGGCGCGCGATCGCATCATGATGGGTGCCCGTCGTGATTCGCTGATATTGACCGCCGAAGAAAAACGCGTCACTGCTTACCACGAAGGTGGTCACGCAATTTTGGCAACGGTGTTGCCGCATGGAGACGCACTACACAAAGTCACCATCCTTCCCCGTGGCATGGCCCTCGGAGTCACGCAAACTCTTCCCGAAGAGCGCCACAGTTTCTCCAAGGACTACATCCTTGATCGCATCTGTATGGCTCTTGGTGGTCGCGTCGCCGAAGATCTCGTTTTCCAGCAGCAAACGACTGGTGCTTCAAATGACCTTGAGGTCGTCACTGGCTTGGCTCGTCGCATGGTGCGCGAATGGGGCATGAGCGACAAGGTCGGCCCAATGGCTTGGCACAATCAACAAAATGTCTTCCTTGGTGAAGATCTGATGACTGGTGGTCGCGAATACAGCGATGACACCGCACGATTGATGGATGAGGAAATCAACTCCATTTTGCGCAAACAAGAACTTCGGGCGATTGAACTGCTGACTAAGCACCGCATTGGCCTTGATCTCGTTGCCGAAGCTCTGCTTGAAAAGGAAACGATTGACGGCGACCTAGTCAATGCTTTAGTTCAACAAGGCCTTGATGGACCGGCGCAAACTCCGGTGAGTGTTAACGACTGACACAAGGCGAAGTGATGATCGCTTAATCGTGACCGTGATTTTGACAATGCCCATCAGTGGCAGTTTGCAGTTGCGGGTCACGAACCGATGCGATACCAGCCCATAAATCTGTTGCACTCACTGGTCCAAGAAATGACTTGTGAACGACGCCGCGAATATCGCCCACCACCACCGTCGGGACTGCCTCGATGTTGTATTTAAGATGCAACGCCTTTTGGTCAGAATATTCAATTTCAACAACTGCCACGTTCTTACTTGCCACAACTTGAGCCTTCGCCAACATATCGGAGCATGCGTGACAGGTCGCTGAGGTAAACACTGCAATCATCCACTCGTGTTGTACAGCAGGAAAATCAGATCGGTCAATCTGGGTCGGAGCGGAAAAGACTTTTTGCGTCGGAACATCGACAACGCGCCTTCGGCGAATGACCGCTGCCGCGACGACCACGATGGCGGCAATAACTAAAGCAATCAACAAACTGGTCACGATGCCGACATTTCAGGAATGGCCAATGATCCACTTCGCCCACGCAAAGTAGGGGTTCGTTCAAGTCGCCGCTCAACCAAAATCAACTGATCACTCACGACTTCCAGTTCACGACCAAACGACAACGGATCAACCAAGTCAATCGACAACAATCCGTTGGCAGCAATCGGCAAATCACTCAGACCAGCAACTGGTTCTTCGCCCCCTGGCCCTACCGAGTAGACAGTGACCAATCCGTCAGACGGCGAAGTATTGAGGACGATCAACACATCTTCAATGGCAATCGTTGTCGAAGTAGGAACGCTCCACCGTGTGGATTGGAAACCACGTTGGACTCCGAGTACCGCAGTTGTCGCGACGCTCGCGCCGGCCGGCTTGGTCAAAATGCGTTCAACAACTAACTGCGCTCCAGCCTCACCACTGACCGCTCCCCCGTGAGGTCCATCGAGCAGTCCAACAATTGCGGAAACATCAAATGGCACCACATCATGTGCAGGGATTGTCAATGTTGTCGGCTGTATTGATGCAGCTGCCGGGTCGAGACCAAGGATCACCACATCGGCCAAAGCATCTTGATCGGTTGGATTAAAGATCATGTACGTTTCAGAAATACCAGCGCCCTTTTCACCGTCAGCAAACCACCACTGATCTGATGTTGAGGGGCTGCCCAAAGTTAGGACATGACCCAGACGCCCCGCGCCTAAGTAATGCTGATCTTTTGCTGCCACGATCCGCCCAGCTGATGCAACGACGCTCATTGCCAAAATCTTTTCATCGCGAAATCCAGATTCAGGAATATTCAATATTCGAATTGACTGAGCAGGAATCACAAATCCTTGAAGATTCGTTGGCGTGCGTTGACCATTTTTAGTTGTGATTTCAATATTGACAATCGCTGGTGACAAATATGGATTCGTCAATATCAAACGGAAGTCTGACGACTCGGCCGAAAATCCATCGGCGAAATACCACTGGTCAGACGTTCGATTTGCGCATGGAGAAACCGCTGTGCCAGCAGGATGCAGAGCCCGCTGCTCGACACTCGCTGCAGAATCATTGAGCTCAACGAAAGCGCTTGCATATTGCGCTGAAACCAGCGAATTGATATCAATCACCAACTGCGAACGTGGGTCTGCGTTTATCGCTTGAGTGATTGGTGCTTGATCACTCGTCAGGATTGTCAGCAAGCCAGTGACTGGAGTTTCGAGTGGATTGGAGATGACAACTTCACCACCATATGTGCCGTTGTCACTTTCTCCCGCTGCCGAAGTACCAGCACAAAACCAAGTGTTCGTCACCGACTGGTCGTTACGCATAATCGCAGGCGTGCCTGGTAAAACCGAACGAGAGAATACGGCATCGCTCGTATTGCTTGATTGATCCGAAAAGTTGATTGCCAATCCGACAATCAAAACAAGAACAACATATAAACCAAGTCGGCGGTTCATGATTCAACCGTTTCTGAATTGGTACCCGACAAAGTAACAACTGGTGGCATCACCGGTATTTCAAATTTTTGACGGGCCAGACGACGGCGCCAGTTTGGTTGCAAAATCCCGACCACGACAGCGAGCCACAACAACATCTGAATCAACACCCACAAATAGCGACTCACTGGATTGGAGTAATTCAATTGCGCCGTGCCACCAACACCCGTTTCGTAATGCATGACTGTTCCAAAAGATGCTTGGGGCTTGATGGTTTGACCATTCATTGTCAGTCTCCATCGAGAATCAAACGGAACCCCCATATGGAATCGACCTGCAGGCAATTCTTGAGTCGGGCTAAACCAGCTTGTCGTACCATTCAAAGCTGCAAGCGAACCGTTGAGTTCGGTCGCTACCAATGCCTCGGATCCACCTTCGCTACTTTGTTCTGCGGCCACGGTGCTGAGCATGCCGGTCAATGGAATCCACTGCGAATTCTCAAAAATCACCATGCTTGACGGACCATAGACATTGTGTAAATCCAATTGCTCGGCAAAGGCTTCACGAAGACCAAGCGGCAACGGTAGAGGTGAGTTACTCGTTGAACGAACCCGATCAAGTAACGGTATGACGATGTAACGGATACCGAGTGGAGCCATCAATCTCCCGACTCGGTTCGTTGATCCCATCGCGACAGCATCAAGTAATGGCCGCACCAAATTATCGGCATCATTTGCCATCGATGACACCTGATTCAACATAGTCATTTCACCGTTTTGCACGATTGCATACGTCAAGCCATCTTTATACGGATGTTGATCTGAAGTAACCAATCGAGGATCGCCAATAACTAGAACCCGATAATCACCTTGACTCGTATCGCCAAGTAATTCTTTCATCTGTTGAGCCAAGGTTATTGAAGGCTGTTCCCACTGACCATTAGATGATGCAGCAGCAACGGGCAACAATCCGAGTGGAAGAGTTACAAGTGACAAGAGTGCCAATGGTTGGCGCCAACCAAAGCGACCACCACGTACGTCAATACCAAACGCCATCACAATGATGGCTGCACCAATGGCCATGCAACTCGCGACCGGTGCCAACAAAATCCCAGTTTCGGGGAGACGGAAAGGAAGATGGTCCCCAGAATTCAACAACGCCAAAGCGATAGAAGCGATTGACAAAATCGCCGCCCGAGAAGCCCAGATAAATCGCGAATTTTTCGACACCAATGGAGCAACGAGTAGAGGGACATACAACAAAACAATGAGTCCACCGAGAGCGGCGGGACCTATTCCGAAGCGCAAGACATCCCACAACCCAAGATCCTCTGGATGATGAGTTGGTGCGCCCACGATCGCGCTCCATCCATCGTGCGATAAATAACGCGTAATCCATGGCATGTTGAGAACAACCGCTGCAGCTGTTGCGCTGATAGCACCAGCGAATCCCAAACCAGCTGCCCGCGTCGAACCACCCGAAATCGCCGCAGTGAGCAGCCACAACAAAGAACTCAATAAGACAACGAAGACAACGCTTGGACTAAACGCCAACGTGACACCAAAAAGCAATGAAAGTTTGGCCGCGATACGGATTCTCTGCTTGGTTGACGGATGATCAACGACATCGCCTGGCTCATCATCGACAATTGAACGGCCGATGCCGCCGAAAGACCTGATGAGATGCAGCGCCCAGGGAACAACTGCATATGCGATCAGTACCTGATGTCGACCACTTGCAACTGCGGCATATGGAAGAGGAACTGCGGCGTAAGCAATGACTCCAACAATGCGAGCTCGTTCATTAGCTACAACAGCGCACAGTTTTGAGACACCCAACCAACCCATAGGGATTAACCCAATGGTGATCAAAGTGTGCAGAAGTCCCATATGCCCAAGAGTGATCACTCCGCCGAGAGCGACGAGGCCTGTACTCGTTGGTTGGGCCGTTGTACTTCCAAGATCTTGAGCCCACCAACCACTGAGATACTGATGTAACAAATCGCGCGGCGACTCGGGTAGTGGCAACAAGTCACCAACAGAGCGAACTCCGTTACTCCACAATTGGCGTCCACCCAAAAATAGAAAGACGATAAGGACTCCCCACACCGCCATGACCCATGCATTGCGCTCGCGTGCTGCGTTCCCTGGTGTTCTGAGGTTTACTGATGGCACATACCGACGATGACGAATCATGCGTTTCCAACGCACGCTCCCCCGCACCTGCATCTCGACAACTTCATGATCTGGCACTCGACGCAGCAGGCGGACTCGCGAACGACGTCGAGCAATCGTGCCAATACTCGGAACAAGACTGAACAAACCGCCAAGCACGGCGATCGCCCGCTGCCACCGCCCCCGAACAATTGCTCCGATGACCTCGACGAAAGAAAGCAGAATGAGAAGCGGAAGCACTATCGGCAAACGACGCGCTCCAGTCAATGAAGCAACTGTGGCCATTCGATGCCGTTCAGATTGACGGTCAAGCGCCGCCGAGTCACGACTGCGAGTTCCTAAACGCTCAACAATTGTTCCTTGATGGCGGACTGTTGCCGCCGGGACGACAACAACTCGGGCTCCAGACATGTGGGCGCGCCAACACAAGTCGAGCTCTTCGCCGAAGAATTCAATAGTTGGCTCAAAACCACCGAGTTCACGAAATAGGTCGGCACGAATCAAAAAGCAGGCTGAGGGTAAAACAAAAACATCACGAACCGCATCGTGCTGCTCTTGATCAAGTTCATGTGGCTCAACATCACTATCAAGTTCGCCAAACCAATCGCAATCAAATCCAACTGCCTGTAAGCGCCGAGTTTCTTCCCACTCAACAAACTTTGGACCGACCATTCCGGCGTTCGAGCGATACAACTCTTCGACGAGAATTCGCAACGAATCTGGAGCCAAAATGACGTCGTCGTGCATCACCAAGAAAAAACCGCTGTCGCCTTCGACTAGGCGTAAAGCGGTATTTGCGGCGGGCCCAAACCCTGGATTGGCACCTAATTGATAGATGTGGGGTTGGGGCAGATCAGTCGTCGCAAAAGTGGTCTGGACAATCTCGTGCACAACACCAAACTCATCAGCATCAGATCCTGTCAACAACACCAACACCTGGACATTTGGATAATCCTGGGTGACCAGCGCCGCCAAGACCCCTTCCAAGGTCGAAGTCGGTCGGTCGACGACGATCGCCACCACGACCCCTGGGGCGGCCAGCGCACTGGCTTCGGGTGACGAAGTTGCAGCGGACAGAGTTGATTCCATCTCGTTTTCCACGGTTCATTAAGGTTACTCGCCGATATTGAATCCCTCAGGTCACTGGCCATCCACACCTTTGGGGATCAGGTCAGAGCGATCAATGGAATTCGGGTCCAAGGCGCCACTTCTGAGTAGGGTTACAGGTCTTGACTAGTAATAACGAGCCCCTTTTGGCCGAGCCGACTCCCTCGCCACGAATTCCTCTGCCCGAGGGCACCTTGGCGGTAGGTGGTGGCCTTCTCGTTGCTGGAATCTCCAGTTACGCCTTTTTCAAGGTCGGCCAGGAAGCCCTCGGTAAGGAGAACTTCAAACCGATCGTCGCCTTGTGGTTCGCCACATTTGTTCTCGCACCGGGTTTCTTTTTACCCCTCGAACAAGAGATGGGTCGGGCCCTTGCCCATCGACGGGCGCTCAACCAGGGCGGTCGACCCATTGTGGCCAGAATTGTTCCCCTCGGTGCAGCGATTGCTGGCATCATCGTGGCCGTCTTGGCTGGAGTCAGTTCGATCGCGACGCGCGAATTTTTTGAAGGATACGGTCTCGTCACCGCGGCTCTCATCATCGCGTTCGTTGCTTACGCACCAACACATCTCGCTCGCGGAATTTGTTCTGGTCAGGGTCGATTCGCGTCTTACGGAATCGTGATGGGCGCTGACGGATTCGTTCGTATTGTTGGATGCATCATTCTTTGGCAACTCGACGTCACGAACGTTGGGGCATACGCCATGTTGGTCGCACTCTCGCCGCTCTCTGGGGTCCTCATCGTTTGGCTTCGCGGTGATATCAAAACTACTCCCGGCCCAGTCGCTCCCTGGAGCGAAGTCACCCCCAACCTAGGTTGGTTACTTCTTGGATCACTGATGGGTGCCGGTCTCGTGAACGCCGGACCGATTGCCATCAATATTTTGGCAACCAAAGAGCAGTCAACTCTAGTGACAGCATTTGGTAACGGTGTCTTGCTTTCTCGAGTACCACTTTTTCTCTTTCAAGCAGTGCAGGCAGCACTGTTGCCTCGCCTCGCTCGACTTGCTGCACAGGGCGATCTCGCCGAATTCCGCAATGCCTTTCGCAAACTCATGCAAGTAGTGATCGTCGTTGGAATCGTCGGAACAGTCGGCTCGTTTATTCTTGGACCATCATTATTGAAAATTGTGTACGACGACGCTCTTGATCGCAGTTCACTCAGCATGTTGGCGTTAGGTAGCGCGTTGTACATGGTCGCACTCGCTACCGCCCAAGCAGTGATCGCCCTCAATGGTCACGCCCGCGTTGGTTTTGGCTGGCTCCTGGGAATGCTCACCTTTGTCGGCTGCACCTGGCTGGCATCCGACAATTTGTACACCCGCGTTGAAATTGGACTCGTCGCAAGTTCGATGGTCGCGCTACTTGTTTTTGCACTATCGCTGCGACAACTACTCAATGATGGAGCGACAATCAGCGTTGATTCATTGAGCGATGCACTGTCTGACCGCCCCTTCGAGGCGTAGTACCAGTACAAATATCAGGCGAGAGAAATCCCGGCCTTCTTCGCTTCAAGTTTGAGATCGTGTTGCACCATCATGCGCACCAAACCTGGGAAGTCAACTTCGGGCTTCCAACCTAATTTTTCGCGGGCCTTGCTTGAATCACCGATCAACAGATCGACTTCAGCGGGTCGGAAAAACTTCGGGTCTTGGCGCACATAGGGATGCCAATCGCCGATACCGGCTTCTTGAAATGCGAGTTCAACGAGTTCTTCAATCGTGTGAGTTTCTCCAGTTGCAATGACATAGTCATCGGGTTCGTCCTGTTGGAGCATCATCCACATCGCTTTGACGTAATCGCCGGCGTATCCCCAGTCGCGCTTTGCGTCGAGATTGCCCAACACAAGTTCTGATTGAAGCCCGAGTTTGATGCGAGCCGCAGCATTCGTCACTTTTCGGGTCACAAATTCAACTCCACGGCGGGGACCTTCGTGGTTGAACAAAATTCCTGAGCACGCCCACATGTCGTAACTCTCGCGATAGTTCACGGTGATGTCATGGCCAAATACCTTGGCGCAGCCGTACGGCGAGCGGGGATGGAACGGCGTGAGTTCGGTCTGCGGAATCTGACGAACTTTGCCAAACATTTCAGAAGACGAAGCTTGATAGAAGCGCATCTTGTTGTTGGTATTGCCGCCCACCATGCGCATCGCCTCAAGCATGCGGAGAACACCCGTTCCAGTCAGGTTGGCCGTTAATTCGGCTTGATTCCATGACAATGCCACAAACGAAATGGCGGCAAGGTTGTAGATCTCATCGGGTTGAGCAACTTCCATTGCCTTCACGAGCGACGGCAAGTCGGCAAGATCACCGGGAACGATATTCACATACGGAAATTCATCGCGCAGCATGTCACCTTTGGGGTTGTTCTGCCCCTTGACCATGCCAAAAATTTCATAACCCTTGCTATGCAGAAATTCGGCCATGTGTTGGCCGTCTTGACCTGTAACACCAGTGATAAACGCTCGGGGCATACGAACTCCTGAAATGGGCGATCGCTGGATCGCAACTGAACTGTCTTATCTTACGCTTCAGGACCTACGCTCGGCTTGATGTCTTGCAATCTTGTGGGTTTCTCGTGATCAGAATTGGGGTCGATACTGGCCCACTTCATGGTCCGATGACCGGAGTTGGCCGAGCAGTTGAGGGCTTGGTATACCAATTGCGCCAGCATGTTGACGAGGTCGAACTGACTGAATACGTGCTGAGTTTTCGCGCCAAGTTGCACGCGAATACGCGGCGACTCCCCTTTCCTGCCGGAATCACTATTAAAAGTTGGGGTCAACGTGATTTTCCGTCTGCTGTGCGCCATGTGCCGCACGTACAAATTCTGCATGGAATGAACTACATAGTTCCTCCCGCAAAACTGCCCCGTCTTGTCACGGTGTATGACTGCTGGGCACTTCTCAACCCAACCCAATGCCCACCAGTGATCAATCATTCAATGAATGCACTTCGACGCTCTGTACATACTGGCGCCGTGATCCACGCGTCGTCACACGCCACATCTTCGACCTTGCGCGAGATATTTCCACAAGCCCGTATCGAGATGATTCATTTAGGCGCGCCACCCCGTCGCAACGTTGAAAAAAGTCTTCAACCGACTGCTTTGACCGATATCGGCAATGCACCTTTTATCGTGGCCGTTGGAACGATCGAGAAACGCAAGAACTACCGGCGTCTCATTGAAGCTTTCGCGATCGCCGCACAAGAAATTCCCGAACTTCAATTAGTGATTGCTGGATCTGCCGGAGATGACTCTCACGAGTTAAGTCAAGTTCTTGAATTACTACCCAAAGAAGTCGTGCGACGGGTTCACCTCATTGGCCGCGTCTCTGACGAAAATATTGCATGGTTATATCAACATGCGACTGCCATGGCTTACCCGTCACTTGATGAAGGGTTTGGGTTTCCGTTGCTTGAGGCGATGTCTGAACAATTGCCCATCGTCGGATCTACCCGAGGTTCTATTCCTGAAGTAGCCGGATCGGCCGCGCTACTCGTTAATCCTCTTGATGTTGACGCCTTGGCCAATGCCATCACCAAAGTTGTGACCGACTCGGGTCTTCGAACACAGCTTCAACATGCTGCTACCGAGCAGTACAACAAGTTCTCATGGGATAAAACGGTCCAACAGTTGATCAATCTCTACACCGACCTCGTGAAATAGGGGTTTCAACGGAATAATGGAAGCATGATTACTGTCCTCGCAGGTGGCGTCGGAGCTGCTCGTTTCTTACGCGGCCTCGTCCTTGAAGTCGACCCTGCCAATATTTGCGTTGTCGTCAATACGGGTGATGACACGATCATGCACGGCCTCAATATTTCGCCCGATCTCGACACCGTGACCTATACCGTCGCCAATGCCATCGACCCCGAACGCGGTTGGGGTCTCGCCAATGAATCGTGGCGTGTCATGGAATCACTTGCGCGCTATCAAGATGTCAAGCCCGACAGTTCAACGGCGGCTGGAACCTGGTTCAACTTGGGCGATCGAGATCTTGCAACTCATTTGTATCGAACTGCACGCCTTGCTGAAGGTGCAACACTTTCAACTGTCACCCGAGAAATAGCTCAGGCGTGGGGACTCAGTTTCAACATGATGCCGATGTCGGATGATCGAGTTGCCACCAAAGTAGACATCCTTGAAAACGGGGTTGCATCCACAATTTCTTTCCAGGAATATTTCGTCCAGCGTCGACACGGTGTCCCAGTCACTGGTGTTGAGTTTGTTGGCGCCGCGACCGCGAAGCCAACATTCATCGACAAAGTGCATTCTTCTGACGCGATCATTATTGCCCCATCAAATCCGATCGTTTCTCTGGGGCCGATTCGGGCACTTACTGGAGTTGATACAGCCTTACAGGCAAACCGCGATCGCGTCGTCGCGATTTCTCCCATCGTTGCTGGGGCGGCCCTCAAAGGCCCCGCCGATCGCATGCTCATTGAACTTGGCCACGAAGCTTCCGTCGTTGGAGTCGCGCGAATCTATGCTCCGATTTGTTCGACTTTGGTCATTGATCAACAAGACGAGGCCCTTCAAAGTGCCGTTGAACGCGAAGGTATGAAATGCGTGGTTGCCGACACGATTATGCGAACACCACACATCACTCAAGTGCTTGCCCGTAAAGTTTTACAAGCAGTCAAATAAGGAGAGTCATGAGCGAACAGAATCAACAACTCCGGATGACCGCTTGGGGTGTCACCGGCATCGGCGAAATCGTTCCTGGCGATCAACTAGGTGATGTCATCGTTGAAGCCTGCCAAGAAGCACCCAATGGGCCACTACTCGACGGAGACGTACTCGTTGTCACGCAAAAAATTGTGTCAAAGGCCGAAGGTCGTATGGTGCAAATCGACCCCGACGACCCGCTTTCGCACAAGGCTCTGGTTGAAGAAGAAGGAGTGCGTGTCGTTCGCCGTCGCGGCGACCTCATCATCACCGAAACGCGGCATGGGTTTATCTGTGCCAATAGCGGAATCGACCTCTCTAATGTTGAACGTGGTTGGGCCGCCTTGTTACCCATTGATAGTGATCGTTCAGCGCGAAGAATTCGCGACATTATTCGCGCCAAACTTGGAGTCTCCGTCGGAATCATCATTTCTGACACTTTTGGTCGACCCTGGCGCAAAGGACTGACCGATGTTGCAATCGGAGTCGCCGGCATTGCTGGAGTTCTCGACCTACGTGGAACCCCCGACGCGTTAGGACGAATGATGCAGGTCACTGAGGTTTCCATTGCCGATGAAGTTGCCTCGGCTGCTGAATTGGTGATGGGAAAATCAAACGGGGTGCCAGTTGCCGTCGTACGTGGCTTGGACCCGTCGTGGTTACGTGAATCATCAATCAGTGAAATTGTTCGACCACCGCAAGAAGACTTGTTCCGTTAGCAATACCCGTCTAGTTGACATCAACTCATTGGCCTGAGTTAGCCAGCCTTCGTGAGGTTGATTCCGTCGGCCAAAGTTGTCCATGATGACCAACCCAAATGCAGACGTGCTCGCGATGCCGACAGCGCAACTCGCTGCAAACTGTGAGTTTGTTTTGGCTCAAAGTTGGCTGGTCTTCCTTCGCCGATCAGCGCCCACAAATCTTTCACACTCGTCTGTTGACCAGTTCCAATATGCAAGACCAATCCGCCACCCTTGACGCATGCCCTTGACGCAGCATCTGCAGCATCGTCGACAAACAGAAAATCTCGAGTTTGTTTTCCGTCACCAAATATCGCTGGATCAGTTTCTGTTGAACGTGCGGCGACAAAGGCTGACACGACATTGTTGTTGGGCTCCTGTCGCGGCCCATACACAGTCGGGAGAGCCAACACAGTAAATTCAATGTCGTGGTCGCGGCGATATATCTCGCATAGTTCAATCATCGCGTTGGCTGTCACGCCAGGTAGGCCAACAGGTCGCCGTTCACGATCTTCTTTAATCGGCAAATCTCTCGCGGGAACCTCGCCATACAAAACAGCAGCCGGCAAAGTGACGACGACCTTGCCCACTTTTGCCTGAACAGCCGCCTCAAATATTGCCACCGCTATTGCGTAACTCTTCGTGCATCCAACTGAGTCGTGCATGGTCGGAGTCAATAATGCAGTGACGTACATCGTGTCTGGTCGTCGAAGTCGAACAACTTCAACAAATTCGGGAATCGTGACATCAAGAGTGTGGATGCGCAGTGCACCGTCAACCGCCGATGAACGGGCTGCTGAAAGATTCGCTAGAGAACCAGTTGATAAGTCATCAACAACATCAACCCGCGCACCATCGGAAAGCAAGCGGTCAACAATATGCGATCCCAAGAATCCGGCGCCACCGATAACCATGACTGCGCCGGGCTGCTTGGCAACGCTGCGCTGAGTCATCCCCGCACTCTAAACGGCAGTTGGGTCAGGTACAAACGCATGTTCCAGCGTGGCACCTTCAGGAATCACACCAGTGATGCCAACAACTGTGTCAATGATCGTCGCTCGTTCTCCGACCGTTCCCATCACAATTGAGTCACGGACCAATGCGCCCTCATGAATGACGGCTCCCGCAAGAATCACGGAATCATGCACACTTGCCCCTGGTGCAACAATCGCACCAGAAGACACCAAACTGTGCTCAATCAATGCGGTCGGATGAACATCGGCACCACTCTCGACGCCCGGCGCCGACATTCGTCGGCGGACGCCATCAATCATGTCTAGGTTGGCACGGCGATACGGCTCGGGGCGGCCGGTATCAATCCAATAATCATCAGTTGCCATCGCAAACAAACGACCATCAGCAACTATGAGCGGGAAGATCTCGCGTTCGATGGAAACCTTGCGACCAGTTTCAATACGTTGCAAAACCGATGGTTCAAGCACATAGGTTCCGGCATTGATCAAATTGCTCGGTGCCGTTCCAGGCATAGGTTTTTCAACAAATCGTTCAACACGTCCGTCGGCGTCGATTGCCACAACTCCGTACGCCGATGGGTCATCGACAGGAGTAAGGTGAATCGTTGCTTCTGCCTGCTTTGCTCGATGAAAAGCGATTAATGAACCAACATCAAGATCGGTCAGTACATCCCCGTTGACAACCACAAATGTGTCGTCAATGCCAGCATGATCGGCGGCAAAACGAATAGCGCCCGCCGTGTCAAGTGGTTCTGGCTCAACGGCGTAATGCAATCGCACTCCGGCACATGTCCCATCTGGGAATGCTTCAATGAACGGCTCAGGCTTAAATCCGAGACCAAGGACGACCTCGTCAATTCCTGCAGCCGCCAGCATCCGAACCAGATTTTCAACGATGGGACGGTGCCCAACGGGCAACATCGGTTTAGGAGTTGTAAATGTCAGTGGGCGCAGCCGAGTTCCGAACCCGCCAACTAACACCACCGCACGCATCAGCCAGCAGTCGTGGTCGGTCCAGCCGGAGCAACTGTCGTTGCGGCCGTGGTGGTCGAAACACTTGGCACAGTCGTAGCACCCGCAACGGTCGTTGTTGACTCGCCAGGAACCGTTGACTCACCAGGAACCGTTGACTCACCCGGAACAGTGGAAGCACCAACAACTGTCGTCGTGGTCTGACCAGTCGAACTTCCGTCAGCAGCACCTAGTTGCGGAAGCGACGCTGCTGAAGGTGGCAATTCAGCCTTTGTACCCGCTGGAGCGAAAACGATTGCAAACGCCATTCCGTCTTGCTTGAGGCGAACGTCATTGAAGTTCGTGATGGAAGTCGTGTACTTGTTCGCATTATCGAACGAATCAAAGGCATAAACAACGAGCTCGCCATCAACAGATTTGCCGTTTTTGTCGGTGCACTTAGTGACACCCTCTTCGTACACGGCCCCACCTTGATCGGCTGGGAACTCGAGCTTGGTGTCATTGAGTTTGACGCCGTAGACACTTAAGAAAACTCCCAACTTGGCATTACGACCAGTGGACTCAGACGAATATGGGTGCCAATGCATCACACCGTCGTCGTGACTGTGAATACCGGTGCGGCGGAAACCTTCGCTGAGCAATTGTCCAGCAGTGTCTTTTTCTTCTTTGTTGCCCTGCAAATCGGGCAGCCACTTGTCGCAGGCATAGAAGCCATACGACGCGTGCCAGTGATCTTCAACTGTTGGAGGAACATTTTGGTTGGGAATTGACGCCCGCGAATACACGATGAGAGCAGCACCGAATACGGCGATACCCACGATCAAAGCGGGGAACAATGTTCCACCTTGAAAACGAACTTTGCGCCCTTTGCCCTTTTGAGCGAGCCGAGCGACTTTTTTGGCTGACGATGCCTTACCCACGAGGGAGAAAGGCTACCTGCATAAACCCGCAAATGCCGAGCACGGACCTGATTATGGACCGAACTTGTCGTTACCGGCCCTTGGAGATGCCATGAACTGCCTCAACGTATTGCTGAGCCACCGAAGTCGGCGAAGCCACCTGCTCCACAAACTGCCGAGCGCGCTCGCCCATCTGACGAATTTCGTTGAAATCAGCCAACATTGTTCGTAATGCCTCAATCAGGGCTGTCGAATCATCAGGTGGCACAGTGTCACCACATTTTGCGCCGTCAATCAGCCGAGTCACTTCAGTCCCGGGATCGATAGCAGCAACAACAGCTCGCCCCGCCGCCATGACCGAGTAAGTCTTTGATGGCACGCTCACCTTGCCAAGGCCTCGTTTGAGAAGCACCGCATGGATATCCGCGGTTGCCAAGACTTCCGACAACCGCTCGATCGGTTGATAGTCGCCGAAAATGACATTGGTCAATTTCTTGGCTTCAACTTCAAGCGCTGACCGCGCTGCCCCTGAACCATTCACCACAAATGCAACATCCGGGAATTCGCGGGCGGCATCGAGCAGCAAATTCAACGACTGAGAAAAGCCCACATTGCCGGCGTACATCACCACTGGACGATCGTCAATGCCGAGATCGTTGCGATACTTCGTCATTCGGTCAAGAGGTCGAATGACTTCAGTGTCCACAAAATTTGGAATGACCACAACTTTGCTCGCCTGCGCCAACGGCAATTTCGCGACGACGTTGTCGCGCAAATCATCCGATAACACAGTCACGATGCTCGCCAAGCGATAAGAGATTTTCTCAAGCCAACGAGAAACCTTGATCACCGCAGCATTTGTAATTGCGCCAGTTTCAATGGCGGCATCAGGGAAAACATCTTGAATATTGAAAATCAAGGGGGCTCGACGACCCTTCGCGATGAACCAACCGCTTAATCCGAGGGTGAGTGGCGGAGACATGGCAATGACGGCATCAACGCGATGCTGATCACTGTGATCTCGCCCAGCCTGTAAACCAGCAAAAGTTGAAATCACCGAAAAGCCAATAAATCCGAGGGCTCTGCGCCATAAGTTTTTCTTATCGTCGCCAGCAAATGGATTGAGACGGGTCACAGATCCCCACGGTGTCGAGGTTGTCCGAGTACGCCACGTTGTTTTGGCCCACTGACTTTCAACACGATGCTCGCGGTACCAAGGCAGTGCCGTCACTACATGTATTTCATGACCCAGTTTGGCAAGTTCGTGAACAATCGTTGTCATCACCACACCAGTAGGCGCAGTGTCGGGCTCAAAGTGAGGACAAAGTACGACTAACTTCAAAGGCGAATTCGCAACTTGTTCAAAGTTCTGTAGTTGACTCATTTCAAGACCGTTCGGTATGCCTCGGCCAAAGCTCTTCCAGATGCTTCAGCCGTGAAATTTTCTAATCGCTGTGCCGATGCTTCAAGGTATTGAGAGCGTTTTGAAATAACGAGATCAAGTGCACCTGCCCATGCATCATGGTTCAACGGCAACACAAGTCCAGCATCACCTACAACTTCAGGAAGGCAGGCTCGATCACTACAAATCACCAGAGTTCCGAGGGCCATTGCCTCAATGACTGGTGCACCAAAACCCTCATATTCACTGGGGAAAACGAGTGCTTTTGACATCTTGATCAACCCATCGCGGTCGGCTTTGCTCACTCGACCCAACTTCTTGACACACGTCTTCAACTCGGCTGAATGTGCACGCCGACTCACTGCATCTTCTGCTGCACCTGCAGCTCCGATAAGAACCAGTTGCACACCTTGGGCCTTCCAGTGTTTTTCCATGACATCAAGTAAGAACAAGTGGCCTTTATGGGGATGAGTCATCGCTGGCAGCAAAACAATCGGGCCGACTCCCAGAGAATATTTCTCACGCAATTCGGTTTCGCTTGTTGCATTAACGCCAAGAGTGCTTTCGATCCCGTGTTGTACAACGACGATGCAATCAGGATCGATGCCGTATGCATCAACGACAGTTTGTTTGACGAATTCCGTTGGGACAGCGATGAGATCAGCACGTCGCGCCGATCGAGGCATCACAGTTTTTAGGTAGGCAAGTTTGTGCGGCCGCACATACTGCGGAAACTCTCGGTATTGCAGATCATGAATGGTCAAAACTGTGGGACTTCGATGACGACTTGGGATCGTGCCTCCACCGTGATGCACTAAGGCCGCGCCTTCTGATTGTGCAAATAGCCATGTTGACTCCGCCAACACTCGGCGAGGGCGCGAGCGTCCGTCATGACCGGACTCAATAATCCGATGAATCTTGGCTACCTCGGGATGAGCTGCGATAAATCCCTTTGGAGCACACACTGTGATATCAAAATCCGTGTGAGGAATGCCCAATAACTGGCGCACTAAATAATCTTCACTGCCCCCAACTGCACCAGGAACACACCACATCAAATTGACGGTGACAGCCACTTTTGCTTGCGATGTGTTCAACCGATGACCTCACGGTACGCAGCAACTGTGAGTCGTGCCGTTTCAGACCATTGCCGGCGTGCGGCTTGGCGCAAACCCCAAAATGACAATTCATGGCGTCGAGAAAGCACTTCGTCAATACCGCGCGCAATATCTTCAACATCAAACGGATCAACCAAAACGGCGGCCCCACCTGCCACTTCTTCTGTTGAGGTTCCGAGACTCGTCACTACCGGCGTCCCATACGACATCGCCTCAAGGACCGGCATACCGAATCCTTCGCGTTCACTGGGATAACAGAATGCTGCAGCACTTGAATACAAAGCAGGCAAGTCAGAATCAGCAACAAATCCGATGAAGTGAACCGAACTTGTCGGGCTGACGCCGGTTTCGCCCCAACCCTGCGAACCCGCCACGACTAGCGGTAACGAACAATTCGACACCGCCATCGCATCAACGAGGCGACGCAAATTTTTTCGCGGTTCAACCGTGCCGACAAAGAGCAGGTACTCAGTTGGTAACGAGTACTTAGCTCGCACTGCGGCAACATCGGCCTCGGTCACTGGTTGAGATTCCACGCCAAGGGGCACAAGACGTAAGCGATCGGCGTTAATACCAGCACGCTCTGCATCAAGCATCGTGACAGTTGAAGGACACATCACAATTTCGGCTCGTCGTCGAATTTCAACCAAACTACGTTCAAAGATTCGCACACCATGGCGCGTGAAGTGATCAGGGCGATGTCGCCAAGCCACGTCGTGCAACGTCACCACCAATGGCGCTTGAGACGGGGCTGGGATTAAACCGGTGCAATGCAAAACGTCGACAGGACCCGTCGCGCGCTCGATGTGCGGCCAACCGAAACGTAACCATGTTTCGTACAACAACGGCCGACGAAAGGGCAAAGATTGAATGGGAATCGGGGGCACAAAAGAAGGCTCGGGGGGTCGTCGATGAGTTCCAGCAACACCTACTAACTCGACGCCTTGGATATCTGCAAGAGCAACTGCGGCACGAATAGCGGCAGACGCCGTCCCTCCAGGTACGCGATGCCAACACTGTTCAAATGTGTAGGCCACGCGAATAGGTGCTTGCACCCCTCTATCTTGCCCGATTTCAGTTGGTTCCACGCACCACTTCACGGTCATAATTGACAGATGTCAATTCATATCCTCGGAATATTCGGAAGCTTGCGTCAAGAATCATCAAATCAAGGACTCGTGAAATTGGCCCAGCAAATGGCACCAGCTGATCTCATATTCACCTTCTACGACAAGATCGGTTCGCTGCCGTTTTACAACGAAGATCTCGAAGATTCATCACGCACTCCAGCCAGCGTTGTCGAATGGCGCAACTTAGTGAAATCTGCTGATGCTCTCTTCATCGCTGCTCCTGAATACAACTTTGGACCTTCAGCAGTTTTGAAGAACGCAATCGATTGGGCGAGTCGACCCATGGGTCAACATGTGTTATCCGGAAAAGCGATCAGTTTGGTGAGTTCGTCAGGTGGCACTGGTGGTGCCCACATGATTGAACAACTTGGCGGAATCTTGGGCTTACTCGGCAACACCGTGATCTCCGAACCAAGTGGCCAAATCCCTAAAGGTGCAGCAAGAATTTCAGCCGATGGTTCAACTTCAGATCCAGCAATTTCAGCGTTGGTCAGCGATCGCCTTCAGGCACTCATCGCGACCGCCAAAATCTTAAGAAAATGACAAGTTATCGCTGACTACCAAAGCGGTTTCTGGAACATTCTCCACGCGCCATAACGCTTCCCCTGACGCATTCGTTGACGACCAAGTCGTGTCAACTCCCGAGCGCAACTCCACATCATCAGGACCAGATACTTCCCAGATCACTGCAGCGTTCGGACCATGCCAACGAACTGCAAATGACACTCGGTGAGTGAGTCCGACGGCAATGCCATGCACCTCAAACTGAACTCCTAAACGCTCGGGCTTCACTCCACCGGGCAAAAATGTAATCACACCGTCATCGGACATCACCGCGAATTCATTCTCGACTTCGCTGACAATCAAATTCACGTTTGGACCATCTACATGAGACGAACCGTTATGCAGCATTGCCATTAATGATGTTTTCTTTGATCCAACAATTTTGGCGACAACTTTTCTTAGGTCGACTAAGGCTCTCTCTTGAGCCGTTCCCAATAAATATGCCGCGGCCTTGAGACCAACTATCGCATCGACGACTGCAATTCGTCCGCGCTTGGCTGCACGAGAAATTGTCTCAACTGCCCCAGACAGTTCAACGAGATCGGTCTCTTTCAAATCCATTCGTTTCAGTTCACGCTCTTCCAACAACCAACGCACGGCCACATCTGGAGCATCGCCGAAAGACAAGGGATTCAAAGCGATTTCGGTACGTTCAACCACAATCAATTCGTCGACACGTTGGCTATCACGGAGATCTGAAATGGCAAATCGCGAAGCTCGCTCGCTCAATGAAACCCAACCGCGAGCAACTGCCGTCCAATCAGCAAAGTCGGCAATGTTTAATTCAGAAGACAACCCAGAAATCACCCATGCTGCTCGCACTGATGTGCGATGACCTACTGGAATTACCGTCGGTTCACGCGGGATCTCCAAGCCTGGTGCTGGCCACTCTCCAGCCGACGAGCGAACAGCTACTGGTCGTGAGACCAGTAAGTCTTGGCGATCGATGGCAATCGCAATCGCCATCGGGGAATCATTTTCAAATTCCATCATGAGCGCCGCACTGCCCAATCGACCAGTGGCGACCCACACCCGTTGAATGACATCTCCACCCGGAATTCGTACTCGAGTTTCAAGTACTGGCGCACCATCAATTGACCGTTGACGTACCGCCACTTCATCGGCAGGAATATGCCAACGATCATCGGCTGCCACATACCACTTCACTGCTTCAGCATCGTCCCACGGATATACATCACCAGCAGGGGTGACAGTCGCTCGCCACGGTTGACCAAGAATTCCGATCGTTCGTCCGTGAGCCGCTACTTCTTTTGGTAATTCATTTGTCGCTGTCTTAACCAATTTCGCTTCTCCGTCGTCTTTGCATCAGGAGCGCAACTGCGTCTGCTGCACTTCGTCCCTCGTGGCATACCGCCACCACTTGTTCAGTGATTGGCATTTCGACGGAATAACGCCGTGCCAAGTCAAGCACAGCCGGTGAACTCTTGACACCTTCGGCGACCATGGTCATCGATTCCAAAATGTTGCCAATTGATTCGCCCTCACCAAGTCGCCGCCCAACCATGTTGTTGCGACTTTGCGTTGAAGCGCATGTGGCAATCAAGTCACCCATGCCCGCCAGACCCGCGAAGGTGTAGCCGTCTCCACCCATCGCCATACCTAAGCGCGACATTTCGGCTAGCCCGCGAGTAATCAACGTTGCTCGGGTGTTGTCGCCGAATCCCATACCGGCAGCCATTCCCGAAGCAATCGCGATGACATTCTTGACGACTCCAGCCACTTCACAACCAACGATGTCAAGATTGGTGTACACCCGCAATGTGGGCTGGGCAAATATCTTTTGCAATTCATCAGCGATTGCTTTGTCATTGATCGCCACGACTGCTGCTGCTGGTTGTCCTTGCATAATTTCTTGAGCCAGGTTCGGGCCAGTGAGCACTGCAACAGGATGGCCTGGCATCTCATCGGCAACTACTTCGCTCATTCGCTTCAATGAACTTCGTTCCAGACCCTTAGACAGACTCACAATGGGCACTATGGGACGAATGAAATTCGCAACCTCGGTGACTACTTCGCGAAAACCATGCGACGGCACTGCCATCACGACCACATCAGCGTTACTGACTGCCCGTCCCATGTCGGAAGTGAATTCAAGTGTCTCGGGCAAGGTGAAATCGCTGAGATAATCCGGGTTGCGATGTGTCCGGATCATGGCATCGGCAAGTTCGGTTCGGCGAGCCCACAAAATCGTTGACGCGTTCGCTGCCGCCAGACAAGCAACGGTCGTTCCCCATGATCCTGCTCCGATAACAGCAACACGAATTGATGGGTGGTTCACCGCACGGACCATAATCCGAGCGTATACGGCACAGAACGACTGTGAGTCGTCCTCAGGTTCAACCGAGGTCATAGGCTCGTATTCGTGGCCGAGCATGTTGCACTTATTGTCCCAGTGCGGGGCTTTGATGACGCAAAAAGTCGGTTGAGTTCGGTCTTGAATCCATCTCAAAGACGAGCGCTCGCACAAAACTGCGCCCGAGGCGTGTTGACGCGTACATCTTTGTGTTCACGATTTGTTGTGTGCGACAACGAAGAAGTTGCTCAATGGGCGGTGTCATGTGATGCCATCCCAATTCGTGTTACTTCGCAGGGACTCAATGCTTCACTCACCGAATCAATCCCCCTCATCAGCTACCACTCGCCCATTGATCTATTTCTCGTTGCCCATGCCGATCTGCCGTTATCTGGGCCACTTGATCACATCATTGAGAGTTTGCAAACCATCGATCATGAAACGTCCATCATCATCTGTCCCGATCGACACCATGACGGCACCAATGTTTTAGGCATTCCGGCATCGCTGATGAACAATTGGAAGTTTCACTACGGGCAAGGTTCGTTCGCACAGCACCTGCAACAGGCCAAGGCCACTGGCTTACCGATTCGTCTCATTGAAGACCCCCATCTTGGGCTCGACCTTGACACTTCGGACGATCTCCAACATCCCGATCTCACCAAAATCTTGACAACGCTTATTCCTGATTGGACGAATCCATGACACAAAGCAATGAACCAGGCCAACCGCTTCCGGTGGTCAATTCGAAGATCGCAAGTGTTGATCTCGAAACGCCGACTGTTGCACTGGCGATTGGCGCCCATCCCGACGATATTGAATTCGGCTGCGGCGGGACTCTCGCCAAGTGGGCACAAGCCGGCTGCCTCGTCCATCACCTAGTACTGACCGACGGATCAAAAGGTACATGGAACGTCAATGCCGATATCGACCAATTGATAGCTCATCGTGAAGTTGAGCAACGCGAAGCTGCACGTCGACTCGGAACGAAAGGCGAAGTTATTTTCATGAATCAAGTTGACGGAGATCTCGCTGACACTCGCGAACTTCGTGGTGAAATTGCCCGCCAGATTCGTCGACTTCGACCGCAGGTAGTGCTCGGTCATGATCCGTGGAAGCGATATCGCCTTCACCCCGATCATCGTCACGCGGGATTTCTCACTTGCGACGCCATTGTTGCGGCTCGCGATCCCCATTTCTTTAAAGAACATGCCATTGCCCATCACCGCCCCCAACATTTGTTGCTGTGGGAAGCCGACGAACCCGATCACGGTGAAGACATCGGAAGTTTTGTTGATCAGAAAATTTCTGCACTTCTCGCTCATGAATCGCAATTTGAAAGCACCATGAAAGCAGTTGACCAAGAGGCCCTCGAGAAATTCTCACAGAGGATGCGCAAGCGGATGTCCGAACTTGGACAACGCATTGATCGTCCCGCCGGTGAAATCTTTAAGAAGATTTCTGACCTCTAGACCGATCCTGAGCCCAACTTCGTCTCAGGATTTGCGAGTCGGCGCTCCGGCGAAGGCTTGAGCGATCCGCATCCACGTTGTGGCCGAGTCGCCGATGACCGTTAATTGCGAATCTGACAGAGCCCGCCGTTGCGTCACAACTAAACAAAAATCTAAGGCGTCACCCTGCACTCGTTGCTCAGAGGTTTCATCGCCCCAAGTCCACAACTCTCCATCAGGCGCTTTCAATTCAACTCGAATTGAACGACTGTCTTCGGGAAGTTGATGAATCATCAAACTGAATGCTCGTGCCCCCACCCCGATATGGGCGACGTGTTTCAAACGAGCCGAAGGCGTACGTCGTACTCCGACTGCTAGGGCGATGTCTTCACCATGAGCCCAACATTCCATCAGTCGTGCGGTCAAGAATGATTTCACCGCCATTGATGGCCCGTACCACGGAACTCTGACTGTCGGATCAACCTTCTTCGCAGCCTCCACGAGTGCCCCTCGTGAATGTCGCCAAGCTTGAAAAAGTTCAGTCCCTGAAACCTGTCGACCCAGTTCAACGGACAAGTCTCGGGGCGCTGACGACACGAGGAGTTGGCGATCAATTGCGAAGGCTTCGGGGTCATTCATTGCCAAGGCCGCACGTTCATCAAAAAATTGCAAGTGGCTGATTTGGTCGGCAATTGTCCAACCGGGAGAATCTGTTGCCAACCGCCAGGTTGGTTCATCAAGATCAGCGACGACCTGGTCGAGAGATTGTTGCTCAGACTCGAGATCGGCGATCATTACGTTCAACGTCATGCTGTCATGGTGGCAGATCAAACTGACTCGCGAGCGATTCAGATCACTGTGAACCGCACCTGTGCCAGAAAAAAGAATTGAGCGGGGGTTGCCCCCCGCTCAATCAGTTCCAGTCCCGAAAAGTTCGGGATGAAATCACTTTTTCTTAGCTGCTGCCTTCTTGCGTGCCGGAGCGCGCTTAGCTGCTGCCTTCTTCTTGGCGGGAGCTGCCTTCTTTGCTGCTGCCTTCTTACGGGCGGGAGCCTTCTTAGCTGCTGCCTTCTTCTTGGCGGGAGCCTTCTTAGCAACCTTCTTTGCTGCTGCCTTCTTCTTGGCGGGAGCCTTCTTGGCCGGAGCCTTCTTTGCTGCTGCCTTCTTCTTGGCCGGAGCCTTCTTAGCTGCTGCCTTCTTACGGGCGGGAGCCTTCTTTGCTGCTACTTTTTTGGCCGGAGCCTTCTTCTTTGCTGCCATGGGAATATCCCTTTCTGTTTGTTATTGCTTATTTGTTTGGATTAAGAATCGCTTTGAGCGTCGAGCTCGCAGTGAACTTCATTTGGCGTGACGCAGGAGACTCCATCGAAGCACCTGTCTGCGGATTACGAACCGTGCGGGCGGCACGAACTTTTGTGGTGAACGAGCCGAAGCCCGGCCATGCCACTTTGTCGCCTGTCTTGGTTGCATCCACTAGCTGGTCAAAAAATGCACCCAGCGTGCGCTCGGCGTCCGCCTTGCTCACGTCGGCAACTTTTGCCACTGCGTCGATCAACTCTGCCTTGGTCATTCGGATTTATCCTTCTCAGTTCTCGGGTGGAACTCCCCATATTTGATAAGCAATGGAGAGCTATTACAAGTATTCATTTAATTGCAAATGCAACAAACACCCCGTGGGCCAAGCAAGTGGCGACATCGAACCGATAAATCAGCGTCGTGAACGGTCGTGACACAAGCCCATTCCTCGACGAGCAAGAACAGTTTGCCATGCATGCCTAACGCTGTGGTGGATACTTCTTGACACCTCCCCGACTTCCTCTCAGCTCCCGAATCCCTCGGGCAATCGCACCGAACGTTCACAAAAAGTTTGCTCGGAAATCCCGACCACAAGCCTTCGTCCAAGTCAAAATGGAAGCACACGACATAACGAGCTAGCCAACTTAAAGGGGATTCGGTGACGAAACTGCTGAGGGCCAAAGAACTCACCAATGACACGAGCGAAGACGATCTCATCAGCCTCTCGTCTCCGACTTCCTCCCAGCACGAAAAACCTTCACCAGTTCCAACGCGAGTTGTTCTCGACACGTCGGTTCTCATCGCTGATACCAACTGTTTGTTGGCCTACCCCGACTGCGACATCGTCATTCCCCTAACAGTTATTGAGGAATTGGATGGTTTAAAGAGTCGACCAGATGATGTGGGTCGTGCTGCACGCGCGGCGTTACGCGGTCTTGAAGAGATCCGTATGAAAGCCGGAGGATCGCTTGCCCACCCTGTTCGCATTCACCCCGTGGGGGCCGAAGGAGCGAACGACGCGACAGTTCACATCGAGATCAACGGGATTCAAAAGCACCTTTTGAATGAGCACGGGCTCGACGCCAACAAGGCAGATAACCGCATCATCGGAGCCGCGCTTGGCCAAGCCAACCATGCTCCGACCCACATGGTCTCCAACGATGCTGCACTCCGCTTGAAAGCCGCCCACTTAGGCTTGACCGCTCACGAGCACCAACTCGTTGGCCGACAATCCTCGTCACGTCCGCTCGGTTGGATCACGGTTGACGCCTCCAGCGAACTTGTTGACGAACTCTACGACGGTCGGTCCATCGACGTGGCCGAAGTCGCACCTGCCGGTTCTCTCGCCGAAAATTCTTTTGCGATTTTGCGGGCAGGCTCCCAATCAGCGATGGCCCGATGCATCGACGATGCACTGAATCTCATCCCTCAGGCATCACCCGAAGCATGGGGGCTTCGATCACGTTCAAAGGAACAACGGTTCGCTCTTGAACTATTACTCGACCCCGAAGTCAGTGTGATCGCACTCGATGGTCGTGCTGGAACCGGCAAGACAGTTCTGGCAATTGCTGCTGGTCTCGATCAGGTCGTCGAGCAACGACGGTATGAAAAATTGGCGGTGTACCGACCTCTCGTTCCAGTTGGACGAGCCGACGTCGGCTTTTTGCCCGGCGGCCTCGATGAGAAACTTGATCCGTGGATGTCTGCGATTCACGACGCGATCGTCGCTTTGACGGATCAACGCTCAAATCGTGAAGCCCGAACGATGATTGATGAACTCATTGCACGCAATCAATTGTCGTTTGAATCGGTGACGTTCCTGCGAGGACGGTCGTTGCACCGGCAAATTGTGGTCGTCGACGAAGCGCAAAACCTCGAGCCCACCACACTCAAGACGATCTTGACGCGAATTGGCGAGGGCACCAAGGTGATCTTTACAGGTGACACGAGCCAGATTGATGCGCCGTATCTTGGCGAATCGAATAATGCACTTGCTGTTCTTATCGGGGCTTTTCGTGGTCAGAAATGCTTTGGCCACATCACATTGACCTCATGTGAGCGCAGCGAAGTCGCCTCCTTGGCTGCCGAGTTGCTGTAACTGGCTCGACCCACTGCGGTCATTGCCAGTTTCGACGATCCGCAGCTTCGACTATCCGTGTGACTTACGCCCATGTCATAAAAAGCCTTGACACTCGCCCTTTTCGGTTTTAGTGTTAAATGCGTACGACGAGGTCCTGCCCCCTCAAGATCTCGTCGCCCACCCGAGACCGGTGGCGAAGCCACAAGCTTCGCCACCGGCACCCATCAATCCATGTGCAAAGGCAGCGTGACATGTCAGCTCTACAAGCCTTCGAAATCAATGTTGAACCTTCAGCGAACTGGATGGATGACGCAGTCTGCAAAGGTCGCACCAAACTGTTTTTTGCACCAAAAGCTGAACGCCCGCAGGCCCGAGTTCGTCGTGAGGCTCAAGCCCGATTGCTCTGCCGCACTTGTCCGGTCAATGAGCACTGTCAAGTTTTCGCTCGCGACAACCGTGAATACGGATTCTGGGGCGGCGAATCAGAAGAAGAACGTCACCTTGCTGGATTCACCGTTGCTGCACCCATCGGAATTCGGGCGCGAGGTATGCGCTCAGCCAGTTGATCCGACGCACTCGTCAATCCCTTCTGACTTTCACAAACTATGAATGACCCCGCATCTAAGGTGGGGTCAGTGGAATTCACAAATCAACATCCCGACGTGTTGCCGGCGGCGGCATGCTCATTTGCTGTTGTTGATGTTGAGACCACCGGACTTCGCTTTGATCGAGATCAGATTTTGCAAATAGCTGTGGTTCTCCAAGATTGGACTACCCAACCAACTTCGGTTTGGTCAACATATGTGCGCCCGCCCCAATTTTGGTCGCGCGATCTTGGACCACAACACGTCCATGGTATTTCTCGCCGAAATTTGATATTCGCCCCGACCACCGCACGGGCTATCCAAAAATTTGCCAAGCTCACCGCGGGTCGGATCATCGTCGCTCATAACGCCGAATTTGATACCAAGTTCTTGCAAGCCGCAGCGCTTGAGCATCATGTCGACCTCAATTGGGCTGGTGTTCTGTGCACTCTCAAGTTGTCACGCAAACTTGATCCGCAACGTCAGCAGACTCACAAACTTTCAACGCTGTGCGAAAAGTACGGAGTTGCTTTAGATCAAGCCCACCACGCCGAACATGACGCCCGCGCAACCGCCGAGGTTCTCCCTCATCTTTTGGCAGCTCACGGCGTGAGCGATGCTGAATTGCTTCAGCCGTTTATCCGCCCGTAACGTCGCAAAATCATTTGAGCAGTTTCTGATCCAAGTTGCTGCCAGTCAATTGGGTCAACAACGACCGCATGAGCCCCCAGCCGAACGAGTAACCGCTGCATCCAACGCTCGGTATTGGCAACAACTTCTACAGTGACCCAATCAGCACGTTGCACAACCTGCCCGCCGGGGACCGCCCCGATCGACACGTCAGGGTATTGCTCGAGCACCCATAACCATGCTGGGTCAACCTGCAACAGAACCTTGCGCTGTTCATCGGAATGCGCAAACCATTCGGGTCGCGGTGTCGCAACGAAACTATGGGTCTCCGTGGTCGTCACTAATTGCTCAAGGCGATCCAACCTGAACGTACGTTCAGCCTGCGCTGTCAAGTCGTGGGCTCGCAAGTACCAGTGATCTTGATCAAGGAAAACTTCAAGTGGGGCAACACGTCGCTTTGCCGATTGCCCAGTCGCAACCGACCAGTAGTCAAATTCAATAATGACCGAATTGCGAATGGCCGCACTCAATCCTTCAACCGATTCGGGGGTTTCAAGTTCAACCACAAACGAGTCGTCAAGATTCAGGTCAATGGCTCGGCTGACTTTGGCGATTGCCTTTGATAACGAACCCGATTGGTCCATCCCTGGCAATTGTTGGGCGGCTGTTGCTGACGCGATCAGCGAAAAGGCTTCAGACACGGTCAGTCGCAACGGACGTTCAAAGTACTTCGGAATTCCGAAATGCACTTCGTCATCGTCGACCCAGAGATCAATCAGGTCCCGCGGATCTTGCGACACTCCACACATCGAGGCGAGCGTTAAGTCGGCGACCAAATCAGCGACAGACATCCCAAAATGGTCGGCCATTTCTTGTGTCGAGACAGTTTGACGTTCCATCAGCCACGGCAACATCACCAGCAGGCGACGCAAGCGAATATTGACCGGACGCGGTCCCCGCCGAATCATGACTGAACTCCATGAGCTAGCGCGGTCAACCATTCAACGACATGTTGGCGCAGTTTCGCCGGTTCAAGAACTTCAGCACGATCAAGAAATCCAAGTAGCCAATGTTCAAACGCTTGAACATTCGCACACGGGATGACGAAGGTTGCCGACCCATCGCTGTGTCGCTCAATGAGAGATTCAGGTCCATACTGACCAAGTACGGTATTGACATCGGTGGCGTCAATCAGCACTTTGGCGATATCGCCGCCGACATCAATAGAGTCGGGCAGTTCTTTGAGGTCAGTTGGGAAAGATGTTCGAATGTCAAAGTCCACAGGACGCTCAAAAGATTCACCCTCAAGCAAAACAACGTCGCTCGAAATACGGTCAACACGAAATGTTCTCATGGCATTGACCGATCGATCATTGCCGACCAGATACCACCAACCAGAACGCGCCAACAACCCAAACGGCTCAAGTTCGCGAGCCCGTCCGTTGTAGCTAAACGACACCACTTGCAAACGACTCATCGCTTCATGCAAAGTCGGCAATTTCTGATCGACGGGTAAAGATGCTTGAACCACCGGTTGCGGACTCGCTATTGAACCAGAGTCCATGTCAACTTTCCACAGCGCTTCTTCGCCCCACGACTGACCCATTCTCAAAGCCGACACGGCTATTCGTAACGCGGCAGCCTCATGACCAGTCAACTGCAAGTCACCCAGTTCGTAAGCACTTCGATCAATTCGGTAACCGGTTATGCCCGCCTTGTCTCCGCCTTGCACTTCTGAGCTAATTGGAATGCCTTCATCGCGCAGAATAGCTTTGTCCCGTTCAAATGCCGCTCGTGCCGCGACGAGGTTGTCGGGATATTGCCCCTTGAGCTCGTTACGAATCTCATCAAAAGTGAGGTGACGCCGCGTTGATAGGAGCAACGCCAACAAATTGGTGACACGTTCAAGTTGATGCACTGTGATTCAAATCCTTATTGGATGTTGTTTTGACGATGTTCGATAAACCACGACAGAAGAGTGTGGGTTGACGAATCGAGTTCTGGGTGGTCGTGAGTGGAAAAATCAGCGAGCGTTGACCCAATTGTCAGCGCGAGTTCTTTGCCAAGTTCAACTCCCCACTGATCAAAACTATTGATATCCCAAATGACGCCTTCGAAAAAAGTGCTGTGTTCGTAAAGGGCAATCAATTGTCCAAGAACAGCAGCCGACAACTCTGGAGCGACAATCGTTGTACTTGGACGATTTCCCTCAAAGACACGGTGAGACCTCGCTGGGCTGTTGGGTATTTCGTCAATATTTCTCCCAAACGCCAACGCCCGACTTTGGGCTAGCAAATTAGTGAAGAGCAGTTCGTTGCGAGATGCATCGTCAGCAGATGAACGCGCAAAGCCGATAAAGTCAATCGGCACGACATCGGTCCCCTGATGCAACAACTGCATAAAGGCATGCTGACCATTCGTACCAGGCTCACCCCAAATCACCGGTGAAGTTGCATAGGGAACCCGTGTGCCATCGCTTCTGGTTGATTTGCCATTTGATTCCATGACGAGCTGCTGTAAGTAAGCGGGAAACCGACGCAGATCAAATGAGTAAGGAATAACGGCACGGCTTGAGGTTTTAAGCGCTGCGGTATTCCAAATGTTGATCAGTGCCAACATCAAAGGAGCGTTCGCTCGCCCACTGGCTTGAAAAGCATGGATATCCATCATGTGCATCCCACCAAGAAATTCAAAAAACACTTCTGGGCCAACTGCGATCATCACCGATAATCCAATTGCTGAGGGCACTGAAAAACGACCGCCAACCCAATCCCAGAACGCGAACATATTTTTGGTGTCGATTCCGAATTCGCGAACCGCTTCAGCATTGGTGCTCAGCGCCACGAAATGATTTTCAACCGCAGCTTCGTCAAGTTGACTCACTAACCATTCACGCGCCGCTCGTGCATTGGCCAAAGTCTCAACTGTCGTAAACGTCTTTGACGCAACAATGAAAAGTGTTTCAGCCGGGTTGAGACCAGCGAGATTGGCCTCGAGGTCGGCGGGGTCAACGTTTGATACAAATCGACACGAGATGTCAGGTGATCGATTTCCACGCAATGCCTCGTACACCATCGCTGGACCGAGATCACTGCCACCAATGCCGATATTGACCACGTGACGGATTTGTTGGCCCGTTGAGCCAACGAACTCACCTAGTCGAATCGCCTGGGCCAAGTTGGCCATCTGATCAAGTACCGACCAAACTGCGGGAACAACGTCAACTCCATCAATCAAGAAATGTTCGCCGCGTGGAGTCCGAAGCGCCATATGGCCAACTGCTCGACCTTCGGTGAAATTGATTCGTTCCCCTTTGCCCATCCGCGCGAAAGCTGATGTCACGTCGCGGGCATCAGCGAGATCAAGCAATCGCGCGATCCCGCCTTCGTCAATCATTTGTTTTGAGTAATCAATACGCAGATCGCCAGCCCGAATTGTCATCTTCGATGCCCGATCGGGGTTGTTCGCGAACTCGGCTCTCAGTGAATGCGGCAGCGGACACGCCAGGATCTGCAACCATTCAGGCAGGGTCTCGAGTGCATCCACAGGGAGAACGCTAGTAGACGCTTCGGTGGATGATAGGAAGAAGCCGTGAGTTCTGATGCACTTGAGTCACATACCGACTCAAACCACACCCCTACGAAAAGCTCAACCGAGTCCCAAACTCCCGATCGAACTGGCGTATTCGCCGGAGTCTCGGCCTATTTACTCTGGGGATTCATCACGGTGTATTGGAAGGCCTTAAAGGCCTTCGCTCCGCTCGAACTCATTGGATACCGCATCTTGATGTCCGTCGTTCTTCTTGTTGTCATTCTTGCGGCAAAAGGTCGCCTCACTTCACTCTTTCAAAAGCTCTCAGCAGACCATTTGTGGACGCGGGTGGCCTGTGCTGCATTGCTGTTAGCAATCAACTGGACGACCTATGTCGTCGTCGTTCACGATGGCAAAGTCATTGAAGCTGCCCTTGGATATTTCATTGCTCCCCTTGGCACGATGCTGATCGGAGTCAAAGTTCTGCATGAGAAAATTCGACCGATCCAACTTGTCAGCGCATTGCTCGGTCTAACTGCGGTCGTCGTTCTCACGATCAGTTATGGACGAGTCCCCTACATCGCATTAGCAATGGCGGCTTCGTGGGCTTTGTACGGACTGTTGAAAAGGCAAGTTCCGTTGCAGCCGCTTGAAAGTTTGATGTCGGAAACGATTTTCCTTGTCGTGCCCGCGATCGCCCTCATTATCTGGTTCTCTCGATACGACAACTCTGTCGTGCAGTCGGCAAATTTCTGGCACATCATTTTGATTTTGCTCTCTGGAGTTGTCACGGCGGTTCCGCTATTGCTTTTCGCTGCTGCATCTCTCAAATTGCCACTCACCGTTCTAGGGCCAATGCAGTATTCAGTTCCGACAATCAATTTCTTACTTGGTTGGCTCGCTTACCACGAGAAAATGTCGCCCAGTCGATTCGTTGGATTCGGGTTGGTCTGGATTGCCTTAGTGATTGTCACTGTTGACTCAATACGTCGTGCCCGACGAAGTTCGGCCTTGAGTTAGTTCAGTACTCTGTCACCGTGAGGATTCAAATGAACGTCAGTCGCACACGAAAAATTGGTCTTGCACTTAGCGCATTGAGTTTGATGACGGTGACAGCAGCGTGCTCAACATCGCCGAAAAATTATAAATCCGAAGGTGAAAAATTCTTAGAGAGCAATGACCTCGCCAAGAGCGCCGGGTACCACTACAAATACGCCCTGTGTGACCAGCCGCAATCAATCCAAGTCGGAACCCAATACGCCTGTTCAGCCACAGACAACGACGACAACAGCTGGGAATTCATTATTGAAATCACTGGCGATCGAGAACTCACCGTGGTGTCCGGAAAAGTCGTCAAATAACGAGGCTTAGGCCTTCTTTTCGACCAATTTCCACGCAAGCGGAGTCAATAATCCAGCGAATGCAAGTTTGACAAGGTCGCCAGCAATGAATGGAGTCAAACCCCAATTGATCGCATTTTCCTCACCATTGAATACCGGAACATGCAGGTTGTGGGCTAGCCAAGACACGCCGAAAACATAAACGATGGCGCTACCAGCCAACATTGCGGGCAAAGATGTTGCGAAGTTGCGATCTTGACCGCGTTCCGCGAGATAACCGACAAATGCGGCGGCAACAACAAAGCCAAACAGATATCCGGCGGTGCTGCCTGTGGCTATATGCCAGCCAGCTTTGACGCTCGTACCTGATTGATCGCTGGCGTACCAAGCGATTGGCATGAATATTCCCGCAACCCAATACAGGCCCATGCTCAAAGCACCTCGACGCCAGCCCAGAGCAGTTCCTGAGAGCAACACAGCCAATGTTTGACCGGTTATCGGAACAGGGGTGAAACCAAGACTGAACCGCACTTGTGCCAACACGGCGGTGAATACAGCAAAACTAACGACCAGAACGGCATCACGAACAATGCGGTTTGTGCGCTCTGACGTTTTGCCGACAGTATCAACAAGAGTCTTCGGGGCTGTGGAAATTGCTACTGACATACGTACCTCCTGAGTGCGATGGAAAAAATCTACCAAGATCGAGCCGCCCCATCCCACTCCACATTCCGTTAATTTGCTTCTCAAGTGCGCCGAAGTGGCAAGCCCACCCTTCAAACAGTGGACCCTCATGCCACTTGAGGTTCAAATGTGACACGCTGGAGATATGAGCTACCAGGAACAAAATCTCGATGACCAAATCACGGTCTTACCGTGGTGGCAAAACCCCCTCAATTTCATTGCCCTCGGACTTTCAATGTTGATTCTTGGCGCCGGCATTGGCTATTACCTCGGCGATTCTTCGGCAACTCCCGATAAGAACAAAGTTGATATCGGCTTCTTACAAGACATGCGCTATCACCATGACCAAGCCGTGCAAATGGCCTACTACTACCGAACGTCAGTGGCAGACTCGCTTCCGCGCCTCGACATAATCGCTGAAGAAATTTTGCTCTCACAGCAACTCGAGAGTGGACGCATGGTTCAGCTTCTACGGTCTTTTGGAGCAACTGAAGCCAATGACACTGGTACTGCGATGGGTTGGATGGGCCATGCAATGCCAATTGATGAAATGGACGGATTAGCTAGCCAAGCAGAACTTGATTCTTTGGCTGCCGCAACTGGCGACGATGCGTCAAAAATATTTGCAACTCTGATGATTAATCATCACAACGGCGGAATTGCTATGGCGAAGTATGCCATTGAACATGCTTCAAATAACGATGTGATCAATATGGCAAAGTCAATGATCAAAGGCCAACAAGCAGAAGTCGGTGAACTGCAAGCGATACTTGATTCACTCGGATAAAGCAAAAGATGAGGCGGGTACGTGATTTTCACAACTAACAGCAACAGAAAAAAGGTTGCGACACTTTTTGTTCTTGCAATCTGCATAGGTACTTCATGTGCTGCGCCGAGAAATTCAGTCAGTTTGATTTCGAGTGAAAATCCCACGACAACATCAATGCCTGTCAAAAATCTTGATCTTCCATATAACGAGTTCCTCCCACTAGCCATTGATGACATTCAGAAGTTTTGGGAAGATCATTACAAAGACATTTACGCGAATAGTTACTCCGACTTGGTTGGTGGAGTGCATGCTGCCGACCCCAATTCAACAGAAGTCATGCCAAACGGTTGCGACTATTACGGCGACTACACATATGTCGAAGACAATGCTTTCTATTGCGACGAAGGCGATTTCATCGTGTACGACAACGCCAAACTATTTCCAGAATTTGCCGACCAATTTGGCCCACTGGTCACGGCAGTCATACTTGCCCACGAATGGGGCCACGCGATTCAAAGTCCGACACGCAGCAATGTGATGTATTCGCTTCGTAGCACCACGATCGAACTGCAAGCAGATTGCTTCGCAGGTGCGTGGGTCGGACATGTCCAAGCGGACACAATCAACGGTTTGTCATTTTCTGAAGCTGACATCACCGGAGCACTTCTCGGCATGATGCAGATCGGCGATTCACCAGGCGACTCGTCCTATGACGCAAATGCACATGGCTCTGGATTCGATCGCGTGAGCGCTTTCCAAGACGGTTTTGTGGGTGGACTCGCTCCGTGCGCAGATTACGAAACCGTTGAGCCCGAGCCAGTTCAATTCGGCTTCAGCACAGAAGAACTGTCGCGCCCTAGCCCTGGGGACTTCCCGTTCGACCAGGAAATGTTTACTTCGCTCGGACATGACCTCACACTTTTCTGGACCGCCACTTTGAAGACCGACACTTCATGGACCCCACCGACACTCATCGTCGATTCATTAAGTGACGCTCCGGCAATGTGCAGCGATGGTCAGGCCGATCTCGTCGTCGAAGGCGTTCATTTCTGTCACGCCGACTCAACAGTGATCATTGACGAAACTATTGCCCGAAATTTGTACACCGATATTCCAGGTGACTTTGCAGTGGGATATCTCGCCGCTCTCGGATTTGCCGAAGCCGTACAACGCGCAACTCAATCATCGTTGTCTCAATCGTCACGAGTACTGCTTGATAGTTGCTACGCCGGGATGTGGGCTGGCGACATCATTCCGCTAAATTCAAACCCAGTCGTTGTGCCGACCGAAGCCGAACCCAGAATCGCGTTATCCCCTGGCGATCTCGATGAAGCCGTGCGAGCTGCTCTGACGTTGGCGGATTCGCAAACAACGGACATCAATCTTGGCAGTCCCTTTGCCCGCGTTGACGCTTTTCGTCAAGGTGTTTTACATGGCGCTGATGGATGCAAAGCCGTTACCGAGCAAATCCAAAACTAAGCTGCCGGCACTGGCGCTAATGTCGTCGTCGTGCTCGTTGTCGTTGTCGTGACAGGCGTCGTAACAGGTGCAATTGTCGACGGTGGCCCTGTGATGACTGGCGCAACTGTTGTTGTTGTCGTCGTGTAACTTGGGTCAACCCAATTAAATCGCGGGGGTTGCGCTCCGTAAGCCTCTGGCTCTTTCACTCCATCAAAAACGAATACTTGATCGCCTTTGGCGACGAGCGACTGGAAATAGTCCGAGATATGCATAGGTATGCGGATGCATCCGTGTGAAGCGGGATGATCGGGAACTTCTTTGGCGCCGTGAACGGCAATTCCTTTATTGAAATACACCGGGTTGTACATGCCGCCCAGTTGACTTTCGCGCCGACCAACCACCATGCGATAAAACTTGTAGACGCCTCCAGGAGTCCACGACAATCCGCAAACACCTTTCTTAATCGGCTCGGTTCCAGTTTCGTTGTCTTGTTCACCTGGCGAAATCGTGACTTCTTCACACCACTCTTCGTTTGTTCCAGATGCAATATGTGTGATCAGCACGGGAGAATCAGCATGAAAAACAATCAGAACTTGCTCCGGCAAATAGATTTCGGTGTGGTTCGGAGTTGAATCGGGCCGACGAGGCAAAATCAATAACGGGTCTTGCATGCGACTCCACATTTCGGGTGTCACCTTGCCAGTTACTTGATCACGCGGAACACCCATCACCAATTTCTCAAAAGCCCACACCGCCTGTTGTGTGCGTTCTCCGAACGCTCCGTCAGCAACACCTGGATCAAATTTCAATTCAATGAGACGATCTTGAATCAGTTTGATTTCTGGGCCAGCGGCACCTCGACCGTAGGTTTGCGTCAATGGCAACTTTGTGACCGGGGCTGTTGACGATGGAGTCACTATTTGAGCGATCGTTGTCGTTGACTCATTTGCGCCGTCAGTCGATGCGGAGTCTTTTGATGCCAGAACTCCGACCAACACCACAGCCGACAAAATTGCTGCTGCTGCGATTGCCGGCGTCCATTGCTGCATCGCCGACGAACGGGTACGAATCGAACTCGATCGTTGAGGGCGCTGTTGACTAGCCACGGATGTGAAGGATATCGCTGGTCACGTCAGGCAAACCTGTTACCGAGTGACGATGGGCTCAATGGCCCGCAGCTCTCGGCGTAATTCCCGCATTTCTCGGAGAATCTTGACAATCACGCTTGGCGAGGACAACGTCGAAACACCTCTGGTACGGGGGAAGTAGTCCACGCCAAACTGAACTATGTGGTACCCGAGTTTGTTCGCTCGAATCACCAATTCAGCATCAATAAAGGAGCCTTCGCTCTTTAATGAAATGTGTTCAAAAATCCGACCACGACACAACTTGAAGGCAAAGTTGACGTCGCGCATTTTGAGGCCAAAGAAAATACGGACGAGGGCATTGTAGAAAAACGAATACACCGTTCGTACATAGCCTTCTCCCGTTCGGTCGAGCCGATAAGCGCTGATGACATCGGCTTCGTATTGACGCATGAGGCGACAGGCCTTTTGCAGTTCAACCATGTCAAATGGCAGGTCGGCGTCGGTATACAAAACCAAATCGCCAGTCACATTGGCAAAGCCAGTTTTAATCGAGCCACCGAGTTTACGATTCTTTGGATGGTGAACGACTCGAACGCGTGAATCGTTTGCCGCAGCTTCGTCGGCTAGTTGAGGAGTCGAATCAGTCGATGCATCATCAATGATCAAAATTTCATAGTCAGCAATCTCGCCAATATTGATTAATGAGCGTCCAGCTTCGTGCGCCGCCGACAAGGTGCGGCCAATGTATTCCTCTTCGTTCCACATGGGAAAGAAGAACGAGAGTTTCTGAAAATGGGGAATCGCCGATTCTGTGACCACAACAGCAAGTTATCGCCTGTTTGTGCACCATGTACTTCGGGTAAGTTGGCGTGGTGAGCGAAATCAAGCATCAGGATTATCTAGAGCATGACTCTCACAATCGGCCAACCGAAACAGTGGCTTTCACATTTTTCCCTGATGCAGGTCAGCAGTACCGCTTGACTCGGGCATGGGGCCGAGTCATCGCGCTCGGCTGGTTGCTCAATTTGTTCGCTCTCATTTGCGTAGGGGCTTCATCGCAAATGATCGGTCGACCCGTCATTTGGCTCGATGACCAACGCTGGAATGCGGCGACCTTGACTTTTTTCGTGTTGGCGTCGTGCTTCCCTTTAATGGCAACAGCCTTATGGTCGCTCTTTCATGGACCTCACGTCTGCTACATCTCAATAATTCCCACGGTCATTCTCGTCGTGCTTGCCGCAATTGACCGCCACAACACGCCGGGGAGTGCTGTTGTTACTTTGATTCTCGCGATTTCCGGATTGTGCCTGACCGCTGGGGCTTTTGCTGGTCGCTACCGACTCAGCGATTCTTCCAGCGCAATCACTGCGTCTAACTGACTACCAGCCTCAGGACCAGCTCCTGGTCGATGTTTGCGAACATGCTGAAGTGCTTCTTCCAGTGGCATACCCGTCAGTTGACAAACAGCGACTGCCAAGGTGCCCGCCCGTCCAATGCCGGCCGCGCAATGCACGATCACTGATTCATTTCGACTCAAGCGATCAACAACCCCCTGATACAACGGCAATATTTCTGCGATCGGCGGCGATGATAAGTCGTAAATGGGATACCACGTCGCGCGATCTGTCGATTGCAGCCAGGTGATATAGCCGTCATATCGATCTCGCAATTCGCGTTCGTGAACTAGGCACACCACATGGTCAGCACTCACGCTCTCCAATACTCGCTCAGGATCAGGTCCGATGAAATGTTTGCCGCATAACCACAATCGGCCCGCGAGCGACGGCAACGGAATCTCGTGTATGCCGCCATCAATGTTCATGGCAATATTCATGCACTACCCACGATATGCCACCTAACAGTCACCTGACTCGGGTGGGCCGAACCGATAGCGTCAGAACTTATGTCGGCCAAGGTCCTTACATCTCTCCCCATCTGCGAACGAGTCGGAATTGCATTCTCGGGTGGACTCGATACTTCGGCTGCCGTGGCATGGATGCGCGCCAAGGGCGCAATTCCCTATTGCTACACCGCCGACCTCGGTCAACCCGACGAACCCGATCTATCAGGTATTCCCGGCCGAGCCAAAGAATATGGCGCAGAAGAGGCTCGACTCATTGATTGTCGTTCCGAATTAGTTCGCGAAGGATTGATGGCTTTGCAGTGCGGGGCTTTCCATATCACGACGGCTGGAAAGACTTACTTCAACACCACTCCGCTTGGTCGCGCCGTCACCGGAACTTTACTCGTTCGCGCCATGCATGAAGACGGAGTTGACATCTGGGGCGATGGTTCAACATATAAGGGCAACGACATCGAGCGTTTTTACCGATACGGATTGATGGTCAACCCGAAGCTTCGCGTGTACAAGCCATGGCTTGACGAGGCGTTCGTTTCTGAACTCGGTGGTCGTACCGAGATGAGCCAGTTCTTGTTGGCAAATAACCTGCCGTATCGCGCAAGTACCGAAAAGGCTTACAGCACCGATGCCAACATCTGGGGAGCAACACACGAAGCCAAGTTGCTCGAAGAGTTGTCGACTTCAATGGAGATTGTTGAGCCCATCATGGGTGTCGCGCACTATCGAGAAGATGTTGCGATCACCACCGAAACGGTGAAGATTCGTTTCCATGAAGGCTGGCCCGTCGCAATCAACGATCAAGAATTTACTGATCAAGTTGAGTTAGTACATGAAGCCAACCGAATTGGTGGACGCCACGGACTCGGCATGAGCGATCAAATTGAAAACCGCATCATCGAAGCAAAGAGCCGCGGCATTTACGAAGCTCCAGGTTTGGCTTTATTGCACATTGCTTACGAACGACTTGTGACAGCTATTCACAACGAAGGAACAATCGAGAACTACCGCACGATGGGCCGTCGCTTAGGTCGACTGTTATACGAAGGCCGCTGGTTTGATCCGCAGAGCCTCATGTTGCGCGAACCAATTATGCGTTGGGTCGGTTCGGCGATTACCGGTGAAGTGACTGTGCGTTTGCGTCGTGGCGACGACTACACAGTGCTCGATACGACCGGACCGCACCTCACCTACTCGCCCGAGCGTTTGAGCATGGAGCGAGTTGAGGATCAACCGTTTGGACCACTTGATCGAATCGGACAATTGACAATGCGGAACCTTGATATTGAGGACAGCCGGAGCAAGCTGGCGATTTACCGTGAGGCCGGAACATTGGCCGCGGGCACCAACCTCCTCGAACTCGAATAACCCCCACCTATTTTCCGCCACTTTGGAATTTGCCTGCCGCTAGGCGGTAACTATCTTCCAAAGTGGTGAGTTATTGCCGGTTTTGTTGGAGGCGCGAGACGAGGCCGGCGATCAGCACAGCTCGGCTCGGCATTTGACTTACATCGATCCACTCGTGATCAGCATGTGCTCCTCCACCAACTGCGCCAAGCCCATCGAGCGTCGCCACACCAGCAGCAGCAGTGAAGTTGCCATCAGACCCACCGCCCACTGCGACACCTTCCAATTCGGGCAAGCCCAGTTCTCGTGCTACTTCAACGGCCATCGGGAACAACCACGTCGACGCCGTCGGAGGCATCGGTGGGCGATTAAAGCCACCCTTGATTTCGAGTCGCGCTTGCGGATTTTCAGCTGCCAAAGAATTCATGAGTCCATCAACACGTTCGCGTTCGGCCGCTTCAACAACGCGCACATCAATTGAAATCTTCGCAAGTGCCGGCACCACATTGTCAGCCGTCCCAACTTCCGCAACCGTTGGAGTCACAGTTGTTCCAAGCTCGGCGTTTCCAAACGTATTGATTCGAAGAATTTGTGATGATGCCTCAACGAGTGCGTTCACACCTTTTTCAGGTTCGAGACCCGCGTGAGATGCTCGGCCATGAACATGCAATTCAAACGTGCCGGTCCCCTTGCGCGCCGTCTTTAAAGCCCCACCGTCTGCACTTGGTTCTAAGACCAAAACGGCACCGCAAGCCTTTGCTCGTTCAATAATCAAATCGCGCGAGTGCACCGAACCAACTTCTTCATCGGAAGTGATCAAAATCTCAACACCTGATTTGTCAGCGAGTGCCGCAACGCCGTGAATCGCTTGCACGATCCCGGCCTTCATATCAAAAATTCCTGGGCCTGTTGCTTTGTCTCCATCAACCGTAAATGGCCGAGCGGCCAGCGCTCCTTTCGGGAACACCGTGTCATGGTGACCAACAATGAGAACTTTTGGAGTTCCGCCGCCAACCCAATGCACATGCGGACCGGCAACACAATCAACGATTGTTGCTTTCGAGCCCAATCGTTGTTCAAGTATGAAAGCCAATTCATTCGCACTCTTAGTGAGCGCCTCAATATCAAACGATGGTGACTCAATTTCTACAAGTCGGCCAACATCGCCAATCATCAAGTTGCGGTCTGGGGTCACGATCTTTTCTTGAGCCACGACACCATTGTGCCCGATATCGACCCTCTAAGGTCGAATGAGTTACCTGGGGAGGAACCAATGTCATTCACCGTTCGTCGTATTTACGCGTCTTCCGTCGCTTTTGCCACGGTCATCACGCTCGTTGCCTGTTCAAGCAACAGCGATTCGGCTACCACCGATGCGCCAACCACCGTTGCGACAACGACGCTGGCCCCACTTCCACTCGCCACTTATACGGTTCGTCCAGGCGCCCATCAGATTGCGGTCATCGATGCCGAACCCGGCACAGATCTGCAGATTCAAGCCCAAGACGGCACGATTGCCGCCGAGGGGACTACCGATGAACAGGGTTCGTTCTTGGCTCGCAATCTTGAGGTTGGTTTATACAAAGTCATCAACACAGACATGTCAGCTGCCAGCGCCGAAGTCGTTGTCTACGACGCCACGTTCATTCCCGACCAAAGCTTTTATGCCGACCAAGAACTTCCTGCTCCTGGTTTTGGATACTTAACAACTCGCGATGGCACCACGCTTTCGATCAATGTGTTGCTTCCTGGAAAAGTTGAAGATGGTCCATATCCAACCGTCATTGAGTACTCGGGCTACGCACCAAGTAATCCTGATGAAACAACTTTTGGTCAGATCTACACCAACATGGGCTTCGCCTACGTTGCTGTCAACATGCGTGGTACTGGTTGTTCGGGTGGCTCATATCGGTTTTTTGAAGAATCGCAACTACTCGATGGCTATGACGCGATTGAAGCCGTCGCTGCCCAGCCTTGGGTTCTCAACAACAAGGTCGGCATGGTTGGCATTAGCTACCCAGGTATTAGCCAGCTGTTTGTCGCGTCTACCCAACCGCCAAGCTTGGCTGCAATTACTCCTCTATCGGTGATTGATGACAGCTACCGCAGCACGTTGTACCCCGGTGGAATTTTGAACACCGGCTTTGCAGTGAAGTGGACTCAAGAACGTATGGACAGCGCCGCGATCTACGGTCAGGACTGGTCGAAGAAAATGGCAGATTCTGGCGACAAGATTTGTGCCGATAATCAGAAGCTGCGTTTACAAAACCCCGACCTCGTGTCAGAGATTGATGCCAACCAGTACTACAGCAGTGAAGTTGGTGACGAGATTAATCCGTCGCTACTTGTCGGAAAAATCAACGTTCCGGTGTTCTTGGCAGGAGCATGGCAGGACGAACAGACCGGCGGCCACTTCCCCGCTTTCATTAATAAATTCACCAGTTCACCCCACGTGTACACCACGTTGGTCAATGGTTTACACACCGAGTCACTTGGACCAGCGGTGTTCCCACGTTACGCAGAGTTCCTCAGTCTCTATGTCGCGAAAAAAGTTCCCGATCTCACTGCCGCCAGCGTGATCGCCATGGTTTTGACTCCTTCAATTTTTGGAGTCGCGACTCCAATTGTTCAAGAGAATCGTTTCGTTGGAAAAACGTACGAAGAGGCCTTGAAAACATTCGAGTCCGAAAAACCGATTCGAGTCCTTTTTGAAGAAGGTGCTGCCGATGGACAGGCACCAGGCACTCCACTCAATCGTTGGCGTGCTGACTTTTCTGCTTGGCCAATTCCGGAAGCACAAACCCTTCGCTACAACTTCGGAGATAACGGAACTCTGGGGACCGATGTTGCTCAAACTGGAAGCACCGCATACACCGCCGACCCAAGTGCCACGCCTGAAACTTTCTTCAATGGCGAAGGCAGCATTTGGAAAGCCGACGTTCAGTGGAATTGGGTCCGCAACCCCGAAGGTACGGCCGCAGTATTCACATCAGCGCCACTCACCGAAGACACCGTTGTCGTCGGTCCAGGTTCTGCCGACTTGTGGATTTCATCAGATGCAGCTGACACCGACCTCGAAGTCACCATCAGCGAAATTCGCCCTGATGGGTCGGAAACCTACGTACAAAGCGGATGGTTGCGCGCAAGCCATCGCGCCCTCGACGAGGCCAATAGCACCGAACTGCAACCAGCTCATACACATTTTGAAGCTGACGCCCAACCCTTAACTCCCGGCGAACCAGTTGCAGTACGCGTCGAGATGTTCCCAGTCGCTCACCCGTTCCGTGCAGGCTCACAAATTCGCATCACGGTTGACGCCCCAGGCGGCAACCGTGGCGAGTGGAAGTTCCGCTCAATTAGTACAGGTGAGAAGGTCACCATTTGGCACGATGCCGAACACCCTTCGTCGATTGCACTTTCAGTCGTACCCAACCTCGATGTACCGGCCGGAGTTGCGACATGCGGTTCGCTCCGCGGCCAGCCGTGCCGTCAGAAGTAAGCGTCAACTCATAGCGAAATAGTGCTGTTGAATTTGTCAGTCGGCGACGACTGACAAATTCAGTAACACTTCACCAGTGTCATGTGATTCAAGTTCAAAGTCACCCAATTTGTCGGCCACAAATTCAAAAGTCACATCATCACCCGCTAGTTCAATGTCGTAACCATGTAAATGGAATTCTTCTTCAACTTCAGAGATCACATGAATCGTGACTGGTGTCCCGACAACCACCGAGGCATCATCGGCGATTCCACTATCTGCATCAACTTCAATCGTGACCGATTCAGTAGAAGGAGAACCAGTTGCAGGGGTGTCCTTACTAGCGGTACTCGTTGGTGCTGAGCTATTTACAGGATCAGTTGGAGTTGCTGACGAAGCTTCTGTTGAAGGAGCCTGTGAAACAGAGGAGGCTCCGTCGTCACTTGAACAGGCCGACAAACCTGCGACTCCAAGCAAAACAACCGACGACATCAAAAACGGGTAACGACAAATTTTCATCTCCCTATCATGCCACATTGCGATGTGCACCAAGGTGCCGCCACGCGACACGCCGCATTAGTCGCTTGCTGGCAGGGCCTTTGCTTCTTTCAATTGCAACAATTCTCCGTTGACTGCAACTGCTCCAGTGCCAGCCTTGGTGCACAGAAGTTCAATCGTGTCTGCTTCGTCGACATAACGCTTCCCCATCAAGGTTCCACCGTCATGACCAGCGACAATTGCTGCTGAGGCATCGCGGGCCGCAGCCGAAGAAATCGTCGCCACACCACCGATCGTCACCTCAAGTTCGGTTTTCGGTGCTTTCACTGTCATCAATTCGGCCGTACACACTGCACTAATCAGTCGGGCGCCAGGCTTAAGAATCATGTTGTGGTTCCTCCTTTGCGCGCCAGCAATTCACTTTGCACAACACGCCTCAACATCTTGCCAGTTTCAGTATGCGGCAAAGAGTCTCTGACCATGATCTCTTCTGGGGTTTTCGATCCGCGCAAAACTTTGCGCACCGCATCTTGCAAATCATTCGGCTCAAGAATGTGACCACCCTGCTGTACAACGACCGCAACAATGCGTTGACCCCATTCGTCATCTGGCAATCCCACAACGCAGGCCTCAGCCACCCCAGGCTGAGCAAGTAGCACTTCTTCAATTTCGGCTGGGGCAATATTTTCACCACCACGAATAATCGTGTCGTCAACTCGACCCTCGATATAGAGATATCCGTCCTCGTCAATTGAACCTTGATCGCGTGTGCAAAACCACCCGTCGCTGTCAAGCAAATTCACGCCGGCGTATTCACCCGAAACTTGTTCGCCCCGCAGATAAATCAGGCCTGATTCTCCGGCAGCAACCAATTGCTCATGCTCATTGCGAATCTCTATTTCAATCATTGGCAACACTTGACCAACCGATGACAAACGTCGTTGGATCATTGGATCATCAGATGACAAAGCTTCACGGTGATCTTCTGGCCCCAGCACTGCAATAGTTGACGCTGTCTCAGTGAGTCCATATGCATTGACAAAACCAGTATTCGGGAATGCCTGCAACGCCTGACGAATGACTCGTTCTGAAACTTTCGCTCCCCCGTACGACAAAGTGCGCAATGTTGATGTGGCCATTACCTCACCATCAAGTTCTTCAACAATGCGCGCCAACATCGTCGGCACAACCATTGCATGAGTTACTTTTTCTTCAGCAACCTTTGACAACCATTCTTGAGCAGAAAAACTTGTCAAATAAACCAGCCGACGACCTGAAAAGAGATTCGACAACATGTTGGCAATGCCAGCGACGTGATACGGCGGCACCGAAACCAGCACTGCTTCTGAATCATCGGCACTGCCAAATTCAACGGAGCCCAACAAATAGGCCATCAAGTGGCGATGTCGCAACAATGCTGACTTTGGTTCTGAGGTTGTACCACTCGTAAACAGCACCACCGCTACGTCGTCATCATTTTCGGCCGGCTCGATTGGCCCAACATCTTCGAGATCAATGTTTGACAATTCACGAAGCCACTCATCAAAAATCAGCGGCGACAAACTTTCCAAACGAGCTGCAGTCGATAGATCGGTCAGCACCAATGAATTCGGATAACGCTCGATCAATGAGCGCAACTGACGATCTTCAAGTCGGTAGTTGATGGGAACAAACGGAACACCAGCCCAGGCCGCAGCAAACAAGGCGACCGGAAGCAACGGATGATTTTCGCCGATGTAGATAACCGAGGCGTACTTGTTATGAACTTGGGTCGCTCCGAGGCGAACAAGAAAACCAAAATCTGTGCCGGTTAACCGGGGGTTTTGATCACCAAGAAGAGCACGATCATCGAACCCAGATTCGACCATTTCAACGAACGACGAAAGATGCATGTCAATTCGCCGCAATCAAATTAAAAACGTGGACCGTTGGTCTTCTTCTTTTCAGGGGCCTTAAACGGAGCCTCGATCAACATTTCAAAGCGGGCATCATCGGGCTGGTTCGGCTCGTTGAGGCGTTGCAGGTAAGTCTTGATCGCAGCACGTGCGCCAGCGACATGATCACCCTTAATTCCGACCGAACGACTGAGAGCATCTTTAGCCTTACTGACTCGTTCTTTGCGAGCCGCCTTCTCTTCTTCAGAGCGGGTCTGAGGAACCTTGTTCGCCTTAGCCTGCTCGGCAGCCAGTCGGCGAGCCTCAGCGGCCTGAAGGGGGGTCAGTTTGGATTGATCGGACACAACGGTTTCCTTTGAGCGACTTGGACACGGAACGCCAGTGGAACTAACACTGGAGCGACGAAATGATACCCCTGCTCCGAGCCAGAGCGCGGGTGCGCTCTTTGACTCTATGAGGCAATTCGTCCCGAATGTATCTTTAAAGAACATTTTCCCTACTATGGGGTGCCAGAAGCTCATCCACCGCGTTTCGTGAAGTTTCAAATCTCTCAAAGCAAACACAAATTCCGGAAGGTCTCACAATGTCGCAAAAATCTTCTCCCACCGATCAAACATCAGAAGGTAGCAATTCAAAACTGAGTTGGGTCCGGTACCGCTTCGACCTCGCACTGTCGCGCGGAACTTCGGTGGTCATCGCGTGGCTCGCCGTATTAACGCTCATCATCATTTTGATTGCTGCATTGATTCTCACGATCTTCCAACTGAAGGGAATCAACGGCGAACCAAATCAATTGGGTCTCATCGAAAATTATTGGCTATCAATGACTCGCGTCTTGGACCCAGGGACATTTTCTGGCGAGAGTGGCTGGCCCACCCGTTTCATCATGTTGCTTGTCACCCTTTCGGGTGTATTTATCGCCGGCAGCTTGATCGGTTTGATTGCAAACTCCGTTGACCAAAAGGTTGACGAACTACAACGAGGTCGTAGTTCAGTTCAAGAAAACGATCACACCATCATTCTTGGTTGGTCGCCACGAGTTCCCTCCATTGTGAGTGAATTGATTCTTGCCAACGAAAGTCGCAAGAAGGCTGCAGTCGTCATCTTGGCCGATGTTGACAAAACCGAAATTGAAGAACAGCTTCGCGAATCAATCGACGATTTTAAAACAACTCGTTTGGTGGCGCGTCGTGGTGAACCTTGGGTTGCCGGAGACCTTTCGATGGTGAACATCTCAAAAGCTCGTTCAGTGATTGTTGTGAGTGACGGGACCGATACCAACACCATCAAAACCTTGTTGGCTATCCGCTCGGTCAAAGGTCAATCCTCAACCAAACTTCCGATCATTGCCGAAATTTCCGATCGTTCAATTGCTGCTTCCCTAAAGAACTTGCTAGGCAACGAAGTTGTCGCGGTCAGCTCCGACGAAATCGTGGCCGAACTCACTGCGCAAGCTTGTCGTCAACGTGGTCTGAGCACGGTCTTTCGTGAATTGCTCGACTTTGACGGCGACGAACTCTACTTTGCGCCATTTCAACAATTCGTTGGTCATTCGTATCAGTCAGTCCTGATGGGTTTTGAAAAATGTGCGGTATTCGGCGTCATGCATACGGGTTCAATTGTTGAACTCAATCCGGCGCGTGATTACGTCATCGTCGATGGAGACGAAATTCTTGCTTTGGCCGAAGACGATTCACTATTCATTCCCTCTATTTCGCCGATTAAGGGCAATGTTTTGGCAGGGACACCAACCGCCATCGATAATCGTCCACGACGAATCGTGGTCGCTGGTTGGAGCGATCTCGGACCACGTGTTCTGTCGGAACTTGATGAATTCCTTGACAGTCGCACAACCATTGAGCTTCTGCTTGACCCGGCGCTAGTCAACGTTGCAGAACTTCGCAATCAACTGAGCACCAGCAATGTGACTCTCGAAATCAGCGAATTGAGTGGAGGACCAGAAATCGTCGCTGCTCGTGCTGCCGAAAGGTCGTTCCACGAAGTCATTGTGCTCGGCTACCGAAATGCAATGTCTGAAACCGATGCCGATGCCCGCACGTTGCTGACATTGATTGCTTTCAATCAAGTTCGTCAAAGCGATGAAGTTGGCAAAGTTCGCATCGTGGCCGAACTGTTAGACCAGCGAAACACATCTCTCGCCGATTCAACTGGCGTCGACGACTTCGTCGTCAGCGATGAATTAACCAGTTTGATGCTCGCCCAGCTCAGCGAACGCGCCGAACTCGGCCTCGTGTTTGACGATCTCTTCGATCATTCACGTTGCTCGATAGAACTTCGACCCGTCTCAAATTATGGTGCTGAAAATGCCCAAACTTTTGGTGATGTGGTCATGAGCGCTTCGGCAATTGGTCAAACAGCAATCGGATATCGCGTTGCAGCGACTGGCCAAGTTGTGACCAACCCAGCCAAGTCGGAACCCCTTTCGCTCACGGCCGACGACGAAATCATTGTTGTCGCTGACGGGGTAACTCTCGCTTAAAAACCTCATCAAGTAATTCTCAGGTGGTGGTGTGGTGCCCGGGATGGGACTTGAACCCATACTCCTTTGGTAAGGAAGGGGGGTTTAAGCCCCCCGCGTCTGCCTATTCCGCCACCCGGGCACTGCCCAACAGGATAGGGGTTAAGCAACCTGAGTCGGTCGGTCGATCGGCGAAGCCTCACAAGTAAATCCGAGCGCCAACCACATTTCGCCCCGTAAGCGATCGGCCAGTGGCGGCGTGAGTTGATTGGCAACGACAACGCCTTCGATCATGTCGGCCAATACGGCAACCCAAGGACGTCCTTTGACACGAACCGCAACGGTGACACCGCCGTCGAACCGACGAATGGTGCGGTCAGCACCCAAAATTCGCGGCGGGCAACGAAATCCGGGAACGACCAAACCCCGAGTACGGACCTCTCGACCCAATGTGCGGGCAGCGGTGGCGAAATGAACGGTCGTGGCTTCCATGAGAAAGATCACTCTGCCAAAGGGGTATGGCACAGAACATTCAGACGACCACCGTGGTTGATCAACCGTTACTGCCCCACCCCCGACCTAAGGTTTTGCCGTGAGGAACCACCGTGTCTGAGACCTATAACCCCGCCCAACAGAGGGTCATCGACATGCTCGGCAAGGCCGAAGTGCGACCAGATATTCCTCCGTCTCTCGCCGACGAAATTCGGGCCGAACTCGAACAAGCCCTGTTGCCCGTCGCCCATTTACTGCCCGATATTGCCACCTACGAGAATCGCTTTTATCTCAGCAAACAAAGCCTCACGAATGCACTTTCGTGCGAAGGCTTTTTTCTGGATGGCCAGGGACCTTTCGAATGGACTAACGCCAATTGCAAAGGCACCATCGTTCATAAGGCCATTGAGGTCTCGATCAATTTGCGTCACCCCATGCCCCCTACTGATCTCATTGAAGAGTCAATTTCTCGGCTCAGTAACGACGCCGGAAAATCGATCAGCGAATTCTTAATCACGCTTGACGAATTTGCCAGAGCCGAATTAGTCGGCGAATGCAGTGCACTCTTCACACGCTTCACCGAATGCTTTCCGCCGATCAAAAGTTCATGGATTCCGCAAGTTGAAAGTTCACTTGCTCTGAACCTGTCAAATAACCGTATTCGTATTGGCGGCAAAGTCGATCTTGCACTTGGCAAACCGCCCGACAAAGTCATTATTGATCTCAAAACTGGCCGTTGGTCTCCGGCGCACTATGACGATTTGCGTTTGTATGCACTCATTGATTTTTTGGCAATTGGCAATGCTCCGCGCAAAGTAGCCAGCTATTACCTCGATACCGCCGAAGTTCATCAAGAAGATATTTCTGAAGCCGTACTTCAATCCACCGCGCGGCGCCTACAAGATGGACTCGTCCGTGCCATCGAACTCAAACTCGGCAAAGCAGAACCAGTTCTACGACCTGCAGGACACTGCAATTGGTGCGCAAAGAGTAACGACTGCTCTGCAGGCCTTGAGTACCTCGCGAAAAAACATGAAGAAGACGGTTGGTAAAAAGTCAGCGCACATGTGGTGACATCAACGCCACCGGTAAACCAAGTCCAACTTCCTTTTTGACCGATGCGATGCGTCGACCATTTTGCACAGCGTCTCGCGGTGCGCCGATCGCGTCGGGGCCAAGCCAAGCCACCGCGGCATCAAGATCGTCAACGACAAAAACAACTCCCCAAATTTCTGCTGGGGTTTCAGGAGCCAGGTCGGGACGCTCAACAATTTCAAGAATGAGCGACCCGGCTCGATGGAATCCTTGGCGCACACCGTGTCCAGCATCACGAATTCGTTTAAGCGGCAGACCTAGGTGTTCGGTGATAGCGCCACAGGTTCGTTCGAGCGATCCAGTCGTGATGACAATGTGATCAATTGCTGTCACCGCTAATTCGTGGGTCAGTTCAGGCACGGGTTGAAGTTCGCTGATGACTTGAGTCGCGACACCGTCAATTAAGTCGGTGACGGCATCATCAGACACCACAGTCCAACCGCTGACGCAGCCGCCGGTCACCGACGATTCAACAATCTGAGGCAAGAATCGAAAACCCAAACCGGCAATTGGAATACATGAGACAACCGAGCCATCTGGCTGAGCAATTGGATAATCAGAAAAACCTAAGAGTCGCCAAGGGTCAATTGACGATGACAACCACACATCAGCGATTGTTGTCATGGCGATGCCACCCCTTAACAGGTGAATGAATTAATGAGTCCAAACGAGACTCGGTGAGATATCTGCCCCGTACCTTGGTACCGGGCAACCGGACGATCAGGTGAAACGAGAAAGAGTGACCTCAGCCGCGACCCATGTTGGGGCGCTTGCCGTGGTTCGCCTTTGAGCGGCGGAGCCGGGCCTTACGCTTCTTGGTCTTCTTTGACATAGGTATGTGAGCCTACAGCCCGAGTCGCCAGAACGAACTCGGCCAGACATGAATCCAAGATATTTACTCAGGGATTTTTACCTCTCTCCCCAGGCAGCTTGGCGTCCGCGACCTATTCCAAGACCAATCCCCGCCCCAAACATGACCACCGACAGAGTCAATACCCATCGGGAAATCGGCCCAGTATGAGCAAGTTCGGATGTAGGGACATCGACATTGCCTGCCTGGTTCACGTATGGAGCGGTGTCGTAAATGTCGGCGTATGTCACCCCTTGATCCAGACCCACTGGCCCGTCCACCGAGGGCTGAACCGGAACTGTTGCGGCGACAATGACGGGTTCGTACGCCTCCCCGATGCTCGCCGAGCAGTTCTCTGGTGCGGGACTTTCAGTCATAAACGCGACATTGACTGCGCCTCGTGGAACCTCAACTCGTGCTCGGCCGAGTTCATCGGTGACTAGCAAAACTGGTTCACTCAACATCTGATCCAACGCGCCTGCGAAAGTCACAAACACTTGGTGGCGCACTAACGGCTTCTCACCAAAATGCACGTACACCTCGGCTTCGCCCGTTTGCTCACCAGACAAGGGTTCGGACGAATCAATCGTGCCTTCAATCTGATAAGTCGCACACGGCTGAGGCTCGGCAAGCACCGGCTGACCAGCACCAAACTGTGCCAATGTCAGCAATCCACAGATTGAGACGATTGTTGTCACCACTACAGAGTTGAGTTTCATGTTCAACTGTGTGAATGCCTTGACCGTGAGCGGTGGTCGGTAGCCTGCCTAGCGTCATGGAACGCTTCGGATTAGTCGGTCTCCCCAACGCGGGCAAAAGCTCGTTGTACAACGCTCTCACTGGCGGAGGCGCACTTGCTGCCCCGTACGCCTTTGCGACCAAAGACCCCAATATCGGAGTCGCCAAGGTCCCCGACGATCGACTTGACCGCATTGGTGTCATGTCCAAAACAAAATCACTGATCCACGCTTCTGTTCAAGTTGTCGACATTGGCGGACTCGTTGAGGGTGCCAGTAAAGGTGAAGGTCTTGGTAACAAGTTCTTAGCCAACATTCGTGAAGTCGATGCCATCGTTCTGGTGTTGCGCGCTTTCGAAGATGACGATGTTCCTGGTCCGTCTGATCCGCTCGAACACTTGCGCGTGGTTGAAATCGAACTCGCATTGGCCGACCTTGAAACTGTCGAGAAGCGACTCACTCAGGCAACCCGCCAAGCCAAACTCGACAAATCTGCCGCTGCCGAACTCGAGGCACTGCAAGCTGCTTACGACGCACTCAGCCAGGGACTCCCCTTGTACCGCGCCGGACTCAAAGAAGAATGGCGTGAAACGCTCAAGCCATATTTCTTGTTGACCAATCGCTCGGTACTTGCAGTTGTAAATGTCGGCGAAAACGAACTCGACAAAATTCCTGTCGTTGAAAAAATCGTCCGCGATGAATTCTCCACTGCTGGCGCCAACGTTGAAGTCATTGGTATGTGCGTGCAACTCGAAGCCGAAGCAGCAACAATCTCCGATCCGGTAGAACGCGCCGAAATGCTTGAGGGTTTCGGACTCGGCGAGGGCGCATTATTCCGTATGGTTCGCAGCGCGTATCACTTGCTCGGACTTCGCACCTATTTCACAACAGGCGAAAAAGAAACTCGCGCCTGGACTTTTTACGCTGGGTCAAGCGCCCCCGAATGTGCCGGCCGAATTCATACCGACTTCCAACGCGGCTTCATTAAGGCCGAAGTTATTCACTGGGATGAACTGCTCGAGATTGGTGCCTGGAACAAGGCCAAAGACGTCGGCAAAATTCGCATTGAAGGCAAGGAATATCACCCCGAAGATGGTGACGTGATGGAGTTCCGCTTCAACGTCTAAATTTGTCTGAGGTTCAACTTTCACGAACCGATTACTACACAATCAAGGAGGCGAGTCATGACAGCACATTCAGCCTGGCTCGTTACGGATGGGCGTGTGTTAGCAAGTGCCGACATTGCCAACGATCGTGCATCTCGTCGCAAGGGTTTGTGCGGACAAACTCACATCGAAGGTGCCTTCGTTATCCCTAACTGTCGTTGGGTGCACACTTTTGGAATGCGTGTTGCCATCGATGTCGCTTATCTTGATGCAGTTGGCAATGTCATTAAAACTGCGCAGATGTCCAAGCTGCGACTTGGTGCGCCGGTTCGGAATGCGCGAACAGTGGTCGAAGCCGAAAAAGGTGCATTCGCTCGCTGGGGAATCAGTGTCGGCAACAAAATTGAAGTGCGCGATAGCAATAACAATCCTGAACTGACGTCGCAATGAGCAAATTGATTCTCGTGGCAACACCGCTTGGCAATATGGGCGATATTTCGCCTCGTGCCATTGAAGCACTCACCAACGCTGGTTTGGTGTGTTGCGAAGATACCCGGCGCACCGGCCTGCTTCTACACAATCTCGGTATTGCGGCCACACTGATGCGCGTTGACGATCACACCGAACATGCATCAATTCCGCGAGTACTTGATGCATTGAATGACGGCCGTGATGTTTGCTTAGTCACCGACGCCGGCACACCCGGAATCAGCGACCCTGGTTCACGCCTAGTACGGGCCGCCATCGATGCTTCGCACAACGTGAGTGCCATTCCAGGCCCGGCTGCACTGATCATGGCACTGATCATCAGCGGCCTACCGACCGACCGCTTTATCTTTGATGGCTTTATTGCCCGCAGTGGCCAAGAACGTGCGACACACATCAACGAACTTGCACTTCAACAGCGCACCGTCATCTTGTACGAAGCCCCGCATCGCTTGCATCGCACACTCGTCGATCTTTCAGTTGCGTGCGGGCCCGAACGTCAAGTTGCGTTGTGTCGAGAACTCACCAAGATTCATGAAGAAGTGTGGCGCGGAACTTTAGGAGAAGCCGTCGACCATTTCGGGACAAACGAGCCCCAAGGCGAATTCGTTTTGGTATTGCACGGTGCCCCCGATGCCCCACCACCAACTGCTGACGACATTGATCGTTTGCTACTTGCCGAACTCGCAGGCGGAGCATCAACAAAAGATGCATCAACTGCCGTCTCGCACATTTTGGGCGTACCAAAAAAGAGCGCGTACAACCGGGCTGTCGAATTAACAAACAGTCGCAAAATTGCAGATTAAGCACAAGTAACAATTTGGATTTCCTCCCTCTGACGCCATCCCACCTATGACTAAATCAAGGTGTGGACATCCAACACGTCGCCAAACAGATCCCAACTGAATCGGGTACAGATCATGGTACGAAACTTCAAGGCGCGGCCTTTTTTGATCTTGACCGAACAATGATTCCTGGATCTTCAGTTTTTACACTGGCTGGCGTTGCTTGGAAATCAGGACACCTCAGCACAAAACAGTTGTTGAGCGATGCTTGGGAAGCGTTGACATTTCGCACATCGGGAGCAACTGATGGCAAGACCCTGAAGGTCCGCCAAAGAATATTGGGAGCGATCAAAGGCCAAGATGCTCAGACGTTGCAAAGCCTTGCTAATGAGGTCATCCCAAAGATCGCGTCCAAAGTTCGGCCCGAGACTCTCGAGATCATCCGTTCACACCACAGCGCTGGTCGTCCGACGTACATCGTTTCTGCATCACCTTCGGAAATTGTTGAACCACTTGCTACAGCACTTGGCATGACGGGTGGAATTGGAACAAAAAGCGAAGTAACCAACGGTCGATACACCGGAGAAATCATCGGTCCGTTTTGCTACGGAAACGGAAAAGTTGTGGCGATCATGGAACTCGCTCGCGACCTTGGCTATGACTTGTCGCAGAGTTATTCATATAGCGACGCGGCAAGCGATCTTCCCATGCTTGAATCAACCAAATACTCAGTTGCTGTTAACCCTGATGCCGAACTTGAGCGCATCGCCCTGGAGCGCTCGTACCCAATTGTGCGCTTTTCAGGGATGCGGATTCGTTCACAATCGCGGTTTCGATATTCGCCAAAAAAGATCTGTTTGGCAATTGGAATATGCTTCAGCATTCTTGCGGTTGGACGTCAGGACAACCGCAAAGCCGCAACACTTTTACTGACGCGGAGCTAATGCAAGTTGGCGACTTTGTGCCACCAAGACACCTCGCGAATCCCACATCTCGCCATCTTCTTCGAGTAATCCATTTTGTACAAAGCGCGTTGAAAAGATGCATGCCACCGGACCGGGTGCCGGAATTGCTCGCGTATGCACTGTCAGTTCAACCGTGGGCACCCACGCGACTGGCAAATCAATATTGAAAACTGATGGCGGGAACGCATCACTTGCCAACAGCAATGCTCGCGTGTCAATTGGGCGTTCATCGTTAAACGCAAACCAACCTCGAATCAGAGCTTCTCCAGATTTCACACCGTCACGGAAGTGAACATCGCCAGGATTTACTCGCGTGCCGAGCCGACCATGGATGTAGGCAAAACTTGTTTGTGCCGATTCAGCCATACCGATGCATTCTGAAAACGGCAGCAAACCTCGTGGTGGAAATGTTGTCTGTTCATCCATATGTGACGGTCCACCCGGATCATTGGCGAGATCGCCCAATGTGGCCAGCACCCGAATGACTTCTTTCTCGCCCGTATCTGTCAACAAAAATAATGACGCCATCGCCGTAGCAAACCGTCGACCAGAACGTACTGGCGTCACCACGATGCGCGCATCGCCAGCCGGACACGGAGCTAGATAATGCGCAGTAATCGTGATGCAGTCCGGACGACCGGTCGCGTCAGACAACGCGTGTCCGACCAATGCCAACAAATATCCGCCGTTGGCATTGCCCATAATGTCCCAACCGGGATGCACTTTGGTCGAATACACCGCTGAACCATCTGGTGATTGTTCGCGAAAAATTTGGGTTGCTCGATCAAACTCAAACCGAGGTTCGGTCTTGCCCGCTTCCCCAACAACATTCCCCAGATTCTCAATTGACATGAAAGTCACGCTAGTGAGGTCGTAGCCTCAAGGTCGTGGTCACACCCTCTGAAAATTCGTCACACGGCTTTTATGCCACGACGCCGATCTACTACGTCAACGCCAAGCCACACCTCGGCCACGCTTACACCACCATTATTGGCGATGCGCTGGCGCGTTGGCATCGCCTGACTGGCGACCAAGTTCACTTCTTAACTGGCACCGACGAACATGGCTTGAAAATTCAACAGGCCGCCGATGCTGCCGGCATGGCACCACAAGCTTTCGCCGATTCAATCGCTCCCCTATTTGCTGACGCTTGGAAAAAGCTCAACATCAGTAATGACGATTTCATTCGCACCACCGAACTACGCCACCGCGTCGGGGTGCAAAAGCTGTTGCAAGCGTGTTACGACAACGGAGATATCGAACTCGACAAGTACAGCGGCCTTTACTGCGTGCCGTGCGAGGCGTACTTCACCGAAGACGACTTAGTTGATGGCAATTGCCCGATTCACAAAAAGCCAGTTGAACATGTCGAAGAAGAGAACTACTTCTTCCGCTTGTCGCGTTATGGCGATCGCCTATTGCAGTGGTATGCCGATCATCCAAGCAGCATCGTGCCCGACTACCGCATGAACGAGGTCATCGGCTTCATCAAACAGGGTCTTCTCGATTTCAGTATCAGCCGGACGAGTTTCTCATGGGGTATTCCATTGCCATGGGATGACAAACACATCACGTACGTTTGGTTTGATGCTTTAGCGAACTACATCACCGCCATCGGCTACGGAACTGACGACACCAACTTCAACAAACATTGGCCCGTTGATTATCACCTCATCGGTAAAGACATCATTCGCTTCCACTGCGTGTACTGGCCGGCGATGTTGATGTCAGCTGGCATTGAACCACCGAAGGGTTGGGCTGTCGGCGGCTGGCTACTTGTGGGTGGCGAAAAAATGTCAAAGACAACAGGCAATGTTGTCAATCCGCTTGATCTCATTGACGACATCGGTCTCGATGGATTCCGTTATTACGTTCTAGCCGAGACTCCGTACGGTGCCGATGGCGACTTCACCTACGAAGGCCTCATTGGTCGTTATAACTCCGACCTCGCCAACAACCTCGGCAACTTGTTGAGCCGTGTCGCAACAGTCGTCGGCAAAAAGTGCAACGGAATCGCGCCAGCACCACGCCCCGATAGTCCATTGGCAAGCGCTGCCGCTGAAGCAGTCTCTGAGACAATGTCTCGTTGGGCCGATGTTCAACCAAGCCGAGCACTTGAAGCAACATGGCAACTCATTCGTGCAACTAATGCTCACCTCGAGAACAACGAACCGTGGAAGGCCGAATCTGGCCCCGAAGTTGATGCTGTCATGGGTGACGCACTTGAAGCGTTGCGAATCGTGTGCATCCTTGCATCACCCGCGATTCCCGACACGATGCAAACGATTTGGGAACGTATCGGAATGCCTGGGCAAGTAAGTGATCAACGCGTACCAACATCGGTGACATGGGGTGGCTATCCCGGCGGTGCCACGATTGAAAAAGGCGAACCACTCTTCCCTCGTCGCAAACTCGACTGAAAATCTTCAAGCACTTCTATGTGGACCGACACTCACTGCCATCTTGATGAAGACCGCTACAACGGCGAGGGTAACAAGAATCTCGGTGGCACAGTAGGCGTTCTCGAAAATGCTCGGGCTGCCAAGGTCTCACGCTTCATTACTGTCGGATGTGACGCTGAATCATCACGTGCGGCCATTGACTGCGCGAGTCGGTTTGACGATGTCTGGGCCAGCGTCGGACTGCATCCACACGAAGCGGTTCATGGCGTTGACACAATCATTGAACTCATTACGTCGCCACGCGTTGTGGCTATCGGTGAAGCAGGACTTGATTATTACTACGAGCACTCGGCACGCGATGAACAAAAAGTTGCATTCGCTGCGCAAATTCAATTGGCTCATCAATTTCAGTTGCCGCTCATTATCCATACTCGCGATGCATGGGACGACACGTTCGACATTTTGCGCGCCGAGGGAACACCAGAACAAACAATCTTTCACTGCTTTACCGGTGGACCCGATGAAGCGCGCCGCTGTTTAGATATCGGCGCCTTTTTGAGCTTCTCCGGAATTGTCACCTTTAAGACCGCTCAAGATGTCGCTGACGCTGCAACCTTGTGCCCTCTCGATCGCATCTTGGTTGAAACTGATAGCCCGTATCTGGCACCGGTACCTCACCGCGGTCGCACCAATCAACCCGCCAACGTTGCTGTGGTCGGAACCCATGTCGCGGATTTGAAGCACATCAACCCTGTTGAGATGGCCCGTGTCACGACGCACAATGCCTGCATTGCGTTCCCGCTGCTGACTTCATAACCTGAATTCACTGATGTTGACTCTCACCGAACGCCGTCGCCTCGTGGTTGCCGCTGCAATCACCTTGATTGCGGTTCCTGCATTGCTGCTCGCGAGCAACAACTCATCATCTTCGGCGAATACCACAAGTACCTTGGCGACCGCAGTCTCAGTTGCTCCTGCCGACTCCGAACCTGCCGAACCGGCATTCCTTCCCGAAAACAATGGTTCACAAGCGCCCGAGATCATCACTGTTAATGTTCCCGCGCCGCCATCTGGGTCAAATGTCAAAGGCACGGCTTCATTCATCCGCTGGCAGGGCGACTTACTCGGACTACGTCCGTGCGCAACACCTCATGCACTTATAGGTGCAATCATCACAGTCACCAATCTCAATAACGGTCGCAGTCTTGAATGCAACAACGTTTCGATTCAGGCTCTTCCAGGTAACAACATCATCTTGATCCACACCGATGTCTTTTTAGAGATCGCCGATCTGATTGATGCACCGATCCCCGTGCAAATTAGTTTCTGAGATCACGTGACCCATTCACATCGCGATATCACCGAGTTATTAGCTAGCCATGGCTTGGCACCTCGTCGAGCCTTCGGACAAAACTTTGTTTCCGATCCCAACACAGTTCGACGAATTGCCCGCATGGCCAATGTCAGCGCGAATGATCATGTCGTTGAAATCGGTGCGGGACTTGGTTCGTTAACACTTGCGCTCGCCGAAACTGGAGCGCGAATTACCGCAATTGAAATCGATCACGGCATTGCCCCAGTTTTGCGCGATGTTGTCAAAGACCTACCCAATGTTTCAGTGGTGGTTGGCGATGCGCTCGAACTTGATTGGAATGAATTAGTTCCGCCTGGAAGTAAAGCCGTTGTGGTTGCGAATTTGCCCTACAACGTCGCCACTCCACTCGTTGCCGATTTGCTCGATGCGGTTCCGCAAATTTCACGGTTCGTTGTCATGGTGCAAAAGGAAGTGGCTCTTCGATTGGCTTCAAGTGTTGGTTCATCTGATTACGGCGCAATCAGCGTCAAAGTTGCTTACTGGGCAACTGCACGCGTGTTGGGTGATGTTCCGCCAAGCGTTTTTATTCCGCGACCCAAAGTCACTTCAAGCATTATTGAAATCACTCGTCGCGAAACTCCCGCTGTCGGCCCCCACATCGAGCCACAGAAACTTTTCAGCGTGATCCGAACTGGCTTTGGTCAACGACGCAAAATGTTGCGCCGATCATTGGCGGCTATTGCTACCCCAGAGAATTTTGCGGCAGCCGGCGTATCTCCAGAATCCCGCCCAGAAGAACTAGACGTTCACCAATGGGGACGACTTGCCACTGAGATTCAAAAGAATCACCATTCATAACGACTAGACATATACCTGTGACTACTGCGCAACATCGCATTCTCGCTCCGGCGAAACTCACCTTGAGTTTGCGCATTACTGGTGTTCGCGACGATGGCTATCACCTCATTGATGCCGTGATGACCACCCTCGACCTGCACGATGAGTTGCACATCACCGAAGGAAATTCGGGGCTTGAATTCATTGGCCCTTACGCTTCTGGCATTACTGCTGATGCCGACAACTTGGTGGCTCGCGCCCTCTCATTCGTTGACCGCACCGCGCATGTTGTTGTTACCAAGAACATTCCACATGGCGGCGGCCTTGGTGGCGGATCGGCCGACGCCGCAGCAATTTTCCGTTGGGCACAACGCACAGCACCCGCAGACGTCATAGCTAGTGCCGCAATCGGAGCCGACGTTCCGTTTTGTGTCGTCGGTGGTCAGGCCCGCGTTTCTGGAATCGGTGAAATCATTGAGCCCATGCCGATCGAACGGCGCAACATCACACTCATTATTCCGCCACTGCACGTCAGTACGCCGTTGGTCTACAAAGCGTGGGATGCCTTGGGACATCCGCGCGCCGACGGACCTAACGATCTTGAGCCGGCAGCACTCGTTGTTGAACCCCAACTGGTGACGTGGCGCGATCGCATCATCGAAGCAACAGGTCACGTACCGACACTTGCGGGAAGTGGGGCCACCTGGTTCATCGCCGATACGGCATCTGAAGTAGGTCAGGGATTACGCGAAGCACTGCCCGAAGCTCAGGTCGTTGAAACCAGAACCGGGCAGTGATTCAAATAAATCAGAAGTGATGAATTACTTGCGTTGACGCTGATGGCGAGTACGGCGAAGCATCTTCTTGTGCTTCTTCTTACGCATGCGCTTACGTCGCTTTTTAATTAACGAACCCATAGGACCTCTCCAATGACAGACCTCACACGCTAGCGAGTTCGGGACCTCTATCCAAACGGCAAGTTCAAAGTCGGCTGAATTCGACCGAATGCAGATAACTTTATTGACGGTTGGTAGCTCACAAGGCCTCCGATCGTTCCGGGGTCGTTCAATGGTAGGACGGCGGATTTTGATTCCGCGAATAGGGGTTCGAGCCCTCTCCCCGGAGCCAGTGCAGTCAGAAGAAACGGCGTGAGATCTAGTGGGAAATCCCCGATCTCGTGTGATATGCCATTGTCATGTCGTTATACGCCATCGTTCTCGCGGCCGGAGAAGGCACTCGCATGCGATCCGAGCGGCCCAAACCGCTGCACCTCATTTGTGGTCGACCCATGGTCATGCATGTCATTCACTCTTTGGCAGGTGTTCAACCGACGCAAACGGTGATCGTCGTCGGTCATGGCGCCGATCAAGTGACTGCTCGAGTCACTACCGATTCACCAAGTTGGGCCAATGTTTCGTTTGCTTCGCAAGTGGTTCAGCGCGGCACCGGCGATGCCGTCAGTGTTGGCTTAACAGCCCTCGACCGAATTGTTCATACAAGCCCTGTCGATGAACGTCCAGCCGAACATGACGACATGTCAACGATTCTGGTTTTGCCTGGTGACACTCCGCTACTACGACGCGAAACTATCAACAATTTGGTTGCGCAACATGAAGCAAGTGGTCATGCTGCGACAGTTCTCGTGGCCAAACTCGATGACCCCACCGGATATGGACGAGTCGTTCGAGCAAAAGATGGTCGGGTATTGCGCATCGTTGAACAACGCGATGCATCAGACGATGAACGCAAAATCAACGAAATCAACACCTCAATTTATGCTTTTCGTCGTGACCTGCTTGGCCCAGCGTTACGTCGTGTGACACCGAACAATGCTCAATCTGAGTATTACTTAACCGACGTTGTGGCGGTCCTCGCCGACATGGGACATCAAGTTGGCGCCGTCGTTGCTGATGCACCCGAAACGCAAGGAGTCAACGATCGTTGGCAATTAGCTCTCGCCGAACGCGAACTTCGTTCCCGAACGAATCGCCATTGGTTGTTAAACGGAGTCACGATGTTCGACCCGCGTCAAACTTTCATCGATGTTGACGTTCATATCGAACGCGACGTCACGCTCTACCCCGGGACCATGTTGCAAGGTGAGACACGCATCGGATCAGGTTCTCAAATCGGGCCAAACACTCGACTCAACAACTGTGTCGTCGGAACAAATTCCACCGTCGAGAACACGAGCGCCGTCAATTCGCAAATTGGCAACAACGCCCACGTCGGTCCTTTTGCACATTTATCGACTGGCTCACGAGTCGCTGATGGTCAGACGACCGGTGCGTTCTATGATTCAGACACCGCCGATTCAAAAAAGATTTGAATACCCGTCATTAATGGAGGACTCCGTTGAGCCAGATTGACAAAGTCACAACCAAGCGCATGTCCCTCTATTCGGGTCGCACGCATCCGGCTCTCGCCAAAGAAGTAGCGGGCTATCTAGGTATTGAGCTCGGCGAGCACAACTTGGTTGAATTTGCCAACGGTGAAGTACGCCCTCGTTTTAGCGAAAGCGTCCGTGGATCAGACGTTTTCATCATGCAAAGCCATTTCGGCTGCGACGGTCGTTCCATCAATGACTCGATCATGGAGCAACTCATCATGATCGATGCCGCCCAGCGTGCGTCGGCCAAGCGCATCACTGCGGTTTGTCCGTTTTATGGTTATGCCCGCCAAGACCGCAAGGCAGAAGGACGTGAACCAATCACGGCTCGCCTGATCGCCGACCTCTTTAAGGCGGCCGGAGCCAAGCGCATGGTGTCGATCGACCTCCACAGCGGACAGATTCAAGGTTTCTTTGATGGCCCAGTCGACCACTTGACTGCCATGCCCGTCATCGAGCAATACATTCGTGAAAATGCCAAGAACCCGGTCATCGTCTCGCCAGATGCTGGCCGAATCAAAGTTGCTGAGCGCATGCAGCAGCACCTCGGAGCCGATCTAGGTGCCGACTTGGCCTTCGTCTACAAGCGCCGCCCCAAGGGCAGCACCAACGTGGCTCAGGCCCTTGACGTCATTGGTGAGGTCGAAGGACGCCTGTGCATTTTGACCGACGACATGATCGATACTGGTGGAACCATCGTTTCGGCTGCTCATCTGCTGCTTGACAAGGGTGCAACCGAGGTCTGGGCCATGGCGACCCACGGCGTTCTATCGGGACCAGCCGTCGAGCGCCTGACGAATTCACGGATCGATCGAGTTGTTCTCACCAATACTTTGCCCTTGGCCCCCGAGGCTCACATCGACAAAATCAAGGTCCTATCGGTCGGCAAGATCATCGCCGACGCCCTCGCCGCTGTCTTTGACGACACCAGCGTCAGCGAAATCTTCGGCGGAGAGAACCAAGCCTGAGGTTTTTGGCCCAAGTCCCGTCCACTCCTCGTCCTGATCAGGGTGGGAACCCGCCTGCCAAGCCTCTAGTATTGGCAACTGTTTGTGAACATCCGGACCATGGGGTCCGGCATGAAAGGTCTTGTCATGTCTACCACCCTCGTAGCAACATCTGGTCGTAACACAGGAAGCGCCTCTTCACGTCGCCTCCGTCGCGAAGAGAAGATTCCTGCCGTCATTTACGGTCAGGGCATGGCCCCGATCTCGGTCATCATCGAACGCCGCGACCTCCGCAACGCCTTGTCAGGCGCTGCTGGTTCAAACACCATTCTCGAAATCAGCGTTGACGGCAACGTCTACCCCGCAGTCGTGAAAGAAATGCAGCGTCACCCAGTTCGCCGCACCGTTGCTCACGTCGACTTCTTGCGCATCAACATGAGCGAAGAACTCACGATCTCGGTGCCCGTTGTTCTGGCTGGTGAAGCAAAGGCCGTCTTGGCCGATGGCGGTCTCGTTGACGCTTCATCAGACACCATCGACATTGTGACCACGCCGGCAAACATGCCAAGCGAAATCACCATCGACATCACCAACATGCAGCCCGGCGATGTCATTCGCTTGGGCGAAATTAAGTTGCCTGCTGGCACTCGTGCACTTGGTGATCCTGAATTGGCAATCGTGACCGCAATTGCCGGTTCAAAGGCTGAAGCCGCTCCCGCCGCTGCCGAAGGCGCTGCCCCGGCTGCTGGTGACGACAAAGCCAAGTCCTGAGATAGTCCGTGGGCCTCTTTGGCCGCTCTGGAAAAGAAGCCAAACACTCGGGTTCAAACGTGTCAACTTTCGATGCACTCGTGATTGGTCTCGGAAACCCTGGAAAACAGTACGCCCGCTCGCGTCACAACGTTGGTGAAGAAGTTGTTGTTGAACTCGCACGACGACATAACGAGTCTCTACGAGCCGGCCGCGACTCGGCACTAGTTGCCGAAGTTCGTCTCGCTGGTGGCAAACGAGCAGTTCTTGCGTTTCCCACAACGTTCATGAACGAATCGGGCCAAGCCGTCAGCAAGTTAATGCGTCGTTACGGATTCAAATCGGTTGATGCCCTCATCGTTATCCAAGATGAACTCGATCTTGAGCCTGGCACCGTTCGAATTAAAAAGGGCGGCGGACTTGGTGGTCACAACGGATTACGTAGTATCACCTCACATGTCAGCACCCAAGAATTCATTCGTGTTCGACTAGGTGTCGGCAAACCAAGCAACAAAGAACAGGGCGCGAACCATGTTTTGTCCAAGGTTCCTGCTGCTGAACGACAAACTCTTGACGTCGCTGTCAATGTTGCCGCAGACGCCGTTGTAAAAATCATCATCGATGGTGTTGATGCAGCAATGAATATGTACAACTCATTGTGAGTCGTTGCGCATGATCACTTCACAAACAGGCGCACTTCAATCTCTCTCTGCACTCTTACGAGACGACAAGGCATTGATGTCGCTCATCGGATCTCCCGATGGCACCGTTGCCGTTCCCGAAGCAGCGCGCAGTATTGCAATTGCCGCACTTGCTCAACTTTCTGGTCGACGCCCCGTCGTCGTCGCATGCCCAACGAGCACGATGGCCGCACAACTTGCCGACGACATCAAGGCATTTATGCCAGCCGGTGATGTCATGTTGTTTCCCGCATGGGAAACCCTGCCGTTTGAACGAGTGAGTCCCAGCGTCGAAACCATGGGTCGACGACTTGAAGTGCTCTGGCGATTGCAATCTGAAGAACGCACGCCACAAATCATCGTGGCCAGCATGCGCGCATTACTGCAACAACTCGGTCCAGATACTGCAACTAATCAGCCAGTCGTCATTCGCAAGGGAATGTCGATTGATCCCGACGACTTGATGCGCACCTTGGTTAACGGTGGCTATCGACGCGAAGAACTTGTCGAACACCGTGGTGAAGTCGCGCGACGCGGCGCAATCATTGACGTCTTTCCTTCAACCTCGGATGCACCAATTCGTATCGACTTATGGGGAGATGAAGTTGATCGACTGACCAATTTCTCGGTCCATGATCAACGCAGCGATAACGATCTTGATGAAGTCGCAATTTTTCCAGCCCGTGAATTGATTCTGAGCGAAGCAGTCCGCGAACGAGCCGAATCAATGATGAGTGCCGAACCTTGGGGTCGCGAACATTGGGAACGCCTCAGCGAAGGTTCGCTGTTCGACGGCATGGAGAGTTGGCTTCCGTGGCTCACCGAATCGCCCACATTGTTGAGCGATATCTTGCCCCGCGGTTCAAAAATGTTGTTGATCGAACCCCGTCGAATGCGCGATCGTGCCGCTGACCTACTTGCAGAAGAAGCCGATCTCGCCAAGGCGCTTGCATCGTCTTGGGCGCGTGATGCTGAACGAGATTTCCCGCGTCTCTATTCGCCACCCGATCGACTGCTCAGCGAAACCCGAGGTTCGTGGAATCTCATTCCAGTTGCTGATGGCCCCGACATGCCACTCATGGAAGCAAGCGGTTGGGGTGCCATGGGCGGCAGTGGGGATGGTATTGCCGAACGTATGCGCACCTTGTTGACGCAGGGTTATCGCATCGTGGTCGCCGCCGATGGAGAAGGTTCGGCTCAACGACTCAGTGAGATCTTCAGTAATGCTGGATTGCAACTTGATATTTATCACGAACTCGTTGACGGCAAAGCTCCCAACCTCACTGGTAAAGGTGGAGCGATTGTCGTCACGTCATTGCATCGTGGCTTCAGCATTCCTTCAGCAAAAGTTGCCGTCATCACCGAAGCAGACATCACTGGACGACGTCGTTCACATCGCCAACCCCGACCTAAAAAGCGTGAAGGTGGAACAGTCTTTGAAGATCTCAAGACTGGTAACTACGTCGTTCATTACATTCACGGAGTTGCCAAGTACGAAGGCATGGTTAAACGTACGGTCGGCGGCATTGAACGTGATTACCTACTGCTTGCCTATAAGGGTGGCGACAAGTTGTATGTGCCATCTGATCAAATCGACACAGTTCGTCACTATGTCGGCGGCGAAACTCCGGTTCTGCATCGTTTAGGTGGAAGCGATTTTGCGAAATCGAAATCAAAAGTGCGCAGTGCAGTTCGAGAAATCGCGCAAGAACTTGTTGTGCTTTATCAAAAGCGAGTGAGCGCACAGGGTCACGCTTTCAGTATCGATACCCCGTGGCAGTTTGAAATGGAAGATTCGTTTCCGTACGTCGAAACTCCTGATCAGAAGAAAGCTATTGAAGACACCAAAGCCGACATGGAGCGGGCATTCCCGATGGATCGCTTGGTGTGCGGTGATGTCGGCTTCGGCAAAACCGAGATTGCAGTTCGTGCTGCTTTCAAGGCCATTCAAGATGGAATGCAAGTCGCAGTATTAGTGCCAACGACTTTGCTCGCTTCTCAACATGGCAACACTTTCTCTGATCGTTTTGCGGGTTACCCCATTCGCGTTGAAGTCTTGTCGCGTTTCCTCACCAACGCCGAAGCAACGAAAGTCATTAAGGGCCTCGAATCGGGCGAAATCGATTGCGTGATTGGTACTCACCGACTCTTGTCAAACAATGTGAAGTTCAAGAATCTCGGATTGCTCATCGTTGACGAAGAACAACGTTTTGGCGTGCAACATAAAGAAACCATGAAGCACCTCAAAGCCGACGTTGATGTTCTCACTTTGACCGCCACCCCAATTCCCCGAACGTTAGAAATGAGTTTGGTTGGCATTCGTGATCTGAGTTTGTTGCAAACTCCCCCAGCTGATCGCCAGCCAATTCTCACATTCGTTGGCGAATACGACGAACGAGTTGCGGTTGAATCAATTCGCCGAGAACTACTCCGCGAAGGCCAGGTTTTCTGGGTCCATAACCGCGTGCAGTCAATCGAAGAGTGTGCCGAGCGATTACGAGAGCTCGTCCCAGAGGCGCGCATTGCGATTGCTCACGGCCAAATGGACGAAGGCACCCTCGAACAAGTCGTCGTCGATTTCTGGGAAGGCAATTTTGATGTGCTCGTTTGTACGACGATCATCGAAAGCGGAATTGACATGCCAACGGTCAACACCTTGGTCGTTGAACGCGCTGACCTTTTAGGGCTTGGGCAGATGCATCAGTTGCGCGGTCGGGTTGGTCGTAGCGGCCAACGTGCATACGCCTACTTGTTCCACCCGAAAGACAAAGTTCTCACCGAAGAGGCGTACGAACGACTCCGAACAATCGGTGAATCAACCGAACTTGGTAGTGGCTTCAAGATCGCGATGCGCGACCTCGAAATTCGAGGTGCCGGAAACTTGCTCGGCGAATCGCAAAGTGGACATATCGCTGCAGTTGGCTACGACCTCTACTGCCAGATGGTCACCGAAGCCGTCGGTGAAATGAAGGGTGAGCCAATTAGTCAGCCCTCCGAAATCCGTATCGATGTTCCGACCGACGCCTTCTTGCCCAAGGACTACGTCACCAAAGAAGAACTTCGTCTTGAGGCTTACCGTCGTTTGGCGTTGGTTACGACCCCCGACGAGGTCGAAGATATCCGCAACGAATGGATCGATCGCTATGGTCCGGTGCCCAAGGCAGCCGAGACCCTCTTATCAGTTGGGTTACTGCGCGCCCAGTGCCATCGCCTGGGTCTCAGCGAACTCAATATCGCAACGCACCAGGCTCGACTTGGCCCGATCGATTTGAAAGTCAGTGAAACAGCTCGCCTACGCCGACTTTCACGCGAGGCAATCCACAAAGAAGCCGTACGTCAACTCGTCATACCGATCCCCCGAGGACAAGAGCCAGCCTCATTCTTGGTGAATTTCTTGAGCGAACTCTTTCCTGCCCAGTCGGCAGGGTAGTTTTGATGATCGTGCTTACTTCTCGCCGACTTATTTCGCTTTCAGTTCTCGCCCTCACCGTCATGACGACTGCAACATCGTGTTCTTCGGTCACTAAAGATGCAGCTCGGTTCAACGGCGACTCACTATCAAATAGCGAATTTGACGATCTCTTAGTCGGCTACGCCAAGGCCGTTCCTACTGCATTCTTAGCAAGTGGAAATGTCGACATCGCCGCTGCTCAAGCCATTGTGCAGAACTGGATCTCAACCGAAGCTGTTGTGACCGCACTTGAAGACGCTGGTGTAGAAATCACTGCTGACGATCTCAGTTCGGCACTCAAGTCACTACAAACCCAAACTGGTTTTAGTGATGCACCCAAAGTCGTGCAAGATTTTTATGTTCTCGCTAGTGCATCTCAAGCAGTTGCTAACAAGCAATTTGGCATGAGTGGCGACGAACTCAAAGCTCTGTACGAAGAAAAAGGCACACAATCTGGGGCCGTATGCCTCCGCGCAATTTTGGTGAAGACGCAAGAAGAAATTGACGCGGTCTCTACTCGACTGGCTGCCGGTGAAGAATTCGCTGCAGTTGCTCAAGAGGTTTCAGTTGACTCTTCGGCAACGAACGGTGGAGCATTACAAGACACAACTTCTGGAAGCGGCTGTCTCGAACAAGCCACTTTCGAAAGTCAAGTCACTCCCGAATTCTTAACTGCCCTCGCCGATGCCAAAGTCGGCGACGTGACCCCTTCATTTGAAATTCCGTCGGTTGGTTGGGTTGTACTTCAGGTTCGTCCTTTTGACGAAGTTGCCGATGATGTTGCTGGCTTGATTGGCAGCAACGGAGCAATCAAAGCAGGCCAAGCAGTTCTCAAAACTGCGAAAATTTGGGTCAGTCCCGAATACGGTCGTTGGGATGCAGCGACTAACGGCATTGTTCCTGTCGGCTGATGCCACAAACCAATTTACCCCGTATTGAAATCATCGGACTTGGTCCGTCAGCCGATGAATACATCACCGATCACACTCGACAACGAATTGCTGCGCACAAACACCGCTACCTGCGCACTGCTCAACATCCCAGCGCACACTTAGTTCTTGATGCAATCACTTTTGATGAGCGCTATGAAACTTCGGGAACTTTTGATGCTGTGTATCTCGGCATTGCCAATGATCTCATCACTGCGGCAATCGAGTTTGGCGAAATTTTGTATGCGGTTCCTGGATCACCTTTAGTACTTGAGCGCACAGTGCGCCTTTTGATGACAGATGATCGGGTGGAATGTGTCGTTAATCCTGCGATGGGATTTTTAGAAATTGCCTGGGCTCGACTCGGAATTGATCCAGTTGAAAACAGTGTACGTCTCATTGACGGACATCAATTCGCAACCGCAGCCGCTGGTTTAACCGGACCACTGCTCGTTGCTCACTGCCATGCCAATTGGGTTTTGTCAGATATCAAATTGGCAGCCGAAGATGCCGACAACATGAGTAACGACGACTTACCGGTCGTCATCTTGCATCATCTCGGGTTGCCCGACGAAGTGGTGATAACTGTGCCGTGGAGCGAACTCGATCATTCGATTGAAGCTGATCACCTCACATCGATTTATATTCCAGAACTACGCGTGCCTGTTGGCCAAGACCTTGTTGCATTTCACGAACTTGCCCGAACGCTTCGTCGCGAGTGTCCATGGGACCGCGAGCAGACTCACCAAACGCTGACAACCTATTTATTAGAAGAGACGTACGAAGTAGTCGATGCAATCGCGGCGCTTGACATTGATGATGCGCAAACCGATGACCATCTGCTTGAAGAACTAGGCGACCTGCTGTATCAAATTGAATTTCATGCAGCAATTGCTGAACAAGAGGGTCGCTTCACAATGGGCGATGTCGCTCGCGGAATTCATGAAAAGTTAGTTCGGCGCCACCCTCACGTATTCAGCCCAACTGCTGGCTCAAACATCGACAATGACGCCCTCGTGAAGTCGTGGGATGACATCAAGAAGGCCGAAAAGGCGGCCAAGGGAATCGTGGCTGGTCCATTTGATGGCATCCCCCAAGCGACAGGGTCATTGGCCTACGCCTCGGCAATTTTGAAACGAGCCACCAAGGCCGGCATCCCGATCGAGATACCAAGTCACGACCCACAAGCGCTGAGCGATGTGGCCGACCTTGGAATGCACTTGTTAGAAGTTGTGGCTGAATGTCGCCGTCGTGGGGTTGATCCCGAGGTCGCCTTACGAAAAGTCAGCAATATTCAGCGACAAAATGCTGAACGACACACTGACGCCTGATGAGTTTGGGCTTTGGCTTCACTAGTTTGTGGTCATGACCGAAATCATCAGCATTTTTGGACGAGAAGTTCTTGACTCTCGGGGCAACCCCACAGTTGAAGTTGAAGTCGAACTTGAATCTGGAGCGCGTGGACGTGCAATGGTTCCTTCGGGCGCAAGTACTGGCGAACACGAAGCGGTTGAACTGCGTGACGGCGGTCGTCGCTATGGCGGCAAAGGAGTTCTCACCGCAGTCGGTTTTGTGAACGGTGAAATTGAAAGTGCACTCGTTGGTTGCGATGCTCTCGAACAGCGCATGGTCGACATTGTGCTCAAAGATCTTGATGACACTCCCAACAAGGCCCGCCTTGGTGCAAATGCAATGTTGGGGACAAGTTTGGCAGTTGCAAAAGCAGCTGCGAATTCACTCGGACTTCCGTTGTGGCGATATGTCGGTGGACCAAACTCGCATGTTCTTCCCGTGCCCATGATGAACGTCATTAATGGTGGCGCACATGCCGATAACACCATCGACCTTCAAGAGTTCATGATCATGCCCGTTGGTGCGCCGAGTTTCCGCGAAGCTCTTCGTTGGGGCACCGAGACCTATCACCAACTCAAAAAGATTTTGAATGGCAAGAGTTTGTCAACTGCAGTTGGGGACGAAGGCGGCTTTGCTCCCAACTTGGCAACCAACGAAGACGCCATCAAAATTTTGGTGGAAGCAATTACCGCATCTGGCTTCACTCCTGGCACCGATATCGCGATTGCCCTTGACCCAGCAATGAGCGAGCTCTACAAAGATGGTCGCTACCACCTAGCCGGCGAAGGCAAAGTGTTGTCAAGCGATGAACTCGTTGCTTATTGGGCTCGCCTTGTGAGCACCTACCCCATCGTGTCAATTGAAGATGGCATGGCCGAAGATGACTGGGATGGTTGGAGTTCGCTGACCAAAGAACTCAGTAGCAAGGTTCAACTTGTTGGTGACGATTTATTCGTGACGAATGCGGCTCGCCTCGCAATGGGTATTGAACGCAAAGTTGGCAACAGCGTGCTCATCAAGGTCAATCAAATCGGAACACTGACCGAAACACTTGAAACAGTCGAACTTGCATCACGTCATCGTTACACGAGCGTGATGAGCCATCGCAGCGGTGAAACCGAAGACGCAACGATTGCCGACCTTGCTGTGGCGACCAACTGTGGGCAAATCAAAACCGGCGCCCCAGCTCGAAGCGATCGCGTGGCGAAGTACAACCAGTTGTTGCGCATCGAAGAACAGTTGGGTGAAACCGCGGCCTTCCGTGGACGCGCCGCACTCGCTCCCCTCGCCTGATTCCATTCAGTACAACTTGCGAGAAGTAGACCCTTGCAGGGATGACCCCACTCGGACGGTCAAAACGGGCAGAATAGAGGGATGGCCCGCGGTAACAAGACTTCTAGTATTCCGCGCTCGCCAGGTCGGGTGCGTAAAGCAAGTAAGAAAGGTGCCTCGAAAGGTGCCGCAAAAACTGCCCGCTCCAAGTTGGCGGCCGTTTCTGATCTCACCCGCCCGACCCCGCGGTCTGAGCGCATTGTTCCCAAATTTCTCGGACGGGTGGCCTTGCTCGTCGGCTTCTTGGTGGTGGTGTTTTCTTTCGGCAACTCATTTTTGGTACTGCCTCTGACCTCGTGGTTTGGCCAGCGCACCGAAATTGATAGTCGTCAGGCCGAACTCGACACGATCAAAAAGGCCACCGACGAACTGCAGACCGAAGTTGACCGACTCAAGACCCCCGAAGGCATTCAAGATGCCGCGCGAGAAGAATTGGGATATGTGGTTGCCGGTGAAGCCCGTCAACAAATTGTCGGAGACGCAGCCGCACCGATCGACCTGCCCACTGGCTGGCCCTACGACCTAGTGACTCAGATCATTTCGGTCAAAGTCAACGAAGCCGCCGCGAAGGCCGCCGAAGAAGCCGCCAAGAACGCCCCCGACACCGAACCTGCCACAGTGCCGGCCGCCGAGCCCAGCGCCACCGAAGCTCCCGTCGCCCTGGCGACCGCCATCAGCATTCCCTAAACCTGGTTTCGACCGTGACAGGGTCAGCCTGCTCAGAGTAAGGTCGCTGGTGCTGAGAGCAGTTCTCAGTTGATGTACACGGGGGTTTTGACGTGACCGGTAGCAGCATTCTTGGCACACGAGTTCTTCGCAAAGAAGATCCAAAGTTCTTGACGACGGGCGGCAAGTACGTCGACGACTTGTTTGAAGAAGAGCGT
>CANGIP010000002.1 GCA_947454105.1 Actinomycetota bacterium | reverse complement strand
GGGATCAAGTTCATGTTCGTCATTGATCCACGACCAATTGATGTAGTGCTCAACTCCGGTGCTGGCGTCACCAATTGATGTGAACCCGTACGTCATTGCTATTTCAGGAGTAGAAAACTTCGGCAAGATGGTTCGGGTTTGGTAGAGCAATTCTTCTGCTCGCGCTTGTTGTTCGGCTGACACGCCATCAAAGCCAGCAAGCGAAATTCGTGCTGCGCCCGTGTCGTTGTACGTCGGCGCAATAGTCGGTGCATCTGTTGGCGCAGCAGTCGGCGTTGTAGCGGTGCTGGTAGCTGTTGAACCTGTACTTGTTGAGTGATCGTGTGGGACGTTGCACAGATCAACGCGTTCGGCGTCAGTCACATCGGCACGACCAGCGCCAGTTCCCTCGAGGGCAGCGAATGGACCGCAAGGATGCGGAACAATCCACACATGCACCATGGCATTTCCTGCACCAGCGCGCACAGTACCGGCGGGGCAATTTCCAGCAGCGTCGGTAATGCCGCCGATAACCGCGTTGCCATTTTTGAGTTTCCAACACAGATTGTCGTGGATGTGCCATTGCATTAAATTGCCAGCGAAATCAATCAAAGTTGGATCATCGATAGCGACTCCAGTCTTGGCAATGAACATTGCTGATACGAGTGTGCGCTTGTCGCCGTCAACTTGATATACCAATGATTCTGGAGCCGAAGGATCTAAGAATTTGTCGTCTTCAATCAAGGCACGATTGATGTAATGCTCAAAGCCTGTTGACGCGTCGCCGATTGAATTCCAGCCACCAGCAATGGCGGTTTTTGTATCGGCCCACTGAGGCAACAATTTTTGGGATGCTTCAATCAAGTCGCGGGCACGAAGTTCTTGATCAACTGAAACTCCTGGGACACCACTGATGTCGATACCAACGGCTGGATCGTAAGGACGCGGCCAGTCGGTGGTGATGACTACAGAATCTGTCGACGGGGTACCAGTTGACACTTGCGCAACAGACGCGCCAGATGCTGAGTGATCATGCGGAAGTGCCTCGTTGATCACGTTTCCGCTCGCATCAACTGTGACACCATGGTTATGTACGTGAGTTGCACCGTTCCACATGGCGGGCAAAGTAAGTAGCAGTACCGCGAATGAAGGAAATGCAAGTCGCACGTGAGGAAGTTCGCGTTCTCCAATGAGTAATGCGGCGAGTGCGATAGTCGCGGCAACAATGCCAAGACCTGCACACAAACTGTCAGCGATCTGGGGACTCTCACGAATCTCAAGTCCGTCAATCCATGAAATTCCGGCGATGCGAGTTAAGGCCCAGCCGAAGACTGCTGCACCGTTAATCAGGACACCAAGTGGCAATAACCAGTGTTGGGGTCGCAACAAAATTGTGAGACCCCATGCCAACTGCAACAAAGTCATCACAATAAAAATTCGAGCGAGTTGCGGATGCTCGGCATGTAAGCCAATTGCGCCGCCATGAATGGCGCCAGCCGCGATTGATGCGAGGCCAGCGATTGCGATACCCGGAAAACGTTTCACGGGCAAAGAATACTTGCTTTAGGGGTTCAATGCTTTCAGTGCATCTTCGGCGAATTCGGTTCGACAGACCAAAAAGTCGGGGAGCCACAGCGATTCTTGGTTGTATTTCAGTGGAGAGCCATCTATTCGGCTGACATGTAGTCCGGCTGCTTTGGCCACCGCCGACGGAGCGGCTGAATCCCATTGGTACATGCCGCCGTCATGGACATAGATATCGGCTTCGCCCATCACGACTGCCATCGCCTTGGCGCCAGCTGACCCAAGACGCGCAACGTCGCAGCCGAGGGCGTTAGCGACCATGACGGCGCAGTAGGGATTGCGCGAACGAGACGTGACAAGTAGTGGCTTAGCGCGCGTCGAGGGCGGAACAACCGCAGCGGGGCTGGCATCAAAGGTGATTCCTAAGGTTGGAAGAGCGACCGAAGCTGCGGTGAGTTCGCCCGATTCCCACAACGCGATATGAATCGCCCAATCATGACGAGGGTGCTCGGCAAATTCATTTGTTCCGTCAATGGGGTCAATGATCCAAACGCGTTTAGCGCCCAAGCGTCGACGGTTGTCGGCTGCCTCTTCGGACAAGATCACGTCATCGGAACGCGCTGCGGTTAATGCACTCATGATGTAACGATGGCCAGCGACATCGCCTTCATCTTTGAGGTCCCAGTAGTGAATACCTTCAGCAACTAATTCATCGCGCAGATCAACCAACATGACGCCGGCTTCGGTGGCTACTCGTGAGGCAAGTTGTTGGTCAGTTTCGCTCACAGTCCTCGACCCAACTGAATTGATGAACGAACGAGTTCTCGTAATTCGCTTTCATCGACTCCGGCTGCGACAAGTTGAGCGATGCGATGCTCGATGGTCTCAGCGCGAACATCAGAAAATTCAGGAACACGTTTTGTGGTGGTCACGAGCGAAACAACAATCAAAATGATCGCTGCAATGGCTCCACACATACCGATACTCAAGACCCAACCTTCGTTATTGCCAGCGATGGACGAGATGATGAGCCCAGCGATACACATCACAAAGATCACCGCGCAAGCGATGCGAATAGCGCGTATTGCTGGACTGGTGTTCATCAACGAGCCAAAGGCTTGTATTTGATGCGATGCGGTTGGTCGGCGGCTGAGCCAATTTCCTTTTTGCGCCAAGATTCGTATTCGCTGAAGTTGCCTTCAAACCAACGCACTTGACTGTCACCTTCAAATGCCAAGACATGGGTAGCGATACGGTCGAGGAACCAACGATCGTGGCTAATCACCACAGCACAACCGGGGAAGGCCTCGAGTGAATCTTCGAGGGCTCGCAAGGTGTCAACGTCGAGGTCGTTGGTCGGTTCGTCAAGCAGCAAAACGTTTCCGCCAGTCTTTAACAATTTGGCCAAGTGCACGCGGTTGCGTTCTCCACCGGAAAGATCGCCAACCTTCTTTTGTTGATCGCTTCCCTTAAAGTTAAATGAGGCGACATACGCGCGACCGTTAATTTCGCGGTTACCAACTTTCATGTGCTCGATGTTGCCGGTGATTTCTTCGTAGACCGTGGCGTTGTCATCGAGTGAGTCACGACTTTGATCGACATACGCCAACTGCACCGTGTGTCCAACCGTAATTTCGCCAGCACCAGGAGCCTCTTGACCGGTCAACATGCGGAACAGAGTTGTCTTACCGGCGCCGTTTGGTCCAATGATGCCAACGATGCCTGCGGGCGGCAATGAGAACGTCAGATCTTCGATCAGCATGCGGTCGCCAAAACCTTTGGTGAGACCTTTGACTTCAATGACGGTGTCGCCCAGGCGCCCACCGGCTGGGATCATAATTTCAAGTTTGCTCGGGCCACGATCGGCGACTTCGGCTTCGGCATGCAATTTCTCATAAGCCGACAAACGTGCCTTACCTTTTGCTTGGCGAGCTTTTGGTGACATGCGAACCCACTCGAGTTCGCGTTCAAGAGTGCGGCGACGATTCTCGTTGCCTTTTTCTTCGCGAGCGATGCGTTCTTGTTTCTGTTCAAGCCAACTGGTGTAGTTGCCTTCAAACGGCAAACCGCGACCGCGATCAAGTTCAAGAATCCACTTTGCGACATTGTCTAAGAAGTACCGGTCGTGGGTGATTGCTACGACTGTTCCCGGATATTCCTTCAAGAAACGTTCGAGCCAATCAACGCTTTCGGCGTCAAGGTGGTTGGTGGGTTCGTCAAGCAGCAACAAATCGGGTCGACTTAACAGCAGGCGACACAACGCAACTCGGCGACGTTCACCACCAGACAACTTGGTGACATCTGAATCATTCGGGGGACAGCGCAGAGCGTCCATGGCGATTTCAACGTTGCGGTCAAGGCTCCAAGCGTCGGCTGCTGCAATCTTGTCTTCGAGGTCGGCCTGTAAGGCACCGACCTTTTCGTAGTCGGCGTCGGGGTCACCCCACATCGCCATCACTTCGTTGTAACGGTCAAGAAGAGCCTTCACTGGTGCGACGCCGTCCATCACGTTGCCAAGTACGTCTTTGTCCGGGTCGAGTTGGGGTTCTTGGGCCAAATAACCCACGCTGAAGCCAGGGGTCAGGCGAGCTTCTCCCGAAAAACCGTCGTCAAGGCCGGCCATAATGCGCAACAGACTTGACTTACCCGAGCCGTTCGAGCCGATCACGCCAATTTTTGCGCCAGGGTAGAAAGACAACGAGATGTTTTCGAGGACCGTGCGGTCGGGTGGGTAGTGCCGAGCCAATTTGTAACAGGTGTAGATGAACTCATGAGCCATGGATAAATGACCTCCAGTGCGCAAGGCTAGTCGGCAAAAGTGCCTTGGTACCTGCTGACATCACCCACCCACGCCAGGTTGTTTGGTACTTTGTCAGAGCCTGTCCGTGCCGATGGGTCGTTGCCGTTGAGCGACGCAGGTCTATTTGGAGGAATTCATCATGGAAATCTTTAACCCCGATACTGGGCTTCCCGTTCTGCTACGCGGATTACATATTTTGGCCGGCGTGGCTTGGATTGGTCTTTTGTACTACTTCAACTTGGTGCAAGTGCCGTCGTTCGCTGCTTACGGCGACGAAGGTAAAGCCCGAAACATTTCAATCGACAAACTTGCTCGTCGTGCTTTGTGGTGGTTCCGTTGGGCTGCTGTGGTCACATTGGTTCTCGGACTTCTTCTCGTTGGAGCAACCAAGGACTACATGAAAGACTTCATGTCCGGTAGTTCGGTGCACCTTGGTGCAAATGCGACAATTTTCGTCGGCATGATTCTCGGAATCACGATGGCAGCCAATGTGTGGATGGTCATCTGGAAGAACCAGAAGGTTGTCCTCGCTAACGCTGCCAATGTGTTGGCAGGTGGCGAAGCTGATGCTGGTGCACCAGCTGCTGGCCGTCGCGCGTTGTTGGCGAGCCGTCAGAACTTCATCTTCTCGTTCTCAATGTTGTGGTTCATGGTCGGTACTGCTCACCTCTACGAAGTGGGTGGACTATATGACATCAATAAGGCCGGAAAAGCTTGGTTATTCGTGATCATTTGCGCTGCGATCGCTGCAATCCTCGAGCTCCTCTGCCTTGGCAAATTGGGCGGAACTGCTGCAACGAACAAGTTGTTGTGGCCATATGAAAGCCATAAGAACTCGCTCATCACTGGTGGCGTGCTGTTCGTGGTGCTCTATGTCCTCTCAGAGATTTTGCTCAAAGTCTGAAGGAACTAAAACTGAAAACAAAAGGGCCGCCCCATTGGGGCGGCCCTTTTTCGTTCTTCAAGAACATTCAAGAACATGAATCAAGAAACAGTGAGTGTGCTTTTCATATTGCTGTGGCCAGGAATGATGCAATAGACGAAATAAGAACCTGGCTTCAGGTTGATTGTTCCCTCGGCAAAGTCACCCTTCTTGGCAATGCTCAGTTTCAAATCGCCGACGACCGTGTCGCCTTCTCGAATCACCATGATGTGTTTGACACTGTCGTCGTTGGCTAAAAAGACCTTGATGTCACCAGCGGTCGCGGTGTACTCGGTGGCGTCCCAACGAATTGTCGGGACAGCTTTGACCACCAATCCAGCATCTGCGGGAATTGTGTAGGCCGGGCTACTGGACGATGATCCTCCGCAGGCGCTGAGTGCAACGACGGAAGAGGCAAAAATGGTGGCGATGAGTGGACGAAGTAAGCGCATGCCTGAAATATACAAGTAACTACTTGCGAAAATCAAACCTCGCTCGGTCTGTTGTGCGTGACGCTCGTCAAGTTTGTGGCTGGGGGGACCATTGCTCCGCAGGTAGACGGGTCAATAGGGGTACAGTTTTCAACGATGTCTGAAGCGCTGATCCCTACCACTGGTGCCACTCCCGACTTTGGAGCCAACTCATGGCTCGTCGAGGAGATGTACGAGCAATACCGTCTCGATCCTGCATCGGTCGGTGAATCGTGGCAAGAGTTTTTCTCGGACTACAAGTCATTGGCAACCGCCGTTGCTGCGGTGACCAAACCGAAGCCCGAGCCAGCGATCGCAGCAACACCTCAGGCTGCATCTGCCAACGGAGTTGCAAAAGCCGCACCGAGCGCGGCGGCTGTCGTTGCTCCCGCAGAAGATGCAAGCGAACCAATTCGTGGTGCAAGTTTGGCGATTGTTTCAAACATGGAGCGGAGTTTGACTGTTCCTACAGCAACAAGCTTCCGTAATGTTCCGGCGAAGTTGCTCGAAGTAAACCGCAGTGTGATCAACGGTTATCGCAGCCGAACTGGCCAAAGCAAAATTAGTTTCACACATTTGATTGGTTACGCCATTGTTCGCGCAATTGCCGACGCAGTTCCCGTGATGAATAGTGGATTCTCCGAAGGTGCTGACGGTAAGCCACGCGTCACGCATCATCAACACATCAATATGGGACTCGCAGTTGACGTTGCGAAGTCTGACGGAAGTCGTACCTTGGTTGTTCCGGTGTTGCGCGAAGCTGATCGACTTTCATTCGGTGAATTTTTGGTGGCCTACGAAGACGTTGTACGCAAGGTCAAACAAAACAAACTGACCGTGGCCGATTTTCAAGGCGCGACGATCAGTTTGACCAACCCCGGCACGATTGGAACAGTTCAAAGTGTGCCGCGTTTGATGCCTGGACAAGGCGTCATCGTTGGTGTTGGTTCTATTGATTATCCAGCCGAATTTCAGGGTGCCGATGAGCGAGCCCTCGGAACGTTAGGTATTTCGAAGGTTGTCACTGTCACAAGCACATACGACCATCGCATCATTCAAGGTGCCGAAAGCGGCATGTTCTTGAAGCGTGTTCATGAACTCTTGTTGGGCGAGCACGGTTTCTACGAAGGTGTCTTTAAGAGTCTTGAAGTTCCGTACGAAGCAGTGAAGTGGCGTACCGACGTCAACCCGCTCGACCGTGAAGAGTCGAACCTGCACAAGCAAATGCAGATTGCCACGTTGATTCGTGTGCATCGCGTGCGCGGTCACTTGATTGCCGACATCGACCCGTTGCGATGGAAAGAACCGAAGTTGCCCGTCGAGCTTGACCCCGCGACTTATGGCCTCACCATTTGGGACCTCGATCGCGAATTCTTAACTGGTGGTGTCGCTGGTACCAATCGTTTGCCGTTGGGTGAGCTGTTGCATGTTTTGCGTGATGCTTATTGCCGCAGTATCGGCGTTGAGTACATGCACATTCAAGACACTGATGAACAGCGTTGGGTGCAAAGCCATTTCGAAGGCGTGCAATTCCAGTTGTCTAAAGAAGAAAAGCATCGTGTTCTTGAGCGATTGAACGCTGCTGAAGCTTTTGAGAAGTTCTTGGCGACAAAGTACGTCGGAACCAAGCGTTTCGGTCTTGAAGGCGCCGAAAGTGCCGTGCCGATTCTCGATGAAATCTTGTCGCGGGCAGCGTCGGCTGGACTTGATTCAGCAGTTGTAGGTATGGCTCACCGTGGTCGCTTGAACATTTTGGCCAATGTGATGGGTAAGAGTCTCGACAGCATCTTTGGTGAATTTGAAGGTTACGTAGATCCCGCAACCGTGCAGGGTTCTGGTGACGTGAAGTATCACTTGGGCGCGTCGGGCCAGCACGTCAACCCGAGCGGTGCATCAATCAAGATTGAACTTGCGGCCAACCCGAGTCACCTTGAAACTGTTGATCCGTTAGTGCTCGGCATGATCCGTGCGCGTCAAGATCAAATTGATCCGCCAGGTTCTTTCCCCGCACTGCCAATCTTGATTCACGGTGATGCGGCGTTCGCTGGTCAAGGAATTGTTGCCGAGTGTCTAGGCATGAGTGACATCAATGGTTATCGCGTCGGCGGAACGATTCACCTCATCATCAACAACCAAATTGGTTTCACGACTTCGCCGCAGTTCGCGCGTTCATCGCTGTACTGCAGCGATGTTGCCAAGACTGTTCAGGCTCCAATTTTCCATGTCAATGCCGATGACCCCGAAGCGTGTGTTCGCGTCGCTCGCCTCGCATGGGATTACCGTCAACGTTTCCATAAAGACGTCGTTATTGACATGGTGTGCTACCGCCGTCACGGACACAACGAAGGTGACGACCCCAGTTACACGCAACCGCTCATGTACAAGGCCATTGCTGAAAAGCGCAGTGTTCGTAAGTTGTATGTTGAGACTTTGGTTGGCCGTGGTGACATCACGCTCGAAGAAGCCGAACAAGCACTCAATGATTTTCAGAACAAGCTGCAAGTTGCACTTGATCAGACTCGTTCGCATGCGCCGGCTCCGACGAAAGTTGCTAAGCCGCCCAAGCCAGCTGGTGTTTTGCCACATGTCGACACGGGCGTCAAGCGCGAAGTTCTCGACCAAGTATTTACACAACTCACCAATTATCCCGAAGGCTTTACTGTGCACCCGAAGTTGGGTAAGCAGTTTGAAACGCGTTCAAAGATCTACCACGAACAAGGTGAAGTTGAATGGGCGACTGCTGAATTGATGGCCTACGGTTCGCTCGTGACCGAAGGTGTGCCAGTGCGTTTGGCTGGAGAAGATTCACGTCGTGGAACTTTCAGTCAGCGCCATTCGGCTCTTGTCGACAACAACACCGAGCGCGTGTGGATTCCGTTGTCCGAATTGCCAGGTGCAGAAAAGTTTTGGGTGTACGACTCGCTGCTCAGCGAGTACGCGGCACTTGGTTTCGAATATGGATACGCTCATGCCAACCCTGAAGCACTCGTGTTGTGGGAAGCGCAGTTCGGCGACTTTGTTAATGGTGCGCAAATCATCATTGACCAGTATTTGGTTGCTGCTGAAGACAAGTGGGGACAGCGCAATGCTCTCGTCATGTTGTTGCCACACGGTTACGAAGGTCAGGGTCCAGAGCACAGTTCGGCGCGTATTGAACGCTTCTTGACTTTGTGTGCTGAAGACAACATTCAAGTTGTCAATGCAACAACTGCGGCCCAGTACTTCCACGTTCTGCGTCGCCAGATGCATCGTGAAATTCGCAAGCCTTTGGTGATCTTTACGCCTAAAGGCCCGTTGCGTATGAAGGAAGTTCGCTCAAAGATTTCTGATCTTGAACCCGGAACCTCATTCCAAGAAGTGCTGAACGATCCATTTGTGACCGATGCTGCGAGCGTGAAGCGCGTCGTGTTCTGTTCAGGAAAAGTTGCTTGGGATGCTTTCGCAGAACGTGACAAGCGCAATGCGGCTGCTGCGATTGTTCGCGTTGAACAGTTGTATCCATTCCCGGTCGATCAGATGATGGATGTTTTGCAGGGATACCCGAACGCCAAAGAAGTCGTGTGGTTGCAAGAAGAGCCCGCCAACATGGGTGCTTGGACGTTCGTTGAACATCGCTTCTGGCGAGTCAAAGATCAGGGATACGACTTGCGTCGCGTTGCGCGTGTCGAAAGCGGAAGCCCAGCGACTGGCTCAAAGACCGTTCACGATCAAGAACTTGCCGATCTCATGGACGAGACCTTTCAAGGTCTCTGAGTTACTTGCGAATCTGGTGTCGTTTTCTTTGGCAATGCCAAAGAAAACGACACCAGAAGCACTAGCAAAGTTCAATTCCGAGAATTGCTCCGAGTTCGTTGATCGCTTTGTCGGCTCCCAAAACTTTGATGGTTTGCATTCCCATTGCCGCAGCTGGTTTGAGATTGATTCCGAGATCATCTAAAAACACGCATTGTGTGGGTGCGACGTCAAGTAATTCGCAAGCAATTTCGTAGAACCTAGTTTCGGGTTTGCGGCAGCCAACCTTTGAACTTTCAACGACTGCATCAAAGCGTTCCATGATCAGGTCGATCTCGGCCTCACGACTATTTTCGGGACGTTCGGTGATGCCATCGCCACCGACCATGTTGTTGGTGAGACAGGCTGTTTTGAATCCGGCTGCTTTCACAAGATCAAGAGCGTGCACCATTTCGGGCCGAATCTCGCCCTTGAGAAGTGCCAACACGTCATAACCCCGAATGTCAAAGCCCATAGCCGCAGCGTCTTTGGCGAACGCCTGATCGAACTCGGCTGCCGAGATATCGCTGCGCTCAAAATGCGCCCAGGCGTTGTCGTCGGGATTGGTGGCGTTGACGGTCCGAATCGTGTCCAAAGGAAGCCCCTGGGCCGTCTCGAAGCGGTTAAAAGCCTCAAAAGGGCTACTCAGGATCACCCCGCCAAAATCCCACAAAACAGCCGAAATAGTCGTCGTACGAGTCACACCTCAGATCGTAGGGCTATCCCCACCTGCGAGCCCCATTAGTGGTTCACTAGAAGGGATATGTCACCGAAGCCAGCCGCCCCAAAACACGTCATTGTGGACGGTTCGAACATCGCCACTGAGGGCCGTTCGAAGCCCAGCCTCAAGCAGTTAAACGATGCCGTGATGGCGTTTATTCAAGATCACCCGAAAGCGGTGATCACGGTGATCGTTGATGCAACGTTTGGACACCGCATTGACCCGAAAGAAGCGCCCGCATTCGATAAGGCGGTTGAACATAACGAACTCGTGACGCCACCAGCGGGCACGGTGGGTCGAGGCGATGGTTTTGTGTTGAGCATTGCCGAAAAAGTCGGCGCGTCAATTTTGTCGAACGACAGTTATCAAGAATTTCATGGGCAGTACGAATGGCTGTTTGATGAAGGTCGGTTAATCGGCGGCAAACCTGTTCCAAATGTCGGCTGGGTCTTTGTCAATCGCACCCCGGTTCGTGGCGAAAAGAGTCGTCGCGCAATTCGCGAATCTCAACCCTCATCTGACAAGCCTGGTAAGGGTGTTGCCAAGGTCAAGGTGAGTGCTGAAGCGATGAAGCCCATGCCCGTGCCGAAGACGTTGCCACCTGGTGCAACCTTGCCGGCCAAGAAAGTTGAAAGCTCTAAATCAGTGAACGACATTTTGCCGTTCTTGCAGTTCATTGAAAAGAACACCGTTGGCTCGGTCGTGGTGGGTGTCGTTGAGAGTTATTCGTCGCACGGTGCGTACGTCGCGATTGGCGATGTTCGTGGGTATGTGCCTTTACGTCTTCTCGGAAACCCGCCTCCTCGTTCGGCTCGTGAAGTGATGCAACTTGGCGACAGCGTGACTTTAGAAATTGTGGAGATCATTGCGGGTCGACGCAGCATTGATCTTGTTCCGACAACAAAGGCAGTATCAACGGTCGCGGCGAAGTCGAAGAAGAAGGCTGCGCCGGTCAAGAAGGCTGCGTCGGCCAAGAAGGCCGCTCCAGTGAAGAAGGCTGCGCCGGTTAAGAAGGCCGCGCCGGTGAAAAAGGCTGCTGCTGTGAAAAAGGCTGCTGCTGTGAAAAAGGCTGCGCCGGTTAAGAAGGCCGCGCCAGTCAAAAAAGCCGCGCCAGTCAAAAAAGCCGCGCCAGCAAAGAAGTCTGTTGCCAAAAAAGTCGAGACAAAAGTTGTCCCGAAAAAGGTTGCGGCCAAGTCTCCAGTGAAGGCCGCCGCTCGCCGCAAGTGACTTGAGGGTCGCTGATCGCCTACGGTTCTCTTGTGCGCCTCGCTACCTGGAACGTCAACTCATTACGGGCTCGCATGCCGCGTGTCGACGAATGGTTACTTGATGTGCAGCCAGATGTCGTGTGCATGCAAGAAACCAAACTCGCTGAAGATGCTTTTCCGACGGAACATTTTGCTGAGATGGGATACGAATCTGTTCATCACGGTCAAGGTCAGTGGAATGGCGTTGCCATTTTGAGCAAGGTCGGTCTTGTTAATCCGGTCCGTAATTTCGCTGATGGTCAGCCGCTTGACGCCGAAGCGCGTTTAGTCACCGCGACATGCGGCGGTATTCGCGTGAGTTCGGTGTATGTGCCTAATGGGCGCGAACTCGATAACGATCACTACCAATACAAGTTGGCGTGGATGAAGCGTTTGATTGATCATCTCAACGCCGATACCAGTTCATCAGATGCCGTTATCGTCACGGGCGACTACAACATCGCTCCCGAAGACATTGATGTATATAACCCCGCCGACTTTATTGGGGCAACTCATGTCAGTGAGGCCGAGCGTCAAGTGTTGCGTGACCTCGAATCGTGGGGGATGGTTGATGTCTTTCGTCAACATCACCCCGACGACAAATTGTTTTCGTGGTGGGATTACCGCGCTGGTGGCTTTAATCAGAACAAAGGAATGCGGATTGACTTAATCATGGCGACGTCATCAGTTGCTGCGAAATCACGCTGGACAATTGTTGATCGCCAGGCGCGAAAAGGCGAAAAGCCCAGCGATCACGCTCCGGTATTGGTGGATATTGATGTCTGAAGAACTCACTCCCGAATCTGATCGCTCGGTCTGGTCGAATCCCGACGATTCGGTCATACCATCGCCTTTAGCTTTGCCGCGACATCGCGTAGCAATGCACGACCCAAATAATCCGCGTCTTCGTTTAGCGAATGCGACCCGCGAGGTTTTGCAACATTCAGCGACGTCGGTAGCGCAAGCTGATGTGTTCGCTCAAGCGGCTGACTTACTTGAACAAGCGGCAGCGTTGCTTGAACCAGGTCCACACGGACGTTCGTATCATGCAAGTGCCGAAGGTGCGGTTGGCGGTGCGACACACGGTTTCATCAGCCACAGTCCAGTGACCGGCCCACTTAACGGATTGGCTGGACTGATTGAACTTGAAAGTACCGCGACCGAAATTATTGCGACTGTTTCGTACGGAGATGCATACGAAGGCCCGCCTGGTTGTTTGCATGGTGGTTTAATCGCCGCGATCTTTGATGAGGTTTTAGGTTTCGCACAGGCATTATCTGGTGCTCCCGGAATGACTGGTCGCCTTGAAGTGACTTATCGATCACCAACACCACTGCATCAGCCATTGAAAGTAACTGGTCGATTTGATGGCATCAATGGTCGCAAGATCATGACATCGGGTGAGATTTATGCGGGCGACCGTTTATGCGCTGAAGCGATTGGCACTTTTATTTCGGTCAAAGCCGAAAAGTTTGCTGCACTGAATCTTGATCGTCAAACGCGCGACTAACTATTGGTGCGTTTGTTCAATTCCGCGTTGCACCGCAGATAAAACTCGTTGACCAACCCGTAACGCCATTGATTGGCCAAAGCCTTCGATTGCCGAAAGTTCTTCCACATTTTTCGGGCGAGCCTGAGCAATGCGCCGGAGAACTTCGTCCGAACAAAAGATCGTGGGATCAAGGTTTGCGACGCGACCAGCGTTTGTTCGCCACAACAAAAGTTCGTCATAAACAAAATCATGTGGCTCAAGTTCTTGACGACGAAGTGTTTGATCACGCACGTAATCAGAAGATGGCGGAGCGACTTCAATGACCATGTCAACACCCTCAACGAATGGACTGCGGGTTCGAGATCGCCCACGACGTGAATGAGCGTGTGTGATTGCCAAACGATCAGCAGCGCGAGTCATGGCAACATAGGCCAAACGAATTTCTTCGGCGGTTTCTGCTTGGGTCTTGGCTGACGAGTGTGGAATCAACCCTTGTTCGCACCCTGCAAGCACCACATTGTCCCACTCGCGTCCTTTGGCGCCGTGGAAAGTCAGCAGCTCAACTGAATCTTGGTATCGCTCGTCGTCAAATGGACGATTGGTGCGTACCCAGGCCAAGAAAGTTCGACCATCTCCACCACCTTCGGTCAAGAACTCATCAACTGCATCAGCAACACGACGCCGTGCAACCAAATCTTCTTCTGTTTCAGTTGAATCTTCAGCCAATGGAGCGCGGGCATCGCGTGACCACGTTGCAATACGAATCGAACTTGGTAAATCACCAACTTCACGAGTGGCCAGTTGCACAGGATCGGCAGCAATCGAACCTACAATGCGTGTCGGAATATTGTGTGCAGTGAGAGCGTCACGAAGAGGGGCCAATTGCGCATTAGTACGAGCCAATATTGCAAAGTCGCGCCAGCGCGATGTTGGTATGCGCCATGATTCAACAATTTGGGCAATGCCATTAGCTTCGGCTTTTTCGTCATCAAAACCGTAGATCTGAACTGGCGAACCATCAGGACGCGTTGAGAAGAGTTGCGGGGGATCAGTAGGTAGATGCGACAGCGCTCGGAGTCCTGCTTGAACAACCTGGGGCGTGCAGCGATAGTTCGCTGAAAGTCGAATGACCTCAATACCTGGGAAGCGTTGTTCGAGAGCGGTGAGCACTGATGGGTCGGCCCCATTGAAGCCGTAGATCGACTGTGAAGGGTCGCCCACAAGGGTGAGGTCGTCACGTCCGATTCGCCATTGATCAAGAACGGCCAGTTGCAGGGGGTTTAAGTCTTGGGCTTCATCAACAAAGAGATGCCTAATTTTCCAGTGCACAATGTTGGCGAAATTGTTGTCGTCACGCATCGCTTCAATAGTGAGCGAGAGCAAATCATCAAGGTCAATGACTCCGCGTTTGCGCTTCAGCATCTGAACATCGCTCATAACTTTGGCGACGTCTGCGACGGGAGCAGACGATCGGCGTCCGCTCGCCTGAACGGCCGAGGCATAGCGATCGGCAGTGATGTTTCGCGATCGTGCCCAATCAATATCACTCGATAAATCGTTGATATTGGCGGTTCGCTTAGGTCCGATGACTTCGCCAATCAGTCGACGACGATCAGAAACCACCACAGGATGGCTCTTGCCTTGTTCATCCCAACGCTGTCGTAAAAGTGCCAGGGCAACTGAGTGGAATGTGCCAGCGATGATGGTGTCGCGGAGTCCGAGTGCTCGTAGGCGTCGACGTAACTCGGTTGCGGCTTGGCGCGTGAAGGTCAGTACAGCAACATGTGCGGCATCAGCAGATTCGGTCAAACACCGATAGGCCACGCGCCGAGTAAGAACTCCTGTTTTTCCCGAACCCGCACCGGCGATGACAGCGAGCAGGGGAGCGGAAGACGTAATTGCAGATTGTTGAGTGGGATCTAAACCCAACAACAATTCCTTTTTGAGGTCTGCATTAATCACTCTGACATCGTAGGGCATGGTTCTGCGAAGTACTGTGGGAGACATGCCGTATCCCGCTCGACTTCTCAACCCCGATGAATCAGTTGCTCTTGATCTACATCCCCATTGGTGGTTTTTCGCCGAATCGGTGACGTCATTTGTGGTTTCTGTCGTTTTGTCGTTTTTCCTGCTTGGTCAAAGTGATCCGAAAAGCGACCTGGTCAAAATTGTTTCTTATCCTGTGTGGGTCATCGCTGCCCTGGCAACAGTTTGGCTCGTTATTCGTTATCTCAAATGGCGCACGACGTATTTCGTGATCACTTCAGATCGATTGATTTATCGCCATGGCGTTCTCGGCAAGGCAGGCATTGAAATACCACTCGAACGTGTCAACAACGTGAACTTTAAACAAGGGATCTTTGAGCGCATCATTGGAGCGGGCGACCTTTTGATTGAGTCCGGTGGCGAAGACGGTCAGCAACGCTTTTCTGATATCTCGCACCCTGACAAAGTGCAAAACCTCATCCACTTGCAGATGGAAGACAATCAAAAGCGTTCATTCAGCGTGAACATGGTTGGTGGCAATGATGTTGCGACTCAAATTGAAAAGCTTGAAGGTCTTCGTGACCGCGGTTCAATTACAGCAGAAGACTTTGAAGCACAGAAGCGACGCCTGCTCGATAGTTGATTAAGCGCGGTGCCGTATCCCGACGATGCAGCCACCAAATCCGCCACCCGTCATGCGGGCGCCAAGAAACCCAAGTTCGCTCATCATGGCTTGAACTGCTCGATCCATCTCCTCATTTGATGTTTCGTAGTCGTTGGTCAAACTGGCGTGACTTGCCACCATCAATTCGCCAGCAGTACTGAAATCCTTTTGTGAAAGCGCCGAAGCGAAATCACGCACTCGTTGATTTTCGGTAATGACATGTCGCGCACGGCGGTATAAGCGTTGATCATTAATGTTCTTAGCGTCACTGATGCTCGCTAATCGCAGCGGACCAATCAATTTTTCAATGTCGACGCAATCGGTCACCCGATCGGAATATTCGCTTCCGGCGAGCGTGCGTTGCGAAATAAAGCGTGTCACCACTTCAATCTCGTCGGGCATCGGGATATGTTGCACTTCAAGTGTGTGGCAATCAATAAGCGTGGCCGTATTGGGTCGGCCGACTGCAATGCATAATTGATCCATGATTCCGCAGGGAACTCCAGACGCAACGTGTTCGGCTCGTTGACAGAGAAGTGCGATTTCAGTATCGGTTAATTCAACATGGGCGATTGCGAGTGCTGCGCGAGCAATCGCTATTTCAAGTGCAGCACTCGACGACAAACCTGACCCAATGGGAATCGTCGTGCTGATTTCGCCTGTAAAGCCACGAAGTTCAATTCCAAGTTGGGCGAACTCGAATAAGACTCCCGCCACATAGCGACCCCACGTTGGATAAACCAAACGAGGGTCAATAATCGGCAAAGCAATCGAAATTGGTTCCGCTTCATCATGCGAAACAAGATTCCAAACAGAACTCGTGTTTGCTTGACCGATCACGGTTGTGAACGCATCAATAGTCATGGGCATCACAAGGCCGCCGGTGTAATCGGTGTGATCGCCAATCAGATTGACGCGACCTGGCGCTGAAACGCGGATTGTTTCGTTCACGCCAACTTCAGAGTCTTGCTAAAGCGTTCAACTGATTCCATGTCGAATGGGGCACGAAGTGCCAAGTTGATTTGTTCGGCACCGGCAACGACATATTGACCAATGCGATCAATGACTTGCTCATCACTTCCGGTTAACACTCCAGGTCGAACACCTTCGGCGAGCATGCCAAATTGTGAATGCAAACTTTCTTCGGTCCAGGCGATGCCAACATTGACGGTGCGCTTCACTTCTTTGGGGTCACGGCCGATTGATTCGCAGTGGTTGGTGAGAACAGAACTCTTATGAGCGAATGCTTCGGGTGAAACAAAGGGCACATTCCAGCCGTCGGCGTATTTTGCGGTGATGTTGAGAGTTCGCTTCTCTCCGCCACCACCGACCCAAATCGGAATCTTCTTTTGAATCGGTCGAGGTTCGTTGCGGGCATTCGTCAAGTTGAACCATTCGCCGGAAAAGTTGGTGACGTCATCGTGCAATAAACCGCGAACGCACTGCGCCGCTTCCTCAAGTTGATCCATGCGAGTTTTGACTCTGGGGAAGGGAATGCCGTACGCCTCGTATTCAACCTGTGCCCATCCAGCACCAAGTCCCATGTCGGCGCGACCACCCGAAATGTGATCGATGGCAGTAATCATTTTCGCGAGCACTGATGGATGGCGATAGCCGACCGAATAAACGAGTGAACCCACGCGCACGCGACTTGTCTCTGCCGCCAGGGCGGCGTGCATGGCGACCGCCTCAAAACAAGCGGCATCATCAGGCTTGCCAGTCGCTCCATAGAAATGATCCCAAATAGAAATCCAATCAAAGCCGAGGTCTTCAATCTTGCGCCATGCTGGACGCAAAACGTCGTACGTAGTGTGTTGCAATCCGGTGTGGACGCCAAAGCGCATGTGCGGGAACATTCCAGAAGTCATACGACAACGGTAGTCGTTGCGATGATGCAGTCGTAGTGACGAGATGGCTATTCTCACTGCCATGGCGCAAGCAAAGATTCCTGCGAATATTGGCCAAGTCACTCTTGAATACGAAACCATGGGGCGGGCGACCGACCCCGCGGTGTTGTTGATCATGGGTTTTGGGGCACAACTCATTAACTGGTCAGATCAGTTCTGCCAGATGATCGTTGATCAGGGTTTCTACGTCATCCGCTTCGATAACCGTGATTGTGGTCTCTCAACCAAACTTGACGGTGTGGTCGTTGACCCGAACGCGGTTGTTGCTGCGGCGCTGAGCGGCCAAGAACTCCCCGAAGTGCCGTACACATTGTCGGATATGGCTCAAGATGCCATTGAATTGTTGAATCATCTCGGAATTGAATCAGCTCACATTTTGGGAGCTTCGATGGGTGGCATGATTGCACAAACGTTGGTCATCGAACACCCAGAGCGCGCGCGATCATTAATCTCGTTGTTTTCAGTCACTGGTGAAATTGAATACGGAGCACCTACGGCTGAAGCAGCAGAGGTCTTGCTCGGACCACCGCCCACCGACCGACAAGAGTTCATTGATGCAAGTCCCAATTATGGGGTCTGGCAGTCAAAGCGGTATTTCGACGAAGTTGCCGTCAAACGTGAAGCTGCTCGAGCATTCGACCGTTCGTTCTATCCCGAGGGTTCGAGCCGGCAATTGGCGGCTATCTACGCCAGTGGCTCGCGGGTTGAAGGACTGCAAAAATTGCACACCCCTACTTTGGTGATTCACGGCAAAGACGACACGTTGTTGCCACCCGACGGTGGTAAGCGCACCGCTGAATTGGTGCCTGGTTCAACGTTCTTGCTGGTGTCCGATATGGGCCACGATCTTCCCGAACCCCTGTTGCCGCTGGTGACTGGTGCCATGACGGCGCATATGAAAATTGCCGAATGGCAGCGCACCACTGGTCGCTGAATACGATGAAGGAATGACTGGTCCACTTACAGGTTTTCGTATCGTAGAAATTGCTGGCATCGGGCCTGGCCCGTTTGCCGCCATGATGTTGTCCGACATGGGCGCCGAGGTGATTCGCGTTGAGCGCGCTCAGGCGGTTCGTGGTCCGGCCCCAGATGGTCCGGCTTCCGACATCTTGCAGCGTGGGCGTCAGAACATCGCGATTGATCTCAAGAACCCCGAGGGTGTTGAGACATTGTTGAAGCTCGTCGAGTCAGCCGACGCGTTGATTGAAGGTTTCCGCCCCGGTGTTATGGAGCGACTCGGCATCGGTCCCGATGTGTGTTTGGCCCGTAACCCGAAATTAGTTTTTGGTCGCATGACGGGCTGGGGTCAGACAGGCATGTACGCGCAAGCCGCGGGTCACGACATCAACTACATCTCACTCGCTGGTGCCTTGGCTCACTTTGGTCGGGCCGGCGAGGGTCCGGTGCCTCCGATGAACATGGTCGGCGACTTTGGCGGCGGTGGAATGTTCTTGGCATTTGGTGTGGTGTGCGCGTTACTTGAAGCGAGTAAGAGCAACAAGGGCCAAGTTGTTGACGCAGCGATGGTCGATGGCACTGCTGTATTGATGACAATGTTCTGGGCATTTTCACAAATGGGTGCTCATGATGAAAATGCACGCGGAACTAACTTGCTGGACACTGGTGCGCACTTCTACGACGCGTATGAATGCAAGGACGGAAAATACATCTCGATCGGTTCAATCGAGACACAGTTCTACGCACAGTTATTGCAACTCACCGGACTTGATTCCGATCCAGAGTTCGCCAAGCAGATGGATAAGTCGCAGTGGCCACATTTGAAGAAGCGCATTGCTGAAGTATTCAAGTCAAAGACACGCGATGAGTGGTGCGCCATTATGGAAACCACTGATGTTTGTTTTGCTCCCGTGCTTACCATGAGCGAAGCTGCCGCCCACCCTCACAACGTTGAGCGCAACATGATTATTGATGTCGCCGGCACAAAGCAGCCTGCTCCCGCGCCACGTTTTTCGCGCACGGTTCCTTCGGTGTCCCGTCCGCCGTCGCATCCTGGTCAACATTCGCGTGAGATTCTTGAAGGCTGGGGCTTCGCTTCAAGCGAGATTGAAAAGTTGTTGGCCTCCGGAGCGGTCGTCGACGCGTGAGCACACTTGTTTGTTTTCACGCACACCCCGATGATGAATCAATAGCAACAGGTGGGTCGATTGCTCGTGCTGCGGCCGAGGGTCATCGTGTTGTTTTGGTGATGGGCACAGATGGTCGGCACGGTGAAACGCCTGCCGATCTTGCCGAAGGCGAAGCACTGCATGATCGTCGCAAGGCTGAGACTGAACGCTCGGCCGAAATTTTGGGTGTGGAGAAGGTGTATTGGTTGGGCTATCACGACAGTGGTATGACTGGCTGGCCGCAAAACAAAGAACCGAATTCATTTATTGGTGCAGACGTTGAGGTTGCCGCTCAAATGTTGGCCAAGATTTTGCTCGACGAACAAGCCGATGTGTTTACTTGCTACGACTGGCATGGCGGTTATGGTCATCCCGATCACATTCAGGTGCATCGTGTTGGCCATCGGGCTGCCGATATCGCAGTCGCGAGTGGTCGAAAGATTCGAGTGCTTGAGTCAACAATGAATCGCACCCGCATTGCACAGATGATGGAGCAAATGGGCGGGGGAGACTTCGACCCAGAAGCACCGGCCGATGACGGTAATCCTTTCGGGACACTGCAAGAAGAAATCACAATGGCCGTTGACGTGAGCGAATTTGTACTCGCAAAGCGTTCGTCAATTATGTGTCATGCAAGTCAAGTCACTGACAGCAGCATGTTTTTGCAGATGCCTCCAGACGTATTTGCGGTTGCCTTCGGCGAAGAGTTCTTCATTGAAGTTGGTCAGCCTGGTGGTGCGCCTAGGGGTTGGTTCATGTGAGTCGCGTGTACATGGTGCGCCATGGTCGAGCGGCGGCCGGTTGGGATACCGATGTTGATCCAGGTCTCGATGAAATCGGTCGTGAGCAAGCATCCGTTACCGCGCAGCGATTGGCGCAATTACCAAACATGACATTGATCTCCAGCCCGATGAAGCGTTGCCAAGAAACAGCGGGCTTTTTGTCGGCTATGTGGAATCACGCCGTAGTGACTGTCGAGCCGTTGGTAACTGAAATTCCTTCGCCCGACGGATACGAACTTGGAGAACGCATCGAATGGTTGCGGACCGCAATGGCCGGAACTTGGGGAGAACTCGGTTCGTTGTACACCGATTTCCGAGATGATGTCGTGCGTTATGTGGCGCAATGCCCAGCAGACACGGTGATATTTAGTCACTTCATCGCGATCAATGCGGTGATCGGGTCATGCCTAGGTGACGACCGTTTGGTGATTGACAGTTTGGACAATGCATCAGTAACAGTATTTGAAACTGATGGTGATGGTGGCTTACGACTCATCGAACGCGGCAATCAAGCCGACACTCTGATCCGTTGATCGGGCAGACTGTGTCTATGCGTGTGCATCTTTCATTTCGTTCGTTAGCAGTTGTGGCGACTCTTGGGATTTTGGTCGTTGCCTGTGGGGGTGGTGGCTCATCAAGTGAGACCCTCGCACCTTTGCCAACTACGGCAACGACCACACCTGAAACGACCTTGGCCCCGATGGCAACTTCGGTCGCCCCCGAAAGTACGACGACAAGCTCAACAAGTTCGACATCAACAACTGTTGCGCCTGCCGAGCAATTGGTGTTGCGTGAAGATGGATTAGGGGATGTGTTGTTTGGTGTTGATGCCGAGCAGATGATCACGTACGTCACTCAACTTTTAGGAAAGCCCGACTCTGACTCGGGATACATCGGGCCCGTTTCTGAATTCGGTTCGTGCCCCGGTACTCAAGTGCGTGGAGTGCGATGGGGAGATTTGTTGTTGATGTTTGGCGACGAAAGCGAAGTCGCTCAAGGCCGCGTGCATTTCTATTCGTGGACCTATGGTCCCGTGCAAGGAATTGCTCCGGTGCCGATGGGTCCGGTCACCGATGGCGATATCACCTTGGGCTCGACTGTGGAAGAAATTTTGAAGGTGTATCCCACCGCGGAGATCTTCAACGACGATGTTTTGGGTATGGGTTTTGAAATTAGCCGCACCTTGACCGGGACGCTCAGTAATGACTCGCCGAGTGGTGTCGTGGTATCGATGACCGGCGGCGTCGCCTGTGCGACCTGAAGCCTGAGCAACTAGGGTCAATGAAACCATGAATGCATTGATGTTGGTTGATCTCCACAAGTCGTGGGCCTGGTTCGTGATTATCTCGAACGGTTTAGCGGGGCTGTGGGCACTTGGTGCGCACAAGGTTGAGTCGTTGCGGACCCGTGCGTTGTGGTGGTTCACATTGGTCGCCGAATTGACCGTGTTTGTCCAGGTAACGCTTGGTGTGATTATCGTGAATAAGTACAAGCTCGAATTTCCGCAGTTCCATGCGTTCTACGGATTTGTAGCGATTATTGCCGTCGCGATTATTTACTCGTACCGCAATCAGATGAAGCACAAGTTGTACTTGTTGTACGGCTGCGGTGGACTGTTTGTGATGGGCCTCGGAATCCGCGCCCTCCTCGTCGGCAAGGGCGCCGCTTAATTCCGCCACTTTGGAATGTAGTTACCGCTCGGCGGTAACCAGATTCCAAAGTGGCAGAAAACGGGCAGGGGGATTAGTTGACGATGGTGGACGTTGTGATGACCGCAAGCGTGTCAACCGGTGCGTCAGTCGACGGCGGATACGTATTTGCGGGGGTTGCGGTATCAACTGGGGCAAAAGTATCTACAGGGGCTTCAGTGTGCGTTGTTGGAGTTACATCAGATACCAAAGGCGAGTAGTCCAATTCTTCAGCGGCCAACGCTGCGACTTCAACTTCGGTCGCCCCAATTGACTGCGCATCCACAAGCCACACAATGCATGTCGTCGTTTCGTTTGAACGGATCGCAACTATGACCCCATTGTCATCAGTCGACACGCTGTCGGCGATTGCGGTGGCCGGAAGGCGAATCATCATGCCCTTGGCACTCGAACCATCTGAGGCGGTGAACATCACATACGAGAATGATCCATCTGCGAAACTCATTGCTTGAGTCAACGTCAAGCTTGTGAAGGTGGGGCCCTCTTCGATCGACGCAAATCCAGGTTGTGTCGGGATCAAGACGATTGAGTCAATGATGTCTTGGAGAGTTTGCTCAGGAGTGTTTAACGAAAGTAATGCGTCGTGAACTTTTTGAGACAACGAATCATCGTTTGATGACTCATTCGGCGCAAGTCGCAGAATTCCCACATATAACGCGTCGCTATCGGCGATGCCCGACAAAAATGGATAGGGAAGGGTCGAAGTTGGATCGCTTGGTGCGCCGACCGTCAATCCAGTCATTGAGGCAGTTTCTTCAACGGTGGGTAACACGATAGGGAAGTTGGTGGCGACTGGCTGATCAAGAGCGAGGCCGTTGTATGCAGCTAAGGCCGCTCCGGGAATTCCAAGTTCTTCAGCAATGGTGTACACGGTGACGACATCGCCGTTCAGGTAGCGCACACATGGCGCAACAAGGCAATCTTCACTGACGGTACTTGGGTCAACCCAGCCAACATAGACCGATGAATCGAAGACGTAGGTTTCCGACCATCCATACTGTTCAGACAGTTTACTGACGCTCACCGACAAAGCATCGGCAATGTTTTGAATCGTGTCTCCAGGGTTCGTCAGAACGGTCTGATGACGTACCGAACCAGGTGCCATCGTTGGCACCGGGACGGTGAGTTCAGCCACCGATCCGGTGCCTTGGGGTTCTGTGTCGGAGACAACTTCGCCGCTGCTGGTGAGTATTGCTTTGATAAACAGCACGACTCCATCTGGCGAGGCAGCCGTGATGTTCAGGTGTTGTTCTTGTGGATGTTCAACTGACGCGACCACATAACTATCAGGCAGAACCGATGCGACCGCTTTTGAGATCGTTGCGATTCCATCGGCCGATTGCTCGGCGTTGAGTTCGTTTGCGGGAACGACTGCAGTAGGCGAGTCATCGCGATTAGCCACAACTAGGCCAACGGCAAGTGCGGCGACGACACCGAGAGCGATACCAACACGCAAGCCAGTTGCCGGGCCACGAACTTCCGAGGTGGTGGTGAATGTTTGATTTTCTAAATCGGGAGCAAGGGGGGCATTGTCACCGAGCTGCTGAGTGAAGCGATTGAGTTTGTCGTTCATGAGAGAAGCGCCTCCAGACGCCGGCGAGCGAGAGTGAGTTCTCGCTCTATTGTTCGAACTGAAAGACCTAGCAGCGATGCGATATCGCCCGTCGTGAGGTCGTCCCAGTAGGTGAGGTGAATGACTGCCCTTTGACGTTCAGAGATTTTGCGCAGAGCGACCAAGACATCAAGATCAACCGGTTGATCGCTGGTGTCTTGGCGTTGTTGCGCTTTGATTTCTCGGGCAAGGCGACGTTGTGTTGATCGGTGTTGCGAGTGGGCCTCGTTCAGCACCGATCGATACAAATACGCCCGCTGATTGTCAACGGCTTTCCACTGAGCACTCGAAATTGCTCGCAGTACAGCATTGGCAACCACATCTTCGGCGCCGCTCGGGCCAACTAGGCCTGAGGCGAAGCGGATGAGGTCATCGCTGTACTTGCGATAGATCTCAGCGTCGTGGGGAGTCATCACCCTTTTAGACGCCACCGGTCACCACCTCCCGCCATCAACCTGCACAAATTCACCCACTTTGGAATGTAGTTACCGCTAGGCGGCAGCCATATTCCAAAGTGGCGGAAAAGGAACAGGGAAGTTGCGATTTAGAGGGCGGAGGCGAGGGTGTCGAGCTGGGCAGTCAACTTCGCCGGCAACTTGGCACCGAACTGGCTGTAGTGATCCTTGATCTGGGGGATCGCGGCCTTCCAGCCATCAGAGTCAACCGACAACAAGGACTTCATATCGGCATCATCGATCTTGAGGCCAGCGACATCGAGCGAACCTTCAGTGGGCAACATTCCGATCGCCGTCTCAACTGCACCAACGGTTCCGGCGACACGCTCAAAAACCCACTTCAACACACGACTGTTTTCGCCGTAGCCAGGCCACAAGAATCGACCGTCTTCGTCACGACGGAACCAGTTCACGAAGAAGATCTGTGGCAACTTGGCCGCATCTGCCTTAGCACCAAGTGCAAGCCAGTGTCCGAAGTAGTCGGCCATGTTGTATCCGCAGAACGGCAACATGGCCATTGGGTCGAATCGCAAGTTGCCAACAGCGCCCTGCTGAGCAGCGGTGGTCTCGGAAGCCATGATCGAACCCAAGAACACACCGTGTTCCCAGTTGAACGCCTGTGTCACCAACGGAACGGTCGTTCGACGACGTCCACCGAACAAGATTGCCGAGATCGGCACACCTGCGGGGTCTTGCCATTCGGGAGCAATCGACGGACATTGTGAAGCGGGTGCAGTGAATCGAGCATTCGGGTGAGCGGCCGGGGTCTCGGTCTCGGGAGTCCAAGCATTGCCTTTCCAGTCGGTGGCACGCGCCGGAGCGTCGTCGGACATACCTTCCCACCAAACATCGCCGTCTGATGTGAGGGCGGTGTTTGTAAAGATGCTGTTGCCCCACAACGTGTGCATGGCATTGGCGTTGGTGTCGTAACCAGTTCCGGGAGCAACACCAAAGAATCCAGCTTCGGGGTTGATCGCGTAGAGGCGTCCGTCGGGACCAAACTTCATCCAGCAAATGTCGTCACCAATTGTCTCGGCCTTCCAGCCCGGAATCGTGGGCACCAACATCGCGAGATTGGTCTTGCCGCAAGCCGACGGGAATGCTGCAGCGATGTACTTGGCTTCGCCTGCAGGATTGGTGAGCTTGAGAATGAGCATGTGCTCGGCCAACCAGCCATCGTCGCGGGCCATCACCGAAGCGATACGTAGTGCGAAACACTTCTTGCCGAGCAAAGCGTTTCCGCCGTAGCCCGAGCCGAACGACCAGATCTCTCGAGTCTCGGGGAAGTGCACGATGTATTTGTTGTCGGGGTTGCACGGCCACGACGATGACTTCTCCCCAGCAGCCAAAGGTGCACCCACTGAATGCAAGCAAGGCACCCAATCGTTGTTGCCCAAAACATCGAGAGCGCCTTGACCCATACGGGTCATGATGCGCATGCTCACGGCAACGTAGGCCGAGTCGGTGAGTTGCACGCCAATGTGAGCGATGGGTGAACCAAGCGGTCCCATGCTGAACGGGACGACATACATCGTGCGACCCTTCATGCATCCGTTGTAGAGAGTCTTCATTTCCGCGCGCATGTCGGCGGCTTCACGCCAGTTGTTATTGGGGCCCGCATCTTCCTTTTTCGCTGAGCAAATAAAGGTGCGATCTTCAACACGAGCAACGTCGCCCGGATCGCTATGAGCCCAGTAACTGTTGGGACGCTTGGCCTCGTCAAGCTTCGTGAACGTTCCGCTATCAACGAGTTGCTGGCACAACCGTTCGTACTCTTCAGCTGAGCCGTCACACCAGTAGATGTCATCTGGTTGCATGATTGCGGCCCATTCGGCGACCCACTTACTCAAACGTTCGTTGTTGCTTGAACCGCTCATGATGTGCTCCTTAGGCGAAAACACGCCTTGGATAGGGGATTGTTATCAGGGACTAAAGAATTTGTACAGACAGGCTTATTACAAAAGGACGGGGGAAAGCAAAAACACCCGGTTAGAAACCGGGTGTTCCCATATCAACTTCGGAACCGAGACGCAGTTGAGTTGCTAATCCGTCGGCATTGAGATCAAACACCACGCGCTGTCCGGGGCGAAGCATGCGAAAGATACTTCCCTCAAGCGCATCAGCGGCCATTTCGTGCTCGCTGAGATCGGTATCACGCAAGATCAGGCCGGTGCCCGTAGTGGGGTCGAAGGCTTTGATCACACCTTGCATGAGCGGAGGTCGTTCACTTATCCGATGCGGCAGTGCCGCGACTGACCTTGGTGACCTTGCCAGCACGGATGCAGCTGGTGCAAACATAGAGACGCTTGGGGGTTCCGTTGATCATGGCGCGGACGCGCTGAATGTTTGGACTCCAGCGACGCTTGGTACGCACATGGGAGTGCGACACTGACATGCCCCACGAAGGGCGCTTATTGCAGACTTCACATACTGCTGCCATGACACGTTCTTTCTCTTCACTTGAATTTGCTGGGTTGAAGCCCAAGCACGATCTCGGACACAGAACGCTACCAGCGGATTCGACCGACCCCCAAGCACAATTCAAGATCCAAGTCAGGATTTTCGGGCTCCATCAGTCACAGCAGTTAGCCCCCTGACCACTACCATCGGTCAGGTGAACCCACCTGTTCTCAGCCCCGAGGGCTCAGCCGAACATTTCGATGCCGATCGGCTTCGCCGTACGGTTGTTGCGTTCCGAGATGCTGTCAAGGCCCATGCGCCCCGAATCAATCGCCTCAATGTGTACCCAGTGCCCGACGGCGACACCGGGACCAACATGGCCCGCACCCTGGACGCGGTCGTTGCCGAACTCGACCAGGCCGGACCCGAAATTGAGCCGACCTGCCAGGCCATTTCTCACGGGTCGCTCATGGGTGCCCGTGGAAACTCGGGAGTCATTTTGTCGCAGATCTTGCGTGGACTATCGGGCAAGCTCTCGGCCAAGGCCGGCAGTACGGCAACCGAGTTCGCTGAAGCGCTGAGCGCAGCCTCGGCATCGGCCTACCAGGCAGTTCTCAAGCCCATCGAGGGCACCATCTTGACGGTCGTGCGTGAAGCCAGCGAGGCGGCCAAGGCGTCGGCTGCTTCGGGCGCAACACTCGGCGCCACATTGCGTGCCGCTCGAGATGCCGGCCGACTATCGCTCGACCGCACACCAGATTTGTTGCCGGTCTTGAAAGATGCTGGGGTCGTCGATGCTGGCGGCGCTGGTTTTATGTTGTTGCTTGATGCGGCGCTCAACATTGTTGATGGCGATCCCATGCCACGACCAGAAGATTCCATTGGCGGCGATGTCATGGACGAACCATTGCCTGCCATGATGACGATGACTGCACCCGACTCGCACGGCGAAGTGTCGGTTGCCGACCTCCGCTATGAGGTCATGTACTTCTTGCATCTTGAAGATGGCAAGATCGACCAGTTCAAAAATGATTGGGGCGAAATCGGCGACTCAATCGTTGTTGTTGGTGGTGATGGCATCTGGAATTGTCATGTGCACACCAACGACATCGGTGCTGCTATTGAAGTTGCAATCGATCTCGGTGGTCGCCCCAAGCAAATTCGTGTCACCGATCTGTTTGAAGAAGTTGCTGAGCGCCACGCTACGCACGATGCCCAACGCGCGGCTGCTGGTTTGCCAGCAGTCACTACTGCGGTCGTAGCCGTATGTAGCGGAAGTGGTCTTGAAGAACTCTTCGCGCAACTTGGAGTGCAAGGCGTTGTGACAGGTGGACAAACGCTGAACCCTTCAACTGCCGAATTACTTGATGCTGTTGAACACGTCAATGCACAACAAGTCATTGTGTTGCCGAATAACAAAAACATCATTCCGGTTGCCGAACAATTGAATGCACTCACGTCTAAAGAAGTGCGTGTTGTTCTGACGAAGTCAATGCCCGAAGCGCTTGCTGCACTTGTGGTGTACGACCCTGAAGCCAGCGTTGATGAAAACCTTGCAGAAATGGCTGAAGCAACCGAAGCAATGGTGACTGGCGAAGTGACGCAATCAATTCGTGACACCAACAGCGACGCCGGCCCGATCACAGTGGGCGATTGGATTGGTTTAGTTCGTGGCGATGGAATTGTTACGGTCAACGGAACGCTCGAAGGAGCAGCAATCTTGTTGCTGCAACATCTCGTCACCGATGGACGTGAAATCGTCACAATCATCGAAGGGACGGATGCACCGGCTTCAACAACTGCAGCGTTGCGAACTTGGCTTGAATCTGAACGTCCCGACGTACAGATTGAATGCCACAAGGGTGGACAGCCTTTGTATCCATATCTCTTCGGCGTCGAATGACGCGGTGACGAGTGACTGAATCCGCTCTCGCCGGTCCCATTTCTTTTTCTGAGTTATCGCGCATGCCCATGACGCGACTCAAATCTGTGGGCGCTGGTAAGCGATCGGAAAGTTTCGCCAAATTCGGTGTTGAAAACTTGCTCGAGTTGCTCACGCATTATCCGCGTCGCTGGATTGACCGCACCAAAGAAGCAACAATCGCTAGTGCCATTGAAGGTACAGATTCACTAGTGATCGGTGAAGTGCGTTCGGTGACGAGTCCGCCTAAAGGGGCACGTCGTGGCCCGTCGCGGGTCACTGCCACGATTGCTGATGAGAGCGGACGTTTGTCGATTGTGTTCTTTAATCAACCGTGGCGTGAACGTCAATTGAAAGTTGGATCGTACGTTGCGGTCTTCGGCCGACTTGGTTCTTTCAATGGCACGAAACAAATGGCCAATCCCACGGTTGATGTGCTGGGCGATCCCGATGAGCGACCACGCCCCATTGTTGCGGTATATCCGCAGAGCGAAAAAATTGATTTGCCATCGTGGGTGGTGCTGAAATCAATTGACGAAACATTGAATCGGTGTCGGGCACGTGGAATCAGCGATCCGCTACCAAAAGCAATGCGTAAGAAATACAAACTGATGGATCGTCAAGACGCGTTATTCGGAATCCATATCCCAGAGACTTTTGCCGAGAAAGAAATGGCGCGTCGGCGTTTGGCATTTGACGAGTTACTGCGCGTGCAATTGGTTTTGGTGATGCGTAAGCGATTGATTGAACGCGACTCCATTGGAATTCAGCACAAGGTCAACGGACAACTTGTTGCACGCTTCTATCAGCACCTGCCGTATGAATTGACCCAAGCGCAGCATCGAGTCATTGCTGAAATCGAAGCCGACCTGGCAAGCCCGCATCCGATGCATCGATTGCTGCAAGGTGATGTAGGCGCCGGCAAAACGATTGTTGCGGTTTCAGCGATGTTGGCGGCTGTGCAAGGCGGACATCAAGGTGCACTGATGGCACCAACAGAAGTCTTGGCCGAACAGCATGCAGTTGGCATTCGAAAATTGTTAGCCGGGCTGCACATTCCGGCAACTGACAATTTGTTTGGTGAGCGTGAAGTGCGAGTCGAATTATTGACGAGCAGCGTGACAGCCGAACGGCGTCGCGATGTCATTGCAGGTCTCGCCGACGGAAGTATCGATATCGCGATTGGCACTCATGCGCTGATTCAAGATTCGGTGCAGTTTCATAGTCTCGGTGTTGTTGTCGTTGACGAACAACACCGATTCGGTGTTGAGCAACGAGCGGCTTTGCGCGACAAGGGCGAAAATGGTGGGGCAGTGCCCGACGTTCTAGTTATGACCGCAACTCCGATACCCCGTACCGCGGCAATGACCGTGTACGGCGATCTTGATGTCAGTGTTCTTGATCAAAAGCCTCCAGGGCGTACACCAATTGTGACCAAACACGCATTAGGTGATGACGAAGAAGCAGAAGTGTGGGCAGATGTGCGTGCCGAAGTTGCTGCTGGACGCCAGGCGTACATCGTGTGCCCTCTCATTGAGGAGAGCGAAAAACTTGAAGTTGCGTCGGCCGAAGAAACAATCGCGCGGCTGGCCTTTGACGAACTGAAGGGCCTTCGTCTGGCTTTACTTCACGGACGAATGTCATCGGCCGAAAAAGAGTCGGTCATGGACGCATTTCGTACTGGCGAAACCGATGTGCTCGTTGCAACAACGGTGATCGAAGTTGGTGTCGACGTTACAAACGCCACGATCATGGTGATTTTGGATGCCGATCGCTTTGGCATCGCTCAGCTTCATCAATTGCGTGGTCGAGTCGGACGCGGTGTGCACGCGTCGCGTTGTTGGTTGGTGACATCAATCAAAGAAACCGATGACATTTTGGTGCCCGAAGCGAATCCACGTATCGAGGCATTGGTTGAATCAGACGACGGTTTCTACCTGGCCGAAGCCGACCTTGAATTGCGCGGTGAAGGCACGTTGATGAACAAAGAACAAAAAGGTCGTAGCGACCTCAAGTTGGCGTCGTTGCGACGCGATCGCGAATTAGTTGAGTTGGCGCGTGAAGCTGCCTATGAAATTGTTGACCCAGATATCACTTTGTCAAAGCAACCCGAGCTTCGAGCAGAGCTTTCGATGTTCCTTCGTCCCGAAGACGAAGAGTTTCTCTTTAAGAGTTAGAACAACCATCTAATTTTGGAGATGTGTCAATGCGTAGATTGCTCAAAATTGGCTGGCCTGACTTGAGGGCAACCGATAACTGCGCTTGATCTCCCGTGCGTGTACCTGCCACGACCTTGCTATCAACGACGAGGACCGCCGAATGCGAACCCACAATGACCAAGAAATCAAGAGAAGAAGTGTTGTTGGGTTCGATGTCTTTGCTGGCAAATTCAACGTTGTCGCTAGATGACGATGCCTGTGTCGCAGATAATGCCAGATGCACATTTTCGTATGCAGCGGTGGGGTCGGACAAATTGAAGATGATTGAGGACTCTTCATTTTGGTCGGACGATTTTAAAGTTCCTGAGATACGAACACAATTCGTATTTGACAAAACAAATGGCGAAGTTTCACTAAAGATTTTGTCTTGGTTGATCTCCATTGACTGAGTGGGAGTAGTCATCAAATTGGACCATGTGTCTTTGTTGAGGCCTATTTCCATTGAGTTGCCGTCATAAACAGTCGTGAAATTTGTTGCAACGTACTGAGCAAATGGGGTTTGCTCGTTGAGAAGAGTTTCTTTCGGTCGCACGTATACCTTGGGCTGAGCCTGTTGCATATCTTGAGCAAACCAGTTCCATGTCTCTGGCAGGACATATTTCGGTGACGTCTTTCCTAAGTAAATTTCGCCGACCATAAAAGATTTCCAACTAAACCGAGTTGCAGGTACTCGATCGTGCTCAAGGTAAGTCCATGGATACATGGTCCAGGCGAGCAATGGATCACCGTGATGCGAGACCAAATCAATGACAGCACGAGTTGTACGCCCTTCGCCACCTTGGTTTTGGTTTCGTTGTTCTTCATAATGACTGAATGTTGTAAATACGCCAAGTTGTTCGGTGCCAGTCCAAAAAAGATCAGAACATTGAGAGAACAACACGACGATTGCAGTCGCTATGGGTAACGCGTATCGAACTTTCTCGTGGTCGAGGGAGCCTTGGTCCTTTTTACGATGTGCGATGACGAGTCCGAGTTGGGACGACAAGATTGCGCCCATAAAAACGCTTGGGACTGCTAATACTGAGAAATAATGACTTGAATACCGTTGCCCAAGAATGAGTTCAATCCACCCAGCACCAAACCAGAAGATCAATGCGATGTGCATGATTCTTTGGAATCTTTCTAACGCATTCCAACTGAGCCAGGTAGTAAAAACGAATCCAACGGCGAGTAGAAGCATGAGGGGTCGGTCTTGGTAATAACCAACGAATTCTGTCCAGCCGAGACCAAGTTGGTTGACAAAGCTACGTCCGGTGCCGGCGCTCATAAATCCTGCGTAAGTCCACCACCCAGACCAGAATTCATTGAGCGATCCACGAAGCAAATACCATGCTGGTGCGGTCAATATTGTTGTGGAAAATGTTGCGATAGCGACAATGATTGGTCGTTCAATTTGAACTGCACGACGCCGATGAATGATTAATGCGACGCCGACAACCATGGCGGCAAAGAGTGTTGTTAAGAGAGTTTGAACAGCAAGTCCAAGAACAATGAACGAGCACACGAAGGTCAATTGACTGCGGCGCGAGCTTGACCAAGCACGAGGCCACCACATTAAGGCGAAGACGATGGCGACCGCGCAAGTCGTCATATTTCGGCTGTAAATGACTCCCGTATAGTCACTTGAAGAAATGGTGAAGTGCAAGAAGACTAAAACCGCAGCACTCAGGGCGATAGTTTTTGTTGCACCTGAAATTCGGGCCACCGCGGCGACGGCTACCGAAAGCAGTGCTGAAATTACTAAGACGTAGAACGCAATGCCGAACCAATAACTGCCGTGCGAAGTAAAGAGTCGCACAGAGTCATACAGGGCTGTTTCGAGCGGACCCTTGTTGTGAATTCCATTTTGATAATACGTCCCACCAAATTTCGCGGCACGTTCGACAATTGTCTTGGTGTATTGCGGGTCAAAGTCTTGAGAACGATGTTCGATGGAAATCAGGGCACCTAGACCAATGATTGCGAGCGCTGATTGAGTGAAGGCGGCCCCAAACCGAGTTTGCGGTTTGTCGCTGATCGCCTCAACAACTACGGAAGCTTTTTGATTCTTGAAACTGAGGTAGATCATTTCCACTGCTAACGCAGTTACCAAGATGACGATGACAAAGATTCGCAAGAAAGGACCAATGAGGTGTCGTTGAACTTCAACTGCATCGCCAGCGATTGATGCGTACATTTCAATAAGGGCCGCGATCAATCCGATCGTTGAGAACACCGCCAGTTTTCGAGTCTTCGGAAAATAGAAAAGCGCAAGAATCGCAGCAACGGCGGTGATCAGCCAAAGTAGTAAGTCGCTAGTCGTTCGTGGCGACTCAAAGCCGAACGTCCGAGAAGGTAATCGTTGAAGAGTCTGGAATCGGTCATAGTCGTGGAAGTCATAGGCGAGAGATACTGGCAACTCTTTTTGCATGACGTCAATCCAGAACGGTGCGTCGATGGCGAGCGACAAAAGTTGATCGTTTTGTCCGGAACCATTCACCCAATTCCGAAATTCAGCAAGGTCTGCTGATTGCAAAAAGACTTCTCCGTCGTCCCACGTATTGTGTCCAGAACGGCCCGCCAACGTCTCATTGGTCGGCATTCCACGGTCAACGAAATTTTTAGTCATTTCTTGATCGGGCAAGATTCGCAATCCAACGTTATTCATGAGTGGATATTGATTGCGATTACTCACCGCTTGTGACACTGAAATATATGAAAAAGTCAACAGCATCACGCCGAGACATTTGAGCAACGTTGATCGGATTGCTTTGTCGCTCATTCGCCAAGCAATCACAGCGAGGCCAACTGCAAGAATTAGGACGGGAATGCCGTGTGAATCACGCACCAACATCCACGCGACGGTCGTTAAGGTTGCAATCCACATTCGGCTTGCGGTGAATGCTTGAGATGCTCGGAGCCAACAAGTGAGAGCGATGATCGAAAGTGACATTCCGAGTGATTCGCTCAGAACTTCAAGATTCCAGACTCCAAATTTCGGCGCTATCGCAACGGCAGCGATAGCTGCGCATGCCAACCATGCAAGTGGTCGTACTTTCAATGTGCGCAAGATCGTTTGACATAAGAATGCCACTGAAACCGCAAAAAGTGTGGTTTGAAGCAGTATGAATGCTCGTGTATTGAACGCACTCAACCACATCAACAACGGGACACCAACTGGTCGCTCGGTAAACCAAAACGAAGGACTCAAGGGTCCGAGTTTGGCGACCTTTAAATATGACGCAGAGTCTGGGAAGAAAGAAGGGAAACCCTTTCTCCAACCTGGTCCAAGCACTCGCACCAAATACAGCAACACTCCAAATGTCAAAACAGTGAGTGAGCGATCTGTCCGCCTCCAGCGTCGCCAACAATCACCGATCAAGGTCGTTGTCCTCTTCGGGAAGCACCAAATCCCAACGATCTAAGCAATCGCGACATTTATATGTCACGATGTCGCCCGGAAACCACAACCCATCTTCGGGTGGATATGACGTCAGGTAGCAACGACCACCACAGTCAACACACACGATTTCCGCCTCGGGAGTCACCCGCACAGTCTGCCGTAATATGTAGGCATGCGTGTAGTTGCCGGAACCTTGCGAGGTCGACCCATCGTTGCCCCCGAAGGTGAAGGCACTCGCCCTACAACAGATCGTGCACGTGAAGCCACGTTTAATTCGTTGGTCAGTCTCGGTGCGGTTGAAGGCGCCAAGGTTGTTGATCTCTTTGCCGGAAGCGGGGCACTGGGCATTGAGGCATTGTCGCGTGGGGCGGCCTCGTGTGCGTTTCTTGAACGAGACCGCAAAGCTCTCGACTCGATTCGTCACAACATTAAGACGCTGCAACTCACCGATAACTCGACAGTTTTGTCGGGCGATGTCATGACAAATGTTGTCGCACTGCGCAATGTCGACTTGGTCTTGGCTGATCCACCATACGACTTCGATCGTTGGGCCGACCTCTTGACAGTTCTCAACCTTGTCATTGCACCAGGTGGGGTAGTGGTCACCGAAAGTGGCCGAGAAATCCAGCCGCCCGAAGGCTGGGAAGTCATCCGTTCAAAACGATACGGGCGAGCGTGGGTGGCGTTTTTGCAACGCACCGATGACTAAAACCGCTACCGTAAGAACTGCATGGTTGCTTCATCTGCTCTCACGGCTCTGTATCCGGGCAGTTTTGACCCGTTTCACAACGGCCATTTAGATGTCGTGGAACAGTCGGTTGAACTCTTTGGTTCCGTTGTCATCGCCGTGATGCATAACCCGCAAAAGCCGAGTGGGCTCATTGATCTCGATCGCCGCGTTGAGATTGTTCGGGCTTGTGTCAGCCATTTACCCACTGTGAGGGTGGCTGCGCATCCTGGTTTGGCCGTTGACGCCGCTCGAGCCGAGCAGGTCAATTTCATTGTGAAAGGTCTGCGCACACCTGGAGACTTTGAGGTTGAGCAGCAAATGGCTCACACTAATTACTCGGTATCAGGCGTGCGTACGGTGTATTTGCCGTGTCGTCCCAGTCAGTCCTTCATCAGTAGTCGGTTTATCCGCGATATCGCCCAGCATCGCGGACAGGTCAGCCATTTGGTTCCTGCCCCAGTCGCCACTGCTCTGGCGGGTATCTTTGGAGAGCCTGCGGCAGATCACCGACCCAGCTCTGAAAGAAGCTCATGAAACCAGATTTCGACGATTTTGATGACGACACCGGCTCATATGACCGCGGGGTTAATGAGCAGATCGGTGATTCAGGCGTTTTGTTGCGCCGGGCCATCGACATCATCGCGACCGCACCAAATATGCCGTTGTCTTCAACGCCACGTATTGACCGCGACGAAATCATTGAGATTCTCGAAGAGGCTTTGCATCGTTTGCCCGATGAATTGCGTCAAGCCCGTTGGATGATGAAAGAACGCGATGAATTCATCGCACGTACTCGCCGTGAGGCTGATGAAGTCATCGAAGCAGCCAAGGTTCAAGCTGAGCGTTTCGTGCAGCGTGCCGAAGTCGTGCGTGCCGCCGAACAACGTGCTCGCCAAATTGCTGAAGCCGCCGACGATGACGCTCGTCGCGTCAAGAACGAGATGGAAGATTTCCTCGATCAACGCCTCGCCAGTTTTGAGATTCTTCTTGACAAATTGGTGAAGACGGTTGCGACCGGTCGACGCCGTTTGGCAATCGGTGAACGTCAAGAAGAAGGCTCGCTTTCGCTGAATGACGAATCCGTCGTTGAGTCGTATTCAGATGATTCTGGGGCGATTTTCTTCGATCAAGACAACACTTCCGGCCGGTGAGAAACCCACTTTTGGTCAATGCCCTCGAGATGCTGCGGCGTCCCGGGACGGCCAAAGAGGTTGAAATTTCGATATTGCCGAGCGTCCTCGACATTGACGATCAGCGCTTAGTTCCTGGTACCGAAATCACAGTTGAAGTCCAATGCGAAAGCCTGTCGGATGGGATTGTCGTCAATGGCCACATTGAGGCTGAATTTCATGGTGAATGTCGGCGATGCCTGCAACCAGTGGGTTCGGTGCTGCATATTGAGGTTCACGAGCTCTATCAACTCGTGGTCACCGACCCTGATGCCTTTGCGATTCATAACGACCAGATTGACCTGGCTCCCATGGTGCGCGAAACGGTCTTGATCGAACTCCCTGACGCTCCGTTGTGCCGAATCGACTGTGCAGGGCTCTGTCCGACCTGCGGGGTGGACTTCAATGTTGAGAATTGTGGCTGTGCCGCCCCGATTATTGACTCCCGCTGGGCTGCTCTTGATGCCCTGCGGGACCAGTTACCCGAATAATTCGCCGAATAATTGAGAGATCTCCGAGAGAGTTGCCTGATGGGGGTGGGGATCTCGGCTGAATACCGCTAATCTCAAAGGGCTATTACGAGGAGAAGTGCGCCGTGGCCGTTCCGAAAAGAAAAAAATCGAAAATGAAGGGTCACAGTCATCAGGCTGGAGCCTGGAAGCTTGAAGCTCCGTCGCGTAGCTTGTGCCCGCGTTGTGGTTCAGCCAAGTTGCCCCACACCGTGTGTAAGGCATGTGGCTGGTACAAGAACCGCGTTGCTATCGAAGTCTGATTCAGACATCGTCTGAGATTGTTATGTTGCCCATCGCCGTCGACGCCATGGGCGGCGATTTTGCCCCAAGCCAAATCGTTGCTGGAGCATTGCAAGCCGCTGAACTTGGTATCCCCATTGTTCTTGTCGGCCCCGAAGGTCTTGAAGGAATCGGCGATCTTGATCTGATTGTTGCGTCTGAAGTCATCGAGATGGGCGACGACCCGGCCTCTGGAGTTCGTCGCAAGAAAGATTCAACTCTCGTTCGCGCTGCTGAAGCAGTGCGTGATGGCAAAGCATCGGCGATGATTTCTGCAGGCAATACCGGAGCCACGATGGCCTCAGCGTTGTTGCGTATGGGTCGCATCAAAAATGTCAATCGCCCAGCGATCGCAACACCCATTCCGGTTCCGGGTGGACGTCCGACGGTTTTGCTTGATGCAGGTGCTAACGCTGAAGTTCAGGCCGAATGGCTCGTGCAATTCGCAATTATGGGTTCGGTGTATTCACATCATCGTTACGGCGTTGAAAACCCGAGAGTCGGGTTGCTGTCGATCGGTGAAGAGCCTGGCAAAGGTGACACGCTTCGTAAAGAGGCCTATGAATTATTGCTGAATGCAACCGGAATCAATTTCATTGGCAATGTTGAGGGTCGCGACGTGATGTCAGACAATGTTGATGTTGTGGTGACCGACGGTTTCACTGGCAACGTTGTTTTGAAAACTCTTGAAGGCGGAATGAAAACGCTGATCAAGGCTTTGATGGCGGCTTTCGCAGCTAAAGAAGAATACAAACCCCACGCCGACGCATTATTTCCAGCGTTGTTGCCTTTGTACGAAAGTGTCGATCCCGAGAGTACGGGCGGGGCGATCCTGCTCGGTGTTGATGGTGTGTGCATCATTTCCCATGGTTCATCATCGGCTCGAGCGATGGTCAATGGCATCAAAGTTGCCTCCGACATGGTGCAATGTGGCATCGTCGAAGAAATTCGCCGAGCCATCAACGGCGCATAACGCTCACTCTGAGTTGTTGTCGCAGTTATCATCGTCGTAACAGCTAGTTGACCTGGAGGACATCGTGCCCGCTGAGACCCATGTAGTAGACGGACCCCTTGATCGTGATGCGATCTTTGCGATTGTTCGCGATCAGCTCGTCGACATTCTTGAAATTGATCCCGAAAACATTTCGGAAGGTCAGTCGTTCAAAGACGATCTCAATGCTGATTCGTTGGCACTCGTTGAATTAGTTGATGCACTTGAAGAAGAGTTGAGTGAGCGCACCGTTGGTTTCCGTATTGAAGACGAAGATTTGGCTGACTTGAAGACTGTTCGCGATGCGGTCGACTTTGTGTACGCACACGTTTTGGCGCACGGTCAAAAGGGCTGATTGTTGATGGCGGGCTTTGCCGCATCTCGGAAATTGCTCAATAAGTTCAAACCGAAAACAACTCGTCGTGAACGCCGTGAAAAACGTAGCGAATTCACTGGCGTAGATATCGAAGTTTGGACTCGCGAGAACGCTGACCACGCATTCACCAACACCTCGTTGTTGCGGCAAGCACGGTCGCATCGTTCATGGTGTGCCGAACATCCTGGTAATCCGAGTAACGAGCGTCTTGAATTTTTAGGTGACGCGATTTTGCAATGGACGATCACTGATCGCATTTATCAAGCTCACCCCACGATGAATGAGGGCGAACTCACCGATCTGCGTAAATCGTTAGTGAATGCCGAAACTTTGGCCGACATCGCGCGAGAGATTGGCCTTGGTCAATGGATTCAACTTGGTGCCGGTGAGCTGTCAGCTGGTGGTCGAAAGAAGAGTTCGATTTTGGCTGACGCGCTTGAGGCTTTCATCGGTGCTCTGTATCTAGATGGCGGGCCCGATAAAGCGCAAGCTTTTGTCATAAAAATTATGGGTGACCGCATCATGAGCCAAGCTGATCGACTTGACGAATTTGATGCTCGTAGTCATTTGATTCGCGTATGCGTGCGTGAATACTCTCGGCCTCCCTTAGTTGAAATTGAACAAACTGGAGCGGCCCACGAACCGACGTTCACCGCCAAGGTCATTGTGAATGGTGTCGAAGTCGGTTGTGAGGTTGGTCGGACAAAAAAGGCTGCCGCGCAAGCCGCGTCAACAATGGCGCTTTCGGTGTTGCACGCCCGTGGCGTTGATATCGGTCGTGCCTGAACTTCCCGAAGTTGAAACGGTCCGCCGAGGACTTGAGCAACATTTCGTTGGTCGACGAATTACCAAAGTTGAAGTCGGTCGTGAACGTTCTGTTCGCCGCACTTCTCGCGAAGAAGTGATTGCTCGTCTGACTGGTGTTCGTGTTGTTGAAGCGCAACGACGAGGTAAGTATTTGCTGTGCTCCTTGAGTTCGGGCGACTCGGTCATGATCCACCTGCGCATGAGTGGCCAAGTGCTGATCGATGCAATCGGATCGCAGCGTCCTCCTCACAGTCACGTTGTGATGACTCTTGACGACGGCAATGAACTTCGATTTGTTGATCCCCGAACTTTCGGGGAAGTTGTGGTTTTCGATCCAGCCGATGTGTCGCACGTCCTTCCCGAACTGGCTGCTCTTGGTCGTGACCCCATTGTTGACGGACTGACATTGGCTGAGCTTCGAAAAATCCTGCGGACCACCGCTAGGGCGGTGAAGGCAACTTTGCTCGACCAACACCTGATCGCTGGGATCGGCAATATCTACGGTGACGAAATTTTGCACCGAGCCAAGGTCCATCCTCGCCGCCCGGCTCGGGATGTCGGACCGGTTCAATCGGCGCGAATTCACGTCGCGTTGCACGAAATTTTGCGCTCGGCGATCGATCAAGGAGGCTCGACTTTGGGGGATGCGCAATATGTTGATCTCGACGGGGGCGCAGGGAGTTTCCAGAACCAACATCGGGTGTACGCCCGCGCCGGTTTGCCCTGTCTGACCTGCGGGAAGGGAACAATCACGAGTGCGGCTATCGGGGGACGGACCACGAGTTGGTGCAAGGTCTGTCAGCGCTGAAATCGGGTCCAGTTGATCTGATCGACGGGGGACCCAGGCACCTCGGTGAACTAAGGTCGTGACGCCGTGTTTCTTAAATCTCTTACTCTCAAAGGCTTCAAGTCATTCGCCGACACCACCGTCATGGACCTCGAACCAGGGGTCACGGTCGTGGTTGGGCCCAATGGTTCTGGAAAGTCGAACGTTGTTGACGCCATCGCGTGGGTACTTGGTGCCCAGGCTCCAAGCGCTGTTCGAAGCCAGAAGATGGACGATGTCATCTTCGCGGGTACCGCCAAGCGCGCTGCGCTCGGCCGAGCCGAAGTGACCCTGACGCTCGACAACTCGTCAGGTCTCTTGCCGCTTGATGCCTCAGAAGTCAGTGTGAGTCGAATTTTGTTCCGCACTGGCGAAAGCGAATACGCCATCAATGGCGTGTCGTGCCGATTGCTCGACGTTCAAGATCTTTTGTCTGATGCCGGCGTCGGTCGTCAGCAACACGTCATCGTGAGCCAGGGTCAAATTGACGCAGTGTTGAACGCTCGTCCCGAAGATCGTCGTTCAATCATCGAAGAAGCTGCTGGAGTTTTGAAATTCCGCAAGCGTAAAGAAAAGGCAGAACGCCGTCTTGAAGCGACTGAAGCTTCCTTGTTGCGCGTTCAAGATTTGTTGCGTGAAGTACGCCGACAGTTGCGTCCACTTGAGCGCCAGGCCGAAGCTGCTCGCCGCCACGGCGATCTCGTTGCCGAACTCAATGCTTTGCGTTTGTTCTTGTCAGGTCGTGAAATCACCACCTTCCGTCGTCGTCTCGAGGCTTTGGCCGTTGAACGAACGAACGCCGGAGACAAAGAAAACGAATTGCGTCGTCTATTGGCCGAGCTCGATACCAATGTCATGGCTGCCGAGGCCGAACTTTCAGCACGTGGCGATAGCGGACTGAGTGATGAACTCGTTCGTGTTGAACAATTGCGTGAACGCGCTCGCGGTATTTCGATGTTGCTTGTCGAGCGTCGCCGTTCGTATGAACGTGATCGTGGCGCAATGATGGACTCTGGCGTCGTGGCCAACCTTGAAGCCGATGCCTCACGACTCAAGACCGAATTGTCCGAAGTTGAATCGGCGATGGAGCGTCTCGAGCCCGAAAGCCTCGAACTCGCCAACGACGAAGCGGCCTTTGAAGGTGAGCGCCATGAAGCGGCCACTTTGTTTGATCACATCTCATCAACGACCTCGGCAGCGAGTGCTGCTGCTGAAGTGCGTGGTGAATTGCGTACGTTACGTGCATCAGTTGAATCAGCCGATTCTGAATATCGTCGTTTGTCGGCTCGCATGCAGACTTTGTCTGAACGCGACGGACGGTACGTCACCGAGATTGAGCGTCTGCGAAACGAATGCGAACGTGCGCAAACCGTTGAGGTGCCGCTCGTTAATGAAGTGACCGAAGCTGAAGCACGACGTTTGTCGGCAGAAGCCGAACTTGAAACAGCGCAGTCGACCCGCAACGCTGTGGCATCAGAGCTCGCACGTTGGCAAGCCCGTAGTGAGGCATTGCAACTAGCTCTTGACAGCGCACGTGCCCGTGCCGGTGCCGAAAAGCTCAAGGATGTTGCGGGTGTTGTCGGAACACTGCTCGACCTCGTTGTGATTGACGAAGGCTGGGAAGCTTCCGTTGAAGCCGCACTTGGCGAAGCATTACTTTCGGTTGTTGTTGAAAACACCGAATCTGCCCGTCGTGCGTTGGCTCATTTGCGCTCGGCGTCGACATCTGGAGCAGTGTTGGCTTTGGGTGCCAAGTCTGAAGTTGTCATCACCGGCCTCGTGCCGGCGGGTGCGTTGCGTATTCGCGATCATGTTCGTTCAACTCGCAAAGATGTGTCCGACCTTCTCGATCTTCTTCTCGCGACGTCGGTACAAGTCAAAGACTGGACCGCTGCTGTTGACGCGGTCATGAGTGATCCGCGTTTGGTTGCAGTGACGCCAGAGGGCGATCGCTTCACTACAACCGGATGGCGTATTGGCGTTGCTGGAGGCGGAGCCACTGGCGCTGCGCTTGAAGACGCATTAAACAATGCTGAGACTTCAAAATCTGATTTGGCGGTTCGCGACGAAGCAGTGCGCATCGCTCAAACCGAACAGCAGTCGGCTCGTTCGCGTGAAGCTGAATTGCAAAAGCGACTCGATGCCAACGACGCGGCATTTACTGCAGCATCAGAGGCATTGGCTCGAGTTCAAAGTGAACGTCGCGAGGCAGCCACTGAGTCCGAAGGACTTTTGCCGACACTCGGAGAAATTGAAGAGCGTCTCAATCGACTCAAGGCACGCGTCGCCGAACTTGAACATCTTGTTCCTTCACTCGAACAAGAAGAAGCAGCCGAGGCTGAAGCAGCGAAAGCACGTGGCGAAGCTCGCGCAACCCTCGAAGCGCAATCGGCATTGTTATCTGGTCGCCGTCGCGATCTTGAAGTGCGTTCGGCCGGACTGATTGAACGCAAGCAGTTCATTGAAGCCCGTTTGGCCGAAACTGAACGGCGTCTTGAAGCCGATGCGGTTGCTCGCTCTGAGGCTGCTGGACATCGTGAGAAGATTGAAAAGATTCTCGTCGCAACCGAACGTTTGTCGCTGATCGTTGACGCACATCGCCATGTCATCGAATCGCGGTTGGCCGTATTGCACGAAAAGCGTCGCCGTCAAAGCGATGAAGTGCGGGCGTTGGCAACTCATCTTGATGAGATGCGCAAGCAACGTTCGGCTACTGAGCGCGAACTTGAAGAAGTGCGCGAGCGATCACGTCGTTCTGAAGTTGAAGAAGCTGAAGTCAAGATGCGTCTTGAAGCGACAGTCGAAACTCTGCGCCGTGACCTTGATGTCGAGCCCGAAGTTGCTGAAGCTGCCGAAATGCCAGAACTGCCCGAAGGCATCACTGCACCGGCACGCACACGTGACCTTGAGCGCGAGCTGCGTTTGATGGGACCGATTAACCCGCTGGCACTCGAAGAGTTCAATGAATTGCAAGAGCGTCACAAGTTCTTAGAAGAGCAACTTGAAGATGTGCGTAACACGCGTCGTGAATTGATGCGCGTCATCACCGCAGTCGACAACGAAATTCAGTCGGTGTTTGCGTCAGCGTTTGCCGATGTGAGTGTCAATTTCACCCAACTATTTGGCAATTTGTTCCCCGGTGGCACTGGTCGACTGGTTCTCACCAACCCTGATGACTTGCTGAACACGGGTATCGAAGTTGAAGCTAAGCCCGGCGGTAAGAACGTCAAAAAGTTGAGCCTGTTATCAGGTGGAGAGCGCAGCCTGACCGCGTTGGCTTTTTTGTTCGCAGTATTCCGCAGTCGCCCCTCGCCGTTCTACGTCATGGACGAAGTTGAAGCCGCTCTCGATGATGTCAACTTGCACCGCTTCTTGGGCCTCATTCAAGAGTTCCGCCAAGAAGCTCAGTTGCTGATTGTGAGTCACCAAAAGCGCACCATGGAAGCAGGCGACTGCTTGTTGGGCGTAAGCATGCAACCAGGTGGCTCGTCAAAGGTTGTGACCGAGAAGGCCTCATCGGTCTCCGGTGGCGGCGCCGCTTAACTTCAAGGAACTCGAATGAATACGCAAACTCTCTTGTTGATCCTGTTGGTCGTTGCTGTGGTCTTCGGCCTCGGCGTTGTCGTTCTGAATCGACGTTCGGGTCAAAGCGCGGGCGTCAAGCCAGTCATCTCAGAACCGGTTGTGCCAGAACAGTCGACTGAGCCGACAGAAGTTGTTGAAACACATGTTGTTGAAAATGTCGTTGTTGAACCACCGGCACCACCGAAAAGTCGTTGGGGCAAAACGGCATTGTCATTGGCTGGCGTTTTTGGGGGAGTGCGGGCGCGTGGTGGCATCACCAACGAAACGTGGGACGATCTCGAAGAGGCGTTATTAAAGGCTGACGTCGGAATCGGCGTGACCGACGAATTGCTGAACTCTTTGCGCGGTCGCGTGAAGGCCAAAGAAATTACGACTCCCGATGAACTGCTCATTGCGTTACAACGAGAAATGACTTCGCGTCTTGAAGGTGCGAATCGTCAATTGAACTTTGCGCAACTTGATGAAGGCCGAATCAACGTGTGGCTGTTCGTCGGAGTGAACGGTGTTGGCAAGACCACCACCATTGGCAAAGTGTCGGCGCAACAAGCGCAACTTGGTCGTTCGCTGGTGCTTGCGGCGGGTGATACTTTCCGTGCGGCAGCAGCTGAACAGTTGGGCACGTGGGCCGAGCGTTCAGGTGCTGAGCTTGTGCGCGGTGCTGAAGGCGGAGATCCGAGCTCGGTCATCTTCGACGGTATTCAACGAGCTGCCGCTAAGGGCTTTGACCTCGTGCTTGGCGACACGGCCGGGCGTTTGCAAAACAAATCGAACCTCATGGACGAACTGCGCAAGGTGCGTCGTATTGCCGATCGCGAGCCGGGCCAAGTGACTGAGGTGCTGCTGGTCATCGATGCCACGACTGGTCAGAACGGTTTGTCGCAAGCCCGCGAATTTACCGATGCTGCGGGTGTCACTGGCGTTGTTCTCACCAAACTTGACGGATCTGCCAAGGGTGGAATCGTCTTTGCCATCGAAACCGAAATGGGCATTCCTATCAAGCTGGTAGGTCTGGGCGAGACCATTGGCGATCTGGTGGCTTTCAACCCCGACGAATACGTCTCTGCACTTTTCAATGGGTGACCCGCCAAGAAAAAATGACTTTGTTCCCAAATTTTCTTGATGGGTTGGGAACTAACCCAGAATCTGGCATCGTCTCAGTTGTATGAAGAAAATCCTGGTTCCCACCCTGACAGTTTTCGCCCTCTTTGCCGTGTCGTCGTGTGGCGACGATCCCGATGCTTCGGGTCCTCCCATCTTGGTTTTGTCCGCCGCTAACGGTGGCGGTTCGTCAGCCTCGGCGCCAGCGGCATCTGACACGGCTGGTGCCGATGAAAAAATGATGTGGGGTTATCAGCAACACTTCACGGCCGCCACTGATTTGCCAGCACTCGAGAGCGATGCGCCCTCGTACACGTTGACCGCTGGTGAAGTTTCGACAGATTCGTTGAATGCGCTCAAGACGGCATTCGGAGTCACTAAAGATTTCGTCGTTCAAGATGTGTCGCAGGGCGGTGGTTACTTATCTGGTAACTACGACGGCACAACACCAACTTTGTATGTCAGTTCTGACGCGATGCATTATTGGAGTTACTCGCCGGCTTGGGATCAGTCATCAATGTCTTCATCCGGATGTGTGATGGTCGATCCTCCAATTGCTAGCGATGCACCAACGACAGATGCAGCCGCACCAACGATCGCTCCAGATGGCGGAGTTTGTGCCGAACCTGTTGCTCCCGAAAATGTTCCGACCAAGGCCGAAGCCGAAGCTCTCTTTACAACGACTGTCACGGCCCTCGGTATCAATAGCAATGACCTCACCCTTGATTCGTACGCCGATGAGTGGGGCGCCAATGTCACTGGTTACTTGAAGATTGATGGCGTTCGTAGCTCGCTGACATGGTCGATTGGCTATGGCGCTGACGCCGCCATCACCTGGGCGAGCGGGGTGCTCGCTGATGTGCAATCTGGTGCGTCGTACCCACGCATCGGAACTACAGCAGGTCTTGAGCGTTTGAATTCGCAGCAAAATGGCACGTGGGGCGGACCAATGGTTCGTGGCGGAATTGCTTATGACGCTCCTATGGCGTCAAGCGCCGGCGTTGCGTCAGGTTCTGCCGTCGAAGTCACGCCGTCCACTGATGTGCCGATTGAAGCAACGGCTGCAACTATTCCGGTTCCGAATTCTGATGTTGTTGCAACCGACGAAATTGTGACTGATGTACCAGCTGTTGATGCACCAGCACCAGAAATTCAAGAAGTATCAATCGTCAGTGTTGAAGAAGAACTCGTGACGCTCTACGGAGCTGATGGTTCGATCTACCTCGTACCTGGGTACACGTTCATCGCTGCGAAAGACGAAAGTGGTTTCGCCGGCCGTTACACGGTGTCGGCGTTACCCGATGAGTACATGCAAGTCGCTGATGCGGTTAATGAAGTACCGATGACTGAGGTTCCTGTGCCAGAAACTGGCACCGGCGCTGCAGTTGATCCGACCGCGGCAATCACTCAAGAGTCGGCTGATGTTTTGGTCGGTATGACCGAAACCGATGCCACCAAGTCCGCTGAAGGAAAAGGGTGGGTCGTTCGTGTCGGAAGTCGTGATGGCGAAGATTTCGCTCTCACGATGGACTACCGCACCGATCGTGTGACTTTGACGGTGAAAGCCGACAAAGTCACCGCCGTCGTTGTTGGCTGACGCCGTCACCGCCTGAAAGTGGGGCGGTAGCCTCAGGGTTGCTATGTTCGACAACCTCTCTCATCGTTTTGACGGAATCTTCAAGCGAATTCGCGGCAAAGGTCGGTTAACCGAAGCCGATGTCGATGAAGTACTCAAAGAAATTCGTACCGCACTTTTAGAAGCTGACGTCAACGTCAGCGTGGTTCGTAATGTCGTTGCACGAATTCGTGAAGGTGCCATCGGAATCGAGTCATCGAAGGCGCTTGATCCGAGCCAGCAAGTCATCAAACTTGTCAATCAAGAACTCACCAATATTCTTGGTGGCGAAACCCTCAAGATCACCTACTCCAGTCGTCCACCCACTGTGGTATTGATGGCTGGTTTGCAGGGTTCAGGTAAAACAACTAACTCGGCCAAGTTGGCCAAGTGGTTCAAGTCGCAAGGTCGTCACCCGCTTCTTGTTGGTGCCGACTTACAACGTCCTGCCGCTGTTGAACAGTTGCGCACACTCGGTCGACAAATTGATGTTCCGGTATTCAGTGATCCAAGCGATCCAGTCACGACAGCTGTTCGCGGTCTCGCTGAAGCGCGTCGACTTGGCAAAGATGTTTTGATTGTTGACACCGCTGGTCGTTTGTCAATTGACGACGAAATGATGGCGCAGATTCGCCAGATCTCCGATCAGATCACCCCGAACTATACGTTCCTCGTGATCGACGCGATGACTGGTCAAGATGCCGTCAACGTCGCAGAAGCTTTTCACAACACTTTGCAAATCGACGGTGTTATCTTGTCAAAGCTTGATGGTGACGCTCGTGGTGGTGCAGCGTTGTCGGTTAAAGAAGTCATTGGTCGCCCAATTGCTTTCGCAAGTACTGGCGAAAAGCTTGATGCGTTCGAACAGTTCCATCCCGATCGTATGGCGGGGCGCATATTGGGTATGGGCGACATGCTCACCCTCATCGAACAAGCCGAACAGGCTTTTGAGAAAGATGCTGCTGAAGAAGCGGCCGCCAAGTTGCTCGATGGCGATTTCACGCTCGACGACTTCTTGGAGCAAATGCAGTCGCTCAAGAAGATGGGACCACTTGGTGGCTTGATGGGCATGATGCCCGGAATGCCCAAAGAGTTGAAGAATGCCAAGATCGGCGACGATGAACTGAAGCCTGTTGAGGCCATTATTCGGTCGATGACCAAAGAGGAACGTCGCACGCCCGAAATCATCAATGGCAGTCGTCGCCAGCGCATCGCGTCGGGCAGTGGCCGATCGATCGCCGAAGTGAACCGTTTGGTCAAGCAGTTTGGTGAGATGCAAAAGATGATGAAGCGCATGGGTGGCATGACCACTGGCAAAAAGGGTAAGCGCAAGATGTCATCGATGGCAGGCCTCGGTGCCCTTGGAGCGGGCGGCCTTCCTGGTCAAGGTGGCGGCTTTGGTGATGGTCTCGGTGGTGGAGCGCCTGGTGGCGGATTCCCCGGTTTCCCGCCGTCACGCTGAGTGCGACCAGCCAAGACTTGCCTCGTGGCGTTGGGGAAGGGGTACTTTCGGGTTAGCCTTCGCTGTCTGCCTGGACTGGTTCTAGGCGCTTGAATCAGGAGTTATCGCCGAATGTCAGTCAAGTTACGCCTTACACGTGTCGGAAAGACCAAGCAGCCTCATTACCGCGTGATCGCGAGCGACAGCCGCGCCGCCCGTGACGGTTCATTCCTCGAAATCTTGGGTCAGTACAACCCACGCACCGAGCCTTCGGTCATCAATCTCGACAACGACAAGGCTGTTGCCTGGTTGATGAAGGGCGCACAGCCCACGGAGCGCGTCAAGAAGATTCTTGAAATCTCGGGCGCATGGGCACAGTTCACTGCTGCTCGCGCTAAGTGATTCAGTTGTTATGACTGATCCCAACGAAATTTCTTCGCCAACAGCAGTTGCTGTTTTGACGCACGTCGTTCGTTCAATTGTTGACGATCCCGATGCGGTGAATGTTGCCGAAACCGAAGGTCGCAATCGTTTGCGTCTTGAAGTCAAGGTTGGTCCCGGAGACCTCGGTCGAGTGATCGGTCGTCGTGGTCGTACCGCACAAAGCATTCGCACCCTCGTGCGTGCTGCTGCCGCTAAAGACGGTCGCGAAGTCGACGTCGACTTCGTTGACTGATTGAGTTCACGGAGTTTCCGTGACTGCTGAAAAAACTCCTGAAGGCCTTTTAGAAGTAGGCCGTTTTGGTCGCCCTCACGGTGTGAAAGGGCAGATCTATATCAAGTTGTCAACCGATCGTTCTGAGCGCGTCCAAATTGGTGCACGTCTCTGGGCCGGCGAGTGGTTTGAAGTGTCAGCACGAACCTCAATGGCGAACACCGGCGCCGATCGTTGGGTCGTCGGCATTGTCGGTATCGATGATCGAAATAATGTTGAGCGCCTTGTGAACAAGGTTGTGTGGGCCGAACCCATTGATGATCCAGAAGCAGTGTGGGTACATCAAGTCATTGGCGCGCGCGTTGTTGGCACTGATGGTGTCGACCGCGGCACATGCATCGCAGTTCTCAAAAATCCAGCAAACGATTTACTTGAGCTTGAATCAGGTGCGCTTGTTCCGGTGATTTTTGTTGAGTCAGTCGTGCCCGATGGCGCTGACGGATTTGTGATTACGATTGATCCGCCCGATGGTCTGTTTGAAGTTTTCGAAGACGCGAAGTAGTTCACATGCGAGTTGATGTTTTCACCATCTTCCCGAGCATCGTGAACAACTTTTGTTCCGAGAGTTTGTTGGGTAAATGTCGGGAGTCGGGTTTGCTTGATCTGCGCAGCCATGACTTGCGAGAGCACACCGCTGATGTTCACCGCACGGTCGACGATGCTCCCTTTGGTGGCGGCGCCGGCATGGTGATGCGGGCCGAACCGATCTTTGCCTCAGTCGAAGCTGCCCAACCTCCACGACCTTTGTTCTTGTTGAGCCCAGGCGGTCGGCGTTTCGATCAGGCTTTCGCCCACGAATTGGCGGCCACTCACGAGGGTCCCTCGGGTGGCTTCAGTTTGTTGTGCGGTCGCTACGAAGGAATCGATCATCGGGTGCGTGAACACCTCGTTGATGGCGAAATCAGTATCGGCGATGTCGTCTTGTCCGGGGGAGAAGTGGCAGCCTGCCTCATTATTGAGGCGGTGACCCGCCTGTTAGCTGGGGCGATGGGGAATGCCCAAAGTCCGGTGACCGAGAGTTTTGGGGCTACCAATCTGCTCGAAGAGCCCCATTTCACCCGTCCCGCCGATTTTCGAGGGTGGGAAGTGCCAGATGTGTTACGGGGTGGCAACCATGCGCAGGTCGAGCGCTGGCGTCTGGCCCAGGCCTTGCACCGGACCATCAGCCAGCGACCCGACCTCATTGAGGCCCGTAACGGACTTTCAAATGATGAGCTCGCCTTGTTGGAAGAGTTCCCTGCTATCCCGTATCCTTGACAAGCCGTGACTGCGATCTACCCAGGTCGTATGTCCCTGAAAAGTTCTAAGGAAACCCGTCATGAAGACCACCGACATCGTTGACCTACAACACATCCGTTCCGACATTCCTGTGTTCGGTCCCGGAGATGAACTTAAGGTTCACGTGCGCGTTGTTGAAAGTGGCAAAGAGCGTATTCAGATTTTCCAGGGCAACGTCATCGGACGTCATGGCTCAGGAATTCAAGAGACCTACACCGTTCGTAAGGTCAGCTATGGCGTTGGCGTTGAGCGCACATTCCCCGTGCACACCCCAACAGTTGCCAAGATTGAAGTCATGAAGCGAGGCGATGTACGCCGTGCCAAGTTGTACTACTTGCGTGACCGCACCGGTAAGGCTGCCAAGGTTCGCGAAAAGCGCGACTTCTGATTTCATTGGGAAATCTTTCCCTTCATATCTGTTGTCACGTTTGCTTTCACGATTTGAGTGTTGACCATTGAGTACCGACGATCTCGAAGACTTCGAGGCTGATCGCGAACTTCACCTCGCGCAGGAATATCAAGACGTTGCGGGCATGTTCCGTTTCGCTATTGAAACCGAGCGCCGGTTTTACTTGGCCAATAAAGTTGATGTCAATGTCAAAGGTGACAGCACACGGCCACTGATCGAGGTGGAATTAACCGACGCATGGGTATGGGACATGTACCGCAAGAGCCGATTCGTCCCGAAGGTACGAATTTTCAGTTTCAAAGACGTGAACGTCGAAGAACTGCCCCAAGAAGATCTGACCGATCTCGACAAGGCGTAGTTAGTCATAACCAAAGTTTCGGTGCGTGGGGCGAAGACCTCGTTGCTGAGTGGTATCGCAAACATGGTTACGAAATTGTCGAGCGCAACTGGCGTTGCCGACAGGGCGAAATTGACATCGTTGCCAGACGCGATTCGGTGTTGGTGATCTGTGAAGTCAAAACACGAGCGACCGCCGATTTTGGATCGCCGGCATTAGCGGTTGATGCAAACAAACAACTGCGACTCCGCCGATTGGCCGCTCATTGGCTCAGTGAAAATCCGAACGCTCGTGTATCGGTTCGATTTGATGTGGCTGCGGTGATTGGTCCGAAGGACAAAGTCACTTTCGAAGTCATCGAAGCAGCGTTTTGAGCAGCTTTACGCGTGAGTCTTCACTTCGCGGTCCCAGCACGCATAGTGCCAGTGCCGACGTAGATCGGGAGCGTCGTGAGGCACCGCCACGTTGTGTCCCATGCCCGCAGGAATCTCTTGATGACATCCAGGGCAAATATACGTTTTGAGGGCCTGATAGGGCTGTATGCGCCGTACTTCGACTGGTCCGTAGAGGCCTGACCAGATGCCGGGACTCGTGTTGCGTGATTTTGCAGTCTTCTTCGCGGCGGGCTTTTTGCTGGTGGCCATGAGTCAGCCAGTGAATGCCCAGGCGACCAAGGCGATGATTGCAATTGCTGCCGCAACCACAAAGACATAGTCGGCACGCCGAGCCCGAAATTTCCGATAAGGGTTGAATCCCACGCAACTCATTATCGTTCATAAAGTGAGCACAACCTCGGATACGCAGAATAAGAAGTACGAAACACTCCTCGTTGAACGCAGCGGCGGAGTCGTGACGATTACGTTTAATCGTCCCAAGAGCAAAAACGCCGTCAACGGTGTGATGTGGATTGAGCTGCTTGAGTTGCTCACCGAGATTCAGCACACGTCAACTGATCGTGTTGTTGTGCTGACCGGTTCTAATGGCGAGTTCTGTAGTGGAGCCGATTTAGTGGCGATGGGTGACGGCAGTGGTCGAGCACATAGTCACTCGTATTACTCAATGCGCGAAGTCACGGGCGTGATTATGGCGCTGTCACGTTTGCCGCAACCCACGATCGCCAAAGTGCGCGGAGTTGCAGTGGGTGTTGGCTGCAACATGGCACTCGGATGCGACTTGGTCGTTGCATCAGACACTGCACGCTTCTCACAGATTTTCTCGAAGCGCGGCATGTCGCTCGACGGTGGTGGATCATGGTTGTTGCCACGACGCATTGGCTTGCATCGCGCTAAAGAACTGGCATTCTTCGCCGACATCATTGATGCCGCTGAAGCTGACCGCATTGGACTAGTGAATCGTGTTGTTCCCGATGCGCAACTCGATGCCTTTGTCGCCGAATGGACCGATCGCTTGATTGCGTTGCCGCCGATTGCGTTGGCTCAATCGAAGCGCATGCTCAATAACTCAATGAATGTCACTCTTGAAGAAGCACTCGATGATGAAGGTGTTGCGCAAACGGTGAACTTCGGAACCAAAGACACTCCCGAGGCCATAGCTGCGTGGATGGAAAAGCGAAGCCCCGTCTTTAAGGGTCGCTGACTCATTTAGTGTGTGCCGATTCACTAGTTTGTACTCAGTGACTCAGCGAACGAAACAACACTCGGTTGACCGATGGGCATTGCGCGCATCAGTTGGTGTTTTCATTTTGGGTCTGTCGTTTGGTGGCGTTGATTTTTCTACCGCGAATGCGGCAGTTCCACCGAGCACAACGATTCCGCCAACCACAAACATTCCGATAGACGAACCGGTCGAAGGCGGGGGAGTCATTGACACCCCAACTGATCAGTCGACAACAGTTCCAGCACCCACAAACACGATTCCGGCGAGTTGCTTTATTCCGACGCCGGTGCAGGCAACTTTCGTCGGTCGCTTATCGGCATCCGATCGTCGTACGGCTCGCTTCGAAGTGATGCAGATGCGCGGTGGTTCACTTGATGGCTATTCGGTTGCCAATCTGGTTGATGTGCAGTACGACGAAGACGTTCGTTATCTCGATCTTGAGCAGAGTTACATCGTTGCCGTCGGTATCGATCAGTCGTCGGGTGTGCTGTATTCAAAGATCCGCGATCCTGAACCGTTGTATGGCGGAAGTCAAGTGGTCGGCGTGAACACCGGTGTGAAGTGTCCAGAGATCGAAGATGCCGTGCGCACGTTGACGATGGACGCACGTTCGGTTGAAAGCGGAGTATTGGCTCCGCTCAAGAATGCAAAAACCAAACTTGGTCGAGCAATTTTGCTGCCGTTTTTGTGGGTATTTGGTGGCTTATTTGGTCTCGCCACAATTCGTGCATTTGTCGTGACCGTCTACCGCACCGGCAAGCGGGCTTGGAGTGGTCAGTGATATGGAGTGGTCAGTAAAACGGACTGGCAATTAGTTATTTCGCAGCGCGAGCAGCAGTGGCTTTGGCACGCAAGTCTTTAACAGCGAATTCAAGACCTTCGGTGTAGCGGAACAAAGCGGTTCCGGCAATCAACACGTTGGCACCAGCGGCGGCGGCTCCCTCAATTGTCGAAGGCCCGATGCCACCGTCAACTTCGATGTTGACTTGTTCAGATAATCCACGGCGGTCAATGAGTGCCTTGAGCTCGCGAATCTTGGGTTCCATTGATGCGATATACGACTGACCACCGAAACCAGGATTGACCGTCATCACCAGCACCATGTCAACCAAATCAAGAACATGTTCAATGTCGCTTACTGGCGTATGCGGATTGAGAGCCACAGCAGCATTGGCCCCCATCGAATTGATGTTTCCCAACGTGCGATGTAAGTGCGGGCAGGCCTCGGCATGAACAATGAGGCGACTACAACCGGCATCAACATAACGCTGGGCCAAGACATCGGGCGTGAGCACCATCAGGTGGGCCTCAAAAGGCTTGTTGGTGTATTTGCGGGCCGAAGCGATGACGTCGGGTCCGAAAGTGAGGTTGGGAACGAACTGTCCATCCATGACGTCCCACTGGAAGAGATCAACGCCAGCCGCATCGAGGGCTTCAACTTCGGCGCCGAGCTTCGAAAAATCGCAGGGCAAGACGGAGGGAGAGATCATGATCGGCAAGGACACGTCAACACGCTAGTCGGCTCTAGCCTGCGAGGGGTATGACAAAGCGCCCGATCCGCAAATCTGGCTCGCGACCACTCCCAAATTTTGAGGTGCAAGTACGCATCGACAAGGTGGTGGCCGAGGGTGATGGCTTTGGTCGTCTGCAAGATGGGCGGGTCATCTTTGTCGAGGGTGGTTTGCCAGGGGAGTTGGTCGTCGCCAAAGTGCTGAAACAATCCAAGGACTACGCCAGGGGCGTCGTGACCGAAGTGCTTGAAGCAAGTGAGCAGCGAGTTGAGCCGCCGTGCGAATACGTTGCTCGGGGTTGTGGTGGTTGCGATATGCAACATGCGGCGGTGGTCCTGCAGCGACAGATCAAAGTTGACATCGTCACTGAGTCACTCGTGCGTCTCGGCAAGATCGAAAATCCGCAAGTGCGACTCTTTGAAAGCGGCGAGTTGCCAGTGGTGGCGGCCCGCACCACTCTTCGCGTTGCAGCAACCGACGGGGGCGTGGGCTTTCGCAAGCGCCAAAGCCACGATGTTGTGCGCGTGACGCATTGCCTTGTTGCGCACCCGTCATTAAATGAATTACTGCCCGATCTTCGCCTTGATGGTGCTGAAGAAGCAGTGTTACGCACTGGCATTGCATCGGGCGAACGGATGGTCTGGGCCGAACCACAAGACTCGGTTTCGGGTATCACGGCAGATATTTTGACGAGCCGAAACTCATCTGTGCACGAAGTGATTGCTCAACATGAATTCGTAGTGTCAGCTGAGTCATTCTTCCAATCATCGCCGCAAGCTGCACAAGCATTAGTCGATGCCACAAAGCGCGCGCTTGGCGAAAGTTCAACGTGGGGTGCTGGTGCTGTAGTTGACGCCTATTGCGGAGTCGGACTCTTTGCGGCCACGGTCTTCCCACGCGATCGTCATGTGATTGCGATTGAAGCAAACCCTTCAGCATGCGCAGATGCGCGAATCAACCTTGCCGAACGTGATGTTGAAGTTGTGCAGTCGCCGGTTGAAGAGTGGGTGCCTCAGTCGGCCGCAGTTGTCGTCGCCGACCCCGCACGCGACGGGCTTCGGGCTGGCGGTGTTGATGTTTTGACGGCGACAAACGCGCAAGTGATTGTGTTGATTTCGTGTGACCCGGCATCGCTTGGTCGAGATGCGCGTCTATTGATCGCCAAGGGTTATCGCTTGGAATACAGCGAGGTCTTAGATCTCTTTCCTCATACGCATCATGTTGAAGTTGTGAGTCGCTTCGTTCGAGATGAAAGTATGGAAGTCGTATGAAGCCCGTGCTATCTGCCGAAGTCGCTGCAGCAATTGCTGATGGACGTCCAGTCGTTGCGATGGAATCAACGATTTACTCGCATCTCGGGTTGCCTTCGCCGGCAAACCGTGAAGCGCTTGATCGTTGTAGTGCGGCTATTCGCGACGGTGGCTGTGTTCCTGCAGTCACGGCAATTCTTGATGGCGTCGTGCGACTTGGGCTAACAGATGCCGAGCATGAACGTATTCTTGGTCCCGCTCGCAAAGTTGCCGAACGCGATATCGCAGTAGCAGTTGCGCAGAAATGGGATTTCGGAGCAACGACTGTTTCGGCGGCGGTTTCGATTGCGGCAGCCGGGGGAGTCAGTGTTTTCGCAACTGGGGGCATTGGTGGTGTGCATCGCGGTGCCGAACTCACCGGAGATATCTCGGCCGACCTTGATGCGATTGCGTCCTATCCCGTCGTCACAGTTTCGGCAGGAGCAAAAGCATTTCTCGATTTGCCCCGAACGCTTGAATATTTTGAAACCATCGGTGTGCCAGTTCTTGGTTGGAAACATGAATGGTTTCCGGCGTTTTATACGCGTTCATCGGGTTTGAAAGTTCCACATCAGGTGCAGGCAGCGTCTGAAGTTGCGGACATTTTGCTGCACCGTTCACGGGCAAAGACTGGTGTTTTGCTCACGGTTCCGATTCCGGTTGAAGCCGAACTTGATGCAGCGCAACTCGATGCTGTGTTGGCACAAGCGTTAGTCGATTGCGAAGCTGCTCGAATTCGTGGAGCGGCAGTGACGCCTTTTGTGCTTGGTCGAATTGGTCAAGCCACCGAAGGACGAAGTGTTCCAGCAAATCTTGCGCTGGCTGAAAACAATGCGCGAGTAGCGGCCGAAGTTGCTGTCGCCATCGCCACCAGATAGCGCCAAATAATGGTGCACCCCCTGGGATTCGAACCCAGAACCAATGGATTAAGAGTCCACTGCTCTGCCATTGAGCTAGAGGTGCGCAACGCGAAGAAGCAGTGTAGATCAACCAACACTTCGGCCGAGGTATCTGACCGGTTTTTGGACTGGCTAACCAGCGACTTCGTATGTTTTGGGTGAGCGAGGGGTCTCGAACCCCCGGCCTTCAGTACCACAAACTGACGCTCTAACCAACTGAGCTACGCCCACCATGTGACCCATTCATTCTGCCATATCGAACGCCAAATCGCACCGTTCATTCACCCGAAACTCAGGTGTTACGGTCCGACGGTTTTCGGTGTTAGGGTTGCTTTAACCGTAAAAGGGGTGTTTAACCGTGTCCTCCACGGAATCTGCAGTTACCAATGCTCACAGCCTTAGCTGGAGAGCGAAGGAAATCACTCGACGTGAGATCGCGCTGTACGCACAGCGAACTCAAGGCTCGCAAAAAGCAACTGAGCGAGCCAGGGTTGTCATGCCACTCGGAGTGCCGTCAAGTTTCCAGGCGTACGATCCGCATCCGATCGTCGTCAAGGCTGCGAAGGGTGCCTCGATGTGGGATGTTGATGACAACGAATACGTTGACTACGACATGGGCTTTGGTGCGCTCTTCAGCGGTCACATCAACCCGGTTGTGCGACGCGCTGTCGACGAGCAACTCGACAATGGCACATTGTTTGTGACGCCATGTGAACTCAATGCCGACGTCGCCGAACTTTTGGGCGAGCGTTACGGCTTGCCAATGTGGCGCTTCACCAACTCTGGAACCGAAGCAACCATGGACGCCATTCGTGTGGCCCGTGGTGCGACAGGTCGCGAAAAGATTGTCAAGGTTGAAGGCGGCTATCACGGCCATCACGACGAAGTCATGATTTCCATGAAGCCGTCGCTTGATGTAGCTGGTCCAGCCGATCGACCGAATTCAGTGCCGGCAACCGCAGGCGTAACTCGTGCAGTTCTTGGTGACACCATCGTGATTCCGTACAACGATGCTGAAGCGCTTGAACGAGTGTTACGTAACGAAGACGTGGCTTGTTTCATTGTTGAGCCCGTGATGGAAAACATCGGTATCTGTTTGCCTGATGAGGGTTATTTGCAAGATGTACGCGAGATCACCTCACGCTACGGAACTTTGTTGATTTTTGATGAAGTGAAAACCGGTATCACCGCCGGTTGGGGAGGCGCGACAGGTGCACTTGGCGTCACACCAGACCTTGTTGCTCTCGCTAAATCAATCGGCGGAGGTTTGCCGCTTGGCGCTTTTGGTGGCAAGCGCGAATACATGGATCAGATCACCATGGGCCGCGTGATTCACCTTGGTACCTACAACGGAAACCCGTTGTGTATGGCGGCAGCAAAAGCAGTGTTGTCAGAGGTTTGTACTCCGCAGGCAACCGCCACAACTATTGGTCGAAACAAGATTTTGGTTGACGCGTGTAATGACATCATCGAAGACGCCGGGTTGCCAGCACACACTGTGCAGTTTGGCGCGAAGGGTTGTGTCACGTGGACCCCAGAACCGATTCGCAACTATCGCGATTACAAGAAGACCGATCTCGATATTGCATTTGCGCAATGGATTCACGGAATCAACCGTGGCATTTTGTTGCCACCAGGTTTAGATGAGCAGTGGCTGATTTCAATCATGCATACCAATGAAGAAGCTTTGCGATACGCCAATGTTTTCAGCGAATTTGTTCGCGAACTCACTCAATGAGTATTCAGCAACAAACGTCACCATCAAACGGCAAAATGATTGTTCGTTCGATACTTCGTCGTTGCCCCAACTGTGGAAACCATCAAGCGTGGTTCGTTAGTTGGTTTAAACAAGGTGAGCGATGTGTCGGTTGCGGTATTACACGCACTCGCGAAACCGATGGACAAGAACTCGGGTCAATGACGATTGCTTCGGTGATCAACATCGTGCTCATCATGGCCGCAATAGGTATCGCTGTGGCAATCACCGCACCAGATGTTCCGGTGCTCACGTTGTACATCGTGCTGGCTTCGGCCGCTCTTATCTTCCCGGTATTGACGTGGCCCATGACCCACACTTTGTGGATGGCCATCGACCTGATTTTGCGGCCCATGGGGGTCGACGAACTGGCTGAGGCTCAGGCCTGGCTGGCAGATCAGTCCTAATCGGGCGGTTTCACACCCCTGCTGAGCAGGTCAAACACCTGTTCGTATCGGAAATGCTTGACCGAACACTCGTTCGTAGTTACGCTCTTGTTATTCGCCGTACACGGGTGCCCGCACAACTACTGTGCAACACCCATTTCATACGGTCCAAGTTATGGCAAACAAACCAACACCCACAGCAACCAACACCACAACAGCGAAAGGCAATGCAATGAGCAACGATCGTGAAAAAGCCCTTGAAATGGCTCTAGCCCAAATCGACAAGCAATACGGCAAAGGCTCCATCATGCGGATGGGCGACAAGACCGATATGGCCATTGAAGCCATCCCGACGGGTGCGTTGGCACTTGACGTCGCTCTCGGAATTGGCGGCCTGCCCCGTGGCCGTGTTGTCGAGATCTACGGTCCAGAATCCTCAGGTAAGTCCACGCTCGCCATGCATGTCGTGGCCGAGGCTCAGCGCAACGGTGGTATCTGTGCATACATCGACGCCGAACACGCGATGGACCCCATTTATGCCCGAGCCATTGGTGTCGACATCGATGCTCTCTTGATCTCGCAGCCCGACACCGGCGAACAAGCTCTTGAAATTGTTGACATGCTCATCCGTTCAGGTGCTCTCGACGTTGTCGTTATTGACTCGGTGGCCGCGTTGACACCCAAGGCCGAAATTGAAGGCGACATGGGCGACAGCCACATGGGTCTGCAAGCCCGTTTGATGAGCCAGGCGTTGCGTAAGTTGACCGCCAACCTCAACAAGTCGAACACCATCGCAATTTTCATTAACCAGTTGCGTGAAAAGATTGGCGTGATGTTCGGTTCACCCGAAACAACTCCTGGTGGACGTGCACTCAAGTTCTACTCATCGGTTCGCCTCGACATTCGTCGTATTGAGTCGATCAAAGATGGTGCCGAAGTTGTCGGTAACCGCACCCGCGTCAAGGTTGTGAAGAACAAGGTGTCGCCGCCGTTCCGTCAGGCCGAATTCGACATCATGTACGGCAAGGGCATCAGCCGCGAAGGTTCAGTGCTCGACATGGCGGTCGATCTCAACATCATCAAGAAGTCTGGTGCTTGGTTCACGTACGACGGCGAGCAAATGGGCCAGGGTCGTGAGAACGCCAAGAACTTCCTCATGGAGAACACCGAGATCATGGTTGAGGTCGCCGAAAAGGTGCGTATCGCGGCTGGTCTAGGTGATGCCCCAGAAGTTGAATTCACCGCAGCAGACGAAGAGCCGATCAATCTCGATTGAGACCGGTCTGATCAGTATCTGACCATTGGGCATTGACCCCTCGGCTGATATCCTCGGATTCGCCTTCCGAGATAGCTCAGCTGGCAGAGCAGCTGACTGTTAATCAGCGGGTCGCAGGTTCGAGCCCTGCTCTCGGAGCACATAACGCAGGGTCCGCCATCGGCGGGCCCTGCGCCTTTTGGGGCGGTAGCTCAGTTGGTTAGAGCAGGGGACTCATAATCCCTTGGTCGCGGGTTCAAGTCCTGCCCGCCCCACCAATGTCAGTTAGTTCAAGCCACCCCAATGTGGAAGAGTGTCGGTATGACCACGCACACGATTGCGCTCGTTGCTCACGACCACAAGAAAGACCTGCTCATTGAATGGGCGAAGAACAATAAAGAGGTCTTGGGTCGGCACTCGCTAGTCGCAACGGGCACGACGGGTCGAATGTTGACCGAACTTGTTGGTCTCAATGTGAAGTGTTTAAAGAGCGGTCCGCTCGGTGGCGATCAACAACTTGGGGCGATGATCTGCGAACAACAAGTTGACATGTTGATCTTCTTTTGGGATCCGCTTGAGCCGCAGCCACATGACCCAGATGTTCGGGCGCTCTTGCGTATTGCGGTGGTGTACGACATTCCGACCGCGAGCAATTTGTCAACGGCTGACTGTTTGATGTCGTCGCCGTTATTTGCTGACTAGTTGTGATTAGCGTTTACGGCTCAACAACTATCCAGCCACGCCGTTGTAATTCGGCTGCCAAAACAGAATCGGGTAAATCACGCACAGTTTTTTCGGCACTCGTTGTACGGGGCGCAGGTTTGATTGATCGTGCGACAACAACTTCGGGTGGCGTTTCACTATCGAGTTCGGCATCGGCCTCAAGTTGCGCGATGAAGTCTTCAGCTTCTTGACGAGTGAATTTTCCGCCAGCTTGACGTTGATTGAACTGCATCGGTCCACGCGCATCGCGAAAATCGGTGTGCCCAGCCGCATTGAGAAGTTCAAGAAGTTGCTTCATTTGCGAATGTGATGCCGGGGGACCAGCCGGTTGACCAAATGCCATATCTCATTCTCACCGATGGGTATGGCGCAGTGTGGTCATTGATCAGCAGAATTGGTTTACATGTGCGTGAGGAACGTCGTCGCAATTGCAACAATGCCGCAACCGACCACGATGACGGTGGCGCATCCGCCGCGATAGCTCAATCCTTTGCCGAGTCGTATCGAAGTACGGCCACGTGAATTGATGGTGAACGGACCTAATCGACCGCTTCCGCTAATGCCACTCTTGGAAATATTGAGCCACGAGCGCTTGCCAGTACGAATGCGCTTGCGATACGAAAAACCCACGTCAGACCCCGAAGATGGCTTTGCGGGCTTCGGAGCCACGCTCGATATCTATGACGTCGGCGTATTCGCCAGTTTGCACATTGTCGCCAGCACCTTCGATGGCATCCACGAATTCATCAACATCGTGTGGTTCGCCGCCGATTAACCACACCACTGATTCACCATCGTGATCGGCGGGGTCGCGAGGCAACACACCCTCAACTTCGTATTGATCAACAGTGATGTCATCGGAGTGATCGGCGACTGGGGCAACGATGGCCATCTCGACGATTGTTTCGGGGTCAAGATCACGCAAGATGTCGATGAGTTCGGCAACATTCATGGTGTCAGTATTTCATGCTCGACTGTGCGAGACGCGTAATTACCCAAAACTTCACGACTAGGACATCCATGACGGAGCGATTTCGAGCAAGAACAAACTGACTTCGCTACATTTTTCCAAGACGCCACAAAAAACTGAATCATCATTGGCGTACACGTCGGCAAGCGAAACGCTGAGGCGCGCCACGATTGACAATCGATGTTCGGGGGCATCAATGACCGATGCCGTTGAGTCAATCGCAGAAACCTCAAGTGGTAAATCGGTTCCGCCAACACCAGCAAGATCGGTGGCGAGTACCAGCAGGTCGGGTCGGCTTGTGAGCGGGGGAAGAGTCCACGTGAAAAGTAACGGAAACTCAAAACCCTGGGGCGGTTCGTCCGATGGGTCTTCGAGTTTGCTCATCTCATCTTCGAAACCCAAAAGTGCGCGCGGGTCGACCTCAAGTGAGAGATGTAAATCAATCGGCCCGTCGCAGGCTTCTTCAGGGTGCAGATCGACTTCCCAGAGTTGGCGCAATGAATACGTTTCCACAAAGTGGCGTTCGTCGTGCACGTGAAAGCCATGGTCAATGGCGTGACTCTTCATGTCGGAGACAAATCCTGCAACATCGATGAAAGCCATAACCCGTCCTTTGAAACAGGGTTCAGGATAATGGGCAATAAGCGCACTACCCTCGTTGAGATGGACGCCAGCCAAACACTCCAGTTGCTGAATGCTGTGGCAGATGCAATCGGGACCGCCTTAAAAGACATCGCAGATTGGGGTCCCTCTGGCCTTCGTGACACCCAATACGCCGCCGACGTAGTAGTCGATCAAGTCGCCTTAGAGATGTTGCGTGCTGCCGGCGTGGGAATACTGTCGGAGGAAAGTGGCTCAGAGAATCTTGACCGGAACATCGTCGTGATTATTGATCCACTTGATGGTTCGACGAATGCGAGTCGGGGAGTGCCGCATTACGCGACGTCGTTGTGTGCCGTTGACGCGGCTGGTCCATGTGTGGCCTTGGTCGTTGACCAGGCTGTCGGAACGCGTTGGTGGGCAATACGCGGTCAAGGCGCTTGGCGAAATGGCGAACCTCTCTTACGCGGAAACATGACTGAATGGAATACTGCACTCGTTGCGGTGTCGGGTCGTCCCCCAGAAGGCGCAGGCTGGGCACAGTTCAGATCGTTTGGTGCTTCGGCCATCGACATTTGTTATGTCGCTGATTCAACAGTGGATGCATTTATCGATATGAGTCCAAGTGCTCACGGCGTGTGGGATTACGCGGCCGCATATTTGATCTGTCATGAAGTTGGTGTGTCCGTCGAAGATGCTCAGGGTCGCGAACTGATTGTTCTCGATCACGCGGCTCGACGAACACCTGTTGCAGCACCAAATGGAATCTTTAATCAAGCGTTGGCGACGCGCCACAAGTTGCCGTTGTAAAACTGTTGTAGCAAGTGATCAGACCGCGTCGGCTGAGCGTTGGCCTTCATGCCACACTCGCGACACGCTTGGGTGACGCAACTTGCCAAGAGCACGAGATTCAATCTGGCGAACTCGCTCACGCGTGATTCCGAGCTTCTCGCCGATTTCAGAAAGTGTCATCGGATGATCGTCAATACCAAAGCGAGCACGCAACACTTCTTCTTCGCGTTCTTCAAGGCGACGAAGCTGTTCGATCAAAGCCCGCTTTTCAAGAGCGGCAGCGGCTGATTCAAATGGCGAGATCGCTCCTTCGTCAGCGATGAGATCACCTAGTTCTGAATCGCCATCGTTATCAAGGGGAGTGGATAACGAGACCAAGGGGCGACGGTGCTGGTGAACAAGAGCGACACGTTCGGCGCTGACACCTGACAGTTCGGCAATCTCTTCAACTGTTGGTTGACGATCAAGTTCGGCAGCGAGTTTTTCGGTGCTCTGATCAATGAGCGAATAGACCTCGCGCACATGTGAAGGAACCCGAATAGTTCGTGATGAATCGGCCAAGGCCCGGCCAATTGACTGGCGTATCCACCATGTTGCGTAGGTTGAGAACTTGAAACCTTTTTCGTGGTCAAAGCCTTCGACGGCTCGCATGAGCCCAAGGTTGCCCTCTTGAATGAGATCTAAAAGTCCAAGGCCAGCGCCTTCGTATCGGCGGGCCACGCTGACCACTAAACGCAGGTTGCACTGGATGAATTGGGCACGGGCATCGTCGCCGGCGTGCAGGGTTCGCATCAGTTCAGTACGTTCACGACCCTTGGGTGCGGGGTCAAAATCAAGGCGTTCCTGGGCAAATCGCGAGGCCAAAATGAGGGCAGCGAGACGACGTTCATCATCAGCGTTGAGCAACGGGTAGGTCCCGATGTCATCTAAATATTGTCGAAGGAGTTCGCTTTCAGCGTCACCAGGGCGGGTTGCCACGAGAAAAACCGTAGTAGCGCGAGTCGCGTACATCGTGGATACTCGCTATTTATTAGTTTTGATCGCTCAGGTGGGCGGTATGATTTCAACTCTTACACGGGCGCTTAGCTCAGTTGGTTAGAGCTCCTCGCTTACACCGAGGAGGTCGGGGGTTCGAGTCCCTCAGCGCCCACCCGTTGTTGCCACGCCAGTTCATATCGTTATTAGTATCCCTGAATAGCGTTCTTTAAATCTTTATAGTTTGCGCATGGTGGAAAATTACCTCAAAAAGTCCCTGTCGGTTTCAACGCATGCATTGCGCATCAGATGGGCGGCGATCGGTGCAGCGATCGCGGTATCTCTTGGCGGTGGAGTGACCCTGTTTGCTCAAGCCGGAACTGCGCCCGCAAGTAGTTCAACCTTTGTTGCGGTGTCACCGGTTCGCGTTCTTGACACGCGCGATTCGGTTGTTTTGTGGGCTGGTCCATTCGTCACGGGAGTGCCACACGATGTCAAAGTGACTGGCTCGATTCCAACAGCTGCTGGCGCGCAGTCAGTGATGCCCGCAGGTTCAACTGGCGTCGTCTTGAACGTCACGGTTCTTAACTCAACTGCAGATGGATTCGTGTCCGTTCGGCCAGCCGATGCAACCGGTGCGCCGCAGACATCAAATATCAACTTTGAGGCTCGTAAAACTGTCGCGAACTCAATCACTGTCAACTTGCCGACTTCGGGTGCCGATGCCGGAACTTTCGAAGTGTGGTTCGACTCGATGGGAGTTGCTGGCGCGACTGCCGACATTTTGGTGGACGTGACTGGTTATTACTCGGACCACTCGGTCGTGGAAATTCAAACAGCCATCGACAACAAGAGTGATGCAATTGCGATCATCGGATCAGGTGGCGAAGACTTCGGCGACATTCAGTTGACTGGTTCTTCATCCGGAGTTGTTTGGGACAACGGACGGTGGACCAATATCAACGCTCAGGGTGTGCAAACTAATTACTTGTTTTTTGCGTCCAATGATTGTTCAGGTGTGGGTTATTTGGACACGACTTATGGGTACGACGACAAACCTGTGTCATTTGACGGTCTCATTGGTTATCAATATGAAGTACCTGCGGGCAGTCTGGAAACGACTTTGGATCAGTTGAGTCTGCGTTCAATTCTGATTAATGGTGAATGCAACGGCAACTTGCAACCCACAGACTTCAATAGCCCAAATGGTGATTGGCGGTTTTGGAGCCCTCAGATGCCCAACGCCGAGATTACTCTGACGGCACCTACATTAGTTGGTCCAACTTCAAGCCAAGTCAATGCAATCTGGGCATTCACGAGTGGCGTCAATCTTGCCGTTAATTCGTTGTCGTTCGTGCCGCGAAGCTCATTGAACGCAGCGGGCTGAATTAATCCTCGACATCTGGTTGTACCGAAGTTCGATAACGGCTGGCGTTGCTCACACTTGGATGAGCAACGCCGACTGGACCAGTAGCGAATGCCTGTAAGACATTCGTTGTGATACCACGCACGACCGTTGAAACATTTTCATTGCCCCATGTCGTTGAATCAAGTGCATGAATCCAACCAATGGTTCCGGTTGCGAAAATGCCGGCACCGCTGTCGGCCGAGTAGTACGTCATGGCGTGGTTGTAGCGAGCATGCTTGTACGTCACCGGAGAACTTGCCAGCACTTCAAGATTGTCTGGCTCTTGATTTGAGTGACCGAGTCCGTCGGCCTCAATCGCAACGAGGTTTTTTAATGAAGTTCCGTGTGAAAGATCGACTCCTGCAAAAACCCAATTATCGGTGTTGACGAGTTTCATCGCCGTCTTCACACCGGCGGCAAAGTATTGAATACCGATCAGTGCTGATTCGGGTTTGTTCAGCGGATCATTGCGCCATTGCACGGTTGACTGCAATGGATCTTGTGAGGTCATGGGATCGTCGTCGGCAGTTCGATAGTTCACTAATTGCCTGAAGGGTAAACCTTCATTATTGGGTTCGAGTCGAATGTGGCGGTACACGGCATTGGCCCCGAAGAACGCCAAGTTGATTCCTGCATCGCGAGCGCGCTCAAGCGATGCGCGCATGGGAGTCGAGTAATACTCGTCATGAGCAGTGGTGAGAAGTGCAGTGCGATTCACGAGCACTGGGTTCGTTGAACCATCACCATCAAGTGCGCTTGAATGAAGATCAATATCAGTGACATAAGCCGTGTCAATTCCAAGTTCTTCAATCAAACTGATCAGCGGCAGTTCGTGAGTCAAAAAGTCTGCCGAACCCCAGTTGTATGAAGAGGCGTAAGGGCGATCAAACGAAACAACAGTGGCGCGACTTCGGGGGTTGCCAACAAAACACTGGTACAGCGTGCAGCCACCCCAAGGGTTATAAGCCTGCCATGTTGTTACTGCGGAAACGACAACGAGTGAAGCATTCGTTGAATCCCGACGAACGGTCAGCGGCACATAGTGCGCTTCAGATGTACTGGAAACAAGTTTGAGTAAATACGAACCCGTGGGCCACGTGTTGTCAATCGTGAAGGTCAGCGAAGGTGCCCACAATGCGCGTGACATTTTGGTCGTGCTATCTGTGGACATATCAAGTTGCCACGTTGATGCTGTTTCGCCTGAGGTCCAAATGAGGCGACCTTGCATTCCGCCGTACCAACCCATGCGGTAAGCCTCGACATGCCATGTCGGTGCCGAAGTCGCGACAAAGAGCGTGACGACATCGCCGGGTTGCGCACTCGTCGTATCGGCGTAACCCTCAATTGCCCCTTCGGCGGACACGGGTTTATCGCCAGGGACATCTTTGGTAATCCGCCAAGCGTCGGTGCCAGGCAAGGCATTCTCGGCGGCTAACCAACCGGGCGTTGCGTACGGGTCGGGAGCAATTGTTGTTGTGGGCGCCACAGATGACGATGAAACGTCGCTTGCTATTTCGACTGTTGTCGTTGACGACTCGCCGTTGTTTGGTGATGATGTATCGCTGGCATCACTTGTTCCGCATGCGGTTATCGCAAGAGCGCAACCAGTCATCGTCGCTATGAACGACCGCGCTAACTTCATGCGGATTTCCAGAGTTGAAGTGGGGCAACGAACCGATCACAGCCACTCGGAACTGCAACTTCTGTTGAGTTCTGTCGCGCCGAGACGTAACCAGCACACACGATCTCCATCATCCAACGCCCGAAGGCAATGCCCATGAATGGTGTGGTGTGGTGTGCGAGATCGTCGGCGAATGCTTGCAGTTGACCGGTGTAACCAAATTGCTGAATGAACGGGATTGGCGATGTAGTGGCAGGCAAGGCAACGTCTTCACCGTTGTGTTCAAGGTTGATGTTTGGCATCAGTTCGGCACGAACGACACCTTGATCGGAAGCCACTTGAAAATTCCATTCAGGAGTTTCTGAACCTTGCCACGATGAAACAACGCTAGCTGTGAGGCCATTGTTAAAAGTCAGCTTGATCTCAGCGTGCGTGTCGGTGATCTCGCCGTCGAGTTTTGCTGAGACCGCAACAACTTCACCAGCACCAATCGCTCGACCCACTAGAACTGCAATAGCTATGGGATGGACGCCCAGGTCGAAGAGTGCGCCGCCACCCCATTCAGCGGTGGTGAAGTCGCCCCACGCGGGAAGTGATTGCACGGTACGAAACGACATGTGTGTCACCGAACCGATCGACACTGCTCGCTTGATAAATGCATGAACGATTGGTGCGTAGGCCAAATTTTCGGCATACAAGATTTTCTGTCCATATTGTTCGGCGTGCGACACGAGGCGGTCGGCTTCGTTGAGGGTGTACGCGAGTGGCTTTTCGATCACGACTGCAGCGCCCCGTTGTAGCGAATAAACAGCATGGTCAAAATGTTGTGCCGGTGGTGTCGCGACAACAACAATGTCGGCGCCGCCTGGAAGTTGCGAGTATTCCACTGATTTTGCATTCAGCTGTTTGGCGCGCTCGGTGCTTTTCTCCTGGCTTCGCGACGCAACTGCAACGACTGGCATCCCCAATACATGCGCAGCCATGGCATGCGCGCCTGAGATCATTCCCGCGCCGCACAGTGCTAGTGACATCGGTTCAGACACGTGAATGATTCCGTCTTACTTCCCGTTGAGCGCGGCGACGACTGGCGCGAAAGATTCAACGTCGTCTGCGCCAACGATGATGTATGAAAATCCCCACCGTTCGCGTCGTTCAATGAGGTCTTCAATAAGTTTGCTCGTTGGGCCAACGAGTGCGAAAGGTGATTGTTCAACCATCTCGGGTTCGACACCGAGCATTGAAGCGATTCCCGAAGCGGCCTGCTTCGCGTCATCGGTAATGCTGACTAAGAATGCGCGCACATTCATTTCGATGTCGCTGAAGCGAGCACCCGCGGCTTCGCGCACGATGGCGACTTTTGCATCAACGGCTTCAGCGGTCATGGTGTTGAATGCATCTGGACCAATAACGCCTGCCGACATGGTGGCGTTGATGCCAACAATGTCAGCTTCGCGGGCAGCGATTGACAACACGCGCTTACCTCCACCGCCAATTAAAATTGGGGGACAAGGCGCCTGAATTGGCTTGGGAGTTCCGTTGTAGTTGGTGATGGTGTAATGATCGCCAGAAAACGAAAACGCGCCTTCGGCCATGGCGCCTTTGATGACCTTGAGACCTTCAACAAAACGATCAATACGAACCTTTGCCGAGTCGTACGTGATGCCCATTTGTTCGTAGTCGCTGATCATCCAGCCCGCGCCTATTCCGAGCTCAAGCCGACCGTCGGACAGCACGTCCATCGTGGCCAGTTCTTTGGCGAGAACCGCAGGGTGCTTGTAGTCGTTATCCCAGACCAAAGCACCAACACGGAGGTTTGTCGTGACATTGGCGGCGGTCATGAGGGCCGGAACCGGGGCTAACTGATCGTCGAAGTGGTCGGGCATGGTGAGGCACGAATATCCATGGTCCTCACTGCGTCGAGCGAGGTCAACCCATAGGTCGCGGGTGTTGGCCTTGGATGCTTGGATACCGAAACGAAAGGGGCGCTGGCCGGAAGAAGATGACATAGATGAAACGGTAGTGGGTCGGGGGTGACACTGCTCAGCCCGAACCGAGAACTACCGTAGAGGCGTTGTGCGAATGATCACCTGGTGGATGCGGTTGTGCATCGTCGTTGTGGCGGGAGCACTTGTTTTGACGGCTGCGGTCGTTGGTGTGGCTCCGCGTGTCTGGAAAATTGCCAATGCGCATATCGAAAGCCCGGTTGCGCTCCCGGCTTGGGAGGGAATCGCCAAACGCACCTATGTATACGACCGAGCTGGCAATGAAATCGCGGCCTACGAACTTGAGAACAGTCAGCCCGTTCTTCTCAGTCAGATTCCGCAGCCAGTGATCCAAGCCGTACTTGCCGTTGAGGACCGAGAGTTTTACAACCACCACGGTGTCAATATGCGCGGTCTCTTTCGAGCGACGTTGTCAAACTTTGAAGGCGGAGCACGCCAAGGAGCATCAACAATCACCCAACAAGTGGTGAAGGTCGAATATCTCGGTGGTCTCGAACGCGATGGCCGCTACAAGTTGTTGCAAATCATCTACGCACTGCGTTTAGAAAAAGAACGTACTAAAGACGAAATTCTTGAGCGGTATCTCAACACGATTTACTTTGGAAACAACACCTACGGAATTCAAGCTGCTTCTGAAGTCTACTTTGGCAAGAAGGTTGAAGATCTCACGTTGGTTGAAGGAACATTCTTGGCGGGTCTCATACAGGCGCCAAGTAGTTATGACCCGATTCGTCGACCACAACAAAGTAAGCGTCGATTTGGTCAGGCGCTCGATGCTGTCGTTGATGTTGGTTTGATGGAAGCAACTGAAGCCAACTCGATCAAGATGTGCCTAGATCCGCCCGAGGATTCAACTGCGATTGCTGAATGTGCGAACAGTTGGCAAATCCCCGAAGTTGTACAGACGATCGCTGAAAAGAAAATTACTCGTACCCACTTCAGCGAAGAAGTGAAGTCGTATTTGTTGAATAAGAGCAATCTGTTGGGTGACACCTATCAGGAGCGGTATAACAAACTCTTCCGTGGTGGTTTAAGTATTTACACAACACTTGATCCGGTTGCGCAAACTGCAGCGGAGAACGCTCGTGTCACTCAATTGCCTTCGAACACGGCTGGAATTGAAACTGCAATCGTGACACTTGATAGTAAGAGCGGGGCAGTGCGAGCGATGGTGGGAGGAAAGCAATTTGTCGCTGGGCGTAATGAAGTGAATATGGCGCTTGCTCCACGCCAAACTGGTTCAAGTATCAAGATGTTTATTTTGTCGGCTGCTATTCAAGCTGGTGTGCAAAATGATGACCTGCTCGACGGAACATTGCCATGTACTTTGCCAAACCCAGACGATCCGAAGAATCCATTTGTGGCCGAACAAGGTGTGAGTCGTCCGCTTGGCCCCGTCGAAGAAATGACGTGGTATTCAATTAACTGCGCCTTTGGACGACTTTCGCAGATGGTCGGTCTTGATCGCGTCGTCGATACGACGTACCGCATGGCGCATAACTTGTATCTGTATCCCGAACGCAATCCTGCCGAACGTGAGCCATTACATCCATATGCATCGTTTGCAACTGGTGCGAATGAAATGAGTCCACTTGATATGGCTTCGGGCGCGCAGACTTTGGCGAACAATGGCGTGCACATGGATCCGTATTACATCGAAAGTATTTCTGGACCTGATGGAACGGTGCTTTATCAGCATCAAGATGAAGGCGTCGCTGTACTGACTCCAGACGCAGCTGCGAAAACGACGAATATCATGACCGGTGTCTTGGTATCGGGTACGGCGCGACGAAGTGCCCTAGAAGGTCGAGTTGCTGCTGGAAAGACTGGCACTCAAGACAACAACACCAACTCGTGGATGGTTGGGTTTACTCCCGAACTTGTGACGGCAGTGTGGGTGGGTCACCCCGATAAGTATTTGCCAATGGTCAATATTCCAGAATTCTTAGCTGTTGGCGTCGACAACGTCGTTGGTGGAACGTTCCCGGCGCGCATCTGGAAAGCCACGATGGATGCAGCCCTGGTTGGTCAACCAGCGACCTTTTTCCCCACACCATCGGCCAATCCGCGAGCGTCAATGCGTCTGTATTTGCCAGGAACCGACTGTTTGACTCCGGTGACGGCGCCACCAACGGAAACCTCAACCCCGACGGACACTGTCCCAGCTGATCCGACAGTAACGACGGTGCCGACGACCACGACGACGAGTACCACGACCACTTCAACGACGCTGGTGCCACCCGTCCCAGGTGCGATCACCGATCTCAATACCACGGTACCCAGGGGTGTCGTCGACCCGACCTGGCCAGTGCCCACTATTGATCCGGCGCTCTACACAGTGGGAAGTTGCTAGTCCGAGGGCATACAGTCATCTCTATGGATGTCAAAGCGCTGTACGAACTGCAAAAGGTAGATACGGCAATCGAGCAAGCCAAAGTCGCTCTCGAGAAATTGCCTGAGCGCACTCATTACGCACTGGCGCAGTCGGATTTGGCTCATGTGCGATCGACTCGTGACAACCTGCGCCGCGAACAGTCGACGATGGAAGCAGAACTTGCTGACATTGAAAAGAAGTCAGTTGATATTGATGCACATCGCGCCAAACTTGAGCGCCAAATGAAGACCATCATTGCTCCTCGCGAAGCTGAAGCTTTACAACACGAAATGCAAACGCTCGCTGCGCAGCGGAATGAACTCGATGATCGTGGATTGCTGTTACTCGAATCAAGTGCTTCGGCCGATGAAGATGTGCGCAAGTTAGTTGAAAGCGAAAGTCGCGCTATTGAAGTTGAAGCGACGACGAAACAAGCGCTTGACCTTGCTGCGGCAGCAAAAACTGAAGAACTCATTGCGTTGCAAGAACGCCGCGTTGAAGTCGCTTCATCAAACTCCGATTCAGATATTGCCATCTACGACCGCTTGCGGGCGTCATACAAAGGAATTGCTGTCGCCATCATTCAGCATGGCGTGTGCGGGGGATGTCATATGGACATTTCAGTTTCTGAACTAGACATCATGAAGCGTTTGCCAGCTGACCAAGTTGCTGAGTGCCCAAACTGCAATCGGTTGCTCGTTCGATAACGATGTTTTTCTGGTTTATTGGTACAGCTGTTTTGTCGGTGTGGTTTGTTTTTCGCGATCCAGCATTTGACCATCGGACGTTGGTGATCGGTGCTTTATTGCCTGACATCATTGACGGACTGTGGGGCGGAGCGAGGGCGTTTCACTCGGTCGCTGCCAGTGTGGCGACTTTGGTAGTTGTGATGTTGGCAACGATTGGTCGTCGTCCAATTCGGAAACGATTACTGGCGATACCCATTGGCATGTTTCTGCACTTGATTTATGACGGAGCTTTTAACAACACCAAAGTTTTTTGGTGGCCGTTCAGTGGTCTGTCTTTTTCAGGCGATCGACTTCCAGTCGTCGACCGTGGAATGCTGAATATTGGTTTTGAAATTGTCGGCTTGTTGATGTGCGTATTCGCCTGGAAGAAGTTTCATTTAAGTGATCCGACTCGCCGCAAGAATTTCCTGAAGACAGGAACGCTTTCAGAATGAGTGGTTCAATCATCATTGTCCGTCATGGCCGTACTGAATTCAACGCGACTGGTCGCTTGCAGGGCCGTACCGATAATCCGCTTGATGTGGTTGGGCGCGCCCAAGCCGATGCCGTTGCGACTTATCTCGCCCCTGAATTGTTGTCGGACACTTTGTTCGTTTGTAGTCCGTTATTGAGAGCGCGTCAGACTGCGACTGCGATCGCTGAAAGAGCCGGAGCAACGATTGAAATTGATGAACGATGGATCGAACTTGATTACGGAAGTTATGAAGGACTACGTCAAGCAGAAGTGCCATCGAATGTCTGGCGAGACTGGAGAAATGACAACGACTTTGCGGCACCACAAGGGGAGTCTCTTAATCAGGTGCAACAGCGAGTCGCCGATGCTTGCAATGATTTGGCGCAACGACTGAACGGCCGAACGGCAGTGGTGGTGTCGCATGTGTCGCCGATCAAGTCGGCAGTGGCTTGGGCTTTGGGCGTTGATGCGTCGGTCGGTTGGAAGACGCAGTTGGTGACAGCATCAATTACTCGGATCTCAGTCTCGGCGAACGGGGCTGCGCTGACCTCGTTTAATGAAGTCGCACGGTAGTCGCTGTCTCATATTTCGGCTTTACGACCAAATACTTGGGCGATTCCCTATGCAACGAATATGTGACCCTTCGGTAACTTTCGCTACGCTTACACAGTCCGCACATCACGTGCCTTAACGAGGGGGAATCCCATGCCCGAAGCAGTCATTGTTGCTACCGCCCGCAGTCCGATCGGCCGAGCCAATAAAGGTTCGTTGGTGTCATTGCGCACCGATGAAATGGCCGCCCAGATTGTTCGTGCTTTGATGGCCAAGGTCCCATCAGTCAAAGGCTCCGACATCGAAGACCTCATCATTGGTGTTGGTCAGCCCGCTGGCGAAGCTGGTTTCAACTTGGGCCGTATGGTTGCCTTGTTGGCTGGTATTCCTGAAGCACCTGGTGTTGTTGTGAACCGTTACTGTTCGTCGTCGTTGCAGACCATTCGTATGGCTGCTCACGCAATCAAGGCTGGCGAAGGCGATTGTTTCATCGCTGCTGGTGTTGAAGCAGTCAGTCGTTACCAGTTCGGTGCCGCCGACACTGCTCCGAACCCCATCTTCAAAGGACCAGGCGAGCGCACCAAGTTGCGTTCGGCTGGTGGTCAGCCCGTATGGACGCCACAACAAGGTCTTGCCGATGCTTACATTGCGATGGGTCAGACTGCAGAAAACGTTCGTGAAGTTGAAGGCGTGAGCCGCGAAGACATGGACTGGTTCGCGAAGCGCAGCCAAGACTTGGCCAGTGCCAACGTGTCAAACGGTTTCTTTGAAGCCGAAATCACCCCGTTGACTCTTGAAGACGGAACCGTTGTCAGCAAGGACGATTGCCCGCGTGAAGGAACGACCCTCGAAGGTCTTGCTGGCTTGAAGCCGGCATTCCGTCCCGACGGTCAAGTCACTGCTGGTAACGCTTGCCCGTTGAACGATGGCGCTGCAGCAGTCATGGTGATGAGCGACACCAAGGCCAAGGCTTTGGGACTCACCCCACTCGCACGTTTCGTATCGAGCGGTGTGTCATCGTTGAACCCTGAAATCATGGGACTCGGACCCGTTGAAGCTTGCCGTCAGGCGATGAAGCGTGCCGGTATGAGTATCAATGACATCGACTTGGTCGAAATCAATGAAGCTTTCGCGGCGCAGGTTTTGCCGTCGGCGAAGCATCTCGGCATTTCAATGGACAAGTTGAACGTCAATGGTGGAGCGATTGCTCTCGGTCACCCATTCGGTATGACCGGAGCGCGCATTATGACCACCTTGATTCACGGTTTGCAGGCGAGCAACAAGAACGTCGGCATGGAAACCATGTGTGTCGGTGGCGGCCAGGGCTTGTCGATGATCATCGAGCGCATGAGCTGAACTAAAAACACAACTCGGTTGTCGTTCTGATGCCGGTGAGTGCCCGTTGTGGCGCTTGCCGGCATCAGTTTTTTTATGTTCGTATCTAGGTCGTCTGTAGTTCGGGAAGTTTGCGAGCCAGTAACTGTGCAACTGAACCCATCACGAGTACGCATAAACCAGCGATCGTAAACAAAGTGCGCGGCGAAACGTGCCCGTAGCCCCAAGTTGCCAATATTGCGACCACCGCAGCAAGAAGTTGATTGCACGCGCCAGCGAGCCCCTGAGCGGCACTAGCGCGACCCTCAGGTGCACCTTGCGCCAATAAACCTTGACCCGCAGGTGAGCCAGCAGCCTGCGCACACGATTCGATCATGCCGAGCAAGATCGGAATCAGTGGAACAGCGAACCAGCCATACAAAGCTGTGAGTGGAGCAACGATCAACATTGATACGAACGCAACTTTTGCTTTTCCACGTCGGTCAGCTAGTCGACCACCCACACGCGACAACAAAACAAAGGGCAATGCGTATGCAGCCAAACTTAAGCCCACCACAATGTCAGACGCTCCGATGTCAGTGAGGAAGCGGTCCCACAACGCGTCGTACATGCCAACGGGAAGTGCGAGTGACGACAACATCAAGATCGGCACAAGTACCGAACGACGTTTCAAGAGTCCAAAGGCAAGACGTTGACGATCAGTTGAATGGGGAAGCGTTGGTAAGTGCTGCGTGCTCACGATGAAAAGCGAGATCAATGCCGCGATCGAAAAGATAATGAATGGCCAGCGAAGCCCCAGCGGTCCAACTAAGAAACCACCGATGACTGGACCAGTAACAAATCCGGCCAGTGCAACTCCACCCATAGCCCCGAGTCGTTCAGACACACCCTCGTCATCGAGTGAAGCCATCAAGGCCCGTGCTGGAGGTAAGAACAAACCACTTGCGGCTCCAGAAATCAGGCGTGCCAAAACAAAAATGATCAATGAAGATCCACCGGCGAACAGTGCGTTACCGACGACTGCAAGAATTGTCCCAATAATCAGAAGTCGTTTGGCGTGGCCACGATCGGCATATGGCGCAATCAGAATCTGCATCACGAATGAAGCCATGAAACCGGCAGCGGCAATGAACCCCAGGCCTCCGTCAGAAAAGTGGAATTCATCTTGCAAGTTGCCCATGAGAGCGAAGATGACACTTCCGCCAGCTTCCATTGCAAATACGGCGCCAAGTAAGACACGTTCAGTTTGGCGAATGCTGGTCATAAAAGATGTTGCGTTGAGGAAATAGTTACGCGTGATTTGAGAACGAAAGAATCACTGCATCACTCAGACTAGGCCATGCAACGAGCGCTTCGGCTGACCATTCATCAAAGTTGCGATCAGTTAATGCAATCAAACCAATGTTGATTGTGGGATCGATCCACATCATGGTTCCTGAACCACCAAAATGACCGAAGGCTTGCGGTGAATTCAAAGACCCAGTCCAATGCGGTTGTTTGTGATCGCGAATTTCAATTCCGAGTCCCCACGGGTTTGGCTGATATGAACCGAGACCTGGTATGACTCCACCAAGTTCTGGGTATTGAACAGTCGTTGCATCTTTCGCAGTGGCGTGACTGATCAAAGTTGGATTCATGAGTTCTTTCATGAACAGAGTCATGTCATCAACTGTGCTGAACACGGCGTAAGCAGGTGATGCTTTGAGAGATGTGTCACTCATGCCAAGTGGTTCAAAGATTGCTTCGTTCATGTAATCGGCGAACATTAAGCCAGTGCGCTCAGCAACATGTTTTGCGGCAACTTCGATTCCGGTATTTGAATAGATGCGACGCTTGCCGACTCCCATGATTGGGGAAGCGGTATCAAATCCATAGCCAGCGGCATGAGAAAGACAATGACGAAGCGTTGCGCCAGGAGGACCGACGGGATCATCTAATGAAACTGAACCTTCTTCAACAGCAATGAGACACGTCCAACTGGCGATGACTTTTGAAATTGATGCCAAACGAAAAACGCGATTGGTTTCACCGTGTGTCGCAATGATTGAGTCATTGCGGATAACAGCCGCGGCCGCATGCGGCACCGGCCACTCGTCAATCGTTGCGAGAATCGAACTGAGAGATAAATCAGGCAAAGCCGGCAGAGCGAATGAGTTCGGCGACACCGAAAGCAAGGTCGAGACCTTGGCGAGCATTCAAGCGCGGGTCACAAACGGTTTGGTAACGCACGTCAAGATCGGCATCGGTGAGATCGTCGGCGCCACCTAGACATTCGGTGACGTTGTCGCCGGTGAGTTCAACGTGAATGCCGCCCGGCCATGTACCTTCAGCGCGGTGTGCGGCTACGAAGCCAGTGATTTCACGAATGATCTCGTCGAAGTGACGCGTCTTACGACCACCAACAGAAGTGAAGGTGTTGCCATGCATGGGGTCGCAGGCCCACACCACTGGATGACCACTTTCGCGCACGGCACGAAGCAGTGGACGAAGCGAATCTTCAACCTTGTCGGCGCCCATGCGACTAATGAGGGTCAAGCGACCCGGAATTTGAGCAGGGTTAAGTTTTTGACACAGTTCAAGAATGAAATCAACGGTGGTTGACGGGCCGATCTTGCAACCGAGGGGATTACCGACTCCGCGCAAGAATTCAATGTGTGCGCCATCAAGTTGACGGGTGCGTTCACCGATCCACAGCATGTGAGCCGAGCAGTCGTACCAAGCTCCAGTTAATGAGTCTTGACGTGTGAGTGCTTCTTCGTATCCGAGCAGTAGTGCTTCATGGCTCGTGTAGACGTCGGCTTCGTGAAGTGCAGCAGTGTTCTCGGTGTCGACGCCACAGGCATGCATGAATCGCAATGCTCGTTCGATATCAGTTGCCACTTGTTCGTAGCGCTGACCTTCGGGGCTTGAACCGACGAACTCTTGAGTCCATGCGTGCACACGTGACAAGTCGGCGAATCCACCCTTGACGAAGGCGCGCAACAAGTTCAGCGTTGCTGCCGACTGGTGGTATGCCTGCACGAGACGATCGGGGTCGGGGATACGTGCTTCAGTCGTTGGCGCAGGATCGTTGACGATATGTCCACGGAATGATGGGATTTCGAGATCGCCAATCTTTTCGGTATCAGCGCTACGGGGCTTGGCGAACTGACCAGCGATACGACCAACTTTGATCGTGGGGACACCAAGGCTGTACGTGAGCACGACGGCCATCTGCAAAATGACGCGCAACTTCTCACGGATATTGTTAGCCGAGAACTCATCGAAACTTTCGGCACAATCGCCAGCCTGCAATAAGAACGCATTACCTGCACACACTTGAGCAAGAGAATTTTGCAGGGCTCGGGCTTCACCAGCGAACACCAACGGGGGATACGAGGCGATCTGCTTCAACGAGCGATCAACGGCGCTCTGGTCGGGCCATTTGGGCTGCTGTACAGCAGGGAATGACTGCCACGATGAAGGGGTCCAAGTATTGGCCATAAAAAAAGCCTAACGACCCGAAGGCCAAAGCCATCGGGTCGTTTTCACTGGGGTCGAGCCCCGTCGATATTTCGGCCAGTACTGGTCAGTAGGCGAAGATGTCTTCGGCTTCTTCTTTGAGGCCAGTGACTGCACGTGAGACCAAGCGACGAGCGGCTTCAGCGGTGACGCCAAGCTTTTCGCCCACCTCGCGGAAGCTCTTGCGCTCACCATCGATGAGACCAAAGCGGGCTTCAACGGCGTAACGGGCACGAGCATCAAGGGTGTCGAGCAACTTGTTGAGCTGATCGGTTTCACCTTGGGCAATGATGTGGTCTTCGGGGGTGGGGTCGCCATTGGCCATCAAGTCACCAAGGGTTGCGTCGCCGTCGTCGCCGATGGTCTTGTCAAGCGAGACCGGGGTGGTGAGGCGGTGCAGTTCGGCATTTGACAAGTCGAGCGTTTCACCGTCGCCGCTGGCCTGACGTAATGCCGCACGCAAGCTTGCCGAACGATCGCCAGGGATACGAATGAGGCTGGCCTTCTGGTCGAGTGCACGACCGATGGCCTGACGAATCCAGAACGTTGCATACGTCGAGAACTTGAAGCCACGACGCCAGTCGAACTTGTCAACGGCGTGCTCGAGACCAAGGTTTCCTTCTTGAATGAGGTCAAGAAGATCCATGCCCTGGGGCAGTGGGTAGCGACGAGCAATTGAAACAACCAAACGAAGGTTGGCGCGAATGAAGCGATCTTTTGCTTTGGCTGCTTCGCGGATTTCACGCTTGACAGTTGCGGTCTTGTCACCAGCAGCTGACTTCGTTGCGGCCTCGCGACCCTTTTCAATGGCACGTGATAAAACGCGTTCGTCTTCGGCGGTCAACAATGGAACCTTGCCGATGTCATTTAGATAGATACCGATGGAGTCGTTCATGCTCTTGTCTCAACTGTTCGTGGGGGCTAATTGTTTCAACGTGCTGTGTGCCGTCAGGCATATCGATCGGTGACCTGATCGAGGGGCGCAACTTAGACAGAACTGAAACTGGTTGGGGGTAATTACTAAAAATTTTTTCTGGGACCCGCCACCATTTGTTTGGAAACGATTTTGTTTGGAAACGAATAGTGGAGTGGGGGTAACGCTGGGGGGTATTTTTAATGTCATGGTCCCAAGAAGGGATCATTAGGCTATCAAATCTTGAGGGCTGTGTCGTATCGGAATTACTTTGTTGGCAACTTCGTGACGCTTTTAACTTTCGGCAGGTATAAGCCAGGACTTGAGGAAAATTTCCTGAATTGTCAAGAAACTCTCAAATTTGGCTGTGGGCTGGGGTTTCATATCAATCAAACGATGCTTCGGCCCCGGGATGTGCGCTTGTGGGGCTGCCCGTAGACTGCCCGAGTGACCATTTCGCCGACGGCCTTGATCGACCAGAACACATCTGGGCTCCGAATCGGCCTCTTTGGAGGGACCTTCGATCCACCTCATGTGGGTCATTTGGTCACTGCGGTCAACGTGATGCATGCCCTTGACCTCGATCAAGTCATCTTGATGGTGGCCAATGTGCCTTGGCAAAAGGAAGGGTCGCGGACTATTACCCCTGCTCAGGACCGCTTCGCAATGGTTGAAGCAGCTGTCGCCTCGACTCCGGGGCTTGTTGCTGGTGATGCCGAAATTCGAATGGGTGGGCCGAGCTACACCGTTGATACTTTGCGTTCGTTGCGTCAGCAGAATGCCGAATACGCAAGCGCAACATTCTTTACGATCGTGGGCGATGATGCTGCCGCTGGAGTTCCGACGTGGGAACGGTTCGAAGAATTGACTGAGCTCACGCGACTGGTCGTGGTTGATCGACCTGGTGCACCCGTTGAGTTGTCGTCCGATATTGATTGGATTCGTGTTGAGGTTCCGCGACTTGATGTGTCAAGTACCGACCTTCGATCGCGCTTTACTGACGGCCGCCCGCTTGACTATCTGATTACACAACCTGTTCTCGAAGTGATTCGCGAACGCTCGTTGTACTCATCGCCGATAGGAGCCCAAACATGACTACGTTAAAACAACGTCGCCGTCGTCAAACATGGGTTGCATTTGGTGCAGGAATTTTGGTGTTGGCGCTTTTGCCAGTTTCAGTCGTTGTTGCGTGGCGCGCGATTCGAGACTCAAAGGCTGCTCAAGAAGTTGTGGCGTTGCCCTCTCGCGAATTGCCGACAACTCCGACTGCGATCTTGGCAGTCACCGATGAGCAAAACTTTTTGACGTCACTGAGCATTGTTGCGCTCACACCTGAAGGTGCTGGTGGAACCGTCATGATTTTGCCCGTTGGACTCATGGTGCCTGGTCAGCCGGCTGGTCAACCGAAGCGCTTAGCTGATGTGTACGGATCAGATGGCGTTGACGCATTGAAAGCTGCCGTTGAAAGCGTGACAAATAGTCAGATCGATTTGATCGCCGTGAATGGTGTTGACGCAACCGCTGAACTCATTGCTCGTGCTGGTACGACATCGCCGACCTATGCAGCCGATGTCACTGATACTGAAGCCGATGCAACACGAATTGTGGCGACTGCCGGGGCGAATGAACTCACTCCAATCCAAGCTGCGCAAGTGTTGGCGTCGCGCGACGTCGCTCAAATTGAATCGGCCCGCGTGCCCAACGTGAAAGCGACATGGGACGCGATTGTTGCTTCAATTGGGTCAGGAGTTATTGGTGCTGTGCCAGCTGCAGTCATTCCAGATGTCGGTGCACAGACGCCGACAGATATGCCGACTTTTATGTCGGCACTTTTTTCTGGCCCGATAAAAGTTTGGCAGTTCGGATTTGAGCGAATCACTGACGCTGAACAAAATCCACAAGACATTGATGTTTATGGTTTCAATGCTGGTGAACTCGTCATGGTGATGGCCAGCGTCGCGCCCAGTGCGATGGTTGCAGTGTTCCCAACATTGAGCGTGCAAATCGATAGCCCATTCGCCGATATCGCAGTGACGCAAGATGCGACGTTCCGTATGTTGTACATGGGAACGAATGTGATCTTGGTTCGTCAAGTCACGTCAACTCCGCCACCGATCACCGTCATTAAGTATTCCGATGAAATGGACCGTGCAATGGCTGAACCATTGACGACCATGTTCGGTGACATTGTTTTTGAAAAAGCAACAGAGCGTGTTGAAGGAATTGATGTTCAAGTCATTCTTGGAGATTCATTCGTCAACTTCTTAGCGACCGGAGCAAAGCCGGATCCCAATGTCAATCCAGAAGATTTGGCTGCTAACGCGACCGATGCTCCAACAACAGAAACGACCCCGTAATGGCCGATGAATCAAAGTCCAAAGATGTCAATAGCGAACCTTTGGCTAAACCAGACACTCTTGAGTTGGCCTTTGTTGCTGCTCGTGCCGCTGATGATAAGCAGGCGACAAACACGATCGTGTTGGCCGTTGGCAATGTGCTGACGATCACTGAACTCTTTGTCGTGACTGGAGCGTCGAACCCGCGTTTGGTGCGAGCTGTTGCTGGCGAGATCGAAGACCGCATTCGTGAAGTGTGCGGACGTTCGCCAGGCCGAACCGAAGGCCACCGCGAACAGTCATGGGTGCTGCTCGACTACGGCGATGTGATTGTGCATGTGTTCTTGGATGAAACCCGTGAGTTCTACGAGATTGAGCGCTTGTACAAGGACGTGCCACGCATCGACTGGCGGGCGTAGTTCAACGGAGGTAGTCGGGAAGTATCTCGGTGAGGTTTTGGCGGGGTGCCACTGGTTGGTATCGTGCCTATGTCCCGTATGGGGCTGTAGCTCAGTTGGCAGAGCGCTTGCATGGCATGCAAGAGGTCAGGGGTTCAATTCCCCTCAGCTCCACAAATAACCACTCGATCTGGTCGGCTCGAGTGGCAGGTTTCCTCAGTTTCGCCAGACCAGATCGCTCACTCCAGATCGCTTAGGGTGCAACAGCGACGTACGAGTAAGAGTTGTGCAGATCGTCGCCCAACACTTGAGCATCTTCGGCTCGTGTTTCAACTACGAATTCCTTGGTGAGCGTCTTGTAGTCGTATGACCAACCTTCGGGTAGTTGCAAGCGATCAGCAAGAGTCAACAAATCATCTTCGGTGAGCGCTGGGTCAATTTGCTGGCTCCAACTTTGCATCACATAAGACTTTCCTTCGGCATCATGCAACATGTACACGGTGGTTCCGGCATTGAAAGTGAATGCAGATTTGCGGTTCACAGCATGTGGGCTGTAGGGGATCAGTAAATCAGCAGGTTTAGCGCCCACGAAGACACTTGCGTAACGATTCATTTCCATTCCGCCAAAACTCTTCTGATAGACCTCGGTCATATCTGACTTCACAACTGAGTCCATGGCCCAGTAACGCGGTCCATTTGCTGATGCAAAGACAACGCCCTCATCTTTGGCAACAGCGGCAGTGTCAATGGATTTCCATTGGTCATCGGGGCAATCGTTGAGGGGATAAGTGTTGAACACTTCAGCGTGAATGCCATCTTCTTGGAGATTGAGTAGAAGGATTTCGCAGTAACGCTTGCCGTGCATGTTCGCGGCCGCTGGATTGGTGGTGCTCGTTGCAGGAGCCTCGGTTGAGGGGGCCTGGGTCACGGTTGATTCAGGGGTTGTCGAGTTGTTGCCAGATCCACACGAGGCGAGGAACACGAGGCAAACGGGGATCAGAAGCGACTTCTTTGACATGAATTTATTTGACATAGATAATGACACTAGTTGATGACGGGTTTCGGGGTATAAAAAAAGGGCGGGTGCTTGCGCACCCGCCCTTTCTCTTAGTGCTTGCCTAGATCAGGCAACGCCCCACAACTTGAGGAACTGGTCGGCGTAGCCTTCTGGTCCCTTCCAGTTGCTGAGTTCGCTGCTGTCGATGATCTGCTGAGCAACGGCCGGGTCGTCGAGGATGAAGCTCGGAAGAACTTCTCCAGCGGCACGCTCGGTGTAATCGTCACCAACTGCGTCAAGGATCATGGCGTGAGCCATCAACCAAGCCGAGTAGGCCTTCGGGTTTGAGGTCCATGCCTTGTGAGTTCCATCAACAATTTCGGTCAAGCCGGTCTTGTCGAAGTCAACACCAACCTGGGTGACCTGCTTGTCGAGGCCAGCGCTCTGGAGAGCTGCGGTCACGCCAATGGGGAGAGCCGAGAATGCATACGAAACGTAGTTGGTCTCGGGGTGCTCTTGGAGGTACGAAGCCACCAAGCCAGGCACGTTCACGCCAATGTCAGGAATGGTGACAGGCAGTACGTCGAATGTGCAAGCTGCACAACCCTTAGCGAAGGTGTCCTTCATTCCGTTCTCTTCAGCAACGAGCACTGGGAACATCTGGATGTTGACCATCAAGACGTTTGCAGCGGCGCCACTGTCGGCGATGATGTAGTCAGCAATCTTCTCACCAGCAGCGTAAACGCTGTCGTTGCCACTGATTGAGGTCAAGATGCCGTCAGCAGGTGCTTCGCCGTTGTAAGCGAAAGCGAACTTGATGCCAGCAGCAACTGCTGCGTCAAACTGCTCTTGGAATGCAGCGATCGGTGAACCTGAGATTGAAATGTAATCGGCACCCCAATCGATGGCTTCTTGAACGCCCGCGCCAGGTGAGGCACTTTCAACGTTGATGACCTTGAGTTCCCAGCCGAGTGCTTTAGCAATGGCGGGCCAGTCTTCGCCGACTTCGGTGCAGCTTGGAAGTTCACAAGCCAACCATGCAACCTTAATTCCGGTGGGTACTGGGGCCGAAGGGGCCACGGTTACCGAAATGTCGGTCGGGATGACGGTGTTCTCGTCAACGACGGCCTGAGCAGCAGCGACTTCGTCGCCACCTGCTGGTGCATCAGTTGCAGTCGGTGCATCGGTGCTCGGAGCTTCAGAAGCTGCCGGTGCATCGGTGCTTGGTGCAGCAGTCGTGCTTGAGCTGTCATCGCCGCCACAGGCAGCGGCCACAAGGCCCAAGGCAAAAATGGCTGCGGTAACCCTACGGGTTCCTTTACGCATTGTTTTCCCCTTAATTGTTGTTTGGGTGATTCCCAATTGTGTTTACTCTGACAACTGTTCACGATGGTTTGCTGAGCAGAGCAAAATGATCATATAGTTAATTCATCCAAAATAAGCGACTTAGACACCCCTCGTGAGGGGCGTTCTAGGTCGTTGCTGGCGGGGGATATGTGTTGAAATGTCGTGTGCCTAAGCACGGCGCGTTGAGGGGACTAATACATCGTGGCGAAAATCCTGCATATTTGGTCATTGTCGAAGACTTTTCCAGGTCAAATTGCCCTGCAAGATGCCACTTTTGACGTTGAAGAAGGCGAAGTTCATGCCCTCGTCGGTCAGAACGGTTCGGGTAAATCGACCCTGATCAAGGTTCTTGCCGGGTTCCACCAGCCCGACCCCGGTCACAACGTGACCATGAACGATGAAGTTTTTGATATTGGCAGTGTTGAGGCTGCTCATGCCGCCGGAATTCGCTTTGTGCACCAAGACCTCGGACTCGTTGAAGCCGTCAGTGCTGTTGAAAACTTGGCCTTAGGTTTTGGATACAAGACCAGTTTCGGCAAGCGCATTAATTGGAAAGAAGAGACCAAGCGGGCCAAGCAGGCACTGCTAGATCTTGGGTTCGATATTGATGTCCGCGTTCCAGTCGCTTTTCTTGGCGGAGCTGCTCGAACCGGTGTGGCCATCGCCCGTGCATTACAAGAATCAGATCGCAATATTTCGATCTTGATTTTGGACGAGCCCACGGCCAACTTGCCTGGTGCTGACGTTGATCGTTTGTTTGATGCAGTTCGCCGGTTGAAAGCGCGCGGTATTGCAGTTGTTTTTGTGTCGCACCACCTTGAAGAGGTTTTTGAAATCGCCGATCGCGTCACTGTTTTGCGTGACGCCAAGGTTGTGGCCACGGTTGAAACCAAAGAACTTGAAATGTCATCGCTGATTGAACTCATTGTGGGCCACAAGGTCACGGCAGCAACGATCAATCGCTCAATTGATCAGTCACTCGCACCGCGTTTGTCGGTGCAGAACTTGATCGGTCCCGGTATGGACAATGTCTCGATTGACGTTCGCCCCGGCGAAGTACTTGGTGTTGCAGGTTTGACTGGCTCTGGTCGCGACACTTTGATTCCGTTGTTGTCAGGTGCCATGGACCGAATTGGCGACGTATATATCGATGGCGTGGCGATTCCTGCAGCAAGCCCAAATGCAGCAATCGCTGCGGGGCTTGCTTTTGTGCCGGCAGATCGTTTGCGTAATGGCATCATTTCGATGATGAGTGTGCGCTCGAATGTCACCTTGGCAAATGTGAAGCGCAATGCCAAGGGATCGCGCTTGAATCACAAGAAAGAAAAGGCTGAAGTAAACGACTGGATCGGTCGCTTGTCGGTGGTGACGACAGGCAGTGAGGCTCCCATTTCAACCCTGTCGGGTGGCAATCAGCAAAAAGTGATGATGTCACGTAGTTTCCGACTTGACCCGAAGGTTTTGTTGCTCGACGAACCGACTCAAGGTGTTGACATCGGTGCCAAAGAAGAAATTCACTCGTTTGTTGATTCAGCAGCAGCCACTGGTTCAGCGGTCGTCGTTGCTTCAACTGACTCTGGCGAACTCGCTCGTTTGTGCGACCGGGTCATTGTGATGTATCGCGGTCAAATCATTGAAACCATTACCCGTGGTGAGGGATCAATGCTCGAAAAGATCGATCAAGTCTTGTTGGCCGGCTCGAGCCTGGCTCATAAATAAATTCAATCATTTTTAATTCTTATATGTCGCAGTGAAAGGGAAGACTCATGTCAACTAACGAAACAGCAGTAAAGAAGGCACCAACAAAGTCTTTGTTGACTCGAATGGGCCTTGATCGCTTTAGCGCACTCTATTTGTGGGGCGCCTTCATGATCATCTTTGGACTTTGGAAGACGGATACGTTTCTGAGTTTCCAAAGTGCGAAACTCATTATGGGAGAAAACGTAAGTGTCGGTATTTTGGCTCTCGCCTTCTTGGTGCCATTTTGTGCATCAACTTTCGACCTCTCAATTGGTGCGGTGATGTCGCTGTCGGTGGCGTTGATGTGCTTCTTGTCCGATGAAAAGAGCCGTGCCTTCAACATGCCAGTCGCTTTGGCGGCAGTGATTGCGTTGGCGGCTTGCACAATGGTTGGTGTTCTCTCAGGCTTCGTTGTGGTGAAACTAAAAGTGAACTCGTTTATTGCCACGCTCGGTATCGGACAGTTCATCACCGCCATCGTGTTGAAATTGTCTTTTAACCGTCAGATCACCGACACCTTCTCGCCAACTTTCCAGAAGTTCGGCCGCAACCAGTATCTCGGCATTCCAGTGGTCTTCTTCTACTTGTTCGTTGCTGGCATCATCATTTGGTACATCATGGAGCACACTCCAGTAGGTCGCTTCATTTATGCCACTGGTGGTAACCCTGAAGCTGCTCGCTTGGCTGGTGTGAAGACCGACCGCATTACGTGGGGAACCTTGATCGCGTCATCGTTCTTGGCCGGTGTTGCTGGTGTTGTCTTTAGCGCCAAGGTTGGCATGTTCACTTCGGCCACTGGTCCGAACTACTTGTTCCCGGCTATCGCCGCTGTGTTCTTTGGTGCATCGCAGTTGAAGGGTCGACCCAACGTACTCGGAACTTTCATCGCTTTGTACGCCTTGGCGTTTGGTATCAAGGGACTCCAACTCGTTGTTGGTACCGACTCGTACTGGGTCAACCCGTTGTTCCAGGGAACAACCTTGATCATCGCTGTCGCACTCGCCAGCCAAAAGGGTGTCGCTCGCATGAAGAAGCGCAAAGCTAAGGCTGCTTGATTCAAGAAATAAGTCCTCTGATCAGTCGTGTGTCATGCTGAAGGTATGGCACACGACTGGCTAGAACTCACGAGGCGAAGTTCTTTCGCCTCGCATCGCCTGATCGGTTGGATCTATTGGGATCCGCGTGCGATTGAGTTGTATGCGCAACTCGGAATTCCAAATGGCACTGGGTACTACGTCGCTAGCCGTGCTGCGCCGCTATTGCCAGCAGGACACCAGGCGGTGTCAGCAGCGTTTTATTCGATTCATCCGAAGTTCGTCGAATTTGCGGTCACTCTTGCAGGGCAGCACGCGTCGTGGAGCGACATTTATACAGAGCGCAACCAAGCTGTTGGTGAAGGCTTGCGGCAATACGTTCCAGAGATTTGCAACGAGTTAGAAAGTATGGGCGACGGGCTTTGGCGCGTGGTGGACTCATTGCCCGAATCGGGTCGGGTATGCTTTGCTGCGCATCGTCAAGCGCCTCGCGTTGACGACCCGTTGGTGTCGGCGTGGTTGGCGGTCAATTGCATTCGCGAATGGCGGGGAGACACCCACTTTGCGATATTGACCTCGGAAGATTTTTCGCGCGTGCAAGCCGGCATCTTGCATGACGCCCATCTGAATTACGGCGGATGGATTGCGCAGAGCAGGGGAGCCGACACCGAAGCAATCACTCAAGCATTCGCCGATCTTGAATCGCGTGGTTTGGCTGAAGATGGAGTGGTGTCGACTGCTGGTCTTGCCGTACGTGAACTCATTGAAGAACGCACAAATGAATTGACACAACGCGCGTGGCAGTCATTTGGGTTTGACAACACTGAACGGTTCTTGAACATGATCGAACCGATCGGTGAGCGATTGATGAAACGTATCGACGACACTGCCGGGCCGAATTGGATGCCAGCGGCGCGCGAACGACGTCAGTAAGACGTCACCCGCCTGTATCGCGTCAAACACACTGTGCCATACTGGCAGTATGACTGTCACAACTCTTGATGTTGATCGTAAGCAATTATCAACGACGCGAATTTTCACTGAGCCAGACCGCCCATTAGTTGAAGGTGAAGTGCGCGTCTCCGTTGAGCACTTCGCGCTGACGTCAAACAACATCACCTATGGCGTCTTTGGTGATGGAATGCGCTATTGGGATTTCTTTCCCTCGAATCAAGATAGTGAAACTTTGTGGGGTCGCATTCCGGTGTGGGGTTTCGCCGAAGTGATTGATTCTCGAGTGCCGTCTGTTGAAGTGGGTCGTCGTATCTATGGATACCTGCCCATGAGTACCGAACTCATCGTGAAACCAGGTCGTGTTGACGAGCGTGGTTTTGTGGACACGTCAGAGCATCGCTCGGCGATGGCCGCTACATACAACCGTTACATGTTCACCGACAACGACCCCACATATCGCTCCGATCGTGAAGCTCAGCAAATGGTGTTATGGCCACTCTTTATGACCTCGTTCATGATTGATGATTTTCTCGGACAAAATGTTCTCGAGGACGATGCTTCAAGCATTGCAACGGTTGTTATTTCAAGTGCTTCAAGTAAGACCGCTATTGGCGCGGCACATTTGTTGGCTCGACGAACAGGGGTAACGGTTGTTGGTTTGACATCGGCAAAAAATGCTGATTTTGTTCGCTCGCTTGACTGTTATCACCGTGTCGTTACTTACGACCAAATTGGTGATCTTCCATCTGGAACAGCATCAGATATCACTGCGTACGTTGATATCGCGGGCGATCGTTCGGTGACGCACGGCGTTCATGCTCATTACCAAGATGATCTGTCGTACAGCATGGTCGTCGGTAGCACTCACTGGGATGCGCCAACAGCAACCGGCGGGGGACTTGCAGGGCCGAAGCCAGAGTTTCTCTTCGCTCCATCACAAATCGCGCTTCGATCTAAAGAGTGGGGTCGTGTTGGTCTTGATCAACGGGTCGGTGAATCGTGGAATCGTTTTTCTGAATGGACAGGTAATTGGATGAAAGTGGAACAGACCACGGGTGTCGTTGCAGTTGAAAGGCTCTATCAAGAACTTCTGGCTGGTCGTGTTGACCCAACGATCGGTCACGTCTGTTCGATGCAATCAAGTTAATGAATCTCTAAAAACAAAAGAGCCGGGTCACGGTTTCCCGTGCCCGGCCCTGTTGAGGGGTTATTGATTAAAGACGCTGATCAGGCGCGCAGACCCTTTTGGATTGCGCCAAACACTGCGTCCTTGAGCGGAATCATTCCGCAGATCACTGCGCCGTTGACCACGATGTTCTTCCAGTCATCAGCCCATGATGCGCCCCACATACCGAGCGGGTATGCCTTGAGCAGCCAAACAATCAGAATTGAAATGCCCAACGTCAAGTTTGCACCGATGATCGGAAGCTTCTTGATGGTGTCACCCAAGCCGACGGTCGACAGGATTGAGTTGAGGACGGTCATGACTGCTTCGAGCAGCACGGCCATAACGATGAGAATTGCAACTGTATACATTTTTTCTCCTTCGGTTGTGCCGTCATTCGGGCGGCAACGGAAAAGTATGAAGCCGCGCACAAAATGTGGTGGATGTCACAGCAATACGCGCGTGAGCAGGTATTTTCTGGCCGAATGGGGCTGGGTTGGTCGGCGATGTGGTGGACTTGAACATCGTTGTTGAGGGGGACTTATGTCAATGATCATCATGCGTTACGACTTGCGCATTCCGCCGGTTGGTTCGCCAGCTCATGGAGTTTCTGCATCTGGGCAATATTCGGCCTGTCTTGAACAGGTGCAGTGGGCCGATCGCATCGGGCTCGACATGGTCGTCCTGTCAGAGCACCACGGCACCGACGATGGCTTTATGCCAGCTCCGATGACATTGGCCGCCGCAGTTGCAGCGTCAACCCAGCGCATCGGAATCAATATCTCGGCGGCCTTGGTGATCATGCATGATCCGGTTCGGCTTGCCGAGCAAATCGCCACAGTTGATCTCATTGCTAAAGGTCGCATGAGCGTGATCTGCGGAACTGGTTATCGCCAAGAAGAGTTTGAAATGGCTGGGCTCGAATTCAAGAATCGATTTAGTGCACTTGAGGAGTCAGTGTCGGTCATGCGACAAGCATGGACCGGAGAGTATTTCGACTATCGCGGTCGCCAAGTGAAAGTTCGTCCGCTTCCGCATACCGCAGGTGGACCAATGTTGTTGATGGGTGGTTCAACGCCAGTTGCGGCTCGACGGGCCGCACGTTTGCGTTGTTTCTTTTCAGCTGCGACCGACGATCATGCAGTCGCTGATGCCTACAACGAAGAATGCGCCAAAGAAGGTTTTCAAGGCTTCATTATGTTGCCGCAAAAAGCCCCTGGTTTTGTTCATGTTTCTGATGATCCTGAACGTGATTGGGTTCGACTTGCACCATACGTGTTGCACGAGGCTCAGTCGTACGGCGAGTGGCAGCGGCCTGGACAATCGTCGGTCGTTCATGTTCACGATGCCGAGTCAATTGAGAGCGTGCGTGCGAGTGGCGTCTATGCGATTGTGACGCCGGATGAATGTGTTGCGCTTGCAAAGAAATTTGGCATGTTGACCATGCACCCATTAATGGGTGGTATCCCGCCCGAATTGGCCCAAGAAAGTTTGGACCGACTCGAGCGGGATGTAATGCCGGTCTTAAGGCCAGCAAAATAGTTTTTTAGATCGCTGAGGAGATCACTGAGAGGATTGGCGCCAATCCAATCACACTTGTCGAGAACGCATTGATGTATGAACTGAGTTGCTCGTAGTGATCTTGGGTGAGATCGGTGACTGCGACGATTCGGTTACCGTCGACGACGACGCGACATCCGGCCGTACCTTCATTAATTGCGTTGAGTTCGCTGTATAACTCAATCGATGGAATGACATCGTCGAGAATCTCGTATGTCGCACGGTACTTGTACTTCCCGAATCGGGATTCGTCGGGGAGTGCAGACAATTCAATGACTCCGTGATCAAGTTCGGGGAACATTAACGAAACACGACTGCAGTCTTCCCAGACGTAGGGAATATCGCCAACGACTTCGTCAAGATCGTGACCCCATTGTTTGACATTCGGAATTGTGGGGACATACATGGCCCAATTTTCGCCTGACAATTTCATGTGACCGACACCTTCGGGAGCAATATGCATTTTGACTGGTCCAAATTTTTCCGCCGCCATGGGATCGCGTAGAAGTTTCAGAATGGACGAATGAGGAATATTGAATGGTTTGAATTCGACACCCTCTGGTAGCTGATCAAATTCTGCGGGCATGCGGTATTCGTGGACGCCCGCGTCAACGACGGTCCAGTCGGCCTGCAGGACCAGTTGATTACGAGTGAAATCGCATGTTGCACGCATCGGGGTATTCATTCCGTTGGCCATACCGCCGGTTGGCCACACTCGTGCCGATGACAACATTGTCCACAGTGCAGTCGGGTCAACGTTGGCTACCAGTAGTGATTCAACATGCGGAATCATCGGAGGGCATTTTGCATTGGGGTTTTGCGAGACGGACATCGAGTATGAATTGTTGGTGAGAGTGACCCAATCATCGCTCAAGGTGACGTTCATGTCACCCGACGAAGCGTCTGATAACGACATGTCTGATAACGACATAGAAAATTTCCCCATCGTGACCAAGACATGTTCAGGGATGGGGAACGCCCAAGATTCATCTTGTTCAATTCCGTATCGACCCAGTTCGTCCTCGCGGCTGAACACCACGGTGGTGATTCCGTTTGCTGTCACTAACCACTCGCGCCATCCACCATGCGAAGTCACCCAAATCGATGCACCGGTTGACTCGTTAAATTGCATGGGGGCCATGAACGTGGCCAGAAGTTGAAATTCACCGGGTGTGATGGTGAAAGACACGGATGGTTTGGCGGGTGCGGTGTCGGTGGTCATGTATTCCTAACGATCGAATGGGACGGATATGTGCGGACGAGACTCACTTTTGCCAGATCTATTCCATATCTATTCCATGCGGCTCCGCCAAGCTTGGCTTTGAGCGATCGGCCCAACTGCTGACGCCTTTAAGACATTTCCGTTGGCAGCTTTAGTGAGAGCCTTCACCGCTGACTCAACATCGGGAACTTGATGAATGTGGTTGAGCGCAACGATGCGGGCACATTCTTCGGTGAGTTCTGAATGCACATCGTCGGTTTCGTCGGTGACATGGCCATCACACACCCACAACATGGGTTCGCCCGACTTGCGTCGACGTAGTGCGTAGTGCAAAGCCGGACCATCGACTCCATTGCCACCGTTGCCAGTTGGAACCTCATCAACCACCTGGCCGCGATCGGCGAGCACCCACAGATTTGGCTTTCCCGCTGAACGTGGCTCGTGGCTGTAGCCGATGATCACGCACCCTGGTGCTGCTTCGATGATTCGCCACAGGTCGCCGTCGGTTAATCGCATCGAACCCGATTGATCAATGAGCACGACTCCGCCTTGGCCGCGCCGACGGTGATCAAAAACCCGGCGTTGGGGATCGGTAAGTAGTCGATCAAGGTGCCGAGGGTGACGACCAACATTGGTTGGACGCTTGCGACGACCGAGTCGACCGTCGACACGGTTCGGGCGATTGACCGACATTTCTATGACTGGAGCAAACTTGCCCGGAACTCCTTGGGTTCCGCCCTTCAGTGCGTCGGCGTCAGGAGGGACTTCACCTTCTGCTGACTCATTAATCAATACACGATGAATGAAGCGCGCGATCTCGACGGTGAAGGCCCAACCAACGGTTCCGGATTCCCATGGTTCAGTTGATGCAACATCATCGGTTCCATGAGCAGTGGCTTCTCTCCACATTTTTCTCATTTGGCGGCCAAGCTCGCGCAAAGTTGCGACCCATTCGGGCCGTACTGACTTCACGCCGCTGATGAGGCCCGCAAAAGCCTTGGTACCAACAGTTGCTGCAGTCATATGAACGAGTGAATTCCAGTCGTCGTTTTGTGCAAGACGTTCGCCTGTACGTTTTTCGCTGCCATCGGCGAGATATTGCATGACGGGAAAGCCAGCAGAGCCAACCAACATGTTGATGCGAAATTCTTCGGCCACAGTCATGGTCTCGATGGAGATGTACGCAACGTCATCGGGAACCCAGATATGAGTTGGGCTCACTTTGGCGTGCATCATTTCGTGAGCGCGAATGCATCGTGATGTTTCGTCGGCACCAACCGGCACTTGCATGCGATGAGCGACTAAATCGGTGAATGCTTCTCCACGTTGTGCTGCACCTTCGACAACTATCCAAGGTGCAGCGATGCGGTCTTCTCGTGACAGCCATTCGGGCATGGCGATGCGCTTTTCGAGCACGACTCGCTGATTCTTGTTTTTGCGTGCCGTCGAGCCGCTGGTCATGATGCCTTCGCAACTGGCCGAGATGCAGAACCCTTGGAGACGCTGTCGATACGGATGGCATCGAGAATGTCTTTGGAGTGATTGCCAAAGACCAAGAAGGCTGCTCGTTCTATATCCATGCCCTTGATACAGAGTTGATCAAAGGCCATGAATGAACGCACGCTGAAGCGTCGAGCCTTATCGGCATCAACGGCAGCCGAAGCTGGTGCTCGAAGATGAGGTGACAATTGAGCGAGAGCGCCCGGGTGCGGACGATCAATGCGGATTGCAATCGGGAATCGATCGCGCAACGCGACTGGGAGATCGCGCATATCTTCGATATTGGTCGTCATGACAACTGAGAAATTCTTCAATGGAGTGAAGATCTGCCCAGAGTCGGGGTGTTGCCACGATGCGCTCTCGGGAGAGTCGAACATGTTGAGCAAGAGCGACAACACATCACCTGATGCACGGTCAATTTCGTCGGCCACAATACGGCCGCCGGTTTGACCATTGCCTTGCCATGCCTTGAGCACTGCGCCGTCAAGCCATTTCCAGGTTCCATCAGCTGCTGGCATGAAGTGGCCGGTCACATCGGCGGCGGTCATGTCTTCATTACAGATCAAGCGAAACGCACCACCGGTGACGTCGCCTAGGTTTAGGCCACCGAAGGTTTTTCCTGTGCCTGGAGGCCCGAACAAAATGAGGCGATCAATCCCGGCGGCGAGAGCGTCATTGACGTCTTTCCAACAAGAGGGGAGCTCGGGTTCGGCAATTGGTATGGCTTTGACGGTTCCGGTTGGGGTGACTTTGCGGGGGCCTTCAGGTTTCAATCTGTTCTCCTTGTTGTCGGTTGATACTTAAACGAATGATCGGGTGATATGTGTGCGAACTGTGTGCTGTCACCTCGCGGACGGGGTGACAGCACACGAACCTTCGCGGTCAGAGACTTTCGTCTTCGTCGTCAATCGAGAAGATGGCATCGCTGACCATGAAGCGCTCTGACATCGGCATGGCCGAGTAGGCGCGAACCGAACGGGACACGCTCATCAGTGCATTGGTCATACCTTCTTCGGAAGCATCGAAGTTCATGGTGTTGCCAGCGGCAAAACCGACTTGGCCACCTTCTTCAAATGCGTCTTGGTTTGCACCAAGGAAGACAAAGACCCAGCCTTGGGCTTTGCGTTCGGCGATGAGGGCGAAGATGTCTTCTTTGGTGAACTTGCGGCTGGCGTTTTCGCCACCATCGGTGAAGATCACGACTACTTGTGATTCGGGGTCTTTGCCCTTGGCGACTCGCTTGGCGATGCGCTGATCGGCCTTCTTGATCACTGCGCCGATGGCGTCGTACAACGGAGTCATACCGTTAATGACGTAGTCATCGCCGGTGATCTTGCGAGCTGTCTTCACATTGCTCTTCGGCAAGATCGTCTGGATGCCGTCTTCGTCCTTGAGTGATGGGAACTGCACAATGGTGACTTTGGCGTCGTTATCAGAGGATGCTTGTTCGGCGATGAAGTCGTTGAGACCTTTGATCACGGTTTCGTGGAGGTGGTCCATCGAACCGCTGGCATCGGCCACGATTGAAATGAAAGTCGCCTGGGCGGCCTCGGGGGTAGTGGTGGTCGGGGGAATGGTTTGGGCTGTCGTTGTTGTTGTCATGCAACTCAAACGACGGGTGTGCGGGAAAGTGTGCGCTCGGCTTGAAGGTATTTCTGAAACTAGATTCTGGTGTCGTTTTCATCGGTAATACCGACGAAAACGACACCAGAATCTCGAAAACGTGGTGACATAATCGGTCTATGGGAATTCTTGTACCAGCAGATTTTGATCTAGGCACGACGAAGAACGACGATGAGGCTCGCGTTGTAGAGGCGCTTGTTGAACAAATGTCTGACGGTTGGTTGATATTTCCAAATGTTCGCTATCGCAATCATCGCGACCACGAAATTGACGTTGTCTTGTTGCATGAGGTCGATGGCATTGTTGTGTTAGAGGTCAAGGGCCACAAGGTGCGGTTGAGCGGAGGGATTTGGTATGGCGATTCAGGACCGCTGAAGCCACAGCCATTTACTCAAGCGAAGGACAACGCATACAAGCTTCGAAAATTACTGGAGCAGAAGGACAAACACCTCTTTGAAGGTCTGCCAGTTCGCTACGGAGTGATATTCCCAAATACCACCTCATTCACGGGCGATCTTCCAGCAGACATTCGGCGAGAACAGTTGCTTCTTGCATCTGATTTAGATGACATCAAATTTGCGGTCGACGAGATGATTCGAGTGACCGGGCGCGGAATGAAGATGCAACGAGATCATATGGAAGCTGTTATTGATTTCTTGTGCCCCAATGCTGATTTCAGTTGGGATCCAGAGGCCCGTATTCGTGTGCATCATCAACGTATGGAAGCACTGTGCGCTTCGCAGGTACGCGCGCTTGAGCGACTTGATGCGAATCGACGAGTGATGGTTACTGGTGGAGCGGGTTCAGGTAAGACTCGTTTGGCTTTGGCATGGGCTCGGCGAGCACTGATCGGTCGCAGCGAACGAGTGCTTGTGACCTGTTTTAACGAACCACTAGCCGACCAGATAAATGGACACCTTGAGGGTTACGACGATGTCGTCGCTGGGGCCTTCTTATCAATCGCGCGCACGTTTGAAGGAATGCCGCATCTTGACGAGCCGTCAGACATGACATCTGAAGAGGCTTCGACATTTTGGAATGAAACCGTGATTGGCCACCTGCATCTCAATTGGCCAAAGATCACGGAAAGGTTTGACACGATCATTATTGATGAGGCCCAAGACTTCAGCCCTGCTTGGATCGCACAACTTGAATCTCTGCTCGACAACGATGGCCCGCGTCGCCTGATGATGGTTGCCGACTCTGGTCAAGAAATATTCAGTCGTGGTTTCCGCGTACCCAAGTCCGAAGATGGTTGGACTCTGTGCGAATTGGTCAACAACTGTCGTAACTCTCATCAAATCGCACGTTTGTTGCGGACATTGCTCGGGGGAGCACCAGCGCCCGAAATTGGTCCCGAGACAATTGGTATTGAATTTGATGAAGCGACGACAGCTGATTTTGTAGCCAAAGTGAAGTCAATTCTCGACCGACAGCCAGATGATGGAAGTGGATTGCTCGCTCCAGTGGGGACAACAGCAGTTCTTGTTCCTTCAGTCAGACTTCGTGATCAGTTACGAGCCGAGTTGGGTTTGGGGTCTTGGGATGAGCGAGATACCAAAACGGTTTGTGAGACTGAGCGACGCATGAAGGGCACCGAATTCGACACAGTGATTCTTGTTGATCCCGAACATCGTATGGATGACCGTGCCTTGTACATCGGAATCAGTCGAGCGATCAATCAATTATTCGTCGTTGGTGCACGAGAACTTGGTTCACGACTTCGTCTCACTAAGTAGTGACCTCAGCACGTTTATTTCAAGCAGCGCATGACTTCGTCGTCAACCAGTGACGTCGGTGAAATCACGGTGCCATTTCGATAAGCGAACTTTCCGTTCTCATCATTAGTCACCACTGGACGAATGCGTGGCCCGCCACCATAAGTGAGCACTGGTAGTCGCTTCCAGGTGCGCCACTTAACTGCCAGATGGAAACTCCCTAGAACAGCAATCTCTGGATCGCTAGTCTCAGCAAGAAGTTTACGTGCTGACAAAACAAGTGCAGCTCCTTGTTTTGCCGCATCAATCCAAGGTTGACAACCAACATCGAGACCTTCTGGTTGCATGTCGGCAACCGATTGCCACCATTCGTCACTCGGTCGCGCTCCCGGCCAGTGGGGGTCATCGGGAAATGCTGTGGCCGCGGCGATCTCGGCCCATCCTTTTGTGGCGACATATGTTTTCCAAGACGACCAGGCATCATCGCCTCGTGCCCAGGCCAATCCGCTCGCGATTGTTGGACGTGATGCCGATGCAAACTCCATCGGATTCAGTAATAACCCTGAGATCTCATGACGCAATGCAGTTTCGCGCGAAGCGTAAGGGCCTAGGTGTAGCGCCTCGCTCATGATTGCGTCGTTCACTGGCGTGTTGTCCCACAACAGCGGCTTGCGGTTGTTGCAAGCCGCTGTCCGAAGTTGAGCATTGTGAGCAGTGATGGAATCATTCACGACGTGCACGCCCGTCCACATCACCAAGACGTCGTCATGTAGCCCGTCAAAGAGTTTTTCTAGGTAAGGCGAACTTGTGGTTCCGGCGTAATGCGTCGGGACTAACCAAACTTGTGTGTTGAGTTGCTCAATGAGTTCGTTCGCGAGATCACGATGTTTGGTTGCTGCATCAAGCACGGGAAGATCGTCGAAACTCAGCACAACTCCGTGGCAGCCGCTCTCAATGACTGGCCGCAATTTGTTGATGAGTTGCTCGCTTGTTGCATCAGATCCTGGAGTTAGGCCGATCAGTATTTCTACGGCATCTTGTCGACTGGCGAGTTCAGCGAATTGTTCAAGTTCTTCGCTAGTAAAAGGCTCGGCCCAAAGCTCTCGATGTCGGGGTTCTAATTTGGCGGCCCATACATAGGTATTGCCACCATGTGCAGCAAGAAAGTCAATGAAGTCGAGTCGAGTCTCATGACCCCACGGTGGACCGTAGAAGCCTTCAATAATTCCAGAAATCATAGATACGTCTTTCGTCTGAGTAATCGTGTCACAAGTTTCGTCGACCAAATCTGTTCTACAGCGAAGAGTGGGGCATAGGCGACAAACGAAAGCGGGTACGGGAACGAAATTGCCATGGTGAGTACGACTCCAACATGAAATACCCACGCTGACAAAGCGAATGCCCAGCGCAACCGTTGTTGATTCGCGAGTGCCACGAATGCGCCAATTTCAACAATTGATGTCGCGATTGCGGCCGGTGGGAAGAGCCACCCAAACCGAACTAGCCAGCCACCAAAAGGAGAATGCTGGCTGCCAAGTAATTCTTTACGCAGATTGTCGTAGGCAACTTGATTACGCAATACATCGCCAGTCAGCCAGTCCCAACCACCGTGTTGCACTTTGGAGATTCCTGCCAATACGTATGTGGTCACTGTCAGCAGAATCATGATTTGGATTGGCCAACCGTAAATAGGTGAGTGGCGTTTAGTGGCGTCCGCAGTATTTCTGCGACCAAGAAATAACGCATCACCCGCTCGCGTGAATCCGAGAACCAGTAAGTGCAGAGCAATGAGGTGCTCGGTATGAATGACATGGCCGAACGAAAGTCGGTACGTCGCTACGAATAAGAAGAGAAGTGAAAACGTCGGTCCGATGAAGCGGAATTGCCAACCAAGTGTGAAAGCAACGCCCAAAGCGATAGTGAGCAGAAAGACGAGATGAACGACCGAGGCCGACAACGGACTAGTTAAGAACCATAGAACACCGACGCCTTCAACTTGGCGAGCTGGCAGATCGGCAGTTGTCCAAAATGATTCTGCTCGTGCAACAAGAAATATCGTGGCGTAGAGCCCACACAAGATTCGAAGGGTTGCGAGACGGGACGACGGTGCCGCTTTGAAAAGCCACTGATCGAGAATCTTTGTCATGAGTTTTCCTGGCACGTTGCATGAATCGTCCGAGAGAGTGGCGATTTATCGTCGGCGTACCAATTCACTGCGTCAAAAACTTCGGTGACGATTTCAATTTGGCCTGTGGTCTCGGCATCAAAACGGTCTCGGATTTCTGCACACAACTGAGCGGTTGTTCCGTTGGCAATTGAATGTGACACCGTCTGCGCAGCCAAAATCACTTCATCGGTACCAGCGATGATTTCGGGATTCAACCGGAAGATACTTCCAGACGCATCAACAAAAACTGCAGTGTCGACAGATTCGGTGGTCGTCCGTCGACTCGAAAACATTGGGTAGGGCGAGAGCGGGAAACTGTCATGCTGATTGATCAATGGCACTACGCCAACCAATATCGCGCTGGCCGCCAAAAAGATGTATGGCCTCGCACGATGATCCACATTGCAAACGGTAGTCGGCTCAATTGGTTACTCAAGACCTCGTGGCTTCCACCTAACCTAGAGATGTGATCCTTCGCCACCGCCGAGTACTTCTGATCTGGTTGATAGGTCTACTTGTTCTCGGCGGGACCGCTCGAGCGATTGCGCTTCCGCAGGTGTGTAGTTCCACTACTCAGAACGCGCGAGATACCGCGGTTTCGCAAGCGATTTCCTGGCTGTCAGTGAACCAGAATTCTGATGGAACATTCTTGTATCGCTACGACGCTGAGCACGACGCCGATCTCGGCGGATACAACTGGGTTCGCCATGCCGGAACGATTTTTGCGCTTGAGCAAGCGCGAGGTCAGGGTTTTGATGCTGCGATTGCGTCAAGTGAAGCAGCGATTGAAGTGGCGTTCAAGCACGTGAATCGAACGAGTGCTGAAGGTGTTGAAGTAGCAGGGTTGATTGATGGGGCAAGTATCAGCGTCGGAGGAACTGCGCTCTTTGTGTTAGCACTGATGGAACGCCGCGATGCCACGGGAATAACAGAGTTTGACGACGATATTCGCGCAATGTTGCGTTTCTTGGAAAGTTCGTTAAAGGCTCGTGGCGACGGATCAATGATTGTCCGAGCAGATGCAAATCTCAATGGTGAGTTCACTTCTGATTCAGTAGGACTCTTCGCAACAAGCCAGACACTTTTTGCATTGGCTCGAGCTGAGCGAGTATTCCCGAGCGAAGGGTGGGGCGATCACTCTCATCAGATTTTGGAGTACCTCACGACATACAAGGCCAACGAAGAAGGTTTTGTGCCCGATATGCCCGATCATTGGGCTGCCTACGCCATGAGCGAAATGACTTCTTGGGCTCAGCCGATCACATTCACCGATACCGAAATTGCGTGGGCGAAAAAGCAAATGGGCATCACTTCAATGATGGTGCGTTACGAAAGTCAGATTTCGGGCTCTGGTGTTAATCATTTGTTACGTGGACATGCAGCGATTGGTGCTGCAACCGGAACCCATGGAGAAGCCTTGGCTGAATGGACGCGACTAGCGCTTGAGAACGATGGGTTTGCAGGCAGCGTTAGTGCACTCAATGAACGGTTGGGTTGTAACAACTCGCTATTGATCAAACGGCAGGTATCGCCGGTGGGGTCTCAGACCTACTTGCAACCATCACGTGTTGCCGGAGCATGGTTGAGTGGTGGTGTCACACAAGTTGATGATCAACAACACGCCATGTCGGCTCTCTTGCAGGCCAACATCGTGAATGATCGCATCGCGCAAGCTGGTGGAGAACTACCGCGACGAGAGTCGGTTCCTTCGTCATTGTTGGTCGCTCTTCTGACAATTTTGTTATTGAACCCTCCGCGTCTTGTTCGCACACTGCGTCACTTACATGCATCGCAATCGGTTCATGGACTTGTGCGGCGAGGAAGCCAGCCAACGTTGGGGTATTTGTATCGTTTTGCCATTCTCTTTACCCTGGTGATTTTGAATGGCTCACGCGTTTTGGGTTGGCTAGATACCAATGTTCCGACCGCGCTCATTGCTGCAGGAGTCGTTGGTATTTTGGCGGCACTTCCAACGCTGGCATATCAATCAACTGCGCCGTCACTCTTTTTTGTGGTGGCCCGACCAGAGTTATTGATCTTCGGACTAGCGGTATCGGCTGATGGGCGATGGTGGTCGGTTATTGGTGGTCTAGTTGTCGCAATTCTGTGGTCACGCTATTTGTTGAAGCGTGTGAGCGATACATCATTAGTTTGGGCGACTCGAACTTGCGCGGCGGTCAGCCTTGCGCTGAGCATCATGTTGATAGTCAACGGCGTCTTTGCGATCTAGGGAAAGATCTAGACGACGAGGTTCACCATACGACCAGGAATCACGATGATCTTCTTGGGCACTTCTCCGTCGAGAGCAGCAATAACTTTTTCGTCAGCAAGAGCCAACGCCTGAATTGTTGCTTGATCAGCATCGTGAGGAACAGTGAGGCGAGTGCGCACTTTTCCATTGATCTGCACGGGGTACTCAATGGTCTCTTCAACAAGCAGTGACTGATCGGCGATGGGGAACGGCACAAAGGTCACGGTTTGATCGTGGCCGAGCCGGCTCCATAATTCTTCGGCAATATGAGGGCACAGCGGTGACAACATTTGCACCATCGGAACCACGACTTCTCGCGGCGATCCTCCAACTGCTGCTGCTTCTTGAGTGAGTGCATTATTGAGTTGGATCAACTTGGCAATAGCCGTGTTGAAACGAAGTGCATCCATGTCGGCGCGTATTCCGTCGATCATGCGGTGCATCAACTTGCGGAGTTCTTCAGTCGCCGGAGTGTCGATAACGAGTGAACGACCGCTGTCTTCGTCAACCAAGTTGCGCCAGACACGTTGCAAGAAACGTTGCATACCGATGACGTCACGCGTATTCCATGGACGACTTGCTTCAAGCGGGCCAGAACTCATCTCATAGAGTCTGAAAGTGTCGGCGCCGTACTCGTCGTACATTTCGTCCGGTGTGACGATGTTCTTCAGGCTCTTGCCCATCTTGCCGTACTCGCGTGAAACCTTTTCGCCTTCGTACCAATAAGCACCATCGCGCTCTTCAACATCGCTGGCAGGTACCGGCTGACCACGAGGGTCGCGGAAGGCGAAAGCCTGCACGTAGCCCTGATTGAACAAGCGATAGAACGGCTCTGAACTTGAGACATGTCCGAGGTCAAACAAGATCTTGTGCCAGAAGCGGGCGTACAAGAGGTGAAGCACGGCGTGCTCAACTCCGCCGACATACAAATCAACGCCACCGGTATGTCCGGTTGTGCCGTCGCCTCCATCGGCTGGTCCCATCCAGTACTTCTCCACTTCGGGGTCAACGAAGTAGTCAGTATTGGTGGGGTCGAGATAACGAAGTTCATACCAACATGAGCCAGCCCACTGCGGCATCACATTGATTTCACGACGGTACTTCTTTGGTCCGTCGCCAAGGTCTAAGACTACTTCGCGCCACTCGGTGCTACGAGCGAGTGGGGGAATGGGATCGGTGACATCGTCATTGGGGTCGAGTGCTTGCGGTTTGAAGTCTTCGAGTTCGGGAAGAAGAACCGGAAGCATTGAGTCGGGAAGTGAAACGGGTTGATCGTCTTCGTCGTACACGATGGGGAAAGGTTCGCCCCAGTAACGCTGGCGACTAAAGAGCCAGTCGCGCAATTTGAAATTGATATTGGCATTGCCACGACCATTGGCCTCAAGCCAAGTGTTCATGACCGATTTGCCTTCATCGACTGAAGCCAATCCATCAAGGGTGAGGTCACTATTTGAAGAATTGATATAAACGCCATCGCCAACGAAAGCTTCGGGCCATGTTGACGTGTCAACTGTTGATCCACGTTGAACTTCTAGTTCGCGCGAAGTAAACCACTCGGCGGGTGGTTGCTGAATGGCGGGAATCGGCAAATTGAAACGACGAGCGAAATCGAAGTCGCGTTGGTCGCCACAAGGAACAGCCATGATTGCACCGGTGCCGTAACCCATCAACACGTAATCAGCAACCCACACCGGAACAGGTGCGCCGTTGACAGGGTTGGTTGCGTACGTGCCGGTGAAGACGCCAGTCTTTTCTTTGGTGTCGTCGGTGCGATCGAATTGATTCTTTGCGGAGGCGGCAACGCGATAATCCTGAATCGCTTGACGATTCTCGTCGGTAGTTAAGGCATCAACGAGTGGGTGTTCAGGTGAGATCACCATGAATGTTGCACCAAACAAAGTGTCGGGTCGAGTGGTGAACACGGTGAGGTCGCCTACTGGTGACGCGAAATGTACTCGGGCACCTTCGCTGCGGCCAATCCAGTTGCGCTGCATCAACTTGATGGGTTCGGGCCAATCAAGCCGTTCGAGATCATCAAGTAAACGATCGGCGTACGTCGTGATGCGCATGGTCCATTGGCGCATGCTCTTTTTAAAAACGGGGTAGTTGCCAATGTCGCTACGACCATCGGCGGTCACTTCTTCGTTCGCAAGAATTGTTCCGAGTCCGGGGCACCAATTCACTGGTGCTTCGGAGAGGTACGCAAGGCGGCGTGCATCAATTGCAGAACGGCGTTCTGCTTTATTGAGATCTGCCCACGAGCGACCATCGGGTGTGGCAATTGAACCGTCGGCGTAACCCTGTTCGAGTTCATCGATTGGGCGAGCGCGCTTGAGATCTTCGTCATACCAACTATTGAAGACCTTGAGGAAAATCCATTGAGTCCAACGATAAAAACTTTCATCGGTTGTACTGACACTGCGACGAGCATCGTGGCCAAGTCCGAGACGACGTAGTTGGCGACGCATATTGGCAACGTTGGCTTCGGTGTTGACTCGTGGGTGAACACCAGTTGCGATGGCATGTTGTTCAGCCGGCAGGCCGAAACTGTCGTAACCCAAAGCGTGCAAAACGTTGTAGCCAGTCATGCGCTTGTATCGCGCGTAGACATCGGTCGCGATATATCCGAGTGGGTGTCCGACGTGTAAACCAGCACCACTGGGGTAAGGGAACATGTCAAGAACAAAAAGTTTTGGGCGACCTGCAACCTTGGCTAGATCGGCTAATGGTCCGGCGGGGTTTGGGGCCTCGTACGTACCGTCAGATTCCCATTGGTCTTGCCAGCGTTGTTCGATGTCTGAAGCAAGCGACGCGTTGTATCGCAAACGGGGGGTCTCGCCACTATGCGTTGAATCGGACGACGTGTGTTCGGGTGTGCTCGCAGACATAACACCCCAAGGATATGGGCATTAGCCCTGCTGGGGACTCTTTTGGGCGAGTCGTCGGCGTCTGGATGTCCTAGAACACCTCGCAAGGGGTCTCGGGCGACTAATTTTTCCCCGTCGCCATGAATAACTCGCCTGATCATCTCAACCCAAGTTCTCGTTTTAACGAAGAGCACGCTCTCAGTCGGGCTCGACGAGACGCAGTCACTCGCCAGTTGCCGACTGGTTCGGTCATCGATCGTCTCGAAAAGTCTGCAGATGCTCCAACGGGTGTGAGATTTGTTGGACAAAGCATTGCTCCTACTGAGGGGCCAGCATTTATCTCGTGGCGCGAAATTCATGATGATGCGCGCGCGGTTGGAGCGGCGTTACAGGCAATGGGCATTGTGCCAGGCGATCACGTCGCGATTCTGGGTCCGACAAGTCGAGAGTTAATGACGATTATTCGCGGCTGCTGGTTAGCGGGTGTCGCAAGCATGGTGTTGCCACTGCCGATGCGCATGGCGTCATTAGATGCCTTTATCGAAAGCACGCGGTCGCGTATTCGTCATGGTGAGGCCAAGCTTGTGTTGATCGATGATCAACTCGCCGCGTTTTATCAAACGATCCCTGGAGACCCGCCAACGTTGCCCATGGCCTCAGTCATGCCTGGTCCTGGCAAACCCTCCGGTGAACGTTTGGAATTGCCGGCAAATGATCCCGAACGTTTGGTGATTTTGCAATACACGAGTGGTTCGACATCTGAACCCAAAGGCGTGATGATTCCCGACCGGGTGTTGACAGCCAATGTTGATGCCAGTTGTGCTGCCGCCGAACTTGATACCAACGAAGTGATGGTGTCGTGGCTTCCGCTGTATCACGACATGGGTCTTGTTGGCTTCTTGTCAATACCTATGTTGAACGGGGTGCAATTAGTTCAAGCAGCCCCCCAAGATTTCATGGCGCATCCTGGTCATTGGATGCAGTGGATAAGTGATTGGAAGGGGACTGCGACTGCGGGCCCGAACTTTTCGTGGGTGCTAGCGACGCGCGCGTTGAAGCGGGCAACTGATCTTGATTTGTCGTCATTGACTTTGGCTTTGTCTGGTGCTGAACCGGTTGATCCGCAAGCAGTTGAAGCATTCGTGAAGGCGGCTGAGCCATTTGGTTTGTCGGCTGGAAGTATTTTCCCAGCCTTTGGAATGGCCGAAGTCGCTATTGGAGGAGCGTTCCCGCCGCGCTATCGCGGTTTGAAGTGTGACAACGTCGATCGCATTGTGATGGAGCGTGACCGTATCGCTCGTCCCGTCAGTGCCGCCGACGATGAAGTCACCGTGCGACGCCTTCCGCTACTCGGGAAAGCAGTGCCTGGTCTCGAAATGAAAGTTGTTGATCCAACGACCCGCGAAGTTCTACCTGAGCGACATGTTGGTGAGTTGTTGTTGCGCGGCACCAGCGTGACTCCTGGTTATTACAAGCGCCCCGATGCGACTCGCGAAATGTTTTATGAGGGCTGGCTCTGTACTGGTGACTTGGCGTATTTGCTTGAAGGCGAGCTAGTAATTTGCGGTCGAATTAAAGATGTGATCATCGTTGGCGGCCGCAATGTTTTCCCAGAAGACATCGAGCGTGCAGTTGGTGAAATTGAAGGTGTGCGCGCTGGCAATGTGATTGCTTTTGGTGTCGATGGATACAAAGGTAAAGAAACAGTGATCGTTGTTGCTGAAGTGAAGGCTGACAATCTTGATTCTGTTCGTGAAGCAATTCACCATTCAGCTCTTGAAGTTTCGGGTTTGCCTCCACGAGACATCATGTTGGTGAAGCCAGGAACCCTGCCAAAAACAAGTAGTGGCAAATTGCAACGGGCGAAGTGTCGTGAGTTGTATTTGGCGAACGAACTTGAATTAGTTGTCTAGGGATTCAAATTGCGTAATGCAACTGCAGTTTGAAAACCTTGTGGTGTGATGACTTCTTGACCACAAGTGAGCGCAACAAATCGTTTGGGATTTTTTGAAGTCAAATTCGAATGGCTGAGTGCAGAGAGATCAAGGGTGTTGATACACCCCACCTCGGAAGGTTGCGATTCAAGTGCCCGCGACGTCAGGCAATAAGAAAGCAATGTGGCCGCAGCGACAATCACAGCAAGCAAACTGTTGACCCTGATTCGAGATGTTGGCATGCAGTTCACACTCTGAACTGGTTCCTCAAGTTTGGGCAAGGTGCCGTTCTTGAGGTTTTCTAAACAATTGGCAACTATGTCAGCAATGGGACGATTACGACGATTGCAGGGCTGACATGACCTTGCTCCAGCGCTCGGGATCGCTGCTGTATGGGGCATAGAACGAAATGCGCTGAATGACGTCACCGTAACGATGATGTAACTCGGGAGCGATCTGCTCGGGGAGTCCGACGACCGCAAAGGTATTGAGGATCTCGTCGGTGATGAGCGTGCCCATCTTGTCCCATTCGCCTTGCTTCGAAAGCGCATTGAGCTGATCCTGTACCTCGCCCCAGCCGTGCATTTCAAGGACAGGACGGTATGCCGGGGTAGAACCATAGAAAGCGATTTGTTTGCGCGTTCCGACAGCAGCTCGTTCAAGTTCGGCTTCGTTGTTGCCAGTGACGACAAAACTTGGACCGACGATTTCAAAACCTTCCATGGTCTTGCCAGCCTTGGCGCGGCCGCGCTCTAAAGCAGGAATGGTGACTTCACGCAAATACTTCTCGGTGGTGAAACCGTGACAAATGAATCCGTCACACACTTCGCCAGCCACTTCGGTCATCAATTCGCCAACGCCAGCTAAGAAAATCTTGGGCTTGCCAAATGCCGAGATATCGCTCGCCGGGGGACTGAACATCGGAGTCATCAATGTGTGGGTGTAGAACTCTCCGCGAAATTCGAGTTTGTTGCCCGTGAGCCAGGTATCCCAAATGGCATGAATTGCAAGGACCATTTCGCGCATGCGAGCGGCGGGTTTGCTCCAAGGCATACTGAAACGCTTGGTGATGTGTGGTTGAATTTGGCTGCCCAAACCGAGAATGAAGCGACCCTGTGAGTACGCCTGAAGGTCCCAGGCGGTGTTGGCGAGGGTCATGGGGCTGCGAGCAAAGGCAACCGCAATTGACGTGCCGATTTCTAACTTGGTGGTGTGCTCGGCCGCGAGTAACAACGGTAAGAACGGATCATGGTTGGTTTCAGCGGTCCAAGCGCCCGAATAACCAGCGGTCTCGGCCTCTTTGGCGCTCTTGATCGCTTCATGCAAATTGGCGCTGATGCCACCGTCTACCTTCATGATGTTCCTCCAAGTCGAATTCACTAGCCGCTCGCACGATCGGCTCGATTCAAACTAGTTGAATCGTCAGGGGAGATCAGGATTGGCGTTACGCAGCAAAGCCTCAAGTTCGGCGGTCATTTCTTCGGGCGACGGAATATCTTGCTCGGTCATCAGCGGCTTTTTGGGATCGGAATTGGTGTTTTGCACCAAAGCGTCGTATGCAGCTTCAAGTTTTTCGACCATCTCGGCGTGTTCGCTATTACGCGAGACCATGCGGTCGAGGCGTTCGCGTTGAATGACCGATTCTTGTTCGAGTGCCGTCCCATCAAAATGTAAATCGGCAACCGGAACGAGGCCCCGCAAAATAGCGAGAGAGGCCGCGGGGTAAGTCATGCCCGGAATGTACTGCGGTACTTGTGCCCACACACTAATTGAGGGAATGCCACTGTCATGAAGAACCTGTTCAAGCACCGCGGTCATTCCTGCAGGAACATCAACAGTGCTGCGTAAGAAGGCGATCTTGTTCAGCAATTCAATAGTGGGCGTCGTGCATGACAAGTTGCTTGCTCGAGTATGCGGAGTGGGGAAGGGGTAGGCGCCGAGTCCGACCATCATGGATACGTTCATACGTAAGCACAATTCGCGAACCGCAGCAGAAAAACGATTCCATGCTGAATCGGGTTCGTGGCCACGAAGAATCAATACATCTCGACCGTTGTTATCTTTGCCCGCGTACAAATCGATTGAAGGCCAATCAATTCCGTTGTTGCGTCCTTCGCGTATTTCCATCGTTGGACGGCGGGCACGATAGTCAATGAAGACATCGGGATCAAAAGTCGCAACAGGCAACGGATCAATCTGACTTTCAATTGCTGACATGGCGTCATTGGCGGCACCGGCTGCATCAATCCAGCCCTGCAACATAACAATCAGAATGGGCGAATCAAGCGAAGGAAGTTCACCGTGCAATTCAACATCGCGAATTTCGCTGGTCATTTCAGGCGACTCAACATGTCTTCAGCCTTAGCAGCTGCGCCGAGTACTTGTTGATTGAAGGGTTCAAGTTCGGCGGGATCACGTTGACCCAAAGCTCCACCTAAGTAACGCGAGTACACGCCCTCAAGAATGCAAACCAGCTTCCAGTACGCAAACGTTGTGTAGAAGTCGAGTTGCGAAGTATCGCGACCACTGACCTCGGCATAACGGCGAGCAAGGTCGGCTCGATCAAGGAAACCAGGAGCCGAACATGCTGAACCATTCCATGCCGATGCATCATCGCCAGGACCAGTCCAATAAACCATTAACAAACCAAGGTCGGCCATGGGGTCGCCGAGTGTGCAAATTTCCCAGTCGAGAACTGCGATGACTTGCCCACTCGAATCAACCATGCAGTTATCGAGGCGATAGTCGCCATGAACGAGAGTTGCCGGACCTTGATCAGGAATGCGTGCCATGAGTTCATCGTGAACTCGATCGACACTTGGTAAATCGCGCGTCTTTTGTTGGTTCCATTGTCCGTACCAACGCTTGAGTTGGCGAGCAATGTATCCCTCGTGACGACCAAGATCGCCAAGACCAACTGCTTCGGGACTGACTGCGTGAATTGCGGCCATGGTGTCAACAATGGATTCGCTGGCGCGGCGACGGGCGTCAACGGTGAGAAGGCGTTCTGCTGCTTCGCGTTCACGGATGACGAGTCCATCAACGAATGACATCACGTAGAACGGGGCGCCGTTGACGTCGAGGTTGTCACAAAAGCCAACAGCGGGAGCCACAGGGACTGCAGTGCCATTGAGAGCGGCGATGATGCGATGTTCGCGACCCATGTCGTGAGCGCTGGCGAGCACGTGACCAAGTGGGGGACGCCGTAAGACAAATTGCTTCCCGTTACTTCCGGTCACCTTGAACGTGAGATTGGAGTGGCCTCCGGCGATGACATCAAATGTGAAGGGACCAACGGCCCCCGTGACATTGGATTCAAGCCAAGCGGTGACTTTGCTGATATCGAGACCGGGGATGCTGGGCGATTCACTACTCACGACCCCGTACGGTATCTACGAACCACCGATCTTGTGTGCCTGGAGAACGGTCAAAGTCGGTCTCGGGTATCGTCAAGGTATGGCTATTGACGTCACCGAAGAGACATTTGAGACTGAGGTCTTGGCCAGATCGGCTTCGGGTCCGGTGTTGGCGTATTTATGGACCCCACGAAGTGAGGCCTGTGTCGCATTTGCGCAGGTTCTTGACGCGATCATTGCCGACACTCAAGGAAAAGTTCTACTTGCCAAGATCAATGTCGACGACAATCCTGGAATTGTGCAGGCCTTTCGCGTGCAAGCGGTTCCGGCAATGTTCGCACTGCGCGATGGCTCCATTATGGGCGAATTTCAAGGCCCTCTTGCTGAAGCGGCCGTTCGTCAATTTGTCGAGCAGATGCTTCCGACGGCAACTCAAGAACACATCAATGCTTTGTTGAATCGTGGAGACGAACAGAGTTTGACTGAAGTCCTTGAAATCGAGCCAGGTAACGAATCGGCCATCGTTGCTCTGGCAACCATTCTCACGGCGCGAGGAGAAGGCGAAGCCGCACTGGCGTTGCTGGCCCGAGTGCCAGAGACTGAAGATGTACGTAAAGCTGCGGCGGCAGCGCGATTGTCGATGCGCCCACAAGATGATTACGACCATCAATTGGGTCAACTTCTCGAACTCGTGAAGACCGACGACGAAGCGCGTCAACAATTCGTGGACATTCTTGAAGTGATGGGTCTTGAAGATCCGCGTACGGCGGGTTGGCGCAAAAAACTAACCATGCGCCTCTACTGATAGCGATTTTTTATGAACTCAACATCATCGGCATTTACGATTCAACGTTCGTTGAGCGATGTTGATCAAGAATTTGATGTCATCATTATCGGTGGCGGAATCACTGGTATTTCAGTTGCTCGTGAAGCGGCATCTCGTGGGCTAAAAACTATTTTGCTTGAACGTGGAGATTTCGGTTCGGGGACAAGTGCCGCAACAACGAAATACATCCACGGCGGAATTCGTTATCTCGAACAGTATGACGTCGCCGTTGTGCGCGAAAGTTTGCGTGAACGTCGTGTGTTGGCCCTTGGTGCACCCCACCTTGTTGAGCAAACTCGTTTCATCATGCCGGCGTGGCGTTGGAGCAAACCCCCAACTGCGTTAATCGGTGCTGGTGTTTTGTTATATGACACATTGGCCTTTGACCGAAATTTACGGGCTCCCGACAGTCTGCGAATACCACATCCGCGCTGGCTGAGTCGCTCAAAATTATTGGCGGCGGTGCCTTGGCTTGATCAAAGTGGATTGCAAGGCGGATTCGCGTATCACGACACCTTGAACGTGCATCCCGAGCGTCTGTTGCTGGCCTATGCGAAGTCGGCGACTGCAGCTGGGGCGGTGTTGCTGAATCACGTGCGCGTGACAGGGTTTGTCTCAACCTCATCTGATCGTTTGAATATCGAGGGTGTGACAGCAACCGACGTGTTGTCTGGAAACGAAATCACCATCAAGGGCAATGTGGTCGTGAATGCGGCTGGACCGTGGATTGACAAAGTTCTTGCGACGTTAGGTCGAGGAACTGGCGTCGGCGTCGACCGCTCCAAAGGTGTTCATATTTTGACGCGCCCATTGGGTGGGCCTGGTCGAGTGGCCGACGCAGTCTTCGCCCGTGCGCAATCTGGTCGACATGTGATCGTTTCTCCGTGGATGGGCAAGTCGTTTATCGGTCCGACCGATACCCCAATCGCAGATGACGAATCAGGTGTAGTGGTTGACCCAGATGACGTGACTCTCATCCTCGACACGGTGAATTCAACAATGGCACCATCAGAGCCAAAACTGACGACTGACGATGTTGAAATGACGACGGTCGGAGTTCGTCCGCTGATTCGCGAAACCAATGAAGGCGATGAAGGCAGTCAAGACGAAGGAACGTATGCGGCAAGTCGCGCCCATGAGTTGTACCACCACGCCGACCACGGGGTGGATAATTTGTGGTCAATTGGTGGGGGTAAGTGGACGACCGGTCGTGCGACCGCCGAAGAAATGGTTGACGAGTTATTGAAAAATGAATTGCAAGGTGTCCGATCGCGACACTTTGATTCACGTAGTGCCGCCGCTGGTGGCGCCTTCGCTTGGGCTGAAGATGCCGAGCCATTCATTACTGAAGCGGCGATGATCATGAATGACCATGGCATTGCACTGCACATTGGCGAACACATTGCTCGTCTTTATGGCACTGAGTGGGTGCGAATTGATGCCATTGTCCAGCAGAACCCAACATTGGTGCAGCAATTGTCACCAGGCTGCAACGACATTGAAGCCCAAATTGTTTTCGCCGTCACCGATGAGGGTGCGCGCACACTTTCAGACATCGTTGATCGCCGTTTGGTGATCGGCACAATTGGTCCAGTGAGTCGTGAAGTGCTTGAACGTGTTGCTTCAGTTGCTGGACCTCTCTTGGGGTGGGATGAGACGGCGAGACAAGAAGCGATTCGCCGTGAATTCGATCGACGAACCGTGATCGCGACGCATTGGCGTACGCCAGTTGGTGGTTCTACTCAGTAATTTCTGAGGTATTGAGTTCGAGGTGGAGTCGTGGAGCAATGGCGTCCTGCACCACCTGAAGAAGATGAGAAATCTCAAACCTTGAGGCTGAGCATCCTGCCGCTGGCGCGCCACTTATTGAGTCACCTTGTCAAGACCGGAACCTGGTTTGGTTGGGGTCGAATAATCACGGCATGTGTGTGCATTCCCGTTGTCGGATTTGGCGCATTCTTTTTGTTGCGTACCCCGGCGACGCCGGTTGAAGCATCTCTGACCTATGCGTCAACCATTCCAAACAGTGGATCGGTCGCAAGTGGCATCACCGTTACGAACATTCCAACGACGGTGCCTTTCATAGCAGTGCATGTTGCGGGCAACGTTCTCAAACCAGGGGTCTATGACTTGCCAGGTGACGCACGTGTTGTTGACGCGGTTCGTCTTGCTGGGGGAGCGACTGCAATCGCTGATCTCAATGCGATCAATTTGGCAAATCACTTAACCGACGGGCAACAGGTGTATGTGCCCGCAGTCGGAGAGAAGGTGTCGGCAAGCGTGGCAAGTGGCGGGCTGAATAGTGATGGCGTCTCCAATTCAAAGCCAGTTGTGGAATATCCGATCAATATCAATTCGGCCGATGCGGCATTATTGGATGAACTGCCTGGAGTTGGACCAGCGACGGCTCAAGCAATCGTGACGTATCGCGATCAACACGGGCCATTCGCGGATGTGAATGGGCTTGAAAAAGTGCCCGGAATTGGACCGGCAAAAGTTGCGGCGCTGCAGGGACTTGCCACGACGTGAATCGCGATTACATCGAGATGGGATTGATGCCAAGCGCAATTGCTGCGACGGCAAGACCAAACATCGCCCCGACCCAAACACCGACACTCAGACGAGTCCATTCGCGGCGCCATTCGGGCCAACTTGAAATGGTGCGGTTAGTGGATCGTTGCGCCGCTATGTGGCCAACGAAGGCCCAGAGCAATCCACTGGAAACGATCGCCAATAGCCAACGAACAGTGCCGCCCATGACAGGTACGCCAAATAAAGGCAATGTTGGGATTGCGACGATGGCCAAGATAAATCCGGGGATACCCCGCATCGCACTCGTTGAACCAATCAAAAGTAGCGCTGAAAGAATTCCGATCGCGGCTGAAATTGCCACAGCAAGGTACGGACCGAATTTACGAACGAGTAAGCGGTGATACACGACGCCATCGGGAACAATGTTCGGGCTACTACTCACGAACATCAACAGTACGACCAAATGAGTGTCCGAACGTTGCATTGCTTGGCAGTTGTCTCGGTTGTGATGGTTGCCTCGTCAGTTTGGCTCGGTGAAAAAGTGCATTCGGTTGGTCGTTTTTGGCTGATACTTGGGCTCGGGTCGTTCGTAGCGGTCATTGTTCGGACACAAAACTTGCGGATGTGGCTTGTGTTCTTTGTGTGCCTAGTGAGTTGTGTCGCTTGCTGGCGAAGTCACAGTGAATGGCAACGAGTTGGACAAGTTCATTCGGGAAATTATGACGGCCTGGCAGTTCTACAGACAGATCCTCAGCCAATTGGGAAAGGCGTCCGAGTCGTTGTAGAAATTGAAGGGCAACGATTCGAATCGTGGATATACGGAAGTTCGGCGCGCCGAATATCCACTCTTGTTGCCGGCGAAACAATCAGTGTGAACGGAACGCGTCGAGTAAATGTTGCCGCCAATCACCGATTGCAGGTGCGCCACATTGTTGGACGATTTGACGTGAAAGTCATGAGCAGCCTCGCATCAGGAGCGCATATCAGAGAATCTCGTTTTGAATTAGCAGCAAATCGCATACGAAGCGCGTTAGGTAAAGGTGCGCGCGTGTTACCTGGAGATCAGTCATCGCTGTTCGCGGGTTTGGTGTACGGGGATGACTCGCAACAACCGCCTCAGATGATTGATCGATTCCGAGCAAGCGGCCTGGCACACCTCACGGCGGTGTCTGGACAAAATGTGGCTTTTGTTTTAACGGTGGCGGCACCGTTCTTGACGCGACTTCGACGATGGTTTCGTTTGACGCTCACACTTTTGGTTCTGGCGTGGTTCGCGATTATGACTCGACTTGAACCATCAGTGATTCGTGCGGTCACAATGGCCGGAATCTCGGCGACTGTGTTCGCTATTGGTGGTCGATTGAAAGCGTGGCAAGTGCTCGTCGTGACTTGCATTGGTTTGTTGTTGATTGACCCATTTCTTTTGTGGTCAGTGGGATGGTGGTTGTCGATCGGTGGAAGTTCGGGCCTGATTTTGTTGTCATCGCGAATTCGTTCAACTCTTGAGTGTTGGGGTTTCAAGAATCATCAGTGGGTCTTGAATTGGATCGTGCCGTCACTGGCAGCTCAATTAGGCGTACTGCCCGTTGCGGTGATGGTTTTTGGTTGGCCGAGTGCGGTAGCGATCCCGTGTAACTTGCTGGCGGTTCCGGTGGCCGGAATCGTGATGCTGATCGGAATCCCGGTCGCTCTGCTGTCAGGCTTCTTGCCGAGAGTTGTTGCGACGGTCGTGATGTGGCCCCTTGGGGTAGGTGTCAAGTGGGTGGATACGGTCGCTGCTCTTGGTCAACATTTCAACCTGCCCATTTGGCTTGATATTGCCGTGGGACTGGCCCCACTTTTGCTGGTCATGAGGCACCGATGTGACAACCTAGAGACATGAGTGTGTTCTTGTTCCACGGTTCGGACGATGTTCTGGTCAGCGAGGCTGTCTCAGATAAGGTGCGCGAGCTTGTCGGCGATGAAGACCGATCGTTGATGCTTGAAGAATTTGATGGCGATTACGTCATGGCTGCCGTCACCGAGGCTGCCAACACTCCGCCATTTTTTACCGATACCCGAGTCATCGTGGCCCGTGGAGTATCGAACTTTAAAGTCGACGATTTGGATGTTTTGGCCGCATATCTCAACAATGCTGCCGAGTTCACTCATTTAGTTCTTGAGTGGGGTAGCAGTCGCGTGGCAAAGGTGATTGCTGACGGCCTAAAAGCAAGTGGTGGTCAATCCATCGACCCGTCTCCACCCACCAAGGCCAAGGATCGTCGTGAATGGTGGGAGTCTCATCTTTCAGCACTCGGACTATTGCTCGACGCTCCAGCGGTGGCGATGTTGATTGATTGGTTGGGTGAAGACGTCGCACGTTTAGGTGGAATTGCCGGCACCTTAAAGTCAACATACGGATCACAAAAGATCACTCGCGAAAAACTCGAACCATTCTTGGGAGAGCGCGGTGATGTGAAGCCGTGGGACTTGACCGATGCGATCGACGGTGGCAATGCAACTAAAGCGCTCATGGCTTCGCGTCGCATGATGATTGCTGGCGAACGTCATCCGTTGCAGATCATGGCGCAATTACATAATCACTATTCACGGTTGGCAAAACTTGATGGGCCCGATGTTTCATCCATTGCTGAAGCGGAAGCGGTGTTGGGGCTCAAAGGATTCTCGGCCGAAAAAGCATTGAAGGCCTATCGCAATCTCACCGGAGCGGGAGTTCGACGGGCCTTCGAGTTGTTAGCTGCTGCCGATTTAGATCTACGTGGATCGACCGGACTTGATGAAGAAGTTGTCATGGACGTACTTGTCGCCCGACTAGCAAAATTGACCGGAACGGTCAGCCGCCAGCGTTGACCTGCTTCATGAGGCGGCTCTTACGACGAGCTGCTGTGTTCTTGTGAATGATGCCCTTGGCAGTTGCCATGTCGATGCGCTTGACCGCAACGCGAACATCTTCAGCGCTGGTTTCAGAACCGATCGTCGCCTTGGCGGTCTTGACTCGGGTCTTCAACTCACTCTTGACAGCCTTGTTGCGCTCAGCGCGCTTGGCGTTCGTCAGAATGCGCTTTTTTTGACTTTTAATATTTGCCACGGGAACCTCAATGCGATTGAAACAGCCCTGAGATAGTACCAGCGCAGGGGATACTCCCCAACGCCAAGCCCTTTTCAGGTTCAGATGAACGCTAGTCTCTTGACAGCACGGTTCACCCTTTTGGGTGGCAAAACCCCAGCGCCTCACCCCCATGGACCTCTCCCGCATTCGCAACTTTTCGATCATTGCCCATATTGACCACGGCAAATCGACGTTGTCCGACCGCATTCTTGAGATGACTCACGCCGTTGAAGTGCGTGATATGCGGGCTCAATACCTCGATTCGATGGATCTTGAGCGTGAACGAGGCATCACGATTAAGGCCCAAAACGTACGTGTTGACTGGAAGGGTTACACGCTGCACCTCATTGACACGCCTGGTCACGTTGACTTTGGCTACGAAGTGAGCCGTTCACTGGCCGCATGTGAGGGCGTTGTGCTGGTGGTTGATGCTGCTCAGGGCATTGAGGCCCAAACTCTGGCGAACTGCTATCTGGCCCTCGAAAACGACCTGGAGATCGTGGCGGTTTTGAACAAGATCGATCTTCCCGCTGCCGATCCCGATCGGTACGCCCAAGAAATCGAAAATGTGCTCGGCATTAAGGCGAGTGACATTTTGCGAATCTCTGCCAAGACCGGCGCCGGTGTTCCTGAATTACTCGATGCCATCTGTGAAAAGATTCCAGCGCCAGTTGGCGACCCCGATGCTCCGTTACAAGCGCTGATCTTCGACAGTCAGTACGACCAATATCGCGGAGTTGTGTCTTCAATTCGTGTGATGAACGGTCGACTTAACTCAAGTTCGCGAGTGCAATTCATGCAGGCTGGCACGCAACAAGAGATCATCGAAATTGGAGTTCGTCGCCCGGTGCCGACTCCGGTAGCCGAACTCGGACCTGGCGAAGTTGGGTATTTGATCGCCGGTATCAAAGATATTGCTGAAGCGCGTTCGGGTGAGACCGTCACGATTTACGGCAAGGCAGCAACAGAGGCGTTGCCCGGGTACCGCGATCCAAAGCCCATGGTCTTTTGTGGTTTGTATCCCATTGATGGCGATGAATTCGAAAACCTGCGCGAGAGTTTGCAAAAACTCAAACTCAATGATGCAAGCGTGACTTACGAACCTGAATCATCGGGCGCACTTGGTTTCGGTTTCCGTTGTGGATTCCTTGGTCTGTTGCACATGGAGATTGTGAAAGAACGTCTCGAGCGTGAATTTGGTTTGTCGCTCATCGCAACTGCTCCAAGCGTGGAATATCGCGTGATGAAGACGAACGGCGAAGTTGAAGTCGTGGACAACCCGGCCGATCTTCCGCCGCCGCAGAATATTGATTACATCGAAGAGCCGTATTTCCGCGTCAGCATCATTACTCCGAAGGACTACACCGGAACTTTGATGGAACTGTGCCAATCACGTCGTGGTGACATGTCAAAGATCGAGTACCTATCGCCAGAGCGTGTTGAACTTCATTACAAAATTCCGTTAGCAGAAGTCGTTGTTGACTTCTTTGACCAGATGAAGAGTCGCTCGCAGGGTTACGCCAGTCTCGACTATGAGCTTGATGGTTATCAGCGAAGCAACTTGGTAAAAGTAGACATCGTGCTCAACGGCATCGTTGCTGATGCTTTCTCAATGATCGTGCATCGTGATAAGTCATTCACCTACGGCATGCGAATGTGCGAAAAATTGAAGACACTTATTCCGCGCCAGATGTTTGATGTGCCGATTCAGGCTGCCATTGGCGGCAAAGTGATTGCTCGCGAGACAGTTAAAGCCAAGCGTAAAGATGTTTTGGCGAAGTGTTATGGCGGTGACATTACGCGTAAGCGCAAGCTGCTCGAAAAGCAAAAGGAAGGCAAGAAGAAGATGAAGGCCATCGGGCGCGTCGAAGTGCCTGGTGATGTTTTCATTTCGGCCTTAAAACTGGACGACTGAAACCCATGGGTTCTTCGCAAACCTTTCGTTCGTTGCAGAACCGTAACGCCCGCTTATTTTTTGGTGGCCTACTCGTCTCAAACGTAGGTTCGTGGTTGCAGTCAACGGCGATGTCAATCTTGGTGTATCGCCTTACTGGAAAGGCGACTGACCTCGGTATCACAGTCGCCATGCAGTTCTTGCCAATGCTCATTTTTGGTGCCTGGGCTGGCGCTGTTGCCGATCGGCGCGACAAGCGCCGTATGTGTTTGTTCACTCAGTCGTTAATGACTGCACAGGCATTGTTGTTGGCTGTTTTAGATTTCGCTGGCTTAGTGACGGTTCCGGTCGTCTACATGTTGGCATTGCTACTTGGTCTCGCAAATGCCTTTGATAATCCGGCCCGTCGTGGATTGGTTGTTGAACTGGTTCCGCCCGAGGACATTAGTAATGCCATGGCCTTGAACACTGCGGTGATGACTGGGTCGCGAATTTTTGGTCCAGCGTTAGCGGCCGCACTGGTTGGTCCATTGGGGACTGCTTGGTTGTTTTCGATTAATGGCATTTCATTCGTGGCCGTTCTGGCTTCACTGATCTTGATCAATCGCGAGACATTGTTCAGTTCACCCAAGGCAGCGCGAGGTGGCACGCCGGTACGCGATGCATTGCGCTTCGTGAGTGGCAATCGTCAGTTGTTATCGCTTCATATAGTGCTGGTTGTCGTCAGCACCTTTGCGTTCAATTATTCGGTTTCGTTGCCAAAGTTGAGTGCGGTTCGCTGGGGCGATGAACGCTGGTTCGGTTGGGTGTTGTCGGTGTTGAGCATTGGCAGTGTTGCTGGTTCGTTGTATTCGGCATCACGAAAAGAAGCATCGCTGAAACTGTTCTTTGGCAGTGTTGCTGTTCTAGGCATTTCGGGGCCGATGGTTGCATGGGCACCCTCGGGTTGGTTGGCGTTCGTGGGTGCGGTGCCGCTAGGCATTGGTGGAGCGATCTTCTTGTCGTCGTTCAACGGTCTGGTTCAGCAGCAAAGTCCGTCAGATATGCGGGGGCGTTTGTTGGCTCTGTCGGCTGTGGCATTCTTGGGCTCGACACCAATTGGTGGACCAGTCACTGGACTGATTGCCGACTGGGCAGGTCCCGAGTGGTCGCTTGCTTACGGAAGTCTGTTGTCACTATTGATTTTGGCCATTGTGGTGTACTTCTTGAAAACAACTTCGCCAAATTCGAAACCCCTAGTACTCTGAACAGTGATGTCGCGTTCTTCGGTACTTCGTCAATTGAAATGGTCGCAGCTTGATGCTGCACAACGTTCGGCATTAGTTGATCGTGATCTGAACAAGGTCATTACTCCTGAACTTCGCCAACAGATTTCAGCTTTGGTTCTTGACGTTCGTGAACGAGGCGATGCCGCAGTCTGCGATGCACTTGCCAAGTTCGACAAGGTTTCAGTCGAACCTTCGGGGCTACGCGTCAGTGATGATGAATGGGAATCGGCTCCCAGCAAAGTTGATCCTGCGTTACGCGTTGCGATCGCTGACATGGTTGACCACATTCGTCGGTTCAACGAGCAACTCTTGAGCCACCTAGGTAACTGGCAATTTGAAAGTGATCCGGGCTTAATGGTGGGCGAGCGCGTCAGTGCAATTGCTTCGGCTGGTCTGTTCTGTCCGAGTGGCAAAGCAAGTTACCCAAGCGTTCTTGCGCAACTTGGCACTCCAGCTGTTGTTGCCGGAGTCAAAAACATTGCAGTCGTTGTTCCACCGCAGCCCGGCGCTAACGGTGCAGTGGACCCGGTGGTTATTACGGTGGCGCGCGAACTTGGTTTGCGCGAAATCTTTCGTGTGAACGGTCCTGCCGGTGTCGCTGCGTTGGCTTTCGGAACTGAATCAATTCCACGGGTTGTCAAACTGATGGGACCAGGTTCATTGCCAGTGACAGTCGCCCAACTTGAAGTGCAGCGTTACGGAACCGCGACACAAATGGCACTTGGTCCAACCGAAAGTGTCGTGATCGCTGACGATTCGGCCGACCCAGTTCGTTTGGCTGCCGACTTGTTGATCGAAGCAGAGCATGGCACCGATAGTTGCACTTTGTTGATAACGACAAGTGCCTCGTTGGCCGCCGCAACCGAAATTGAATTAGTGAAGCAGATTGCGCTGCTACCCGAAGTGCGCGCCGAAGCCGCTGCGTCATCACTTGGTGTGAACGGTGGGTGCGTACTTGTGAAAGATATGACCGAAGCAGCGCTCGTCGCCAATGAATTTGCACCGGAACATTTGCAACTAGTTGTACGCGCCGATGTAGAAGAGTCGGTGATCGAGATGCTCGTGCATGCTGGCGAAATTCTGCTTGGACAAGACACGCCGTTTTCGGCAGGAAATTTTGTTCTGGGTCCACCGGCCTCTTTGCCAACCAATGGTTATGCGCGCGTTACAAGTGGCGTCACAGTTGATGCATTCTTAAAGCGCACTGCGATCGCACGCGCCGATAATGCGGCATTGCGTCGTTTGGCTCCAACGGTGTTGGCACTCGCCGATATAGAAGGTTTCCCCGCGCACGGAAACGCAATTCGTTTGCGCTTCCCCGATTTATAAGGAATAACAATGACTCGCGCGATTATGTGGTTTCGTCGAGACCTACGCCTGACCGATAATCCAGCACTTCTGCGAGCATTGGCCGAACACACTGATGTTGTTCCGGTTTTTATTGTTGACCCAAACCTGTTGAAGAATTCTGGCGCACCACGCGTGGCGTACATGTGCGATGCCTTGAATGCGCTGGACAACTCGATGGGTCGTGCTTTGGTATATCGCCATGGTGATCCTGTTGATGTGATCGTGGCACTGGCTAATGAGGTCGGCGCGGATGACGTATATGTGGCCCGTGACTTTGCTCCGTATGGTCGGCGTCGCGATGCTGAAGTGGGTCTGCGTCTGAAAGAACTTGGCAAACGGCTTCATGGTGTTGGCTCACCGTATGCGGTCGATCCTGGTGTTGTAACCAAAGATGACGGATTGTCGTACTCGGTGTACACGCCATTTTCGAAGCGTTGGCTAGCGTATGGATGGCCAGCGCCACTTGATGCACCGAAAGACCCGCAATGGCACGGTGCGCCAGCAGTTCCATGTGAAGGTCCGCCAACTCGACCAGAGATCTCGTTCGCGTTGCCACCAAGCAATGAAGAAGATGTTCACGATCAATGGAATGAATATCGCTTGCGCGGCGTTGATGGTCTTGATGGTTACGCAGATCGTCGCAATGACCCGTCGGTAAATGGCTCGAGTCGCTTATCGGCAGCTTTACGTTGGGGAATTGTCCATCCTCGACAATTGTTGGCCGATCTCGTCCCGGGGCCATCGCACAATGTGTTTCGCAACGAGTTGGCTTGGCGTGATTTCTACGCCGACGTGATGTTTCGTTTCCCCGACACGGGTTGGAAAAATCTCAATCGCAAACTTGACGGCCTAGTGCACGATGAAGGCCCGATTGCTGACGAGCGATTTGCTGCTTGGTGTCGCGGAGAGACGGGTTATCCGATTGTTGACGCCGGTATGCGCGAGCTAGTGCAAACAGGATGGATGCACAATCGTGTCCGCATGATTGTCGCCAGTTTTTTGGTGAAAGATCTTCACCTGCCGTGGCAGTGGGGCGCCAAGTTCTTTATGAAGCATCTTGTTGACGGCGATATTGCCAGCAATTCGCACGGCTGGCAATGGACGGCTGGTACCGGAACAGATGCAGCGCCGTACTTCAGGGTCTTCAACCCGATGCTGCAGGGTGAGCGCTATGACCCAGATGGCGACTATGTGCGGCATTTTGTTCCGGAACTTGCTTCATTGCCAAGTTCGCTGATCCATGCTCCCCATGACCTCAAGCGCAAGGGGGCAGGAGTCCCCATGGGCTACGTGGCCCCCATCGTTGATCACTCGGTTGAACGTGACGAAGCGCTCGCGCGTTACAAGGCGATGGGCGCCGAAGGGACTTGAGACGTCAGAGCAGTGCGCTAGATTACAAATGTCATGTTGGACGATCGAAAGACCGCAATTCTGCGAGCTGTGGTGCAGGAATACATCGGCACCGGCCAGCCCGTTGGCTCAACTCATATTGCGACCGCGCCTGACATCAATGTTTCTTCCGCCACGGTTCGTAACGAAATGGCCGTTCTTGAGCAAGAGGGTTTCTTGGCTCAACCGCATACGTCAGCCGGACGTGTTCCAACCGATAAGGGTTATCGATTCTTTGTTGACCACCTCAGCCAGCCTGGTCGTCTCGATGATGTGAAAGTCGGCCAGGTTCGTGATTTCTTTGACGGTGCCCACGGTCGGATGGAAGAACTTTTAGCACGTACCTCACACCTCGTTGCTGGGCTCACTAATTACGCGTCAGTGGTTCTCGGTCCCAAAGTTGAACGAGCCGAAATTCGCGCCGTGCAAGTGGTTGGACTTTCTGCACGTCAGGCCATGGTCGTCGCGGTGATGTCAAATGGGTCGGTTGAAAGCGAACATCTTGAATTCGACGCCGAAGTTTCGCAAACTCGTCTGGGGGCCGCAACGGTTCACATGCAACGCCACCTCATTGGTCATGCGTTAGCAGGCTCGCGAGAAATTCCTTTGAGTGGCGACGCCGGAGTGGATGCGATCTGTCAGAAAGCAAATGCTGCGCTTCGTCATGTTGGTGCTGACGACTCGGTGTTCGTGGGCGGAGCGTCATCGATGGCATCGGCTTTTGATGCTGTAGATGTGGTGCGACAGGTTTTGCAAACGTTAGAGCAGCAGTATTTAGTTGTGACCTTGGTGCGTGACATTCTTGATCGAGGTCTCAGTGTTTCAATCGGTGCCGAACATGGCATTGAACCTCTCGCAAGTTGCTCGGTCGTCGTGGCTCCAGTTGTGGTCGATGGTGAACAGCTCGGAACAATCGGGGTGCTCGGACCGACCCGTATGGACTATCCGCAGGCACTGGCGACCGTTGAGGTTGTCTCAGATCGATTGGGTCGGCGACTCGGCGAGAGCTAAGCAGTCGTGATCGAAAAATAAACTTTGTAGAATTACGACGATTATGGCTGACTATTACGAACTCCTTGATGTGCGGCGCGACGCCTCGGCCGACGAAATCAAGAAGGCGTATCGAGTGAAGGCTCGCCAATATCACCCTGATGCCAATCCTGGTGACGCCAGTGCAGAAGAAAAGTTCAAACAAGTTGCCCAGGCGTATGAGGTTTTGTCCGATGCCGATTCGAGGGCGCGCTACGACCGTTTTGGGGAAGCGGGCGTGTCAGGTGCGGGCGGTGGCGGAGGCGGTGACTTCTTCGGTGGTGGAGGTGGCCTCGGCGATATTTTTGAATCATTCTTTGGTGGCAGTCCTTTTGGTCAACAGCGAGGACCAACGGGTCCTCCGCGTGGACAAGACCTTGAAGTCGTTGCCGATCTGTCTTTTGAACAAGCGATCTTTGGAGCCAATGTCCCGGTGAGCGTACGCACTGCATTGGTGTGCGACGACTGTTCTGGTTCGGGCGCTGGCTCGGGCACTCAGCCAGTGAAATGCTCAGAGTGCAACGGTGTCGGTCAAGTCCAGCGAGTGCGTCAGAGTTTGCTCGGGCAAATGGTGTCAATGCAGGCATGTCAGCGATGCCGTGGCTTTGGCCAGATCATCGCGACACCTTGCGCAACATGTAGTGGTGAAGGTCGCGTCATTACCGAAAAGACCTTCCAAGTTGATGTTCCCGCCGGTGTTGATACTGGTTCGACGTTGCGTTTAACGGGCCGTGGTGCAGTTGGCCAACGTGGTGGTTCGGCCGGCGATTTGTTTGTTCATTTGCGAGTGAAGCCGCACGCAATGTACGAACGCGACGGAATCAATCTTGTGACAGAAGTCGAAATCTCGATTGCTCAGGCGACGCTTGGTGTCTCACTTGAACTAGAAACTCTTGATGGCGAAGAAACATTGTTGATTCCTGCAGGTACTCAACCGGGGCGGCAATTTGTTCTGAAGAAGCGTGGGGTTCCGCGTTTGCAGTCGACTGGCCGTGGTGATTTGATTGCCGTTGTCAAAGTGGTTGTACCGACAAAATTGTCTGATGCTGAATCCGAGTTGTTGCGGACGTTCGCCGAAAAGCGTGGCGAAGATGTTGCGCCAGCTGACAAAAGTTTCTTCTCGCGTATCAAATCGGCGTTCTCATGATTGAGCGGCGTCGTGCCGCGGCTCACGCGTTTGTGATTGACATCAACGCACCGTTTCTCAATGATGATGATTTTCATCACCTAGCAAAAGTCCTTCGATTGCGAAGTGGTGAGACGGTTTCGGTGAGTGACGGTCGTGGCTCATGGAGAATATGCAAGTACGAAATGACAGCCACTTTGCCAACCGAAGAATCGATAGTTCAAAGCGAAACAAATCCACGTTCGTTGACTGTGGGATTTTCGGTGACAAAGAACGACAAACCTGATTTGGTGATTCAAAAGTTGACCGAACTAGGAATTGATCACATTGTTCCGATCATTACTGAGCGGTCAATTGTCCGATGGGACAGTGATAAAGGCGCAAAGAATCAAGTGCGTTGGCAAAAAATTGCTCGCGAAGCCGCAATGCAAAGTCGTTCGGTGTTCTTGCCGATCATTCATGAGGTGTGTCCGTCCATTGAAAAGTTTGTTGAAACGTACGGGCCAAATATCGCCGTTACTGATCCCGAAGGTTCAGCCTTGACCTCAGATATTTCGACACTGGTGATCGGTCCAGAAGGTGGATTTACTCATCAAGAGATGGATTTGATGCCTCATCGGGTGTCGCTACCCGGCGGAATTTTGCGGGCTGAAACTGCTGCGGTGGCTGCAGGTGTGATGTTGAGTCATATGAGGTCGCAACATGGTTAAGAAGCCCCATCAGTCGGTTCAAGTGCCTGATGAAGACGATGCATTGTCGGCTGAGTACAACGTGCGAGTAGGAGAACGACTTCGCTCGATTCGTCGACAAAAGAAATTGTCCTTGCAAGAGGTTGAGGCCATTTCGCACGAAGAGTTCAAAGCTTCAGTGCTTGGAGCATATGAACGAGGTGAGCGTTCGATCTCGTTGCCCCGTCTACGTCGTTTGGCCGATTTTTACGATGTACCGATTGAACAGTTGTTGCCTAAAGAAGTAGAACGTGCCGCTGGGCGGTCGGCCGAGACGTCATCCAAGTTGGCCATTGATTTGGTGAAATTGGCCAACATTGAAGGTTCAGGATTCGCAACACTGTCTCGCTATCTGTCGATGATCCAGGTTCAGCGTGGCGACTTCAATGGCAAGGTTCTCACAGTTCGGGCCGATGACGTGCGGGCCATTGCCGTGATGCTTGATGTCGCAATCGACGACGTTCGCGCATACCTTGAAGAAATTGGTGTTCTCTTTCAAACATCACCGAGAACGTAATGCGCGCAACTGCTGAAAATCCGGGATACGGCGCATACGTCCATATTCCGTTTTGTCGTCATCGTTGTGACTACTGCGCTTTTGCGACGTTCACCGATCGTGATCAGATCATTGAGAAATATCTTGATTCATTAGCGACCGAGATATCGCGAGCAGTAGCGCAAGGTATGCCGACAGCGACATCAATTTTTGTCGGTGGTGGAACGCCTACACGAGTTCCGCCTGAGGCATTGATACAAGTCCTTTCGCAGATTCCAACGACGAGTGATGCCGAAATTACAATCGAATGCAATCCTGATGACGTCACGAGTGAGATGTTGCGCGTTTTTCGTGATGGTGGAGTCAACCGCCTGAGTTTTGGCGTGCAATCAATGCAAAGTCATGTTCTTTTATCGCTTGGACGAACTCATAATCCGGCCAATGTTGAGCGATCCGTTGAACTTGCGCGACAAGCAGGATTCAGTGACATCAATCTGGACATTATTTATGGAGTTCACGGCGAATCAGTTGATGATTGGGCCGCAACGGTTGCATCGGTTTTGCAACTTGAGCCAACCCATATCTCGGCCTATGGACTCACCGTTGAAGGCGGAACTCCACTTGCTGACGACCCCAGTCGACATCCCGATGATGATGTTCAAGCTGAAATGTACGACGTCGTTGATGATTTGTTAACGGCTGCGGGAATGGAGAACTATGAGGTCTCTAATTGGTCGCTCCCCGGACGTGAGTGCCAACACAATCGCCTGTATTGGTTTCAAGGTAACTATGCCGGCTTCGGTAGTGCTGCTCACGCGCACCACGATGGGCGACGCTCATGGAATGTACGCACGCCTGATCGATTTATTGAGTTGATCGACTCTGCGCAAAGTGCCGAGTCGTCAAGCGAAATTCTTGATCTTGATGCTCAACGAATTGAGGGGCTGCAGTTGGCCTTGCGCATGCGTGAGGGTGTGCCTGTTGATTCATTTTCCGCAAGCGATCTTGAACTGATGAGCGAATTGGTGCTGGTGAACAACGGGCAGGTCACGTTGACCCGTGCTGGTCGCCTGATGGCTAACGAAGTAGCGCTGCGTTTGCGCTAAGGACAAAAGCACGGCAAATATGGCGACTGTGGGGTGGGCGAGGACCCCGCACAGGCTGTAGGGTAGTCCTGCTTTTGGGCGTGTAGCTCAGTTGGTTAGAGCGCTACCTTGACATGGTAGAGGTCCCGGGTTCGAGTCCCGTCATGCCCACCAAAAGCCCCACTACGGTGGGGCTTTGTGTTTTTCTGGGAAGAGTTACTTGACGATGTCAAGTTGGTGGGCTAGACATCTGGCATGACTTCAATTTCCGATGCAGTCGCCCACAATCGCTACCTTTCAGGCAATTACGCCCCGATTTCTGAAGAGGTGACCGCCTTCGATTTGCCAGTCATTGGCGAACTGCCGCCAGAACTCAATGGTCGGTACTTGCGCAACGGACCGAACCCGATCACTGATGTTGATCCAGCGATTCATCACTGGTTTATGGGCGATGGAATGGTGCATGGCATTCGATTACGTGAAGGTCGCGCCGAGTGGTATCGCAATCGATATGTCGGATCTACCGCTGTGAATGCAGTGAGAGGTTTGCCTGATATCTCGGGACGAAACTGGAATAACTCTCCAATCGGTCCCAACACCAACGTCGGTTCATTTGCTGGCACCACGTGGGCGATGATTGAAGCTGGTGGATGTCCAGTGGAATTGACGTTCGAACTAGAGACCGTCGGCCGCAATGACTTTTTTGGAACATTGCCTGGAGCATTCACCGCGCATCCAAAAATTGATCCGGTAACTGGCGAGATGCACGCGATCGTTTATGCGTGGGCTGAGTGGATGGATCATGTTCAGTACGTACGCGTTGGAAAAGACGGGCGTGTGAATCGTACGGTGGACATTCCATTGCCTGGCATGTCGATGGTGCATGACATGTCGATCACTGATCGTTACGTCGTTGTGTACGATCAGCCGGTTTTGGTTGACTTTGATTTGGCTTTTGCTGGTCGTTTCCCATTCAGGTGGAACGCCGAGTATGGCAATCGTGTGGGGCTGATGCCTCGCGAAGGAACCGCGGCGGACATCGTATGGATTGATGTGCCAGTGGGATATGTATTTCACCCGATGAACGCGTACGACACGCCCGACGGCAAGGTTGTACTTGACGTGAGTTTTTACGACCTCATGATGCGTGATGATTTGCTCGGTCCATTCGGTGACGCTCTGCCACGTCTCATGCGTTGGGAGATTGACCCGATCACCAAGCGTGTTTCTACAACCACGATTGACTCATCAGCTAATGAATTCCCGCGACATCGTGGATCGCTCACCGGCCTGCCATACCGATTTGGCTACTGCGCGCAGATTGATTCAGGCTCAATGCATTGGCCAACTGTGAAACACGACCTTGTCACTGGAGAGCGAAAAGTCTTTGATCACGGCGTTTCGCGAGCAGCTGGCGAGCCAGTGTTCATCGCTCGACCTGGCGGCACCGACGAAGATGATGGTTGGTTGGTGACATTTGTACACGACGGATCGAATGACTCAACAGAATTTGTTGTGATTGATGCACGTGACTTTGATCGGGGATACGTTGCGCAGGTGAAATTGCCCGCACGAGTACCGTTCGGCTTCCACGGCAACTGGGCGCCCGACCGCAATTAATTCAGCGGGCGTTATCGCCAAAGCGGTATTCGTAGGTCAACTCGTCAATACGCGCCTTGATTCCGGCATCGATAGGTGAACCGACAGCAGCGACGGGATCAGCGATTTGATCGGGTCGACTTGCGCCAATGATTGGTGAGGTGATCGTTGGATTGGCGAGTACCCACTGCACGGCCAAGGTCGCCATGGAAACCCCAGCCTCTTCGGCGATGGGACGAAGTTGATCAACGGTGTCAAACATGCGGTCGTGCCAGTACCTATCTTGGTAACGCCCTGCGGCATACCCGAGGGTGAAGCGTCCGCCCTCAGTAGGTGCGCCGCGCATGTGCTTGCCACTTAAGAATCCACCAGCAAGAGGGTTGTAGGGGATGACGGCGATGTTTTCCTCGGCGCATAACGGCAAAAGTTCGCGTTCATTTTCGCGAAACAACATGTTGTAACGCGGTTGCACGCATTCAAAGCCACTGACACCGAGTACTTCGGCGCGACCAACCGAGCGAGCAAGTTGATAGGCCAAAACGTTTGAGCATCCGACGTAACGAACTTTGCCTGACTTCACTAGATCGTCCATCGCGGTCAGAGTTTCGTCAATGCGAGTCTCGGCATCCCATGAATGCACTTGATACAAATCAATGTGATCGGTTCCGAGGCGCTTCAATGAAATATCGACTGAACGCATGATGTTGTGGCGCGAGTTGCCGGCTTCCCACGCCTTCTTGCCAGTCGGGAAAAAGCATTTGGTGGCAACAATAAAATCATCGCGACGACCCTTGAGCCATTTACCAACGATTTCTTCGGTGCGTCCAAAGAGTTCTGGGGGAGCACCGAGCGGGTACATGTCGGCAGTATCGATGAAGTCGATACCTGATTCGGCTGCGGCATCCATAATGGCGAATGACGTGTCTTCATCGCACTGATAACCAAATGTCATCGTGCCAAGGCACAGGCGAGAAACTTTGAGACCGGTACGACCAAAACGAACGTGATGCATGTGCGTACCTTAGGTGAACCGCGCCTTGGCGGCAGAGTCAGTGACTCTTCACCCAGGCGGCGATTTCTTCTTGAACCACATCAAGAATGCTGAGACCGGCGAGTTCCCAGTCGACAGCGTGAGTTCCCCATTCGGGCGACAAGTCACCCTTGAAGGCATCAGCACGTGAGTCGGTGGGGTCGGCGTTGGTGTGCACCTGGAGGTATGAGAATCCATTCTCGTAGACACATTCAGCTTCAAGAAGATCGGGGAAGCCCATAAATGGAGTAGTGATTGATGCGGCGAGTGCGGGGTCGGTGAAAGCCCAGTCGGCAGTTTCAAAGGCAGACTTCAACATGCCCTTGCCTCCACTTAAAGCGGCGGGGTTGGTGCAACCAGCCATTTCGCCTGCGGGTGCGGGCTGTCCCATGCCACCAGGCTTGCCGAAATAGGCATTGGCCGGTGGAGGTGCAGTGTCGCGGAAAGATGCGTACGTGATGATGCAACCGGTTTGATCATTTGCTCGACACAACGGAATGTTTTGCATCGCTGCACCGATGTCTTCACCTTCGGGAACGGCAACCGCGCCGCCCAACATAATTGCGGAAATCAATATTGATCGTTGTTCTTCGCTCGGATCGATGACTTCTTTCAGAAGTCGAATCAATTGTCCGGTTCCTTGTGAATGTCCCAACAAAATTACTCCGCGCCCCTGATTGTCATTGGCGAGGTAATGATTCCAGGCATCCTTAATGTCTTCGAACGGAGTCAACCATGCTTGGGTTCTGTCGCCCGGAAGCGCTGGGTTAAAGAGACCAGCCAAGGTGACGCTGCGGTACGTCGGTGCAAACATGCGACAAGCAGTTGAAAGTCGCGCGGCTTGTTGGAACGCTACTTCTTTTTCACGACCAGCGATGAGGTCAGAGTTCAAGGTGGCGTCTTCGCTTGCTGTTGGGTAGGCATAGAAACAGTCAACGGGTGCATTTGGATCGGCAACAAAGGATTCGACTGAGGTCGAGCCGTCAGCGTTGATCATGGTGACGCTGGTGTCGTCGTCGCATGTATCGGTCATATCGGGACGACAGGTCCAGTGTGTGGGGTCGCTGTAAATCTCACTTGTATAAGGCGCAACGATTGATGTTGGCGTTGCCAATGTCGTGGTCGTCTCAGCCGGCACGTCAGTTGTGGGCGCCTCGGTTGTTGCAGAATCTGTTGCGGGGGCGGCTGAGGTTGAGTCTTTGGAATCACTGCTACTGCAAGCAGTGAAGGTTAGGACTGAGATAATGACGATTGATAAACGACGCATGCACGAAAGGTACTCAAGTCGTGACTGATGTGTGGGGTCGTGCTTACTATGTGATGTGGAGATTTTGCTCGCTGCGGCCGCGGCTTTCGTTTATGGCCTCGGTGATTACTGCGGCGGTCGGGCATCGCGCAAAATTGACAGCCTGATCGTGACCTGTGTCGGACAAATCTTCAGTTTGATGCTCCTAGGAATCTTTCTGGTGATTCTTGGTGATCCAGCGCCTGGCATGCACGACTGGTTGTGGGGTGCAGCTGGCGGGCTGGGTGGATTTGTTGGTCTGACGTTGTTTTACTACGCGCTCGCAAAAGGATCGATGACTGTTGTTGCTCCGCTTGCAGCAGTGGTGAGTGCAGTGCTACCAGTAGCAACGGGTTTGTTTCTAGGAGATCGTCCATCGCTCATTGCATATGTCGGAATCGTGATCGCAGTGGTTGGCATTGCGTTGGTCACTGGAGCAGTGGGCAGTGCTCATGCTCCAACGAAACTTTCAATCGTTGGCATTGCAACCTTGGCGGGTTGCGGATTCGGTTGGATGTTTGTTTGCCTTGATCGAACAAGTGCTGATTCGGGAATGTGGCCTTTACTGGCAGCGCGTATCGCATCAATCACTATTGCCGCCTCAATTATCTTGGTGCGGCGTCGTGCGAAGGAGCGTTCGGTAGAACAGCAACTTCGAATCCCGGCGATCGCACTATGGGCGGGACTATTCGATATGGGTGCCAATGTTTTGTTTGTCTTTGCCAACCGCCATGGAATGCTGTCGCTAGTTTCGGTGATTACTGCGTTGTACCCCGTGAGCACGATCGTCTTGGCACTCCGTCTCGATCATGAAAAGGCCAATCGGTCGCAATTCGTGGGGATGGCCTGTGCCGGGTTGGCTTTGGCTTTTGTGAGTCTCGGGCGTTAGCTCAGACGGACACATCAGACACGCAGATTGATTGGCGACTAGTTGCCACAGCGGTGGCATGTCGGGCTAAGGTTGACAAGTACAATACAAGTGACATAACCCGTGGTCGCCGAGCGACCACCACACCCGGAGGCGCCCCATGGCCAAAATCAAGGTTGATAACCCCGTCGTCGAACTCGATGGCGACGAAATGACTCGCATCATTTGGCAGTTCATCAAGGACCGCCTCATCCTCCCGTATCTCGACATCAATCTTGAGTACTACGACCTCGGTATGGAGCATCGCGATGCAACTGATGACCAAGTCACCATCGATTCAGCGAACGCAATCCTGAAGCACGGTGTCGGCGTGAAGTGCGCAACGATTACTCCCGACGAAGCTCGCGTTGAAGAATTCGGACTGAAGAAAATGTGGAAGTCGCCTAATGGCACCATTCGCAACATCCTTGGTGGTGTGGTTTTCCGTGAACCAATTATTTGCAGCAACATTCCGCGACTTGTTCCCGGTTGGACGAAGCCCATTGTGATCGGACGTCACGCACATGGCGATCAATACAAGGCCACCGACTTCAAGGTTCCGGGTGCTGGAACAGTCACGATGACTTTCACTCCTGAAGATGGCAGCAAGCCCATGGAATTCCAGGTTGCTCACTACGGCGCCGATGGTGGCGTTGCGATGGGTATGTACAACTACAACGAGAGCATCCGCGACTTCGCTCGTGCCTCGATGCGTTATGGCTTGAGCCGTAACTATCCGGTGTACCTCAGTACTAAGAACACGATTCTCAAGGCTTATGACGGTCAGTTCAAAGACTTGTTCCAAGAAGTATTCGAAGCTGAGTTCAAGGCTGATTTCGATAAGGCTGGCCTCACCTACGAACACCGTTTGATCGACGACATGGTCGCGTGTGCCATGAAGTGGGAAGGCGGCTACGTCTGGGCCTGTAAGAACTACGACGGCGACGTACAAAGCGACACTGTTGCTCAGGGTTATGGTTCGCTCGGTTTGATGACATCAGTCTTGATGACGCCAGACGGCAAAACCGTTGAAGCCGAAGCTGCTCACGGAACCGTGACGCGTCACTACCGTGAACACCAAAAGGGCAACAAGACATCGACTAACCCCGTTGCGTCGGTGTACGCCTGGACTGGTGGCTTGAAGCATCGTGGCAAGCTTGACAACAATCCCAAGCTCATTGAATTCGCTGAAAACCTTGAGAAGGTGTGTGTCGAGAGCATCGAAGCTGGTGAGATGACCAAGGACTTGTCAATCTTGATCTCGAAAGATCAGCCTTGGCTGACCACCGAGGACTACTTGGCAGCGCTTGATCGTCGCCTTCAGCAAAAGATGTCCTGAGTAAGAACCTGCTCATGCGAGCTGTTGTCTTGCGGTCGCACGGTGGACCGGACGTTCTCAACTTTGAGGATGTTCCGGTTCCTGCGCCTGGCCCTGATGAAGTGCAAGTGCATATACGGGCAACTGCGCTCAACCGCGCTGACATTTTGCAACGCATGGGCGGATATCCCGATCCGCGTGGCGCTGGTTTCTTGGAGATTCCGGGTCTTGAGTACTCGGGTGTTGTGAGTGCAATTGGCGAGCGCGTCAAAATGTGGAAGATTGGCGATCGCGTCATGGCGATCGAATCGGGTGGCGCATATGCCGAATACATCTGTACTCACGAACGTCAATTACTTGCCGTGCCCAGCAATATTGCGTTAGCAGATGCCGCAGCGATTCCCGAAGTATTTCTGACTGCGTGGGATGCACTTGTTCTGCAAGGCGGCCTCACATCTGGTCGTTGGGCTTTGGTTCATGCGGGAGCCTCTGGAGTCGGCACTGCAGCAATTCAAATTGCCAAGGCCATTGGTGCGCGCATCGCCGTCACCTGTTCGGCTGGTAAAGCGCAGGCATGTCGTGATCTTGGTGCTGATCTTGTTGTCGAGCGTTCACCACACGATTGGTTGAGCGAATTGCAGACCGCAGTCCCGCTGGGCTTTGATGTCGTGCTCGACGTCATCGGTGGTGATGAGGTTGATCGCAACCTCAAAGTTGTTGCCAACAAAGGAACGATTGTCCAGGTCGGTTTGATGGGCGGGGGATCGACGCAAGTAAACGTCGGCTTGTTGCTCATGAAGCGCGCCCATTGGATTGGCACGACACTTCGGGCTCGACCGCTCGAAGAGAAGGTCACCGTGACACGTCAGTTCGCTGCCGAGATGTTGCCGCTGTTCGCTTCGGGTCAATTGAAACCGATCATTGACAGTCGTTATCCATTCGATCGAATTGCCGATGCGCATATCGCGATGGGTGAAAATGCCAACACTGGCAAAATTTTGATCGATATTTCCTCCGCCGGTGACTGAAGAATCTCACCAACCAGCATCTCTCGCGCATCATCGCGGGTTAGACGGACTACGTGGTATCGCCGTCATTTTGGTGATCATTTTTCACTCCGGACTGAACTGGTTGCCCGGTGGTTTTTTGGGCGTTTCAGTTTTCTTTACCCTGTCGGGTTTCTTAATCACATCATTGTTAATCAATGAGTGCGAAAACACTGGCCGGATCAACCTAAAAGCTTTTTGGGGCCGCCGTTTACGCCGATTGGCGCCGGCTTCGTTGGTTGTCATTGCGGGAGTTGTTGGATTTGCGAGTTGGTTGAGTACAAGTATTGAAGCCAGTCGCATCAAGGGCGACGCAATTTCGGCAGCTTTGTATTTCAGTAATTGGCGATTCATCTATTCGGGTCATTCATACGGCGAACTTTTCGCCTCGCCGAGTCCGTTACAACACCTGTGGTCATTGTCAATTGAAGAACAGTTGTATGTTGTCGTTCCAGTTTTGATTGCAGGACTGTTTGCGATTGGGTTGCGTCGCCGAGCAATTGGCAGCGTGATGCTGGTTGCGGTTGCTGGTTCAACGATCGCGACAATGTTCACAAACAGCCACGAACTGATCTATTACGGAACGCATAATCGCGCGGCTGAACTGTTGCTTGGTTCGGGGTTGGCGTGCCTATGTGGACGTCGCATCGAACGAGTAGCGGTTCAAAAAGCCAAGCCTTGGTCAACTATGTACATAGTTCCGTTACTCGGCGTGATTGTGCTCGCGCGTTTTTCTTCGGTTGATTCACCATGGGTGTACTCGGGGGCGTTGACACTGTTCGCGGGCTTGTCCGTTATCTGCTTGATTGCCGCAGTACAAGCAGGTCCAGTCCGATCAATTTTGTCGTCGTCACCATTGGTGCGCATCGGCGAGGTGAGCTACGGGCTATATCTCATTCATTGGCCGGTCATCGTGTGGCTAAATTCTGATCGCGTTGACCTGCGACCAACGGCTTTGTTTGGGATGCAAGTAGTTGTCACAGCGGTGTTGACATTGATGAGTTACTGGTTGATTGAACAACCCATTCGTCGACGCAGAGTATTGCTGTCTGCCAGGTGGGCAGGGGGTTCTTTCGTGGTGGCAGTGGCGGGCACGGTGGTCTTGGCGAGCTCAATTCTTGCTTCGGCGACAAACGAAGTAGACACAACGCCCGAGGTGTTGGTCACCGTTGCTCCTACGACATCATTTGTTGAGACTTCACACTCGTCGTCGACGACGATTGTTGCCAATACTGCTGTGCCATCTCATGTTGATCGCACGGGACCGCTGTCGGTTTTGGTGATTGGCGATTCAACGGCGGAAAACATTGCAACTGCATTGGCCCAGGCATCTGATGGAAGTCTTGGGGTCATTTCTGGTGGAGTTCTCGGTTGCCCGTTACTCAAGGTTGCTCAGGTTCGTGATCGGAAAGACTCACAGCAAGACGTGACGTATTGTCCAGACAACGAACGCTTGGTGCACGATCATGTATCAGACGTAGATGCCATCGTTGTTGTTGCAGGTGTGGCGAATCAATGGGCTTATCAATATGCCGGATCAGATGTCTGGATTGAACCTGACTCCGATCAATATAAAGCTGATCTTGACAAGTTTTTAGAAAACATTGAAGCGATTGTTGCCCCTCGAGGTTTGCCGATTCTGGTTTTTGAAACCCCGCCTGTTCGCGATAACCCCAAAATTCTCGGCGATGACATCGCTGCACTCGTCCGATGGGCCGAGGTCATCGATGAATGGGATGCAAATTGGCACTCAGTCAAGATGGTTCCGTATGCCGATGCATTGAGTGATCCAAACTCTGATGAGGGTAAGGCGGAGCGACCCGACGGCGTTCATCTTGCTGAAGATTTTGGTCGCGAACTCGCTCGTGTCACGTTGATTCCACGTTTACGCGATAAATATTTCGACATTCTTGATGAGATGAATCAAACGGGATGTCGATCAGCGGACACACATAGTTTGGCTTTAGATCTATGCCGAGCGGCTCAATAGCCGAGCAAAATTAGGCAACGACTACTTTGCGAGTGTGCCAACCAGTTGCTCCGTCTGGTGCGACACTCGTGACAGTTTCGGTTTGGGTATAGCCGCTCTTGTCAGTTGCGCGAACTTGAATGGTGTGTTTGCCACTAGTTGCGTTCCAATCGAAAGTCCAAAGTCGCCACGCATCATCGGTGAGGTCATCGGAGAGTTCGGTGAGATTCCAATCGCCTTTATCGATTCGTACTTCAACTTTTTCGATACCAGTATGTTGAGCCCAAGCGACACCAGCAATCTTGTTGACGCCCGGTTGTAGTTCTTGATTCTTGCGCGGCACATCAATGCGTGATTGAGTTTTGATAGGAGCGTCACGCGACCAGCCGAGGGGAACCCAGTAGCCCTCGGCATCAGACCACTTATTGATTACGATCTCTTTAATCCATTTCGTCGCGGAGACATATCCGTAGACGCCGGGCACAATGAGTCGAGCCGGGAATCCATGTTCAAGGGGGAGAGCTTCGCCGTTCATGCCGATGGCCAACATCGCATCGCGACCATCAAGTGCGACTTCGATGGGAAATCCGCTCGTCCAACCATCGAGACTGCGACTAAAGACTTGTTCTGCATCGCTATTGACACCGGCTCTCTCAAGAAGGTCCTTGAGAAAAACGCCTTGCCACACAGCATTGCCAATGTAGGGACCGCCGACATCATTTGATACGCAACAAATTGTGATGGTGCGCTCAACTTGAGGCATGTCCAAAATGTCCTGATATGTGAGCTCAATATCATTTTCGACCATGCCATGTATGCGTAGTTTCCACGTATCGAGATTGACATTTGGAAATGAGAGCGCTGTATCGATGCGATAGAAGTCGGCGTTTGGTGTGATGTAGAGAAGTTCACCAGGCTCGGCATCGCCTTCATAGGTGTCGGATGTATCAATCGCCGTCGGCAACGAATCAGGGATCTGTGCCTCAATGCGGTCGACGCGTTGTTGTTCGCCATTTTGGGCCAGGGTGCCGAGAACAACTGCGCCCACGCTTGCAGATGAAGCCGTACGAATGAATCGTCGGCGATCCCAGCCAATTGGAGCCTGTGATTCTGAGGGGAAGTGTTTCAACAACCATTGATTATTGATTTGCCACAACAAGATGAGCGCAACAGCGATACCAACGATTGAGCCAATACACGGAGCGGCGATTGAAACCCATGTTGAGCCAGTTCGTTCAGATGCACTCAGGGCACCTAAGAAACTGAAGATCACAATTGCGCTAATGAGAGGTGAAGGACGATTGCTGCTGAAAGCGCCACTGATCAATGAAACGAGAATCAAGACGATCACGATTCCGACTCGCAAGGCCGTCTTGTCGTTCGTGCCGAACCAATCAATTGCCAGTTCTTTGAGCCAACGAGGTGTTCGGTCAATAAACGAACTACCGACCGCGTCGATGGGCGAAGCAACATTGCCGAGCGCTGCAACCACCATGCCGGTTGTGACCGCAAGTGCACCAGCGACCAGACCAACTAATCCCGCCAGCTTTCGACTGGGGTTGACCTGCAATCCAACAAAGGATTGAGGCGCGTCCAGATCAATTTCGCGTTCGGACGAAAGATCGTGTTCGTTCATACATAGACAGTCTGCAACCTAAAACTCCGAAGATGTCGGATTGAGGTTGTATGAATCTTGAGTTTGTGCGGTTCAGCGAGCGGCGATTGGCGAGTAGTCGCGGGCTTCGACACCCGTGTACCACTGGCGCGGACGGCTGATCTTTTGATCTTTGTCGGCGAGCAGTTCTTGCCAGTGTGCCAACCAGCCAACAGTGCGGGGGATGGCGAACAAGACCGTGAACATTGAAACCGGGAAACCCATGGCCTGATAAATGAGGCCTGAGTAGAAGTCGACGTTCGGGTACAGCTTGCGATCGGCGAAGTAAGGATCGCTCAACGCGGTCTCTTCAAGCTTGAGTGCAATATCAAGAAGCGGGTTCTTGCCAGTCACTTCGAAAACGTCATAGGCAGTCTTTTTGATGATTGTCGCGCGGGGGTCGTAGTTCTTGTAGACGCGGTGACCGAATCCCATCAAGCGACTTCCCTTGCCACTCTTCACTTCTTCGATGAAGGCCGGAACATTTTCGATTGAGCCGATGTCTTCAAGCATGCGCACAACAGCTTCGTTGGCACCACCGTGAAGCGGACCGTAAAGAGCTGAAGCAGCAGCGGCGGCTGAGGTGTACGGATCGGCGTGGCTTGAGCCCACCACGCGCATGGCGGTCGTTCCGCAGTTCTGCTCGTGATCGGCGTGCAAGATGAACAAAACATCCATGGCGCGCTCAAGGCGCGGATCGATGTTGTAATCACCGACCTTCCACATCATGTTGAGGAAGTTGCCGGGGAAAGACAAGTCATTGTCGGGATAGACGAATGGAAGTCCGGCCGAGAAGCGGTACGCCATTGCGGCCAGTGTTGGGGTCTTGGCAACCATACGCAAAATCTGCTTGTCGCGACTGGCCTTATCTTCGATGTCTTTAGCATCGTTATAGAAAGTGCCGAGTGCAGCCAATGAGCTCACAAACATGCCCATGGGGTGTGCGTCGTAATGGAATCCGTCAACGAAACGCTTACGCATATTTTCGTGGATGTACGTGTGGTGTGTGACTTCATTCTTCCAAGTCGCGAGTTGCGTCGAATTCGGAAGTTCGCCATTCAAAAGTAGGTAAGCAACTTCGAGGTAGGTGCTCTTTTCGGCGAGCTGCTCGATCGGGTAGCCGCGGTAGCGGAGAATTCCCTTGTCGCCATCGAGATAGGTGATGGCACTCTTGCAGGCTGCTGTCTGCATGTAGGCCGGATCGTAGATGTACAGCGATGGATCTAATTCGCGTACTGCTGAAGCGGGGAAAACCCCTCCGGTGATCGGGACTGTGATTTGCTTGCCCGTGCGGTCGTCAATGATTGTGATGGTCTCGGACACCGAGATCGTCCCCTTGTATGTAGGACCCGTTGTTCGGGTCGGTCGTCGTTTGGAGGCTTGCTCCTCCGCTATGCAGGATAATCAGTGTTTGAGGTAAACCATGTACCCATGTGCGCTAGTGCCCGGATTATTCATGACGTGGTCATGTTGCAACAGAATCCTTAGAGCGGAGTGTTGTCGTGCTTCTTGCCTCGGAAGCCTTCACGCTTGTTTTCGAGAGCGTCAAGAGCCGCACAGATGGCTAAACGGGTGTTGGCTGGCTCGACGACGGCGTCAACGTAGCCCCGTTCGGCGGCCACGTATGGATTGAGTAAGCGTTCGGAGTAATCGGCTTCAAAGGCCGCCTTTTCTTCGGGAGTCGCGCGCCGTTGCAAGATTGCTGCAGCTTGTCCGGCGCCCATGACCGCAAGTTCGGCCCAGGGCCAGGCGAGGCAAAGGTCGTTACCCATCTTCTTCGAGTCCATCACGATGTAGGCACCGCCGTAACTCTTACGCAAGATGATGCAAATTCGTGGAACCGTGGCCCGGCCGTAGGCAAAGACCAACTGTGCTCCATGACGAATCATGCCGCGCCATTCGAGATCTTTGCCGGGATAAAAACCTGGTGTGTCCACCAGGGTGATGATCGGAATGTTGAATGCATCACAAAACGAAACAAACCGAGCGCCCTTTTGTGAGGCAGGAATGTCAAGTGTTCCGGCGAGCGCAACAGGTTGATTGGCAACGATGCCAACTGGTCGGCCACCAAATGTTGCGAAGCAGGTCACCAAGTTGGCGGCCCATCGTGGTTTGAGCTCTAAGAATTCTCCGTCGTCGGCAAGTGAACGAATCACGCTGCGCACGTCATAACTTCCGGTTGATGTTGCGGGGATCACGTCGCCAGCTTCGGGAGTCAAACGATTGTTGTCATCATCGGTATCCCAAAGTGGCGGCTCTTCATCGAGATGATTCGGGAAATAAGCAATCAAGTTTTCGACAAAAGCAATGGCAGCTTCTCGATCACTCGCAACAGCAGTCGCTGTGCCGGTGTATTTCTCATGGGCAGAGGCGCCGCCAAGTTCGGCATTATCAATGGGAACGCCAGTGAACTCAGTAACCATTGAAGGTCCTGAAACAAACGCGTAAGCCTGTTCGGTCATGATCACGTGATCTGCGATACCAAGCAAGAGTGCTGGCCCTGAGACTGCAGGTCCATCAACAATGATGATCGTCGGAACGATGCCCGAACAATCGGTGAGTGCCTTGGCTGCAAGTCCCCAACTGTGAAGCGCCGAGAATCCTTCACGTAAGTCGGCTCCTGAAGATGCCATCACCGCGATGAAAGGAAGTCGAGCGTCAACAGCGGCGCGGGCGGCGGCTGAAATCATTGACGATGCATCAGATGACAAAGCGCCACGGTGATCATCAGCGGTGACTTCAAGCCACACCACTTGGCGCCCATTGAGATCGCGAATATCGGCTTGGGCAACGCCCGGCACCTTCGATCTCAACGCCACTGGATTCACAATCTGTACAGTACGCCTTACGAGGTCTTGAGCGGGAACGCGTCAGCACCGACATGAAGGCCCGGCTGTCGACCGCCACGCTGATTGATGAGTTCACGGGCGATATTCAGCGCTTCTCGGGTCGGTGGGCCCGGACGAGGTCGCTTACGTTGAACCCACCCAACGACTCGGCGGGGCAGGCCAGGCACAGTAATGCGGGAGAATTCGCCCGTGAGCCAGTTCGGAATGGCGGTGGCGGGAACAATGGCCGCTCCGAATCCCTCAAAGGCGAGTGACGTCATGAGCCGCACGCCGTCAATTTCGGCCTTCACGGTCAAGGTCACGCCTTGCGAATCTGCAGCACGATTAATGATGCGTCGCAAAGTTGCTGAGCGCGGCGGAAGCAACAAGGGATGATCGCCAAGTGCTGACATTGGGAGACTGTCAGCACCGTGCCACGGGTGTTTGCTGTGTACTAGTAACACGAGGTCCTCAGCAAAAAGCGGTTCGACGAATAGTTCGGCGTCATCCACCGGCAAGTGGACAATGGCGGCGTCAATTTGTCCAGCGATGAGGCGGGGGATCAGGCTCGATGTTCCACCTTCAGAGATAATCGGTCGAACGCCAGGGTGAGCTTGTTGCAAACGAGTCAAGAACTGCGGCATCAACCATCGTCCCGTGGTGCCAATGACGCCAAGGCGAGTGTCGCCCGAGACAACGTCGTCAAGGGCTGCGATGTCAGCGGAGATGTCATCAAATTCGCGCAGGATCCGTCGACCACGTTCAACGACAAGGTTGCCTTCATCGGTGATCTGACCCGTTGCTCGGTCAATCAGTATGATTCCGAGTTCCTTCTCGAGGCGGGCGATGTGAGCCGAGACATTGGACTGCACGGTAAAAAGTGCTTTGGCGGCCGCCGAAAAAGATCCGTGGTCGGCGATCGCGACGAGGGTAGAAATCTGGCGGAGGTCCATCTCTAAAAATGATACTAGATATCTCCTCTATCTACTTGAGTTGTAGGTGCTGATAGGGCAGACTTTATTTCGTCATCGCTGAGCGTTTCCCCCAAACGCTCACGAAAGATCCTCTAGCGAATCCCCCATTCGCAGGGAATCAGGTTGAGAAGCCCCGCATCCCCCATGCGGGGCTTTTCCCGTTCTCGCGACAGGTTCGCACGTCCCTTTCGGACAGTTACCGTACGAGTCATGACGAAGATCAACACGGGAGCGGCATTTTTTGATCTCGACCGCACGTTGTTGACCGGAGCATCGGGAGCGGTTTTTTCACACGCGATGCGCGACGCAGGATTAATCACGCGCTCGGTTCCTGGTGAAGCTGCGCTGTATGAACTTTTCAATCGCATAGGAGAAACGTTGCCGTCAATGGCGTTGGCTCGCCAAGCGGCCACTTTGGCGAAGGGCCAAAATCAGAAAGACATTCAGCGAGTTGCATCAAGCGCAGCGCAACATCTTTTTGATTTAGTTCCACCGTATGCGTTGTCGGTGATTGCTCAACATCGTGCTGAGGGACGCAAGTTAGTGATGGCGACAACGACGCCATACGACTTGGTGAAACCCTTGGCAGATTTGTTGAAGTTTGATGATGTCGTGGCGACGCGCTATGGACTGAATACCGACGGAACATACAACGGTCGTATCGATGGGCCCTTTGTGTGGAGCAAAGGAAAACTCGCGGCGGTGAGAACATGGGCCGATGCAAACGGAATTGAGCTGTTAGATAGTTATGCCTATTCCGACAGTGTTTTTGATACTCCGTTGTTGGCGGCAGTTGGACATCCGGTTGCAGTGAATCCAGACCCGCGCATGATTCTGATGGCGGCGGCGCGTCGTTGGCCAGTGATGCATTTCGATGTTCCACTTGGTGTCGCGAAAATTCCGGTCGTCAATCTTGAACTACAACGACTGCTCTTGCAGTTGGCACGGCCAGCATTTATTCCGTATGCCCACTTTGATGTTTCAGGAACTGAAAACATTCCTGCAGATGGTGGTGCAATTCTGTGTGCGAATCATCGCTCGTACTTTGATGTGATGGCGATCGCAGTCGCCGTTGCAAAGGCGGGACGACCCGTGCGCTTTCTCGGAAAGAAAGAAGTGTTTGATGCGCCGGTCATTGGTCAACTTGCCACGGCTCTTGGTGGAATACGCGTTGACCGCGGAACTGGTAGCGACGAACCTTTGTTGGCAGCGGCCGAGGCTCTGGCTGCTGGTGAGTTAGTGGCGATCATGCCCGAAGGAACGATTCCCCGTGGTCCAGCATTTTTTGATCCAGTGTTGAAGGGTCGTTGGGGTGCAGCGCGTTTGGCGCAAGAAGCACATGTTCCAATCATTCCTATTGGATTGTGGGGAACAGAAAATGTGTGGCCTCGATCGTCGCGTTTGCCAAATCTTCTCAACGTGACAAATCCTCCCGACATCACGATTCAAGTCGGTGCGCCAGTGGTGATGAAGTCAAAAACTCCTGGCCCAGACACCAAGCGCATTATGGCTGCGATTAGCGCATTGCTACCTGAAGAGGCACGTACACGGCGAACACCTACTGAAGAAGAACTGCGTCGTTCGTATCCGTCGAGTTACAAAGGTAAACCTGAGAACGAGTCGACGCGCCGACCCGGAACCGACTAACCAGAGAACTGTTCACCGTTGAACGTGTCAATGGTTGTGAATTGTTCAACCGGGTGACGTTTGAGTTTTGTTGTTTGTTTGACGGGATAACCCAAAAAGATTGTGGCGGCGAGTGCCCAATTTTCCGGAAGCCCAAGCAATGGTCCGGTGGATGGCTCGACTCGTGAAGCAAAAGTAGTGATGACTCCGCCGAGTCCACGATCACGCGCCGAAAGAACAACACTCCAACAAAATGGATAGATCGACGCGCCACCAGTGATGGTGGCGCGGTCGAGGTCTTTGTCCATCATTGCGATTGAGCCGAGATCGGCGGCAATTGCCAAGACAACGGGAATCGATTCGATCCTGTCTAAGAGATCATTCGGAACATTGCCAGGTGTTATTGATGCAAGTTGATAGGCCGACGCATCAACAACGGTAAATGGAGTTTTCCCTGTTGCAGAGATTGCCACGTACTCATCCCACACGGGCTTCATTGCGTCGCCGAGCGAACGACGCAATGTTGCATCCTTGACAACGGCTACACGCCACGGTTGACGATTGCCACCACTAGGAGCAAACCGTGCATCATCAAGAATGGCGTGCACGGTGTCGTCATCGACAACTTGATCGGTGAAACCACGAACGGCACCCGTTGTTCGGATGCCGTCGCGTAGTTCCATAACAGTCGTGATGATCGTGCGGTCAGTTGCCGCTTGCGACTTTGGCGCGCACGATGTTGAGGGCTGAACCAGCTTTAAACCATTCAACTTGTTCGGGGCTGAAAGTCTGGACACCTTCGAAGTCGATAATGGTGCCGTCGGGCTTTACGATTTGGCACTTCACATTTTGACCAGGAACCGGTGGCAGGTTGAGCACGTTAATGCGGTCATCTTCACCAATGAGGTCGTAGGTGTTGGGATCGGCAAATGTCAACGGAACCAAGCCCTGCTTCTTGAGGTTGGTTTCGTGAATACGAGCGAATGAACGAGCGAAGATCACGACGCCACCACGGAAACGTGGTTCCATTGCAGCATGTTCGCGCGATGAACCTTCGCCGTAGTTACGGTCACCAATTGCACACCAACGAATGCCAGCAGCGCTGTAGTTCTTGGCGATGTCGGGATAGAGACGAGTGCCACCATCGGTGATGTCTTTTCCTTCACCAACGGCATCATCGAATGCGTTGACTGCACCGATGAACAAGTTGCCCGAAATATTTTCAAGGTGACCGCGATAGGTGAGCCACTTTCCGGCTGCCGAAATATGGTCGGTCGTGCACTTGCCTTTGGCCTTCATCAACACGGGAAGGCCGAGGTAATCCTTGCCATCCCAAGCGGGGAATGGTTCAAGCAATTGCAAACGTGTGCTCGTGGGGCTCACGGCAACCGCGACACCGCTTCCGTCGGCGGGGGGAGCAGTGAAGGTGTTTGAGCCCGGGTCGTAACCATTGCTCGGCAAGACTTCACCGACTGGTGCAATGAGACGCACTTCAGTTCCGTTAGGAGCAGTGATGGTGTCGGTTGTGGGATCAAAGTCGAGACGACCAGACAGGGCGATCGCCATCACGGTGTCGGGTGACGTGACGAAGCTCAAAGTATTTGCTGAACCGTCAGCACGCTTGGGGAAGTTGCGGTTGAACGAGTTGACAATGGTGTTGGGCTTGTCGGTTGCTTCTTTTGAACGTTCCCACTGACCGATGCATGGACCACATGCGTTGGCGAGAACAGTTGCACCAACTGCTTCGAGGTCGGCGAGTAGACCGTCTCGTTCGATGGTGGCTCGAATTTGCTCAGAACCTGGGCTGATGAGCAATTCACACTTAGCCTTCAGCCCAGCAGCGACTGCTTGACGAGCGATTGATGCGGCGCGAGTGATGTCTTCGTACGACGAGTTGGTGCATGAACCAATGAGTGCTGTTGAAACTTCAATGGGCCAACCGTTTTCGCGAGCTGCTTCACCGACAGCCTTGCCGGTTTTGTGGGCACGGTCTGGCGAGTGAGGTCCATTGATGAGTGGCTTGAGATCGTTGAGGTTGATCTCAATGAGCTGGTCGTATTGTGCGCCTTCGTCGGGACGAAGATCGGCGGCAACTTTGTCGGCTGCTGCGGCAATCGCGGCACGATTGGTGGCCTTCAAGTAATTCGACATGTTGGAGTCGTAAGCGAACACTGAACACGTGGCACCAATTTCTGCACCCATGTTGCACACGGTTGCTTTGCCTGTTGCTGAAATGCTGTCGGCGCCAGGTCCGAAGTATTCAACAATTGCGCCGGTTCCACCTTCGACGGTGAGAACACGGGCAACTTCAAGAATGACGTCCTTCGGTGACGACCAACCACTGAGTGTGCCAGTGAGTTTGATGCCGATGACTTTGGGCCACTTCACGTTGAATGGGAAGCCAGTCATCACGTCAACTGCATCGGCGCCGCCGACACCAATGGCAACCATTCCGAGTCCGCCTGCGTTTGGTGTGTGGCTGTCGGTGCCGATCATCATTCCGCCGGGGAAGGCATAATTTTCGAGTACCACTTGGTGAATGATTCCGCTGCCGGGACCCCAAAAACCAACGCCATATTTGGCTGACACGCTCTTTAAGAAGTCGTACACCTCGCGGTTGTCGTCAATTGCGACACCGAGGTCGATCTTGGCTCCAACTTTTGCGGAGATGAGGTGATCACAATGAACTGTTGATGGCACTGCAGTGGTTGATAGTCCGGCAGTCATGAATTGCAGCAAGGCCATCTGTGCAGTGGCATCTTGCATGGCCACTCGATCGGGGTTGAAGTCGGCGTAACTTCCGCCGCGCACCATTTCTTGCGTCGTGGGATCAACGAGGTGGTTGATCAAAATCTTTTCGGCCAACGTGAGAGGCCGGCCGAGGCGCTGACGGCCCAATTCAGAACGCTCAGTGAGCGTGGAATACACGTTGTTGACTAGTTCGACGGGGGTACCTGCGGAAACGGAGCTCATGAGACAAGTATAATACAAGTGTGCGCGAGATCAGGTACAGAGTGATAGCCGAGGAGTTACGTACTCGTGTGCAAGACGGCACCTACGGAGCGGGACGCTTGTTGCCCTCAGAGTCCGAGTTGGGTTCTGAGTTTGATGCGAGTCGCGTCACCATTCGTCGGGCTCTCGAGACATTGCGTGACGACGGACTCGTTGATGCCCGCCAGGGTTTCGGTTGGTTTGTTGCCGCAGCGCCTTTGCAACAAAGTCTTGGGCAGTTAGCGACGATTGAAGCGCAGTTGCTCGATGGAGGAATCAAGCCTGAGCGCCGAATCCTCGAATTCGCCTTTGAAAAGGCCTCAACACAGGTAAAGAAGATTCTTGATGCCGATCAAGTACTGCGAGTGAAGCGACTGAATTTGGCAGATGGCGAACCTTTTGCCTTAGTGACAGTCTGGTGTCGGGCGGACTTGGGTCAACATTTGTCACGAGCCGATGTAGAACGATCTCCCTTTTATGAACTTCTTGATGTCCCGTTAAAAGGCGCAACTCAGACCATTGGTGCCGATGCTGCTTCAGTAGAAAGTGCGAAGCTGCTCGGCGTCCCGGTGGGGTCGCCAGTTCTCCGCTGCACGCGCACCACGACGGACACTGACGGTCGGGCCGTACTTCTATCTGAGCATGTCTTTCCGGCCCATCGCACCGAGTTCTTGGTTGAGTTGCCACAAGCCGAACGGTCCATCGCTCCAACGGGCTTGCGGCTCGTTGAGTAGCCCTGAGAAGTCGCATGCTAACAACTAACCTCGGGTCGGCATGTCTGACGAACCTCGCATCGAAACGCGTCTTGGGCATCTGCCCGCGTTAGACGGTGTTCGCGGCCTAGCCGTGATCATTGTTTTGCTCTATCACCACAGCATCACGTGGATGACTGGTGGTGAACTGACTGTCTCGATGTTCTTTACGCTTTCGGGATTCTTGATCACTCGCTTGATGGTGGCTGAATGGGATAAGTCGGGAACGATTTCGTTGCGATCGTTTTATGAACGTCGAGCACGACGACTCTTTCCAGCTTCGTTCGTTGTTCTTTTGGCTGTGGTCAGTATTTGGACATTGTTTCCGGGTTCGGGTCGACGACTTGCTCCGTGGGAATGGTTTTCGGGGCTGTCGTATTACGAGAACATCTATTTGCAGTCGGCGGGCAAGAGTTACGGGGGACTGTTTGGACTAGGTAATCCACTACAACATTTATGGAGCCTGTCGTTGGAAGAACAGGTGTACCTCGTCTTCCCAGTGTTGTGTCTGTTGTTGTTGCGCAACAAGACAACTCGTCACGCAATATGGAAACTTTTTGTTGTTCTGACAACTTTGGCGATTGGTGCAATTGCGTTGGGCGCGTACTACCGCACACATTCGCCTTTGTGGAGCCACTTGCCGGTCTTAAATGCTCGTTGTTCAGATTCTTCGTGTGCCTATTACGCGACTGAAGTTCGAGTTGGCGAATTTTTGATGGGTGCCGCGTTCGCCGTTTTGTGGGCAGTTTGGCGTCATGTTCCACGAATCATCGAAACGTTACGCAAGCCGTTGTTTGTCGCGTTGTCGTGGCCACTGATCGCTGGAGCATTCATCGTTTGGTTCAAAATTGGTTGGCAAAACCAATGGGGCGATGTTTTCTTTCCGTGGGCCGTCTTCTTTAACGGGTTGATTACGTTGTTGATCATCGCGTATGCGGCGACCGGAAGCGGCATGTGCAGTTTCTTGTCCTGGAAACCACTTGCGTGGATGGGTCAAGTCACCTACACGATTTATCTGGTGCACTGGCCGATGTTCTTGATCTGGGAATCGTTACGGCTTGACCCGAACCTGCCACGAATTCGAGTACCTGGGACCGATTGGATCACGGTTGATCACTTCTGGATGTTTGTCGCCAAAGCTGGAAGCACCCTGTTAGTGGTGTGCTTGATCTATTACTTGCTTGAGAATCCCGTACGCCAACGAAAGTTGTGGAAGGGTAAGCGACTTTTCGTGTATCTCGCCGTGATGGCGATTATCGGAACAGTTCTTGCTTTCGCCGGCAATACTCATCGCAACAACACCAACGATGTGATGTCTACTTTGAGCAAAGATGCGTTGGCAATGCAACAGCAGGCTCTTGCAGATTTGCCAGATCTTCCCGCAGATGCGCCAACAGTTTCGCCAGTCGACGCGGCCTTGCCTGCTCGCATCATGATGGTGGGAGATTCGCAGAGTTGGGTGTTGGCCTCGGGACTCGATAATTGGGAAGCAACGAACGAAGTTGTGATTCAACCAAGCCCCGGAGTCGGCTGTGGAATAGGGGAGAACACTCCAATCAAGTATCTCGGAGTTGAAGAAGACTTCCGTCCAGGCTGTACCGAGTGGCGGGATGCGCTAGGTCCGATTGTGCAGAAGCTCCGTGCCAATTTGGTGGTCATTGTTGGTGGCACTGCTGATCTTTCTGATCGAAAGATTCCGGGAGTCGATGGGTGGTCTCATATTGGAGAGCCCGCATACGACGCATGGTTGCTGGATCAGTTCAAGGCGTTCGTTGATGTGATGTCGTCTGGTGGATCGCAAATTGTTTGGTTGTCAACACCAGATGTCAATCCGCCCTACATTGCTGGCGAAACCGGTGTTCCGCCATTCGATGAGGCCGATCAATCGCGGTCGGCTCGTTATAACGAACTCATTCAACAATTTGCTGAAACCGATGATCGCGTGGTGTATGCCGATTTCGCAGCTGCGGTGAAGGCACACCCTGGCGGGGAGTTTGAATCAAAGATGCGTCCAGATGGTGCCCATATTGATTTGAAGTATGCGCCTGAATTAGTGACGTGGCTTGATCAAATGATTCGAGATGTGTATGTCGCTCCATAACGAAGCATCCCCAGTTTCGAGTGAGTCGAAATTGTCACGCGAGGCTGGCGCGCGAGCCGCTGTGATTTGGTTTTTGGTTTATGTTCTTGTTTGTTTGACTGGACAGAAATTTAATACTGATTATCTGAATTACGGTTGGCAGCTCATTCCGTGGGACATCTTGTCGACAGATCCGTTGCGCAGCGTTTTCTACTTACATATTCAGCCGCCGTTATGGAACTTGTTATTAGGTACGACGGCGTGGCTTTCGCCATTGTCCGATCGGATCACGCTGCAAGTTCTTATGGCAATGATTGGTATTGCGGTGGCGTGGCTCGCCGCAGTATTGGCTCGGCGATTGGGCTTATCGCGGAACACCGCAGTCATTGTGGCTTTGATTGCGACTTTGCATCCCGAAGTTTTTAAAGGTTCGTTTGAACCGACATATGAGTTAGCAACGGCTGGCTTGCTGTTATTGGTGTTGATCGCTGTTGCTGATTTGTCACGCAAGGAAAATGTGCGTCGCTCTTTAGTGGTGCTTGCAAGCGCAGTGACGGTGACAGCGCTGACGCGTAGTTTGTATCACCCGATCTGGGCCATGTTGATTGTGATTTTCGGACTCTGGTTGATGCGACATCGCATTAATTGGAAGTCAACACTTTTGGTTTTGTCGATCCCCGTGATTTTGATGGGCGGATGGATGGTCAAGAACGAGGTCGTGTTCGGTCATGCGACGATGTCAAGTTGGTTCGGAATGAATTTGCAACGCGCTGTCATTCCGGTTTTGCCAAAAGATCAACTAGATGAAATGTACGCACAGGGTCAAGTTTCGGATATCGCGATGATCGGACCATTTGGAAAGTATGACCTCTATAAAGATGTCGTTGAACCTTGCGTGCCTAAGCACAATTTTCGGGCGTTAGTTGAACTGACGCGCACAACCGATGAATGGAGTCCGAACTTTAACGCTGAATGTTTCTTGCCGATCTTTGATCAAGCAGGCAAAGATGCATTCGCGGTCATCAAGGAACATCCTGAAGCCTGGCTTGAAGGTCGTTTATGGTCATTGAGAACTACTGTGGCCGTTTCGCCGATTCCTTCCGAAAGTCCGTCATTCGTCGTGCGCGGACTCGATCAGTTGTTTTCTATCGCCCGACTTGATTTCGAGGGAGTGCTGTCAACCAAAGGCTGGGGAACTCCCATCTACGGTCAACTCGAAGCACGAACCGATTTCGGCTTGATGTTGATTCCGATGTACTTGTTCGTCGGTTTCCTTGGATTGTGGCACATCATTCAACGTGCGCGCCGAAAAGCGTTGAGTTCAACTGCCCCGATTTATCTTGTCGGATCTTTGACCGTTGCTTTTACTGTCATCGTTGGAGCGATTGCCGAACTGGGAGAACAATCACGTTTCCGTACGATGGTCGATCCCATCGTGACGGTGATGGTTTTAGCCATGGTGATTCCGTTTGTCCGGCGCCAGTTTCACAAGATGCGCGGTCAGAAGAATTAGTTGCAAGCGGTAGCGGTAGCGAAGTAAACGCTTGCCCCATCGAATTCTTCGAGTGTTAATCGGCCGCTGTCTACTTGTTGGCTGAGTAGGTCAATGTCGGCGCCAGAGAAAGTCATGGCGTCACTTAACACCACGGCGCCATCGTGTTGAAGTAGAGCACAAGGAAGTGCTTCATATAAAGCGGTGACATCTTGGACTTCGCCTGTCAGTGCTTTAACGGGAAGTGGCGCATAAGCAGCGGGGAGTCCGGTGTCCCAATGCACAGCGTCTGCATCATTCGTAATGATGATTTTGGCACCCGACTGAAGCGCCGCAATCGAATACGGCTTGAGTTCAGAACTGTCACTGAAACTTTCGGTGGTATTCCAAGGGCGAACCGCAAACAGAGCGAAAAGAATTAAGGCCACTATCGCGCTTGCCACGCTTTGAGTGAGGCGGGTGCTCTTCTGTTTGCTGACGAAGTCGTGTGCTGACCAGACGACGGCAGCAATTGTGAGAATGCCTGTTGGCAACATCAAGCGATTATCGGCAATGACCAATGCGTCAAAACCCATCATTCCTGCAATCAATCCGGCCGAAATGATGGCAGATGCACCGAGAGCAAGCTCGGCAGTTGCGGTGAGAAAATGACGACGACGCACGATGCTGTACAGCGCAATGATGATGACGGCAAGCCAAACAATTGCAACAAGCCACGACCACCACGACGGTCCTTCGCTTGTGAAATAAGTACGACGTAAGTCACCTTGTTTGGCATCAAACCATCCGCCGATTGAACGAACAAAAACCTCAATATCAATTCGTCCGAGTCCGCGCCAGCCAGCGTTGTGTCCACCGCCAGCTGCCGATGCCAAAAAAATGTTGAGTGCAGCAGGCGCCATTATTGCGATCGTCCACAACATTGATGAAAGTTTGCGACCGGTCTTTTGATAGCGCTCCCATCCGGCAAGAATCGCTAATGGTGCTCCGATAAATCGCAACAGCCCAGCAGTGATTGACAGAGCGACGACTGGCGTCCATTTTCCACCACTGCGGAATTTTGCGAGGGCAATAACTAGCCACAGCGCGACTGCGCAAAATAGTGGCTCCGATAATGCGCCTTGGGTGACGAGGCGCGTTGCTGGCGACATCGTGACCAAGATTCCCGTTGCGCCAAGGACGAGAGAAGCAAGTTTGGAGTTGGTCGATCTTTTCGCACCAGCGATGAATGCGATTGCTATGCCGATGAGGGCAATGACACAGAGCAGTTCCATTGCATGGTGCGAACCAACCACGATTCCGATCGTGCCTGCGACAAGTGGATAGCCGACGGGGAAGTCGACGAATGGCAATCGGCCGGAGCGCTCGAGAAATTCGATTGCCGAAAAGTTAGAAAATGATGGTGCAAGATTGGTCGTGAACGGATGTCCGTTACTAGTTGCCTCGGTGCCACTCCAATAGGTCACGGTGTCGAGCAGATGGACGATCCCGTGGCGAAACTGCAGGATGCCAACAACGAGTGCACCCAAAGTAGCGAGGCCGTAAGCCGTGATAACCCAACGCCCTTGACCAGTCAATTGACTGAGGGAGAGTCGTTCTTTGAACCGAGCCACAAGTTGAGTCTGTCAGGCTGCGACGCCTGAACAGTTGACCTGCCAAGATGTATGCATGGCTGTTGAAGATCGCGTCTCAGTAACTATTAACAACGGAATCGCCGATGTACGGATGAACCGTCCCGACAAGCGCAATGCGTTGGACAATGAAATGTTCTTGGCGCTCGCTGCAGCGGGCGAGAAGCTCAAGGCCGACAAGTCGGTGCGCGTCGTCGTTCTTTCGGGCGAAGGTTCGTCTTTTTGCGCCGGCCTTGACTTTGGTTCGTTCCAACAAATGGCTGGGGGAACTAAGGCCGAGAATGCTGGTGAAGGCAATCCGGGCACAATGGCCTCTGGTCGCATCACGCACCTTGGTCAGCAGGTTGCCTGGGTCTGGCAAGAGATTCCCGTACCGGTGATCGCGGCAGTTCATGGACACGCACTTGGCGGTGGAATTCAGATTTGCCTCGGAGCCGATATCCGAATCGTGCACCCCGATACGCAGATGTCAGTTCGTGAAACTCACTGGGGTCTCGTGCCCGATATGACGGGTACTCAGGTTCTGTCGAATTTGGTGCGTCCCGATGTCGCCAAAGAGCTCACGTTCACCGCACGCGTGTTTAGCGGCCGTGAAGCATTCGAACTTGGGCTCGCGACACGCGTGTCAGAGACTCCTCGCGAAGACGCAATGGTGATGGCCGCAGAGATCGCTGGTCGTAGCCCCGATGCAGTTCGAGGATCGAAAGAATTGTTCAATCGGGTCTTCTCGGCTGGTGCGGCTGAGCAGTTCGCCGAAGAACGTCGGGTCATTGGCTCATTGATTGGTCGCCCCAATCAGGTTGAGGCCGTGATGTCGAACTTCGAAAAGCGCCCCGCCAACTTCATCGACCCGAGCTGAACGGAATTACGCTCCAACGACGGTGAATCCCATTCGGCGAGCCGCTTGAGCTTGCCGAATGTCAAAGGTGACGAAAGTAAGTGGATTGATATTGAGTTTTTGAGCGCACGCAAGATGTATTGCATCAAGTGATCGAACACCCAACTCTTCAGCGATGTCTGCGGCAGCTCTCCAGCGAGGCTCGTCGAGAGTGATTAACGCCATGAGATCGAAATCTAGGTCGCATTGTTGTCTGGCCTTGATGAGTTGTGTTCCATCGAGAACTCGAGCGAGGTTGCGACGAACTTCGACATGAGAAAGCCAACTTGTAACTAGGACTGGATCGGATTCAAGGAGGGCAAGTGCGGTCGGGGAGTCGGGTTCGGCGACGTAGAGCTTAAGGAGAGCACTCGAGTCAACGTAAGTGGTCATTCGCCACGATCCTCACGTAACGCATCTGAAGTCCTTGCGGTCGAAGAAAATCTTGGGCCTTGGCCAATCTTTCCCACTCGTGTTGCTGGTCGCAGCCAACCCTCTTCAACGCCAGTTTGTAGGCGGTCTGCATGAATAATCGGAACGATCATTGCGCAAGGAACACCTCGGTCGGTGACTCGAATATGGGCGCCCGCCTCAACGAGGCTGAGGCACTCTGAAAGTCGCTGTTTAAGTTCTCTGATTCCGATATCCATGTGGACACTTTAGCATTTGATGTATCTACAACATTCTGGTTCACGAAAATATGACGGATAACACTGATGGTGCCTGATAAATCGATTGGTCGGTGGCGGCAACAGGCCATAGAGTGGGCTTTGCCGATCGGGCCAGCGTCGTCCCGGGAGCCACAACCCCATTAGTTCGTGGACCCTAGAGAGATAACGATGTACCCCCAGATCAATCCTTCTGGCCTGCCGACCGCGCATGGCCTATATGACCCTCGCTTTGAGCATGACGCCTGTGGCGTCTCGTTTGTTGCCGACATCAAGGGTCGCGCTTCGCACGACATCGTCATGCGCGGACTCGGAGCGTTGTGCAATATGGAACACCGCGGCGCAACTGGTGCAGAAGCCGACACTGGTGACGGTGCTGGTGTGTTGTTGCAGATTCCCGATCGTTTCTTGCGCGGTGTCGTCAATTTTGAATTGCCAGTCGTCGGTTCGTATGTCGTTGGTATGGCGTTCTTACCGTCAGATGTTTCGGTTGCCGCAAAAGCTCAGAGTGCAATCGAAGCCATCGCTCGCGAAGAAGGTCTCACAGTTCTGGGCTGGCGCGATGTTCCGACTGATCCCACAACTCTTGGTGCGGGTGCTCGCGCCGTCATGCCGACATTTCGTCAGTTGTTCTTGAGCGACTCACAAGGTGCTTCAGGAATTGACCTAGATCGCAAAGTTTTCGTGACTCGTAAGCGAGTAGAACATGATCTGCCCGCCGAGCAAAAGACTTATTTCCCTTCGTTGAGTTGCCGCACAATTATCTACAAGGGCATGTTTACGACTCCGCAACTTGGTGCGTTCTACCCCGATCTTGCTGATGAACGAGTCGAGAGTGCTTTGGCTTTGGTGCACAGCCGATTCTCAACGAACACCTTCCCGTCGTGGCCGCTAGCCCACCCGTATCGATTCATTGCTCACAACGGTGAAATCAACACGGTGCAAGGTAACCGCAACTGGATGCGCACTCGTGAGGCACTCTTGAAGTCCGATCTCATTCCCGGTCTTGAACGAGCATTCCCGATTTGCACCGTTGGCGGTAGTGACTCGGCAAGTTTTGATGAAGTGCTTGAGCTCTTGCACTTTGGCGGGCGTTCGTTGCCGCATGCAGTCCTCATGATGATTCCTGAAGCTTGGGAAAATCACGAAACGATGGACGCTAAGAAGCGAGCTTTCTATCGTTTCCATTCATCGTTGATGGAACCGTGGGATGGCCCGGCATGTGTGGCCTTCACCGACGGAACCGTGATTGGTGCAGTGCTTGACCGCAACGGATTGCGACCGAGTCGTTATTGGGTGACCGATGACGACATGGTTGTGCTGGCGTCAGAAGTTGGAGTTCTCGATATTGATCAAAGCAAAGTTGTGCGTAAGGGACGTTTGCAACCTGGCCGTATGTTCTTGATTGATACTGCGCAAGGTCGCATTGTTGATGACGAAGAGATCAAGCAATCTTTGGCCGCTGCTGAGCCGTATGAAGAGTGGTTGTCGGACGGATTGATCGAACTCACCGACCTTCCTGAGCGTGAGCACATGGTGTATAGCCACGACAGCGTGATTCGTCGTCAGCAAATGTTTGGCTATACGCACGAAGAACTCAAGGTCATCCTTGCGCCGACTTCGAAAACCGGAACCGAGCCGATTGGTTCAATGGGAACTGACACGCCTATTGCAGTTTTGTCAGATCGTCCGCGACTTTTGTTCGATTACTTCCAACAATTGTTTGCTCAAGTCACGAACCCGCCGCTTGACGCGATTCGTGAAGAGGTCGTCACAAGCGTTGGCTCAACTGTTGGCCCCGAAAGCAACTTACTCAATCCCGGTCCGCAGAGTTGTCGTCAATTGGTTTTACCTTTCCCCATTATTGATAACGATGAGCTCGCCAAAATCATTCATGCCGATGACGACGGTTCATTTCCCGAACTGCATGCACACGTTGTCTCGGGTCTGTATCGCGTTGACGGTGGCGGAGCGGCACTGAAAGGCGCGCTCGATGACATTCGCGCCGGAGTTTCGGCAGCTATCGAGTCTGGTGCTCGCGTCATTGTTTTGTCTGATCGCAATAGTGACGAAGTGTTGGCACCAATTCCATCTTTGTTGTTGACCGCTGCGGTTCATCATCACCTCATTCGCGAAAAGACCCGAACGCAAGTTGGTTTGATTGTTGAGTCTGGTGACGCACGAGAAGTTCACCACATGGCTCTCTTGGTTGGCTTTGGTGCAGGAGCGATCAACCCGTATTTGGCCTTTGAATCAATCGAAGACATGATTCGCGAAGACGTTCATGGTCTTGGTGGAGTTGATGCCGAGTATGCATTGAAGAAGTACATCAAGGCTTCGGGTAAGGGCATTTTGAAAGTCATGTCGAAGATGGGTGTGAGCACAGTTGCTTCATACACTGGCGCGCAGATTTTCGAAGCCATTGGTCTCGGAACTGAATTGATTGATGAGTATTTCACCGGAACAGTGAGTCGCCTTGGCGGAATTGGGCTCGATGAAGTCGCTTCCGAGGTTGCATCGCGTCATGCCGTTGCCTACCCGAAGAACCCTGAGCGTCGTGCTCACCGCAAACTTGAACTTGGTGGTGAATACCAGTGGCGTCGTGAAGGCGAATATCACTTGTTTAACCCCGAGACAGTTTTCAAGTTGCAACACGCAACACGCGCCAAGCGTTATGACATCTTCAAGCAGTACACACAGTTGGTGAATGATCAGTCGAAGCACTTGGCAACTTTGCGTGGCCTCTTTGAATTCAACGGAGAAGGTCGTACGCCTATTTCAATTGACGAAGTTGAATCGGTCTCTGACATCGTGAAGCGCTTCTCGACTGGTGCAATGAGCTACGGATCAATTTCAGCCGAAGCTCATGAAACTCTTGCTGTCGCGATGAACTCAATTGGAGGAAAGAGCAACACTGGCGAAGGTGGCGAAGACCCCGAGCGTTTGTACGACCCCTCCCGTCGTTCTTCAATCAAGCAAGTGGCATCTGGTCGATTTGGCGTGACGAGCGAATACCTCGTGAACGCCGATGACTTGCAGATCAAGATGGCTCAAGGTGCCAAGCCTGGCGAAGGCGGACAATTGCCCGGCCACAAGGTGTATCCATGGGTAGCCAAGACCCGTCACTCAACTCCGGGTGTGGGCCTCATTAGTCCTCCGCCTCACCACGACATTTACTCGATTGAAGATCTCAAACAACTCATTCACGATCTCAAGAACTCAAACCCATTGGCGCGAGTTCATGTGAAGTTGGTTGCTGAAGTCGGGGTCGGAACCGTTGCTGCTGGTGTCAGCAAGGCCAAAGCCGACGTGGTGTTGATTTCTGGTCACGATGGTGGAACTGGTGCATCGCCATTGACATCGCTCAAGCATGCTGGTGGACCATGGGAACTTGGACTAGCTGAAGCACAGCAGACGTTGATGTTGAACGGTTTGCGCAACCGAATTGTGGTGCAAGCAGATGGTCAGATGAAGACTGGCCGTGACGTGGTTGTGGCAGCACTTCTCGGAGCTGAAGAATTTGGTTTCGCGACAGCTCCCCTCGTGGTGAGTGGTTGCGTCATGATGCGCGTTTGCCACCTCGACACCTGCCCTGTTGGCGTTGCAACACAGAACCCCGTTCTACGTGAACGATTCAGCGGCAAGCCCGAGTTCGTTGTCAACTTCTTTGAGTTCATTGCCGAAGAAGTTCGCGAGATCATGGCTGAGCTTGGTTTCCGAACCGTTGAAGAGATGGTTGGGCATAGCGAAATGCTGAATACCAAGCAAGCCGTTGAACACTGGAAGGCCAAAGGTCTTGACATCTCGCCGATTCTTGCGGTTTCACAGAACCCGTATCAGCAGTCGATGTACAACACGGTCGCCCAAGATCATGGTTTGAGTGGAGCTCTCGACAATGAACTCATGGCTCGTGCTGCCAAGAGTATCGAAACAGGGGAGAAGATTCGTTTCTCGTCGCCCATTATGAACGTCAACCGTACGGTCGGAACTATGTTGGGCAACGCAGTGACGCGTCGCTGGGCGGGCGCTGGTCTGCCCGATGACACCATCAGTATCGATTTCAACGGATCCGCTGGCCAGAGTTTCGGTGCATTCGTTCCTAAGGGAATTACCTTGCGCCTGACCGGAGATGCCAACGACTATGTCGGTAAAGGTTTGTCGGGCGGTCGCATTGTGGTGCGGCCTGACAGCGCAACTTCGTTTGTTGCCGAAGACAATGTCATTGCCGGCAATGTGATTGGTTACGGCGCAACAAGTGGTGAAATCTATTTACGGGGAATGGTTGGCGAACGTTTCTGTGTTCGTAACTCGGGAGCGACAGCAGTCGTTGAAGGTGTTGGCGACCACGGTTGCGAATATATGACTGGTGGTCGAGTCGTTGTGCTTGGTCCGACCGGTCGCAACTTTGCTGCTGGTATGTCGGGCGGCGTTGCTTATGTTTATGATCCGCAATCTGTCTTTGGCGCCAAGGTCAACTACGAGATGGTTGAACTTGAATCACTATCAAGTTCAGATCTTGATGAGTTGAAGGCAATCCTGACAATGCATGCCAGCGAAACCGAAAGCGCTGTTGCGGCGAAGGTCTTGGGTAGTTGGGCAACTGAGTCAGCCAACTTCCGCAAAGTCATGCCCCGTGATTACAAGCGGGTTCTTGAAGTGATGGCAGATGCCAAATCATCGGGACTCAACGAAGATGAAACATTGAATCGTGTGATGGAGGTGGCTCGTGGGTGAGACAACCGGATTCTTGAAATGGGAACGCCAAAGCCCCAGCCATCGGCCAGTGCCGGTGCGCTTGCGCGACTGGAAAGAGGTCTACGAACCATTCGACGCAGACGAACTCAATCGTCAGGCTGGTCGCTGCATGGACTGCGGTATTCCGTTCTGCAACAACGGTTGCCCACTTGGCAACTTGATTCCCGACTGGAACGATCTCGTGTATCGCAACCACTGGAAAGATGCGATCGAACGTTTACATGCCACGAATAACTTTCCTGAATTCACTGGTCGGCTATGCCCGGCTCCGTGTGAATCGGCATGTGTCGTTGGTATTAACTCCAACCCAGTGGCTATTAAGCAAGTTGAAGTTGAAATCATTGATCGCGCTTGGGATGAGGGTTGGGTTATTCCGCAAATGCCCAGTGTGAAAACTGGGAAGCGTGTTGCTGTCATTGGCTCTGGACCTGCTGGGCTCGCTGTTGCGCAACAACTCACTCGTGCCGGACACGAAGTTACGGTTCTTGAGCGGGCCGATCGCATTGGTGGCTTGATGCGTTATGGCATTCCCGAATTCAAGATGGAAAAGCGCCACCTTGATCGGCGAGTTGCGCAGATGGAAGCAGAAGGTACTGAGTTCAGAACCAACGCAATCGTCGGACAAAACATTGACATTGACGTGTTGATGGCGACGTACGACTCGGTGGTTTTGGCATGTGGTGCAACTGCATGGCGCGATCTTCCGGTGCCTGGTCGCGAACTAATCGGTATCTACCAAGCCATGGAGTACTTGCCATTGGCCAACAAAGTGCAGCTCGGCGACATGGAAACTTCACCTATCAATGTTGCGGGCAAGCATGTCGTCATCATCGGCGGTGGCGATACCGGTGCTGACTGTCTGGGAACTTCGCATCGTCAGGGCGCGGCGTCAGTGACCCAACTTGAAATCATGCCGCAACCACCCGTAAAGCGCGGTGGAGCCAACCCGTGGCCGCAATTCGCCATGGTGTACAAAGTGACGTCGGCTCATGAAGAGGGCGGCGAGCGCTTGTACAGCGTGAACACCGAACGCTTCATTGACGATGGTTCAGGCAACGTGCGCGCCTTGTTGATTCACGAAGTCGAGATGAAAGACGGCAAGTTCGTCAAAGTCGTAGGCAGCGATCGCGAATTGCCCGCTGACTTTGTCTTCTTGGCGATGGGTTTCGTAGGTCCTGAAAAGGGTTCATGGCTCGACAAGTTGGGTGTTGAACTCGACGAGCGGGGCAATGTGCAGCGCAACGATGTATACATGTCGAATGTCCCTGGCGTTTTTGTGGCTGGTGACATGGGTCGTGGGCAAAGCCTGATCGTGTGGGCAATTGCTGAAGGCCGAGCTTGCGCTGCCGGTGTCGACGCCTATTTGATGGGCGAAACCACCTTGCCAGCACCTATCTTGCCATCTGCTCGTCCACTCGTTTAATGCAACCTGCCATGTTCAGACCATCAGGGCGATCTAGATTGAAAGGCGTGTTACGACTTCGTTTGACCCTTCTGTCTGCTGGCCTTGGAGCTCTTGCTCTGTTGAGTGCGTGCGGTAGCGACCCTGGATCATCAGTGACGACATTGCGTCCGCTCACGTCGACGAACTACGCCACGACACCACCCTCAGTTGTCACAACTGTTGACCCGGCGAATACTCTTCCGCCGGCAATCAGCTACACGATTGTTTCTGGCGACTCGGTGTACGCAATAGCGGGTCGATTTGGTGTTGCTCCTGATGAGTTAGCGAGTTATAACAACTGGCCAGAAGGTGTGATGCATCCTTTGGCTATTGGAACCAATATCTTGATCCCGCCATCAGCAACACAGACAACAACATTGCCGGGCTTGCCGATTCCGACCGAGACAACAGTGCCTGGACCAGATCCAGGTCAAGGTAAGTACACCGTTGTCGAAGGTGATTGCTGTTTGTCGCGTATCGCCGATAAGTGGGGCGTTGAAGCGTCAGCGCTGATGGCAGCCAATGGTTGGGTTGACGCATCAGTTGTCATTTTGCCGGGTGATGAAATCAATATCCCCGCGCAAACCAAAACACCCAAGCCCTGATCTAGTTGCCGATGTCGGGCCAGCGACGCTTTTGACGGCGACGCAGTCCAGCGGTTCCCATTTCACGGCGTTCTGATAACGCCCACTGACGTCGCCATCCCGTGTATTCGGGACCAGTGAGTTTGGTGCTTTCGTGACGTGCTGATCGTTGACGTGCAATCCAAAAGTCGGTGAGTGACTCATCACCGAGTTCGGTTACGGCGGCTTCAATACGGGCCGAGAAGCGACGCGTGTTTTCGTCTTCAAGAGCTCGCAACGGAGCACCAAAGACAACTTTGGTTGTTCCGAATTTTGGACGCTTCATACCTTTGCCAAAAAGTGCGCCGGTGCCATCAATGAAAACAGGTACGACTGCGGCTCCGGTACGGCCTGATAAATACGCAGCACCGCCCTTGAAATCTTGACCCCAACCATCGGGCGAGCGTCCACCCTCGGGATAGATCATCAAACTCCAGCCATCTTCGATGAGTTCTTTGATCATGTCTGACGATTTACGCCCAGTCACTTCGCGATCAATCGGAATTGCGTTGAGTGCCAAAGCTGCCATGGTTGCTTTCCAACGCTTGTCGAAGAAATAGTCAGCAGCTGCCGCGACAACCAGTTTTGAACGCCACGGTTCAGGAACTGCGACTGCCATGACAGCAGTGTCAAGATGCGAATGATGATTCGGCGTGAAGATCAACGGCGGTGGATCTTTCATTTGAGCGAGGTCATGCAAGCGATCAACGCCGTAAATCTTCGGGCTTGCCAATCCTTGAATAGCCAGCCGAATGGGTCCATTCACAAGACCCTTGCGTACGAACTTGGCAGGCGAACGACGCGCCCAATCAGTGTCGTAGTCGGCACCAAGGGTGGGTTCGTCTTCGGGAACGGCAACACCAAGCGGAATTGTCGGAGGTAAGTACGGAAATCCTTTACGGTACGTGCGTTTTGCGATGGGGTGTGTAATGCGTTCAACTAACTCGCCAATGCGCGCAGCTTTAGCAAGGTTGCTTGGTTTCCAGGGTGCGTCGTCGCGAGCCATTACAAAATCCGAATCACGAAACGTCGGCCACCATCAAAGGCGGCGCATGAAGGTGAGTAATTGTCGGGGCCCGACCAACGACATCGCTGGCGATTTCTAGGGCGTCATCCATTGTTGAAGCCGGAACAAATCCGAGGCGACGCACAGTCTTTGGATCGCCGCCAACAATGATGATGCGACTGCAATGCTGCAACGCATGACTGCCCCAGTACCACATGTAGAAAGGGTGAACGCCGTGGTAGGCGTAGGTGGTGCGATAGAGATGCTTGTACCACTCATCTTCGGCGTACTGCTTTTCCCACTTCTCAGACATCACTTTGGGATCAGTGGTGTCAGCAAGAACTTGTTCAAAGAAGTCGATATACGACGGATGATGAACTGGATGGAAATCGGGTTGGGTGGGATGCGTCATGATGATGACACCACCTTCACGAACTAGTGGCATTCCCTTATACATGTTGAAGTAGTAACCAAGACCCATGCACATCACCAAGATGGGGTTCAAGATTGAGTGCACGTTGTACGGGCTGATGTAGGGAATGCCCAAAGTCAAAATGTCGGTCTGGCCCTTTACTTCAACGAGTTGTTGTTTGTACACGTGCTCGGTGGTGATGCGGTGAACGGCTTCAACATCGCCGGCCTGCACGCTCGTCATCTGATGCGGGGCTTCAATTGAATGAAAGATCTTGCGCGCCAAACGTGTTGGCGTGCGATTCAATGCTTTCGTTGAGGCCAAGAAAGTCATGCGATCTGATGGCTTCCATTCCCATTCGCGCTTGGCCAAGAAACCAAACGGTGATGGGAACGTGTCGGTATTGAGAGTTGTCTCTATCTGGAAAACCTTGACGCCACTGTCAAGAAGAACCTTGCCCATGCGCCAGTTGCTCTTGTGCAATTCGCTGCGATGTTGATCCATGAAACTACGGGAATGAATCATGGTCTCGGGATTGTGGTGGTGACGTAACGACTTGTACGAGGACAAGCCAGTAGCAGTGCTCTTCCAGCCACCATCCATGGCGACGAGGTTGATGTTGACGTACACAAGCAAGTCGCTTTCGGCGGCTCGCTTATTGATCTCGACATCTTCACCGTGAGGAGTGGTGCCTAGATACGACAAGTTCTCAGGGTCTTCGGCGTCATGTTGATAGAGAGTTCCGCGAGGTGCAAAGGCGTCATACACGCGGTCACCGACGGCGTGGCGCAACTCGGCTTCGGTCATACGGCGATGCAGTGCAAGCGCCGAAATGATGTGCACATCATCGACGCCGGCTTCGGCAGCCATATCAAGAACAGCTTCAATAACGCGTTGACGAATATCGGGGCGCTGCATCTTGGGAAGCGGCAAGCTGACGTCATCAAACGCAATGGTGAGCTTCATGCCTGGGAACAATTGCTCTGGCAACGGATCTTGCTCAATGGGGTTGAGTAATGCATGACGAATCGCACCATCAACGTCTTCGATCGCGGGCAATGGTTCTGGCGCGTAGATCACGCGACTACGACCAGCTGGCAGCTTCTCTAATGAGAAGTTTTCTCCACGCCAGAAAAGAATGGGGGGAGTCGACTTATCGACTTCTACTACAAATCCGGGACGGGGCATTAGTTTGTCTCCTTCTTGTTACGAGCGTCAGACGCGCGTAAGTCGAACACGATCTTGACTGCACCACGACGACCGGCTCCGGCAGCATGGGCAAGGGCATTTTGATAATCGTCTAAGCGATACGTCGCAGAGACAAGACGGTTGAGCTGGCAATCGGCAGCAGTTTCAATCGCGAGATCGAAAGTGTGGCGCTTGGTGCCATCAGGCATTGATTCGGTCCCGTAGGTGTATGCACCAACAAGGGCAGTCTCGCGATGCCACAATCCGGTCAGATCAAGCGAAACAACCGCAGGCATACCAAGCAAAACCACGCGACCACGAGGCCGAGTGAATTTGAGGCAATCCATGATGCTGTCGGATGAACCAACTGCATCGATCGTTGCATGGCATCCACCAGATAGATAGTCGCCAACAATATGTCCACCTGATTCGCGTCGTACTGCCCGTGCCAGTTCGGCGGCCGGCACCACGACATCTGCACCTAGTGATCGAGCGAATGCCTGTTGATGCGGATAGCGAGCACCAACAATGATGCGTACTTGCGGAACGTAACGACGTAGGCCAGCAATAGCGCACAGTCCCATAGACCCGGCACCGAGCACGGCAACGATTGGAGTCTCGCCACGTTGAATCGCTGCTTGAACTGCGGGCCACGTTGCGAGTGCCGCGTGAATTCCACCGGCAGCAGGTTCAACGAGCACCGCTTGCTCATCGGACATGCTGTCGGGTACTTCATGAAGTTGGCTGTCGTGGGCGATGAGTTCAGTTGCCCAACCGCCGCCCGTTGACGAACAAAATCCAGTTTGGATACCGGGTTCAAGATGTCCACCAACTAGATGTGCGTAGTCGTCGCCGTCACCGGGTGCTGCACCTTCGAAAGGTAACGGTAAACCGCGACACGCATGACCAAGAACTGGTTCAAGTACAACGCGACGTCCATCATCACAATCGGCCACAACTTCGTGACCCGGAACGAATGGGAAAGACACCCAGTCATCGAAGTAAGTCGACGCGTGACCTTCAACTAGTGAAAGGTCACTCCCACAAATGCCAGTGAGTCGCGGCTGAATGCGATGCCAACCTTCGGCGTTGGGCATTGTTGGTGCCGATTCGTTGACCAATGACAATGGTCCAAACTTTGCGGCACCAATTGTGCTCACCGGACTCATCAAACGAGCGACGGCAAACTTGGCGGTCTTGCGGGAGATCTTGAGTGCTTTCATGAGAGTGACCTATATGAGTTACGACCATTACGAACCGAGAAACGTTTTTGTTCACGCTCAGACATCATGGGTCCGAGCGGAAGTCGTGGACGGGGACCGCCTGGTGACTTCTCCCAATTTTCGACCAGCCATCCGCGCTTACGGGCGATCGTTGCGAGTCGTGTTTCGGGATTCACGGCGACCGGAAATCCAACTGCTTCAAGCATGGGTAAGTCGCTACTTGAGTCGGCATACGCGATCGACTCTTCAAGGCGAAGACCTTCGGCTGCGCAGTAGTCGGCCAAAACTTGGGCGCGAGTTTCGCCAGTAGGAGGAACCTTGGCGAGTTCGCCTGAATATGTTCCGTCGGGGCGAACGGTCATTTCGGCGGCGACGATTTCATCAAAGAGTGGTCGCAGACCTTCAACAGCGAAACTCATTGCACCAGTAATCAAGATCGTGCGGTGGCCAAGTGCGCGGTGTTCACGCACACGACGAAGGCCCGCTGGGAAACTTTTGGTCATGATGAGTTGGGCAAGCAGCTCGCGTGAATCTTCTTCGATTTGTTCAACGGGGGCGTCTTCGTAACGGCGATAGAAGTAGCGCAAAAAGTCCGATCGATCTTTGCGATCCATCGAGAGCAAGTTGGGCGCTTCTTTCATGGTGCGCAAGACATAACGCACGCGTTCTGGTGAATTGAGTCGACGAGTTGCGAGCCACGAATAGCTTTCAACGACGTTGCTCGAGATCAGCGTGTTCTCAAGGTCGAAGGCAGCGACATGACGCTTTGGATCAAGAATCTGCTTACGAAGGCGATCGCTGCGATCGAGTCTGCTCTTACCTGGTGTTGTCTTGACGCGGCTATGCAAAACAATCGAGGGTAAGTGAATCGTTGAGATGTAGGTCGGCCAATGAACGACACGTGGGTCAAGACAAAATGTTTTGCGATCGTGGTCGTCTAGGCGGTCATTAATTGACAAGAGGTTGTCGACCGAATAGATCGCTTCGCACTCGGTGTACAAGCCATAGAGCTCGACGTATTCGAGTGCTCGCTCGATGTCGCCACGTTTGTCTTCAAGTTTTGCCGACCAATCCGCCTGAGTGCCGCGCAAGGGGAGCGCTTGCAAAACCTTCTCGCTCTTGGTGATCAAAGACTTGGCGCGAGTGAGTTGCTTTTCAACTTTGCCACGACCCGGGAATTTCCAGTCGGCGACAACAATTGGTTGACCTTCGGAGTCGTAGATGGGGTGCTCGGTGAACCAATCTCGCACATTGTCAACGAGTGTTCGATACTTGAGCGGGTTGGTAGAACCACTTGCTACTTGGGTGATGTGCGGTGCATCTTCTGGACCAAGGGCTGCGACCGCGATGATTGCTGCCACGACAATGTCGACAGGAATAACGTCAACGGTTCCTTCGGGGACACCCGGGAATTGATCAAGTAAGCCACGCGCATACGAGATGATGACCGGTTCGGCCATACGGAAACCACGAATCCAGCCCGGTGACGGTTCGGCCAATGCAGATTCAATAATTGACGGACGAACAATGCTGACGGGAACAGCACCCTTTGTTTCGTGTAGTGCTTGTTCGCCTAAGGCCTTGGTGAATGCATAGGCATCGGGCCAGCCGACACTTGCAGCACGCGAGCGACCTGCTTCAACTAATTGATCCTTGACCCAACGTTCACGATTTTGCTCAGTCTTTTCGGCAAGTGCAGGTGCGCCAGCGGCGCCGAGTTCGGAACGAGCTTCAGAACGGAACTTCTTGAGTTGTTCAGGTGCACGGCTTGCGGCTTCGGCATCTCCGCGCAAACGACGAGCTGCCGTGACTTCAGTTTTCCAGTTGAGACCGATATCAAATGGTCCAGCACTCACGAGTTGTTCGGGTGCAGTGCCGCGGCGGTTACCTGCGACATAACACGTGCTGACCGCAACGAGGTGGGGGAACGTTCCGTTGGCGCGAGGTCCGACGCGGTTGACTAATTCAGCAATGCGCATTGGTCCGAGCAAGTTGACTTCGACGGCACTGTCAAGCGGTGAGTCAAATGAAACACTCGCTGCTGAGTGGATGATGGTGTCGCATGAAGCAAATGTTTTGGCGTCTTCATCTGACAAACCAAGTCCATCAGTTCCGACGTCACCAGCGACAACGCTGACGCGACGTTGCATGGTTGCATCAAAGGCGGGGCCAAGCGATGCACGTAAGCGATCAAAGGCATCGTTCTTAAAAATCTCACGGCGCACGCGTTCGGCTGCTGCAGTGCGACGACCGTTGCGAACGAGTAAAACGACTTCGCAATCGGGGACGCTAAAGAGCAGACGTTCGACGAGGGCGGTGCCCACAAAACCGGTTGCGCCGGTGACTGCGATGCGTTTGCCACGGAGATTTTCGGAAATCACGAATCAGTTATAACACGGTTCTCTACCAATTGGTAGAGAAATCTCAGAAAATCGGGATTCTTGGCCGAATGGGCTGGTAGGAATAGGGAATGGCCAGTCGCCCAGTGAGTCCAAATCGACGCGGAGATACCCGCGAGCGCATTTTGGAAAGTGCCACGATTCTGTTCGGGACCAGGGGTTTTGACGCGGTCAGCCTCGATCAGATTGCGACCGAAGTGGGGGTCGCCAAGCAGACCTTGTTGTATTGGTTTGCCTCGAAGGACGACCTGGTGCAGGCGGTTTTGGCCAATATGGCTACCGAACTCACCGTGGTTGTCGAAGCAGCGATGCGGGCCGCCCCCGATGATCCGCTTGATCGTTTGGATGCCGTTGTCCATGCCGTGTTTCGGTCGGCAGTTCGTCGTCCAGCGTTGCTTGGCTTGTTGCGGGAGTTGAGTCGATTGCCAAGCGGTGCAACGGGGTACATGACCGAGCATTTGACTCCGCTTGTTGATCGTGCGGTGAACTGGATGCAATCAGAAATGGAACTCGGTCGCCTGCGTCGAGGTAATCCGGCGATCATCGTGGCAATGGTGTACGCAACTGTCACGGGTATTGCGACTGAGCCAGAGGCCTTGCGCGTCGTGGGCTGGCAACAAGACATCGCGGGGCTGCGAAATCTGCGTCTTGAGATGACTCGTTTTTTGCGGGCTGCGTTGACGCCCGAAAAATCGTAAATTCAGTGACCGGTATTGCGACGGCGTCGTGCGTGACGCTCGCGAGCGAGTTCAACAAGGCGATCGATGAGTTCAGAGTAACTGACGCCCGTTGCCATCCATAGTTTCGGGTACATCGAGATCGGTGTAAATCCGGGCATGGTATTTACTTCGTTGCACAAGAATCCCCGGCCATTTTCTTCAAAGAAGAAATCAACACGGGCTAAGCCTTCACCGCGAAGAGCTTGAAAAACTTCAATGGCTAGTTGACGAACGGTGTCACTTTGCGCTGCGGTGAGCGGCGCAGGAATCATGAGTTGAGCACCATCACTGAGGTACTTGTCTTCGTAGTCGTAGAACTCGTGTCCAGGAACAATCTCGCCGGCAACACTTGCTTGCGGATGATGGCTGCCCAGAACTGCCACTTCAATTTCGCGTCCAACAATTGCTTCTTCAAAAACAATCCACTCGTCGTACGTCATTGCAATATCGGTTGCCGCAACAAGTTCGTCAAAATCATGGGCTTTACTCACGCCAACGGACGAACCCATGTTGGCTGGTTTCACAAAGATCGGGTACTGAAGTTCGGTGGCAATTTGTTGTAGTCGCGAAGTTGAAACATCGCTGTCACGCACAGCCACATAACGAGGCTGAGCGATTCCGTGTCGTGCAAGTACGTCTTTTGACATGGCTTTATCCATGCCAACTGCAGAGGCCAACACTCCAGCTCCGACGTAGGGGACATCGAGTAGTTCAAGAAGTCCTTGAACGGTGCCGTCTTCGCCTAATGGTCCGTGGAGTAGTGGCATCACCACGGTCGATCCGCCCGCCGAAGCCGCAGTGAGGGCAAGTGCTGACGACACCGAGCGCCCAGAGGCCTCAAGTCGAGCAGGAATGGCGTCGGGGCCTTGGTCAAGTGCTGCCATTGCTGATTCGGCAAGGTGCCACTGGCCCGATCGGTCGATGCCGAGAGCGGTCACGGTATATCGATCGGGATTGACAGCTTTCATGACGTGGGCGGCGGTCGAGCAACTCACATCGTGTTCAGCCGACTGGCCTCCGAAAATGATGACGAGATTGATGCGGTCGGTCTCGCTGCTCTCAATGTGGCCCACGGCTAGACGATAGTGCGCCATTGCAGTCGGTACAGGCAGGTAATCGGAAAGGCGGGCAATAGGTCGGTCGCCAACGAACCTGACGCACTAGATTTGACGGCGTATGGCACGGTCACAGTCAAATAGTTCAGATCCGAAGTTTCTCACCCATCACGCATTGCGAATCAAGGGCTTTTCGAAGAGCGAGACCTTGGCCGAGATCGTGGCGCTTGATGTCGCGGTTGTCGACACTCACTTACAAGAACTGCAGGCCGAAGAAATGGCCATGTTCCGTGAGGCCCGTTCGCTCTGGCAACTCACGCCAGCTGGGCGTGCAGCCCATCCTGAGGCTCTCGCCAAAGATGTGGCAGGGGTCGATCTCAACGCGTTAAAGCCGCACTATCACTCATTCCTAGAAATCAATGACACGTTCAAACATTTGTGCGGCGATTGGCAATTGCGCGATGGCGCACCGAACGATCACTCTGATGACAAGTACGACCAAGAGATCATCAAGCGACTAGTAACTCTTCACACAGCAGCCGCTCCGGTGGTCTCGTCGATGACAACAATCATCCCTCGCTTGTCGCCGTACGTACCCCGACTTGACTCAACGTGCAAGTTGGTCGTGGGTGGCGCAAACAATATGTTCACCGGTGTGATGTGCGGTTCGTTCCACGATGTCTGGATGGAGCTTCACGAAGATCTCATTTTGTCCCAAGGTATTGACCGCGCTGCCGAGGGTTCATTCTGATGGCCCGCTTCGGACGTGTTATCACAGCAATGGTGACACCATTTGATGCGAGTGGCGCACTCGACCTTGATGGCGCCCGTCGCTTAGCTCGCTGGTTGCAAGACAATGGCAATGACGCTCTCGTCATTGCCGGAACCACTGGTGAGGCTCCGGTGCTCACCGACAACGAACGTTTGAGTTTGTTTGCGGCTGTGACCGAAGCAGTCACGATTCCGGTCATCGCCGGAACAGGAACCAACGACACGTTGCATTCAATTCATATGACCAAAGAAGCCACCAAATTAGGTGTTGCTGGTCTGCTGGTCGTCGCTCCGTATTACAACCGCCCACCACAGTCGGGAATCGAAGCCCATGTGCGCGCGGTTGCCGAAGCTTCACATTTGCCAGTTGTTGTCTATGACATTCCTGCACGAACTGGTCGCAAGATCAACACCTCAACATTGTTGAAGTTGGCCCGTGAAGTAAAGAACGTTGTTGCGCTCAAGGACGCCGCCGGTAACCCAGCCGAGACAGCAAATGTCATCGCGAACGCTCCCGATGGTTTTGAGGTGTACAGCGGAGATGACGGTTTGACCATGCCATTGATGGCAGTCGGGGCAGTCGGCGTGATTGGTGTCGCGACACACTGGGCGGCTGCCGACCATCAACGCATGTTTGATCGTTGGGAAGCCGGTGACATTGCTGGTGCAATCGCCATCAATCAGACGTTGCTCGAAAGTTTCGCGTACGAGACTGGTGATGAATCACCGAACCCAATCCCGAGCAAGGTCATGATGAATCTGCTCGGACTCAATGTGGGTCAGTGTCGTTTGCCGATGGGACCACCAGCCGACTTTGTTGCTGAAAAAGCCAAGACGGTCTGGGCCAATTTGCAAGCATCCCGTCAGCGAGTTTCCTGATGGCCGCTCCGGTCCGCGTGGCCTTTTTAGGAGGCCTTGGCGAGATCGGTCGCAACTGTATGGTCATCGAACAAGATGACAAGTTGTTACTCATTGACTGCGGATTGATGTTCCCTGATGCCGATATGCATGGCATCGATTTAGTTCTTCCCGACTTCACGTGGTTGCGCGAAAACGCTGATCGGGTTGTGGCATGCGTGGCAACGCACGGGCACGAAGATCATGTTGGGGGACTGCAGTATTTGCTCCGCGATCTCAGCTTTCCGGTGTATGGCTCGGACGTCACTCTGGGACTTGCCAAAAATCGCATTGAAGAAGCTGGACTTCTCGGAAAAACCGAACTCATCGTTGTTCGCGATGGCGAACGCCGAATGATCGGCCCGTTTGATGTTGAATTCATCCCGGTCACGCACTCAGTGCCGCATGCATTTGCGATTGCAGTTCATACACCGCAAGGAGTCATTCTTCACTCTGGTGACTTCAAATTAGACCTGACGCCGGTAGATGGTCGCCGAACCGATTTGGCGCGAATTGGATCAATTGCTTCAAACGAAGGTATTCGTTTGTTGCTGTGCGATTCAACGAACGCTGAAGAACACGGTCATGCACCAAGCGAAACGTCAATTAGTGGCGTGTTGTGGTCGCTGTTTCATGAACATCGTGATCGTCGCATCATTACGGCAAGTTTCGCTAGTCATATTCACCGCATTCAGCAAATCATTGATGCCGCTGTTGACACAGGTCGCAAAGTGGCCACGATGGGTCGTTCAATGCAAAAGAATGTGCGCATGGCTCGCGATCTTGGAGTGTTGCGAGTTCCCGATGACACTTTGATTGATATAGAGCAAGCCGATGATTATCCGCCACACAAGGTGTGCATCATTTCAACGGGTAGCCAGGGCGAACCGATGTCAGCACTGTCGCTCATGGCTCGCGGTGACAGCAAGTGGCTCAAGGTCGGCGAACGTGACGCAGTAATTTTGTCGAGTCATGCCATTCCTGGCAACGAAACCAATGTCACTCGAGTCATTGATGGTTTATTGCGTCTCGGTGCCGAAGTTGTGCACTCGGGTATTGCTGACGTTCATGCGACTGGACATGCTCAGGCTGATGAGTTGAAAACTTATTTGTCGATCGTTAAACCCGAATTCTTCGTTCCAGTTCACGGCGAATACCGGCACCTCGTTGCTCACGCCAAACTCGGTATTTTGATGGGCGTCGCGAAAGACAATGTGTTGCTCTGTGAAGACGGCGACGTCATTGAATTGTCCGATGAAGGACTCGATCATGCCAATCGAATTCCGGCTGGATATTTGTATGTCGATGGCATCGTGGGCGATGTTGGGCAAGGAGTTTTGCGCGATCGCAAAGTGCTGGCCGAAGAAGGCGTCGTCGTTGTCGTTGTGACCGTCGATATTGGTTCGGGCAAAGTTCTCACTGGTCCAGAAATCATCACCCGCGGTTGGGTGTATGCCCCAGAAGCCGAAGATTTGCTTGATGAAGCCTGCGACGTTGTTGCGGCCGCAGTTGAAAAGGCTCTCGCCGAAGGTGTGCGCAGTCCTGAGGCTCTCGAAAAAGATGTGCGTCGGGCGGCTGGTCGATTTGTGAACGAACGTACGAAGCGTCGACCAATGATCGTTCCAGTTGTTATGGAGGCGTAATTGTTTCGTCGGCTAGGAAGAGTAGTTGCGTTATCGAGTGTGCTGATTGTCCTTTCATCGTGCGGAAAGGAAGTAGCCGCACCCGATACGGCTGGATTGCGTCTCGACCAAATTGAAAATGCACTCGATGCTGTTGAACAAAAAGCTGGCACCGATGTACAGTTTTTTGAGATCAACGCCACGAATGAACTTGTCAACGTTTTTGTGGCAACCGATCTTGACGGAACGCCCAATGCCGATGGTTTGCCCGATGCAGTCGTGCATTATGTCTTCACCGAAAAAGACGGGCTTGAAACTGCACCCGAACCAGTGGGAGCCAACGGACCAACTTTTGCTCGAGCGGCACTTGATTATGAGCCATCATCCATTTTGAAGAAAGTTTTATCAGAACTCCCTGAATCGACGCCGCAGATGTTTGTAATCACCGCAGCGGGTACAGCAGAGAAGTCAACTGGAACAGTTCAATACCGATTACTCATGCAGTCGTCGCAAGGCGGTCAAATGTCAATCGTTTTAACGAGCACCGGAGAAATCGTCGGAACTGACGCCGAATAGCCATTTCAAAGATGTTCTCGTTCTATTTGGTGTGAGTAATTCAGGGGTATGCCCGAACGCATGTGCGCCTCATTGCTAGCGTTCGGGGTGATGGCCGCCAAGAAACCCGCAGCTAAAAAGCCTGCATCACGTACAAAATCTGCTTCAGAAGATGAAGTCAGCAAGCCAACCAAGCGTGAACCGCGCCAAAGTGAAGTGCGACAGGCAATCGACGGTCGGCAAAGCGAGTTTTCGGCGATCGCTTTTATCTTGCTCGGAATCATCGTGGGTCTGGCGGTGTACCTGCGATTGGCTGGTCCGGTTGGTCGAGGTGCCGATACTGCACTCGGTTGTCTCTTGGGTCTTGGTCGCTACGCCTTGCCGCCAATTTTCGTGGCAGTTGGCGTGTCGCATCTACGCGGTGACGAGTCTCCGAATCGTATGAAACTTGCTTTGGGTTGGGGCGGTGTCGTCCTGGCCAGTTTGGGAATACTGCACGTGCTCAAGGGGCCCGATGCTTTCACCGGAGTCGCGGCCCTTGGCGGAGCAGGTGGCTGGCTTGGTGCGTTACTTGGTCAGGTGCTCGCGTCGGCTGTTGGTGCGATTGCCGCAGTCCTTATCTTGATTGCTATTTGTCTTGGTTGCAGTTTGCTGATCACTTCTTTGAGTTTGAAAGACACCGCAATCAAGATCAGCGAGATTTCGGGAAAGGTTTTCGGCGGTGCATCGTCACGCATGCGTTCGGCCGCGCAAAGTCTGAGCACCTTGTCAGGTGAGCAAGATGAGCAAGACGGTGAAGACGTTTATGACGATGAAGCAGATCCCACACCGCCCATGTTCATCGTTGAGCCGGAAGATCGTCGAGTTCCTGAAGTTGTCGAAGATGAGCCCGAAGCGCCGAAACCCGAACGTAAGAAGCCGTCCCCAGAAGTTTCTGTAGATGAACCTCACACGCAAGGTCAACTAGATACGGGTCCTTCGCCTAAGAAGGGTTCGTGGAAGCTTCCGCCCGTTTCGTATCTCACGCGAAGCGGAAAGCAGGCCATCGATCAAGCCGAAGTAGATCAGCGCGGTAAAGATTTAGAAGAAGCACTGCGGTCGCACGGAGTTGAAGTTCGCTTGGTTGACAAGACGGTTGGTCCAACCGTGACATGTTTTGAACTTGAACTGGGAGCGGGAGTCAAAGTTGCGCGTGTGACCAGTCTGCAAAAAGACATTGCGTACGCAATGGCCGCAACCGACGTGCGAATTTTGGCGCCGATTCCTGGCAAATCAGCCATCGGTATTGAGGTTCCTAATAAAACACGTCAGTTGGTTTCGCTGGGTGATCTCATGACATCAAATGAAGCAAAGGTTGCCAATCATCCACTTGATGTGGCGATGGGCAAAGACATTGCCGGTCGGTCAGTTTTCTTGAACCTCGCAACGACTCCTCACTTGCTGATCGCTGGAGCTACAGGTGCTGGCAAGTCGAGTGGTATCAACTGCATCATCACGTCAATCTTGATGCGGGCAACTCCCGATCAGGTGAAACTGATTTTGATTGACCCCAAGCAGGTTGAAATGGGTCAGTATGCGCGTTTGCCGCATTTGCTCACACAGCCAGTGACGAATCCGAAGAAGGCAGCAAATGCTTTGGCATGGGCTGTGAAAGAAATGGAAAAGCGTTACGACTTGCTTTTCGAAATGGGTTATCGCGATATCACCGGTTTTAACGCGGCTTTTGACCGAGGCGAGATCAAGGCCGAGGTTGGTTCTGAACGCGAGTTTGAACGCATGCACTACATCGTTGTAGTGGTTGACGAATTGAACGACTTGATGATGGTGGCAGCACGCGATGTTGAAGAAAGCATTACCCGTATCGCTCAAAAAGCTCGTGCGGTTGGTATCCACCTCATCGTTGCGACACAGCGCCCCTCGGTGAACGTCATTACCGGAGTCATTAAAGCCAACGTTCCAGCTCGTGCTGCGTTTGCGGTGTCATCACAGATGGACAGTCGAGTCATCCTCGATCAGATCGGTGCCGAGAAGTTGGTCGGTAAGGGCGACATGTTGTTACTGCCAGGAAATTCATCGGTGGCTCAACGTATTCAAGGTTGCTGGGTGGATGAAGAAGAAGTGCGCAAAGTTGTGGCCTTTTGGCGGCAGCAAGCCCCGACGGTGCAGTACGTCAGCGGCGTCGAGGGCGACGAATCATCGTCGAGTAATGCGGGCGGGCATTCAATCACTGATGGTGTCGGTAACGATGACAGTGACGAGGCCTTGTTGAAGCGGGCAATGGAACTGGTGGTCCGCAGCCAGATGGGCTCGACATCAATGTTGCAGCGCAAGCTCGGTGTGGGTTTTGCTCGTGCTGGTCGTCTGATGGACTTGCTGGAACAAAATGGCATCGTTGGGCCAAGTATCGGTAGTAAAGCCCGAGAAGTTCTGATGACTGTCGAAGAGTTCGAAGCACTGTAACTTCCGAGTGATTGGCCTCTCGGTCAGATGATTAGCATGATCCCTAGTAGGCCCAAGTTGGGCATGAACGGGGGAATGCAATGGAACTTATTGAAGTCGCATCTGGTTTGAAGTTTCCAGAAGGTCCCATCGCAATGCGCGATGGCAGCGTGATCTTGGTTGAAATGTTCGGTCCGCGAATTACTCGCGTGCGTCCCGACGGAACCAAGGAAACGATCGCCGAAATCAAGGGTGGACCGAACGGTGCCGCTATTGGTCCCGATGGTGCCTTGTACTTGTGTAACAACGGTGGTTGTTTCACTGAAATTGATTTTGGTGGATTGAGTTTCCCCGGGCCGTTCGATAAGTCGAAGTACAGCGGCGGCCGTATTCAACGCGTTGATATCTCCACTGGTGCAGTCACCGACTTGTACACCGAATGTGATGGCCGTCCACTTCGTGCTCCGAACGACTTGGTATTCGACACCGTTGGAGGCTTCTACTTCACCGATCACGGAATTCATGATCTTGAGGCACGTACTGCCGACCTCACAGCGATCTATTACGCCAAGGCCGACGGTTCGTTGATTCGTGAAATTGATTTCCCGGTTGAAAGTCCAAACGGAATTGGTTTGTCGCCTGATGGCAAGAAGGTCTACTGGGCCGAGACACACACTGGTCGTGTCTTTCAGCGTGACATCGTTGAACCAGGTGTTCTTGCGCCAACTATGCCTGGCGATCCAAGCGTCGTTTTGTACGGCCTTCCTGGTTACCAACTGCTCGACTCGCTCGGAGTTGATGGATCAGGCAATGTTTGTGTCGCCACACTGGTAAACGGTGGAATCACCGTGATCTCGCCGTCAGGTGAACTCGTCGAGCATGTCGCGACTGGCGACATGCTGACGACCAATATCTGCTTTGCTGCCGATGGGAGCGACACGGCATACATCACTTTGTCTGGGACAGGCCGATTGATGAAGACTAAATGGACGTATGGTGGCTTGAAGTTGGCATATTCGGCTTGACGAGAACCTCAGCAGGTAGCCTCGTAGATCGTGACCAATCAAGCAAAGCGCTTCTACGTAGAAACTCTTGGTTGTCCAAAAAATCAGGTTGACTCCGACAAGTTGATTGGCACTTTGTTGGCCGATGGCATGCAAGCGACCGACTCGGCCGAAGACGCCGACTTGGTTGTTGTGAACACGTGTGCATTCATCGATGAAGCTCGACGAGAATCAATTGACACGATTCTGAGTCTTGATGAGCAACGCAAGAATTCATCACGTTTAGTGGTGACTGGCTGCATGGCCGAACGTTACGGTCAAGAACTTGCCGACGAACTGCCAGAAGTTGACTTGGTTGCGGGCTTTGGAGTTCCGGTACATACGCCGGCACAGAAGAAACTGATACCTGTTGGATCGGCGCCAGTTCCGTCTCTTGATTTGTTGAACTTGCCGCGCCCTAAGAGTTCGTCGCCGTGGGCGTACGTAAAAATTGCCGAAGGCTGTGATCGCACGTGTGGCTTTTGTGCGATTCCGTCTTTCCGTGGTCCACAACGTAGCCGTGATGTTCAATCAATCCTTGATGAAGTTGAGCAACTGCAAGCACGAGAAATTGTTTTGATCGCTCAAGACTTGGCCAGTTATGGAAAAGATCGTCCCGACGAATTAGGTGCGGGCAGCATTGTTCCGCTGGTGCGGCAAGTGTCGGCGATGGTCAACCGTACGCGATTGTTGTATCTCTATCCAAGTGACTTGAGCGATGGTCTCATTGATGCCATCTGCGATTCGGGCGTCCCGTATTTTGACTTGTCGTTACAGCACGTCAGCAAGCCTTTGCTACGTCGCATGCGCCGTTGGGGAGACGGTCAACGTTTCTTAGATCGCATTGCCGATATTCGTCGTCGTGAACCAGATGCGGCGTTCCGCAGCAACTTCATCGTGGGATATCCCGGCGAAACCGAAGAAGACCACGATCAACTGCTCGATTTCGTTGAAAAAGCCGAACTCGACTGGTGTGGATTCTTTGCCTATTCGGCTGAGGACGGCACATACGCCAAAGACCTAGATGGTCAGGTACCCGAAGGTCTGATGCGAGAGCGTTTGTCAGAACTCAGTGAAATGCAGGACAACATCACATCTCGCCGTCGCGATGATTTGATTGGACGCACCGTCAATGTTTTGGTTGATGAGCCAGGTGTTGCCCGTAGTCACCGCGAAGCCCCCGAAATTGACGGCATTATTGAGGTTCCGACGTCGCTCACGGTGCGACAGTTTTATGATGTCACCGTTACTTCTGCCATGGGTCCAGATTTAGTTGCTGAATAATCTCGTCACAAGTGTTGTGGTATTCCGTTATGGAATAGGTGAAATTAAGATTTTTTCTACCATTTATCTGCATCACCCTTTCGTTTGCGTGTAGCGATGAACAAAGTATTAAAACTTCCGTTGGGTCAAGTGATGGAACTGTAGAAACTTCAATAGTTCCCGAAACTTCAACATCTACAACAACAATTACTTCAACAACGACAAGCGTTGCCCCGACCACGACTCAACCAGAGTTACGAGAGGTAATCATTGGCACGAGTGTTTTAGGACGTCCAATTGTTGCGGTGCAGATTCAAGACTCGCCTCAGCGTCCAGTGATAGCGGTCGGTTCCATTCATGGCGATGAGTCAATGGGACTCAAAGTCGTAGAACGATTGCAAAATCTTTCGGATATCCCGGAGGATCTGAATCTTTGGGTCATTCCCACGGTGAACCCAGATGGCTTGGCGGCTTCGGTCAGGGGGAACGCGCGTGGAGTAGATCTCAACCGAAATTTTGCGACTGATGACTGGCAAGCAGTCGGTCGAGGCTCAGAAAAGTACTCGGGTGAATACGCAGCATCTGAAGTTGAAACGAAAGCTGTGCAGCAATTTTTCCTTGAGCAGCAGCCGTTGTTGGTCGTGTGGTGGCACCAGTTTGGCTATTACGTCGACAAACAAAAAACTGTGTCGCATTTTGAGTTGATTGAACGATTTTCTGAAATGACTGGGCTGCCCATTGCCTACGTGGGCTGCGGGTCAACCCCGTGCGTTGGTAATGCCACGGTATTCATCAATTCGAATATTGATGGAGCCAGTTCGTTCGTGGTTGAGCTCCCACACGATGTTTCGTCACGTACCCTGGACGAGCAAGCCAAGGCATTTTTGGTGATTGCCGAGATGGCGACCCAAAACATTTTTGCCCAGTAACAAAATTGAAGACATGGGACGAAGCCCAGTTTGTGGCAGGCTGAGAGGGTGCCGGTTGACCCTAATGCCATTGCTACTTGGGCAAATGCAGTAACAGTCGGGCGAATTCTTGTTTCGCCCTTGATGTTTGTGGTCATTCCTGATTTTCCTGGTGGTTCTTGGGTCGCATTTGGTTTGTGGTTCGTGTTGTGTTCAAGTGACGGAATCGACGGCTATTTAGCTCGACGTCATGGATCAACTCGTTCGGGTGCATTCCTCGACCCGTTGGCCGACAAGGTTTTGGTGCTGGGAGCGATGTTCACCTTGGTGAGTCGCGATGTGTACTGGGCACTGCCCGTGTTGCTCATCGCAGCTCGTGAAGTGGCAATCAGCATGTATCGCGTGATGGTTGGAGCCAAAGGAATCAGCGTTCCGGCTAGCCGTCTTGCGAAATGGAAAACTCTCTTTCAACAACTCAGCGTTGGTTTTGCTATTGCTCCGTTGACCGCTGACAAAGCCACATGGCTCTGGCTGTGGTTGTTGTGGATAGCCGTGGCCTTCACAACCGTGAGTGGTTTGCAATACATGTGGCGTGCGCAGAAGTTGCGTAAGACGACTCCAAATTTGATGGCCTGAGATGCGTTGTTCGGTCGTTGCCGTCGGAACCGAATTACTGCTTGGCCAAATTGTTGATACCAACTCGTCGTGGATCGGTGAGCAACTAGCAGCGAATGGAATTGATTCGCTGTTGCAAGTCAAAGTAGGGGACAATCATCAACGCATTGTTGATGTGGTTCGGTCAGCTTTAGTCGAAGCTGACGCCGTCATTATGTGTGGGGGGCTCGGGCCAACTCATGATGACCTCACACGTGAAGCAATCGCCGAAGTCATGGGTGTTGAACTTGTCTTGCACGACGATATTGCGCAAGTGATCAGGGATATCTTCGAATCCCGTGGTCGTCGCATGGCCGACAACAATCTGCAACAGGCGATGGTGCCTGTTGGGGCCACAGTGATTCACCAAACTCGAGGCACTGCACCAGGCTTGATGTGTCCAGTAGGTGACAAAGTGATTTACGCCGTGCCAGGTGTGCCCCACGAAATGCAAGACATGATGGAGCGCGCGATCTTGCCCGATCTTCGAGCACGAAGCGGTGACACCAGTGTGATTGCGAGTCGCGTCATTCGCACATGGGGCGAAAGCGAAAGCGGTTTGAACGAACGCCTCAATCCGATCATCGCGCAGCTTGAAGAAGTCGGTAACCCGACCTTGGCCTTTTTGGCGAGCGGCTGGGAAGGCATCAAGGTTCGTCTCACGGCCAAGGGCGCCGACAGTCAACAAGCTCACGCAGTACTTGATGACTGGCAAGCAAAGGTGCTTGACGTTGTTGGTGATGTGGTCTTTGGTTTTGATGCCGACAACATGGAATCGGTTGTGTTGAATCTTTTGCGTGAACAGGGTCTAACTCTTGGGCTCGCAGAGTCGGTCACGGGAGGTTTGGTGTCGGGTCGTTTGACATCGATTCCTGGCGCGAGTGACGTGCTTCGGGGGAGCGTGGTGTCGTATTCGAGCGAGGTCAAGTTTGATTTGCTTGATGTTCCGCGCGGACCAGTTGTGAGCGAAGATGCAGCGGTCGCGATGGCCGAAGGTGCTCGACGAGTACTTGGTGCCGATGTAGCGCTATCGTTGACTGGTGTTGCTGGACCGGCTGAGCAAGATGGTCAACCAGTTGGCACGTTGTGTATTGCTGTGGCTATCAATGGCCGAGCAACAGTTTCAACGACTCTTCGTATGCCTGGCCAGCGCGACCAGATGCGGCAGATGTCGGTGATTTCGTCACTGGATTTCTTGCGGCGTCAGATTCTGTTCTCTTCCAACGCCTACTGAAATCCCATCTTTGTGATCTGTTCGATCGAAGGCTTGTAACCTTGGAATGCTCGCCCTCGTAGCTCAGCTGGATAGAGCAATGGACTTCTAATCCATCGGTCGCATGTTCGAATCATGCCGAGGGCGCACATCAATACGGTCATTTCCCGATGAAAACGACCATTTTCCCTCTACACTTCAGCGTCTATTCCGATGGGGTTTTATGCCTTTTTCGGCGATTCTGAGCGAGGTCTGAGTGAAGTTCAAAAAGGGCGACACCGTCATCTATCCCCAGCATGGAGCCTGCAAAGTTGAGGCCATTCGCAAGGAAGATCCTCTCAATACTGGCAAGCAACAGGAATACCTGGTTCTTCGCACCGTGATCGGCGATATGACCCTGCGGGTTCCGATGTCAAAGGTCGACGAAGTCGGCGTTCGCCCGCCCGTGTCACCAGACGAACTCGAAGACTTGGTTGCCGTATTGGCGAAGGCCGACCCTCGCGTGCCCAGCAACTGGAGCCGTCGCTTCAAGAACCACCAAGAAAAGCTCAAGAGTGGCGATGTGTACCAGGTCGCCGAAGTGGTGCGTAACCTCGCAGCGCGTAACCGCGATGCATCGTTGTCGGCTGCCGAGCGCACCATGTACGAGCGTGCCCGCGTCAACCTCATTTCTGAAATTGCTCCGGCCTTGAAGGTCACCACCGACGAAGCCGAGGTCTATCTCGACGAAGCATTGGCTAAGGGCGTCTTGAAGCCAGTAAAGGCTGCTAAGCCAGCCAAGGCTGCTGCCCCCAAGGTTGAAGCACCAAAGGTCGAGAGCGATGATGACGATCTTGATGACGACCTCGATGAGAAGCCAGCAGCACCAGTCGCCAAGGCCGCGCCAGTCAAGAAGGTTGCTGAACCGAAGGCTGCACCAGTGAAGAAGGCTGCTGCACCCAAACCCGTTGCCGACGAGGCTGAGAAGGCCGAGGCTCCGGCCAAGAAGGCTCCGGCCAAGAAGGCCGTCGCCAAAAAGCCCGCCAAAGACTGATCTTCCTCGTGCACCTCTGGTTGAGGTGACGCGTGAGTGTCTTCAATAATGCGTGGCTAGGGTTCGTTTCATGATGAAGCGCGAAGTCATTGCCCGTCAAGAACTTGCCGATCGTATTTTGCGTTCAGAAATCGACACGGTCATCATGGCTTTTGTCGATCGCTACGGACGTCTTGTCGGTAAGCGTGCGACGGGTCGTTTCTTTCTCGATCACGTGGCCGAGCATGGCACCGAGAACTGTGACTATCTACTGACGTGCGATATTGATAATCAACCTTCTGAAGGTTTCCGTTTCTCAAGTTTTGACAAGGGTTACGGCGACATGTTGGCCATGCCCGATTGGGACACCGTGCGCATTGCGTCATGGTTGCCCAAAACCGCGATCATCATGTGTGATTTGTTGGACGTCGCGAATAACACCTTTGTTGATGTTGCACCACGAAGTATTTTGCGCGCGCAGGTTGATCAGGCTGCGGCGCTGGGTTTCTTGCCGATGCTCGGCAGCGAAATTGAATTCTTTTTGTATCACGACTCATACGACGAAGCGAAGGCAAAGAACTATCACTCGTTGCGCACACATTCGGCATGGGCCGAGGACTACAACATTTTGCAAACGACTCGTGATGAATACATCGTGGGTGCAATTCGTAGTGCGCTTGAAAACTCTGGTGTGCCGATTGAGTTCTCAAAGGGTGAGGCTGGCGCGGGTCAGCACGAAATCAACTTGTCGTATTCAACGGCAGTTGAAATGGCCGACCGTAATCACATCTACAAAAATGCCGCTAAAGAAATTGCTGCAGCCAATGGCCGATCAATCACCTTTATGGCTAAGCCCGATTTCAATGATGTCGGATCGTCGTGTCACATTCACGCAAGTTTGTGGACACTCGATGGTTCAAAGTCGGTTTTTGACGATCACAACGACGCGTTGGGCATGAGCGAAACGTTCCGCCATTTTTTGGCTGGACAGATTCATACGGCTCGCGAGTTTTCTTTGCTGTGGGCGCCAACGGTGAATAGCTACCGACGTTTCCAGCCTGGTTCGTGGGCACCAACCGGTATTGGTTGGGGAGTCGACAATCGCACTCTTGGCTTCCGCAAAGTTGGACACGGTTCGGGTACTCGGGTTGAAAACCGGATTCCGGGTGCTGATGCCAATAGTTACTTGGCATTCGCCGGAACAATTGCTGGTGGCCTGTACGGCATCAAGAACAAGTTGGCGTTAAGTGAACCATTTGCTGGTAACGGATACGAAGATGCCAACGTTGGTCGAGTGCCGTGGAATCTTCCTGATGCCATTGAATTGTGGCGCAATAGTGCAATCGCCCGTGAGTGCTTTGGTGAGAATGTTCACCACTGGATCTTGCGTTCGGCCGAAAGCGAATGGGAAGCCTTCAATCGCACTGTGACCGATTGGGAAAAGAATCGTTACTTTGAACGTATCTAGGCAAGATTGATTGTGGTGATCACCGGAAGGTGGTCGGACAGTTCAATCCATGACTGGTCGGTGTCAGGAACTAGAACACGGGCAATCGTGTGAGTCCTTGGAACCAAAATGTGATCGAGTCGTTGGTATGGACTTTTGGTTGGATTAGTAAGCCCGTTTCGAGAGCGCGACTGGGCGTAGATCCAGGCATCCTGGTTCTGTTCGCCATTGAGAATGTTTACGATGTCGGGTCGTTGATGATCGTTAAAGTCGCCAGCGATCACGGTGGGTAGTTGGCTGTGGGCGTCGATGGTCTTGCGCAATCGTTGAGCTTGAGTAGTGCCTTCGTCACCATTGTCATCAGAGGCAAGGTGGGTGTTGAAGAGAGTGAATTGCTGACCGTGAATATCGGCGGTTGCCCACATGGCAATTCGACGCCGATAGGTGAAGCATCCGTAGCCAGAACTCAATGTGGTCTTGCCTGTATTCGTGAGTGGCGATCGCGACATAATCGCCATTCCCTCGGCGCGACGGGGAAGTAACGGGCCGTAGCCATTGTGTTTGAAAGCCCACACATACGACCAGCCGAGACGTCTAGACAAAGATCGGGCTTGGTGCTTCTGGATTTCCTGAATGGCAATGACATCGGGTTGAAACTGCTCGATCTTGCTGGCGACCTTGCCGATGTTGGGTCGTTGTGATCCTTGCAAGTTCCAAGTCATGATCTTCAGCGTTGACGCGGTGTGTGGCATGTGCTCGGGGATCACTCCTGCATTCTTGCCGATGCGGGCAGTATCGTCGTGAGCAAAGAACGGAGTGAGTCATGAGCGCAGTCGCAGGTCGTCTACAAGGAAAAGTTGCCATCATCACCGGAGGGTCTTCTGGTCTCGGTCGTGTCGGAGCCGAACTGTTCGCCCGTGAAGGCGCACAGATCGTGATCGCCGACGTTGTTGATGGCGACGAAGTTGTTGACGCCATCGATGCTGCTGGCGGCGAAGCAACCTTTGTGCGTTGTGACGTGAGCGATGAAGGTTCAGTAGAAGCCGCAGTTCAGCATGCTGTTGAAACATTTGGTGGCCTACACATTTTGTACAACAACGCCGGCGTGATGTTGAGTGACGACGACGGCCCGACGAATACTTCAGTTGACGTGTACCAAAAGACCATGGACATCAACGTCAAGGGCACGTTGCTCGGTTGTCGTTACGCGATTCCAGCGATGTTGGCATCTGGTGGCGGTTCAATTGTGAACGTTGCGAGCTTTGTGGCCCATATGGGTGCAGCGACACCGCAAGTGGCGTACACGGCTTCTAAGGGCGCTGTTCTGGCGATGACACGTGAGATTGCCGTGATTTATGCTCGTCAAGGAATTCGGGCCAATTCGTTGTGTCCTGGCCCGATTATGACGCCGATGTTGGCCAAGTTCTTGAGCGATGATGCCAAGCGCAATCGACGTTTGGTGCATATTCCGATGGGACGTTTCGGTGATCCGATTGAAATCGCTAATGGCGCGTTGTTCTTGGCCTCTGATGAGAGCAGTTGGATGACGGGGCAATCGCTCATCATCGACGGTGGCATCACCGCTGCCTACGTCACCCCTGAATGAATGAGCTGAGAGTAGTTAGTGAAGAATCACTAAGCCGTTGGCGGTGAGAATTTCGGCGGTCAACTTGGCGTGATCTGAGTAGTTGAGGGTGATGTTCGCTTCATCATCACCGAGTTGTGCTTCATCACTCACGGCCGACAAGAACAAGTCAATTGTTCGCGGTTGCGGATGAAAGAGATCGAGTGCCATCAATGTTCCACCGATGGGCATATCGGCGGTCGGATGAACAGTGCGACCCCAATCAATGAAGAACGGAAGCACGCCACCTTCAGGAATGGGAAGCGAAGTGAGTGTGAGTTCCCATTCAAGTAACACGCCATCGGGACGTTGACGACTCATGGCGCGAACATCGCCCGGATCAAACCCAGCCTCGCGTGAAGCTTGAACAACATCGACGAGTGGGCGTTGCGGAGCAGCACACCACGCGACGAGCGACGGCTCAGTCAAATCATCAATACCAAAAGGTCGCGGGTTGACGGGTTCGGGTTGAGCAGGGTCGGGTCCGACAATCTCGAGATAGGTGCGACCGCCAAGACCGAGCAAAGCATTGAAAGTACCGAGCCCAACATGGGCTCCGCCGGGCGTTGGGGCGACGCCAAAACGCTCTTCGATGTCGGCAACGGCGGCCGCCAGATCGGGGGTCGCGTAGACGAGATGGTCAATATGGAGGTTCTTGCTCATGGTGGTACCTCAGAGCCTGACAAACTAGAGGGCATGGCACAAACTCCTGAAGACGCAACCGGACCAATTCCTACAATCGGGACCGGACCCAAAGTGGCATTTCTCGGACTCGGAGTCATGGGCGCCCCCATGGCGAGTCACTTAGCCAAGGCCGATTATCAGATCACGGTGTTCAACCGCTCCGCACCCAAGGCTTTGGCCTGGGTTGCGCTCAACCGTGGCTTCGCCAAGCCCACACCCGTCGAAGCCGTTGAATACGCCGATTTCGTGATGATGTGCGTGGGCAACGACGATGACGTCCGTTCGGTTGTCTATGGCCCTCAGGGTGCCTTGGCCGGAATGAAGCCTGGCTCGATCTTGATTGACCATACGACGGCTTCAGCCGATGTTGCCCGGGAAGTATCGGCGGCATGTGCCGAACGGGGGATTGGTTTCGTTGATGCCCCAGTGTCTGGAGGGCAGGCTGGAGCCCAAAACGGAGCGTTGACCATTATGTGCGGTAGCGACGACGAGGCGGTGTTTCAGCGGGCTAAGGCTGCGATTGCGCCGTATTCACGGGCATGTGAGCGGCTTGGAAAAGCTGGCGCTGGCCAATTGGCGAAAATGGTGAATCAAATCTGTATCGCTGGAATCGTGCAGGGTCTGGCCGAGGGTGTCAATTTCGCCCAACACGCCGGGCTCGATGTCGACAAGTTGGTCGAAGTCATCGGCAAAGGTGCGGCAGCCAGCTGGCAGATGGATAACCGTGCCAGCACGATGAACCGTGGTGAATTCGAGTTTGGATTCGCTGTTGAGTGGATGCGCAAAGACTTGGGTATTTGCCTCGATGAAGCAAACCGTAACGGCGCTCGCTTGCCATTGACTGCTTTGGTTGATCAGTTCTATGCCCAGGTGGTCGCGCGTGGTGGAAGTCGCTGGGATACAAGCAGCCTCGTGCATTTACTGCAAAACGACTAACTGTCACAACAAATGATGGGCACCCGAACGAGCAATCGTTTGAACTGAATCAAAACATCTAGGCTGAAATCACACAGCAGCACGCTGTCCGAGGTACCTGGGGGTAACCATGAGCCGCGAGAAACTTGTCGCAATGGCCGAGCGCACAATCGCTCATAACAAAGCCGGAACCGTGCACCTCACTGAATCGGTGACCACGATTCCTGCCTCGAACTACTTTGACCCCGAACGTTGGCAGCGCGAAGTAGACATGATCTTCAAGCGAGTGCCGTTGCTGCTCGCCATGACTGCTGAAATCAAAGAAGTCAATACGTATAAAGCGATTGATGTTGTTGGTATGCCTGTGCTCATCTCGCGCGGTGCTGATGGGGTCGCTCGGGCATTCGTCAACATGTGTAGTCACCGTGGCGCGCAACTTGTTGACCCAGGCGTCGGCACGGCCCGACGCTTTGCGTGCCCGTACCACAACTGGACGTATAACCAAGAGGGCGACCTTGTTGGCGTATTCAAACAAGACGACTTCGGTCAACTGGATACATCGTGTCTCGGTCTCACGCAGTTGCCCATTGCTGAACGCGCGGGTTTGATCTGGGTGACTTTGTCACCCGATTCAAAACTTGACTTTGATGCATTCTTTGCGGGATATGACGAGATGCTTGAGTTCTGTGACTTCGCCAGTATGAATCACTTCGGAACCCGTATTTTGGCAGGACCGAACTGGAAGATTTCATTCGACGGCTATGTCGATTTTTACCATCTCCCAATTCTGCATAAGAACACCTTCGGTCCTGACATGTCGCCCGACGCTTTGTTCCATCGCGTAGGGCCTCACCAGCGCGTCACTGGTCCGCGTGGCAACTGGGCGAAGCTTGAAGGCCGTCCAACTTCTGAGTGGCCCGAGTCAGTGTTGACCGGTGGTGTATGGAGTGTGTTCCCTCACGGTTCAATCGCTGGTTTCGAAATTGAAGGTCACAAGATTTATCAGGTCGCTCGCGTTTTCCCCGGAGCAACAGCCGATGAATCGGTGACGTATCTCGACTTCATTTCAACCGCACCAAAGACTGAAGAGTTCATCGAAGCCGCCAATAAGCAAATTGCTTTCCTCGAGAACGTCGTTCGCGATGAGGACTACGCAACTGGATTGAAGATTCAGCGAACGGTGAAGACGGGCGCAAAGAAAGTTCTGCACTTTGGTCGCAACGAAGGCGGCGCGCAGTATGTGCACGGATGGCTTGATGCTTTGTTGGTCACTGCTGATGAAGACCTCAATGAATTGTTCCGCAACGGCATTGATGCCGGTCGCATCACGAACTACTGATTGAGAGATTTCGGTGTCTGAAATCGACGTGATTGAAATGATGCGTACGTGTATTGCGATGCGCCATTTGAAAGCTGATGAAGTTCCTGAAGACATCATCAAGAAAGTCGTTCAAGCAGCGACGTACGCATCGAACCCTGGCAACAGCCAAAATTGGAAATTTATTGTGGTGCGCGATCGTGCGCGTAAAGAACGAATGGCGACGGCGGTTCAAGCCATGCTCGGATCGCATTTCTCGGGCGGACCAACTGGTGATGCATCACGCGACAAGATGATGGTTGGTGCTCGTCGATTGGTCGAAGGTTTTGCCGATGTGCCGGTGTGGATTTTTGTGGTCGGGTTCAACAAGTACCCGCCGCAAGCGCCGAACGAAAACTTTGTGTGGTCGACGGTGTATCCCGCTTCACAGAACTTGGTGTTGGCCGCTCGGTCGCTGGGGCTCGGAACAACGTTCACAACTTTTCACTATGTAGCTGAACAGAAGTTCCGAGAAGAGTTGGGTTTGCCCGATGGCGCGTACTTGGGAACTGCTATTGCGATGGGGTATCCCGAAAAGAAGTTTGCCAGCGTGAATCGCAAGCCAGTTGATGACGTGATTTGTTGGGAAACATTTTCGTGAATGGAAATAACTCGTGACCGGTGTTGGATTGTGTTTGCCACAACTTGGCCCCCATGTACGGGCCGACATTATTGCTGAGTTTGCGCGTCGTGCTGAAGCGATGGGATATGAGGCGCTATGGGTGCAGGATCACTTCATGTATCCAGAAAAGCCGATTCGTGGATATGGCGCTACTGATCGCTTGCCGCCTCATCAGTACAAGTCGGTGTTCGCGCCCACTGAGACATTGGCCTTTGTCGCTGGTATTACTTCGAAGGTTCGACTGGGAACCAGCATCTTGGTCGCAGGTAATCACTGGCCAGTTCCGTTGGCACAACGCTTGGCCACGATTGACCAGATGTGCAACGGACGTTTGATTGTTGGGCTCGGTGTGGGTTGGAACGCTGAAGAGCACACTGCATCTGGGACAGAAATAGAAACTCGTGGTCGTCGTATGGATGATTTCATTCCGGCGATGTTGGCGTGTTGGCAAGAAGATCCGGTGTCGTACGAAGGACCAATCTTTTCGGTACCAAGTTCGTTCGTGAGTCCGAAGCCCGTGCAGAGTCCACGCCCAAAATTGTTGTCGGGAATGTGGTCGGCCGATGGCATGGCTCGTACAGCTAAATGGTTCGATGCATGGAACCCCGCCGGTATGCCAATCGGCAAAGTGCAAAAGATTGTCGCTGGATTAAACGAGCAACGAAGCGCTGAACAGAAGCCGCTCGAGGTTTACTATCGCTCGTTTATTCAGGGACCACTTGCTCCACGTGCTGCCGACGGCGACAACATGGCAGCGCTTGTAGCCGATGCGACGGCATGTCGTGAGGCTGGCTTTGTTGAGTTGACACTTGAACATAACTTTTGGCAAGACATTGAAAAGCCCGAAGACTGGCTTGATGTTCCCGAACGTTTCTTGCCAGTTGTTGAAGCTGCTCGCGGCTAAACAAGAAATATCTGGACCAGAAATATTTTGATAGGTTTTGTGAGCCATCACATTTTCTGTTGACTCTGTTACACCTCTGATGTAACTTTTGTTTGTCGACTTCCCGCGACGTCTGTTACTTAATCGTTTCGTTGGGAGGTGTGTTGCATGAATAGTTCCGTAGTCATTGAGCGAGTAAACGCTCTGACTTCTCGTGACACCTCTAAGTGTTCGATAGCTGAACTTCGTGAAGGGTTGAACGATATTCGCTGCCTGCGATCATGGCTTGATTCGTTGCAATCACGATTGGTCGCGACGATGTCTGAACTCAATTCTGTGATGCCCGAAGTTGAACTCATCCGTGAGAGCGGATTGTCAATCTCTGATGTTCGCAAAGTGATGGCCCGCACTGAAACTATGGGGTCAGTTCCGGTTTTCGGTGACGCCTTGGCCGTTGGCAATGTCACGTCTGCACACGTTGATGCTTTATCAAGCGGTTTCAAGATCTTGGGTGAGCAATCGGACAAATTGATTGAACGAGCACCAGAGCTTTTGGCGACGGCCCAAACCATGACTGCCGACGAGTTCACAAAGTTCGTACGCCGAACCGCGCACACCTTGACCGATGATGGTGGAGTTAGTCGATTCGAGAAACAACGTCGTCAGACTTTTCTTCGCCACTGGGTCGATGCCGATGGAATGACCAATTTGTTCGGCAAGTTTGACCCCGAACGAGGATCAATAGTCTCGGGATTACTTGATGCCGGAGTAGAAGCAATGTTTCATTCGGGTGATCGAGAAGTCCCAGTTGAATGTGACTCTTCAATCGAGCCCAATGATCATCGCCGAGCATTGGCCCTTGTGGCCTTGTTGCAAAGTCGCCCAGACAGTGATTCCTTGGGCGGTGCTTTGAGTAATTCTTTGTGTGACCGTCCCGCTCGTGCTGAGATCGTGGTGCATATCGACTACGAGTTGTTGGCTGGCGCAGTGAGTGAGACAGGTCTTGGTGATGCACGAACGTGTCGCACCTTGAATGGTTCAGAGCTCTCAGTTGAGACGATTCGCCGTTTGGCTTGTGAAGCCGAGATCATCCCACTTGTTCTTGACGGCAAGAGTGTTCCGCTCGATGTTGGAAAATCGAAACGTTTAGCCACGGCCCATCAACGACGGGCGTTGGCCGCAGTGCATGAGACCTGTGCGATCGACGGATGTCCGGTGAAGTTCAGTCATTGCGAACCGCACCACATTGACTATTGGGAAAACGGGGGAGCAACCGACCTCAACAACTTGGTTCCACTCTGCTCACGACACCATCATGCGGCACATGAAGGAGGTTGGAAACTGAAACTCAATACGGAGACGAGAGAGTTACTTGTTCAGCGCTGAAGGATCGGCAAGAAGATCAACGATCGACTTGCAGAACTCGGCAGCGGGGGCACCGTCGAAGACTCGGTGATCCCAAGTGAGGCTGAGGGTCATGCGCTTGACAGTTGACACTTTGCCCTTCTTGCTGACCACGACATCATCACGTAAACGACCGACACCAAGGATTGCGGTATTAGGCGGGTTAATGACCGGGGTGAATCCGTCAACACCAAACATGCCAAGAGTGCTCACCGAGAAGGTTCCACTTTCGAGTTCGGTAAGACCAAGCTTGCCTTCGCGGGCTGCGCCAGACAAACGCTTGGTCTCAGACGCAAGTGAAGCCAAGTCAAGCGACGTAGTGTTCTTGATGACGGGAACGATGAGTCCCTCGGGAAGTGCGACGGCCATGCTTACGTGAATCTCGGGGAGAAGGGCAATGCCTTCGGCAGTGACTTGTGAGTTGACAATCGGGTGCAGTTTCAATGCTCGTGCCGCAGCGGCAATGACGTAATCGGTAAAGCCCGGAAGGCTGTTACTTGAATCGCTGGCATTACTTGAAGATTTACGTGACTCGCGATCTTCGACGATGGCGTCAAGGTCGGCATCCATGTGCAACGTGAGTTGCGCCATGTCTTGTAACGACGACTGCATGCGCTTGGCGATCGTGCCACGCATACCAGACATCTTCTTGATCGAAGTCGGCGTCTGACTGGCAGGAGCGAGGGCCGTGGTTGCTGTTGTTGATGTTGATGTAGATGTAGATGTAGATGTTGTTGCGGGGGTTGCTGGTGCGCTGGGTGAGCGTGAACCGGCAAGTTGCGCCCGCACGAACGCAGCGACACCTTCTTTAGTGACACGACCGTCGGCGGCGTCGTAAGGAACCTGAGCAAGGTCAACGCCCAACAACTCGGCGAGTTGACGGGCCGCAGCAGTCGCGAGCACATTGCCGTTCGCCGACAAAATCGGGGCAAATGTGATGGCAGGAGCGGGTGTTGCTCGACGTGCATTCGGATTCTTATGCGCCTCTTCGACGTCTTCTGAAGTGATGCGACCTTCGGGGCCACTGCCGACAACGGTCTCGATATCAATGCCGAGCTCTTTGGCAACACGACGAGCATTCGGCGAGGCGAACAAACGACCCTCGCGACGCGGCAATGTAGCGACGCTTGACGCAACTGGTGCAGACGACGCGACCGTTGCTGCTGATGATGATGATGATGATGATGATGATGATGATGCTGACGCGGCAGTCGCAGGAGCATTGACTTTCGCTGCCGGTGGCTCTTCGCCATCAGCCAACAAGTAACCAATCAACGCGCCACATGGGTAGGTGTCACCTTGATTGCCCACGCGATGAAAACGACCAGCGCCTGGTGACTCCACATCGCTTTCAACTTTGTCGGTCTCAATACGAAGCACTGCCATACCTTGAGTGATCTCGGTACCGTCTTCAACGAGCCACTCGAGAATGGTGCCCTCTTCCATGGTGAGTCCGAGCTTGGGCATGATGAATTCAGTGGACATTTAGTTTTCCTCCGGAGACGTGTATAAATCTTTGTTTGTCACGTGTCTTGCTTGTTCGTCAAACATCTGTGACTGGGCGGCGATGACGAGAGTTTTCTCGACATCAATGAGTAGGGGACCACTGGCCTCGACGCGAGCAGTGACAACACCGTCAGCGCTCACCGGCAGATCACGTTCCCCGTCAAAGGCCAAAATAGTTTTGCCGGTCATCGTGATCTCTTCGCCCAGTTCGAGTGGACGAACCTCAGCGATTTCCATGGTGATGAATGAACCAGGTGCAAGCGGAACACGAACTTTACGTCCACCTTCGCCGAGGCGTACGAATACGCCACAGGCATCCCAACGGCCAACGGGATGAATGCGTCCGGCGATACTTGAGAGCCCCGTGCTCGCAGGTGTTGCTACCGCAGCGATGACTGCCTTCACGGTGTTGGGGTCGCGAACGGCGCGAGCACCAGTAAACATTGAATTGATAAAGGCCAGATCAACCAGTGCAAGATCGTCAATTGACTTATCGCCATCTTCAACTCGGACGACAACTCTCTTAGAGCGTCGGCCGACATCGGACATCGAAACGACACCAGTCGCGACAAAGGCTGCAGCGGCACCGGCAGAAGTTCCGTCGATCGCCGACGGGTACACATTGTTGGTGCCAGTTGAAATAGCAATGAGCGGGGCGTCGGGCCAACCGATTGCGACGTCGCGTGATGTGCCGTCGCCACCAAGCGCAATCACTGCACCAACTTGTTCTTTCCAAAAGCGACGAGCCGCAGCGATGGTGTCAAAGCGAGTACCGCTGAGTGGTTCATCAACAAGAACAATGTTTCCGGCAATTCCTTCAGCGGCTTTTTCTGACAACCGATGGCGGTCGGGCATGAGCAACACTTTGGTTGCCCCAGATTCGAATGCAGCAACGATGGCACGTCGAACAATGCCGACCTTCGTGCCATCAGAGGTATGCGTTGCTGGGGTCACCAAACGACGGATGTCTTTACCCGCATTGGGGTTGACAATGATTCCGACGATGCTCATAAGAAATTCACGGACAATGAGAAATCTTCGACGTTATCTAGCGTCGTGCCATGACGTCACGGACGCCTTTGACAATGCTCTTGGCATCGGGGATGTAATGCGATTCAAGCGCCGGGCTAAATGGCACCGGTGAGAACGGAGCACCAATTCGCGAGACTGGAGCATCGAGATAATCGAAGGCCAACTCTTGAATCTGTGAAGCGATCTCGGCACCAAGTCCGCCAAAGCGAACTGCTTCTTGAGCAACGACAACACGATTGGTCTTCTTTGCTGAGTCAACAATGAGATCAGTGTCAAGAGGCTGCAAAGTACGCGGGTCGATGATTTCGCAATCGATTCCTTCTTCGGCAAGTTCTTTTGCGGCGATGATCGCTTCATTGGCCATGCGGGCATAAGCAACGATCGTGACGTCTTTGCCGGGGCGAATGATGTTGCCCTTGCCAAGCGGAATGCCGTATGCCTCAGTCGGAACCGGTGCACTCATGCCCAGCAGACGCTTGTGCTTGATCATGACAGTTGGGTTGTTCTCTTTGATGCACGAGATCATCAAGCCCTTCATGTCGTACGGGTTTGACGGCATGACAACTTTGAGGCCAGGAATGTGGCACAACAAAGCTTCAAGAGACTGACTGTGTTGAGCAGCTGCTGACAATCCGCCACCACCAGCAGTCGTGATGGTCATCGGCAAGGTTGCGTCTCCACCGAACATGTATTTCAACTTGGCGGCCTGGTTGACGATCTGGTCGAAGGCCACGCAGATGAAGTCCATGAACATCAAGTCGACGATGGGGCGCAAGCCAGTAACGGAAGCGCCAACTCCGAGACCAACAATGGCTTGTTCGCTGATCGGTGTGTCAACAACACGCTTCTCACCAAACTTGGCCTGCAGACCAGCGAAGGTTCCGAAGACTCCACCAAATGCGCCGATGTCTTCACCAGCACAAAATACGTCGGGGTCGGCTTCCATCATTTGCGATACGGCTTCATTGAAAGCCTGTGCGTATGTGAGTTTGCGATCGTCACTCATCAGTTTGCTCCAGTCATGCTCGTGTACACGTTGACCATGATCTGGTCGGGGGTGGGGTAGGGGCTATCTTCAGCAAACTGAATTGCTGTTTCAATATCGGCGCGCAGTTCGGCCCAGATGTCATCAAAGTTGGCGCGAGTGGCGACACCATTTTCGATCATGCGATCTTCGAATGTGAAGATTGGGTCGCGCTGCTTCCAGATAGCGACTTCTTCATCGGAGCGATATTTCAAACCGAGGTTCTGTACACCGTGGTGGTTATAGAAGCGGTAGGTCTTGGCTTCGATCATTGAAGGTCCGCCACCTTGACGAGCACGTTCAACTGCTTCAACAGCAGCTTCGTGCACGGCGATGACATCCATGCCGTCAACGATGACTCCGGGCATTCCGTAGCCGGCGGCACGGTCAACAACGTCGGTGATGGCCATGGTCTTGTCGCGAGGAGTGAATTCGCCGTATTCGTTGTTTTCACAGGCGAACACAATCGGCAGGTGCAATGCGCATGCCATGTTGGCGGCTTCGTGAAAAGCGCCGATGTTGGTCGAGCCATCACCGAAGAACGCAACCGCAACTTGGCCCTTGCCGCGGTACTTGTTAGCGAATGCGGCACCGACGGCGATCGGTGAACCGGCACCTACGATGCCGTTTGCACCGAGCATGCCAAGCGAGGTGTCGCTGATGTGCATCGAGCCACCCTTGCCCTTGCAATATCCCGTGGACTTGCCCATGAGTTCGGCCATCATGCGATTGAAGTCGCCACCCTTGGCCACCAGGTGACCATGACCGCGGTGCGTTGAGGTGATGTGGTCATCATCGTTGAGTGCTCCACAGACTCCAGATGCGACCGCTTCTTCACCCACATAGAGGTGCAAGAAGCCGGGCAACTTGTTTGATTCGGCGAGTCGACCGGCGGCTTCTTCGAATAAACGAATACGCACCATGCGACGATGGAGGTCAAACTGTTTTGCTGATGAAAAATCCATAGCTACCTGTTTCTGTGAATAGATGTCTGTGTGAAAGATTGAGTTCTAAATTTTGTTACTCGTTGAGTCCGCGGGCCCACCGCAATGAACGGCGTAACAGTTCGTAATACGCGGGCTTTTCCCATGAACAACGTTCAATACGCGGGTAGTAATCGAGCACTGGCGCCATGTCGTAGTGACCACGGCAGTGCCCGAGCGTGTTGTACAAAATTGAACCTTGACCCAAATCGCGTAAGTACATCACGAGATGGGTGGGGTCGCAATTGGTCCAGTCGGCTTCAACGAAACCCTTCGCATCGCCCTGCCATGTTGTGTGCAACAGAGCATGAAGAGCATCGCGATTGGCGTATTCGCTTAAGTACAACTCGTCATCGGTATCAAATGATTCGATGCCAGCGACGAGCCAGTGATTGGGGTCGCTCACTTGTACGGTGTATGGCTGAATCGGTGGGTGGGCAACAAACTGGCTGCCCAATGTGTCAGCCCACGAGGGGAAGCAACGCGGAGCGTCAACGCCGTTGGGTCCACCCAACGTGAGTGCCGCGTTGGTTCCGTGAAGTGCTACCCAGCGTCCGCCGTTTTCGACCCATGAACGAATCTCGGCTTGAGCTTTTTCGCTCGGTCGAACGTCGCACGTGTACGACACCAAGATGGACGCCTTGGCGATTCCGGCAGTGTCTTCATAGTCGGGTTGCACGCGAACACGAAATTCTTCGTGTTCGCCAAGCAACGTCAACAATTCACGACGTGCGAAATCGATGTCGTGATATTTGCCACCGGCAACAAGCGTGACGTCAATGCGACGTCCTGGTGAATTGCTCATATTTCTGCTCTGGTTCGAGTTCTGATTCGCAATTCGCCGATCAGAAGTCGATGCGCTTCAAGAAGCCGCCATCAACGGTGATGTTGACACCATTGATGTGACGAGCAGCCGAACTTGCGAGGAATGCCACAGCGTTTGCGACGTCGCTCGGTTCGCCCATGTGGCCGCCGGGATGATTCTTTTCGGTGGCTTCAAAGAATGGGGGCATGGCATTCTTGATCATGTCCCAGTCGCCACCTTGAACCATGATGGGTCCGGGTGAAACGACGTTGCAACGAATGCCTTGAGCGCCAAGAACCTGAGCCTGACCAAGTGTCCAGTTGACAACCGCCGACTTCATCGCGCTGTAGCTACCCGATCCGCTGGCGAAGTGTTCGCTTGTTGCGGTGGTTCCGATACTGATGACCGATCCGCCACCATTGGCGAGAGCTTCTTTTGCTGCGTCGACACCGTGTACGAGAGACATGAGGTCGATGTTGAAGTTGTTGATCCAGGCTTCAAGCTTGCGGGCTGGCTTGCCCGAAGTGTTGTGAACGTACACGTCGATACCACCGAGCTGTTCGGCTGACGATGCGACCCACGCGCGAAGTGCTTCGGGATCGGCTGCATCAACTGACGCGCCGACAACTTTGCCGAGCTTTGACATTTCCGCGACTGCGGCCGCAACTTCTTCGGCGTTACGTGCGCAAATCGCGACTGATGCACCTTCGGCGAGCATTGTTTCAGCAATTGCGCGACCGAGACCCTTAGTTGAGCCAGTGACTAATACTTTTTTACCTTTGAGACCTAGGTCCATGATGTTGCCCCCTGTTGTGGTTGTTGATTGTTATTACTGAAACTTGCTGAAACGACTATTCGTAAAACTACGACCGGAACTTCTTACCGGCGTGTGTCTTTCCAAGAAATGTCTTTGTCGACTCGTGGCTCGCCAGGAAGTCCGAGAACGCGCTCGCCGATGATGTTGCGCTGGGTTTCATCCGATCCACCAGCAATGCGGTAGCCGGGAGCGCCAAGAACGTGTTCGCCCCAGGCAAACGTGCCCCATTCGCCAGTGTCGGCGATGAGGGTCGCACCAAGAATCTTTGACATCACATCGCTGACATAGGTCATGCCTTCGGTCCACATGAGTTTGCCGAGTGATCCTTCAGGTCCAGCAGGTTGACCAGCGCGACGCATATCTGAGGCACGGCGATTCACAAATCCCTCAACGCGGAAATGCGTGTACGCCTTGGCGAGTTCTTGGCGCATCACGAGATCGCTCGTGACGCCCATAGCGCGAGCAGTTGCGATGATTTGGCGCCATGAACCACCGACGCGTGAACCGCCACCGCCACCATCACCAGAGTGGTCACGTTCAAAACCAAGTGTGGTGAGCGCAACCTTCCAGCCTTCGCCAACCGGACCAAGACGCATTGAGTCGGGAACACGCACATCATTGAAGAAAACTTCGTTGAAAGATGATCCGCCGCTCATCTGCTTAATGGGTCGAATCTCAATGCCCGGTAGATCCATCGGAATGATGAACGCAGTCATGCCCTTGTGCTTGACGACATCAACATCGCTGCGAGCGATCAATTCGCCCCACTCAGAGAACTGGGCACCTGATGACCATACCTTTTGACCATTGATGACCCATTCGTCGCCATCGCGATCGGCGCGACAGGCAAGTCCAGCCAAGTCGCTTCCTGCGCCTGGTTCGGAGAACAACTGACAAGCGAGTTCGCGAGTTGCCATGAAGCGACCGACAAATTGTTCTTTTTGTTCGGGCGTTCCGTACACATTGATGGTCGGGGCAATGAGTCCAACGGTGACACTGTGCGTTTCGTGACCAGTTGGTGTCACAAAGAGTGATTCGAGTTTCGAATAGGCACGTGCATATTCACGTGGGTATCCAAGGCCGCCGTATTCAACGGGTTGAGTGATGGCGTGATAACCGTGTTCGGCTTTGGCTTGAGTCCAAGCCTTGGCCTTTTCAAGAAGTGCAGACTCTTCTTCAAAAGTCAACGAGTGAAACACCGAGACCGAAAATTCGCCGTCGCCCCACACGAGGTCTTTGTCGTCAGATCCGCCCGAACGGTATTCAGTGTGCGCCTCGAGCCACTTGCGGGCGGTCTCGATGAACTCGTCAAGGGGAGGGACGCTTGTTTGAGTTGAATTCTGTGCGGCAGACATGATGCGAGCGTAATTGACCCACCGATCAGTTAGAGAACCGTGGGAAGGGGTTTCGTCAACGAGAACATCGCTGCCAAGTACACCTCGGTCGTCAATTATTCGTATCTGTAGGTAATACTCGCTACATGGCATCGGCGAAAAAAGCGAAACCGGTCACCAAACGACTTGGCCGACCACCCGATACCAGTTCAGTCCAGACCAGAGAGCGGATTTTGGTCGTTGCCCGCGAGATGTTCTCGGTCCACGGGTACGAAATCACCACCAACCGTGACATTGCCACTGCGGTCGGCATTACGCCTGGGGCCCTGTATCACTACTTCGGCTCGAAGTTGGCCCTGTACCTGGCGGTCCATGAGGACACCCAGACCCAGGTATATGAGCAGTTCACCAAAGCCATCATTGGCCATGAGACCTTCATTGGCCAATTCGAGGCAGTTCTCGATATCGCCCACGAAATGAATATTGAAGATGCCTCGGTCGCCCGGTTCATTGGGGCAGTCAGGGTCGATTCGGGTCGCCATCCCGATATGGCCGCGGCGCTTTCGACCCATGTGCGCCAGCGTGAGGGTTTCTTCGCCATCATGATCGATCTCGGAATTAAGCGTGGTGAAATCGCTCCCGAGAACCGTTTGGTCGTACAGGCCTACTTGTTGACCGTGTTGATGGGACTCACTGACGCAGTGTCTGAAGATCATGAACTGCAAAAGCGGGCAATTCAAGGAATCAAGATGGCCATGCGTGGCCACCTCGTCAAAACGTCCTGAATCTCCGAGAGTGCCCTGACGGACCTCGTCTTCTCCGCTTACTTAATTGGTCGGTCGGTTGATTATGGTCTACTTGCTAATTCGTTTATGAATGAAAGGGTCGATATGGGATCACTTGATGGAAAAGTCGCTTGTGTCACTGGAGGTACCCGAGGAATCGGTCTTGCAGTTGCCAAAGCCTTCCTCGACGAAGGGGCCAAGGTTGTCATTAACGGTCGCGATCCGGTGAAGGCGCAGAAAACCATTGATGAACTGAACGCGGGCGCCAATGTCTTTTTCATCGCTGGCGACGTGATGAAGCGTGAGGACTGCGAAGCCATCGTGAATGGCACAGTTGCTCATTTCGGTCGTATTGACATTTTGGTGCCCAACGCCGGCGGCGGTGGCGATCCCGGTCCGGTAGCAGATATGACCGATGAGGCGATGGAAGTTCCGATGATCTGGAACTTCTGGCACACATTTTGGACAATTCGTGCGGCACTCAAGCACATGATCCCGCAGGGATATGGCCGCATCATGGCGATGAGTTCGGTTGAAGGAAAAATGGGCAAGCCCATGGTGTCGGGTTACGTCGTGTCAAAGCACGCAATCAACGGTCTCGTGAAATCAGTAGCTCATGAAGTGGGCACACTCGGTATCACGGTGAATGCATTGTGTCCTGGCGCAATCGAAACCGATGTGATGATGTCGCAGGGTCCTGGTGCTGCTGAAGCGATGGGTTTGACATATGAAGGTTTGCTCGACTTGTTTGCCCAGGAATCAGCAATCAAGCGCATTAACGAAAGCGAAGACGTGGCCCTAGTGGCCGTATTGCTGGCATCTGATGCTGGCGCAGGTATCACGGGATCTTTGATCTCAATCGACGGCGGAACTTCGCCTTACTGATCTAGGAGATTGTCATGGGAAAACTTGAAGGAAAAATCGCTTGCATTACCGGTGGTACTCGGAGCATTGGTCGTGCCATGGCCGAAGCATTCTTGGCTGAAGGCGCCACAGTTGTCGTCAATGGTCGCGACGCAGCAAAAGGTGCGGTCGCTATTGCCGAAATGGGCGGTGGGCCGAACATTGCTTTTTATGCAGGCGACTCGTCGAAGCAATCAGTTGTTGAAGGCCTCATTGATTTCACGATCGAGAAATTCGGCCGTCTCGATATTTGTTGTTTGAACTCGGGCGGCGTGAATATGACCGCACCCGTCGCACAAATGTCAGATGAAGAATGGAATCTTGAAATCGACTGGAACCTCAATCATGTTTTCTGGGGCATGCGTCGTTCATTGCAACACATGATCCCTCGTGAAAGTGGACGGATCATCGTGACGTCGTCGGTTGAAGGCAAGTTGGGCAAGCCGGGTATTCCTGGTTATGTCGCAACCAAGCATGCCGTCAACGGTCTTGTGAAGTCGGCAGCTCAAGAAGTCGGGACACTTGGCATTACGGTGAACGCAATTTTGCCGGGGATCATCGAGACCGACATTGTTCGCACAACAGGTCCTGATTCGGCAGTAGCTATGGGCCTCGGTACGTACGAGAACCTCATTGCAGCATTCAGCTCTGAAGCCGCAACCAAGAAGCCAAACAAGGTTGAAGAGGTCGCTGCAGTCGCAGTGATGATGGCTTCTGATGCTGCGCGAAATATCACCGGATGTTTGTTCCCCGTTGACGGTGGAACTCTTCCGTACTGAGTTTTACATTCATTCATTTATTTATTCATTCGCCCAAAGCTTCTTGAGGGACAAGTGACAGCGTGACCTATTCGCATTTAGAACACGCCAACGATCTTGAACCCTCAGCAGGTCATCACCACTTGATCGAAAAATGTCCGATTCACAAAGAGGACACCTTTGATCCGCCGTTCTATGTGGTGAGCCGTCACGAAGATGTCTTGGCGATGGTCACTGCGCCCACGCAGTGGCTCAACGGTGATGGTCCAGGTGTGTTCTTTCAAGTCGGTGGTGTATTGGGATCGGCAGACGACCCCGATCATCGTCGTCAACGCAAAGTGCTGCAAGACGGCTTTCGTCCCGCCATGGTTGATGCGTTGACTCCACGAGTCGAAGCGATTGGTCGACAACTTTGGGATGACGCATTTAATCGTGACGGTGAAGGTGATTTCGTCCACCTCTTTGCTTTTCCTTTTCCGGCCATCGTGATTGCCGAAATGCTCGGAATCCGTTCTGAAGACCGCGACCAGTTTGGCCATTGGTCTGATGACATCGTGAATGGCCTGGGAGGTGGAGACCTCTCTTTAGTTGAAGCGGCCAATGCAGGTATCTACGGCTTAGTAGATGTGCTTGTCGCCGAACGTCAAGAGATTATTGAAGCGGGAGGTACTCCGCCCGATGATTTCTTGAGCGTGTTAACTCAGGCCTATCTCGCCGACGAATTGAAGTACAGCGAAGTTCGCCGCTTGTGTCAGCAAGTGCTTGTCGCAGGTCACGAGACCACTGCGAGTTTGTTGAGTCTGATGTTGTGGCGCTTGATTCAGCAACCCGAACTGATGCAACAACTGCGGGCTGACCCGAGCAAGATTCAATGGGCAGTTGAAGAGTTTTTGCGGTTTGATTCACCGGTACAAGGTCTGTTTCGAACTAACAAAGAAGAGTGCGAAGTGCGTGGAGAAACAATTCCTGAGCGCTCCAAAATGCAATTGCTTTTCGCGGCAGCAAATCGTGATCCACGTGTGTGGGAGAACCCTGACGACATCAACCTTGATCGTTTCGGACCGGGAGCCAAACCACATTTGGCTTTCGGTTGGGGAGTGCACCATTGCATCGGCAACGTTCTTGCTCGACGTGAAGGTCAGATGGCCTTGCGTTGGATGATTGATACTTTCGAAACGATCGAACTCACTGGTGAGGTCAAAGTGAATCAACCATTTATTCTTCGCGGACTCACGACTCTCCCCATCAAGTGGACGGTACGGAAATGAATCACACGAAAAGTACGAGAGTTTCCATTGTCACGGGCGGAGCATCGGGGATTGGTCGCGCAACAGTTGAGGCCTTGTTGGCTGCTGGCGAATCGGTCGTTGTGGTTGATCTCCCGAGTGATGCACTGCGTGAAGTAGAACAGCATCCTCGTGTTCTTGCAGTTGGCGGAGACGTTACTGATGCTGCAACCAATGAACTCGCTGTTGCACTAGCTGAAGGCGAGTTTGGCGGGCTTGATGCCATGATTCTGAATGCTGGGCTTCCAGCGAGTGGTGACATTTTGAATTTGCCCATCGAGGTATTCGACCGAGTGATTGAAGTCAATGTACGTGGGGTGTTGCTTGGTATTCGCGCCGCAGTGCCGGCACTTCGACGTCGGGGTGGTGGGCGTATTGTTGTCACCGCTTCAACATCAGGCATCAACGCCGACCCAAATATGTGGCCGTACAACACGGCCAAGGCAGCGGCAATCAATTTGGCTAAAGGTGCGGCGCTCGAACTTGCTGCTGATGCAATCACCGTCAATGTCGTGTGCCCTGGGCCGACCGAGACCGGGATGACGACGGGCATTAAGCAAGTGCCAGAGGTGTACGAAAGTTTGCGGCGGGCGGTTCCGCTACAACGTTGGGGGCAGGCGAGTGAAGTCGCTGCGGTCATTGCCTTCTTTGCTTCTGAAGCATCAAGCTTCGTGACTGGTGCAGTTGTGCCAGTTGACGGTGGCATCACGGCTAATACCGGTCAATTCACCCCGCGACCACTCACCAAATAAGACTGTTAACCAAGTACGACCGTTCACTAAATATCTACGAGAAAGAGACAACCATGGCAGAACACCCCGAGAACTACGAAGACGTCACGATTTATGGATTAGACGACGACGTTGAAAAAGAATTGCTACTCGCGCAAAACGAGTGCACCTTTATTTGGTCAAACAAAGAGGGCTGGCCAGTTGGTGTCATCATGTCGTACGTTTTTGTGAACGGCAGTTTCTGGTTGACAGCTTCGTCGCAACGCGCTCGCATTTCGGCAGTGCGTCGCGATCCACGCGTGTGTGTCGTGGTCACGTCAACGGGCTCAAAGATGGCTCGTAATAAGACAGTCACATACAAGGGGGAATGTGTTTTGTACGACGACCAGGCAACAAAAGACTGGTTCTATCCCGCCTTATCAGCCGCTGTCATGGGCAATAGCGATCCGGTACGTCGCGACACATTTACAAAGTTTCTTGATTCGCCGCGTCGAGTCATTCTCGAAGTGAAGCCCACGCAACGAATCGGTTATGACGGTGGCAAGATGGGTAAAGCAACATCTGAGTGGATGGCCGCGAACGCCGATCCGAAGAAAGAAGACTGATCATGAGCGAAAAACTTGAAAATGGCAAATTGGGTCTATCTGCAGACGAAGTATTGACCACCACGCGTTCGGTGCGTAAGCGCCTCGACCTCTCACGTCCGGTCGAACGTGAAGTGCTGATGGAGTGCATCGAGATTGCACACCAAGCACCCACTGGTTCAAATATGCAAGGTTGGCGTTGGTTGTTCATCGATGATCCCGTGAAGAAGAAGGCTTTGGCCGACATGTATCGTGCCAACTATTACCCGTATGTCAATGACCCCAATCGCCCGAAGCGTGATGCCCAAGGTGAACGAATTGTTGATTCATCAATGCACCTCGCCGGCATCTTGGAAGAAGTTCCGGTGCTCTTGATTCCGTTGATCGCTGGTCGACTCGATACCGGTACGCCAACATTTGGCCAAGCGTCGGCTTGGGGATCGCTTCTTCCGGCTGTGTGGAGTTTCATGCTTGCTTTGCGCGAACGTGGACTTGGTTCAGCATGGACAACTTTGCACTTACCCAATGAAAAGGAAGCCGCCGAACTTCTCGGAATTCCTTTTGATCAGTACACCCAGGCTGGATTGTTTCCGGTGGCGTACACGATTGGTACAGATTTCAAATTGGCTAAGCGTGTGCCAGCCGAAAAGTTTGTGCGCTGGAATACCTGGAGCTAATTAACTGCTAGCCCAGGCGCGTGCTTGGGCCGAAGCAGTCCAACTGATCGCATTGGCAATCACTTTGCGGAACATGGGATCGATGTATGTCACTGGTCCGTCGCCGAATTGAATATAGGCGAGGGGAGCGTGTTTGGCTTTCTTTACCCATGCGACCAGATTGCTTCCAGCTGGATGCGTCCAATTCTCATTGCTATTGCGTTGACCACGAATTGCCAGATCGGCTGAAAAGAAGTTCTTCGGGTTGTCAGTCGCGAAAGTTGTGCGCATGAGTGGGATGACTTCATCTTCAAAGACCGGACAGCAATACAGTTCATCGGTCAAGTTAAAAGAACTACCTAACCCCGCGCATATTGGATGGGTGGAATCTATGACTTCAATGGTGTGCTCAACATCAAAGACATAACCAGAGTCGGGATACTTCACCCCACGCAAAGTCGCCGGTTGATAATGGAATCGCCCACCAACAAGATCGGCGAAGCCTTCCCACTTTGGCCAACTAGCGATGGCGTGATGCATGAAAACCAAACCGGTTCCAGCGTCTTGTAGGTCGTTCAGAACTTGTATGTGTTCGGCGGTTGGCGCTGGAAGATCAACTGGGGGATTGCCGCCGGTGAACTTCAGCCCTGGCATGTCATAGAAAACGACAACGTCATATCCAGTCGATGGCGTATCGGCAGCTGTCCAAGTGATGTTGTCCATCGAATCAAAGACAGCAAAGAATGCATCGGCAACAAAAGGGTGTCCGCCCGTGACAACTTGAACCGAAATGCGGGGTTTAGCCACGGCCGACGAAGGCCCATTCGCCCATGATCTTGTTTTCGTGATCGAGGCGAATTGCCAAAATTTCACGGCTACGAAGATGCAGTGCGGTATGCGAAGCGGCGAAGACTTTTTCCATTGCCACCGAGAAACATTCGCCGGCAAGGCCATAGGTCTTGCTCACGTCGTCAAGATGCAGACTGTCGGACTTGCCATCACCAAATGCTTGAAGCGCTTGAGTTAGTTCGGTTGACGCGCCGAGTGTCGATTGAACTTCGGCCGCAAAGCCAATCATGAGATCAGTCTCTTCATGCATCCAGGCGATTTCGTGGGCAGCCCGTTCAGCGACATTGCGCAAAACGTTTTCGAGCATCTGGATAGTGATCTTGACGGTCGGATCACTGACTGCCGAATCAACGGCGTTCAGCAATTCATTGCGACAGTCAAGAATGACTTGATCAGTTGTGGGTCGAGAAAACATGGGCTGCGCCTTTCAGAGGGTGGGCGGGATGCAGCCCGCAAGGAAGTTGTTGTGTCCGACGGTGAGTGCATTCAAGGTGTACGTCGTCATGATGCCTGAGTTTTGTCCACGAGCCATTGCGCCTGCGCCAGCCAGAACTTGACCGTAGACAGTGATTGCAGCAAGTGAAGAGAAATATCCAAGTGTTGCCATGTTGATGGTGTCTTCACCAAAGCCAGTCTTCTCGCGATATCGAGCTAAGAATGCTTCCGGGTCGGGCACGATGAGGTTGGGACCAGACGCAGACGAATAGATCATGTAATAGCCAAGGTCTTCGCGAGGGTCGCCGATGTGGGTGAGTTCCCAGTCGATGACCTGATGCGAACCGTCAGTACCAACCATGATGTTGGCGGGCTGAAAGTCGCTGTGCACGAGGCGTAATGGAAGCGGAGGCGGCCGATTGGCATCAAGCCATTCGGCGACGTACCGCAAAAATGGATTTGACTCAGCATGGTTACGGTCGGCTTGACGGAAGCGATCAATGAGACCACCTAAATAAGTTGACCAGTCGTTCGGTCGCGGAATCGATGAGCCGACATCGTCGGGGTTGATGCGGTGAACTGCAGCCATGGTGTCGACGAGATCGAACGTATGACGTCCGTAGCCCGTCTCAGGAGTGCACTCATTGAGATGTGCTTGTAGTGATTGTCCGGCAACGAAGTCGAGAACAATCGCTTTGGTGCCAAGTCGAGTTCCGGTGCTGTCGTAGTAACGAGCCTTCGGCATGGGAATGCTTTTTGCTTGACCAAGTGCACTGAGGAGCGCCCACTCGGTATCGCGATCGGTCTCCATCATTGCCTTACCTGGGGGAGGGTCACCACGCAATACCAACGTTTCAGTTGATCCGTCTTGCCAACGAACTTCAGCTCGAGCCATCAGGCGGCTATATCCACCAGTCATTGCTTCGTAACTGATGACCGTGACATTTTGTCCCGACTCTTGCGATAAAAACGCGCTGAGAAGGTCGGGCATTGCTTGTACGTCTTGCATATTTCCCCCGCTAGAAGTGTGATCTATTGTCGTTCAAGTGCTGGTGCAGCGACGCGATGATTCGCAATTTGTGGTCCGCCGACCCAGCCGCATAACTGCGGATCGCATCCGCGGATCTCGCCTTCGATGTAACTGCCATCAATATTGAAAAGGCCCCATTTGCCATCAAGAGAAACCTTGATATGTCCAGCACCGTCTTGTTCGTACAGGGCTTTTGAAAAGGGATGAATAATTCCGTGCATCAGTGATCACCTTTGCTCTTGGGTGTTTCTTCACTCGTGATGTATTCACCGAGTTTTTTGTGAATCCAACGAACTTTGGCTTCTTGATAATTAGCGAGCGTGATTCCTGGCTTGCGAGTGGTTTCAAGACCTTCTTGTACGCGACACATATTGAAAACGTCTTGCTGGAAAACCTTGGCCAACATACCGAGTTCGGTTGCATTGGTGAAGGGCTCATCAATGGTCAGGTCGCGGCGCTTGACCGGCTTGGGTTTATCGCCCTTGTACGGCGACAAGAAGAACACTTCCATGATTGATGAACGATGATCGTCTCCGTTGGGACGGAAGCGATACACGATGCGGTTGAAAGCGCCCCAAGGGTGCATATTCGGGAAGATTGTGTAATCGATGCTGTCCATCATTTCTGCGTCGCTCATTGTGTCGACGCGATCGCCGACCATCGGGCGCCAACGATCGCGGGCGGAGCTTGATGCGATGGCGCGGGCAGATGCACCTTCAGGTATCGAGATGGGGCTGTCTTGATCGACGCGCACATCGAGCATGCCGCGCATCATGTCGTCTTGGCTGACCTCGTACCAAATTAATGGACTCGTTGAAAGGCCAGCAGTGATCACGCGTGAATAGTTCTCCCAAATATCAACCTGTGAGTTGGTGTCAGCGAGGTACGGGAGAATTTGCGGGTGGGTTGCGTTGACGTGGTACGCCTCGCTGAATGCCTCTTGGGCAATTTTCCAGTTAGCACCAATGACCTTGGTGACATGGGCTTCAACGCATCGATCTTCAAGATTCCAAATGTCAAACTGCTCCTTGATTCCGCCGAGGAAGTCACTGAGTGGTTCGCAATTTTTGTCGGGATTAATGAAGACGAATCCAGCCCACGTATCGACTGCGCACTCGGGCAAGCTGAAGTCTTGTTCTTGACGCTCTTCAACATGGGGGAAATCCCACTTTGCGGGAACGTCAGCAAGTTCACCCTCGAGGGCCCAGGCGAATCCATGAAATGGGCAACGGATTTCTTCGCAGTGACCGTCGTAATCTTTGAGTTTGCGACCGCGGTGTAAACACGCGTTGGGGTATGCCTTGATTGAGCCATCAGGCTGACGCACGACGATGTACGACTGATTGGTGATGTCGTAGACAATGTAATCGCCAGCTTCGGGGATGTGGTCGGTGCGGCAAGCGAACTGCCAAACGCGACTCCAGAGTCGCTCTTTTTCAAGTTCGTGCCATTCACGAGTGATGTAACGAGCAATGGAAATGTCTTCGTCACCCAAATATTTGGGGGCCTCGAGGCGCAGCACATCGGGAACCGGGTGGGTGTCGGTATCAAGAAGCTCTTGGTAAGTGATACCTGGCGAGCGGGCTTGGCGAGGATCTACTGCGGTCATGTACCCATTATTGACCGTCTGATTAGTTTGATCTAGTACCGAACCGCGATGGTGGACCAATTAACCCGAATATTTGTCCAGATAGCTCGTTAATTCAGGAACAGATCAATCTGCGGTATGGCGGCAAGGGGATCGGTGACGTGGATCGTGGACCAACCAAAAGACTGCGCCATCTCGATATTTTGTGGGAAATCGTCCAGATACAGGATTTCGGGGTGTGAAACGCCCAGCAAGTCGGCGGTTGCTTGGTAGATGGCCGGTTCGGGTTTGCGGGCGCCGACGGCAAAAGATTCGACGACCGCAGTGAAATCTTCAAATCGCAAGTCTTGTTCCATGGTGGGGCGGAACTCGGCAAAGGTGTTGGTGAGTAAACCAGTTTTGAAGCCTCGCCTTTTGAGTTCGCCCACCTTGTCGAGCATCGGTTGAATGACGGTGTATTGGCCTGGGGTCATCAATGCATCGATTTCATCGCCATGTAACGAAATATTGTGCTCTGCTGCCCACGGTTGAAGCGCCACTTGAATTTCAGCAACTGCAATTTCTCCACGTTCGGCGCGATGCCACGGATGATCTCCGCTGTCATGGGGTCCGAGCATGATGGCAAGCATGGTGGGGACATCTGCGGCGTGGCGTTGAGCGATCTTGCTGAGTTGATTCGTAATGGAAGTAATTAGCACTCCGCCGAAATCAAAGACGACGGCATTAATCGAAGGTTTCGGTGGCGTCGCCATGGGCATTTCGTTTACCCTATTGTGACTTCACACCTTCACCGTAACTGGATCTTCAGATGCGCTGAATAATTGAATGATTTTCTTTGGGGGAACAGATGTTGACATTCGCCGATATTTTTGAGGCCCACGCCGATGAGTTTCCTGATGTCTGTGCCATCGCGTACGCCGATCAAGAAGTGACATGGGCGCAATATGACGAATGGGCAGCGCGACTCGCATCTGCTTTTAGCGATGTAGGTCTTGGACTTGATTCAAAAGTTGGCATGTTTATGTACAACTGTCCGGAATATCTCATTACTCAATATGCGGCTTTCAAAAATCGCATCACTCCAGTCAATGTGAATTATCGCTATCTCGATGATGAGCTGCTCTACTTGCTCGACAATGCCGACTGTGAAGCATTGGTTTTTCACTCAAGTCTCGGTGACCGCATCGCGCGCATCAAAGATCGTTTGCCGAAACTGAAATTGTTGATTGAGGTTCTTGATAGTCAGACAGCTGGCGTGCGTGGTGCTTTGCCGTGGGATTCGGTCTTGGACGAATATGATCCCGCGCCACGTATCGAACGTGGTGTTGATGACGTGTACATGCTGTACACCGGCGGTACGACCGGCATGCCCAAGGGCGTGATGTATCCCATGGGTTCGTTTACCGAAGGTTTCTTGGGTTTCTATACCAATGGCGCTGGTTTACCACCGCTGAAAAGTCTTGAAGAAGTCACTGGTCTGGCAAAAATGATGCACTCAGCAATGGGTCAAACAGTTGGCATGCCCTGTTGTCCGTTGATGCATGGAACAGGCGTGTGGTTGGGTGCACTCGTGCCGCATTTGATGGCGGGCAAAGTAGTGCTTCTCGATGGACAATCATTTGATGCAGCGCGAATGTTTCGCGCCGTAGAAAAACACGCAGTCGCTTCTTTGATCATTGTTGGAGATGCGTTTGCTCGACCGATGGTTCAAGCTTTGAAAACTCAGGCTGAGACCGGAACGCCGTTTGACACATCGTCGGTCAAGATGATCATGTCAACCGGAGCGATGTTCTCAGCTGACATCAAGGCCGAACTTTTTGAATACATGACGACAACTGTCGTGATGGACATTCTTGGATCAAGTGAAGGCGGCATGGGTCAAACCATGGCCACTAAGGACAACGTCAACACCACGGCAAAGTTTGGCGCAATGCCCAATACAAAAGTCATTAACTTTGAAACTGGTAAAGAAGTTGCTCCTGGTTCGGGTGAACAAGGAATGGTGGGGGTGAGTGGATCGGGTGTGCCGATCGGGTATTACAAAGATCCCGAAAAGTCGGAGCGCACATTTAGGTCGTTTGATGGAGTTCGATACAGCTTCCCGGGAGATATGGCCGTTGTGGAGGCCGATGGAACGATCACTTTGCTCGGTCGTGGCTCAAACTGCATTAACACCGCCGGCGAAAAGGTCTTCCCCGAAGAAGTTGAAGAGGCCGTGAAAACCCATGACCTCATCGCCGATTGCCTGGTGTTTGGTATTCCTGATGAAAAGTTTGGTCAGCGGGTCGTTGGAGTCGCGTCAGCGAATCCAGGAGCCAAGACTCCGAGCGGCGATGAAGTGATCGCATACACCAAGACCAAATTGTCAAGTTACAAAGTTCCTAAGCAACTCGTTATCGTGGAGTCAGTGCCACGTGCGGCAAACGGTAAGGCCGACTACGGAACTGCCAAGAAATTATTTGAAGCACAAGCTGATTGAGGGGAATCATGACTGCTGTTGATCCAGGACTAGAACTGAAGAATTTGGGGAAGGCCCGCAGTACGGGTCCGAGTGTTCAAGATTTACTTGAAGCCGATACCCGCACCGTCCCAGTTTCATTGAAGGATCATTCGTACGAGTTGCAAGGAATCGCCGATGTTCCCAAATCGCGTTATACCTCGCATGCATTTGCAGCTTTAGAAAACGAATTCATGTGGACCAAGACTTGGCAGATGGCTTGCACGGTCGACGAATTAGCGCAACCAGGTGATCATGTTGTTTACGACGTTGCTGATCAATCACTGATTGTCACTCGCACCAAAGACGGATCAATCAAGGCGTATCACAACTCGTGTTTACATAGAGGAACGAAGTTGCGTGTTGATGATGGTCGCGTTGCATCGTTCCGTTGTCCCTTTCACGGTTGGCGTTGGGACCTAGATGGCGAACTTGTTGAATTGCCGGCCGAATGGGATTTTCCGCAGGTATGGCAACAAGCTGATTCGTGTTTGCCGCAAGCCCAAGTTGCCCAATGGTGTGGTTTCGTATTCGTGAACCTTGATCCAGACGCGACTGCGTTCGAACAAGTAGCGGGCAAGTTGGTCGAACACTTTGGTCGCGACTTTGACATGAGTAATCGTTACAAGGCTTTCCATGCTGTGAAAGAGGTTCCAGCGAACTGGAAAGTAGTCATGGAAGCTTTTGCCGAGGGCTATCACGTGATCGCAACGCACCCGCAGATTCTCGAGTTCGCCGGCGATGCCAATAGCGAATATTCGATTTGGTCAGAGTCGCCTTTCGTCACACGATTTGTCAATGGATTCGGTTTACAGAGCCCGCACTTAGGAAACTTGACCGAGCAACAAGTCGCCGATGCTTATCTGGCGTTCTCGGCTCGCGCTGCTCGTGGTGCTGTTGAAGTTCCTGAAGGTTCAACAGCTCGTGCAGTAGTCGCTGATGTTTTCCGTTCGGTGATGGGTCCGCTGTATGGCAAAGACCTTTCGCAAATTTCCGATTCAGAAATGCTTGATGCACACCTGTACCACTTATTCCCAGCATTCGCCCCGTGGGCTGGAACTGGTCAATCGTTGGTGTATCGCTGGCGTCCAGGTCCGACACCTGATACTTGTTTCATGGACGTCATTCGCATGATGCCAGTGCCCGAAGGAAAAGATCGACCGGCAGTTGCGCCCATCCAACGTTTACAGCTTGAGCAGAAGTGGACAGAAGCTGTTGGTATGTCTGGGTTGGCCGATGTCTTTGAACAAGACATGGCTAACTTGCCCAAGGTTCAACTCGGACTCAAGATGACCGCGAAGCGCGCCAAGAAAGGTGTTTCTTTTGGTGTCTATCAAGAAGCTCGTATGCGCTTGATTCATCGCCACATTGATAACTGCATTCTTGAAGGTCTTGCCGCTGAAGGACGTAGCGCCGACGAGTTAACTCCCTTCGTCATGCCGCAGGGCTAAATACAAAGGCAGATTCGTATGTTGAACGAGAGTTGGGCCACGCTGTGGGAAGCGCTTGCCGCCAAACAACCCGATCATGTTGCGGTCGTCATTGGTGACACGCATATTCGTTGGCGTGAACTTGATGAGCGGGCGTCACGAATCGCTTCTTTGTTCACAGAGTTTGGTGTTGGTCATGATGCCAAGGTCGGGCAATTGTTGTTTAACTGTCCCGAATATCTGGAAACCGCTTATGCGTCATTCAAGGTTCGCGCCAGCACCGTCAATGTGAACTATCGCTACAAGGCTCCCGAGATTGTGCACGTGTTGTCAGACTCGGGCGCAACGGCTTTGGTGTATCACGGTGCGTTCAGTGAAGTTGTCGAACAAGCACGAGCATCTTTGCCCAAAATCACATTGTTCTTGCAAGTAAATGGGGGAGACAACCTGCCCTTGTTGCCTGGCGCTGTCGACTACGACGCAGCGATGGCATCGCATCAGCCGATGGCTCCGATTCAACGTTCAGGTGCTGATTCACTGTTGTTGTACACGGGTGGAACAACCGGTCTGCCCAAGGGTGTTGTGTGGAGTCACTCGGGGTTATTTGGTGCTCTCGCATTCACGGGTTACGCATCGCTCGGCTTGCCGTTGCCCGAGACGATCGATGATGTCTCGCGAGTTGCCAGTGAACTCACCAATTCGGGTAAGAGTCCGGTCAACATGACTGCGCCGCCCTTAATGCACGGAACCGCGATGTTCTTGGCATTCTCGACTTTTGTACTTGGCGGAACAGTCGTACTTCTTGGAGGTCGTAAGTTTTCGGCGGCCGAGTTGTTACGGCTAGTCGAGCGTGAACGAGTGAATCAATTGTCGATCGTTGGTGACGCCTTTGCTCGACCCATCGTTGAAGAACTTGAGCGCGTTGAGGCAGAGGGCAAAACGTACGACCTGTCGTCACTTGGTCGCATCGTGTCGACTGGTGCCACCTTGTCGGCTGAAATGAAACGTGCGCTCATGAAGCGGGCGTCGAACGCGGCGATCCTTGACATGGTGGGAGCCTCCGAAGGTGGGCCGTTCGCTGTCGCGATGACGATGCCTGGTCAAGACCCAGTGGCGACTGCGGCATTTATGGTCACGCCGAATACCTCGCTATTCGATGACCAAACTTGGGAGAAGATTGAATTTGGTAGTGGTCGTTCCGGAGTATTGGCCGCTTCGGGTTCAATGCCCGATGGATATTTTGGTGATCCCGAGAAATCAGCCAAGACCTTCCGAGTGATTGATGGCGTGAGGTACACGATTCCCGGTGACTTCGCCGAAATTGATGCTGACGGAACGGTGCATCTTCGCGGTCGCGGATCTGTCTGCATCAACACTGGTGGTGAGAAGGTGTATCCAGAAGAGGTTGAAGTTGCCGCACGCGCTCATCCGAGTATTGAAGACTGCGTTGCTGTTGGACTGCCCGACACTCGCTTTGGAGAAATCGTGACTCTGGTTGCGTCGCGCAAATCAGATATTTCAGAAGTTGACCTGATTGAGTATGTGAAGAATCAGATTGCAACGTATAAAGCGCCGCGTCGCATCATTTTTGTTGATGCGGTCTATCGCAGTCCTTCAGGTAAAGCCGATTATCGCTGGGCTAAAGAAATCGCCCAGCAATAAATCGTTTCGCTGACGAGCACGTCAGATGAAATGGATCAGCTGAATTTGGCGCTGGCCTTGAAGTCTGGTCCGTATACGGGTGCTGTGGCATCAATGCGATGCTTGCGGCTCACGGCTGACTTCAGGCCGTACTTGCCGAGCAGTTCACGCATGTTGTGATAGTTCGGATGATCGAAGTGTGCCGCCAAGGTGTCTTCATCGGCCCACAATTCGTACACCTGAATGTGGTCGGGTTCGCATGGATCGGCGGCGAAGCAATACACGATGCAACCTGGTTCTTCATCGCGAGTGGCCTGTTGGTATTTCACTGAATCAGCAACTGCGGCGTCGCGAACAGCGGGATCGTTGAGGCGGATGGATGCTTCGATGGCAATAAGGCTCATGGCGCAACCTTATTCGGCGACTGGGCTGAGCCGTGAGTCGAGGTGCCTAGTGGCGTATTCTTCAGTCTGTTCATCAGTTGAGGTGGACGAAAGGGGCCGACATGTTTGCTGCATTGATTACTGGGTTGAACAAAGTGGAGATGGTTGAATTTCCGGATCCAACCCCAGCACCACATGGCGTCGTCGTTGATATTGCTTTTTGTGGTATCTGTGGCACCGATATTCACGCGTACCAATCGGGTAGCCCATACAACCCGGCGATTTGCGGCCACGAATGGTCGGGCACCTTGAGTGCAGTCGGCTCAGATGTCAAATCTTTGAGTGAAGGTGATCGTGTCGTTGTTGCCGTCGCCCCGGCGTGTGGTCAATGTGCTCCATGTCGTGCTGGTCAGGCTGATCGCTGCATGGTGTCGTTGCTCTCGGCCCTTGGTCGTGATGCCATGGCTCCAAAGCATGGTGGATTCGCCCCTCGTATCGCAGTTGATGCAATGCGAGTAGTGAAGACCAACCCACTTTTAAATGATGCTCAAGCTGCGCAAGTTGAACCAACAACGGTTGCGTTCCACGCGGTACGGCGCAGCGGCATTCGTTTAGGCGACATCGCGGTGATTCAGGGTGCTGGTCCTATTGGTCTTGGAGCAATGCAGTGGGTCAAGGCAGCTGGTGCAGGTGTCGTGATTGTTGTTGAACCAAATGAGCAACGTCGCGCCTTGGCAACCGAACTTGGTGCTCATCATGTTGTGGTCCCTGGTGCCGATGCTGATCGACTCGTCAAAGAACTCTCACACGGTTTGGGAGCCGACATTGTGTACGAATGTGTCGGTCGCTCGTTCGCCGTGCAATCAGCAGTTGATTTGGCACGCAGGGGAGGATCCATGTGTTTGATCGGACTCGCCGATCAAGATGCACCCATTACTCCGGTGACTTGGTTGATGAAAGAGATCTCGGTGTCGTCGGCCCTGGCGTATAACCACGAAGAGTTCGAGATGTGTATGGGCATGATTGCCGATGGACGTTTTCGCACCGAACCGTTGCACTCGTTGACAGTCGGCCTTGATGGCCTTGATGGAGCACTCGCCGATTTGGCAAGTGGTACGTCAGTGCATACCAAGATCTTGGTTGACCCGCGTATTTAACAACTGCTCTCGTTAGCCGTTTTCACGCACGCCTGCCTCGCGCATCATTGCGGTGGGCTGACGATGGAAGCGTCCGGTGCCGCCAAGAGTTGTTGCTCCGGCATCGACAACCAATGTGTGTCCAGTGATGTAGCGCGCTTCGTCGCTTGCGAGGTACACCGCAGCATTAGCGATGTCTTCGGGTAGGCCGGCAATACCAAGCAACGATCCCTTGGCGATATGTTCAGCGGTCGCGTCTAGTTGATTGGCTTCACCAGTCATCACAGCCGAAGTCATTGCAGTTGCGGTATTGCCTGGAGAAATGGCGTTGACGCGAATGCCATCGCCAGCGAGTTCGGATGCGACTGATTTAGTGATTCCGATGACTGCGTGCTTGCAAGCCGTGTAACAGTGCGGTCCGAGGCCACCGAGTATTCCGGCGGTGCTTGATGTTGAAATAATGACACCGCTTCCTTGCGGCACCATATGGCGCGATGCATGCTTCATGCCGAAGTACACACTGTTCAAGAGAATGGCCACAGTACGGTTCCATTGATCGGTGTTGGTTTCAGAAATGCGACCAACTGCTCCGACAACTCCCGCGTTGTTGAACATGATGTCGATGCGACCAAATTCTTTGACAGCAAGATCAACGGCAGCCGCTACTTGCTCTTCTGATGTGACGTCAGTGTGGATGTAACGCGTGTTGGCGCCAAGCTCTTTGGCAAGTGCCAGACCTGGTTCATCTTGGATGTCGGCGATGATGACTTTGGCGCCCTCTTCGATGAAGCGTCGAACAGTTCCGGCACCGATACCACTTGCGGCTCCGGTGACGACTGCAACTTTGTCTTGTAAGCGACCTTGAGTTCCCATGATGACTCCGTACGTTTGTTAGTTGATGTTTGAGCGATATTGGTGTGCGACACTTTTCGCATGACCCAACCTAATCCGCGGACCCTAGGCGCCGGTGAATTCAACGCCCCAGATCGCTGGGGTAGCGACCAGTGTGCGAAAGTTTTGAGAAGGAGAAATGTATGTATGAACAAATGGGCCTTGAATACCGCAAAAGTCGGATGCGGATGCAAGAAATAGCCGCGTCGTTGAGTGACGAAGATGCCAACTCAATTGTGACGGCATGCCCAGAATGGACAGTGAAGGATCTCTTTTCCCATGTCACCGGAATTGCGGCCGATCTCGGTTCGGGTAAGGGTCCGACGGGGGACACTCAAGTGTGGGTAGACGAGTTAGTGACGTCTCGCAAAGGCCGTTCGTTGGCAAGCGTTGTCGATGAATGGAATGAAGTGGGGCCAACGTTTGAAGCGGCGATTGACAACTTGCCCAAGCGGTTGTGGACGTTGACCTACGACACCGTTGTTCATGAGCATGATTTACGAGCGGCTGTGAAGAAGCCAGGAGATCGTGAATCTGAAGGCGTGAAAATCTCGGCCGTACTGGGATTGAAATTGGTGAAAGTCGATTTGGCTTCCAAATCACTGCCGGCTTTTCGCGCCGTCATCGACGGAGTCGAGCACAACATTGGTGACGGCGAACCGGCACTCACTTTGACTGCATCGGCTTTTGATACGTTGCGCCTGTTAGGAAGTCGCCGCACGTTGACCGAGATGAAGTCCGCCAATTTCGTCGGAAATCTCGAAATGATGTTGCCGGGTATTACCCATATGGATCTTCCGGTGACAAGCCTCGGCGAGTGACACCACCTCTGAGTGAAATTATTGGTTCCTCCGCTGAGGTATGACAGCGCTACTTACTGTGAGTAGATTTGTTCCCGCACCGCCGAACATCCGGCGCATTGAAAGGGGATCATCTCATGGGTCAGTTCACAGGTAAGACAGTTCTTATCACCGGAGCTTCATACGGTTTGGGCGAGGGCTTCGCTGAAGGGTTCGCCAAGGAAGGCGCCGATCTCGTTTTGACCGCTCGCAGCACCGAGATGCTCGAAGTGGTCGCAGAACGCTGCCGCAAGTTGGGCTCGAAGGTCACTGTCGTGACTGGCGACGTTTCGGTTGAAGCCGACGTCATTCGCGTTGTTGAAACGGCGATCAAAGAACACGGCAAGATTGACTCACTGATCAACAATGCTGGTGTGGGCGACATGCGCGGTGTTTCACCCGAGAACTTTGACATGGCGACATGGAACTGGATTATCTCTGTCGACCTCAATGGCGCATTCATGTACATGCGTGAAGTGGGACGCCACATGCTTGAGCGCCAAAGCGGCAACATCGTCAACATCTGCTCGATCATGGGCAGTGGAGCAAACGAAGCCAACATCATCGCGTACACGGCTGCCAAGGGCGCACTGCGCAACTTGACCCTGCAGCTTGGTTGCGAGTGGGCCGACCGCGGAGTTCGTGTGAACTCAGTGTCACCCGGATTCATCATTACTGAAATGGTTCGCCCAGCACTTGAAATGTTGGGTATGGACAAGTGGATTGCCAGCCGTACACCCATGCGTCGCGTGGGTGAGCTTGAAGAAATCGTTGGACCAGTGATGTTCTTGGCATCAGATGCCGCTAGCTACATCACCGGCCACGACCTCTTGGTTGACGGTGGGACCAATGCCTCGAACGGTACGTATCAGATTCCGCCAATCCACCATGAGTGGAATAAGGATTCGGCTCCTCGCGTGGGTAAGGGTTATCCCGGTATTCAGCCTCGCCCCGATTGGTACGAAGCTTTGGCACCTGGTATCCCAGGTATCCACTATCCAATGCCCGAAGCTTAAGAACAGGCCAATGCCTGAAGCGTAAAGAATTGTTGCTGGCTTGGTGATTAATTCATTAAGTCAGCAACGTGATGATCACGCATCGCTGCTTGCGCACGCTTGATGACTTCAGTCCACAACGCCATGGCGCGCTCACTTGAAGAGTCAAGTGTTCCGACGGCGTACACCGGAATAATCCAGCCATACAGAACTCCGACGCGGTAGTCCTCCATGAGCTGGTCGAATGAATAGCCCGTTACTCCATTGGCGACGAGCTCGTCGTGGTAACCCTTGAGCAATGCTGCCTCGTGTTCACGACGAACATCAACAGGAACGCTTTGGCTCATGAAATAACCGACGTCGTAAGCGCCGCCGCCACGACTACTGGTTTGGAAGTCGATAACCCATACATCGTCGCCTGCACCGAAGAACAAGTTGTCGAGGCGATAGTCGAAGTGCACAATCGTGTTCGGCATTGCGGCAAAGCGATCAAGTAGTTGATGAACATTGCTACCGAACTTTTCCATTAACGGAACCATGTCGGCATCAATGGCATGCGCGAAAACCTGAAGAAAACCGGGTAGCGACTGGTCGTAGATTCCGGCACCAATCTTCATGCCGTCGCTATTGATTGCCGGCACCCACTCATATGAATCGAGGCGGGGTGATTCCCAAAACTCGGCATGTAAACGAGCAACAGTTTTCAGCGCATTCATTGCATCTTTGGCATTCACGCCAACTGACTGGTCGCCTTCACGCAAATGTCCCAAATCTTGCATCAGCAACACATAGTCATCAGTTTCGTATTCAGCCATCACGGCATATGCCTGTGGTACGACGCTTAACTGCGGAGCGACTTCTGAATAAAAACGAGCTTCACGTTCAAAGACTCGGGCTGGTCCGAGCATGCCGCGAATCGTGGGGTCTTGCGTTGGGATCTTGCAGATGATGTCCTTGGGGCCAGGTCCGCCCGCGTAGGTGACTTCGAGACGACCGACTTCGCCCATGAATCCGATTCCGGCACCCATGTTTTTGGCTTCGACCGTCGCGACGGATGTATTGGCGTCAATCGTGCCTCCTGAGCGAAGGGCATTGGTGAGCCATTCGGCGGTGACGGACGCGGTGGTTGTCGGCAATGAAGTCATGGATTCCCCCTAGGTAAACGCTGTACAGGGCACAAGGGTAGTGGCTCGTGCGTTAATTAATCGTCGGGTAAGTTTCTTGACTAAGGTCAGAACTAAGGTTTGACGTGACTGCGCAAGCAGTCGTTCGTTTTCGTTCGTAAAGGGGAAATCATGGCTCAAGTTCCAGTCACTGAAGGTGTCTTCACCTGGCCATCAGAAACACCGCAACTGATCGGTAGTCGCTGCGTGGCTTGTGGAAACCACATGTTCCCCGTGCAGGCCGGCTGTCCGAAATGCACCGGCGAGAAGACCGAGCAAGTATTGCTGGGTCGTCGTGGCACATTGTGGACCTGGACTGTTCAGGGTTTCCCGCCCAAAGCACCGCCATACGCCGGCGATGTTGACCCAAAGACTTTCAAAGCCTTCGGTGTTGGCTACGTCGAATTGCCTGGTCAGATCAAAGTTGAAGCTCGTCTGACTGAAGCCGATCCGGAAAAACTCAAGATCGGTATGGAAATGGAATTGGTCATCGTTCCGCTATCGACTGATGCCTCCGGAAATGAAGTTGTCACATTCGCATTCGCGCCGGTGGCGTGAGAATTTTTATCGGATACTGAGCCAAGGAGAAAACAATGAGTACTGAAGTCGCCATCGTTGGAATTGGAATGCACGAATTCGGTCGTACCGAAGGTGTGTCGGGTATGGAACAAGGCGTCATCGCCGTTCGTCGTGCCTGCGCTGATGCCGGAGTGAAATGGGAAGATGTCCAATTCGCTTTTGGCGGTTCGGCTGCTGCAGGTGCTGCTGACACCATGGTGTCGCAACTTGGATTGACTGGTTTGCAGTTCATCAACGTGGCCAATGGTTGTGCCACGGGTGGTTCGGCCTTGTTCTCGGCATACAACACGATTCGTTCAGGTGTTTTCGATCTTGGAATCGCCATTGGCTTCGACAAGCACGAGCGCGGCGCATTCCGAGTCGACACTCGCGGTGCTGGTCTTGGTAACTGGTACGGAGCGTCTGGCTTGGCGTTAACCACACAGTTCTTCGGTATGAAGATCAACCGTTACATGCACGAATACGGCATCTCGCACAGCACCTTGGGAAAGGTGTCCGAAAAGGCTTTCCGTAACGGCTCGATGAACCCGATGGCATGGCGTCGTAAGCCCATCTCCGAACAAGAAGCCCTTGACTCGTTGATGTTGTCGTACCCATTGACCCAATACATGTTCTGCTCACCTGGTGAAGGTGGTGTTGCACTCATCTTGGCTCGCGCCGACAAAGCTCATTTGTACACCGACAAGCCAATTTTCTTGAACGCTGCAGTCGTTCGTAGTCGTCGCTTCGGAAGTTTTGAAGTGTTGGCTCCGTCAATTGCTCTTGAGCACAACGCTGGGCCGACAGTTGATTCGTCGAAGGCTGCTTTTGAGATGGCAGGTATCGGACCAGAAGACATCGATCTTGCACAGTTGCAGGACACCGAGGCTGGTGCCGAAGTGATGCACATGGCCGAAAACGGATTCTGTGAACACGGCGAACAAGAATTCATGATTCAGGCTGGCGAAACCGAAATCGGTGGCAAGTTCCCGGTGAATACCGATGGTGGTTGCTTGGCGAACGGTGAGCCGATCGGTGCATCTGGTTTGCGTCAGGTGTATGAAAACGTTCTGCAGCTTCGTGGTCAGGCTGGTGCTCGTCAGGTGCCCAATGATCCGAAGGTTGCGTACACGCACGTGTATGGCGCTCCCGGCATTTCGGGCGTCACCATTTTGTCACGCTGATTTTCAACACGCTGATTTTGACATCACATGTCGCTTGACCCAGTACAACAACTTGTTGAACGTCAAGCGATTGTTGATGTCATCCATTCGTATTGTCGCAATGTTGACATAGTCAACGCTGCCGAAGTGGCTGAGTGTTTCACTGATGATTGTTCCGTTGATTACGGTCCAGGCATGGGCGCAGTCACGCGCGGAAAAGAAAATGTCCGCGAACGACTTGGTCTCGGACTTCATCGATTTGCCGCGACCAGTCATCATGTGTCAAATATCGAAGTGGTGTTTGATTCTGCCGAGTCAGCCCACGCCGTCACGTATTTATATGCCTGGCACCGTTTTCATGGAGAGCAACCAGATGCTCATCTATGGGCGCAATATCACGATCGGTTTGTCCGTGAGAATGGTCGTTGGTTGATAGCAGAACGCGTGTTGAAGGTGGCTGGACAAGAAGCATTTGATATTCCGTGGTATCCAATCGGGCGACAGGAGAAAAAGATATGGCTGTACTGACGCAAGCACATCTGGCCGATCGCGGGAGCGAAATCGCACTCGTTGATGAAACACACAGCGTGACGTGGGCCGAACTAGATGAACGTGTGAACCGACTGGTGAATGGGCTTCGTTCGCACGGACTCAAAACCGGTGACACCATCGCGGTCATTGCCGGCAATCAATGCGAATGGTTTGAAATCGCAATGGCCTGCGCCCACGGTGGCTGGACTTATGTGCCAGTTAACTGGCATTGGGTTGCTGATGAACTTGCCTATGTCTATGCCGACGCCGAAGCAAAAGCGATTATTGTTGATCAGCGATTCGATGCAACTGTGTCAACGTCTCTGAAAGATGACCGAGCAAAGAGCCTAAAACTTGTTGTTGGTATTGGTACGACAAATGATGCCGCGGTTCGCAGTGATTCGCGTTTTATAGATTTTGAAACAGTGCTCTCGCAAGCGAGCGCCGACGAACCTGCCGATCAAATGCTCGGTGGTCCAATGTTCTACACGTCAGGTACTACGGGGCGTCCAAAGGGAGTTCGGGGTGCTTTGTCGGGTGGCATGGCTATGACTCCCGACATCATGAAATTCATCGCTGCTGGTTTTTCAAACTTTTTGCCGATCCCCGGGCGAACCATGTTGTGTGGGCCGTTTTATCACTCGGCTCAATGGGCCTTTTCGTTCTTCCCGATGATCGGTGGATCGACAACTGTCATGCAACACAAATATGACTCGGCAGCAATGTTGCAGATGATCGATCGTTACTCATGTACAAATGTGCACTTAGTTCCAACCCAGATGAAGCGCTTGTTGGATTTGCCAGATGAAGTGAAGAGTGAATTCTCTGGTGCATCATTGACGACCGTGTGGCATGGGGCGGCACCATGCCCGCCGGCAGTGAAGCGAGGTCTTATCGAATGGTGGGGCCCGAAGATCACCGAGTATTACGGAAGTACCGAAGGTTCAATTATCTCAACAGTTTCGTCGACCGAATGGTTAGCAAAAGGCGGAAGCGTCGGTAAGCCGCTCGACTCTGTTGAAGTCATCGTCGTCAATGATGAGAGTCAGCGAGTTGCTCAGGGCCAAGAAGGAACGTTGTATTTCAAAAACAAAATGGGCACAGATTTCTCGTACCACAACGATGAAGCCAAGACTCGCGATTCACATCTTGAACCAGGTGTCTTTACAACTGGCGATGTCGGCTATATCGATTCCGATGGCTATCTGTGGTTGTCAGATCGCAAGATTGACATGATCATTTCTGGTGGAGTGAATATCTATCCCGCCGAAATCGAAGGAGTCATTGCGGCACATCCCGCAGTTGAAGACGTTGCAGTTATTGGCGTTCCCGACGAAGAATTTGGCGAAAGCGTGAAAGCTCTCGTACAAGTTGCAGAAGGAGTGACTGCGAGTCCAGAAATTGCGCAAGCGATTATTGCGCACTGTCGTGAATTACTCGCAGGGTACAAAGCCCCACGTTCGGTCGACTTTGTGCAACACATTCCCCGCACCGGCACGGGCAAGATTCAAAAGCAACCATTACGGGCTCCGTATTGGGAAGGCCACCAACGTCGTATCTAGTTCATTCCAGAACTATTGATCGCTACCAAATGAGACAATTGAAAGAGGATGTTATGGGAACAGTTGACTACACCCGTTGCTATCACCAAGGCATTCGAGTTCCGAATCTTGAGTTAGCGATGAAAGAATTAGGCGAATCATTGAGCGTGACGTGGTGTGAACCGCAAGAGCGTGAGCAACACGTGTGGACACCTGCAGGCGGCGAGCAAACCATTCCCTTGAAGTTCACATACTCAGCCGAAGGTCCGCAGCACATTGAACTTCTTGAAGGTGCACCCGGATCAATTTGGGACGGACGAACGAATCCAGGTATCCATCACGTCGGAGTATGGAGCGATGACGTCAAGGGTGAAACCGAAGCTCTTGTTGCCAAGGGTTGGACGTTGGCGATGGCACAAGCTTCTCCTGATAAGGGTTATGGGGCATTTACGTATGTACAGCCTCCGAGTGGTTTGATCGTTGAACTGGTGTGGAGTGCAATCAAACCAATGTTTGACCGTTGGTTCGCCGGTGGACCCCTTGGCTGATTGTTGAGTCCTCGTCTCGTTGGTGTGAGCACTACGAACATACGCTTCGGACATGACAACAAATAGTGGCTTTTCTGCGACATCTACAACTGACGAAGTGCTGGCTGGTCTTGATCTGCAGGGTCGCCGCTTTTTAGTGACAGGTGCATCTGGAGGGCTGGGTCTCGAAACCTCTCGAGCCTTGGCGTCCAAGGGCGCAATAGTGGTCATGGCTGCGCGTGACGTCGCAAAGAATGAGACTGCTGCTGCCGGAATTCGTGCGGCTCATCCTGATGCAAAATTAGAAAGTCTGATTCTTGACTTGGGGTCATTGACATCAGTACGTGCTGCGGCTGCCGAGTTCATGGCGCGCAATGTTCCACTTCATGGTCTCATTTTGAATGCCGGAATCATGGCCACGCCGCTCGGACACACTGTTGATGGATTCGAGCAACAGTTCGGAGTCGATCATCTTGGACATTTCTTGTTGGCCCGAGATCTGTTGCCGCGACTCGTTGAGTCGGCGCCGGCCCGCGTCGTTGTCTTGAGTTCGGCGGGCCATCGAATGGGCGACGTTGATTTTGATGATGTGAACTTTGAGCGCCGCGACTATGAACCGTTCTTGGCCTACGGCGCAGCCAAGACTTGCAACGTTTTGCACGCTGTTGAAATTGATCGTCGCTATCGCGATCGAGGTGTTCGCGCTTTCGCAGTTCACCCTGGTGTGATTCATACTGAACTCAGTCGGTACATGACCGAAGAAACTTTGACCTCGTTGATCACTCGTCTGTCCGAACGGCCAACTGCAATGGCGTGGAAGTCGCCCGAACAAGGTGCTGCAACATCAGTGTGGGCGGCAACATCGGCGTTGCTAGATGGACGTGGTGGAGAGTATTGCGAGGACTGCAATGTGAGCGCAGTTGTTCCTGATGACGAGCTTGATGATGGGGGAGTTGCGGCTCGAGCGGTCGACCCAGCCCGAGCATCGGCGTTGTGGTCCTTAAGCGAAAAGCTCGTCGGCTGATTTTTAGAATCAGCAGATTTGTTACGGTGTCGCCATGGCCACGATTCTCGCCCACATCAAAGTGAAGCCCGGTTGTGAGGCTCAGTTCGAGCAGATCTCCAAAGATCTGTATGGGGCGAGTCACGGTAGCGAACCTGGTTTATTGCGCTATGAGTATTGGCGGGGTTCAGAACCCCAGACGTATTACACGCTTTTGGCCTTTACCGATTTTCGGGCTTTTATTGCGCATCAAACGAGTGAGCATCACGAAGTTGCCTCGCCACTGCTCGGCTCCGTCCTTGCGGGATTGAGACTCGAGTGGGTCGACCCAGTGCAAGGCGGTTCTGAACTCCCGCCGACCGAGAATCAGGATCTGAGTGATTCGCTGGATGAATTAACTCGCACATACGCCAAAAGATTTGCCGCGCAAGTGGCACCATGGTGGAACGAAGTTCGCTAGAAATATACAAGAAACCATTCAACTGTTCGGGGGAACAAGATGACTGACATGATCGACCGAGATTCGGAAAAGACACCGTGGTTTTTGCGAGGCAACTACGCGCCAGTCTTCAACGAAATCACCGACACCAATTTGCGAGTGACTGGTTCAATTCCGAAGAGTTTGTCGGGCTTGTACGTGCGCAATGGATCGAACCCGAAAGATGGTCAAGCCGGCCACTGGTTCTTCGGTGATGGCATGGTTCACGGAGTACGTCTCGAAGGCGGTCAAGCGAAGTGGTACCGCAACCGCTATGTGCGTACCCCGAAGTGGGAAAAGGGTCTTGATGCAATGGACCCCGAAACCATGTTCGATCCGACGGCAAGTGCAGCAAACACCCATGTGCTCGGACACGCTGGACGTATTTGGGCATTAGAAGAAGGTCACTTGCCTTGGGAGCTTTCGCGAGAACTTGAAACCATTGGCAGTGACGACTTCGGCGGAAAGCTGAAAACGGCATTTACCGCGCACCCAAAATTGTGCCCCGAAACCAATGAATTGCATTTCTTTGGTTATTCAGCAGTCGCACCATTTTTGACCTATCACGTCCTTGATGGCAATGGTCAGTTGGTGCATACGGCAGATATCACTGTCCCAGCCGGCACGATGATGCATGACTTTATGATCACTCGAGATCATGCAATTTTCATGGACCTACCCGTGGTGTTCAATCTGGACAAGATGGCGGAAGGACTTCCGCCCATTGGTTGGGATGACAACTACGGAGCCCGTATCGGCATCATGCCGCGCATGGGCACCGATAAAGATGTGCGTTGGTTCAACGTTGACCCGTGCTATGTCTTCCACCCATTGAATGCGTACGTCGATGGTGATGAAGTGATTTGTGATGTTGGTCGCCATGAATCAATGTGGCGCGGATCAATGGACAGTTTCGAGCCGTGCTATATGTATCGCTGGGCATTCAACATGAAGACTGGCGCTGTGCGCGAAACTCAAATTGACGACTGGGCTCATGCATTCCCACGAGTGGATGATCGCGTTGTGGGTTTGAAGCACCGTTACGGCTGGGTTGCCGGTTCTCGTCCCGGCGCGACCGGAGAAATGGGCGAGCCCGGCGTGGTAGCGCGATACGACATGAGCAATGGGTCAAAGACCATTCATGATCTCGGACCGTATGCCCATCCCGGCGAGTTTGTCTTCGTGCAGGATTCTGCGTCGGCCAACGAAGATGAGGGCTATGCCATGGGATTCGTGTACGACGATGCAACCGACTCAACTGACTTGGTCATTTTGGATGCCAGCGATCTCTCCAAAGCACCAGTCGCCCGTGTTCATTTACCGCAGCGTGTTCCGTTCGGTTTCCACGGAAGTTGGGTCGACGACTCAACCATGTGAAAACTTCTGAAGACCTTGTGATTCTGGTGTGGATTTGTTGCGCTATACGCAACAAATCCACACCAGAATCACGATGGGTTTTGGGATAACTGGCGGACGTGGTCGTAGAAGTTGAGTAAACGTTCGGACGGTTCGTACATTTCGATGAAATGTCCGAGGTCGTGTTGTGCGTCGCAAAAGACAAACTCTTGTCCGCCGCTCGTTTGGGCATGAAGGGTGAGAGGCCAACCCTGCTGTGCGCACCAATCCACGCCGACTTGTAACGAATCAACCATGAATGCCATGTGATGTAATCCTGATGGGCTTGGTCCTAGAGGTGCGGTGTGTTCGCGTACGAGCTCAACCATGATCTCGCCCCACCAGCCGTAAGCCGATGAATGATCGAATGTGCTCGCCACTCCATTGATCGTGCACGAGTTGATCTCTATGTGGTGGGCAAATACAAAAGGACCGCAGTCGGTGCGTTGGCGAAATTCGTTGGCGGCCTCTTCGAGGGTGTTGGTGCCTCGGGCGCTGTAAGCAATTTGTACTGGTCGACCGAGGATGGACATGTCCCTAGCGTGTCATACCCGACTACGGTTAAGAAGAGATAGAGGGGGACGAGATGTTTGAAATTCAAACAATTGACACATTGCCTAACGGTGAAGCGCATCAGTTACTGATTGATCGAGCGGCAATTATCGATGTGACAAACCGCTATTGCTGGGCACTCGATACCAAAGACTGGGCAGTACTCGACACGGTGTTCACTGAAGACGCCGCCGGCGACCTTTTGGAAGATGTCATCGGCCGTGCAGCAATAAAGAAGCGCGTTGAAACCGCGCTCTCGCGAATGGACGAGACTCAACATCTCATCTCAAATCATCAGATCAATGTTCAGGGTGATGCGGCAACATGTCGTTGCTATTTGCAGGCTCAACATGTTCGCAAAGCTGCCCACGGCGGAACCAACTTCATTATTGCTGGACGCTACGAAGATCAGTTGAAGCGCACATCAGAAGGATGGCGTATCAGTTTTCGCCGCCTTGTCGTGATGTGGACTGACGGCAACCCAGCGGTCTCGCGAGGCTGAGTTCTAACTCTCGATGTAGCTGCTGAGCAATTGTTCAACGCGCATTGACGCAGGAATTCGATCAATACCAATCACTCGGTCTAGTTGTTCGTGGAAATTCCAGATACGACGTTCTTGATAATTGATGGGCATGCCGCGCATGGCTGGTGATTCAAGCGACCTCTGCATGGGCGCCATATTCCAAAAATCTTCTTCCATAATGAGTTTGAAGTTGTCGAGTCTCATCTGCCAGTTGGTCGGCAAACCTTCCTTCGGATCAAAATCGATGGGGGCGTAATGAGTCCAGTCAATTCGTGTGGTCTGCTTATCAATGGGCCAGAAGGTGATAAATGGAAATCCGTACGCAGCGATCGGCGTGATGAGGTTAGGAAAGATGCCGTACGCAGAACTCGTGCAACGAACCATGTCGTTCACGGTTTCTAAATCGGTGAAGCCGGGGATCACAACATGTTTGTAATCGTCCCAATTGTTCATGCCGAGTGCCGAGTAAGAAGTTTTTGAAAACGGTGTCACCATGCGTGAGCAACCGTTGGGGAGAAGCCCCATGGTTGCTCCACGGTTATCTAGGAGACTCTCGCCGTTGCGACTATGAATATGCCGGAAGTGGTATACCTCAAGGAACGCCTCGGCAGTGACCTTCCAGTTACACGGAACAATCTCGCTTTGTTTGGCGACTGTACGTAATGTGGCACCCTGAAACTCCGACATTTCATCGGCGATCTTGCCGATGTGATCGGAGAACGCCATTGCCTCAGGATCTTGATTGATAAAAATCCAGTTGTCCCAGATTTCACACGAGATCGAAGGAAGACAACGTTCGGTCTTGTCGAAATCAACAAAATCTCGTTCATCTGGAACAGAAACCAATTTTCCGTTATCAATGTCGTATGACCACGAGTGATATTGACAACGCAATAGCTTTGAGGTTCCTGATGTTTCGCGTACAACTGGTGCACCGCGATGTTGGCAGGTGTTGTAGAACGCGCGAACTTGTGAATCTTTGCCCCGAATCAGAAGTATCGGCACGCCTAAGTCATCAAAAGTGAAGAAGTCGCCGACATTGGGAATATCTTCGGCCCGGCCAGCCAAGACCCACGAGCGTGGCCATAAGTATTTCTGTTCAAGATCCCAAAACTCATCAGAGGTAAAACGCTCAACCGGGATGTCATGGAATTTGGGGAATCCCTCGGGTGGTGCGGTGCGGTCAAACTCATATTGCATTTCAACAGTGAGACGAGCGACAAGTTCGGGAGTCATAGCGGTAAGGGCCTTGTCAGAATTCGCTGAGCAGGTCGCCAGATTGCAAGTCGTGCGCAGCAGCAAAAACGCGGGTGATCATGGCATGTAACAAGGCTCGCCCTCGATCGTTGCCAGGATCAATATCGCTGACCGCAACTTGTGACCAAGCCTGATGCAACAAGCAGTAGCGATAGTCGCGCCAGCAACGGTCCCATGAGTAGTCGGGGACTCCCGCAGCAATCAGTCCGTCGTAATAGCGACGAACCAATGTCTTTTCCCATTCACGTCGATTTTCAATAGTCACCGATTGACCAAGGAAGTTAGCGACATCCCACATGCCGACATGGCGGGCACTTAATTGAAAATCGAGAACAGTCACGACTCCAACGCCTGCTGAACCACCAAACAAAAAGTTGTCAGCACGAAAGTCTGTGTGCGAGAACGTCGCATTACCTTGTTCGACCCACCAATCGACCATGTCTGGATACTTCGGGGTCAGTTCGCGCATCCATTGCATCGTGTCGGCTTCAACATGGGGCGACCAAGTGGCGATAAACGATTCAAGCTTTGGTTCGGCCATTTCGCGTGCTGCGCGATACAGCGGATTGTTCATCGGTGGCAGCCACGAAAGTGACCACAACAATTCGTTATCCCAAAAATGGCTGTGCAATTTCACGGCTTGATCGAGAATTGCCGCGCTATCTTCGTAGTTCGCTCCAATGACTTGGTCGACCATTCGTGGGTTGGTGATTTCTTCTAACAGAACGATGTACGGAGCGCCAGCTGGATCGACATCGGTGTAGTAGCAATACGGAACTCGCAAATTAATTGATTGAGAGAATTGTTTGTAGAACGAAGATTCACGTTCGTAAAAACCCATGGCCTGAGACATGAAAACATTTCCGGGAGCAGCCGCTTGACATTTGGCGATCATGCTCGCTGGTTGTGGGCCCGAAGAATTTGCGGCGTAACTCAAATGTAAACGTGTGACTTCGCCTAGTAAGCCAACGCCTTCACCTAAACGTTCGGCCCTCACGTTGGTGATCGTCGCGACCGAACCGTCAAATGCTTGATTGAGCCATACAGCATCAATCGTGTCGGCCGTCAGCGGAATCTTTGGTTGACTCATCTCATTACCCCCTGTGTTTGTCTAGCAGGCGAAGGAAGTCTTTTGATTAGCCCGCAAGTGATCCAGCATCAACGGCAACCACTTCTCCGGTGATCCAAGCGGCCATATCGGACGCCAAGAACAAGATCACTCGTGCAATGTCGTCGGCTTGGCCGGCTCGACCCAAGAGGGTTTGGCTCATCCGTGCGCCCACATCTAAGCCGGCTGCCTTGAGTGGTGCCAACTGGTCTTGAACCCCTGGTGTGTCAATGGGGCCAGGAGCGACACCCACAACCCGAATATTCTTGGGTCCAAATTCAAGGGCCAGACTTTTGGTCATTCCGACGACCGCATGTTTTGACATGACGTACGCACTGATGCCTGAAGCGGCTCGAAAGCCCGTGGTTGAAGCAAGGTTCACGATGACTCCACCGTTCATGCGACGTGCAGCCTCGCGGGCGCAAGCAAAATTGCCACGCACGTTGATGTGCATTAATCGATCGATGAAATCATCGGCGGCATCTATTGCTGGTCCAGTGGTGGGGTAGATGCCCGCGTTATTCACCCAGATATCGAGACCACCAAGTTTTTCAACGCATAGATCTGCCGCCGCGATGATTGTTGATGTATCGCCGATGTCGATACGGGTGCTGAGTACTTTTCGTCCAGTTTGCGCTGCAACAGCTGTTGCCGTTGCTGCTGCTCCAGCTTCATCAATATCGGTCACAAGTACGTCGGCTCCGGCTTCGGCAAGCCGTGCAACAGTTGCCGCGCCGATTCCCCTAGCTCCGCCAGTAACAACTGCCCGTTTGCCGACGAGCGAGTTGAGATCGTTCAAGGTTCGTGATGAATAGTCGGGGATCATGGTGGCTCCGTACTCTAAGTAAAGCTCGTGACTTTCAGTCTTGCCGATTGCGATGCGCCATCAAGCGCTGTAGAGATGTCGCCTGAAGTTGAGCCCGCTCGAAAGCCGGAATCAGATCAAGATCATCGTCGATGATCTCGACACTGATAGGAGCGTTGGGCGGCGTACGTTCAAAGAACTGTTGGAGATCAAATTCGCCGGCACCGAGAAGCTCACGATTGTGGATGCAATCCTGAATGTAGTCGTCCATGCTTGGCGTCATTGTTCCGTCATCAACTTGAATATTCTTGACCAGCGAATAATCAAGATCCGCGAGCGACGACACGCCAGCACCGCGGAATACATGCCATGTGTCAACGCAGAGACCAACATTTGGATGCCCACTTCGGCGAACAAAATTCTGCGCAGTTGCAATGTCTGGAACCTTTGTTGGCGGCAAAAACTCAAGTGCATAATGCACATCCGCGTCAGCAGTGCGTTCTGCTAAGGCGCCGAGCCATTGCGCCGCAACATCAAGGTCAATGTCTTTGTTCGCACCAAATGGGGCGATGACTTGTATGCGCTCTGCTCCGAATGTTCTGGCCACATGTTCAAAGTCAAGCGCTGACTTGTCGTCGACGAGTCGAAGAGCTTCAAGTTCAAGAATGCGAATGTTGTGTTGAGACAGCACTTGCTTGAAGTCGTCGTCACTTGTTCCATTCGCACGCAGTTGTAAGTATTCGCCCACTCCAAATCCGATGCCATCAAAGCCAGCAGCCGATGCGGCTGCTACTCGTTGTTCAAAATCGACGCCGCGCATGCTGTAGTACGCCAATATTGTTTGGCGCGAGCCGACGCCGGCGATGCCACCTGATCCAACCCCGTATGCATGATGTGCCACGTTTCCTCCAGCCAACTGATTATTCAACCATACTGCGAAGCGTGATAACCTCGCACTGTGAAAGTAGTGGGGATCAAGTAGTAATGGCGGCGGATCAAGAGCGTTGCCCGGGGCCGAGCTATCGCGACATTGTTGTGCGTGATATTGGTGGGGTTCCGCCGCAAATGCTTGAGAGCGAGTATGAGTTTCGTGGCGATGAGCCAATTGGCTTCGATCGCTACACATCTGAGGAGTTCTTAAAGTCTGAGTTCGAGCGAGTCTGGTCGCGAACATGGCAGTGGGCGTGTCGTGAAGAACATATTCCAAACGAAGGTGACTTCCATGTCTACGACATAGGGGATCGGTCGATTCTGATTGTTCGTTCAGCTGACATGAAAATTCGTGCGTTTAACAACTTTTGTCTGCACCGAGGAACTCAACTCAAGCCATCAAACACAACGGGGCACGCCAATCGATTTACTTGTCCTTTTCATGGATGGGCGTGGTCTACCTCGGGCAAATTGGCGACGATTCCCTGTCGCTGGGATTTCCCACATGTCAAAGACGAAGACTTTGAGTTACCCGAGATCCAAGTTGACACCTGGGGTGGCTTTGTTTTTGTGAATTTCGATCCGCACGCTCAGTCTCTGCATGATTATCTCGGGGTCATGACAAGGCATTTCACTGGTACATGGGATCTCTCGCAGAGATACATCGAAATCCATGTTCGCAAGCGATTACCAGCAAACTGGAAAGCGGCGATGGAGGCCTTTCTCGAGGCATATCACGTGTTTAAGACACACCCAGAAGCACTTCGTGCCACAGGTGACGCGAACGCACAGTATGACGTCTTTGGCGAGCATGTGTCGCGGTTTATGCATACGTCGGGCTCACAGAGTCCCCACATTGCAGCACAACAATCAGAACAAGAAATTCTTAATTTTATGATTGGTCGTAAGTTTGCCGGGGGAGTCGATATCCCACAGGTTCCAGAGGGTCACACTGCGCGCGACGTGTATTCAGCGTTTGTACAGCAGCAGTTGAAAGAAAAATATGGCCATGATTTTTCAGACTTTAAAGTGAGTGAGACGATCGACTCGATCGAGTACTTCGTTTTTCCTAACGGTTTCTTTTTCCCCGGTGCTCATAAGCCGATGGTGTATCGATTCCTTCCGCACCCAACCAATCCAGACGAGTGCACATTCGACTTGTTGTTCTTACGGTTCCCCGCTGACGGCCAAGCCCCGCCACCTCCCGCACAGCCTTACGACATTGACATTCATGAGAGTTACATGTCGGCGCCCGGTATTGACCAAGTCCTGGGCTATGTCTACGACCAAGACACGGACAATATGGCCGCTCAGACCCGTGGTTTCAAGGGCAGCATGAGAACATCGCAAGTCTCTGGCAATTATCAAGAGATCCGCGCTAGGCATCTGCATCAAACGATCGATGCGTACCTAGCCCGACCGTGAAATAGTTCGACGAGGCAAGCAGTTATGAAGTCGCTTGTGTAAATCCGATATTCAGATGCTTCAGTGACCTCAAGCAGAAATTTGGGTGATGGCGGAAATCGTTCTCGCCTTCGATGAACCACATCTCATCGATGCGATCGACGAGAGCGCGAAACCCAATGATGAGTTCACGGCGGGCGAGTGGTGCACCTAGGCAAAAGTGCGTTCCGAAACCGAACGATAAGTGACTGCGTACATTGTCGCGGTTGAGATCCATCTCGGCCGGACACTCAAACTGATTGTCGTCACGATTTGCGGCGGCATAACGCACATTGATGACTGCTCCTGCTGGAATCGTCACACCATGTAGTTCAACTTCTTGCGTTGTTGAACGAAAGAGTCCTTGTACGGGTCCTTCAAGGCGAAGCACTTCTTCGGCAAGAAGGGGTACGTATTTATCGGGATCAGATTTGAGCAGACTCCATTGCTCAGGATTGGCAATCAATAGTCGAACGCCCTCAGAAAGCGCGTTGGTTGTCGTTTCTGATCCACCCACAAATGTGTCGGCCATCATTTCAGCGTGCAATTCATTGTCGGTCAGTGTTCGTCCCCATTCGGGAATGACCGTATTGACTAAATCGCTCAGCAAGGTGTTATCTGGTTGTTGACGTAGTCGTTCAAAGATTGGTTGGAAATAGTGCTGGGCTTCAATCTCTTGTTCGGTTGACCAGAAAGCTTCTTCGTCGGATTGCATCATCCCGAGGCGCTGTACCCAGGCGTCAGTCCAAGCTTTGATTTGCCACATGTCCTCATCGCGTGCGCCCATTTGTCGTCCAATGACAATAAGGGGCAGCGGAATCGCAAATGATCGAACCCAATCGCAAGTGCCGGTTTCAATAAAATCGTCAATGAGTTGATGAGCAAGTTCTTCGATGAAGGGATCCATCTCTTTGATACGTGATGGGCGAAAGGCATGATTGAAGAGGCCGCGCATTTCACGGTGTTCTGGATCATCGCGGGCGGCCAACGTCGCGCCGGGCACCCAGCCATCTTGTTCGTACATTGCTTTGATCTTGGCTGACCGTGGGTCGACGCGACCGCGGTGGCGGGCGCTAGTGAAGCGTTCAGTGTCGCTCAGCACCATTCGCACATCTTCATAGCGCGTGATGACATACATTCCGGTTGCGTTGTCGCGCCACACCGGTGCTTCGGAGCGGAGCTTCCCATAGGCGTCGTAAGGACAATCTGAAATATCTGAGTCGAGCAAAGTCATTTTCGTGAGATCAAGATCAGAACTCATATTCCTCATCTTGTCGCAAATAGATCGGCTGTAAATCAGCGGAAGGCCGGCATCGTCCTATCTGGCATCGTTCAACGGCTGCTGGCTGGGCTAGAAATAATGGCTATGAGCGATCTCACTCCCGTCAGCGTCGAAGATTATGTCAATATCCAGCGTCTCATTAATCGGTACGCCGATGCGGTGATTCATCGCAATGGCGTGCAGTGGGGAAGTTGTTGGACCGATGACGCGGTGTGGGATTTGGGCGGAGGTCGTTTGGTTGAGGGTAAAGAGGCGATTCTCAAACTGTGGTACGCCGCGATGGGCGGTATTTCATCGGTCGTGCAAACTGTTCACAACGGTGATGCATGGGCGAGTGCTTCGCCCAATGAGGCGACGGGGCGTTGGGCTATCAGCGAAAGAATGCGTCGGGCTAATGGCGATTCCGGGATTTTGCTCGCTCATTACGACGACGCCTACGCCAAGGTGAATGGCCAATGGTTGTTCACTCGTCGCTTCTTGCAGGTGCACTACGGCGGTCCCGCCGATCTTTCGGCGAACTTTACGAACGATAAAGAGCAATTGATTGCTCGTGGCATTGTTGCCGACGTCTGAAATCTCGTAGTTTCGTCTCATGCCTGTTTTTGCATCCGATCTCGCCCGTGAACGTCCCGAAGAAATTGCGGTTCGTGATCCCAATCGAGCCTTTACCTGGGCACAAGTTGGAGACATTCTCAATCGCACCGCTAACAATGCGCTTTCGGCCGATCTTGGTCCGAAGCGTCGCGTAGCAGTCTTCGCCGAGAATGCGGCCGAAACGGCTTATGCACACTTAGGTTGCCTCTTGGGCAGCGCCTCAACTGTTCCCGTGAACTTCCACCTGACCGCCGAAGAAGCCGCGTACATCTTGGTCGACTCTGAGTCACGTATTTTGTTCGTTGGTCCAGAGACACTCGAACGTGGTGTTGAAGCCGCCAAGATTGCTCGGTCTGAAGGCGCAACGCTCATCATTGTCGGTTGGGATGTGTCGCACCCCGAGGTCACGAATTGGAACGATTGGCTCGCGCAAGGTGATCCGAGTGATCCATCGCTTGATGTGAAGCCCCGAGCGAACCTTTTGTACACATCGGGCACGACTGGACGTCCGAAGGGCACCGAACTGCCGCCCACGATGTTTGCGGGCGGTTCAACGATGGGTGAACACCTTGAAGGTATGAAGTCGAATCGCTTCGCCGAATACGGAACTCACTTAGTGGTTGGTCCGATGTATCACACCGGTCCGTTGAATGGCATGCGTTTGCTCGTGCGCGGAGTACCAATGGTGATTCTTGCCAAGTTTGACGCTGAGAAAACTCTTGAAGCCATCGCTACATACAAGACCGAATCTTCGGTGATGGTTCCAACTCACTTCGTGCGTTTGTTGGCCTTACCCGAAGCAGTGAAGGCCAAGTACGACGTGTCTTCAATGAAGTTGGTTGCTCACACGGGTGCTTCGTGCCCGGTTGATATCAAGCGCTCAATGATTGATTGGTGGGGTTTGATCTTCACTGATGCGTACGGTGCGACCGAAGTCGGTACGACGTGTCAAATCTCAAGTGCCGATTGGCTCGAGAACCCTGGTTCGGTCGGTCGTCCTGTTCCGCCATTCTCGGTCATCGTTCTTGACGATGACGGTAATGAGTTGCCAGCAAACACTGAAGGCCGTTTGTTCTTTAAAGATTCGACGGGTCGTGGTGTGATCTATCCGAATGATGCCGAAAAGACCAAGGCTGCAAACATTGCCCCTGGTGTATTCACTCTTGGTGAAATCGGTTATGTCAATGATGGCGGCTTTGTGTACATCACCGATCGCTTTAGTGACATGGTTGTCTCTGGTGGAGTCAATATCTATCCAGCCGAAGCTGAACAAGTACTGGTGCAGCATCCCGATCTCTTGGATGTTGCATGCATCGGAATTCCTCACGCCGAAATGGGTGAAGAACTGAAGGCCCTCGCGATTCCGCGTGATCTCAAGAATCCGCCAGATGCCAAAGAAGTGTTGGCTTTCTGTCGCGAGCGATTGAGCCATTTCAAATGCCCCCGCACCATTGAATTTGTTGAAGACCTTGGTCGTAACACCATGGGCAAAATCAACAAGCGCAAACTGCGCGCTCCCTACTGGGAGAAGTAAGAAAATCAAAGTAGGAGAGTCGTATGTCTGATCCAGTGTCTGACCCAGTGTTGTTAATTGACAATCCGTTGCCGAAGGTTCGTCGATTTACTTTGAACAGACCTGACAAGCGCAACGCCTTGAATGATGACTTGCGCGGTGCTCTATTTACTGCACTGCGCGAGGGCGATAAAGCGCGTGATGTTTCAGTCATGATCATTCGTGGTGCGGGTTCGACTTTTTGTGCGGGGTACGACCTCGGCTCGCCCAACAGTGATGTCGAACGCGCGATTTCACGTGCCGACGGTTGGTGGTCGCGCCATGTCGTGAACAACTGGTTCGAAATGTGGGATATGTCGACGCCCATCATCGGTCAAGTGCACGGTTACTGTCTGGCTGGTGGTACCGAACTGGCCACTGCATGCGACCTGGTGTACGTCGCTGAAGACGCGAAGATTGGCTACCCGCCAGTTCGATTGATGTCGCCTCCTGACATGCAGTGGCAAACCTGGATGATGGGTCTCCGACGAGGTATGGAGGCTTTGCTGACTGGCGACTCAATGAGTGGAGTTGAGGCGGTGACGAATGGGTTCGCTAATCGGGCGCACCCGGCTGATGAACTCGATGGGGCAGTCTTGGCAATGGCCGAACGTATTGCCAAGATTCCCGCCGACTTGTTGGCACTCAACAAGCGAGCCGCTCACCGAGCGATGGACGTGATGGGAATACGTGCAGGTATTCGAGCGACTGCAGAAATTCAGGCGCTTGGATTTCATCAGCCTTCATCGATGGAATACATGCAGTCTTTTGTCACTAAGGGTGTCACTGCTGCTCTGAGTGAACGAGATGCGGCCTTTGGTGATTATCGCGAGTCAGGCGAATCCAAAAATTCATAAGAAAGCTCCGTGAAAGAAATAGAAGCGATAGTTCCCTTCGGTATTTGCTCGGGTTAGGTGGGTGTGGCAGGCTTCACAGTACGAGTTTCCATCCGGAACTCGAGGTCATCCATAGGGGGATACTTATGAGGAATAGAAAGATCAGCTTTGTTGCTGGCTTGGCTATTGCAGGTTTGCTTGTTGGCGCCTGTAGCGAAGATTCATCAACAACTACGAATGCTCCAGCGGCGTCGGAAGCTCCGGCTACCGATGCTCCTGCTGGCACTGACGCTCCTGCGGGAACAGATGCGCCTGCAGAATCGCCGATCTCGGCCGAGAATCAGGCACACGCAGTTGAATACACAGGTGGCACCGCTGGTGCTGCGACTGGCACCGACCCCTACGTCGTGGGTTACGTCAACCAAGAAGGTGGAACACCTGGCTTCCCCGAAGCATCAATTGGTGTTGACGCCGCCGTGTGGTACATCAACAACTACCTCGGTGGTATTGATGGACGTCCGATTGAACTCGCCAAGTGCATCATCACCAAAGAAGAAGATGGTCAGAAGTGTGCACAAGAAATGCTCGCTAACGACAAGGTCTCCGTTGTTTTGGCCGGTGCCATGTTGAATGGAAATCAACCGTTGCTCGATGGTCTTGCTGGCAAGAAACCAGTCTTCATTTCGAACCCATTGACCACGCCAGAGTTCCTTGCTACTGATGCATACGCATTCACGCCTGGTGCACCTGGAGTTGTTGGCGGTTTGACAGTGTTCATCGCCAAGTACCTCGGTGAACTTGAAGGTAAAGACATCAAGAAGGTTGCCGTTGTTTATGGTGACAACCCGTCTGGCCAGGTTGCATTCAACATTTTGACCAAGCCCGTTTTCGAAAGCTTGGGTCTTGAAGTCACTGGTGTGGCCGCTGCCGACACCGCTGGTGCAACTGAAATGGCCAGCCTTATTCAGGCTGCTGGTGCTCAAGATGCTGATGTCTTCTACCCATTGGTGACTGTTGGTAGTTGTATCGCTGTCTACGACGCATTGCAGACTCTTGAAATCAAGACCACAGTTGTCACAACTGGTCTGTGCTTCGGCGTACCCATGCAGACCCACCTGAAGGAACTCGGCATCGATGCCAAGTTGCCTGACGGCTGGTACTTCGGTGGTTATGGCTACTCGTATGATATTCCGGGTAACCCTGACATTGATGCCTATATCGAAGCTGTATTCGCGTATGCCGCAACCGAAGGTATGGATGCAGAAACTCTTGAATACACCGGTTTCGGTGGTCCGACATTTGGAACTTTGATGACCATCGCTCAGTTCGCCAATGCCGGAGCGGCTGATTCTGAAGGATTCCGTACTGCAGCTAAGGCTTTCACTGGTCCCGGTTGGGGTGTCGTTGGTCCGCAGAAGTGTGGCGGTAACCCAACGTTCCCGTCGTTGTGCGGATTCCAAATTGGTGTCCAGCAGCAACAGGGTGCTGACTATGTTTCCATCATGGATGGTTTCAACGGCAAGCCAGTTGACGCTCAAGCCGAATTAGGTTGATATTTCGTTGAGTGACCCGAGGGTTACTCAACGACAGAGGGTGTGGTGGATCGCGAGATCTGCCACACCCTCTTTGCTAGTTCAAAATTAGTAGCAGGAGTTAGCTGTGGAATCTCTCGTCAAGTTCGCAAAGCAACGCAAAGGCGTCGTTGCAGCATTGGTTGTCGTGGCGATCTTCGCCTTGATGTATGTGACCGATGCGAAACAGTTAGCTCCAATGTTCTCAAACGTTGGTACTGGTGCACTTATCGCCGCGATCGCTCTTGGAGTGGTGTTGACCTTCCGTGGCTCGGGCGTTGTGAACTTCGCTAATGGTGTCGTCACGATCTTTGTTGCGTATTGGTTCTATGGTCTGCGATTCGAAGGCAAGCTGTACATTCCGCCGTTGCCTAACCCGTTGGCGCTGATTGAAATCGTTGTCAATGCATTTAATGGTTCGGCTAAAAACCTTGATCTTCCCAATTGGCCGACGGTGATCGATCTGCCAGGTGATCGTTTGACCTTGCCAGCAGCACTTGCCGCGGCGATGGTCATTTCGATTCTTCTCGGGTTGTTTTTGCACTTTGTTATTTTCCGTCCACTCCGTAATGCGCCAGTTTTGGCCAAGGTTGTGACGAGCGTTGGACTCTTTGTCGTCCTTCAAGAATTTGTACGCCTGCGTTTTGGCGAAACAGTGAAGACGGGTATTCAACTTCCACTCCCCAAAGGCAAAGTGAAGCTCCCTGGCGATTTAGGCGCAATCCCCAATAACCAGTTGTTCTTAGTGGCGATCGTTGTTGCAGTAGCAATTGCTCTGTGGGCAGTTTTTAAATACACCCGTTTCGGATTGGCCACACGCGCTGCTGCCGAAAATGAAAAAGGTGCCATTGTTCTCGGCTTTTCGCCTGATTTCTTGGCTGGTTCGAACTGGGTGATTTCTACAGTGATCGCTGGAATGCTCGGGGTGTTGGCCTCGCCGATCACCAACCTTGACACCATCACCATGCCGTTGTTGATTGTGCCCGCTCTTGGTGCGGCGCTGTTGGCGAGCTTCTCTTCGTTTGGAATCACCGTCTTTGCCGGAATTGGCATCGCGATGGCTCAGGCGTGGATTCAATATCAAGGCGCTCAAACCTGGTTTCCGCGTGGTGTTTTGCCCGCTCCAGGATTAGTGCAAGCGTTGCCCTTCATCATCATCGTGATCGCAATGTTTGTACGCGGTAAGTCGTTGCCAGTGCGTGGAGCGGTGACGCTTGGACGAATGCCGTTTGCGGTGCGGCCACGAAAAGTTTTGCCACTTACTGTTCTTGGTTCAGTAGCAACACTTGTTCTTCTGTTCGGATTCAATTACGACTGGCGTCAATCAACAATCAACACCTTGGTCGCGATTGTGATTTCTTTGTCGCTCGTGGTGCTGGTCGGTTTCGTTGGACAAATCTCGTTGGCTCAAATGGCGATTGCTGGAACTGCTGGATTCTTCTTGTCGAAATATTTTTCCGATCTTCCATTCCCAGTTGGTCCTGTTATTGGTGCTTTGGTCGCGGCAGTTTTCGGATCGCTCATCGCGATTCCGGCTCTACGTGTCCGGGGAGTCAACTTGGCAGTCATTACTTTGTCCGCTGCCGTAGCCATCGAACAGTTGGTCTTTAAGAACAAGACGTTCGCTGGTGAATCTGGCGCACTGAAAGTTCCTCCGCCCAAGATTGGCGGAAAAGATTTCGGTCCCAACAACACCAATCTCAAAGTCCTCGGCCTCAAGGCAAAAGACGACATTCCTCCCAACGTGTGGTTTGGCGTGGTGTGCTTAATCATCGTGGTAGTGATGTGCCTCATGGTGGTCAATGTGCGGCGCTCGGCTACAGGTCGTCAGTTCTTGGCCGTTCGTAGCAATGAACGAGCAGCTGCTGCGACTGGAATCAATGTGGCGAGTGCGAAGGTGTTGGCCTTCGGGTTATCGGCTTTCATCGCCGGCATGGGTGGAGCGTTGTCGGGTTATCGCTTTGGTTCAGTGACTCCGCAGTATTTTGGAGCCTTTGCCTCATTGACCTTCTTGGCCTTTGCGTACCTTGGTGGTATAGCCAGTGTGAGCGGGGCAGTGGTGGCTGGGATCATCGCCCCGAATGGTCTGAACTTCAATTTCTTAGAAAACATCTTGCATATTGACCCTGCGTATGCCACGTTGATTGGTGGCATCGGACTTATTGTGACAGCGGTGCGAAATCCAGAAGGTATCGCTGGCACACCTCGACTATTGGCAATCCAAAAGGCTGAACGCAAGGCACGAAAAGAAGCCTTAGCGAAACAACAAGAAGAATTGAATAGGGAAATTGAGGGAGCTACATGAACCTATTAACAACATCGGGAATGTCGGTGACATTTGGTGGTCTGCGGGCTGTCAATAACGTCGATATCACTGTCGAAAAGGGCAAACTCGTCGGACTCATCGGGCCCAATGGTGCCGGTAAGACGACCTTTATTGATGGCATCACCGGATTCGTGCCGACGACTGGCCGTATTGAATTCAAAGGCACCGAAATTGATTCGTTGCCAGTACACGAACGAGCTCGTTTGGGTCTTGGTCGAACCTGGCAGTCACTCGAACTGTTTGACGATTTAACAATCGAAGAAAACATCCAGGTGGCAGCCGAGCGCCAGACGGCAAAGAGCTTTTTGGCCGACCTCGTTCGTCCAGGACGTAAGCGTGATCACAGTGGCGTTGATTTCGCTTTTGAGGTGCTCGGTATTGGCGACCTTGCCAAGAAGTATCCAAATGAAATCAGTCAGGGTCAGCGCAAGCTGGTCTCAGCAGCACGAGCACTGGCTGCTCGTCCCGAACTCGTGTGTATGGACGAACCGGCCGCAGGTTTGGACACGGGCGAGTCCCAAGAGCTCGGGCAGCGCCTTCGCAGCATCATCGATGCTGGACTCACGATCTTCCTGGTTGACCACGACATGGGCTTGGTGCTTGACGTGTGCGATTACATCTACGTGATTGAGTTCGGTGTCAAGATTGCCGAAGGAACTCCTGCGCAAATTAAGAATGATCCAAAGGTGATCGAGGCATATCTCGGTAGCAGTGCAACTGAAGGGGGACACTGATGTCGGCTCTACTGGAAATTAAGGATCTCAATACTGGGTACAACGGAGTATCAGTTGTACGTGGATTGAATCTCACTGTTAATCCTGGTGAAGTGGTCGCACTTCTTGGACCGAACGGTGCTGGGAAGACCACGACACTGCTCACCACCTCTGGGCTGGTTCCGATTATCTCGGGAGACATTGAGGTATTCGGGAAATCAATCAAGGGTCGTCGCCCACACATGATCGCTCGAGATGGTCTTGCCCATGTTCCTGAGGGACGCGCCTTGTTCTATCAGTTGACCGTTGCTGAGAATTTGAAGTTGGGTGCAGCAAAGGGTGCCTCGGATATTAAGAAGGCTCTCGGTTACTTCCCAGCTCTTGAAGCGATCCTCGATCGTCGTGCCGGCTTATTGTCTGGTGGAGAACAGCAGATGCTCGCCATGGCTCGTGCGCTCACGGTGAATCCGAAGTTGCTGATGGTGGACGAAATGAGTCTCGGTCTCGCGCCCATCATTGTTGAGCGTCTGTTACCGATTCTTCGAACGATTGCTGATGAAACCGGTGCAGGTGTCTTGCTCGTCGAACAGCACGTGCACATGGCGTTGCAGGTGGCCGATCGGGCGTACGTGTTAAGTCACGGTCAATTGGCGATGGAAGGTAACGCTGCCGAGATGGCCAAGGACCGCAGCCTCATCCAGGCGAGTTACCTCGGAGAAACCCACTAACAAGTAATGCTCTACTACTTGTGGTTCTGGTGTCGTTTTAGTTGGTATAGCCAAAGAAAACCACACCAGAATCACAAGGTTATTTAGTTGTTGGTAGTTGCTTCATGTAGGTCTGAAGGTCGAAATAGTCGCGCCACAAAGTGATCTTGCCGTTGACAACTTCCCAGACACCGGTCACGGGCATTTCCAGCCAGCCAAAGGGCATATGAAACTTGTCGGTGCGTTCGTTGAACACGTAGTTCCCCGTAGCAGCCTCGCGATGTACGGGCCAGGCAACTTCACTACAACCTTCAATCATCGGCTTGAGCATTGTTGAAATCGCTTCGGGTCCGAACACTTTGCCCATCGGCACATTGTCGTATTCACAGTTGTCACTCACGAGCGCAACTGCTGCATCAACGTCACGGTTTTCGAGCGCTTGGATGAAAGCGTTGACTGTTTCGAGTGGTGTCATGATCAATCCTTATTCGTCGGTTGTTTTAGTTTCGGGTTCGCGACTCCACAATACGTCGAAGTCGCGAGCCACATCGAGAACTTGATAGGCACGACCCATTCCGACGCAAAAACCAATGGTCACGGTGAGTTCAAGTAGTTCGGTGTCGCTAAAGACTTTTTGTAGGCGGCTCCACAGTTCATCATCAACCGACGTGTGATCGATGGCAAAACGTTCTGCGTATTCGGCTGCGAGTCGTTCACGATCGGTGAAGTCGGGGTGGTCGTGGTAATGCTGAACCGAGTTGTAGGTTTCGTCACTCAATCCTTGCTGCATCGCCGATGCAGCTCGAGTATTCAGTCAAACGACGCATTGATTGAGTTGGGCGATTCGCATACGTGCTACTTCACGTTCGCGGATGCTCAAACTCGATTTCACATAGACGGCTTCACTCATCGCGCTCATGCCAGCACCCATATGGGGCGCCAACTTCCACATCCGGTGAGCTTCTAAACCTTCTCCGTCTGGAACATTGATACGAGCCATGTTGTGTCTCCCTTGTCTTGAATTCAGCGGTCTTGGTATTCAACGATTGATGTGCTCGACGACTGCGATGCGTACAGGAATGGCGCTTTGGACAACCATGCCATTAATGCGATCGTAACCCTTGTCAACGGAGACAAGCCGGCTTGTTGGCGAACCAATGTCGCGTACCTTTTCATCGGTGAGCGACGACCCTCCCCAAGAGTGAGCCATCGAAATCACCCCGCGACGAACATCGGGTGCAGACTCGACGAGACCCTGCACTGACGCCCGTGGTGAGAAGATCTCAATGAGATCACCGTCCACAAGATCGTGATCTTTCATATCGTCGGGGTTCATATAGGCCGAGTTTGACGAACCCTTAGCTCCAAGAGCCGACAGATCTGATCCGTATGAGTTCAAGACATGCTTCAGGCGGCGACTGACGAGGCGGAATGGGTACAGAGAAGGATCGATACCAAGAGCAGCTGCACCGTCTCCTTCGACCACGATCTCGGCCATCTCGGCCACGATGTCATCAGGAGCAACTGTGAATTTGGCGGTGCAATCGGGATCGGCGGCCGAAACCGTCATGGTTTTATCGGGATGAACTTTTCTGCGGTTTGCTCGCACTTCATCCATGGGCATCCGTGAACCGGCGTACGCGAGGTCGATCATTTGATCATCGGTTGGGCGTACATCCATAGGAGTCTGACCGCCTGGGAAGGGGAGTGTTGATCCCATGCGCTTGGCGAGTTCCCAGAACACTTCCCACTCGTTCAACACATCGCCCTCACGCTCGGTGACCGCATCGGTGTAGTTGGTGTACGGAGCGCGGAACCAGCGATCCATCAAGTGCGGAATGTCGGCCCGTTCAAGTGAGAGAGTTGGGGCAACGACGTAATGGGCGAACTCGGCTGTCGACGACATGCGGTGATCAATCACGACGAGGAGTTCAAGATCTTTCATTGCCTTGAGTGTGAGTTCTTGATCGGGCCACGCAACAACTGGGTTGCCACCGCTCACGATGAGTGCGCGCACTTGTCCTTCGCCCGGTGTCAAGATTTCTTCGGCCAAAGTTGTTGTCAACATCTCGCCACGAATACCTCGCAAATTGCGCATACGTGAGGGCGCTCCTGACGCAGCGAGTCGAGCGGCGTGCACTTGAGCGCGACGGGGTGTTTCGGGATACAAGAAGTAACCGCTTTCGAGCTTGTCGCCCTCGCGATTCACGCGACCACAAATGGTGTTCAGCGCAATCGAGAGATGTTCGGTGAGACCAGAGTGCGGAGCCATTGATGGACCAGTACCAGTTCCACTTGTTCCCTTCTTGGCTGAAGCAAACATGCGCGCCGCAGCAACGATGTCATCGGCTGGAACATCGCAACGTTTCGCGACGTATTCAAGGGTGAATGCCGAAACGGCATCGGCGAGTTGCGGTAAATCGGCCACCCACTGATCACAGAATTCGTGATCAAATAAACCTTCATCAATGACAACCTTCAAGATGCCGGCCATCAACGTGGGGTCTTCACCAGGCTTTGGTGCCAAGTGAATATCGGCTTGTGAAGCGAACTCAGTGCGACGTGGATCGATGACGATCAATTTCATTCCCCGCTTTTTTGCTTCACGCAAAACCACGTACGGGTTTGTTCCTTGCAGTCCACCAACTGGTCCAAAGCTTGACACCATTGGGTTGTAACCGATTGCGAGCAACACTTCGGCATCACTGAAGTTGTGATAACCCGCTTCCCAAATTCCGACACGGAACGGCGCTGTTGATTTTGCTGGCTGATCAATGGTGACCGACGTATAAAAACTGGGGGAGTCGAAGCCTTGATGGAATGCCCGGGCAGCTGGCACGGCCAGAGAGTTTTGGTAGCCGCCAGTTCCGGTGTAGGACGCGATCGCTCGCGGACCATAAGTATCGAGAATGTGTCGCAACTTGGCGCCGATTTCGTCCATGGCTGAAGTTGACGAGATCTCTTCAAAGGTTCCATCGGGACGGCGGCGTAACGAACTGAGTAAGCGTGAGGGGTGAGTCATTTGTTCAGGAATCTGGCGGCCCTTAATGCAGGTGTACCCAGCAAAGATCGGGTCGTCGGCAACTCCACGAATAGCAACAGCGCGACCCTCTTGAACGTCGACTTCGATCGGGCAACTGGCGTGGCAGAAGCGGCAAAACGATAGGTGCGTTGAAATTTCGTGATCGGCAGTCGTCGACATGTTTCCCCCTACATAGAGCAATTGGTCCCGTCCCCACGGGTATGTACACAAACTAATCCACCGATTAGTTTGTGAATAGACCCAACGTCGATTTAGTTCACGAAAAGAGAACTGCAATGAGCGAATCATTAGTGATTGATGACCTGATTCACCGTAAGCAGGCAGCCATTGCGTGCCCGTACCCAATCTTCGCGGGATTGCGAGCCCAAGAAGGGGTTCAATTCAATGCTGACCTGGGCGCTTGGATCATCACGCGTTACGACGATGTGCGCGCCATTCTTCGTGACACCGACCGCTTTTCGAGTTTGAGTCCGACCGGCCCCCAGGCGGCTGGCGAAGCATTGATGAACGGCATCATGCAACTCATGCAAGAGCCCGAGATGGCCGCTCTCTTGGGTTCAAACACGATGACTCGTGGTCGAGTTGCGGTTTTGCTGAATGCTGATCCGCCAGATCATCGCCGTCAGCGCAAATTGGTGAACCCAGCGTTTCGCCCCGACCGCATTCGGGCGATGGAACCGACAATCACCGAGGTCGCACTCAAACTCTTGGCAGGAGTCAAGCAAGATTTACTGGCCAATGGGCAGACCGACATTTTGCGCACATTTACCGTAGGTCTACCGATGACGATCATCGCAATTGCTCTCGGAGTGGTGGGAGAAGATCTGGCAACGTTCAAGCGTTGGTCCGACGACATCGTGATGCCGGTTGGCAACCATTCGCCATCGGTTGAACAAGTGCGAGGCTTTTTGATTTCAACCAAAGAATTCACTGAATATTTCTTGGCGCAGATCGCTGCTCGCAAGGCCAGCCCCACGGGAGATCTCTTATGCGACATCGCTAATGCTCAGATCGATGGCGAAGAACTGACTGATGACGAGCAGCTCGGCATGTTGCAACAATTTTTGGTTGCCGGCAATGAGACAACGACCAACTTGATTTCAAACATGATCCGTTGTTTGGCCGAGAACCCTGATCTGCAAAACCGTCTTCGTCAACAGCCCGAACTGATCGAAGCCTTTGTCGAAGAGATGTTGCGCAGCGAGGCTCCAGTTGGGGGACTCTTCCGTCAGGCCAAGGTTGATGTTGACATTGCCGGGACGACGATTCCGGCTGGCGACCATATGTGGCTGGTTTTCGCCTCGGCCAACCGCGACGAATGCAAGTTTGCGGCCCCTGACGCCATTGACCCCGAACGGGCCAATGTGAAAGACCATTTGGCCTTCGGAAATGGCGAGCATTTCTGCCCAGGAGCCGGATTGGCTCGGGCCGAAGCACGAATCGCCCTGCAATTAGTTCTCGAGCACTTAGATGACATTCGATTGACCCCCGATAACGACTTCCCGTACGGCGACTCATTCGTGTTGCGTGGTTTGACCAGCCTCAAGATCACCGCAACGCCAAAGAATTAGTCTTTCGGGGTCTGTAATGACCTTGGCGTAGCGGCAGAACTAATCAATCGGTTAGTTTCTAGGGCGGCAGTAATTACGCCGCACCGAGGGGATTGACATGGCTGATCGTTGGATAACAGACCGAGCGCCGAGTAAGCGCTGGCCGCACTACACCCGCGCCAATGCTGGTGAGGTTCTCAGTGTTTCGGCGAGCCCGCTGAGCCAGCAATTTTGCTGGGAGAACGGCATTTTGCTCGGTTGGCGCGACGGCTACGTGCGTGGTGGCAACTACACCCTTGACGAGTTCACCGATGGTGAGCCCGAAGTGTGCGGTTTCTTTGCTGGTTATTTCTATATCAACTTGGCCAACGTGCGTATGCAAGCAGTTCGAAGCCCACTCCTGACCGTCGAACAACTCGACCTTGCTTTCTTTGGTGATCACCCCGAAGTTCCGCCGTATGAGGCACATCCGCTTGATGAGCGTCCTGAGATGGCCGAAGGTGTGTTGGCGCACCTGGGTTGGGTCATGTCCAACACGTCAATTCCCGAAGTTGACGCTGAAAAAGAGATGACGATTGCCCTTCGTCAGGCTCGTCCCGATCTTTCAACTCTGTCTGACGCTGGATTGTTGACGCGTGCTCGGATGTTCCAGCCGTTGTTGCGCAAGTTGTTTGATAGCCACACCCCGCCGTCATCAGACTCGGCCATTGCACCCGGAATTTTGGGTGCAGTGTGTGCAGCACTTGGTGAACCCGAAACTGCCATGAAGTTGATTGCTGGTATCGGCGATGTTGACTCGGCCGAACCTAGCTACCGCATGTGGGATCTCTCGCGCAGTGTCAATGCATCGAGTGACGTCACCAAAGAGTTCAATGCTGGCGTGGCCGGCTTGTTGGGACGCTTGCAAGCTTCGAGTAGTGCGGATGCAAAGAAGTTTGTATCCGACTTTGCTCAGTTCATTGTTGAATTTGGTTCACGTGGTCCTAATGAATGGGAAATTAGTGCCGACACTTGGGAAACTAAGCCCGAGTACGCACTTGCAGTGATTGACCGTATTCGTTTGCAGTCAGATAGCGAATCTCCCAAGATTCGAAATGCTCGTAAGGCTGAAGAGCGTAAGGCTCTCACCGAGGACATTCGCGCCAAAGTCAAGCCACTCGGTGAAGAACTTGCGGGCCAACTAGAAGGTGCATTGATCGCTAGTTCGCAAATGGCAATCCGCGAACGTACGAAGACCAACATCATTCGAGCGCTCCACGAAGTTCGTATGGCGTTTCGTGAGCTTGGTCGTCGTCGTGCCGCTGAAGGCACCTTGAAAGATCCTCATCATGTGTTCGCTTTGCTTGATTCTGAACTTGATCAGTTCTTGTTTGAAGGCGCTTCGCTGACAGAAACTCTCGCCAGTCGTCATGCGCAATGGCAAGAATTGCAATTGCTTGAGCCGCCGTTCTTCATTAAGAACGGGATCGTTCCGCCATTGAGTGAGTATAAGAAGAAGGGTCAGTCAAACGCGGCTAAAGCCACCGTTGGCGAAGTTGTGCAGGGTGTTCCCGGCTGTACTGGTCAATACGTCGGTCGCGCTCGTGTGATTCTTGATCCGACCGAGCCTGGTGATCTTGAGCCAGGTGATGTGCTCATTGCTCCCAACACCGATCCAGCGTGGACTCCTTTATTCATGTCTTGTGGTGCTGTCGTCGTCAACGTTGGCGCAGCGATCAGTCACGCCATCATCGTGAGTCGTGAACTTGGTTTGCCATGTGTCGTTTCTGCAACCGACGCAACGGTACGTATTCCTGATGGTGCATTGATCGAAGTCAACGGTGACACCGGTGCCGTCACAATCTTGGAGGTTCCAGCATGAGTAAGCCATTTCGCTTCGGACTACAGGCCTACGCGCCGAACTCTGGCAAAGAATGGCGTGAACTCGCCCGGAAAGCCGAGTCATCGGGTTTCTCGTCATTTCATTTAGCCGACCACATCATCGGACCTGGACCGGCTCTGACCGCGACAGGTCACCCCGTGCAAACCGTTGCTGCAATTCCGGCGATGGCTGTTGCAGCCGAAGCAACCAGCACCATCAAAGTTGGTTGTCGCGTGTTGTGCGTTGACTATCGCAACCCAGTGATGTTGGCCAAAGAAGTAGCAACTCTTGACTTCTTTTCTGAAGGTCGACTTGAACTCGGTTTAGGCGCTGGTTGGCTACAAGGCGAGTACGAGGCAATCGGAGTTCCCTTTGATCGTGCCGGAGTTCGAATTGATCGTTTCGAAGAAGTGATCGCACTATTGCGTGCTTCATTCGCTGAAGGCGAATTGAACATCGATACGCCGCATGTTCATGCCGTTGGTTTTGAAGCTGTTCCCAAGCCGTTTACCAAGTCTGGTCCTCCGATCATGATTGGCGGAGGAGCCAAGCGAATCCTCACAATTGCCGGACGCGAAGCCGACATCGTGTCGTTGAACTTCAATAACTCTTCTGGAAAGTTGGGTGCTGACGGAATCGGTTCATCGACTGCAGAGTTGACAGATCAAAAGATTCAGTGGATCAAAGATGGCGCGGGCGCTCGATTTGACCAGATTGAAATCGAAATTGCGGCCTACTTCACAATCGTCACACCAGATGGTGCAGGTACCCGCGCCAAGATGGCGCCCATGTTTGGAATGACTCCCGAAGTGTTCGCCGAACATCCCAATGCCCTCATTGGATCAGTCGACGAAATCTGTGATCGCATTGTTGAACGCCGTGAACGCTTTGGCATTAGTTATGTCAGCTTTGGCGCTTCAGTGATCGATGCAGTGATTCCCGTCGTTGAACGCCTCGCCGGCAAGTAATCCGAATTTCTCATTTCAATCCCATTCGTTTCTCAGAAAGAGCACATCATGGCCGTAGACATCAGCACCTTTAACCCATTTGATCCTTCAACGCAGCAGTGTCCATTCCCGCACTATGCACAGATGCGAGAAGAAGCACCGGTGCATCCCGTGCCGGGTCTTGGCGTGCACCTCGTGACCAAGCATGACTTGGTGATGCAGGTCTTGCGCGATCCACAGACATATTCATCAATGTTCGGTGGTGCAGGTATGCCATTGAGTTCGGCAGATCGTGAAAAGTTTGCTGAAGTCATGGCAGCTGGATACCCGCGAGTGCCAACCATGTTGACGGCCGATCAGCCAGATCACACTCGTTACCGTCGTTTAGTAGCTCGCGCCTTCCACCCGAAGGTCATTGCTGAAATGGAACCTATCGTTCGTCAGATCACTGTTGAGTTGATCAATTCTTGGATTGATAAAGGTCGCATCGAATTCGTGAAGGAATTCGGCGTGCCGTTACCTGTTCGAGTAATCGCCAAGGCGCTGAATGTTCCCGACGATCGTTTGGCCGATTTCAAGCGTTGGTCCGACGACTCGATCGCTGGCATTGGAACCAATATCACTCTCGAGAAGCGCCTTCAAGCAGAGTACGGAGTCAATGAGTTCCAGCACTATTTCGCCGAACAAATTGAACTTCGTCGCACCAATCCTCAAGACGATATTTTGACGAATCTTTTGAACGCTTCGATTGATGACGACGATCCAGAAGTGACCGACAAGCGTCAACTCGATATGCCCGAAATGTTGAGCATTATTCAGCAGTTGTTGGTTGCCGGAAACGAAACGACTACCAAGTCATTGACTGAAATGATTCGATTGCTCGCCGAGAACCCCGAAGAATGGGCGGCACTCAAGGCTGATCCGTCACGAGCCGAAAAGGTATTCGAAGAAACATTGCGTTTGTCGACTCCGACACAAGGTATGTGGCGAGTCGTGACGAAAGATGTTGAACTTGGGGGAGTACAACTCACAAAGGGTCAGCGCATCATCATTGTTTTCGCATCAGCAAACCGCGATGAAGTTTTGTACGACAAGCCTGATGAGTTCTGCCCGATGCGTGATCACCTCCGTGAGAACTTGGCTTTCGGTAAGGGAATTCACTTCTGCTTGGGTGCCAACTTGTCACGTCTCGAAGGCAAGGTGGCGGCCGAAGAATTGTCAAAGCGCATCGATACGATCACGTTGTCTGAGTCGAACAAGTATCAGTATTTCCCAAGTTTCATGCTTCGTGGTTTGACTGATCTTGACATTGAGTTCACTGCGGCCAAAGGCGTCACCGCATGAGTCGCGAACTTGAAGGAAAGATTGCAGTCGTCACTGGTTCAAGCCGAGGTATCGGTCGCGGTACCGCGATTGCCTTTGCCGAGAAGGGCGCAACGGTGTACATCACCGGCCGCTCGACGGGTGATGGACCTCTCACGATTGACACCACGGTTAAGATGGTTAACGAAGCAGGCGGCAAAGGTATCGCCGTTCAAGTCGATCATGGAGATGACGCGCAGATCGCCGCATTGTTCGCGCGCATTAAAGCCGAAGTCGGCAAGATCGACATCTTGGTGAACAACGTCTACAAGATTCCTGATCCGCCAGCATGGGGCGGAGGCTTTTGGGATCACCCTGTGAGCATTTGGGACGATCAAGTAGGTATTGGTCTTCGGGCTCATTACATCGCTTCGTGGTACGCCGCTCCGTTGTTGTTTGCTGCTGGTACTGGTGGTTCGATCATTAACGTCTCATCGCCAGGTGGAAGTTCGTATCACTTCAGTTCTTCGTACGGCGCCGGTAAAGCTGGCCTCGATCGATTGAGCGCAGACATGGCTCTTGAGTTGAAGCCCAAGGGAATCGCTTGTTGTTCGGTGTATCCGGGTTCGGTTGCGACTGAGTTCATTCAGGCAGTTTCGGGTGAACGAGGAACCGATCTCACGGCAGCGCAGACGACACTCGGTGTTGGTCGCGCTATCGCTGCACTCGTGATTGCTCCCGATCTGATGGATCGTTCAGGAACGATTCAGTGGATCGAAGATCTTTCTGAACAGTTTGATACTCGTGACGAAAACGGTAATCGTGCCGTCAAGTACAAGACTCGCAAATAAGTTTTAAAACTCAAGTTGCAAGTGATCGACACCACGAATGGTGAGTCGATCGCGCCACGTGATGTCACCGACGGCTTGCATATTTGGGAATCGAGCAACGATTGAACCAACAGCAATTTCGGCTTCAAGTTTGGCCAGGCTTGCCCCGAGGCAATAGTGGATACCCCCAGCAAAGGCCAAGTGTCGATTTGAGTTTGCTCGGTCGAGGCGAAGCGTATTTGGATCGTTGAACATTGCTGGATCGTGATTGCCCGCGCCGAGCACCGTGGTCACCACAGTTCCTGGCTCAACGACATACGGGCCGTTGAGCGTTTGATAGGTGACCGGCACGATGGGAACACGTACGGTCTGTTGAACTGGGCCGTCAAAGCGTAAAAGTTCGTCAATGGCCCGAGTGCCAATAGTGGCGTCGGAATTCCAAAGAGCAATTTGGTCGGGGTGTTTCAATAAAGCATTAACCGAGTTGCCGATCAGATTGACGGTCGTTTCGTGGCCTGCGATATAGAGCAGAACGACGAATGAAATCAGTTCGTCAAGTCTGAGCACATCACCCTCATCTTCGACTGCAAGAAGAGCTGACAATAGGTCGTCACCAGGATGAGCACGACGATCTTCAATCACGGTGAACAGATACGGAATCAATTCGGCGAATGCTGCATCGGTCCGAGAGAGATCTTCCATTGTTGATGTTGGTTCAAGTGCCAAGGTGATCAATTGGCTCCAATCGCGCATTTCATCGGCGCGATCGGTGGGCATATCGAGTAAATCAGAAATCACTTGGAAGGGGATCGGGAAGGCGAGGTCGTCGACAAGTTCCATGCCGCCTTGTTTCTCTGATCGGTCGAGTACGTCATCTACAAGTTGTTGAATGCGAGGACGAAGCCGTTCAATAGAAGTTGGGGTAAATGCTTTGCTCACGAGTCGACGTAAGCGGGTGTGATCGGGAGGATCGAGGTTCAAGATTGTCTTAGCGCCAGTTCGATCTTGACGCCGATCCCATTTCGCTTTGGCAAGGGGCTCGGTGGGTTCGTTAGCAGTTGCGTCTATGTCGCGGCTGAAATCGTTGCTTCGCAGAGTCGACGAGACGTCTTCAAATCGAGTGAGAATGACGTTGCCGTATGGCGTGACGTGCACTGGATCTTGTTCGCGCAAAGCATCGTAAAATGGATACGGGTTAGCACGAAATGCTGGATCGAAAGGATTGAATGCGGGTTTGTTCATTTGAGTTACTCAGTTCGCTTTGAGTGCTGTGGCGAGCACATCGATAATTTGATCAATCTGTGCATCGCTAATGACGAATGGTGGGCAGAAAGTATTGGCATCAGCGCCAATTGCTCGCGTGATCACTCCAAGGTTCATCATACGATCTCGAATAACAACTGGGTCATTGTGTGGATGATGCGAAACTGCCCACACTGATCCATCACCACGAATCGCCGCAACCATTCCGTCGTCGGCAAGAGCTTGCAAGCCAATTGATAGGCGCTTGCCAATATGAAGCGAACGGTTGAGCAAATCTTCACGTTCAAGTATTTCAATATTGGTTAACGCAGCTGCGCAAGCGGTCGGATGGCCCGAGTAGGTGAAGCCGGTGCGCAAAAAGAAGGCAGGATCGGCCTCGAGTGGTTGGCGAACCGCTGGCCCAACAAAGACGCCACCTAAAGGTTGATAACCAGAGGTGACGGCTTTGGCAAAGGTAACCATGTCAGGACGAACGTTGTATTTGTGTGCCGCAAACCAAGTACCGAGTCGGCCAAATCCACTGATGACTTCGTCGAAAATGAGTAATGCGCCGTGTTGATCGCACAAGCGTCGAACACTTTCGAGGTAACCCTCGGTTGGTGGGAAGACTCCTCCGGCACCTTGTAACGGTTCAACGAGAATTGCCGCGATGGTGTTGCCGCGTTGTGACATCACAGTTGCAAGAGCCTCGATGTCGTCAGCGGGCACTTGTTCAACATCGCCAACGAGCGGACCATAACCTTCGCGGTTGGGAGGAATGCCTTGCGCGCTCGTTCCGCCATAAGCAGTGCCGTGATAGCCGCGTTGCCGTGAAATGATCAAGGTGCGTTCGGGGTGACCGGCCTGCACATGGGCGAGTCGCGCTAACTTCATCGCGGTATCAACAGCCTCTGAACCAGATGATGTATAGAAAACACGTGAGTCGAGCATGGGGCCGATGGATGTCAATTTTTCAGCGAGTTCTTCAGCAGGTTCATTGGTGAAGGGATCGAAGGTTGAGTAAGCCGCCAAAGTTCCGGCTTGGCGAGCTATTGATTCGGCCATATCGCTGCGACCATGACCCACAGCGCAGTACCAAAGACTCGCCATGCCATCGATGTACTGGTTGCCCTGATTGTCATAGACCACGGCTCCCTGACCGCGCACAAGGGTTCGAAAATCGGTTCGAGTGGGCTTGGCGAATGGATGCAGAAAAGCGGAAACCATGACCAGACCGTAGTGCGTGCGGGGGGAATGCCGCCCAAGAAAGGTGTGAAGTGTTGCGTTTATAAATGAGAATCATTACCATTATGTTGTGAGTCAATTTAGGCACCTCAAGTGGGTTGGGCGTTTGGTCGCCGCTGGTGCTGCCGTGGTGTTTGTGGCGACGTCGTGTGGGGCGAACGGTTCAACCTCTGACGCGACTCCTGACCGTCTAAGTGTCGTGGTGACCTACTCGATTTTGGGTTCATTGGTTCGAGATGTCGTTGGAACATCAGCTGACGTCACAGTCTTGATGCCCAATGGGAGTGATCCCCATGAATGGCAGCCGTCGGCCAAAGACATCGAGACTTTGCAGCATGCCGACTTAGTGGTCACAAATGGACTTGGGCTTGAGGCCGGCCTTGTTGATGTGTTGAAGCAAGCACAAGATGATCACATTGATGTTTTTGTGGCAACCGATCACATCAATCCACGTCGAGTAGGAGAAGGTGAAGGCGCTGACCCAACCGATGAAGACCAAGCAGTCGGGGCTAAAGATCCACATATCTGGACCGATCCATCGGTGATGGCCGAAGTTGTCAAAGCTCTTGGTGAAAAATTATCAAGCATCAATATTGAAGTTTCTGAACAGGCCGCCAAGGTTTCAGAAGACTTGTTAACGCTTGATCACAATATTGAAAAATCTTTTAGTGCGCTGGACCCAGCACAACGTCTGTTGATTACTGGACACGAGTCGTTGGGCTATTTCGCTCGTCGTTATGACTTCACTTTGATTGGCGCCATCATTCCAAATCTTTCAAGCAAATCTGAAGCATCAGCGGCTGATATGACGTCGCTGATTAAAAAGATCAAAACCAATCAAGTACGAGTGATTTTCACCGAACTTGGCACTTCTGGTGACGTTGCTGATTCTTTGGCCAAAGATGCGGGAGTCAAAGTTGTTGAGGTCTCGACTCATGTGCTTCCCGATGATGGGTCGTATGTAACGTTCATGACGAATCTCGCATCAACAATTGTGACAGCGCTCAAGTCGTAGTTCTCATGGGCAATTTTGTTGATCCCTTCCTGCATAACGGTTTTATGCAGCGCGCGTTGTTTGCGGGAATTTTAGTTTCATTGACTTGCGCGATCGTCGGAACCTATGTCGTTCTTCGAGGAATGGCTTTTATCGGGGATGCGCTTGCTCATGGAGTTTTGCCGGGTGTTGCTGGAGCGATCATTTTGGGACTTCCAGCGATGCTTGGTGCAGCAGTTGGAGCAGCGGTCATGGTCGGGGGAGTTGGGTTTATTACCGCTCGTTCCAAACTGTCAAATGACACCGCAATCGGGTTGCTATTTATTGGCCTTCTCGCGCTCGGTGTAGTGCTCGTTTCAAGTTCAAACAAATTGACTGGAGATTTAGAGTCAATTCTGTTTGGTCAATTCTTGGGTGTTGCGAATACAGATTTGCTGGCTCAGGCACTGGCATTGCTGGTTGTTCTGGTTGTATCGGTGTTTTCGGCGCGCCCTTTTTTGTTGCTCTGTTTTGATGGTGACCTCACTCGAGCGATGGGTTACAAGGCTCAGTGGTATCACCGCTTAATGCTGCTTCTGATTGCTGGAACAGTTGTGGTGTCATTTCAAACAGTGGGTTCATTGTTGGTCTTTGGCATGTTGTTGGCGCCAGCTGGAGTTGGAGCGTTACTTGCCAAGCGAATCGGAACGATGATGATGTGGGCTGCGGTTATTGGCATCGTTTCGACGTATCTCGGGCTGTTGGCTTCGTACCATTTTTCATGGGCGGCCGGAGCCTCGGTCGTTTTGACGGCAGTTGCGATTTTCTTTGTCGTGCTGACTGGTGTCTCGCTAAAGAAATCAGTGCAAGGCGTCCGGGCATGAGTGAAACTGCAGTTGTCGCCCGCCGACTTAGCGTTGGTTACGGCTCACGTGCCGTTCTTTCTGGTGTTGAAGCCTTTTTGAAGCCTGGGGGATCAACGGCTTTGGTCGGATCAAATGGTTCAGGCAAGTCGACTTTGCTCAAAACATTGGCCGGACTGTTACCGGTCGTTGAAGGTGGCTTAGAAATTCTTGGTCGACCAGTGGGCGAGTCATCACAACGAGTGGCGTACCTTAGCCAGTTTCATCAGAGTGGTTTTGTTCTCCCATTACGAGCAATTGATGTCGTACGAATGGGTCGCTTTGATCAGCGTTCGCGATTTGCTCGTCGAAGTCGAGCCGATGATGTCATCGTGAGCGAATCAATGGAATTGTTGAAGGTTCTTGAACTTGCTGATCGGCCGTTGCGCGATTTATCCGGAGGGCAACAGCAGCGAGTGTATTTGGCGCAGGTTCTAGCCCGCCGATCTGATTTGTTACTCCTCGATGAACCAACTGCTGGTCTCGATGCACCTGGACGCGCTGCGTACATTGATGCTTTGAACTTTGAACGTAGTCGGGGAGCGGCGATTGTGACTGCGACACATGATGTTGGAGAGGCATCAATGTGCGACCGAGTATTACTGCTGGCTGGTCGCGTGATTGCCGATGGTCCACCCAATGTGGTGATGACTCCAGAGAACTTGCTAGAAACCTTTGGTATCGGACTCACCAAAGTGGGCGATCAGCTTGTGGTCACCGAACACCACCACGACCACTAACTCAAAAACAGTTGTGATTCTGGTGTCATTTTTTTCGGTATAGCCAACTAAAACGACACCAGAAGCACAGGGTTAGTGTTCGTCCCAGTGGTCGCCGTGGGCGGCGTGCAAGTGTCCATCGTGCAGATAGTCGGTGTGATCCCCATGTGGGACTGCCACATGGCCACAGTTTGGTCCGTGTTGATGTTCGTGTTGGGCGTGCTCGACACAGCCATCAACGGTGCATTCGTCCCAGTGATCGTCATGTTGGTGATGTAAATGCCCATCATGCACGTAATCCAAATGATCATCGTGTGGAATAGCTGCATGGCCACAATCGGGGCCATGAACATGTGGGTGCTCTTGCTTCACAACAAAATTATGCCACAAGCCGTGTCATTGCGACGGAAAGGTGTCTCGTAATTCGCGCTTGAGAATCTTTCCTGATGCATTACGGGGTAGAGGCTCTGAGACAAATGCAATCCGACTTGGCACCTTGAATCCGGCCAGGTTCTTCGCAACATGAGTCCGTACATCGTCTGCAGTCAGGCTCATGCCAGGTTTCAACATGATGACACATGCCACTTCTTCGCCAAGTCGCTCGTGAGGAAGTCCGAAGACGGCGCACTCGTGTATTTGGGGAAGCTCGTAAATTGAGGCTTCAACTTCGGCGCTATAGATGTTCTCGCCAGCGCGAAGCACCATGTCCTTGGCGCGGTCAAGTACATACACGAATCCGTCTTCGTCAATCTTTCCGAGGTCGCCCGAACGTAGCCATCCATTCACGATGGTTTCTGCCGTCGCTTCTGGTCGATTCCAATAGCCCCGAATGAGATGTGGACCCTTGAACCAAATTTCACCGATTTCATCTGGGCCTAAACGGCGCCCGTCGGCATCGCGAGTTTCGATTTCGAGAATCGGAACTCCGCGGCCAGTTGACGTGGGATGCGAGATGTAATCAGGTCCGGTGTTTTGCGGACCGTAAGCATTTGTTTCAGTCATGCCGTAGCCGATGCCAGGTTGACCCTTTTTGAAGTTGTTCGCGACGCGCTTCACCAATTCGGGCGGGGCCGGTGCTCCGCCGCCACCGACACTGTTGAGACTTGAGACGTCATACTTTGAAAAATTCGGGCACTCTAAAAGGTCCCATGATTGGGTTGGCACACCAACAAAGTTGGTGATTTGTTCGCGCTCAATGAGTTGTAGAGCCCGTTCGGGTTCCCATTTGTACATGATCACTAGTTTGAGACCACCCACAAAGCAGCTCATCATGACTGGAATGCATCCGGTGACATGAAAAAGAGGAACAACCAAAATGAATGCGGGAACCAAACTTGGTGGGTCGTTTGGATCCTTCGGATCTTTGGGGTAGCGAACATTCGTAATCGTGGTGCGGCATGAGAATGCCATGAGGGCTTGAATAATCGAACGATGAGTGCTGACCGCGCCTTTGGGTCGCCCGGTTGTGCCGCTGGTGTACAAAATTGTGGCATCGTCATCGGGTGCGATATCGACTGCTGGCATTACTTCGCCAAGCATGATTGAATCTTCCCAACGATCGAATCCTTCAGGTAGCGGCTTCTGTGATCGACAGACGACACCATGAATGCCCAAACGCTTCAACGACGCTGTTGAACGTTCGGCGCGTTCGTCATCGCATAGCAAGACCTTGGCGCCGCAATCTTCGAGAGCAAAATCATTCTCATCTTCGGTCCACCAGGCATTGAAAGAAACAGAGATAGCACCAATGGACAAGATGGCCGCAAATGACATGACCCATTCGGGGTAGTTGCGCATGGCGATAGCGACACGATCACCCTTTTTCACGCCGTATTTATGAACCAACATGGCGGCAATTGCATCAACATGGCTCATCGTTTGAGAGAACGACCAACGTTCGTCTTCGTAGACAAGAAAAATCGTGTCGCCTCGACTGCGCGACATGTCGAAGACTTCACGCAAATTGTTTGGAGCATTTTTAAAAGCCGTTACTTCTACGCCACCAACAGAAATTTTGTGAGTCTCAAAAGCCGCTCCTGGTGCGGTGAGTTGCGCGATGGCCTCTTGATGACTAATTGACATTTTTCCCCCTACGGCAAGTGCTGGGGCAAGAATAGTTCGGATCAGTGCTCAGACATGATTTCGTCGGCAAAGCGGCCTTGGCTAATGAGTTCAGCCATCCGTTTCATAGGCGCATCAACATGGCGGAAGAAGGTTTGGAATCCTTCACATAGATAATTCAGCCCAGGTTCACCATCGGGGGTATTGGTGAATCGGTCTTTTGGACAGCCTCCATTGCACGCAAAGCGAACATCGCATTTTTCGCACATGTTTGGCAAGAGTGAATGCTTGTTTCGTCCAAATTGAACTTGCTGAGGAGACGTCACCAATTCGATCATTGGCGTTTGATGAATATTGCCTAGTTTGTAATCAGGTTCAACAAAGTGATCGCACGAGTACATGTCACCGTTGTGCTCAAGGGCTAATGCCGTTCCGCACGTTGGTGCATGTACACACAAGCTGTACATGCCGACATGGGCGCCAAGAGTGACATCAAAGATCTGGATGAACATGTCGCCGACATCATGAGCGAGCCATTCATCAAATACAGCGCTTAAGAAGTCGCCGTACTGCTTTGCGGTGATCGATCGACTGGTGACAAGGTTGCCCTGTTGGGTATACAAGATTCGTCGACGTCCTGGTTTTTCACTCCAGCCCTTTTCGGCGATTTCCAAGTCAACCGGTGTTGATCGTTCGACGATCGGGATGAATTGAATGTGCTTGGCTCCTAGTTCATCTCGAAAGAACCGATAGACCTCGATGGGATGATCGGCATTCGCGGCGCTCAGTGAGCACAAGATATTTGTGTCAACTTGATAGCGCTGCAGAAGTTCCCATGCCTTGACAACATCGACGTAACTTCCGCGACCGTCTTTCCAAACTCGATACTGGTCGTGCATTGACTGAGTGCCATCAATTGACAGTCCAACAAGAACAGAATTTTGCCGAAGGAACTTCGCCCACTCATCATCAAGCAACGTTCCGTTGGTTTGCATGGTGTGTTCAATGATCTGCGTCGGGCGGGCGTACTGCTTGATTAGTTCGATCACTTGCCGATAAAAGTCGAGACCCATGAGCGTGGGTTCGCCGCCTTGCCAAGCGACCGAAACCGGACCGTCTGGTTGGCTTGCGAGCAATTGCTTGAGATACGACTCAAGAGTTTCTGTCGACATACGCATTCGGTCGCCGGGGTACAGCGCATCCTTCGACAAGAAAAAGCAGTAGGTGCAATCAAGGTTGCAAATGGCGCCAGTTGGTTTGGCGAGCAGATGGAATGAAGCTTGGGTCAACCGTGAAGTGGTCGGTTGCGAATTAGTCATTCCAAGAACGATGCCACAAAAGAGGATTAGCCGCAGAGTTGGCAGGCGATCCGGGCTTCGCGTTGCCAAGCCACAGAGCCAAGTCGAGATCGCGAGCTGGGTGGTTGGTCTCACCAACTGTTGTTCCGTCGGCGTAATAGATGATGGTCATGACCGAGCGCATCACATTGGTGTTGTTGGCAGGAGCACTATGCAATGTCCATCCCAAGTGGAAAGTTGCATCGCCAGCAGCAAACGGACCGTGCGATTCAAGCGAATATCCACGCTCTTCAATCAAGGTGTCGAAGAAAGCCTGTGAAGCGTCACCAATGACTTCTTCGCCAAGGTTTCCGTCCCGCCAAGATTCGTTAGCGAACACCACACCACCGATTTCAGACGGAACGTCAATTGTCGGCATCCACATTGTGATCGTGCGATCGGTATCGAGTGGCCAGTACACCTGATCTTGATGCCACGGGGTAAAGCCACCACCAGGTTCTTTGTACAGCGCTTGATCGTGATACAAACGCACTCCATCAACTCCAAGTAATTCGGCCGCAACGCGAGCAAAGCGTTGAGCAAAGACAAATTCTTTAACCTTGTCGCTGTGATTGCATAGCGCAGCGGACTGAATAAATGCTTTGCCGTAGGTGTCGCGTTCTTCAATTGGCCGCTTGTCCCAACGACGTTCCATGGTGGCTTCATCAATGGCGTTTTTGTAGGTGATGATTTCATCGCGGCTGGCAAGGTTTCGTACAACACAATGACCACGTTGGCTGAAACCCTCGATGGTGTCTGTTGACAATGCATATTGAGACTGAAGCGGAGCGTTGTTCACTTTTGTCCTGACTGTTTGATCATCGGGTAGAGATGATCGTCTTGCATAGGAGTGCCTGTTGAATCTTGGGGGTTATCAAAGCGCGTTGCTTGATTGCCGATGTATTGCACGATGTAGGCCTTGCGAACACTCGGTGAAGTATTCGGCCCAGTGAGGTGAGGAGTGAGACTGCTGAAGACAACTGCACCTCCTGCTTTGACTGGAGCAGCTAACGGCGTCACCGGGGGCTCTTCGAATGTTTCGTAGCCAAGCGGTTCAACATAGTTGTGAACCAAGGTGCCGTGGCGTTGTAGTCCAGGTGCAACCCATGGGCAGCCCGACTCAACGGTTGCATCGGTTAATGCAATCCATACAGTGAGATAGTTCTCGGGTGACACGAAGGTGTAGCCGTTGTCTTGATGCCACGGAAAACGGCGAGGTTTCTCGTTTTCTTTATAGACAGCTTGGTCGTGGTAGAGCCGTGCTTCGGGTCCGATGATGTCGTTTGCAACTTCAGAGATCGGTGAATTCAAGACTGCATTTCGCAGGACCGCTGACTTGAGAGCCAAATGTGGAGCAAATGAAATGGCGCCGCGCTCGGCAATAAAAAGTCGTTCTTCAGGAAGCAACTTCATGAAGTCATTGGCTTCGTTGTAGCCGTGGTCGGTTTCAAGAGTGATGTCAAGGACTTGTTCGGGAGTCAGAAGGTCGTCGATGACGAAGTAGCCATCTGTCACGAATTGATCCCAGTGGCTGTCGGTAATTCGCCGATTTTCGGTGGGACGAATAGTGCAGGCATCCCAATCAAAGTTGATTGATCGCGGATGAATGTTGAGCATGGTTCATCTTGTCACCCACGAGACACTGGTTTGTGACTGAAGTCGGACCGTGAAGGAGAGTCTTTGGACTCTAAATCGGGCATTGGGGGCCTCGGCGAGGCAAAATAGGTCAGGACAAAGGACGACTAATGGATTTCACCTGGACACCCGAACAAGAAGCCCTGCGAACCGAGGCCCGTGAATTGGCGGCTCAAGCAGTGGCAACGTACGGGAGAGCTAACGATTCGTGGATCAATGGTTGGTCCAAAGAATTCGCACTCGAGTTAGGTGCCAAGGGTTGGATCGGTCTCACATGGCCCACCGAATTCGGAGGTGGTGGCCGTCCAGCCATTGACCGCTTGATTATTGGTGAAGAACTCATTAAGGCGGGTGCGCCGATTGGTTCCATGTGGTTTGCCGATCGGCAAATGGGCCCAACACTGATCACGTATGGACGGGCCGATCAACAAGCAGAATTCCTGCCGCAAATTTTGACTGGTGAATCAACGTGGTGCATTGGTATGTCTGAGCCCAACGCGGGTTCAGATCTGGCATCTTTGAAAACACAAGCCGTACGTGATGGCGACGACTGGGTGATTAACGGACAGAAAATCTGGACGAGCTTTGGCGAAGTAGCTGACTATTGCTATCTCATTTGCCGCACGTCAACTGATGGTCCGCCACACGCTGGTATCAGCGAAATCATCGTGCCTATGAACACTCCCGGAATTGAAGTTCGGCCGATTAAGGACATGACGACCAATCGTCACTTCTGTGAAGTCTTTTTCACTGATGTACGTGTGCCAGTGATCAACCTTGTCGGCGTTGAAGGAAATGCCTTTAAACAAACGATGCGCCAACTTGAACACGAACGCGGCGGCATTGATCGTTTGGTTTCAAATTATGCGTTGTATGTCATCGCTCGTGAACGAGCCGACACGTCAGATCCGCGAGTTCGCCAAGAAATTGCTCGTCTCGAAATGAAGTATCACATTGGTCGCATTCTGGTGATCAGAGAAGTGTTGCGGCAAGCGCCTGCTGGGTTCTCGGCAGCCACAAAGTGCTTCTGTACCGAACACGAATGGGACGTCGCGCAATTTGTGATGCAGACACTCGGACCTGAGGCCACATTGTGGGATCAGACCTCACAAGGATTTGCTTATGCTCCTGGCTACACGATCATGGGCGGTACATCGAATGTGATGCGCAATATTTTGGGTGAAAGAGTGCTGTCCCTTCCTAAGTGAGCGCACTCACCGGTGACTGATATACGGTTGCAGGTACGTCGTTCTGATCTTGAGGGGGAATCATGTCGAACTGGAACTTTGCCGATTTGTATGAGGGAATCGCGGCGCGTATTCCAGATCATCCATGCCAAATTCAAGGCGATCGGGTCATTACTTGGGGACAGTTTGATGCTCGAACTAACGCCCTAGCAGCCGACATGTTGGCTGCAGGTCTGACTCATCAAAGCAAGGTCGCTGAATACCTCTATAACTGTCCTGAGTACCTCGAAACGTATATTGCATCCTTCAAGGGTGGATTTGTTCCAGCGAACACCAACTACCGCTATGGCCCTGAAGAGGTGACCTATCTCTTTGACAACTCTGATGCTGAGGCGGTGGTATTCCATGCCGCCTTCGTTCCACTCGTTGAATCAATCCGGGGCAACTTGCCCAAAGTGAAGCGTTGGTATTGCGTCGCCGATGGAACCAATGCCGTTCCCGCCTGGGCGACCGATTACGAATCATTGGTGAGCAAGGGAATCGCAGAATCAGTACGTGGCCCGTGGGGTCGTAGCGAAAACGATCTGATGTTTTTGTACACCGGCGGAACAACTGGCATGCCCAAGGGAGTGATGTGGCGTCAGTATGACCTCTTTCATGTATTGGGACTGGGAGGTAATGCGGTTCTCGGTGTTCCACCGGCCGCTTCAATTGAAGAAATCATTGATCGCATGCAACCTGGCGTGTACGGAAACGTTTTGTTATCGGCGTGTCCATTAATGCATGGCACCGGACAATTCTCGAGTCTTTTGGCCATGAACATGGGCGGTTGTGTTGTCACCCTGCCAAGTCGAGCTTTTGCTGTCGATGAACTCTTAGGCGAAATAGAACACCGGAAGGTCCAGACGTTGATCATTGTTGGTCAAGCTTTCGCTGGACCAATGTTGGACAATCTCACCGAAAATCCGCATCGTTACGATCTCTCTAGCCTGATCATGATTTCATCGTCGGGTGTGATGTGGAGTCAAGAAAACAAGCAGGGGCTTTTGCAATACATCCCGCAAGTCATCTTGTTCGATTCATTCGGTTCATCAGAAGCAGTTGGTATGGGCGGTTCAGTGAGTGCCGCCGGTGCGGCAACTGAAACGGCCAAGTTTTCATTGGGTCCAACCTGTGCCGTATTTACTGAAGACGGACGACGTGTTGAGCCAGGAAGTGGCGAACGCGGACTTGTCGCTGTCGGTGGCAATATCCCAATGGGCTATTACAAAGACGAAGCAAAATCGGCCCTGACTTTTCGCACGTTTGAAGGCTCGCGATGGTCTGTGCCAGGAGACTGGGCTGAAATTTTGGCGGACGGAACGTTGGTGTTGCTTGGGCGGGGCTCTGTCTGCATCAATACCGGTGGAGAAAAGGTATTCCCAGAAGAAGTTGAAGAAGTTCTCAAGCGACATGCCAGTGTGCGAGATGCAGTAGCTGTCGGCATTCCTGACACTCGCTTTGGCGAAACGATTTGCGGAGTGGTTGAAGCCGAACACGATTACGTGCCGACTTTGTCTGAACTGAATGAGCACGTGAAAAAATCACTTGCTGCGTATAAAGCGCCTCGCCATATTGTTGTCATTGACACCATTGGTCGTGCTCCTAACGGAAAAGTTGACTACAAGAGGCTCAAGGCTTACGCCATGAAGGAACTAGGAATAGCGACATGAGTGGTGCGCAGCGATCAGTGGATCTGAAAAACCGATTAGCGGCTGGCGAATCAGTGTTGATGCCTGGAGTTTGGGATCCGCTGTCCGCGCTCATCGTGCAAAATGCGGGATTCTCCACAGCCTTTATTTCTGGTTTTGCGGTTTCGGGCACATTGCTCGGTCGACCTGATGTTGGCTATCTCACGCAAACTGAAATGGCCGAAGTGGCGCAGCGTGTGTGTGCGTCGGTTCCAAATCTCAATGTGGTCGTCGACGCTGACACGGGTTATGGCGATCCGATGACGGTGCGACGAACAGTCGAACTGTGGGAACAAGCCGGAGCCGCCGGACTCTTTTTGGAAGATCAAGTGTGGCCAAAACGTTGCGGTCACATGGATGGGAAACAAGTTATTGAGCGTGAGGACTGGTTAGCAAAACTGCGAGCCGCATGCGATCATCGCGAACACTTACATGTCACAGCGCGTACCGATGCTCGCGCCGCAGTCTCATTGAGCGAGGCAATTGAACGCGCCAAGATGGCGCGAGACGCCGGTGTTGATGCGCTGTTTGTCGAAGCACCTGAAAGTGCAGCAGACATGGAAGCCATTGCCATGGCATTGCCCGACATCACGCTTGTTGCAAACATGGTTGAGAAGGGTAAGACACCGTTGCTCAATCCTGCAGAACTTGCAGAACTTGGATTTCGCTTAGTGGTCTCGCCACTATCGCTCTTGCTGGCATCAACTCACGCGATGACCCGTGCTGCTCAACAGCTCCACGATTCTGGAACCTTACGAGAGCACTTGACAGAGATCGCTCCGTTTGATGCGTTTACCGATGTGGTCGGCCTTCCTGAACATATTGCCAATGAAAAGCTTTACCGCCAATCGTAAATGGCGTGGCTCTCGGTTGAAGATTGGGTAGCCTGTCGTTGTTCATCAGGAGAGGTCTGAGCAATCAGACCCGGCAACCTGGGCGGAAGCCCCAAGGTGCCTCCCGATTAGACCTTCGGGTCTGAAAGGGGATGTGGTCAGCAATAGCTGGCAACGAAACTTCCATGATGAGCGTTAGTACTCGATATCAACGCGAACGAAAGGGCTCATCATGGCATCACGCACACCATTACCGGTGACAGGCGCATGGCGTGTTGGCGACCCCGTCGGTCACCGAGAGTTCTTTACCTATCCCGCAGATCGTCGACTCGCGCTTGATAACGGAAGTGTGATGTCCGGAATCGTGGCGGCCTACGAGACTTGGGGACAACTGAACTCAGACGCGTCGAATGCGATATTGCTGTGTCATGCGTGGACTGGTGACAGTCATGCCGCAGGCCGTGCTGAAGACGGCCATGCTGGCCCTGGATGGTGGGAGAGTGCAGTTGGTCCAGGACGGGCTATTGACACCAACCAGTGGTTCGTTGTGTGTGCCAATGTGCTCGGAGGTTGCCAAGGTTCAACAGGGCCTGCTTCGTCACATCCTGAAGATGGCAAACCATACGGTTCACGTTTTCCAGTCATCACAATTCGCGACATGGTGCGAGTTCAAGCTCGATTGGCCGATCATCTTGGAGTCGCAGTTTGGCATTCGGTTATTGGTGGCTCAATGGGAGGCATGCAAGTTCTTGAATGGGCGGTGACGTTTCCTGAGCGGGTCCGTTCGTTAATACCGATCGCCACGTGTGCACAGGCATCTGCGCAACAAATCGCTTGGGGATCGATTGGTCGACGCGCGATTATCAATGACCCGAAATGGCGCGGCGGAGATTATTACGAGGCAGCACCTGGTGATGGTCCTCATGAAGGCCTGTCCACAGCGCGCATGGTTGCTCAAGTGACGTTCAGAAGTGACAACGTTTTTACCGATCGTTTTGGTCGTGACATGACGGGCGGAAGTTCATCATCAAAATCACTCGATGGAAAATTTGAGGTCGAGCGTTACCTTGAGTATCACGGTGACAAGTTAGTGAGTCGTTTTGATGCGAATAGCTATATGACAATTGGTAAGGCCATGGATCTACATGACATTGCTCGGGGTCGAAATACTCTTGAGTCAGCGGTAGCACGCATTAATTCGCCAGTACTCACAATGGGTATTTGGAGCGATTTCTTGTACCCGGAGTATCAGCAAAAACAAATTCGCGACATGGTTGCGGCAAATGGAATACGTGCCGAATACGTTGAAGTTGATTCGCCACATGGTCACGATGCCTTCTTGATCGAACTCGATCAAGTTGGTCCAGCGGTGCAACGATTTATTGAATCAATTGACTAATCAAGGCCCGTGAGTAGTTCTTCAAAAGTTTTGATGGCTCGGCTATTTCGTGGTATTCGAATAAACACTTCGTTGTCTCCACGAAGCACATAAATCTCCTGCTTCTTTGGTGGCGCCGGACTCTTGCTCACAACTCGATATTCGCCTCGTAGTTCAGTAGCTCGAAGTGCACGCGTGCGCAAGATGACGGTCGTTTCATCCACGAAGACTCTGACTTCATTCCATCGAGGCGCAGGTTGATGAGGTTGGGGAAGGCGTTGTGCTCGAGCAATCATTCGACGTCCATCTTTGCTGCACCAATGGGGTTCGATGCGAAAGGCCGCCCAAGCTAAAAGCCCGCAAAATGCGACAACGATGACCCCTAGCAACATTTCCACAAGTGAAGTCTTGCATCTTGTTGAACCAATATCGCCCTATGAGCCGAGATCCGCCAAACTATGTGGGTGCCCGAGATCCTTGAAGTTGAGATGTACCGTCGGGCAGCAGAACTTGTCATCGGACGACGGGTGCGGTCTTTCCAGACCAATGATGCAATCGTTGTGAAGGACGGGCTGCAGATTCAGTCACTGGTCGGTTCGCGAGTGGACGTGGTCAGCCGTTTGGGCAAGTTGATGACAATTCATTTTGATGATGGGTCGATCGATTTGCATTTCGGAATGGCGGGTCGCGTCATTGTTGATGGACGGTCGCCCATCGACGAACTTGTATACGGTGCGTCTTCAAACGATCGTTGGATTCGTTTTCAAATAGATTTCGAGGACGGGTTTTTGGCGATCACCGACCCCCGAAGGTTTTCCCGTGTTGGTATGTCTCGGACAACGAGTGGACTCGGACCCGACGCTTTCTCTCATGGTCTTTTTGATCAAGTGCAACCGAGACTTCCTTCAAAAGGGTCCATCAAAGGAGTTTTGTTGAACCAAAATGTTGTCGCGGGTTTAGGTAATATGTTGGTCGACGAGATACTGAGTCGAAGCGCGATTGATCCTCGGCGTGATATTTCCACTTTGACGGGGCCAAGAATTCGCACAATTTTCAAGGCGATTGACGAAGTTCTTCCCGAACTTCTCGAGCGAGGAGGCAGTCACATGGGTGATTTGGCTGCCGAATTACGGGTACCTGGCTCACGCTGCCCATACGACGGTCGGGAGTTATCTCGAGGCACGATCGCTGGCCGAACGACGTATTGGTGTCCTCGTCACCAGAAGTGATCTTGCGCAAGAATTGAGATCTTGCCGCACATGCCGTGGGTTCAGGTACTTTTTCAGACAGACTATGAGTGATGTTTGCTGTTCATCTCGCCTCAACACTTGGTCTCGATACCACGACGGTGAACGATGCTGGCAGTACACGAATCGTCTTTCTGGTGACACTTTCATTGATCGTCTTCGGAATTGGATTAGGGGTCCTGAATGTCTGGTTTTGGCGTAAGACCAAACCCGACCCTGAGGCCCTTGGACCACTCGTTGAAATGAGTTCTCGTAAGTTCGCAGAACTTGAATTAATTGAACAACGTCACCGACTTGATCAATTGCGACCTTCGCTTGTTTCGCCGCTAAAGATTGAAGCACTTCCAGTCATGCAACCTCCGATCGTCCTTGAAGACGAACCACAAGAAGTCGTGACGGAATTGGTTCAAGAAGTCGCGAACAACGACATTGATTGGGACGACGATGAGTGGCCCGATGTTGACGATTGGTCGTTGCCAGAAGAAAAGGTTCGCCAGCAAGAAATTTTTGATCAAGATCTAGAAGTTGAAATCGAAGTTGTTGAAGAGGTTTTGAACGAGCAGCCCAAGAAGGGTCCAGTTTCAATCGACCCATTGCTAGGTTTTTAAACTGCCATGTTCATTCTTGGCTGACGACTGAGACTAAATTTGTCTCTATGGCAGAACTCAACCTTGAAGAAATGATTGCTCGATTCGGAGCGCGTGCCGCTGCCGTGAAGCAGCGGCCATTGCCCCCAGTCGCGGGTGAAGAGCGTCAACGCTTCATTGAACAGGCCAACAACGACTTTCAAGATTTTGCCCTAATCGCTGGATCGACTCCCAGTCTTGTTGATGGAATTTTGACTTTCACAGTTGATCTTCGCCCGGCGACTCCAAACTCGTGAATTCGCCGAGTGGCGATGACAATCGTGCTGAGGTCGCGGTCCCCGCTGTTCTCTTAGCGGTTCTCGCTTGGGGCATCGGACCGCTCATGGTCCGAAGCATGAGCGTTGGTGGTTACACCACAGCATTGTTTCGTATGTGGCTTGGTGCTCCAGCGATGTATTTGGCGAGTCGCTGGTGGGGCAATGGGGTCACGTGGAAATCATTGAAGGCTTGTTTCGTTCCTGGATGCTTCTTTGGAGCATCGATGGTGATGGGCTTCATGGCGGTGCGTGCCACGTCGATTGCCAATGCAACTTTGATTGGTGCTCTGACACCGGCGTTGATTTTGCTCGGACTCAATCGTCTGGTGGGTGAACGCAGCGACCTCAAGCGATTGCCTTTCGCACTTGTTGCTTTTGCCGGTTTAGCCATGGTGATTTTGGCTGGATCAAGTACGGATGGAGCGTCACTTCATGGTGATCTCTGGGCAGCGATCAACGTCACGAGTTTCACGGTGTACTTCATGATCTTGAAACGGCGTCGCAACGAGGGGATCGATGGGTGGTCGTTCTTGGCTGGTGTCTTTATGGTGGGTGCTGTTTTGATTACACCCGTGTGCCTGATCTTGGGCGATGACACGTGGAAAGTGAATGGACGAGATTGGGTCCTTCTCTTGGCCATGGTGGTCGGACCGGGTTGGGTCGGTCATGGTCTCATTTCGTGGGCGAGTCGGCATTTGCCAGTGACCACGACTTCATTGTTGACGCTCGGTAGTCCCGTGGTGTCAGTTTTGGGCGGCTGGCTGATCTATGACCAGCATCTGGGCCTCGTGCAGATCATTGGGGCCTTCATGGTCATCGCCGGTTTGGCGGGGAGCGTGTGGGATCGTCGCGGTTCTGTGCAAGCTCCCGAACCTGTTTCCTAACGGGTTGTCGGTGGCGAAACGGCAGGTAAACTTCATGCACCCTGCGGATGTGGCTCAGTTGGTAGAGCATCACCTTGCCAAGGTGAGGGTCGCGAGTTCGAATCTCGTCATCCGCTCCAGTACAAAAGGTCCGACCTTACGGTCGGGCCTTTTGCGTTTCTCAGGCCGCTAAACCTTTGGGGCGCGCACGTAAAAGCCTCGATTCCAATCTTGGCGATGTTCGCCGTCAACTGAAATGCGCCATTCGTAACTGCGCCCTGGGGCAAGAGCGATCGGCGGAATCTGAACTGCCAGGTTCTGGTCAATATCGCTGCCAGGTCGTAAACCGTCAGGTCGACCGACGCTGAAACCGATATCGAGCGCTAGCGGGGCTTGATTGACCAGTACTGGTCGGCCATCTTCATCAACAAGTTCGGCGTGAATGGCAATCTGCTGGTTGGCCATATCCCACGGAACCTTGACGATGAAAGCCAAAGCGCTCGCAAATGGTCCAGATCCCACTTGACTCCAGCCGGCACCTGCCATCATGACCTTGCCGTCGTGGGTCACCGCGTAATCGGCGAGAACTACTTGCATTTGAATTGTCACAACAGGCTCCGAAAATGCTCAAACTGATCACGTCAAGTTGAGGTTAATCGGCGTTACCGTCAGCGCCGTGTTACGTGGAGATTCAGAGAACCGACTAGTACGGACCTTTCGTCCACGTCGACGCAAACTCGGTCCAGAGCTGTCGAAGGTGTACGAACGTCTCAAGGATGACTGGAGCATCGCAGAACATGGCCCGACACTTGATCTGCCTGAAGTATTCGGTAACAACAATCCGGTGTGTTTAGAAATTGGATGTGGTCGGGGAGACCTAGCGGTGTCATTTGGGCCAAAGCATCTTGATCACAATCTCATTGCGATCGATATTCATACACGCGGTATCGCCAATGTTTTGCAAGGTATTGAAAGTCATTCATTAGAGAACACTCGTGTCGTTGAAGGTGATGTTCTGGTTTTGCTGAAACGATTCGCAGACGCGTCATTGACTGAAATTTGGGTCTTCTTCCCAGACCCATGGCCGAAGCCCCGAGAGCAACGTCGCCGTTTGTTGCGACCCGATGTTGTTCGTGAATGCGCTCGCGTCCTCAAAGTGGGAGGAGTCTTACGATTGGCGACTGACATTGAGGATTATTGGCGTAAGTCAGTTTCTGTTGTCGCAGCAAATGAGTCATTTGATGAGCCAGAGTTTTCGCGTCCCGATTGGCGTATCGAAACGGTCTTTGAACGGCGAGGAATCAACGAAGGCCGTCAACCCGTGGACGTTTCGTGGATTCGCCAGGTTTAGCCAAGCGTCAAGCCTCAAATTCCGAGGCGTATACCGGCGTCTAGATCGTCGGCTGCTGAGAATGCTCGGCGGACTAGCGAGTCCATCAACGCCGCGCCGCGTTCATTGGCGGTGTCAAGTGAAAGAATGCTGGCAGCAAATGATGTGCAATAGAACAACACGCCTTCGGCATAGCCCTGCATGATGGTGTCGTAGTCGGCCCATTGATCGGGCACACCACCAGCTCGCATCCTGTCGCAATAACGGTGGATGAGTTCATCCTGCATTGAGCGGCGCATCTCAGTCGTCATGTTTGTGCCCAAGAAGTAGACGAGATCAGTGGTACTCGGCGAACGCATCGACAACTGCCAGTCGATGAGAGTCATCGTGCCATCGTCATGGAAAAACATGTTGTCTAGGCGAAAGTCTCCATGAGTAAGCGTGCATGGCCAATCGAAATACTTCTGCATCCATGTTTCGATCATCGGCGCAAAAGTTTCACACCATTTGAGTACACGCGGTGGCAACGAATCTTGATATCGCTCAAGAAACATCGGCCAACCAATTGGGAAGAGCGTTCCAACTGTTGCAGTCATCGGGTCGCTGATGCTGGGCATCCAATCAAGAGTTTGCAGTTCGGGCTTATCGAACCATGCACTATGTAATGTGGCAGCGACATCAATTGCCGTGCGAGCCTGATCGGCAGTGGGTCCAGCAACTTGATCACCCGAGTGTGCCGGACTGAGGTCTTCAAGCACGAGGGCGTAAGGATCAACCGAACTGTGCAGGCAACGCGCAAGTTTGATTCCTTGAATCTGAGAAGCGACTTCGGTGTAGAAGCGATGTTCACGATTCCAGACACCCATCATTTCGCCCATCACTTGACCACCAGGGTCGGACGTCGGGAATTTGACGATGACGCTTGCTGGGACGTTGTCGCCAACAAGTGACACACGGGCAAGTTGGCCCATAAATCCTTCACCAGCTCCGATGACTTGAAGTGTGAATCCGGTGACTCGAGTTTTGAGAACCTCGCTTAACCATTCAGCGGAAATGTCACTTAAAACTGTCGGTGTGCCCCCCATGGCGTCACCTCCCCTTGGGTGAGCATAGGTCGTTGCGATTGGCTTGGAAAGAGGTAATTCGCGGTACCTTGATGACGTGATTGGTCATGAGAAGGTACTGAGCGCAGACTTCGTCAATTCTCTTCAACAAGTGGTTGGCGCTGCTCATGTCTTGACTGATGATCTTGGTGGCTACGGCACAGATTGGACGGGTCGGTTTATCGGCTCTCCGTCAGTCGTCGTGCGACCAGCGAACACCAACGAAGTGGCCCGAATCATGCATTTGTGTTCGCAACATAATGTGGCAGTGGTTCCCCAAGGTGGCAACACCGGTTTGGTCGGAGGAACTTTGGCAGATGATGGACACATTATTCTCTCAACTCGACGACTCAATTGGATCGGTGATGTTGATACTTCCAGTCAGCAGATTTCTGTCGGTGCCGGTGTTCTTATTGAACAGGTACAAGAAGCCGCTAAAGGTCATGGATTGCGATACGCCGTTGATTTTGGTGCTCGCGGTTCGGCGACGGTCGGCGGAACGATTGCCACGAATGCTGGGGGCATCAATGTTTTGCGATTCGGTTCAACGCGGCATCAGATCGTCGGCATTGAAGCAGTGCTGCCAAATGGTGATGTGATTGAACACATGGCTGGTTTGTTAAAAGACAACACCGGCTATGACATCGCATCTTTATTGTGTGGCAGTGAAGGAACTCTCGGAATTGTGACCGCAGCTCGTCTGCGATTGGTTGCATCGCACAATCAACGGACCACAGTTTTGCTGGGATGTGATTCTTCCCAAGAGGTAGTTGACGTTGTGAGTGGAATTCGCCAACAGTTTGATTGTCTTGACGCCGCTGAAATGTTTTTTCTCGATGGTGCAAACCTTGTCGCGGAAGCGTTTAATGTGGCGATTCCTTTTGCAGCTGCGGTCTATTTGCTTTTGGAATTCTCAGCCGACGTTGATCTTGCCTCGGACATTGAAAGTCATCTTGTTCAATCAAACTTTTCCGGCTCAAGCGCTGTCGCTGACAATGAATCAAGTCGCACGAGATTGTGGCGTTTGCGCGAGGAACATACGGCAGCAATTTCAACAATTGGAGTGCCACACAAATTTGATGTGACAGTCGCGGTATCTGATTTGCCTCTGTTCATTAATGCAGTTCGCCGGCGTGTCTCAGACGCGAATGCTGAATGGTCGGTTTATATCTTTGGGCATGCCGCTGATGGCAATATGCATATCAATGTTTTAGGCCCAACCGCCAACGATGAATCTGTGGATGAAATCGTGCTTCAGGTTGTCGCAGAATTCAAGGGCAGCATTAGTGCTGAACATGGCATTGGAAGTGCGAAGAAAAAGTGGTTATCGCTCAGTCGGTCTCAAGCTGAAATTGACATGATGAAAGCGATCAAGAGTGCGATTGACCCGCAGGGGTTAATGAACCCGAACACCATGTTTGTCTAGTCAATGGTTTACGAGGTCATTCCACCGAGACCGACGAGACCACGAGCCATTTCAATTTCGCCCATGTGGCGTAGTCCGTGTTGATAGAGCCAACATTCAACTCCGTCTAACACGGTGACACCTTGTTCGCCAGCGACTCGAGCACTGAAAGTCGTTGCGATTTGCGGAGGGAAAGGACGGGGAATGACGACACGTTCGAGTTCGGCTGGATCAAGCTGCTCAAGCCAGGCCGAGGTGCGGGCATACACCGCACGCATGTACTCAGCGAATGCGTCAAGATCACCGATGCGTTGGTGGACCATTTCGTCCACAGTGCGATGCTTGCCATGATCGTTGATCGTGAGACCTACTCGTGCTTGCCATTCGTCGTTCCACAGTGGCGGTTGACCCGAGAGCAACATGAAGGACGCATCGTGCACATTGGCGTAGTGGAAGAGGCAAAATGCGATAGGGACGACGCCTTCACGTTCGAAGTGGTTGACGTGCTCAAGGTCCATTGAGTCAATGGCATCGTCGTACAAGCTGAAGAGGGCCTTCATGCGGCGCTGTAGTGAGTCAAGAATGAGTTGATTCGACATTGATCCTCCGTAGTGCGATCTGTTCCCACCGTAGCACCCAATTTTATGTTGTGTCATTCCCAATGCCACTTGATGATGATGGAGTTGCTATGTTGAGGAAATGCGCTACGGAAAAATCGACTTTGATTACGCCCTCGACCTTGCTGGTCGCACACCTGAGAACGACGGTCCGATCTACATGGTGAACTTCATGAAATATCGCGAGGTCGCGGGTTATGAAGGAGTCAAAGGCGCCGAGAAGTCTGCCAAGCCTGGAATCTCGGGGATCGAAGCCGACAATCTGTACAACCCGTCAGATGTTCTGACCAAGATTGGCGCTCAAGTTGTCTTCATGGGCGAGATTGTTGCTCAAGGTACTGAGGGCGAGTGGGACCGTATGGCCATCGTGAAGTACGCCAGTCGAGTGTCGTTTATGGAAATGCAAAATCGTCCCGACTTCAAAGAAAAGCATGTGCACAAAGAAGCCGGCATGTTGTACACGATTGTGATGGGCACGTTGCCCCGTGGTGATCATCAAGCCATTAATCGTTCGATGTATTGCACATTTGAATTGACTGCTTCGCCGCAAAAGGGCGATGCATCGAGTCATCGGGCTCGTCTCGCCGTTGAAGGAACTATTGTCGGCGATGGACGCAAGTGGGATGACCTCACCATGACTTGGTCAGACGACATTCCGGTTGTGGTACCACGCGAAGCTGGTGGCGAAGTGATGACCGTCGTGACGAAGATTCAGGTCGACCGTATGGGTAAGTCATTCACCGCTTAAAGCCGAAGCCAATTATTTGGCAGTAAAAGTCACCGGCACCTCGTTGAGGCCCAAGACAAAATTTCCTCGACGCCATGGCAATGGTCCGTCGGTAGCCAGTTGCATCGTGTCGAATCGACGCAGTATCTCTTCGAAAAGAACGCGTAGTTCTAGCCGAGCCAGGGGAGCGCCAAGGCAATGATGCCGTCCGTACGCACCGAAAGCCACGTGATCGTTCGGCGTGCGGGTGATGTCAAATTTGAATGGATCGTTGAATACTTTCTCATCGCGATTGGCCGATGGGTATAACAAGAGAATGCGGTCTCCCTTGTGAATCGTGTAACCGTTGACCTCAATATCTTGCGTAGCAGTGCGATTCATGTTTCGAACTGGTGTAGCCCAACGCAACATCTCTTCAATCGCATTGGGTAATAGCGAGAGATCATTCTTTAACATCTCTAGTTGATCTTGATTCTGTAGCAAGGCAGCGATTCCTGCAGAGATGACATGTCGTGTTGTCTCATCGCCACCAACAAGCACCAGCATGGTCTCAAACATGATGTCGATATCAGAAAGTTTTTCGCCCTCCCATTCGGCATTAGTGATCAAGCTCACTAAGTCGTCGCCATCTCCACCACGTCGCTCATGCACCTTGGCCATGATGTATTCATTCCAGGCGAAAACAGCGTGTTCAACTTCAGATCGAATCTCTTCGCCGCCGGTTGCAAATAAGTCTGACCAGTGAAGAAGCTTTTCGTAATCAGATTCGGGGAGGCCCATCAGTTCGCCAATCATGAGCATGGGCAACGGTGTCGCGATATCGGCAACGACATCGCAGGAACCTTTATCAATGACCGAATCAATGAGCGAATTGACTCGGGAGCGCAAAAACGGTTCATGATTAGAGACGCGACGAGGAGTGAATCCGTTGCCAACCAACCGACGTCGCTTGGTGTGTTCGGGCGCATCGAAGTTGATCATTGATGGCACAGAACTTTCTGGGCGGGATCCCTGACCAGATGAAAAAGTGTGCCACTCGCGGCTCATCATTGAGACAAGTTCGTGACTTGCCGCACCCCAAATACCGGTTTTGTCATCCCAATACAAAGGTGCTTCTCTGCGCATCCACTGAGTGAGTTCGTCAAAGTTTGCGTAGAAATCGGGCGATAACAAACTGATGTCATCGCGGGTTGGATGACCAGCAGGTCCACGACCGCCACCGAGCGTGATGGTGAAGTCGAGTTCTGGATCGAGAGAGAAGTCTGGCTCGTTGTTTCCCATCGCTAGAAACTAGCGAGTAGGGCGACCGCCCACGATGCTGGCGCGCTCCATAATTCGGATCTCTGGCCAGTAATCGCTGCTTGCGTAATGCTGGCAGGCACGATTGTCCCAAAACGCGATGGAATCGGGTTCCCAGTGGAAGCGGCATTGATATTCAACGTTGTCGCTTTCACGCCATAGTTCGGTAAGCCAGCGATCGCTCTCGGCCTCGTCGACTCCGATAATGCGGCTCAAGAAAACGGGATTGCAGTACAGGTACTTGCGACCGGTCGCCGCGTGGGTTGGTGCGAGGGGGTGGACGACGACGGGATACTTGGCCCGCATCGCATCCATTTGGTCGGGGGCTACTTGTTTACCAAATGACTGTACAAAATCATGTTCGGCATCGTGTGAGTCAACGAATTCGCGTTGCTCATCGGTCAGACCTTCGTATGCGGCATACATATCGCAGAACAAAGTGTCTCCACCAGATTCTGGAACGTGAATCGCATGAAGCACTGCACCAAGGCTGGGGCATTCTCTCCAGGTGACATCTTGGTGCCATGTATTTTCGTATCCCTTGACATCAAATGATTTTTCAAATCGAACGAGTTCAGGTTGACCGGTGTTTGAAGGAATGAAAGGGTGAATTTCAAGTTCGCCAAAGCGGGCTGCAAAGTCAACGTGTTGTTGTGTCGTCACCGGTTGATTACGAAAGAAAATGACCTTGTATTCGTGGAGTGCTTGCCGAATGTCATCGATGACGGGTTGGGGGAGATTGGTGGTCAGATCGACTCCACTGATCTCGGCGCCAATCGTCGCTCCGAGTCGCTTGATGTCAAAGTGATTCCAGGTCAACTGGGCAAGGCGGGCCCGCTCGTCAGCGAGGTGCAGAATTGGGCCGACTCTTTTGCCACGAAGGGTTTGGCGATCTTTGGTGATGTACGCACTCGGGTCTTTGACGGCGATGATGTCGGAATGAGCAGTAGTCGATTGCACAAAATCCCCCTAGGATCCGAGTTTCTGACGGGTCGTCAGAAACTCTACCCGAAAAGAGTCCCAGGGTTTGCAGGCTTCGGTCCCTGCCGTTTTGGCGAGCCTGATGAGGCACAATAGGGACAGATAGTTCACTCAGGGGGTAGTTATGTCAGATCGTCAGCCAGCCAATATCGAAGAAGCCGGATACGCCTTTGTGATCCCTGACTCGTATGCCGACGAGGACTTCTTTTACCGAGCCTGCGCCATGTTGCGTGAACAAGACCCTGTCCACTGGGTTAATGGTGAGGGACTTGGCTTCAATTCATTTTGGGCTATTACGAAATCGGCAGACATCTTTGACATCGAAGCCCGTAACAAGATTTTTCTCAATGAACCACGCCCGGTTTTGAGTGATGCCGAATCAGATCGTCAACGTGCTGAAAATGGCGACATGTTGCGCACCCTCATTCACGTGGATGACCCCGAGCATCGCGATCTTCGTGGCGTGACATCAGAGTGGTTCTTGCCAAAGAACTTGGCAAAGTTAGAGGGCATGCTTGATATGTACGCGAATCGCTATGTCGACAAAATGTATTCGTTGGGCGGTCAATGCGACTTTGCGAAAGACATCGCGATGATGTTCCCTCTCAATGTAATCCTGTCAATTTTGGGATTGCCCGAAAGCGATTACGGTCGCATGTTGAAACTGACTCAAGAATTATTTGGTTCGCAAGACGAAGATATGCAGCGAGGCTCCGACCCAATTGATTTAGTGGCCGTTGTTCAAGATTTTTTTGCCTACTTCACGAAACTCACTGAAGATCGTCGTGCCAACCCAACCGACGACATGGCATCTGTTGTCGCAAATGCCCGAATCAACGGCGAAGAACTCACATTGATTCAGACGATTTCTTATTACGTCATTACGGCGACGGCAGGTCACGACACGACCGCATCAGCGATCGCTGGCGGAATGCATGCATTGATTGAGAACCCCGATCAATTGGCTCGCTTGAAGAATGATTTGAGTTTGCTCAATACAGCGGCCGATGAAATCATTCGTTGGGTGACTCCAGTGAAGCACTTCATGCGCACAGCGACCGAAGATTTCCCGTTGGGTGGCAAAGTCATTAAGGCCGGAGATTCGGTGCTGTTGTCGTATCCATCGGGCAACCGCGACACCGAAGCATTTGTTGATCCAGACAAGTTTGATATTGGCCGTTCTCCTAACAAGCATTTATCTTTCGGTTTCGGGGTGCACTATTGCCTCGGTGCGATGTTGGCACGAATGGAAATCAAAGCATTCTTGAAGGCTTTACTGCCACGACTTGAAAGTGTTGAACTAGACGGTGAACCAAAGTGGATGAAGACCATCTTTGTTGGCGGTCTGAAGACCCTGCCCATCAAATACACAATGACCGCATAGACCCTTGTGATTCTGGTGTCAATTACTTCGGTATTGGCGAATAAAACGACACCAGAATTTCAACGGGGGCTTGGTTTGACGAGGCGCCCAGGCAAAACGTCGAGAGCAGGTTGCAACAACTTGCCGTCGCGCTGAACTTCGACACCGTTCACGAACAAATGATGCATACCAGTTGGTTGATCGGCAGTAAGTCGCTCGCCATTGGCAGGAAAATCAACAACGCGTCGGACGGGTCCGGGCGATACGGTCGCGGCATCAAAGACCACGATGTCGGCCACCGCGCCCACTCGTAAAACTCCACGATCGGTGAAGCCAAACAAATTGGCTTGCACCTGAGTGAGTTTGTGGACTGCATTCTCTAACGTCAGAACCTTCTTGTCGCGCACCCAAGATCCGAGGAGGTCAGTTGATAAAACAGCGTCACACAGTTGACCGACATGAGCTCCTGCATCGGACAAACCAAGCGTGCAACCTTCGGTGTTTAACAACATCGCAACACCTTCGGCATCATCGTTAGCCAACATTGCTTTGACACGGAGTTTGAGGTCGGATTCAAGCAAGGCGAGTTCGAGCAAAAGGTCAAAAGGATCAGTACCGGTTTCGTTGGCGATGTCGGTGAGGCGACGTCCAACTAAATCGGGTGATGACGGTGCATTCATGATTTCGTAACTGTCCCAACGAGGAATGAGACCTTGCTTGTTTTCCCAGCCAACTCTGACTCGATTGCGCCATTCGTGATTAGCAAACGCTTCACGACGTTCGTCAATTGACTTCGGCATCAACTCAGCGAATATAGGGCTGGTATTCAAGGTGAAAGGTTCAACCATTGTCATTGAAAATGAGAGTGGTCGGCACGAAACTTGTGGCCAGACATCAATGCCCCGAGCGAGACCTTCTTGATGAACTTCAACTGCTTTGAGATGCGTTCCCTGTGATGTCGTGAGCAATGCTGTGTAAGTAATTGGCGCTCCGACTTTGGGTTGCAGTTCATAACAGTCGGCGAAACTTAAGTTGTCGCCACCGTTGACACCAATCACTCCTCGACCAGAGTCACCAACTGCCTTGCACAACGCTTCGATTTCCTCAGCGTCAGCCCAGCGACTGGGAATTGGTTTTCCGTCTGCGCCCCGATGAGTCACCGCGAAACTTGTTGCGAATCCGGCAGCACCGGCCTCCATCGCTTCAGTGACCAATTTGGCCATGTGTGACACTTCATCAGGGGTGGCGGTGCGACCAACTGATTGATCACCCATCACAAAGATGCGTAGGGGCGTGTGGCCGACGTATGCCGCGAAGTTCAACAAAGTACCGTGTTGTTCGATTGACGCAAGGTATTCAGGGAAAGATTCAAAATCCCATGGAATACCAGCGTTGAGGGTCGCCGGATCCATGTCTTCAACTTTTTCCATAGTGTTCGCGATCAATGCACGATCCTGCGGTTTCGTGGGTGCAATGGAAAAGCCACAGTTACCAGCAACCACGGTGGTGACTCCGTGATAACACGATGGTGTGAGAGCAGGATCCCAAAATGCTTGTGCGTCGTAGTGAGTATGAATATCAATGAATCCTGGGGCGACGACCCTCTCAGAAGCATCAATGACATCATCGCCGTGCAAGTCGGGACCGATTGCGATGACGCGGTCATTTTCAATCAGGACATCGGCGAGGTAGCCAGGGGTGCCAGTTCCGTCGACAACTAAACCGTTCTTGATGACCGTTGTTTTACCCATGTGCACAGTGTTTCACATTGGAAACAACCGACAGTTGTTGAGTGATCAGTCTTTCGAATCAATCGTGACTGCAAGGTCGTATTGATCGGCAACGGATGAATCAAGACCGACTGGAGTTGCATCGTCGCCAAACCAATAGCGCAATTGGGCAGTCACAGCGTGCTTGATGATGGGGAAGCCAAGGTCAACTGGCTGCGCAGGTGCAATGCAACCGTCTTGGCCCAAGGTCTTCAATTGCGGCTGAGCATCTAACAGTGGTCCGAGACCTGATGCAAGGGCCACGCCGATAATGCCAGACCCGTTTCCGAAGGTGCAGAAATCGTCAAATCCATTGTGTCCGACTCCGTCAATGACCCAAAGTCGACTCGGACCAGGTACCGCGTCGAATGATGGACGAGTGACCGTGTCGACGGGGACGACGGCATCGACTGAACCAGCAATAAAGAACGATGGTTTGTTGACGAATGTGGGCGGAGCCGTGGTGGTCGCGTTTGCTCCACCCATACCGATGACACCTGATGCCATCGAGATGTAACCGTCAACGCGATCGTCTTTGGCGGCACTCACAATGGTGCCGCCACCAGCCGAGTGACCAAGCGCGATAACACGGGAAACATCAACGTGACCTTGAAGCAACGACGCAGGATCATCGTTGCCAGATGTCACCAAATCTAAGGCTCCCAAAAGTTCGCCAGTTGCCGAATCGCGATCTCCGACCGGAGCGCTCAATACGTGAAAGAGGTCGCGTGACCAATGGTCGGGAGCGGCAACGACCATTCCCCAGCTTGCAAGATGGGCCGTCAGGAATGTGCTCTGTAGACGGATGCCGCTGTAGCCGTGGCTAAATAAAACAACCGGGAACATGCCATCAGCAACAGCAGCATCGCGACCAGCTGTGTAGTCATAGCGAGCTGGAACATCGGCGGTCAGTAAAGCTTTGATGGCCGGAGGAACAAAGTCACGGGTGTCATAGAACTCGGCGCCGGTGGTTCCTTCGACGGCCGGGTACCAGACTTCAACCTTGTTGCCGGCGGCAAGTTCTAAGGTGGTGACTCCGACGGGGTATGGGCCGGCTTCGGTGTACATCATTGCTTCAGTAGCGGGATCAATTGTTGTGGTGGGAGCCTCGGTCGCTGGAGTTTCCGTGGTTGGAGTCTCGGTTGTGGGCATAGACGTATCTGACACTGAGGTCGAAGAATCGTCGCCTCCGCACGCTGAGAGCGAAATAGCAGCGACAAGGCTGGTGATCATCAAAGTACGGCGAATCGACATGCTGATGAGTCTCTCACGGGCAGTCCATCGACTGGAAGTTGGGATGGAGAGATTTGGACAGGGCGAGAAATGAGTATCGCAGGTAGGCTTGCCATTCCGATTTAGTCCGCTAGATCGGTTGGCGACGTGGCCGAGTGGTTTAGGCAAGGGCCTGCAAAGCCCTCCACCTGGGTTCGATTCCCAGCGTCGCCTCTCTTTAAGGGTTTCTTATTTGGATTATTGGTACATCGTGCCGTCAGGCATGATTGCTTGAGTTAAGACCGCACCAGTGATATCACAACCAGAAAAGTTGGCACCCGTCATGATGGCCGCTGTGAGATTTGCACCGCGTAAATCGGCACCAGTCAGATTTGCGTTGCGCAAATCAGCTCCGGTTAAGTTCGCTCCGCGCAAATCGGCGTTCGTCAGGTTTGTCTGAGTCAAATTTGCGCCGTTCATCGTTGCTGATCCGAGAGCTGCTCCTGTGAGATCTGCGCCGACTAGTGAGGCATTTGTCAGATCAGCGCCAAAGAAAGACACCATCATCATTTTCGCGTTCACAAGATTCGCTTGAACCATCTTCATGGTTGGGTTCGCAGATGCACCAGCCAATACCGCGTCACTTAAATTGGCGCCAGTGAAATCTGAAGTACCCAAAAAAGAAATGCTGAGGTCGGCTCGGACCATCGAGGCATTCGTGAAATTAGTTCCGAGAAGCGATGCACTCTTCAAAATCGCATCTACCAGATTGGCGTCGCTGAGATTGAGGTTCTGCTTACTATTGGCACCTTCGAGGTTGGCCGAAGTTAAGACGGCACCGGTCATGATGACATCATCAAGACTTGCTCCCGAAAGGACAGCACCGCGCAGGTTTGCCTGAGTGAAATTTGATCCAGCCAATTTCGCTCCGGTCAAATTAGCCCCACTCAGTGAAGCACCAGTGAAATCGGAACCGAGCATGCTGGCGGTCATTAACGTTGCAGAATCAAAGTTTGCACGCTTAAGAATCGTGTCTTTATTCGCGGTCACTCGCGTCAGATCGGCGCTTGTGAGTAATGCACCAGAGAAATCAACTGAGTTGATATTTGCGTCAGTCAAGTTGGCACTGGTCAGATCTTTGTTTGAGAAGACCTTTTTGCCAAAAATGATTCCGTGAAGATCGGCCTTTGGCGCAATTGTGTATTTCGGGGAGTTGCCCTTGCAGGCTGCCAAAGTAAATACCAAGGGCACACAAATCAGAAAACGCTTGCTCATTTTTAGGGTGTGGTTGATCCGCCGTGTGCTCACTGCAGAAACATTACTTCAATCTCTGAAGGTCATAGGAGACAATCGCGGCAAAAGACTTCTTGGGCCTGTGCACTGCAAGCGGGGCAGATCAAGGTTCGGCGGCGGCAGGTGAGATTTGAACAATTGTGGTATTCGCTTGTTGGCGAGTCGCACATATGACAGGTGCTCAAAACCTTGGTTTCTTTGCTGTAATTCAGTTTGAAGCGTTGATCAAAGACGTACAGCGACCCTTCCCACAGGCCAGAGTCCTTGTATTTTTCGGCGTAGCGAACGATTCCACCGTCAATTTGGTACACCTCTTTGAACCCGCGATTTTTCATCATGAGAGAAAGAACTTCACAACGAATTCCGCCCGTGCAGTAAGTAACAATTGGCTTGTCCTTGAGATGGTCATAAGCGCCGCTTTCAAGCACTTTGACAAATTCGGGGGTTGTTTCAATTGGCGGAACAACGGCATTCTTGAATTTGCCGATTGCGGCCTCGTATTCATTGCGACCATCAAAGAAAATCACCTCATCGCCACGTGTCGCTACGAGATCATTGACTTCGGCAGGAGAGAGGTGGACGCCTCCGCCGACAATGCCATTTTCATCAACTACAATTTCTTCGGGGACACCAAACGTCACGATTTCATCGCGTACTCGAACCTGTAATCGAGGAAACTCGTCACCATTACCTTCGGACCATTTGTATTGAATATCCTTGAAGGGAGCGAAATCCTTCATGACTCGGATGTAGCGCTTGACTTGATTGAGTGAGCCGCCAACGGTTCCGTTGATGCCGTCCTTTGAGATCAAGATTCGACCGTGAAGGTCGTTGGCCTCGCACAGTGTGCGCTGCCACAGGCGGATCGCTTCAGGATCAGCAAGTGGGGTGAATTTGTAAAAGAGGATGATCTTTTGCGGGCCGATGAAACCGAATTTATCGGGCTAATGGTGGGTCTTGTCCTGATCTTTGCAATCTCCAACTCCGACGACTTTGGGTCTGCTTATTACACTTGGTTTCGACATCTCGTATGTTGACGTTCTGAGGGGGACAGATGTTGTCAGACAAGTGGATTATCGATCGCACGCCGACGAAAAGATTTCCTTTTTACACACGTGGAAACGCCGCCGACGTGCTTGCTGACCCAGTCAGTCCATTGGGGTGGACGTTTTGCTGGGAGTCCGGAATCGTTCTCGGTTGTCGAGATGGTTTCGTGACCTTTGGCGTTTTTGATGAAGACGACTACGGAACTCCACCGGAAACCTTTGGCTGCTTTGGCGGATATTTCTACAACTCTTTGATGCAAGCCCGTTTGATGGGTGTGCGTATGCCTGGTGCGAGCCCAGAAGCAATTGATGCGGCATATTTCGACGATCGTCCAGACGTGCCTCCATACGTTGCCGAACCTTGGCACGAGTCTCCTCGACACGCAGAGAAACTGGCTGAAACTCAGGCCTACATCATGAGTGCAGTGACGCACCAGCCGGTTGAAGATCAACATGCGATTGCTCTAGAGATTCGTCGCAATCGTCCCAATCTTTCACAGCTCTCCAATGAAGAACTCGTTGCCCGTGCTCGAACAATGCAACCGCACCTCGTGGCGATGTTTGAACAACACGCCTGGGCGAGCCTTGGTGCCTCTTTCGGACCTGGAGGAATCTTGGCGATCGCTGAAGGTCTTGGTCGT
>CANGIP010000001.1 GCA_947454105.1 Actinomycetota bacterium | reverse complement strand
CTTCGTATGGACTGGCCCTATGGTGGATCTGCGGCAGCACCTGCTGGCTACGAATTGACTCAAGCGAATGCGTTGTCAAGTACGTCGGCCCTGGATACCTCTATTGACAACAATGCGACGCTTGTAGATTCGTACCCGCAAGTGACGGTTGCGGCAGTCTCTGCGGGCGCAAACAATCACACCTACGACTTTGGATTCAAGTTGATTGGGGCGACGACCACGACGACATCAACGACCACTACAACATCAACCACTACAACATCAACCACCACGACAACGACCCTGCCGACAACATCAACCACCACGACAACGACCCTGCCGACAACATCGTCAACATCGTCAACGACAACGTCCACGTCTTCGTCAACAACTTCAACGACAACCTCAAGTACAACGTCAACGACAACATCAACTCCGAATGTGCCGTCATTGACGACGATGCCAACCCCGACGTCAACACCAACTACACCGGCGACGTCGGTCGCTCCAATCGCCCCGGCGACGACGACCAATAATTCTTCAACGACTGATCCAACTCCGATACCCAACGTGTCACCGGAAGGTTCATCAAAGCGCTCCGATTATCCAGGCAACTTCAATGGTGGGTCTGGTAATGGAAGTGGAGCGAACAACACTCCAGTGTGGAATGGCAGTGACTTGGCCCCTACAGATGAAGGGGTCAATGTCGGCGGCTTTGTCTGGATTGACAGTACGAAGAATGGTCGGCAGAGCTCAAGCGAACGAGGAATCTCGGGAGTTGTTTTGGTGTTAGTCGACGAGTACGGAAACCCGGCGCGTGATATCAACGGAAATACGGTTTTGAGCACGGTGACTGATTCATCTGGTCACTACCTATTTCCAAGACTCGCGCCCGGAAAGTATCGAGTGATCATTCAAGATCCTTCTGGCTATCGTTCGACGATTCCAGGTGCTGGCCAACGCGCTGGAGATTCGTCTAAAGGCTCTGCCGTGAGTTTGAATCTCAGTCAAAACGGTGATTTCGACCTCACATTGGATTTTGGCTATGTGCCGACCCAGAACCTCCCAGCAACAGGTCAAGAGATGCCTTCATTGCGGATCGGATTCATCTCGTTGATTCTTGGTATCTGCTTCGTCCTTCGTCGACGACTGCGTTTTCAGCAAAACTGAACTTGATGAAACTTGTCGGATGGCTCGTGGTTCTTGGAACCTTGACTTTGCCTGCATGCACATCTGAGGATTCGGAAAGTCGAAAACTTTTAGTACCTCAGGATTACGCAACAATTCAAAGTGCAATTGATGACGCTCGTTCTGGTGATCTGATTCTGATTTCACCTGGTACTTATCGTGAAAGTGTTCAAGTTGATCAAGACGAGTTAGTCATTCGTGGTCTTGATCGAAATCTCGTTGTGATTGATGGTGGAGACGCGTTAACAAATGGGTTTGAAGTCTCAGCTAACTCGGTGGCGATTGAAAACCTGACTGTCAAATCATTTCGTCAAAATGGAATCATTTTCAGCGGAGCGCTTCGCGGACCACCTAGCAACGATGGTGTTTATGGAGCCGATGACAACACGTTAGATGGCTACCGCGTCTCGTATGTAACCAGTTTTAACAATGGCTTATATGGCATCTACGCGTTTGCTTCAAAAAATGGTTTGATTGAACATTCGTATGCCTCAGGCCATCCTGACTCCGGAATTTATGTTGGTCAATGTCGTCCATGCAACGTTGTAATTCGTTCAACAACCGTGGAAAACAATGCAATCGGTTATTACGGAACAAATGCGTCCTCCAACGTATGGGTGGTTGAGTCTGTATTTCGAGGCAACCGACTTGGTATTACTCCTAACTCTCAGAAAGCTGAAATGTTGTCTCCCCAACGTGGCGCCACAATCGCGGCAAACTTGGTGGAAGATAATGACAATCCAAATGCCCCAGAAATACCACAGGGATTCTTTGGTGGCGGAATCGTTATCGGGGGTGGCACTGCAAACCTTGTGACACGGAACGTGGTTCGTGGTCATGCGTGGGCAGGGATTGTGATTATGCCGCTCAATGATCTGATCCCGATGGATAACGAAATCCAAGGAAATGTAAGTCAAGCAAACGGCACTGATCTGCTGTTTATCGGCAGGCCCGAAGACTCATTAAAAAATTGCTTTTCAGAGAATGTGTATGCCACTTCAACGCCGGCTGATATCGAGCAGAAAATGTCGTGCGTTTCGGATGCAACCTTGAGAGATTCGACAACCTACTCGCAACCAGTTGGGCCACCTGGTCCGAGTTATCGAGATGTAGTGCCACCATCCAAACAAGTGTCAATGCCAAATGCTGTAACTGCATCATTGGGTCTTCCTATCAAAGAACCCTTGTATCCAATTCTTGAGAACTTAGTGGTACCAATGGGTCAGTCGTCATGAAATTGAAAGCACTCGCTTGTCTCTTCGTATCAATCCTTGCCGTTTCATGTGGAGAAGAAAAGACACAAGTTGAGCGGCCATTAAGTTCGAGCGAGGCAGCAGTTTTGGCTGAAGTTCTTTGGCAGAACTACGAACTCGGTGGGGCTCAATTCCGATTGTCGGCCAAGGCAGGATTTGAGGGAGGAACGATCACCCTCGAAGGTGTCATTGATTGGTCACAGCATCAAGGTCACGCGTTGGTTTCTGGAGGAGCGCAGCCAAACCCTGTCGAAGAAGTTTGGTGGGAAGACACGGCGGTGGCTGAATGGCGACCAGATCTTGCTGATGAGATTGATGGCATGATCACTGGTGAGCGGCGGCCGGTTGTCGTGCGTGACCCGGATCTCGAAAATCGTCGCTTAGATCAGCTTTTGGCAGTGGTCACTGGGCTTGCATCAGAGACCCCAGAAAATGCGCAACTCATCTTGCAGGCTGAGGGATCGGCTTTTATTCGGACCGATGTCCTGCGTGAACAGCCCGTCGTTCTTCTACGTTATGGGCAGCGATCGATCTATTGGATCAACGAAAAGTCTGGCGAAATGATGCGCTTTGAGGGAGTTAACACAACTGGTCAATTCCCGGTCATTGTTGACATTTTGGAGAATGGTCCTCAGGCAGTTGGGCTCCCAGTAGATGTGGATGTAATTGATCTTGCCTCAAATAGTGAATTATTAAATTTCATGCCAACAAGTCCCTAGAAGTCGTGAGGGATTCGTGCGCTGGTTCTACAGTGGGGATTCCAAGGGAAGAAAAGGTTCGGTGGGAAATGAGTTCCGCATATGTAGATGTATTGATCGTCGGTGCCGGAATCTCAGGTATTGGCATGGCCTATCACCTGCAACAGCAGTGTCCCGACCGTAGTTACACGATCTTGGAAGGTCGACCCAACATGGGTGGCACGTGGGATCTCTTCCGTTATCCAGGTGTTCGCTCCGATAGTGACATGCACACTCTTGGTTACAGTTTCAAACCTTGGAAAGAGGCGAAGTCAATCGCTGATGGCCCGTCGATCTTGAATTACCTGCGCGAGACCGCGAGTGAAAACGGAATCGACAAAAAGATTCAGTTCAATCATTTGGTCACCAACGCATCATGGTCAACCGAGACTGCAACATGGACCGTCATCGCAACTCATAAAGAAACAAACGAGACACTCACTTACACATGTGGTTTCTTGTCGATGTGTTCTGGTTACTACAGCTACAAAGAGGGCTACACGCCAGAGTTTCCGGGAATTGAAAACTTCACCGGAAAAGTGGTTCATCCGCAGAAGTGGCCCGACGATCTCGACTACACAGGCAAGCGTGTTGTCGTCATCGGATCTGGCGCAACAGCAGTGACAGTCGTGCCGGCAATGGCAAGGAAAGCTGCACACGTCACGATGTTGCAGCGTTCGCCAACATACGTTGTTTCACGACCCGACCATGACGCGATCGCCGACAGACTTCGCAAGATTTTGCCAGAGAAAACTGCTTACGCGATTACCCGTGCCAAGAACATCGCGTTGACCAAATTCTTCTACAACCGCACGCGTACTCAGCCAGAAAAAATCAAGACACAAATCTTGGGCGGAGTTCGTAAAGCCTTAGGCCCCGATTACGACGTTGATACTCACTTCAATCCGTCGTACAACCCTTGGGATCAACGCATGTGCTTGATACCGAATGGTGATCTCTTCACGTCAATTAACCTTGGCAAAGCCTCGGTTGTCACCGATCACATTGAGCGCATCACCGAGACGGGCATTGTGTTGAAGTCTGGTGCAACGCTTGAAGCAGACATCATCGTCACAGCCACTGGACTCAATCTCGTCACATTGGGCGAAATCGAATTCACAGTTGACGGTAACGAGATCGACTTCGCACAAACTTGGACCTACAAGGGCTTGGCGTATTCAGATGTGCCGAACCTGGTATCAACATTTGGATACATCAATGCTTCGTGGACATTGCGAGCAGATGTGGTGAGCAATTACACCTGTCGTTTGTTGAATCACATGAAGAAAACGGGCACGCAGCAAGCAACGCCGCGTTTGCGAGCACAAGATCAAGGTATGGCCGCTCGCCCATGGATCGATGATTTCTCAGCGGGCTACATGCAACGCATGATGCACTTGATGCCTAAGCAAGGTGATCACGCTCCGTGGATCAATCCACAACTCATCGCAGTTGATAAGCAAATGATTGTGAAGTCACCAATTGATGACGGGGCAATGCAATTTACGAAAGCCAAGGCCCTCGTTTAATCAGTTATGCCGCGACGTCTGGTGTCCAGCCAGGTGCAGCGAAAACATAACGTAGCCTCTCGTTGAAGTTGTCGGCTTGAGCGACATCTTTAGCAATCTGGGCAAGTTCGCCGTAGGCCATTTTGACGGGATTGTTGGTGCGGATGTTCTTGGTGAGACCGTATTGCAACTGACGAATCTCGGGTTCAAAGGTCTTGAACATACGGTCCCAAATAATCAAGATGCCGGCATAGTTCTTATCGATGTACTGCTTGTTGGCGCCGTGGTGTACACGATGATGTGATGGTGTGTTGAAGATCTTTTCAACCCAATCAGGCAAACGATCAATCGCTTCAGTATGAATCCAGTACTGATACAACAAATTCAACTGACGTGCTTTGACGAATGTCGAGTAACGGAAACCGAGCAGAGGCATCGGCCAATAAATCCACGTGGTGAGGTATCCATTCCACGATTGACGTAACGCAGTTGACAGGTTGTACCGACGACCCGAGTGATGTGCCGCATGGTCGGCCCAGAACAAACGAATCTCGTGCATCCAACGGTGGTTCCAGTAGTACAAGAAGTCCCAAGCGATAATGGCGGTGAAAAACGAGCCACGACGTGAACCAAAACTAGAGAGACGATGGCGAAATAAAAAGCCATGTATTTTTCGGTAGGTGCCATCGAGAGCAAAGCCCATCAAAATTGATCCGACCAACAACCCCAAACTGCCTGCGGTGTCATTCTTTTCATAACCAAGTGGAACTAGGGGATCAGGAACTGGATTGCCGTCATCAACTGGTGCGACTGCATCCACATCAACGAGTTCGCGCAACTGGCGCTTCTGTAGGACCCGATGTTCCCAGACCATGGTGGCTGCGAAAATTGGCAACGTGATCTTGTCAATGAAGTCAATTTTGCGCGAAGTTGCGGCCATGGTTGAAGGTTACGCCTTGCGTTGTGTTTCACGACAATGCAATTTTTAGAACAATCCGGCTGGATCTCCGAGTGAAATCGTCATGATGATGGAGTAGATCAATATCAACGCACCAACACTTGCTAATGCCACTTGGATCTTTTGCTGCCGGACCAAGCTGGCAACACCAAAAAGGAAGAGTGAAAGTGTCACGATGACTTCGAGCAGGGCAAATTTGTCACCTTCGCTGTCGGAGTTTTCGGCATCGTGAAAACTCTGTTGTGCTTCCTCATCAATCGCCTTTGCCGACACCAAGGCTTCGTCGGTCCATTCGGGATTCTCGTCAACGAAAGGAGAGTCAGGCGCGGATTCCTCGGGCTGATCGAGCCACCAGTCGACGGCTTTCGCAAGATCGGGAGACATCAATGTTTCATGAATGTATGACGCAGTCGTGTCGTCATGGGAAATCATTGATTTTGAATATTCAACGAACAGCAATTCGTCCTGATTCTCGATCGCAATTGCCCGATTGAATTCTTGTGAGGCGTTATCAAAAAGACGAATACCTTGGCTGTACGACTTTTGAACAGAGTCGCCTAACTCGTTGCCTTGGTAGGCCGTCCAGGCTGTAATCACTGCGGCGAGACCAAGCATGATGGCAATGATTTGCTCAAGCCGATCCTTAAACACGCCTTCGGATTCGATCTGATCTGCGGTTGATATGTCGCTCATAATTTCAGTATGACAGAGAACTGCGACTATTTAGTAACCCTGAATAACATTAAAGTTCAGGCTCGTTAAGCCATCTCAGGTCAGTTTTTTGGCGAGACGTACGGTCGCCAGTTTGGTGGGCTCGGCCAGTCCGGTCATGGCAATCTCGTAGTCGGGCAAGGCATAGACGTCACCGTCGTCATTGATCATGATGAAGCGATCAAACTTGGCCAAGAAAGTTCGATCATGGCTCACGGCGATGACAGTGCCTTCAAAGCCGTCGAGTGCCCGTTCAAGCGCTTCGGAAGACTCAATATCTAAGTTGTCCGTTGGTTCGTCAAGTAACAACACATTGTGTCCCTCAATCTCGAGACACAGAATTTCTAAACGAGCTTTCTGACCACCTGACAAAGTTTGAAACTCTTGACGTGAATTATTCACGAGCCCATAGCGAGCGAGCGCCTTCATTGACTTTTCATCTTCGACCAATCGGTCACGAATAATGTCAAGACACTGACGACCCGTGAAGTCTGGTCGGTCATTGATCTGGGTGAACACTCCAACAGAAGTTCGTGGACCGAAAGTCACTGAACCAACATCGGGCTTTGCACCATTCAAGACTGCGAGGAGGTGACTCTTGCCAGTTCCGTTTGGACCAATCAGACCGACGCGTTCACCATGGTGAATTTCGTCCGAGAACGGGAAGAACAAATCGCCAACAGAAACATCTTCAAGTTTTGCGACACGACGTGCTGCATCGGCGCCGCGCAAACGAACATGAATCTGTTGATCGGCCACAGGGGGCGGGGGAGGACCAGCAGCAACAAACTTTTCCCAACGAGTTTCGGCACCATTGGCTTTCGTCGCATTCTTGAAGTTCTGTGCAGCGCGTTGTTTCATGATCTTCATGTGATGAAACAATCGGCGTTCTTCGTCGTTCCAACGTTTCAGATCGTCGCCCATTAACTCTTGCCGTTTGGCGCGGGCTTCAGGGAATGTGAGATACGAACCTCCGTGCACCCAAGCGCCCGAACCTTCAATGACAACAATCTTGGTTGCAACACGTTCAAGCAATGTGCGGTCGTGACTCACCATCAAGATGGTCGACTTGCACGCCTTGATTTGTTCTTCTAGCCAACCTCGGGTGGGAATGTCGAGATAGTTATCGGGTTCGTCAAGCAAAAGAACATCGGCGCCAGAAGTCAACAACAAATCAAGAACAAGTCTTTTACGTTCGCCACCCGATAGTTCGCTTACTAAGCGTCGAGAGAAATCATCAACAGGTGTCTTGACACTTCGTTGTGCAGCAGCCTGCCATTTTGTTTCGAGGTCGTATCCACCAAGGTCTCCCCAGTCACCGAGAGCGTTGGCGTAACCCATGCCGTCGTCGCTGCCATCAGCAAGTGCTTTTTCGGCGGCAACCAGTGCCCGACCAGCGGCGCGCAATGCGGTGGGCGCTACCTCAATTAGCATTTCACGCAAAGTGTCGGTGGGTCTCGACATACCGACGTCTTGAGTCATTGACAGCATCGTGCCATTGACAGTGAAGTCACCACCATCGCATTCGTATTCGCCAGTCAAGATTTTGAGAATGGTGCTCTTGCCAACGCCGTTCGCGCCAACCAATGCGGCGTGTTCTCCTGGTGCAACACCAAAACTCACATCAAAGAAAAGCTGGTCGGCTCCGGGAGGTGAGTATTCGAGTTCGGAGATGACGATGCTGCTCACATCGTCCATTCTCGCTGGAAAAGTGCGGGACTACACCTTGAGAAGCAATTTGCCGTAATGGCCGCCTGTCATCAACAAGTTCATGACAGTGGGGAAGTTCTCAACACCTTGTTCAATCTGCTCACGCACCACTAGCTCGCCGCTACGAAGCCAATCGGCCAGATTCTTCTCGGCGCGGGCATAGTGATCAGAGAAATGGAAGACCGCAAAGCCCTCCATACGAGCGTGGCGTTCGGCGAGCTTCATGTAATTCTTTGGCCCACGAACATCATCCATGTTTTCGTACTGAGAAATGCCGCCACAGATCACGATGCGTGATCCTTCGACGATGCGCATCAACACGTCATCAAGAATGTTGCCACCAACATTGTCAAAAAAGACATTGATGCCATCGGGAGCCAACTCATCGAGTCGTTCGGCAACATTCTCGTTCTTGTAATCGATGGCCGCATCAAACTTCAGATCATCAACCAAGAACTTTGATTTATGTGCGCCACCAGCGATACCGATGACTTTGCTCGCACCACTCAGTCGAGCAATTTGTCCAGCAACTGATCCGACTGCACCGGCGGCACCAGAAACAACAACCGTGTCACCAGGCTTGACTTGACCGACGTCAACGATTCCGAAGTATGCAGTGAGCCCAGTGGTTAAGCCCAGCGCGCCGAGATAAGCCGAGGCTGGTGCAACGGTCGTATCAATTTTCTTCATTGTGAACGCCGGCATTACTGCGTGAGTTTGTGAACACAATGGTCCAAAGACATGGTCGCCTGCGGCAAAACCTTCTGCCTTGCTTTCAAGAACAACTCCAACTCCAAGAGCAGGAATGACTCCGCCAATTTCGGCGCCGCGGTGAAAGCTGCCTTCATTCAATGTGGTGCGAATAAATGCGTCAATACCGAGGAGATCAACTTTGATGAGCAACATGCCATCAGTGAGTTCTGCGGTTTGTTCTTCGCGATATTCAAAGTTTGAGTCATCGGGGCGAGCTGCTGGACGACTCTTCAAAACGATTTTCTTGTTTAACTCGGTCATCACAAACCTCCGTCAATTCCGATGACTTGACCCGTCACCCAACTAGATGCGGGAGAAACGAAATACAAAACCGCTTGTCCTAAATCTTCGGGAGTACCTAAGCGGCGCATAGGTAGGCGCAACATTTTTTCGAGCTTGGGCAGATCGTCATCTTCAAGACGTAATGCCTTCATCATGATTTCGGTTGGTACTGCGCCAGGCATGATGCAGTTCACGCGAATACGCGGACCAAGTTCTTTTGCGTAGGTAACTGTCAGTGAGTTCACTGCGGCTTTGGCGGCCGCATAGTGACCGCTACCCATCACAGTGTTGACAGCAGCCTTCGATGAAATATTTACAATGCGTCCGCCATCGCGCATGAGTCGCGCCGCGACGTTGGTGCACACCCAAACAGAAGTGATGTTGAGTCGCATCGTTGCATCCCATTCGTTGGGATCGAGATTGGTGAGTGGTGCTTGAATGGGCGAACCACCGGCGTTGTTGACCCAAATATCAAGGTGGCCAAATTCGCTGATGGCTTTTTGAGCGAGAGCTTCGACGGCAGCGTTGTCGGTGACGTCAGTCGGCATGGCAATAGCGCGTCCGCCTGCAGCACGAATTTCTGAGGCCACTCGTTCAACTTCGTCAACGCGTCGAGCTGCGCACACAACCGCAGCACCGGCCTCGGCCAAAGTCTTGGCGATACCTTCGCCGATACCGCGACCAGCACCAGTCACGACTGCGACATCATCGGACAGATCGAATAATCCACTCATCAGAATTCCCCCATTGCATTTTGAACTTGGGTGAAAGTTACCAGCAGTAAGAAACCTGGCGATAGGGGCAATTTCAAGAAATCTTTGGCACGGTGTCAATAGTGGGGCAGACTGTCGGCATGTCTGCTTCGCCGCCGCGTCGTCCCGGTCGCCCGATTGGTGGGCAATTGGTGATCGATCGTGATCATGTGCTTGATGCTGCCGAACGGGTCATTAAGCGAGACGGCCCAGGGGCATCACTCGAAACAGTTGCGGTCGAAGCCGGCGTGACCAAGCCCATTGTGTATGACCGGGTTGGTGGGCGAGCCGAATTAGCCGATGCCTTGGCCGAACGCCTTTCTGACCGAATGCTTGAGGCAACTGAGGGTGCTATTGCTGGAGAAACGTTGAATCAGGCCAGTTTGTGTCGTCTGGTGCGGGCGAATCTGCTTTCTGTGGCCGAACATCGTGAACTTTTCTTGTATGTCACGGGTGGAAACACCGAACAGACCGCCATCGGACGGCTGTCGTTGGCCGAACGTTCGACGACACCTTTGGCCAAAACCCTCGCCTATTGGCGAAAAAGCCAAGGTCACGACCCCAAAGTGGCTGACGCTTGGTCGTTCGCCATCGTGGGAATGCTGCAAATGATCTCGGTGTGGTGGATTACCCAACCCGAGCGGGCCATTGATGAGGTAGCTAGTCAGATCAGTGACTTGATGTGGAACGGACTGCAGGGTCCCCGTAAATAACTTACGAGGGGTAGATATGGCTTGACAGGCGTGTTACTGTCGTCACATATTGATCAACTAGTTAGTTAAGGGAACGAAATGTCCAACCACGACAGTTATGAAGATCTCACCGAATGTGCGCTCACACCAGAGCTTGAACACAAGTTGGTGTATTCACTTGGCGAGTGCGTCTTCATGTGGGTCAACGGCAAAGGCGAGCCCTTTGGTGTGGTGATGTCATACCTTCCCAAAGACGGCAAGTTGTGGTTGACCGCGGCCGAAACTCGTAAGCGCATTCCGGCGTTACGTCGTAACCCACGTTCATCGATCTGTATCAACAGCACCGGCTCAAGCCTTGGTGGTGGCAAGACCATTACATACAAGGGTGACTGCCTTATTCACGATGATCGCGCCACCAAAGATTGGTTCTATCCAGAGTTCGCTAATCGTTTGCGTCCCGACAATCAGCAGGCCGCCGATGAATTCCGCAAGTTCCTTGATTCGCCGCATCGCGTGATCATGGAATTTATTCCCGATTATTCATTGAGCTTTGACGCCACCTTGATGTGGGCTCGATCACCAGACGCAGTCAAGAAGTAAGCAATTTACATTCTTCATTAACCCTCATACACAGGAGACACATCATGTCAATGCTTGAAGAAATCCCGGCCCACCTTCAAGGTAATGGTCGTCCAACGCAAGAAGAACTCACGCTGACCGATCTGAAAGTCGTGGGACGCATTCCCACCGAACTTGACGGTCGCTACTTGCGTAATGGAGCAAATCCGTTAACAGGTATGAGTGATCACCCATTCTTTGGTGACGGAATGATTCACGGCCTTCGTCTACAAGATGGTGCAGCGAAGTGGTATCGCAACCGCTACGTACAAACACCTTTCATTAAAGATCCATCGATCAACATTCTTGATCCCTCGGTCACGATGGACATGACGTGTTCGAAAGCCAACACTCATGTCGTTGGACACGCCGGCCAGATTCTTGCGCTTGAAGAAGGCCACTTCCCGTATGTGCTTGACGGCAACTTGAACACCATCGGTTCAACCGATTACAACGGCGTCTTGAAGGGTGCTTTTACTGCGCACCCGAAAATTTGTCCGACAACGGGTGAGATGTTGGCATTTGGTTACGCACCCCTGCCCCCGTACCTCACGTACTTCCGTGTATCGGCCGACGGCAAAATGGTGCAGCGCGAAGAAATTACCGTGACTGGTTCAACCATGATGCACGACTTCAACATCACCGAAAATTATGTGGTGTTCATGGACCTGCCCGCAGTGTTCGACCTCAACTTGGCTATCGAAGGCAAGATGCCCATCACGTGGAGCGACACATACCCGGCACGTCTCGGTGTGATGCCCCGTAACGGAAACGATTCACAAGTCAAGTGGTACGACATCAACCCGTGTTATGTCTTCCACCCAATGAACAGTTACGAAGAGGGCGACAAGATCATTCTTGATGTTGCTCGTTTTGAACACATCTGGAAAAAAGATGCAATGGACTTCCCGCCGCCCAACTTGTGGCGTTGGACGATCAACACCACCACTGGCAAAGTCACTGAAGAACAAATCGACGATCGTGGAGCAGAATTCCCACGAGTGAACGATGCAGTGATCGGTAAAAAGCACCGTTATGGCTATGAAATGTCGATGGGTAACGCAGGCTTTGGTGAAGTCGACGAAGGCGCAATTTTGAAGTACGACCGTCAGGCCGGAACATGCGCTGAAATCAAACTCGGTAAAGGTCGCACCTGTGGCGAAGTCGTGTTCGCTCCAGCCGAAAATGCAAAGACTGAAGATGATGGTTATTTGATGACATACATCTATGACCAACACAAGGACGCAAGTGAGTTCGTCATTGTGGACGCCAAGTCCATGAGCAGCGAACCCATTGCAACTGTTCAATTGCCACGAATCCCCTTTGGGTTCCACGGCAGTTGGGTACCGGCCACAGTGGCCAACTAAGTAAGCGCCGCAAACCGCGGCATACAACTGAGGGGGAAATATGACACGATCCATGAGTTTGGGGACTCCAGGATCACGGTGGCGCTCACGCGCGCTTGCCGCGGTCGTTGCTGGTGGTCTGTTCTTTGTTGCCTGTGGTGGTGACGATGGCGGTAGTACGCCAGCGGCGACCGAAGCACCGGTAACAAGCGAAGCTCCAGCGACTGATGCACCGATGACTTCGGATGTACCGGTGACTGATGCTCCAGCGAGCGCGGCTGAATTACCACCACCAACCGGACCAGAGATATTGGTCGGTATGGTCAATACCGAAGGCGGAGCGGGTGGACTTGACTTCCCCGACATTCGTCGATTCTTAGAAGCAGCTCTTGAATACACCAACCAACATGGCGGTCTCGGAAATCGACCAGTCAAGTTGGAGACGTGTGTCGTTAAGGGCAACCCTGAAACTTCACAAGCTTGCGCGCAAGAACTTGTTGGTAAGGGAGTTGAACTCATCATCTTGGGTCTCGACTTGTTCCCTGATTACAAGACGTATGACGCCGCTGGTATTCCAGTGATGGGCGTCTTGCCGATTCTTGCTCCGGACTACACCGCGAATGCGTTGTTCTTGACTGGTGGTAATGCCACTTCTCAAGCAGCTTCAGCCGCGATGGCCAAGGATTATTTCCACGCCACATCGGTCGGCATTATTCATGCTGACAACGCTGGTGCTAACTCAACTGCAGCTTCACTTGAAGGTGCACTTGATGTCGCTGGCATTAAGTGGAATGCAGTTAAGGGTGGAGACAACGAAACCGATGCTGGCTTCCAGGGACTGATGCGTCAGGCAACTGAAAACAATCCTGATGTTCTCGTTTCGCTGTATTCAGATGCTGGCTGTATCGGAACGATGCGTGCACGTGCATCGCTTGGAATCACAACACCAGTGATCACCACCAACATCTGTGCCGACAAAGACGTCATTGACGTTGTTGGCGACGATGCAACTGGTTGGTACTTCGCAGGTCTGCCCGCAGAAAAAGACACTCCCGAACGCGCCTTGTTGAAGAAGCTTCTTGCTCCCGTCATGGGCGTGAGTGAAGACGACGTCACTGTTGCAGCACTTGGTCTTGGTGGCCTTGGCTACACGATGTGGATGTCGTTCATTGACTATGGCAAGAAGATGGTTGACGAAGGAATTGAAATGTCTGGTCAGGCATTGTTCGATTACTTGAAGACGGCTAAAGGACTGTTCCTCTTTGGTGGCAATACACCAATCGCTTGTGGATCAAACGCCAAGTATCCGGCTGTTTGTTCATTCGTTTTCCCATTCGCGATGTATAAGGGTGATGGAGTCGTTGGACCAGTCGATGACCTCGCGGCTGTTACTGGCTCGGACATGCTTGACAGCAGCCCGTACCTTCCCTGATCACTAATAACTAAGCCACTGTCGAGCACACGAGACGAAGAGGACATAAGACATGACTGACTATCTCTTTTATCTACTGCTCGGCAGTGGCGCAGGTGCCATCATCGCTGCCCTCGGTTTGGGCATGGTGATCACATACCAAGGATCCGGCGTCGTGAACTTCGCCGCCGGATCCATGGCTATGTGGAGTACGTACGTATATGCAGAGTTGCGCAACGGTTCATATCCATTTCCCATTCCTGGGTTGCCTGGTCGTTATCACTTCGGAGACGATGTTGGTTTTCGCTGGGCGCTGATTCTTGCTTTACTCACCGCAGCAATCATTGGTTTGGCGGTTTACCTACTTGTCTTTAAACCATTAAGACAAGCTCCCGCACTCGCCAAAGTGGTGGCCAGTGTCGGTCTCATCCTTGTCTTCATCACACTTGTTGAACGGCGCTTCCAAGATGTGACTGCGATGCGCGTCGCACCGATTCTTCCGCGAGAACCAGTCACAATTACTGGCAACCTGACAATTCCGCGTGATGGCCTGTGGTTGTTCGGCATCGTTCTTGTGCTCGCCGCAGTTTTGTGGATGGCAAGTAAGTTCTTGCGGATCGGACTCGCGACTCGAGCTTCGGCCGAAAATGAAAAAGGTGCCGTGTTACTGGGTTATTCACCCGATTTTCTCGCCGGCCTTGGCTGGGTGATTTCTTCGGTTGTCACATCACTGATTGCAATTCTTGCTGCGCCTCAAGTGCAATTGAACTCAACGATTTTTACGTTCGCATTCTTGATCCCAGCTTTAGGCGCGGCACTGATCGGAAAATTCCAGAACTACTGGCCAACGTTGATCACTGGTGTTTTGATTGGCATGGGTCAATCAATTTGCACAAAGTTGCAAAATGACATCAGTTGGTTCCCTGAATATGGTGCCCGTGAAGGCATTCCGTTCATCGTGATTATCGTGACGATGGTGCTCTTAGGTGAGCGTCTCCCCGAACGTGGTGCAGTGAGTAGTTGGAAACTTCCATCTGTTCCACAGGCACGAATCACTCTATTTTCGGTTTTGGTTCCAACAGGGTTGGCGTTAGTCGGTCTCTTTGCATTTGGGCCGCTCTGGCGGGCTGCTCTGATGACGACACTCATTGCGTCGGTGCTGGCACTGTCGTTGGTGGTGTTGACTGGTTTTGGTGGTCAGACTTCACTTGCACAAATGGCGTTTGCCGGAATCGCTGGTTTTGCGTTATCAAAACTTGCCATGCGGTACGACATTCCTTTCCCGATTGCGCCGATCATTGCATCGCTCGGAGCCATGTTGTTTGGGCTATTGGTCGGTTTCCCAGCCTTGCGAGTTCGAGGTACGAATCTGGCGATTGTCACATTGGCTGGTGGAGTCGCTATCGCCGAATTCGTCTTTAAAAACCCATCTGTGATTGGTGATATTTCGACTGGCGGAGCAAAGATCCCGAATCCAAAACTTGGGCCTTGGGATTTCGGATTGGTATTCGGCAACAAGGTGTCTCGGCCAATCTTCGGAATCTTTCTAGTCGCCATCCTTGTGTTGTTGTGTATCGCTGTTGCCAATATCAGGCGCGCCGGTTCAGGTCGAGTGATGTTGGCGGTGCGTGGTAATGAACGAGCCGCCGCCGCTGTTGGCATCAATGTCACCAGAGTCAAGATGATGATGTTTGCTTTCTCTTCATTTATTGCTGGCGTTGGCGGAACCTTGATTGCTTATCGCTTTGGTTCTGTATCCGACCTGTCGTACGGAGTCATGGCGTCGCTCACTGCACTATCGGTGGCGTACCTCGGCGGTATTACCAGTGTGAGTGGCGCGGTGACTGCAGGAATCACTGCAACTGCTGGCGTGGCGTTCTATGGAATGAATCAAGTCATCGGCAGTATGGGCAGTTGGGAAGTTCTCATTGGTGGCGTGCTGTTGATCTTTACGGCCATCATGAACCCAGAAGGAATCGCTGGCGGCATTCGACTTCAAGTGGCCGAAAAGCGGCGTGAAAAAGAATTGGCGAAACAAGAAAAAGCTGCGTTGGCGTCAACCTAGTTGACTAAGGTCAGGGCAAATATTTACGCAATCGCCTGGAGGCAAAAGTGAAGAAGTTTGTCGGTTTAATGGTTTCAGCGGTTGCCGTGATTGGCTTGTCATCGTGTGGTGGCGATGACGGCGGCAGTGGATCAGGTTCCGGATCAGGCGATGCGAAGAAGGTTGTAGATGCCCTCATTAGTTCGGCCGCAGAGTCTGACGTCACTATTGATCAGGCATGCGTCTCGGATGTCGTGAACAAACTCAGCGAAGCCGACCTGGCGCTGGTGGTGGGCAATCTTGCTGGCTTGGTCGATGGCTCAGTCGACATGGCTACTCTCGAGATTTCTGAAGAGGGAGTGGCAGCCCTTCAATCAACTTTTGATTGCGCCGTCGGCAGCTGATCTGGCCTAAAAGTTGAAATACCCCTGTTTTCTAGGGAGCCTTGTTATAGTGACTTTGTAATACGCAATTGCATATTACACACATAACGAACGCGCTGGGAGGCGACATGAAAAAGGTATTAGGAATTTTGGCTGTATCAGCAGCTCTCGTTGGATTCAGTGCCTGTGGTGGAGATGATGGTGGATCTTCTGTTCAGGGAACACCGGAGTTGGCCGCCGACAAGATCTCACAAACAAAAGAAGGTGATGTATTCGCCGTTGACCGAGACTGTGCCCTCGAGACGTTCGCAGATATGAGCCAAGACGATCTGAACATCATTGTTAATGATGGTGATGCAGAGAAGCTTTCCGAAGAGGGTCAAGCCATGTATCTCTCAGCTCTCAAAGATTGTGCGACTGAAACAGACGCTGCCGACGGCGGAGCTGATGACGGTAGCGCCGACACCACCATGCCCTGATAGTTGCCCGTTTCGATCTATTTCGAAACACAACTTGTAACAACTGAATCACCCGCTGTTCACGAGACAAATCTCGCTGACAGCGGGTGATTTGTTTCACGAGGCCCGGCGAGGGGGATCTCGGACATTCAAAAGGTTAGTTGTTAGGGTGCGGGGGCAATTTGTAATCACATATTGCATTCACATCTAGGCGCTGGGAGGCGACATGAAAAAGGTATTAGGAATTTTGGCTGTATCAGCAGCTCTCGTTGGTTTTACTGCTTGTGGCGGAGACGACTCCACAGACGCACAGGCCCAAGCAGTTGCTTCATTGGCGGCACAGGTCGAGGCAAAAGCCACCGAAGCTGGCGCAACGTTTGACGCGGAGTGTGCGATCAAGGAATTAGCCACTCTCAGCAGCGAGGACATTCAGCTTTTGACGGACAACATGGATTCCGATGGGAACCCGGCCGACTACGGAGTCTCAGAAAAGGGTCAGGCCGCAGTTGAGAAGATTGGCAACGACTGTTTGGACTTGAGTGGCGCGACTGCCGATGACGGTAGTGCCGACACCACAATGCCCTGATAGTTGACCGTTTCGTTCTATTTCGAAACACAACCTGTAACAACTGAATCACCCGCTGTTGACGAGACCAGTCTCGCCAGCAGCGGGTGAATTCTTTTTCTAGGTCATATGACCTATAGATCGTCTGTTTTTAACTCGTCATCTTCTTGGACAACGACACCGTTGTGGGGTTCCGCATTCCCACAGTGTCGGCACGAAGGGAAGATTGATGAAACGAAGATGGTTGATAACAGCGTTATGGGTTTTGGGTGCGTGTGGTGGAACATCAGGTGCCGTCGTTGGTGAACTGCCCGGTACAGCGCCTGATCCGCTTGAGACAACTTCAAACGTTCGCTCAACAACAACGGCGCCCGCAGAAAAAATTGAACTGACCACTTTGACAGTCGCTGAAGACCTTGAGAGTTCATTCGCTCAATTGATGCAAGCACGAATTGAGTGTGGTCGAGATCCATATTCATGTGATGTCGCGACCTTCACCGAAGTGAACAGTCCGATCTATCAAGACCTTAAGCAGCTCATGGAGACGCGACGAAGTGCTCACATCACCGCGACCGGTGGCGGTTCAATTCGCTATCAAATTGACAAAACGCAGGCCCTCTCTGATTCAAGTGCTCTTGTAGATACCTGCATTACCGATGATGTGGTGTTGGTTGATGGCGACATCATTTTTGATGACTCAATGATGAGCTCATTGGTGACTTTCACATTGGTCAAGGTCGATGATCACTGGCTTTGGAATAAGGGCACTCCCACTCGATGGACAACCGAGGAGGACTTATGCAACTTCGACGCATGAGTCTGGTCGGCCTTATCGTTTCATTGCTTGTGGTGGTCTGTGCAGATGTGCATCGTCAAGTACTTGCTGTCGATGCACCGGTTGGAAGTGGTGGCGCCGATGGTGGTTCGATATGGGCCGGTGTTCAAACATCTTCGCCACCGAACGGGTCTGGTGTTGATTCATCGGGATATCGATGGGTACCGGCAACCATTTACGACAGCGGCATCGGAGCAACAACTGGAATTACGAAGTTGGTCGGTTCAATTCGTTACGACCTATATGAACGACACGCACCAGATGGTGGAATGACGTTGGTGTGGATTCCGCGTCCGTCCTCTGTACAACTGGCTCAGAATGCAGCGATCTTGGTGAGAGGTCGATTACCTCAACCATCGGTGATGACCGCTCCACCAACTGATCATGTCGTAGTGAATGTTGGGATGTGGATATGGGCGAATACTGACTGGTGGCATTCAGTAACAGCGATGGCGTGGGTTCCGACAGTGTTTGGTTCGGCGTGGGCACGTACAACTGCAACTCCTGTTCGACTTCGTTTCATGACTCAAGATGACGGAACATTGAATGGTGGGTTAGTCGGAGCAATGGAGTGTGAAGGGCCTGGCATTCAATGGAGCGTTGCGATTGGTGACGAAGCGACATCTCCGTGTATGTACACCTTTCAGCATTCATCCGCCAGCCGCGATGGGGGAGTCTTCGTTGGTGTTGTGTCAGTTGATTGGGAAATCTCGTGGACATCAAACACCGGCGGAAGTGGTTCGTTGCCGTCGTATACAACGAGCTCGTTTATCGCATTGAGGGTTGACGAACTTCAAGCACTTGTTGAATGAACATCGGCGGCGTCACCATCTGTGAATTCACTCGGCGTGCGTTGTGACCACACCACTCCAACGATGACAAGTGCGGCTCCGAGTAACTGAATGGCTTTGAGTGAATCTCCGAGAATGACGACAACCCAAATCAACGTGAGCACTGGCTCGGTTGTTGCCACAAGCGCTGCCGAAGCCGGCCCAAGATGTCGAACGCCTAAGAAGAATCCCATACTGGCAATGACCGTACTGATGAGGGCTAATCCAAATATTGATCCAATTCCGTTGAAAGTATTTGGAAAGTCGGGCGGCCATTTGATGACTGCGATAACGGCAGCGAACGCCAACGATCCAGTCAAACTCCATGCTGATGCCACTAGACCATCACCAGCTTGATCGCCTCTCACTAAACGTTCGCTGAAGATCATGTATGCGGCATACATCACCGCGTTACCGAGGGTCAGCACGAGTCCAAGAATTGTTGCCCCACCAGCGCCATCAAGAACTTCTGGAACTGTGAGTGCGATACCAACGAGAGTGATCGCTACTGCAATCCACACGTGTTTTGATGCGGGTCGTCCTAAGAGAGATGCACCGACGGCAACCATGGCGGGGTAGGTGTAAATGATGACGATGTATAACGCACCAGGCATACGGTCAAGCGCGGCAAAACCTAACCACGACACCGAACCGAAAACGAGACCGGCCGCAAAACGGGGTTTCCATGCCACCGAGAACGGACTCGGGCCACCACGGCGATGACGGATAACGATGAAAATCCATGCAGCAGGAACTGCAATGAAGAAGCGCCACAGTAAAACATCAACGGCATCAAGTTCTTTAAGAACGGTTTTGCCGAAAATGGTGAACATCGAATATGCGCTGGCGCTGATGAGCATCCATATGACACCAAGTTTTTTCGACGACACGAAAGAGAAACGCTACGCCATCAGACCGTCGGTAGCGCGCTCTGCAGCCATTTTTAAGATCATGTCCTCAAGTGCGGTGGCAGTAATAGCGGGAGAGTAGAGATGGCCTTGATGGGTCGTGCAACCAAGCGCCAGCAATGCGTCGGCTTGGGCACCACTTTCAACTCCGTCAGCCGAAATGCTGAGTCCAAGATCTTTGGCGAGGTTGACCATGGCGCGCACAACGGCTCGATCATTGGCATGTGAAGTAAGTGAGTCAACATGAAGGCGGTCGACGCGTACTTCATCAAGTGGTAGCGAACGCAACATTGACAAAGATCCGCCACCACGGCCAGCATCTTCAAGACACACACGCGCGCCGAGTTGACGCATTTCAGTTAAAACACCGGCAGCACCAACAAGATCGCTGAACATCGCAGTTTCGTAAACGTCAAGCGTGAGCATGCTCGGGTCTATGCCAGTGAAGTACGACGCCACCTGCCCATCTCGCCAAGCTCGGGGAGTGCAGCGATGAGGCAAGTTGACGCGGAAACGAAAGCCAGTGGGAAGACCAAGCGCAACTAGGCGGCGAATGACGGGCCGTGATTGTTGCATAATGACCGAAGTGAGTCGCTCGAGCGTGCTGGCATCTTCGGCCATCGTGAGCATCGCTCCAGCACTTGTAATTGAACCGTCTCGTCTTACCCAGCGCGCCAAGATTTCGGCACCAATGATTTGCCCGGTGTTGGCGTCAAATTCTGGTTGAAAAAACGGCACAACATCGCCGGCATCAATGGCGAGACGTAAAGAGCGTTCTTCAGCCGCTCGACGTTGCATTTCAATTCGAATATCAGAGGTGAAGATTTCAACACGATCGCGGCCAGCATCTTTTGCGCGATGCAATGCGACGTTTGCAAAGCCGAGTAACTCACTGGCGGTGTCGTTGGCATCGGGTCCGATAGCAACACCAATGCTGACTGAGATTCGAACAAGGCGACCGCTCAGTTCAAGTGGTTCACTCATCACTTGTGTGAGGCGATGTGCAACATCGGAAACTCGAGAAATATCCGACGCTTCGTCAATCACAATGATGAACTCATCACCGCCGAGACGTCCAGCGATACAGCCAGCTGGCATGACCGTGCGAATACGTCGACCCATGACTTGGAGAAGTAGATCTCCGGCTCCATGGCCGAGCGAATCATTGATGCTCTTAAAGCGATCAACATCCATGAAGAGCACGGCGATTTTGTGTGAGTCGCGACTGCGAACAATTTGATGTTCGAGATGCTCAATGATCCCCTGACGATTGAGTAGTTCGGTCAACGAGTCATGTGAGGCAACGTGAGCCAAGCGGTCGTTGGCTTGAGCGAGTTGTTCTTGTTCGGTTTGCAGACTGACGACGAGTTGTTGAGTACGCGAGTGCTGTCGTAACAAGTTGGCGATGCTGACAATCGTCAACAATGCGACGGCTACCAAGAGAGCCGGAATCACAGTCGTCGCAATCATCACCCTTGGGTATCGGTCAGGTGAACGACCGACTTGAAACTATTTACGCAGGCGTGGCAAGACCATCGGGGTGCTGGCTTTATAGGTTTCCCATCCAGGGCGACGCTCGGCGCTGCGCTTTTCGGCGATCGGAATGCTGGCCGCAAAGAACATGACAGTCATCGCCACGGCTCCGATTCCGGTCCACCACGACTTGGGGTTGGCCGCAAGGACAAAGATGAAAAGTGACCACCACCAGCACATTTCCCCCAAATAGTTGGGGTGGCGAGAGCGGGACCACAAGCCCGTATTCAGCACGTCTCCGGGCTGTTTGGTGCGATTGAAGCGGCGTAGATCAAGGTCGGCGAACTGCTGCAGGGCAACGCCGGTCAGGGCCACCAGGACGGCTAGAACGTCGAGGAGGCAAAAGCCTCGATCGGAATGTGAGGCAACGACAGCCATCGGAATTGAACCCAAGGTCACGACAATCAGGGGAAAAAGGTGCACCGAGGTGAAACTGACCGCCCATCTCGGCATGGGGGCGGTTTCGTACAGCATGCGGTAGCGCCAATCTTCGTGGTCGAGGCCAGTCCAGCCGATTGCCCAGTTTGCTGTGAGGCGAAGTCCCCACAAAGAGGCACAGATTGCAACGGCGAGGCGTCGAAGGTCGGCACCAGAGAATTGGCCAGGGTCATCGAGTACAAAGCAGAACCAAATGGCGAAACTCGGGGGCATGACGCTCCACCAGGCATCAAAGGTTGACCCATTACCAACGATCTGGCTGGCGATGTACAGAAAGGCGACCGAAGCGCCGTATCCCCATATCAGTCCTTTGACGGGGTGGTCTGTTCCAACGATCGAGGCAATGACGAGGGCGCCGGTAGTGGCGACGACATACAAAGCGAAGATCAGCGCAAAGGATCGCGACCGCGTCCACGATGATGTGCCAGCAGAATTCATGCACATATCTTGACCTAAAGAGCCGTTGATTGGCGGGTTCTGCATCCCACGTTAGGGCTCAATGAGATCTACGCTTGGTCTATGAAGCGCCGCCTCATCAGTATTAGTGGGCTGATGATTGGTGCACTGATATTGACCGTGACAGCACCCGCGTGGTTGCCACTCGTTCTGGTGATTGATGCTTGTCGATGGAAGTGGCGTTTCCCGTTGGCACGACTGTTGTTATTCGCCGTGTGTTGGGCGTGGCTCGAAACTGCTGGAGTCTTGTGTTCGGCAATGTACTGGCTGACTGGACAAAGTAAGAACCTGCCAAAGCATTACGCGTTGCAACGTTGGTGGGCCGATCGACTTTTACGAGCATTGAAAGCAACATGCGGCTTCGCAGTCGAGGTTGAAAATATTGATGCATTGCAACATGGACCTGTTTTGTTGTTTTCTCGCCATGCCAGTTTGGCTGATTCACTAGTTTCGGCATATGTCGTGACGACGCTGGCACAGAAGAATCCGCGGTATGTCTTAAAACGCGAACTCTTGGCCGATCCCTGTCTTGATGTCGTGGGTCAACGTTTACCGAATCATTTTCTTGACCGCCATGCAACCGACTCAACTCCTGAGTTAGAAGCACTTGAAGCTTTAGTAACAAATATTGATGCAACAACGGTCGGAATCATTTTTCCCGAGGGAACTCGGGCCAATCAGAAGAAGCGCGATCGAGCTTTAGAGAAAATCGCCGTCGTTGACCCAGCACGCGCTGATCGATTACACGAGATGAAACATCTGTTACCACCGCGACCAGCTGGTGCGGCAGCGATGTTGCGAGGTTGTCCGAGTTCCGACGTCGTCTTTGCCTGGCATGTTGGCTTTGAAGGCCTTGACACATTTGGCGGAATATTGCGGGCGATCTCTTCTCGAATGCGACCGATTCGTTTTCATTTGCGACGAGTTGAACGATCTGCAATTCCTAGTAACTCACGAGTTGATACCAATGAGTTGACGAAGTGGTTAGATGGTGAGTGGATGCGTATGGATCGCGAAGTTGATGAAGCTTTAGAAGCAAGAAATGAGATGAGGAGAAATCATCGTGGGTGAAGTGATGTTGAGTTCGGCCGTAGGAATTATTGCCTTAATGGTGACAACCTGGATTATTAGTTTGATCAAAAAGAATGCGTCCATTGTCGACATTGTGTGGGGTCTTGGTTTTGTATTGGTTGCTTGGATTTCACGCGCCGTTGCCGACGGTGACAATGCTCGCCAATGGATCTTGACCTTGATGACAACCGTTTGGGGTTTGCGACTCGGTCTGTATTTGTTGTGGCGTAACGCTGGTCATGGTGAAGACTTCCGTTATCGCTCAATGCGCAAGCACTGGGGACCTCGATTTCCGATCATTAGTTTGGTGACTGTTTTTGGTTTACAGGGAACATTGATGTGGATTGTTTCGTTACCAGTTCAGATTGGCGAATCAGATGCAACGCCGAAAGTCGGATTCATTGCTTTCGTTGGAATCGCTGTGTATTTGATCGGTTTGTTCTTTGAAGTTGTCGGCGACGCACAACTTGCCCGATTCAAAGGCGATGCATCTAATGCAGGCAAAGTGATGGATCAGGGTTTGTGGAAGTTCACTCGACACCCGAACTATTTCGGTGATTCGTGTGTGTGGTGGGGAATCGCGATTGTTGCCGCCGAAACTGGAAGTGGAGCGTGGGGCTTTATCGGTGCAGCGGTCATGACATTCTTCTTACGTCGTGTGAGCGGTGTGACTTTGTTAGAGAAGTCATTGAAAAAACGACGTGAAGGTTATGACGCTTATATTGCGCGAACGAGTCCGTTCTTCCCTCGTCCGCCCAAAAAGATCTAACACCTTTGTGATTCTGGTGTCGTTTTATTTGGATATACCAACTAAATCAACACCAGAATCACAATGGATGTTGGAGTAAAGCACCTAGTGTGGGCGGGTGACTCAGAGCGAAACGAGAATTGAGAAGAAGTCGTTTCGTTTTCGTGCTGCCGCACTACTGCTTGCCATCGTGATGGTTGGTACTGGAATCTCCATGATGGTGTCGGCGCATCTTGGTGTTGCGCCAGCTGATGTGTTCTCAACTGGTGGCGCAAAACAACTCAATATTGGTGTCGGCACCATGGGTTGGATTAGCGGTGCACTCTTCACCTTGCTCGCGATTGCAGTGAAACGTCCACCTACATGGGGCACTTTGATCGGGACGGTTTTAGTTGGTCAAGTGGTCAACATTGTTCTGCCTCTGATGCCTGAACCATCACTGATGTTGTGGCGAGCCGTGATGATGATCGCCGGAATGGCATTGCTCTACTTTGCGATTTCAATTGGAGTTGCCACAACACTCGGAACCGGACCGATGGAGCTATTGATGCTTGGTCTGAACGACAAGGGTTTGAGTATGCAAGTCGGCCGTTGGGGTATTGAAGGAGTGGTTGTCACCGCTGGTATTTTGCTCGGCGGACAAATTGGAGTCGGCACAATTCTCTTTGTGATTTTGACCGGACCGATATTGGCTCGAACTTTGCCACCGATGGTTCGATTCATGGGGACTGACGTGATTCAGCAACCCACGGCACTTGATGCCTAACTTGTTTTAGGAAGGCGACTCGACAACACTTTGTTGGCTTCGAGCGCGTTGATTTCTTCGTCATTCATGTGGAGAATGTCGCGAAGCACATTGCGATTATCTTCACCGCGATAGCGCGGTTCTCCTGAAGTTCCGACGTGACTATGGGTGAAGTGCCACGGTGCATTCGGAATACGTACTTCGCCACCAATTCGATCGGGAACGCTCGTGATTGCGCCCCGAGCGGTTGACCAATCACTTTCGGCAATTTCACGAACACTACGCATCACGCCAACAGCAAGCCCAAATTGGGCGCAACGATCTTCAAAGGCCTGAGCAGTGGGCAGGGTGAGCGCCCAAGCGCGCATTTCATCTTGCAGCGCGCCGAGGTTTCGTAAACGCATTTGCACATCAGCAAATCGTGGATCGGACAATAATTGAGGCCGATCCATGGTGTTCACAATGATTTCAAAAGTTCCGCGTTCTGCGGGGTGGCCACTAATGACAACTGTGCTGCCATCAGCAACCTGCATGATCGGATAGTCACCGGGCTGGAATGATCGAATCCAGTTGGGATCAACGACCCCGTCATACAACTCGTCGTGGACGTGTTCGTTGACGTACAACATGGTCTCGGCCATCGAGACATCGATGCGCTCACCATTACCTGATCGTTCACGATTAAAGAGTGCGGCCAAGATTGCCGTTGTCGTTTCAAGAGCGGTGTAGGTGTCGGCATGTGACCATGGGTCGTTTGAATAGTTTCCACCGCGAGCGTCGCCCTGCATGCGCGTCATTCCACTTTCGGCACCAATCACCGTTGCATAGGCACGGCGATGAACCCACGGACCATCAGCTCCGTAACCACTGATGGACGCGTAAATGAGTCGCGGATTGATCTTTGCCAGAGTTTCATAGCCAAGTCCGAGCCGATCCATGACTCCAGCGCGATAGTTCTCAAGAACAACATCGCTTTCTGCCGCGAGACGTCGAAAAATGTCGGCGCCTTCTGGTGTTGATAAATCGAGACTGATGCATTTTTTGCCGGCATTTTGTTGAATGAAATAAGTTGCCAATGAACCGACCCGTGGACTCGAGAATCGTGTGAGGTCGCCGTCAGGTGGTTCAACTTTGATGACTTCGGCGCCATAGTCGCACAACATGCGGCCGCAATGTGGACCAGCAAGAACCCTCGTCAGGTCAAGAACTCGAATTCCTGAGAGCGGTGACGGCGACTGATTCATCTATCTATGATGCCTGATCAAATTACGATTTGTTGACTTGGAGTTGACTTGTGCGAGGATCTCTTCATGTCTTCAACCCGTCACCCTCATCCCTTGTCTGGCCAAGTTGCACTCATTACCGGAGGTGGATCAGGAATCGGCCTCGGCTGTGCACGCGAATTGGTGCAAGATGGCGCGACAGTCATGTTGGCCGCTCGCAATGTTGAACGCCTTGAAGCTTCAGCAGCCGAATTACGTTCAATCGCCGAAGGTGGTGCGCAGGTACTCACGGTTGCCTGCGATGTCACCAGCGAAGAGAGTGTTGCAAATGCCTGCACGGCGGCGAACAATGCCGGCAAATTCACGATGGTGGTTGCCAATGCGGGGTACGGCGGCGGCGGACCCATTCACTTGACATCACTCGATGACTGGAATGGAATCCTTGGCACCAATCTCACCGGTGCGTTTTTGACAATCAAACATTCGGTGAGTCACTTAGCTGCACATGGCGGCGGTTCGATCGTGGCGATTTCGTCGATTGCTGGCCCGGTCACGCATCGCTTTATGACTCCGTATGACGTGTCAAAGGCCGGACTCGAAATGTTGATTCGTCAAACTGCCGATGAACTCGGTTGTCGAAACATTCGCGCGAATGCGGTGCGACCAGGACTCGTACCGACCGATGCAACCGAAGGCATCATGACACTTGATGTGATCTTGAATGATTACCTCGAACAAATGCCCTTAGGTCGCGTTGGTAGCACCGAAGACATTGGCAAGCTTGTGCGTTTCATGTTGGGCGATGAGAGTTCGTGGATTACCGGCACATGTATTAGTGCCGACGGTGGACACCACTTACGTCGTGGACCAAATATTGAACCAGCAATGGAAATGGTTCTCGGTGATGCCCGCTATCCCGCGGGTCCCAGCTCAAACTCCTGATAAGTGGCGCAGAGCGACTGCGCTGTAAATCGAGATACCAGTGCTCATGCAGTCTTCGTCGTAGAAGACGCGGTTGGAGTGATTGGGCGCTGCCGTTGCAAGATTTCGATCGTGCGGAGTTGCACCCAAGAAGACCATTGCGCCTGGAACATGATTCAGGACATATCCAAAATCTTCGGCACCCATCACTGGGTTAGGAAGCTCAATGAAGCGATCGTTTCCAATGACTTCTTTAATGATATTTCCTGCAGTATTTGCGTAAGTCGGACTATTGACAGTCACGTCATATCCATCAGTTAATTCGACAGTGACTTCAAGTCCGTGTGCCGCAGCGATACCTTCAGCGACGCGACGTACACCATCATGAATCATGCGTCGTGTGACTTCACTGATCGCACGAATCGTTCCAAAAACTTCGGCGAATTCTGGAATGACGTTAAATGCGGTTCCAGCATGAACTTGCGTCACTGTTAAGACACCTGGATTAAAGACGTTGATTCGTCGAGTGATCATTGATTGCAATGCGCCAACGATTTCACAGGCTGCCGGAATCGGATCAAGCGTACGGAATGGTTCGCTTCCGTGTCCACCGCGTCCGATGACACGAATCAGCAAAGTATCGCTGGATGCCATGATGGGACCACCACGCGTACTGATGAAACCAGTTGGTAGTGATGACGTGGTGTGAATGGCAAACGCACCCGTGACTTCTGAAGACGAACCGTCTGATAGCGGACCAACATCGAGCAATCCTTCATCAAGCATGAAGCGGGCTCCGGCATGACCTTCTTCGCCGGGTTGGAACATAAACACAACACGACCCTGTATTTGGTCACGGTGATTGGACAACAAGCGCGCTGCGCCAACCAACATCGCAGTGTGCGTGTCGTGGCCGCATGCGTGCATCACATTTTCTACGTGTGAACTGAATTCAACGCCGGTGTCTTCGGGCATCGGCAAAGCATCCATGTCTCCGCGCAACAACATGGTTGGTCCGGGACGCGTGCCTTCGAGTGAGGCAACGATGCCAGAGGTTGTTTCATGAAGTTTGATACCAAGCGGTAAGCCTTCAAGCGCAGCCAACACTTCGTCACGAGTTTTTGGAAGGTGGTTACCCAACTCGGGCCATTCGTGCAAACGTCGTCGAAGCGCAATCGTGTCATCAAGTAGATCAAGCGATTCTTCGGTCAAAGTCGTGATGTCGGTGGGATCGGCCATATGCGTATCGTAGACCCGAGCGCAACCCATTATTTGTGTGGTAGGTAATAGGTGTGGGACTCAACGCTGGAGATGAGCTCGTCGATGTAGTTGATGAGTTTGACCAAGTCATTCAGGTTGTTCCTAGGCGGATCATGCGCGCCGATCGCTTGCGCCACCGAGCAGTCTTTATTGCGATCCTTGATGGCGCGGGCCGACTCTTGGTGCATCGCCGTTCGCCCCACAAAGATGTGTGGCCTAGCTGGTGTGATATCGCTGTGGGCGGAGTTGTCGGGGCGGGCGAGTCGTATCTTGAAGCAGCCCACCGTGAACTTGCCGAAGAAGTCGGCGTGAGCGCGGCGACACTCGCAGAAATCGACCTCGGTGAGTCGCAACCATATGACGATGACCAAGTGAGTCTGATGGCGCGTTGCTATGTGGTGACGACCCAGGGACCATTCACGTTTGATGACGGTGAAGTGGTTGAAGCTTGGTGGGTTCATCGAGACGGGCTCGACGATTTGTTGCGTCGAGAGCGCTTTCTGCCCGACAGCTTGGCTTTGCTTTTACCTCTGATTGATTTCTAATCACCGCACCAGCAACGGTCATTCCCACCTTGTATGACCGTGATGATCACGGCCGATCGAGAAGGGATGTCAGATGTCGCAGTTCACCACCGGAGGCATGATTGGGGCCGACCCCGATCAACTGATTTCACTTGGTCACACTCTGAGTCGCCAACGGGGCGAAATTGAAGCGCTTGTGGCGATCGTCAATTCGGCACTGGCCTCAACCAATTGGAACGGACCAGCCCGCCAGTCCTTTGAGCAAGATTGGCAAACTTCGTTTCGAACCGCCCTCTCTCGTTTGGGAGAAGCCTTCGACCTGGCTGGACGAGACTGTTTAATGCGAGCCAATGAACTTCGGCGTGTGATGGGCATGCCCTAACCCAATACGATAAGAGGGTGCTACATGTTGAGTTCACTGTTGAGCCCTTTGTTGAAGGTCAGCCAGGACCTCATGTGCGCGCTGCCGTGGCAGCGGTCGAAGCACACGGGATCACCGTCGAGTTTGGGCCATTCGCGACCGAGTTTGAGGCCGATGAAATAACCGTGTCGCGTGCGGTCGGCGACTTAGTGCGTGAGGCCTACGCCAATGGTGCAACTCACGTCACTGTGCACATGGAGAAGATTGACGTATGACCTCGTCACCGATCAATCTTTCGCATCCGTTACTTGCAACACTGCAGCCACTCGTCGATGCACTTGGCTGTTCCGTCATTGACGCTGAACAGATTGAAGCTGCCGACATTCCGCTGGTGTATGAAGGTGAATTGATCGCCGCAGTTCGACTTCCCGATCTTCATGGTGCATTAGCTCGTCTGATTGATTCGGTTGAACGAGAAATGGGTCAGCAACTACCCAACATGAATCGCGAACAAAAGCAGCTGGCGATTCGTTTACTCGATGATCGAGGGGCCTTCACTTTGCGCCGCGCAGTTGAAGACGTTGCCGATGCCATGGGCGTGTCGCGCATCACCGTGTACAACTATCTCAACGCGATTCATCGCTAGTACTTACGAATTTGGTAAGTAGTCCTCAAGTCGACCGATGGTAAAACCTTGTTGATCAAGCGCGGCTTTAAAGGCAATTAAGTTGTCAAGTAAATCTGAGCGGAAATGGGTCAAGAAAATATCGCCGGGCTGCAATCCGGGCCGTTGCAAGATATCGACATGCCCTTCCCATAGTTCAGAATTCCAGTTGACGACAGCATTGATTCCGCAACTTGCGGCCGCGCGACGGGTGTTTTCATCGGATGAACCATACGGAGGTCGCATGAGATGACCGGCATATCCCAGTTCTTCGGCAATTGCATTTTTCATATTGCAAATCTCTGAAATTTGTCGATCAAGACTGAGTCCCTTGAGTTCGGGATGGTGCATGGTGTGTGAACTAATGGTTCCGCCAACAGTCAAAATTTGTGCAAAGTAAGCGGGGTCTTTGCGAAATTCACCAGAGACCAAGAAGAGGGTTGCTGGCATTTTGTTGTCTAGCAAAAATTGCATCGCGGCTGGATCTTTCACGATGCCGTCATCGATCGTGAGAAATACCACTCGATCGGTGGTCTCGACATGCGTGATCTTTGCGGACAGTCCGTTAACCGGAAGAATCGGGGCGATTGACGAAGTTGGGAAGCCAGGAGGAAGTGTCGTAGTCGTCGTGCTTGTTGTACTCGTCGTCGTTGAAGTGGTGGCAGGAGTAGAAGTAGTCGTTGCCAGCGTCGTTGGAACAGTCGTTGTGTCACCGGCGCGTGAGTCGCTTGAACAGGCGGTGGCCAATAACGCAAGACTGCCGAAAATCAAAAGGAAAGCGCCACGAGCAGCAAAAATATGTGTATTCCTTGCAAAATTGTCCCGCTTCACGTCATGCACTCTAGAAGAATAAATGCCGATGGCTACTTTTGATTGCTTGGCTTTTGACGCCGATGACACCCTGTGGCACAGCGAAGATGGGTTCCATGCCGCCGAAGTTGCTTTCTATGAACTCGTAGCGCCCTTTGCGCCAGCCGGGATTGACATCAAGGCTGCTCTGACGGCGACAGAACGAGCCAACTTGCATACATATGGATATGGCGTGAAAGCTTTTGGCCTGTCAATGGTTGAGGCAGCGATCACGATCAGCCAAGGTCAAGTTCCGACTGAAGTACTCAGTCGTCTATTACAAGTCGTCCGAGATTTGTTGTTGGCGCCAGTGCGTTTACTTGAAGGTGTGCCCGAGGTTTTAGAAGAACTGGCAAAGTCGCATCGCTTGATCTTGATTACTAAGGGAGATCTCGTACACCAAACACGCAAGGTCACAACAAGCGGTCTCGATCATTTGTTTGATCATGTCGAGATCGTCCTAGAAAAAGACGTTGCGACGTATGCCAAAGTATTCCGCGATATTTCTGTCGACCCAGAGCGGGTGTGCATGGTCGGAAATTCGGTCAAGAGTGACATTTTGCCGATTCTCGAGTTGGGTGGTCATGCAGTTCACATCCCGTATCAATACTTGTGGGAACTTGAACATGCCGAACATCCGCCAATCAATCCAAGGTTTGGTGAGCTACAAAACTTCAGAGAATTACCTGCATGGATACATCATTTATCGTGATGAACATGGATTGAGTGAAAATACGGCACACTGAGGAGGTCATGTTGTTTCATTTCATTTCAACTCTTAACCCAACGCCCGATCAACCAACGACGGCCCGTGAGGCGATTTCACGCCCATTACTCGTCGTGATCATTGTTGTCGGTGCCTTTATTTTTACGCGTCTTTCGCATGTCGTGATTCGTCGAGTGGTGCGGTACATCGCTCAACGCAGCATCTCTCGACCGTCACAATGGTGGCGAACCCGCGCTCGCTATCAAGAACTTGAACAAGGTGAAGTGGGTGAGAATCGTCGTCGGCAACGTGTTGATGCTGTCTCCCGTATGTTGCATCACTTACTAGCTGTCGTGATTTGGGTCGTTGTTCTGATTGCAATCTTCCACATTCTGAAACTCAATGGTCCTCTTGTTTTGTCGAGTGCCGGCTTCCTGGGTGCGGGCGTTGCCTATGGCGCGTCGCAAAAAGTTAATGATTATCTCACTGGGCTTTCGGTGTTGATTGAAGATCGTTACGGAGTTGGTGACGAGGTTGAAATCAGTACAGCTTTTCCCAACGGCTTACGCGGAGTCGTTGAACATATTGGTCTCGTATCAACGCGAATTCGTGACGGATACAGCACGGTGCACCTTCCCCACATCGCGCTGATCGCTGTTCGTAACATCAGTCAAGAACCCGTCGCAACGAAAATTTCGATCCAACTACCGGTCAATGCCGAACGGGGAGAGGCGGCCCAGAAAGCTGCTGAAACCATCCGTGAACTCGCTGGCTCTGACCATCTGACTGCAGTGCTACTTGTCGATGAGATCACGACCGCAACCCCGATCGCCGGAGTTGACCAGATCGAACTGAATATTCGAACGGCGCGCCCGTTGACCGCTGGAGAGCGCGAAACTTTGGTGCGACGCACTGAAGAGCGGCTTTCCGCGCAGGACTCTTAACAAACGACCTCAATCGGACTAGTGTCCTTATTGTCCAATTCTTGGACAATTGATATTGGGGGCAATATGACGAAGTATGAGCCAACGTTTGCGTCACTGTCGCAACACGAAGTGCCGGAGTGGTTTCAAGATGCCAAGTTCGGCATCTTTTCGCACTGGACGGTGGGATCAGTTCCAGCATTCGCTCCATTAGGCAAAGATCCATTCACCCTTGCTCGAGAAGAAGGCGAAGAGATGGCATTCAGCCACACGCCGTATGCCGAGTGGTATCAGAACTCAATCAATATTCCTGGTTCGCCAGCCGCCATACACCACGAAAAGGTGTGGGGTAATTGCGACTATTCAACTTTCGTCAACATTTTTCTCGAAGCGGCCAAAGGATGGGACGCCAAGCGTTGGGAACAATTACTTGCTGCATCGGGCGCGAAGTATTGCGTGATGGTCACCAAGCACCACGACGGTGTCTTGATGTGGCCGTCAGAAACACCCAACCCCACTCACGGTGAGAAGTGGTCGTCACAACGCGATCTTGTTCAAGAGTGTGCTGATGCTGCTCGCAATGCAGGTCTTCGATTCGGTGTGTATTACTCGGGTGGTATCGATTGGACCTTCCAAGGACTCGGCATTAAGAGTTGGGCAACCTTGTACGGAGCCATTCCGCAAGACGACACATATCACGCGTATGCCGAAGCCCATTGGCATGAATTGATCCGTAAGTACAACCCAGATGTTTTGTGGAACGACATTGGTTACCCACGTTTTGGTGAAGGTGCCGCGCAATTGATGGCTGATTTCTATAACGGCAACCCCGAAGGTGTCGTCAATGATCGCTTTGACTTCATTGGAGTGATGCAAGGAACAAGTCACGCTGACTTTGGTACGCCCGAATACACAACCGAGGCTGCTGGTCCGAAAAAGATGTACGAAGTCACCCGCGGAATCGGAACAAGTTTTGGGTATACACAAGACGAAGATGACTCAACATATTTATCAATACCTGCACTCATCACGATGTTCGTCAACATTGTGGCCGATGGTGGAAACTTGTTGTTGAATTACGGTGCAATGCCAGGTGGCGAAATTCCATGGGCTCAGCAACTGCGGTTGCTCGCAATGGGTCAGTGGTTGTCGGTGAACGGTGACGCGATCTATGGCAGTCGACCTCACGAGGTTTCAACGTTGTCAACCGATGAAGGACTCGTCGTGCGTTTAACTAAGGGTGCCGATGGTGCAACGTACGCCATGGTCATTGGGCGTCCGTCAACGGCGAAGATCACAATTGATGGATTGCCGAAGGGTGATGTGAAATTACTCGGACACCATGCGCCTCTGAAGCGCGAAGGCAACACAGTTACTTTGCCTAATCGTCCTGACGACACCCCCGTCTACACGTTGCGCATTCAGTAACGAGTTAGCGTCCCGACTTCACATCAAGCCAGTCACCAGTTCGTAATTCGATGAACTGAGTACTGGTGCCAACCAATTGATTGTGTGCGTGACCGTTACCGCCGTTTACGTAATACAGAGCCTTTTGCCAAAGTTTCATATCACGTTGTGGATGAGTTGCGGTTGCCACCAAGGCCCGAGCGTTCGCAAGCTTTGCCGCATGTGCAGATTTCTTAGGACCAGCCGTCACTGGTAAAACAACAGCAATAACTGATTGCGTTGGTAACACTGCGACATCAATAGTTCCTAGTGCTTCAGCCGTCGACTTCGTGGGTTGATGCGGTTCAATCCACACTCGTCCTGCCGAGTTTTGTTCGTTATCAAATGCTTCAAAAAGAAAGCCAACAGCAATGAGCCCAAGCGGTAGACCAGTTTGAGTAACGGTGACGCGAATCTCTCCACCTTCGGTGCAGGCCACTGCGAAGGTTTCACCTACTTGATGGGCATGAGTTGACGTGCAGCCAGCTGCACGTGCAGCCTTGGCAGCCTTGAGATTGCCATGGACCGGAACATCGCTCATGAGTTTGAGAGTTTCGGCACGCAAATGGTCATTCACCGAAGTGCACAAAACAATCGCGCCTATTGATCCGCTCTCAAGCTGCAAGTCACGAAGCGACGTAAACCCAGCGGGATGTTGACGATCAAACGCACCTCGAATTGGCTCTGGAGTGAGCCACGGGTCAACAAGAATTGAAGTGCCCGCATAAGAGATCTGCCAACTCTGATAGTCATCAAGTCTGCGAAGCAACATCATTGCTATTCACTCAAATCAATTTCGTTGGAGATCGCGATAACTACTTGTTGGGCAATTTGCGCTGATGATGATCCGATATGGATGTCGTACAAACCTGCGTCAACTTGCCAGAAACCTTTTTGGTTCAACGAAATACTTGCCGATTCGCCAGTGACTTGAGGTCGCAATACTGAGCGGTAGATATCACTCGGATTCCAAAATGCAAAGTCACGAGGTGAAAGTTCAATTGTGACAACGGTGCTTTCACCAGGACTCAAATTCACCTTGGTGAAATTCTTCAGTTCCTTCTTCGGACGTTGAACCGACGTGTTACGTGGCGCAACATAGACCTGAACAACTTCTGATCCGGCCCGGGTGCCAGTATTTGTGACAGGAATTCGAATCGTGACTTTTTGATCTGATGAAATTTCAGTGTCGTCGCAATCGGGTTGACCGATTTCAAATGTGGTGTACGACAGACCGTGACCAAATGGGAAACGTACTGGTAAGTGACGAGCTTCGTACCAGCGATAGCCAATGAAGACTCCTTCGCCGTATCGAACTTGGCCATGTTCTCCGGGGAAGTTTCCAAACGCCGGAGTGTGTTCGATGCGTTCAGGGATTGTGGTGGGAAGCCGGCCGCCAGGATCGGCTTCACCAAGAAGAACATCGACAACGGCATGGCCCATTTCTTGTCCACCAAACCAGATCTGCATAATCGAAGGAACCTCGTTGGCCCATGACATGTCGACAGGAGCTCCGGTATTAACGAGAACGATGGTCTTTTTGTTTACCGCGGCAACGGCACGAATGAGTTCAACTTGTCGACCTGGAAGATCGAGAGTGTCACGGTCGTGACCTTCGCTCTCCCAATCGTCGGTGGTACCAACGACAACAAGCGCGATATCGCATTCGGCAGCAAGTTCAACCGCGCGACGTACGGGATCATCTTGTTCAACAAACTGCAATCCGACTTGGGCGCCATGAGCCCATTGCTTATTCGTTGCATCGCATTGCAGAACAAGCTCATGTTGCTGACCGGCTACGAGATCGACAATCGCGGTGAGTTCGACGCTGCCCATGCCAAAGAAAGATTGACCTCGTGGCGGAATACTGGAAGCACCATCAACGACTAATTCACCATCAAGCAATAGTCGACACGGACTCACTTCAACAAGAGAGACAACGTATTGACCAGACGTTTCAACAGTGATGAGTCCTGTTGCGTTGAAGTGATAACTAGATGTTGGAACACCAGCATCGTTACGAGCAACCAACAAAATACGCCCATCGGGTCGGTGAACCCGGGTGAGTTCGGTGTTGTTTGACGCATCACCATCAAACACGACAACTTCAAATCCAGGAGTTCCATCAGGGCGCTTCACCATGAGGGGATCAACTGTGGGAGTGGTCTTGTCGATGTTTCCGCCGGCCTCGTGACGAACTGTGACTTTGGCGCCGAGTCGCTCGCGCAATACATCAATGATCGCAGTGCGGTGATGGGGCATGACTTCAGCCGATCCACCACCCATGATGCGAGTACGTTCAGCGTTTGGTCCAATGACCGCAACCGACTTCAAACCATTGGTATTGAGTGGCAGTAGGGCCTGATCATTCACTTTTTCGTTACGTAACAAGACCATTGAACTAATGGCAGCGCGTCGTGCAAGTTGGCGATGTTCGGGGAGGTCAATTGCCATTGAAACTTGTGGTTCATCATCTAATGCACCGAGTCGTTCGAAAGTTGAGAGCAACGTGCGTACGGCACGATCAAGGTCAGCTTCATCAACCCGACCATCATTGACCGCTTCGGCCAAGAACTTTCCGTAGCCACGTGGGGGAGCGGGCATTTCAAGATCTAGACCTGCATGCGCAGCGCCTTCGGTTGTGAACCCAGCAAACCAATCGGTTACAACAAAACCTTCGAAGCCCCATTCATCACGGAGGATGTCTTGTAAGAGTTCGCGATTTTCGGCGCAGTACACACCGTTCATCCGATTGTACGAAGTCATGATTCCGAGTGAACCACCTTCGCGAACTGCTAACTCGAAAGGAAGCAGGTAGACCTCGCGCAGGGTGCGCTGATCAATCACACTGTTGATAGTCATTCGTTCAAATTCAGCATCGTTACCAACGAAGTGTTTAACCGTTGTTGCTACGCCGCGTGATTGCACTCCACGAATGAATGACGCAGCGAGTTTGCCCGACAGAAGTGGATCTTCGGAGTAACACTCAAAGCTTCGACCAAATAGAGGTGAGCGATGAAGATTGACGGTTGGGGCGAGTAATACGCGTGCGCCTTTTGAACGAGTTTGGTGACCGAGAGCAACACCAAGTTCTTCAAGTAATGGAACATCAAATGTTGCTCCGAGAGCCGATCCGCACGGAATACATAGAGTCGCGACCTGAGTTCCGATACCAGGAGTAATCGGTCCACGTGCCCCGGCTGGACCGTCGGTGACCGTCACAGCTGGGATATCAAAGCGATCGACTGGGTTCGTAGACCACATCGTGGCACCAGTGGTGAGAAGTGCCTTTTCTTCAATTGTCATCTGGTCAATAAGTTTGTTGATATCCCGCGTCACACTCTTGAGTTTGTCACCTTTGAGGGCTTTGATTTGGACTCAGACACCGAATGCTGTGGAGCGAACCGCCTGAACGAGATCATCAGGACCCGAGAGCTCGACGCGTGCGTGATCTTGGCGACCGTACACAAACATGATCAGTTCTCCGACTTCGCCAGTCACAGTGACGGCGGGTTCGCCTTTTTTGGCAACGACGGATGCACCGTGGGCAATCTGTAAGACGAGACCGCAGGGAGATTTGCGGGCAAATAGTCGTCCGCCTTGGGTGATGGAGGTTCGTAACTGTGATTCCAAGTCATCAAGCAGTGTTCGTGGTTCCCAATTGGGTTGGGCACGGCGGACATCTTCGAGGTGAACAAAGAATTCGACCGTGTTGGTGAGTCGATCCAGAAAAGCCAGTCGCATGGGCGAGATACGCGGCGGTCCGTTACGAATCGTTTCAACCAATGATTTCCATTCTCGTTGAGCAACACCTTTGCGTACTCTTTCGCCGTAGGCAGCAAGTGGCTTAATCAAAATTCCACCGGCGGCATCGGGGCGAGATTCACGAACAATGATGTGTGCCGCCAGATCGCGAGTTGTCCAACCCTCACACAATGTCGGTGCATCTGGACCTACTTCAAGAAAGAGATTGCAAAGTGCATGTCGTTCAGACTGCGCTGGGTTCATAGTTTTTCTCCTTGTTCGGACTGTCTCCACGAAACTCCTGGTGGCCATTGCCCAATTCCACCATTCTCAACGAGTAGTCCAGTATGTGTGCGATCAGCATGTCGACTACGCCAGACCAACATGCGTTGAGCCATATGCAAAATGCGTTGTGGATCGGTGACCTGAGTACGCCATGTTGGATCGGCGGCAATGTCAAAACACAGTGATGATCCATCGCCAAATTGCACGTAGGCGGTATCTACGGTGCGGTGAACTGCGAGATGACTTTCGTTGAGTCGTTCATCCCATGGCCATTGATTTTGAACATACGGAATCAGCGCGTAACGCCAATCAAATTCCCATGAAGCACCTTCCCGCCATGTGGTTGGTTCGTCACCAGACAAGAAGGGAATGAGGGAATGACCATCGCACTGCAAAGGAATTGATTGTTCCCAGATTTGCGCAAGTGTCGGAAGTAGGTCAACACTTTCGGTGAACTCTGTGACGACATTTCCATGGGCGTGTGGTCGCGAAGGATCGCGAATAATCATTGGTATGTGATGACTTTCTTCAAACCATGCCACTTTTTGCACGAGTCCGTGATCACCGAGTTGTTCACCATGATCAGCAGTCACGATGATGATGGTGTTGGCCCACTGATTGAGATCACGAAGGGTCTGCCAGAGTCGACCCATTTGTTCGTCAACGGCAGAGATCATGCCAAAGTACTGGGAACGCAGATGACGAATCTCGGACTCTTCAACTGGTGCCGCTGTCATTTCAATCTTCAGTAACAGGTCATGAAAACTATGTCGATCTTCGGCAGGAGTAGTTGGAAGACCGACATCGGCGGGGTCGTACATATGAGCGAAATGACCGGGCGCCGAATAAGGCGGGTGTGGGCGCAGATAGCTCGCATGAATAAACCAAGGCTCGTTTGCATCGGTACTCGACAAGTAGTCAATGAGGCGGTTGGTTGTGAAACTTGAAACGCTGTGTTCAACCGGCCGCTCGTGCTCGGTATCCAACATGTGCATATGACCGAGTGATGTGTCGTAGCCATGACTAGTTAAGAAGTCGACCCAAGGTTGATGAGGGCCAGTGAGATTCAGTTGCCATTCAAATCCAGGCAGAATTTCTTCATAGGTCTGTAAACGCGGATCATCGGGACTGATGGTCATTCGCGGATCTATGGATTGATCGGTGTAGCCAAAGAGTTTTCCTTGATAACCACTTCGTTGTGCAAGTCGTGCCACGTTGTCAAATCGATTATCAAGTGGAGTTCCATTTGCGACGACTCGATGGTTCATTTGATACATACCCGTGTATAGGCCAGCTCGGCCAGGTGCACACGGAGTTGATTGGGTGTAGTGGCGTGAAAAACGCACTCCCGACTGAGCTAATTCATCAAGGTTTGGAGTTTGGACAATGAAATGGTCGGCGCATGACAGCGCATCACCACGAAATTGATCAAGAGTAATGAAGAGAACGTTTGGGCGGCTGCTCACTCTCACAGCCTGCCACTAATTAGTCCTTCAGTGTGTACTGGTAACGCCCATCGATATCAGCACGATCCATTTCGCCGGCTAAGCGAAGATGCTCAAGGTGGGCGTATGTCTCGCTATCGGCCATTCCGCCTTGTGATCGAGGCGAGAAAAGATACGTTGACATTTCCATCACTGTTGTGGGTCGATTCACTTCGATGCAAGCATCACGTAATTTCTGGAGGCGCCCGACGTGATGTTCTTTGATGTCGTTGGCTCGCCCAGCAAGATCGGTGAAGATGTCACCGTGCGCAGGTAATGCGATCTTGACCTGCGGACCAAAGGCGGCAACTTTGTCAAGCGATTCAAAAAACAGGTTAAGCGGATCTTTGGCGGGCATCATGCCACTGATATGTGGAGTGATGGTCGGTAACACATGGTCTCCACAAAGCATCAGTCCAAGTTCGGGGTCGAACAAACACAAATGGTCGGCAGTGTGACCAGGAGTATGAATAGCAACCCATTCGCGACGCGCAAAACGAAAGTGTTCGGCATCGGCTAAGCGAATTGTTGGTCGAGGCAAGCGCATGAGCCTGGGAATTCGACGCGTCACCGCAATACGGGCACGCCGCTTAAAGGGGATATCCATTCCGGGTCCGCCCCACGGTGGAGGCTCCCACGGCATGCGATGCTTTGGCGCGTTGTCTGGATCGTCGATGTCGACATCGGGTGGTTCGGTGGGATCCCAAAAGACGCGGAATTTTTCGTGCGTGATGATGTCGCAACCAGTTTCGGCATGCAACCAATGTGCGCCACCGAAATGATCGGGATGACTATGAGTCACAATGACCGAGTGAACTCGCTTGAGGGGAACGCCCATTTGGACGAGTCGTTTTTTGACAACTGCGTAACTGGCCTTCTCGGGAAGACCAGGGTCGACCAAAGTGACACCGCGTTCATCTTCGAGCACATACATATTGACGTGACCGAGCCCAGGAATGGAGATCGGTAACTGAGCCCGCAGAACACCTGGTGCAATTTCGAGAATGTCGTCGCTTGCCGGCAATTGCTCTTGTTTAGGTATTCGGGGAACAGGTTGGGTCATTGAACAAAAACTTTCTCGCGGTAGAAGCGTAATTCGGCGATGCTTTCATGGACATCGTCGAGCGCACGGTGCTTACCTACTTTGAAGGGACGCACACTGTCGCTACCGGGATACCACCGCTTCACGAGTTCTTTGATGGTGCTGACATCAACCGAGCGATAGTGCAAGTGGTTTTCGATCTCGGGTAAGTAGCGCGCCAAGAAGCGGCGGTCGGTGCCAATTGAGTTGCCGCACAACGGAACCGTGCGTGCCTCGGGGACATGAGCCTTAATGAAATCGAGAGTTTGTTGGCCGGCTTGCTCGAGGGTGATTGTGGATTCACGGATCATGGTGAGCAGGCCCGACTTGGTGTGCATATCAACGACGAATTTGTCCATGACGGCCAACACTTCGTCGCTCTGGTGGATGACGAGATCGGGCCCTTCGGCAATGACATTGAGTTGGTCATCGGTGACGATTGTTGCAATTTCGACGATGACGTCTTTTTCGGGGATCAGCCCCGTCATTTCCAAATCCATCCACACAAGCACATCGGAGACGATACGCCATCGCTGTGGCGTTCTATCAATGCGCCGATTCTTATTGGCCCGTTTTTCAAAATTGGTGCTTGAGCCCGTATCGTCATGGCATGACCGATCTGCCACTCAGCATTTCTGTTGTTCGTCTCGACAAACAACTAGACCTTCCGACGTACGCCCACGATGGTGATGCGGGCCTTGATTTGATGGCTCGAGAAGAAATCACTATTTCACCTGCTGGAGGCCGGATCTTGATGCCGACCGGCATTTCAATCGCCATTCCGCGGGGATATGCGGGTTTCGTGTTGCCCCGAAGCGGGCTCGCCCTCAAGAACGGAGTCACCGTTCTGAATAGTCCAGGGCTCATCGATTCGGCGTATCGTGGCGAAATCAAGGTGGTTTTGGTCAATACCGATCCCCGCAACCCATATCGCATCAGTCGCGGCGACCGTATTGCTCAACTCGTGATTCAACCCGTCTCACAAGTGCAGTGGAATGAAGTGAACAAACTCGATGACAATGACCGCGGTGGCGGTTTTGGACATTCTGGTCGTTAATTCAGGCCGGTCGCTGATTTAAGCGGCGGCGCTCATCTTGGCCACTTCAGCCACGATCAAGTCTCGAACGCGCTCACGTAGCACGGGAATATCTTCCTCGGTCATACCAACGGTGCTGATGGGTTCAAGGACGCGAACTTCAGCATTGGTGTCACCCATTCGCCAGTCATGCTTGCGCAGCGCCGAGCGGGTGCCATGAACGGCCATCGGCAAGATGGGCGTGCCCGTCGTAATAGCAAGTCGGAAAGCTCCATCTTTGAACGCCCGAATTTCTCCATCAAGACTGCGGGTGCCTTCGGGGAAAATCATCACCGACATTTTGCGATCTAGCCAGGTCTCGCACACCTTCAAAGCAGCGGCACCACTTGAGCGATCGCCACGCACCAGCGAAACATCACCAGACATTTTCATCATCCATCCGACTAACGGAATCTTCAGGATCGTTTCTTTGCTCAACCACTTCATTTCGATCTTGAGGTGGCTGATCAAGAGCATGTCGACAAAGCTCTCGTGGTTAGACACCATCACATATGGGTTGCGTTTGTTCTTGGGTAATTCACCACTCGTATGAAATTTCCATAGAGGGTTGAGCCACTGGTGCAAAACACAGAGTCGACGGAAGGTGTAACCGGTCGCATAACGACCTTTATCAAATGGCATCGTCGCAATCCAGACGATAAAGACCAAGGGTGTCCACACGATGACAATCACACCGAGGGCGAACCAACTCCAAAAACTCAAAACGCTTCTTTTCAGCACATTTCATGTTCGCACATGAAAAGGTGTCATAAGGTAGTTCTGTGAGCCATCCGATCATCGAATTCTCCAAGACACCATCAGAACACCATGTTCAGGAACTTTTTGAACAAGCCAAGGCTGTTCAAGCCCGTGCGTATGCACCGTATTCGCACTTTTTGGTTGGCGCAGCGATCCTCACACCAAGTGGAAATATCTATGTTGGCTGCAACGTTGAAAATGCCGCATATCCAGTTGGCAATTGTGCTGAGGCGAGCGCAATTGCGGCAATGGTCGCTGGTGGAGAAAAAGAGATTTTTGCTCTCGTCACAATCTGTGACAGTGCTGACGTCGGGACATGCTGCGGTGGTTGTCGTCAGCGCGTGCGCGAGTTTGCTAAGAGTGACACCGCAATATATGCATGTGGACCAGAAGGAGTCCGAGCGATCTTTACGATGGAGCAACTCTTGCCAACTTCTTTTGGCCCTGACAATTTGGTTGGATTTGTTTCATGACCAATCGTCAAGCGGCCGAACGAATTTTGTCGCTGATTGATCTCACCAATTTGAATGATGTATGCACCGACGAAGACATCGGCGAACTTTGCGCACGTGCCCACGGAGAATTTGGCACGACTGCAGCTGTTTGTGTTTGGCCACGATTCGTTGATCTCAGCGCAGCGCTTTTGAAACACACTTCAATCAAAGTTGCCACCGTCGTGAATTTTCCGCACGGAGGTACTGATGTTTCTGCTGTCGTCGAATCCACTTTGGCTGCACTTGATGTTGGAGCCGACGAAATTGACTTGGTTCTGCCATATCAGTCAATGATCAAAGGTGACGAAGCATCAGTTGTTTCGATGTTGCAAGCAGTGCGCGAAATAGTTCATGCCCCCGATCATTTGAAAGTGATCTTGGAAACGGGCGAACTTTCTGATCAAGGCATGATTCGAAGAGCTTCAGAGTTAGCAATCAAGGTGGGAGCTGATTTCATCAAAACGTCGACTGGCAAAACAAAGGTGTCGGCTACTCCCGAGGCAGTGACCACAATGTTGCAGGTCATCCATGATTCGGGACGACCAGTTGGTCTGAAGCCATCGGGTGGTATTCGCACTGTTGCCGATGCGCAGCAATATCTCGATTTAGCTGATGCCATCATGGGACCACAATGGGCGACACCTGAGACATTTAGGTTCGGGGCGAGCGGGTTGCTTGATGCAGTTGAGGCTGAACTTCGCTTGTGAATTGCGCATAACCTAGAGATATGTCTGGTCGGTCGGCTCGAGTGCCTTACCTCAATTCAAAATTGCAGGGATTCGGGTCAACCATTTTTGCTGAGATGACGGCGTTGGCCGCTGAGACAAATTCGATCAATCTTGGCCAAGGATTTCCGAATTATGACGGTCCGCAAGAAGTACTTGATGCAGCCGTTGATGCGATTCGTAGCGGACAAAATCAATACCCACCAGGTCCGGGTGTTCCCGAACTACGCCGGGCTATCTGTGAACATCAATTGCGTTTTTGGGGTTTGTCATACGACCCCGACTCAGAAGTTTTAGTGACTGCTGGAGCAACCGAGGCGCTGGCTGGAGTTTTGCTCGGTCTTCTCGAGACAGGCGATGAAGTTGCCTTACTTGAGCCGATGTATGACAGTTATCAAGCTTGCATTGCGTTAGCTGGTGCGGTCACACGTCCAGTCACATTGCGTCCTCCTCACTATCGCCTTGATCCAGATGAATTGCGCGCGGCGATTACGCCAAAGACCCGAGTGATTTTGGTGAACACTCCGCACAACCCAACTGGCGCAGTTCTTGATCGAACCGAACTACAAGCGATTGCTGATATTGCAATTGAACATGATCTGATTGTTGTTTCTGATGAGGTGTATGAACATCTCACCTACGACGGAATCAAACACGTCTCCATTGCTTCTTTGCCCGGAATGAAAGAGCGCACGCTGGTCATTAGTAGTGGCGGCAAGACTTTCAATACCACTGGCTGGAAAGTTGGTTGGGTGTGTGGTCCAGCCGCAATGGTCGCTGCAGCTCGTGCAGCAAAACAATTCCTCACCTATGTTTCGTCCGGACCATTTCAACCCGCAATCGCTACCGGTTTGCGTCTACCTGATTCGTATTTCACGGCCTTGGCTGCCGACCTTGAAGGAAAACGGAATCACTTAATGCAAGGGCTCACTCAAGCCGGCTTTGAGGTGTTCAAGCCTCAAGGGACATATTTCATCACTGTTGATATTCGACCGATACAAGGTGATGGCGACGGCTACGAGTTTTGCCGATCGCTTCCGCATAAATGCGGAGTCGTAGGTATTCCGAATGTTGTTTTCTATGATCGTGCCCATCAGCACGAAGGTCGACATTTAGTTCGTTTCGCCTTTTGTAAGCAATACGAAATGATTGACGATGCCGTTTCACGATTGAAGACGATGTCATGAAGTTTGCCGCGATTCAACACGACATCGCTTGGTGCGATCGGGAAGCAAACTTTGATCACTTACGAGTGCTCATTGCCGAGGCCGAATTAAATGGTGCTGAGTTTGTCTTACTCACCGAAACATTCTCCACAGGTTTCGCCGTTGACAATTCTTCGTTTGCTGAACCGACGGGCGGACCTTCATCACAATTCTTGGCTTCAATGGCACTCGAACATCACATCTGGATTGGTGGTACCTGTCCAGAACTTTCAGCAACATCAGATGATGGACGACCGGCAAATACCTTCGTCGTTGTCAGTCCCGAAGGCGTTGAACATCGATACGAGAAAATTCATCCTTTTACTTTCGGGGGAGAAGACAAACATGTTCGCCCCGGCAGCCAATTTGTCACGATTGATGTTGGCGATTTACGCGTGTCCCTATTTGTTTGTTATGACTTGCGCTTTGCTGATGAATTTTGGCAGCGCGCCGAAGACACTGACGTCTTTTTGGTGCCTGCCAATTGGCCAGAGTCACGCAGTATGCACTGGCTGTCGTTGTTGCAATCTCGAGCAATTGAAAATCAAACCTATGTGATCGGCTGCAACCGAGTTGGTCAGGGTGGATCATTGGTCTATAGCGGCGACAGCAGAATCTTTGATCCCTACGGTGAGACTCTTGCTCAAGGTGCACCTCGTGAAGAATGTATTTTGTATGCCGACATCACGCGAGAACGTGTCACCGAGGTACGTGACAAATTTCGTTTCTTACAAGACCGTCGCTCGTAATTTCAGCACAAAGTCTTAGCCATCAAACTGACGAGTTTTCCGCTGCCAGAGACTTGTTGACCCACTTCAACAAAACCGAGTCGGTGGTGGAAGCGCAGCGAACCTTCATTGCGGGGTTTGAGGTTGACCTCAAGAGTAAATAGTGGTTCGGTACTGCGCGACTCAACTTCGCTATATAGAAGGGACCCGTAACCCTTGCCTTGTTGCGACGCGGTGAAGGCCACCCGATCGAGATAGATGAAATCGTCGTACTTGTCGCAGAACCATTGATAGTTCGTACTGCCATATGGCAGGCCTGGCTTCATGATGAGGCAGTAACCGACGAGTGCCTGATTGACCTCAATGCCCAAGGCAAGAAACGACCATTCAAAAATCTGCCGCATTGTTTCTTCGTTTTCAGGACCGACCGCAGGAACGTTTTCTTGGTTGATCGCCAACATCACGTCAAGATCCTCTGCGGTGAGTTCACGAATTATGGGCACCCGACAAAACTAGTTGGCGAAGTGGGGCGTAATATCACCTCATGTTGTTTGCCAAAAAGAACACCGCAATGGTCGCTCCTGAAAATGCATTGCCTGGTCGCACCGATCAGACCATGCCAGTGCCTGAAAAACACTTCGTACTTGATGCACCACTACGTGGACCCTGGCCCGAAGGTACCGAAACGGCTGTGTTCGGTATGGGATGTTTCTGGGGGGCCGAGCGTTTGTTTTGGCAACTACCTGGTGTCTACTCAACTGCTGTCGGATACGCCGGTGGCTACACACCCAACTGCACCTACGAAGAAAACTGCAGTGGACTCACCGGACACGCTGAAGTGTTCTTTGTGATCTTTGATCCCAAAGTCATTTCATATGAATCACTCTTGAAAGTCTTCTGGGAAAATCATGATCCCACGCAAGGCATGCGTCAGGGCAATGACATGGGTTCGCAGTATCGCAGCGCGATTTACACGACGAACGATGCGCAGGTTGTAGCTGCTCGTTCGTCGCACGACATTTTCCAAGAAAAGCTCAAGGTATCTGGCTACGGTGACATCACGACCGAGATCGCACCGATGGGCGAGTGGTATTACGCCGAGCCGTATCACCAGCAATATTTGGCCAAGAATCCGAACGGCTACTGCGGTATTGGCGGAACTGGTGTGTCTTGCCCGATTGGTACTGGCGTCTAGCGAAACTAGGCCGCTGTTTCTAATTCTGTCGGAGTAGCTCGTCGCACAACGCGAAGTCGTTCAATAGATTCGCCAGCAAGCCACGACAGAGTGCGGTTGTGAGAACGTTGAATGATCTGACCACCAAGACGTTCAAGACTTGCGGATCGACGTCCTGATTTCGAGTTGATATCGGCGTACCAACCAGCAAATCCAAGGATCGCTGCTTGTTCGTCAACGTAACGCAAACTCTGTAGTCCGCCGGCTCCAAACCGTGCGTGACTACGCATATTGACGTGGGCGTGCATATCAAAATTATCTGGCAGTTCCTGACGAGTAAGTTTCGCCCCGTCAAAAACTCGACGCCAATACAGTCCCCATGTTCCGCCTCGTAGTAATCCGATAGGAGCAACAGCAAGACTCTTGACCATTAAGCGGATTGTCTGGATGTACATCCAGCGGTTGAATTTCTTTTCGTCAGCACAAATTAATACGTAGCCAACGACTTGTCCTTCGTCAGTGACAATGCAACGGCCAAGATCACGCGCATGTTCGAGATACCAACCCAAACTGACGTGAGCGAAATCATCTTGAAAGCGAATTTTGAAATGCATTGGTTGACCCATGACGATGGTCTCCATAAAGATGTTCTTGATTTCGGCATCATCGCCAGGTTGCAATGAACGTAGTTTCATGCCACTTGTCCAAATGTAAAGGTGTCGTGTAAGACTTTTTTATGATCGGCAAACTCAACATTTTGGTAGCTCTGCAACAAAGTAGTGGCGGTCTTTTCCCAAGTGAATTGACGCGCCCGCTCTTGGCAACAGATTTGCACGATATTTTGATCCTGTAGTAGCAGTGTTTCAATTGCATCAGCGATGCTGATTGGAGTCAGTGAGGTAGCAACCCCGCATCTAGATGCGAGAATTTCGCGAGATGCTCCAGACTTTGCGACGATCGCAGGTGTTCCAGATGCAAGTGACTCCAAAGTTGAGAGACTAAAGGTCTCACGATCTCCTAAGTTCAGAGTGCAAAATGACTTGCGAAGAATTGAAGCAATGATTTCGCGATCAGCGATGTGTCCCAAGAATGTGATGGGCAGACCCAACGACTGTTGAGAGAGTTTTTGCCTGAGTGGGCCATCTCCTATAACAACTAACTGGATGTCTCCGCGCAGTTCACACATCTTTCGCATCGCCTCAATTGCTAGTTGTGGGTTCTTTTCAGGCGAGAGTCGGCCAACGAGGGCAACTGTGTGATTGCGGCCATGAAATTGATGAGTGAGATTTTGTGTTTCTTGGTTTGATCCAAATTGGGTGTGATCGACCCCGAGTGAAATTTTGATGGGCTTGATTCCAATTCGTTCTAACTCAAGAGCAGCAAAATGTGAAGCGCATAGAAAATTTTGTGTTCCATGGGCGATGCGCTTGTGGTGGTTATCGGCAAGTCGATTTGCTAACCACGAATTCTTCAAATGGCTTGTCAGCAAATGCGAAAGTGATTCATGCGAGAAAACAAAACTCTGAGCACCAATTTTTTGAGCGAAGTCGCCCAACCACCACAATGTGGTCTGATCGTGGTTCTCAATGACGTCGGGAACAATTTGTATGAGGAGTTTTTTCAATTGCCGGCGGCGCCAAATGAGGCGATATCCGCCCCAACCGAGAACCTTGGGCGCTTTCAATTGGATTCTTCGAACTCCATTTTCATCCGTATGATCAGCAAACTGATCACTCGGGGTGATGACTACAACCTGATGACCGAGAGCTCGATACTCATTTCGAAGCTCAGTCATTGTGCGAGAAATGCCACCTGAAGTTTGATGAACCAAATTCGCAATTTGAACAATCAGCACGCTTGTAAAACCTTTGGTGCGATGAGTTCTTGATATGTGTGACTCTCGTATCCAGAATCCAAGAGTCGACGGACGCATCGTTCGCTGACATCCATCAATTTTTTATCTGAGACATCGCCAGGGTGGAGCGCAAGTCGTAGTGAACTCGGGAATAGAAGCCGCGAGGCCGTACCAATTTGCCACCAAAGCGCACCAGCAAAACTCAGGGTGCTGTTTGGTCGGTGTGACCAAGCAGGAATCGTGTGAGATTGTCCCGCTGTTAGATGAAGAAAGCGGGTTCGAGTAGTGAGATATCCAAAGCCCAGATCCTTCGCTGCCTGAATCGCTCCTTCAGATGCCAGCCAACCTGGAGGAACGAATCCAGTCGGAGCGAAGTCGTAGTTGAGCATTTGTTTAAGTCCAAGTTCCATACGGCGAATTGCAACTGAATAGCCGAGCGAATGGAACTCATTGCAACCTCGTGTGAGAACCGCCGATTGCACACGCGACCACGAAGGTGCATCCAATTTCTCGTGGGTGTAACCGTGTTGAACAATCTCATGACCTCGTTCTTCACACTCGTGGAGCCAGTCAATGAATTTGGGTGAATCAGAAAGCGAAGCGCCTTTCCACCGGCCTGGCACAACTAGTAACGAACACGTTGCCCCAAATTGCTCCATGCGACGGACTGCTCGTTTGCTCACCTGAAAGGTCGAGGGGGCGACATCATGTACAGAGATAACCAGAGTTCGACGATCGGTCATTGGCGAGTTGAGCACGGTCACTAAGCGGTCCGCCGCAATTGTGGGAAGGTTCCGATGACGGCTTGATAATGATCAACAAGGTCGTTCATCACCGAAGACCATGTGCGTCCGACCACCGATGTACGACCGTGTGATGCCAAGAGCCGCCGGAGCAAAACATCTTCGTGAAGTTGCTGAACCGCACCAGCCAAACTTTCTGGGTGTTCTGGACTCCACAACAATCCATTTTGACGATGTTGAATGATGTCAAGTGGACCACCTGCGGCAGGTCCGACGACCGGTACTCCTGAAGCCAATGCTTCTTGAATGGCTTGACAAAAGGTTTCATTGAGTCCGGTGTGAACAAATACATCCAAAGTGGCAAAGGCTCGAGCAAGTTCTTCACCGCGCAAAACTCCCGTGAAGGTCGCATCTGGCATGGACTTTTCTAAGGTTGATCGCAGCGGTCCGTCGCCGACGATGACCAATTTGATTCCAGGTCGTCCACTCAAAACCCGTAATCGTTCAACTTCTTTTTCGCGGGCTAGTCGACCTACGTAACCAACAACTGTTTGTCCTTGTGGGGCCCACTGACGATGAAGGTGCATATCTCGTTTGGATGGGTGGAACCTCTCGGCATCAACTCCACGCGGCCAAATGGCGACGTCGTCAAGGCCATTTTCGCGCAACTGCCAACTTGTGATCGTTGAGGGAGCCAAAGTGAGATCGGCTGAAGCATGGGCGGTTCTGATTGCTCCCCAGATGGGTTTAGCAAATTTTCCGAGGTGATAACGGCGGGCGAACCCGGCGATGTCTGTTTGGAATATGGCAACGACTGGGATTCCCATACGACGTGCTGATCGTCCTGCGGTTCCGCCTAACACAAGTGGCGCAGCGAGGTGAACGACATCTGGCTTAAAGGATCTCAAGGTTCGATAGACGGTGGTGCCACTGAAACCAACGCGGACATCGTCGTAAAAGGGCATTGAGCAGGCCGCCACACGAACAACTGGGGTGGAGTTGTACGAATCGTCCCCCGGACCAGGGGCAATAATGATCGCTTGGTGACCATTGCGGTGCAAGTAGTCGGCAAGTTGGCAAACAGAGTTGGTCACTCCATTTACTGACGGCAGAAATGACTCAGCGACAATCGCTACTCGCACGAGTAGAAATGTACGAAACTGGAGTAAACAAACGTCGCACTTGTGGTTTCGAACAAGCAAATATCAAGCAGACAACAGAGGTTTTACAGATCAGAGATTGGACATTGCTCAGGTCAACTAATGCTTCAACAAATACACAAGTCGTCACGCACAAGAGGCCAATCGCTATTTGCTGGGTCCATTCCTTCCAAGGAAAAACTTGTTTTATGGACGATTCCAAAACCCGAGCGACTCGCTTTAATACCCAAAGCCAAGCGACAACATTTGCGATCAAAGTACCGATGGCCGCACCGATGGGACCAAAGATAAGGATGAAGGCACTCGCTGCGATGGCGTTTGTAATGAGTAGAACGAGTGAGGCAGAGAGCAATTCTCGGGTTCGGCCGGCGGCCCGCAAAACGACGCCGTATTCGGCGACACGATGCAACAAAATCACCGTGAAGATCACCAATATGGGTGCGCCTGATCGATATTGACGTCCAAACATCAATTCAATGATCTCTGGACTGCAGATGATGAGTATTGCAACGGCAGGCACAAGGACATAGGTCAGTCGGATTGATTGTTCAATCCAAACCTTGAGAGCGACTGGATGTTCTCCTTGAGCAAGGTGATGAACGAGAGAAACAGCAATGGCCGCACCGCCTGCGACTGGGAGAATGTTGATGATGGGCAACTCTTGGGCCGCAATTGCGTACTCGCCGAGCCTTGCTGGATAGAGCGCGGCCACGAGCCATTTATCAAGGCTGCGATTGAGAACTGACACGATGATGGTCGCTCCGAGGGGAAGAGCAAATGTGATCTGATCGCGAATTCGCGGAATAGATAAAGATTTATCAACATCGTTTCGAGAATTACCTTGCCTTGTTGCCCACAAAAGTGCGATCACAGCAGTGACCGAACGAACGACACCGGCGATGAGCAGCCCAATACATGCTGCCCGCAGTCCTTTGTTTTGAATAAAAAGACCGAAGACGGTGATCAAGGTAACGAGACCCATTGACCCTTCCCAGATCGCTGAAAGTAGCGAGCGCTCCATTGCGACGAGGGCCATTGCACAAATAGTTGATGGCAGCTCAACAGCAATCACAATTCCCATCAATGTGACTAGGCCAGCCAAACCGTCCCATTGTTTCGTCAGTGCGCCAGATGCGAGGTAGAGAACTGCAGCGACGACTAGTCCCGAGACCAGAAGGGCCGTCATACTTCGAAACACAACTCGTCGTTGACCGCGCGCATTGAGATGTGAGATGAAGTACGGCATTCCGTGGTGAAGCCCAAGATTGGCAACAACCAACATTGCAAAATAGACCGACATGAGATAGGCCATTTTTGACCAATCTGAGTTGCTCATCCACCGGGCTAGAAACGTGGCAACAAGAATTTGTGAAGCCGTATGCACACCTTGACCAACGGTGATCCATGCTGTGCGACGGGTTACTTCCTTCGCAGTTTCAGTTTGCATGAATCAAGAGACCAAATGTGTCGGATTTGAATTCGTTGATCGCAGCGATTTCTGTGGCAGAAAGATCAAACGCATAGTGGCTGGTGATCGGGCGACGCAGGAGTTTAAGAAACATGAGAGAAACCAAACCACGCGGTGTTCTTCGGAGACGCTTCAGGAAATGTTCAAAATCCCATGTATTGCTGCCGTGGAAGCAACGAATAAACAGGTGCGAATATTGCTGGTCCAAGACACATAGCCCACCCAGGTCTTTGACGGCGCGAATGAAAACAGAGTCCTCGCCTTTTCGCTGAGCGGGATATCTCGCCTCGGTTCGACGATGGACGATTGTCCCTGGGGTTGCTAAGCCGGCATCAGCGCGAAAGGGATGGTTGACCAAATCATCTGAATCAATGTGCATCAATGTCCATTTCAGTGCACAAGCGGCTTTGTGGCTTTGTGCCATCGCCGAAATTTGAATTTCTAGACGTTCAGGGTGGTACCACTCATCATCGTCCCACTGTGCGACAAATTCTCCATGTGCACTATCGAGTGCAAGATTTCGTAATTCGCCGAGTGTGTTGTTTTCTTCTGTCTCAATATGTAATTCAGTTATCGTGACGTCTACGGGTAGATCGTCAGGAATCACATTGCAATACGAGAGGTCGCCGTCATTGACGATCAGCAATTCTCGAGGTCTATAAGTCTGTGCAATGAAACACTGAATAGCTCGTTGAGCCAAATGTGGGCGATCGCGAGTCACCATCACGCAAGTGACTAATTCGTTACGCGGCATGTGGCATCTTGAGATCTACATAGGGTGAACGGAGTAGCGATAATGCCAAGTCCCAAAAGACTCCCTGAGAATTATTCTCCATCAGCATTTCTGGAGTGAGAGATTTCAGAAGTTCTCCATGGTTGCTGCTGACGTAATGGATGAGATACGACTCTTCGGGTAACACCAAATTTCTTTCAGTAAAGAAGCGATAGCTCTGACCTGGCGGAATTGCGTAGAACGAATTGGGTTCGTGTACGTGTGCCAGGTAGGGCTCTTGTCTCACGACAGCGGTCAGCAGTGATGGCCCAAGCGAAAATCGAACAGTGGGGTTAACCAGTTGAGCATTCTCCAAAAGAGCTGTGGTGAGTTCTGATTGCGCTTGTGATGCAATGACTGCATTATTTAATGCCTGAACCAAGACCATCTTGTCAATCATTTTCTGCAAATGCCGTGGAGGCATGAAGCGACCAGAGATCATGCAGATTTCCTTGTTCAGCCACCAATTCACTGCCCAAAGAGCAGTGGGAGCCCAGTCAATAACTTCAAGACCTTGTTGAACTCGCTTCTCGTCGAGTTTCCACACCATTTCGGCGCCTACTTGGCTGTGACTTGAATTCAAAATGTTGTCAAGGGGACGGCGAACCAAAATGTCAAAATCAAGGTAGATCCCACCACGAAGGTGCAGCAGCGCATATCGAAGCAGGTTGCTCCGTGCCGAAAGTGCCGTTTGAGGTATTCGGTTCCAGACACTTAGCAAGTCTGATGATCGCGAAAGGTCTGAGTCACAGGCATGAAGTAGTTCGGCTACATCGACGGAGTGGATCTCCACATTTGGCAATTGACGAGTCTGTAGGAAGTCAAGAGTGAGGGGCTCAGACCCTTCAATATGGATTTCGATAGTCGCCCACGGATGATGGCGGATGACACTTTCAACAGCAAGTCGATTTGATAGACCGAAAGATTGGCCCGACCAAATGAATATGAAGCGCTCCGGAATTTTCGCCGACACTGTGAAAGTCTGACGACTCATTACAAATATGCGATTGCCGTCAGGTAAACGGCGGATTGCGAATAGTTAGATATGTGTTTCTGTTAGCCAATCGCGAAGTGACTGATCGAGTTCATCAAGCGAACGTACCAATTTGTCCAAGCTGCATTGCAGCATCAAGTTCACGACTTGAGTGGCCCCAGGAAAACGTCCTCGCCAATCGGTGAACAGACCGATGATGAATTTGTTGTGAGCGTAGGCGTAACCAATTTCCCAAGCAGTTCCATCGTCAGTCGTCACGCCATTGAGATTCGCAACGACAACTTGGCAGCGATCGACGCCACCTTTGTCATTGAGAAAGATTTCGCCGATGTTGTCATCGGTTTTAGGAGGATTGTCGCGATGGGGCAAAAAAGTTTCAAAGCCGGCGTCTTGAATGAGTTGATCAACCTTTTCAATGAACCAACGTTCACCCTCATCAAAAAGTGGCCCGGCTACGTAAACGTACGGTTTTGTTGAGTTAGTCATTTTGTGCTCCTTGTGTATTGGCCCAGCCACTTTTTTTGATGTCGTCACCATCGGCGTCTTTAGCGCGACCTTCGTGACGTAACAATCCAGGTGTGGCCGACAATTTCGCGATCAAGTTCTGCATCGGAGTGTCGCCAACCATTGTGACGGCTTCGCGAAATAAGAAATGAGGATCAACAGCAATATCGGCCATATCCATGACTGGACCAATTGCGGCCTCGGCTTCTTCAAAAAGTCGAATGACTTCGTCGCGCGAACGTTGCGAACACCAATTGCGCATGAGTTCTTCAAGCGCAACGCGATTGGCAGCACGTCCGTCGAATGAGGTGAAGCGTTGATCGTCGCCGACACCAAGAAGCGCGAGCACCCGAGCAGCAACCGAATCGGACGAACTTGAAATGCCAACCCATTGTCCATCAGAACATTGATAGGTGCCGCGCGGAACCGTGTATGGCAATCCTGCTCCAAGTCGAGGTTGTAGTTCGCCAGTTAAGGCAAACAGTGATGCAACCGGCCCCATGATGTGGAACATGCTTTCAAGCAAGCTGATGTCAACGACTTGGCCAACACCCGAATACAGCGCAACCATTGTTGAAAATGCACCGACAAGTCCAGTGACTTCATCAGTGAGTGCAATAGCTGGAAGCAAGGGTTGTCCATCGGCTTCACCATTGACTGCTGCAAAGCCCGACATAGATTCGGCGATTGATGCGAAACCAGGTCGTTGCGCGTACGGTCCGGTCTGTCCAAAACCACTCACTCGTGTCAGTACCAATGAAGGGTTAATGGCAAGAAGTTCGTCGGGTCCAAGATTAAGACGTTCAAGGGTGCCCGGACGGAAATTCTCAACGACAACATGCGCATCTTTAACAAGATCTAAAAAAAGGGCTTTGTCGTCAGCATTTTTGAAATCGAGGGCGATGGTGCGCTTGTTGCGATTAGCGATCTTCCACCACAGACCAACACCGTCACGCGGATCTTTCCAGGCCATATTGCGCAGACTGTCGCCAGTATCCGGACGTTCAACTTTGATGACGTCAGCACCGAAATCGGCGAGATAACGCGCGCAGTTTGGTCCAGCGATCACTGTTGAAATATCGAGGACCCGCATTCCCTCAAGTGGGGTTCGAGGCGCGGATGAAGTCACGTTGTCTATTCTGCCCGAGTTGGGAAGACGAAACACCGGTCATTCAGGGTGCCAAGTGCGTAGCTTTCGTAATCAATACCGAAGTCTTCGTACAAGTGGCGACAACGCTCGCTCCAATCAAGAGCTTGTGGAGTTGAGATACGATGAACGACTTGCATTACTCCACCTTCAAAGACGCGGTATTCAGCCCACGTGCCCGGGAAGTCTTTGACGCAACCGATTTCAATAGTGGGTACGCCACATTCCATCTGTCGGACGCGATGTCGATGAGTATGGCCTGCGGTGTAACCGATGATGTTTTGGTGTTTTGCGACAACTGCATTGAGTGCGTCACTGCTGTCTGGATTAATACCGAAGTAGCCCTGACTGCGATGACCATCGGCTTGCGCACCTGGTGTCCATTGTTGGTGATGTCCCATCACGAGTACGGGCAACTCAGTTGATGCGGCATGCTCGGCCAACCAAGTGAGTTGACCCGTTGCGATATCACCAGTTGTTTCTGTAGGAATCGCGGTGTCCATGAGGGCAACGCAGATGCCGGGCATTGCAATCCATTGGTCTTCGTCGTATTTGTGTTGACCCAAATACGAATCATGATTGCCACGGATGACATGCAACTTTTCTCCGAGTTGGCCGTAGCAGTTTTCGAATGCGGCGAATTCTTCGTCAGATCCAAAACACGTGAGATCACCTTTGACGAATATGTGCTGCGGATTTAACGCACTGATTTCAGCAACTGCGCCACGATTCATGATCTCGGGATACGGAGGTTCGCCAGGACGTGAACGTTGAATTGGTCCCTTGGGATCGTCATCAATTTTTCCGCACTCAAGTTCACCGAAATGAACATCGTTAACTGTTGCAAACGTGCTGAGCAACTCCCCGTGAGGTCGAGCAAGTGTGGTGACTTCGATTCCGTTGAACGTGTATGAAGTCGATGGTGTTAACCCGTCGTACCGATACACCGACAGGCCATCGTGAATAACCACTAGATCATCAGCAACCGTGGTGACTTCCATGAGCGTTATTTAGGGACGATCGCGCCGAGCGATGGTTGGTTTGGCCCACCAACGTCCACTGAAGCGCCACGCGTTTTGCCGCGCTGCGACAACATTTTCACCCACGACTGGTCGTGGCCACAGAGCTTCAATGGCAGCCGCAATAACGACTGCCTCTTCGTCTGTTGGCGTTGGTGAAACTTGTTGACTCATAACGGCATATTGCCATGCTTGCGGCGTGGCAACTCTTCGCGCTTGGTACGCAACATCCGGAAACCAGCAACAATCTTTTGACGAGTCTCGGCGGGGTCGATGACGTCATCGATGTAACCGCGCTCGGCTGCCGCATATGGGTTGGCGTACTTCTCGGTGTACTCGGTCACGAGTTCGGCACGACGTGCAACCGGATCGGCAGCTTGTTGCAATTCACGGCGATACACAATTTCAACTGCACCGTTTGGTCCCATCACTGCAAGTTCGGCGGTTGGCCATGCGTACGAAAGATCGGAGCCAATCGACTTCGAGTCCATCACCACGTACGCTCCGCCGTAGGCCTTGCGCGTAATGATTTGGATTCGCGGAACAGTTGCTTCGCAATATGCGTAGAGCAACTTGGCTCCATGACGAATAATGCCGCCGTACTCTTGATCAACGCCCGGCAAGAAGCCAGGTACGTCAACCATGGTCAGCAACGGAATATTGAAGGCGTCGCAAGTGCGGACAAAGCGAGCAGCCTTTTCAGCGCTTTCGATGTCGAGCACACCAGCGAGGAACAACGGCTGGTTGCCAACAACGCCAACTGAATGACCATCAATGCGAACAAATCCACACACAATGCTCTTGGCCCAGTGCGGGAAGTATTCAAAGAATTCACCGTCATCAACGATTGATGCAATGACCTTCTTCATGTCATAGGGCTGGTTGGGTGATGGAGGAAGAATGTCGCGAAGATCGGGGCACAAACGATCGGGATCATCACCAGTATCAATTGTCGGCGGTTCTTCCATGTTGTTCTGTGGCATGAACGACATCAAGAAACGCACGTCATCAAGACACGACTTCTCATCGGCCGAAACAAATGTGGCGACACCGCTCTTGCTCGCGTGGCTCATTGCGCCGCCAAGTTCTTCAAGCGTTACTTCTTCGCCGGTCACGGTCTTCACAACATCAGGTCCGGTAATAAACATGTGGCTGCTCTCGCGCACCATGAAAATGAAGTCAGTCATGGCGGGCGAGTACACGGCTCCACCGGCACATGGTCCGAGAATCACGGAGATCTGCGGAATGACACCGCTTGACTGCACATTCCGATAGAAGATGCCGCCGTAACTTGCGAGTGACACGACGCCCTCTTGAATACGTGCGCCAGCGCCATCATTGAGACCGATGACCGGGGCGCCAACGCGCAACGCCATGTCCATCAACTTGTGAATCTTTTCAGCGAATACTTCGCCAAGCGCTCCACCGAACACGGTGAAGTCTTGCGAGAAGACAAAAACCTTGCGACCCTCAATGGTGCCCCAACCGGTGATGACACCGTCGGTGTACGGGTGTTCATCAAGACCAGCTGCATGGGCACGGTGACGAGCCAACATGTCGAGTTCTTGGAATGAGCCTGGATCAAGCAAGTAATCCAGCCGTTCGCGGGCCAGCAACTTGCCTTTTTCGTGTTGACGTTCTACCGAACGGGGCGACCCCGCGTGGAGCGCTTGTTCTTTGCGCTGAAGAAGGTCGGCGAGCTTGTCTTGCATGGGGTTAGCACTAGTCACCCCGTGAACGATACTCGCAACTGGCTCAAGGAACCGAGGTGACGACCGTGGCTGTGACAGGTTGAATTCCGGCTGCGGGGGTGACCGCACCAGGAACTGTGGTGCCGCCAAGGGGGACAACCACGGTTGCCGGCGAACCATCAATGGCGATGGCGATTGAGGTGGTCGTGATATCGGTTCCGGCAGAGCCCGAATCGCTGGAATTCGCCATCACCGACACGGTGTACGTCACCGATGGCAGTGGGCCAGCGGGTCCGTTGCCGGTCACGATGATTGTCCACAGACCAGGCGCACCGAACGGAACTCCTTCACTCATGGGGAGTCGAGCTGCGCCGACGCCGTCGAGTGGGACATTGAGGGTCACGCTTGCAGTGTTGTTGGTTGGCGGGTTGAACTGCACGGTGAGATCGGTCAAGCCTGTCGGTGGCGAATACACATCAATCCGTACCGCGTTGAGGCCGACCGTGGCGGGAGTGACTTTGAGTTGTACATCAAACTCGCCACCCGAGCGATCCCCGACAAAGGCGTATTTGGTGCGATCAGAACCAGGGGGAGTCACATTGGGTGGCAAGGTTGCAACCGACCATGACGTGAAGACCAATACCAAGATGCCGATACCAATTTCGGAGAGAACTGCTTTACGCAATTGCTTGGCTGTGCGACCACTGAGTTCGCGCTTTTTGGCTAATTGATGATTAATGAACTGTCGTGTGGCTCCACCGACATAAACCATGCCAGCAACGCCGATCACTTTGACGATGATCAAGCGGCCGTGACGACTCGTCAGAATTGAGCTGCCATCCATCTGGTAAAACTGCACAATTCCGGCAACAACCGTGACACCGATGTAGATATTTGCTTGCCGTGAAAAGGTTCGTATGGCGTGCATCAGGTCTTCTTCGCCTGGACCAATCAATACCGATTGGGCCAAGAAAACCAGGCCACCTAGCCACATGCCAGCGGCCAGAACATGGACGATTCCAGCGATGGTGCCAAGAGCTGAGAAGTCGTCGATTGCCCGAGTGAGGCCGAATGTTGCCATGGCTGCAGTGGGTAAGGCGAGGGAAACGATGTGCGATTGCGGATCAAAAATGCGATCGGGGCGCAGCGCCACAATTGCACAAACAGCAATGAGTGCGACGCGTAGAACCGCTGAAATTCCACTCGCACTGTGGAACAGTTGGCCCCAGCCAAGAGGAATAATTGTGCTCGTCACCGAATCGCCCGAAAGTAGCGATGCTCGCAACATGGCCACGACGTAGTTGCTGAACAATGCGACAATCCACGAAATGCGCAGGAACCTGTAGGTCGCATCGTCGTTGATACCCTCGGGCCAGGTCCAACGAATAAAGGCAATGCCACCGAAAAGTGCGGCGAGCGAGAGGTAGGCGAGGATTCGGAAAAGAGCGAGGGGTCCACTCACTGGGGGTGGATCGACTGCCAAGTTTCCGCCGTCGGTGACATCGCCACCTAGATCGCCTGGATCAGCCGTCGCTGGGTCAAGGACTTCGAAGGAAAAACCGCCAGTTGCGACCTTGCCGTCGGCTTGGGGTACCGAATAGGTGACGTTGCAGGTGCCAATCGGCAGAGCCGCGGTCACTGTGGCGATGAGTGAAATACCATCGGCACCAACCGTCACGGAGCCGATCGGAGCCGGCCGACCTTCACATACTGCCTGCATAACGGCATTATTTGGTACCGCAGCACTAAAAACAGCGACGATCTGAGTGGGTGGCGTAGCAACTTTTTCGCCGTCGGCTGGACTCGAAGAAACCAATGTCGTTTCGGCCCGAACTGGCTGGGCGCCAATGAGCAGGCCAGCGCTGAGAGCGACAAATAAACCCAAGACGGCAGCTCGCAATGTACGACGAGGGCGAGTTGCAGATGAGGTGGCGGTAAGCAAAGACATGATCACCTACAACGGTAGTTCTCCGCGACCTACTGAATATGGGCACTCGCAACAAAGTGATCTTGCGAAGTCGAAGCATCCTTCGCAACACCTCACCACTACAGTCTCAAGCGATGGCTGTTCAATCTCTCTACCGCCGGTATCGGCCGCAACGCTTCTCTGAACTCAAGGGTCAAGAGCATGTTGTGCGCGCGCTCAAGAACGCGGTTGCCAACTCTCGCGAAGGCCATGCCTATTTATTCTCTGGACCACGCGGTACCGGCAAAACCACAACCGCGCGAATTCTGGCCAAAGTTCTCAACTGTGAAAATCCACTTGATGGAGAACCATGTTGCGAATGTGGTTCGTGTTTGGCAGTACAAGAGGGCAACAGTTTTGATGTCATCGAACTTGACGCGGCAAGTAACAACGGTGTTGAAGACATTCGCGAAATAATCGCAGCAGCTTCTCTTGGATCACCCGGACGACACAAGGTCTACATCCTTGATGAAGTGCACATGTTGTCCAAGGGTGCTTCGGCGGCGCTTCTGAAAACTCTTGAAGAACCACCGTCGCATGTTGTGTTTGTTTTGGCAACAACCGACCCCGAGAAAGTCGCCGAAACAATTCGTAGTCGTACGCAACACTTGCAATTCCATTTGCTGCCAGTCGACGAACTTGAAGCCCATGTACGTTGGGTTGCGTCTGATGCCGGTATTGATATCAGCGATGAATCGATTCATGCAGTGCTTCGTCAAGGCGGTGGTTCGGCGCGTGACACGTTGTCAGCACTTGAACTCGCTGCTGCAACAGGTGGCATGGTTGATGAGGTCACGCCCGTTGACGAATTTGTTGATGCACTCATTGAATACGATGCCGGCCGTTTGTTGGCTGCTGTTGCGCACACCGTTAACTTCGGACGCGACCCGCGCACCATCGTGAACGACTTAGTGCGACACATGCGTGATGCGTTCTTAACGCAGATGGCTCCCGAACTTGTGCAGTTACCCGAAGATCGTGCGGCTGAAGTTGCAGCTCAAGCTGGTCGACTTGGTACACCGCGTATTGTCAAAGTCATCGAGACATTGGGTCTGGCGATTAACGACATGCGCAATGCTCCCGACTCCCGAGTTGTTCTTGAAGTTGCACTAGTTCGCCTGGTGCATCGCGAGTTACAAATGGGAATTGAATCATTGTTGGCCCGAGTCGAAAGACTGGAAAAAGTACTGGAAAATCGGCCGCAAATCGCACCTGCACCAGTGAACCCTTCGACTGGTCGTGCTGTTTTGGGTGGGCGAGTTGCCCAAGATCCAAGTGCGCCCGCCGTACGTCCAGTAGCCCCTGCACCAATTGCAGCTGCAGCAACTGCTGCTCCGACAACGACACCCGAGCCTGCGGCTGCTCCCGTGCCAGCATCAACAAGCGCAATGTCAATCGCGACTGTTGTTGAAAAATGGAACGACGGTGTCATCGGCGAGTTGAAAGGCATGCGTCGCGCGGTTGCTCAAATGGCCAAGCCTGTTGAACGCGATGGTCAATTAGTTCTGATGGTTGATAACGAACCGTCGGCGAAACGTGTGAATGAGTACATGTCCGATCTTTCGGCCGTCATCTTTAAGGTCGCGGGCGGCAAGTGTCCGATCGTCGTCGAAACTCGTTCTGAAGAACCGCGAGCGCCAAAAGCAAAAGTTGTCGAAGAAGTAGCCGAAGAAGAGTTTGTTGATATTGAAGAAATCAAGCAGTTGCCAACCGTTTCAAATAAGGCAACCGAAACAAACTTGGCTGACGCTTTTCCTGGCTCAGAGATTTTGGCTGAGGACGAATAAGAGTGGCTGCTTCGTACACCATTCCTGTTCAGACATTGATCGATCAACTTGGGCGCATGCCAGGTATCGGACCAAAGTCGGCCCAACGTATTGCCTTTCATCTGCTCAAACTTTCCGATGAAGATGTTGATCGTTTGGCATCAGCAATTACTGACGCCAAGGCACGCGTTCGATTCTGCGCGCGTTGTTTCAACTTTGCCGAAGACGAACTGTGTCCGATTTGTGCCGATCCTCGTCGTGATCCGTCGGTGTTGTGCGTCGTTGAAGAAAGTCGTGACATCATTGCTCTCGAACGCACTGGTGAATTTCGTGGTCGCTATCACGTGTTGCTCGGAGTGATGAACCCCATTGATGGTGTCGGTCCCGATCAATTGAAAATTCGTGAACTCGTGATGCGCCTGTCGAATGAAGAGATCACTGAAATCATCGTGTGCACGAATCCCAATACCGAGGGCGAAGTGACCGCGTCGTACCTCAGCCGAATTTTGAAGCCCTTCAATATCCGCATCACGAGACCAGCGTCTGGCCTGCCAGTGGGAGGCGATCTTGAGTATGCCGATGAGCTCACATTGGGCCGGGCCATCAATGGCCGCCGCGTCATCGAAGACTGAAGGGCTACCTAGAACAGTCCGCAGACGCGATCATCCGCAGACGCGATCAAGGCACCAGTTCTGCAAAAGGTGCGGGCGGAAAAAGACCTGTTGCAGGACCGGTGCCCTGATATGACAGTTATGTTACAAATGTGACGCAATCATGTCAAGTATTGAGACGGGAGTTACCGTCTTTTCCATGGCAAAGCCCGGAAAAGTCACGATTTACCACAATCAGCATTGAAACAGCAGCGTCAGTGCCGTGAGCATTGCTGAGGAATTAGGCGTTGACGCCGAGATTGTTTTGTACATCAAGAATCCGCCCGACGAAGCCACATTGCGCGACATCATCTCGAAGCTGGAAGATCCCGTGACCAATCTGGTGCGCCGAGACAGCATGTGGAAGAAACTCGGGCTCGAAGAAAAAGATGCGGCGACTGAAGACCAGGTCGTGAAGTTGTTGGTGAAGCACAAACAACTGTTGCAGCGTCCCATTGTGGTGACGTCAAAGAAAGCCATTGTGGGCCGACCCAAAGAAAGAATCCGCGAACTACTTTCCTAACCTCGTGATTCTGGTGTCATTTCATTTGGCTATAGCGAATAAAACGACACCAGAACCACGGTGAAATGTGAGTATTAGACGGTGCGGACGATGATGGCGTCGCCTTGACCGCCACCGCCACACAACGCTGCGGCACCAACGCCGCCACCACGGCGACGAAGTTCGTGCAACACGGTCAACGCAACGCGGTTACCGCTCATACCGATCGGGTGACCAAGGGCGATCGCTCCACCGTTGACGTTCACGATGTCGTCGCTGATTCCGAGATCAGCCATTGATGCAATACCAACCGTAGCGAATGCTTCATTGAGTTCAAACAAGTTGATGTCGCTGACTTTCATGCCGACTTTGTTGAGTGCTTTCAAGATGGCGCGGCTTGGCTGGGTTAACAACGATGCATTGTCGGGGCCAGCAACCATTCCGTAGCTCACGACTTGGCCGAGAGCCTTGATGCCACGATCTTTCACGAAACGCTCCGACATCATGACAACGGCCGAACCGCCGTCACTCAATTGCGAAGCGTTTGCGGCAGTAATCGTGCCGTCTTTGTCGAATGCGGGCTTGAGGCCACCGAGGCTTTCCATCGTGGTGTCGGCGCGCACGCCTTCGTCGTTCGAGATCACTAACGGGTCACCCTTACGCTGCGGAATTGAAACAGCGATGATTTCATCAGCCAAACGACCGGCAGCAATTGCGGCGGCGGCACGCTGGTTGCTCTTCATAGCGAGATCGTCTTGCTGCTGACGGCTGATGTTGCCAGCCGTGTAACGCTCGGTGCCAAGACCCATGAGGCATGAGTCGAACGAACACCACAAACCGTCGGCGATGATCGCGTCTTTGAGTTCGGTGTTGCCGTAACGGAAACCACCACGTGCGCCCGAAGCGATGTACGGAGCATTAGTCATCGACTCCATGCCACCAGCAATCACGATGTCGGCATCGCCGGCCTGAATCATTTGGTCGGCGAGATAGATCGCGTTCAATCCTGACAAGCACACTTTGTTGACGTTGATGGCGGGAACGCTCATCGGAATGCCAGCCTTGACGGCAGCCTGACGGCTCGGCACCTGACCTTGTCCGGCCATCAAAACTTGGCCCATGATCACATGGTCAACTTCGTTCGGAGAAACTCCGGCACGCTCAAGAGCAGCCTTGATGGCAATGCTGCCAAGATCGGCGGCACTGAACGAAGCGAGTGCTCCGCTCATCTTGCCAATTGGCGTACGGGCTCCAGCGACGATGTATGAACCGGCCATGATGGACTCTCTTTCGTAAGGCGTTCTTGGGTGACGCATTTGTCAGATCTCTATTGTGTCGCCAAAGTGCCCACAGAACCTACTCCTGAGTAACATCGGCGCATGGAAAAGATTCTTGACGCCATCATGAGCGGTGCCGATAGCGCAACTATCGGAGCCCTCAGCATTCCCGACAATTACCGAGCCGCCCATATTTTGGCGAGCGAAGCAAATATGTGGGAAGGCGTGGCATCAGAGAAGAAAGACCCGCGCCAAAGCGTGCACGTGGGCGATGTCGCCACACCTGAATTAGCCCCCGATGAGGTGTATGTCGCGGTGATGGCCAGCAGCATCAACTTCAACACAGTTTGGTCGAGCATTTTTGAACCAGTGTCAACGTTTGGTCCAATGAAGCGCCTCTCGCGTGAAAGCGAATGGGCCAAGCGCCACGATCAGCCGTATCAAGTGATTGGTAGCGACGCGTCGGGTGTCGTTGTCAAAGTTGGTTCAGCTGTGCGCATGTGGAAGCCCGGCGATCACGTGACCGTGCATTGCAATCACGTTGACGATCAAGACAACACCGCACATAACGATTCGATGATGGCTGCAAATCAGCGCATTTGGGGATACGAAACGAACTTTGGTGGTTTGGCCGATCTTTCAGTTGTTAAGGCCAATCAATTGATGCCCAAGCCGGCGCACCTCACTTGGGAAGAAGCAGCGGTTAACGCTTTGTGTAACTCAACGAGTTATCGCATGTTGGTCAGTCGCAACGGTGCTGCCATGAAACAAGGTGATGTCGTTTTGATTTGGGGTGCCACCGGTGGCATTGGTGCGTATGCGACTCAATATGTCTTGAACGGCGGAGGCATTCCGGTGTGTGTCGTCAGTAGTGACGACAAGGCACAAATTTTGCGCGATATGGGTGTTGAGCACATCATCAATCGTAAGACAGCGAACTACAAGTTCTGGAAAGACGAACACACTCACGACGAAAGTGAATGGCGTCGTCTCGGAACCGACATTCGTGATCTCGCCGGCGAAGACCCCGACATCGTTTTTGAACACCCTGGTCGTTCAACTTTTGCCGCATCAATTTATGTTGCCAAGCGTGGCGGCACTGTTGTGACTTGCGCAGCCACCAGTGGCTTCATGATGGAATTCGACAACCGCCACTTCTGGATGCGACTCAAGAATCTTGTCGGTAGTCACTTCGCTAACTACCAAGAAGCGTGGCAGGCCAACCGTCTTTTGGCCAAGGGCATGATTCATCCCGTGCTCAGCCAGACCTTTGACTTGAATCATGTTGGCGAAGCTGCCTACCAAGTGCATAACAACATGCACGAGGGCAAGTTGGGCGTCTTGTGTCTGGCTCCAGAACGTGGTCTTGGTATCACCGATCCGGCGTTCCGCGCCAAAGTTGGCGAAGCCAATATCACCCGATTCCAGCGCGCCTGATCTTTCGTGGCATTGTGTTGAGATGATTCTCACCGAAATCGACCACGTCGCTATTGCCGTCAAAGACCTCGAAGCCGCCATTGATTATTACAAGCGGGCCTTTGGTGCCGAAGTAGATCACCGCGAAATCGTTGAAAGCGATGGCGTTGAAGAAGCGTTGTTAAAGGTCGCCGAAAGCTACATACAACTGTTGACGCCAACTCGGCCCGACAGTCCCGTTGCCAAAGCGATTGAAAAGCGTGGCGAAGGCCTTCACCACATTGGTTATCGCGTTGCCGATTGCGGCGCTGCATTAAATGCGATGTTGGCCGCTGGTGCAACCGCGATCGACAAGGCACCTCGTCCAGGTAGCCGTGGAACCACCGTTGCTTTCATTCACCCCAAGGGCAGTTTCGGAACGTTGATCGAACTCGTTCAGGAATAACCCGTGATTCTGGTGTCGATTTAATTGGCAATACCGATTTAAACGACACCAGAATCACAAATCAAAGTGAACCTTAGTCGGCTTGAAGTAGCAAGCCTTTGAGGTATTCCGATTCGGGGAAGTGCAAGTGCACTGGGTGGTCAACAGGTTGACCAAGTCGGCGAATAATTCGTAGATCGCGTTTCGCATCAACGGCTGCGCCGGCCACCACTTTCTGGAACAAATCTGTATCCATTGTTTGCGAACACGAGAACGTCATCAACTTGCCGCCAGGTGCGAGCAACTTGATACCAACCAAGTTGATGTCCTTGTACTTACGCGTGGCGCGCTCAATATGTTTTGCACTAGCCGAATACTTCGGCGGGTCAAGAATGATCAAGTCAAACTCGGCACGGCGATCGCGCATGCGGCGAAGTACTTCAAAAGCATCGCCTTCAATAACTTCACCAACGTCGACACCGTTCAATTCGGCATTCTGCTTTGCCAATTCAAGTGCAGGACCAGATGATTCAACAGTGGTTACTGAGGCTGCACCGTTCTTAGCAGCAACAATTCCGAATGAACCGGTGTAACCAAACACATTCAGCACTCGAAGTCCGGGAGCGAGTGAGGCCACTAACTTTCGTGAATCACGTTGGTCAATATAGAAACCAGTTTTGTGTCCTTCTTCAACATTGACGATGTACTTCTCGTTACCTTCAATGGCGTAGATCTTTGCAGGCAAGACGCCAGCAGCAAGTCCGTTACGCACAGTGAGGCCTTCGCGTTCGCGATCGACACCTTCGCTGCGTTCGTACACACAAGTGATTCCTTCAACCTTCATCAAAGTTGAAACCACGGCGTCGCGCCAACGTTCAATGCCGACGCTATTGATTTCCATCACTGCAACTTCGCCGTAGCGATCAACGGTTAAACCCGGCAATCCATCGGAGTCACCAAAAATCAAGCGACATGTATGAGTGAGTTCAGGGTCGGCATTACGTTGCGCAACAGCTTTGTTGATGGTCTCGGCAATAAAGCCTGCTGTGATTTCAATAGTGGGATCAAACGACCACACACGAGCGCGCAAAGCCGAGAACGGACTGTAAAAAGCTGTTGCGAGTTCGGTTCCGTTAGCCGCAATAATGCGGATCGTGTCTCCGGGCTGTGGATCTCCATCAACTTTGGCGACGGCACCACTCAAAATCCACGGATGACCGCGTTTCATACTGCGATCGCGATCGGCTTTGAGATGCAGTGAGGCTGAAGGTTCGATTGTCATTGCCTAGAGGGTACGACCTGAAAGAGCCTTGACGCGTTCTTGACAATACAGATATTTAGTTGCACGTGTCTTTGCCGATATCACAAGCGTCATTCACAGTCTTCAATGAAAGGAAAAACATGAATATCAACAAAGAAACAATGCAGGCCCGCCGAGATAAGGGATTCACACTCGTTGAATTGCTGATCGTGGTCGTGATCTTGGGAATTTTGGCGACGGTCACGGTTTTTGCCGTCCGCGGCATTACCGACAAGGGACAGCAGAGTGCTTGTGACACCGATAAGAGAGTCATGGAAACTGCCGTCGAGACCTGGTACGCCGATCAGTCTGCGATTACCGCTGGTGATCCCACCGAAGCTGGATTGGTGACCGCCAAGTTCTTGCGCTCGCAGTCAACGTTGTATGACGTGGGCGTTGCTGGTGCAGTGAATCCTCAAGTCGGCGGAGCTTGCGTCGCCTAATTCAGTCCATATCAGCGTCAACAAAAAGGCCGGCCCGCAAGGGCCGGCCTTTTCGATTTGGTTACCACGATTAGCTGTTGACGAGTTGCGCGCGCTGGGTGGCGATCTGGGTGACAACTTCTTTGGGATACGCACTCTGACTACAGGCATCGGCCTGAGTGATATGGCCGGCAATGACCAATCGGGCCAGGTCCATCTCGAGAGTTTGCATTCCTTCGTTTTGGCCAGTACTGATGACATTGCGCATCTGCCGAGTTTTACCTTCGCGCAATAAGTTGCGCACCGCATCGTTGACCATCAACGCCTCGTATGCTGCAACCCGTCCGCCATGTTCGGAAGCAATGAGCCGTTGGCTGATGATTCCTTGCAACGAACCCGCAAGTTGAATCTGAATCTGGTCACGGCGTTCGGCCGGGAAGACATCAACAATACGGTCAAGCGCTTGAGACGCATCGTTGGTGTGCAATGTTGCGAAAACTAGGTGACCAGTTTCGGCGAGTGTGAGTGTGATGGCGATTGATTCAAGATCGCGCATTTCGCCGAGCAAAATCACATCGGGATCTTCTCGCAGGGCAGATCGCAACCCATCTTCAAAAGTATTGACATCGGTGCCAACTTCACGTTGGTTAACCAATGAGCGTTTATGAGTGTGAACGAATTCAACTGGATCTTCGATGGTCAAGATGTGACATGCTCGATCACGATTGATCTGGTCAATCATGGCGGCCAGTGTGGTGCTCTTACCCGAACCTGTTGGCCCAACGACCAATACCAAACCGAATGGTGCATTGAGTAGCCGTGTACATGCTGCAGGGGCTCCGAGTTCGTCAAGGGGGCTGATGCGATGGGGCACAACGCGAAGTGCGAGAGCCATGCAACCCCGTTGACGAAATGCGTTGGCACGAAAGCGGCCGACACCGTTGATTCCGAAAGAAAAGTCAACCTGGTGATTGTGGGCAAACTCTTTGGCCTTCCCGTCATCAAAGAGACTTCCGATCATCCGATCAAGTTCCGTGGCGTTGAGTTCGGTTGTCCCTGCAATCGGAATCAGATCACCACTTTGACGCACCATGGGCGGTCTGCCCAATGTCAGATGTAAGTCAGATGCCGAAACATTGACAGTTGCTCTCAAGAGTTTGTCGAGTTCTGGATCAATGTTGAGTTGTGTAAACGAAGTCATCGCTAGTGTCCTTTGTTAATGATTTGCGCGACTGGAATCGACATTGCGACACCGGTGGTATGGGTTGCTGTTGTCATGGGTTTATTAGTTGGTTCGTTCTTGACAGTGGTCATTGATCGAGTTCCGCGTGGAGCGTCGGTCGTTCAACCGGGATCGGCTTGCGGATCGTGTGGACTTGAACTCGGTCCACTTGATTTGGTGCCGGTCTTGTCGTGGCTGGCATTGCGCGGCAAATGTCGCAAGTGTCGTCAACCCATAGGTGTTGAGCCGATCATTGTCGAAATCGTGACAGGAACTCTGTTCACCCTGATGGCAATTCATTTTGAACGCAGCGTTTTGGTTGCGGCCTTCTGTGTTTTTTCTGCCGGCCTGACTAGCTTGACCGTCATTGACCTGAAGACTCAGCGTTTGCCGCGCGAAGTTTCGTACACCGTGATGGCTTTGGGCGCTCCACTTCTGGTGATTGCTGCATTGATTGACAATGAACCACGACGTATCTACATGGCGTTGTTTGGCGCAGCAATTTCTCTCGCCGTTATGGGTGTGCTGTATCTTGCGAGTCGGGGCGGTCTTGGTGAGGGAGATGTGCGACTTAGTCCGTTGCTCGGAATGTATTTGGGTTGGTTGAATCCAGGCCTTGCTTTGGTCGGTTTGTTTTACGGATTCATTCTTGGTGCAGTCATCGGCGTGGTGATGATGATCATTGGTAAGGCTGGACGCCGAACGCAATTGCCGTTCGGACCATTCTTGGCGGCTGGTTCGATCGTGGCAATTTTCTACGGACAAAATCTCATCGATGTGGTTTTGGGACACTGAACTCAACGAGTTCATCACGCACCATCCTTCACTCCACTAAGTACTCCGTACATTGCCGAGACCAGAGCAACGGCGACAAAGCCGACCATTAAGCCCACACCAATAATCATGATGGGCTCAAACATTGTGGTGAACCGTTTGATGCGCACTTCAAGTTCGGAATCGAAGTATTCACTTGCTGCTGCAAGCTGTTCATCAAGGGTTCCGGTCTCTTCGCCAACTTTGAACATTTGCTTCGCAGCACCGGGGAAGAGATTGGTTGCAGCTAATGGACCAGAGAAACCTGATCCGCGTAACATTTCTTCGCGCGCTACTTCAAGTCTTTCGCGGTACACCGTGTTTGCTGTGGCTTCGGTGGTTGTCTCCATTCCATCGGGGAGTGGGACACCTGCACGCACCATTGCGCCAAGAATGCGGCAGAAGCGTTCAAGAATGGCGTATTCAATGATTCCTTTGATGACGGGAATCTTGAGCACAGCTTTGTCTTTGAATCGTTGACCTTGAGCGGTCTTCATCATCCAAATTGCTAAACCAATGACACAGGCAAAAAACGTGATGGGAAGGTAGATGAGATCGGTAAATAGTGATGCAACCGCCAACAGCATGCGTGTCGGCAATGGAAGATCGGCATTGAGTTCAGCAAAGAGAGGTTTGAATTTTGGCAATACATATCCGGCCAAGATGACAACAGTGACGACAGCCATCACCATTACGACCCCTGGATACGACAAAGCGCTGACAACTTTGGACCGAGTTTCAATTTCACGATTGAGGTAAGCCGACAAACTGTCGAGAGTTTCATCAAGTCGCCCAGTGAGCTCGGCACTGTGCAAAATACCGACGTAATAATTGGGGAATACTTGCGTGTGCTTGGCAGCAGCCATTGAAAGTGTTCCACCATTGCGTAACTCTTCAATCATTGCGGTGATTGCCCGTCGCAATGCGGTGTCTTGAGTTTCATCGCCGATTGTCTCGAGCGCAGTTGTGATTGGAATTCCAGCTCGAACGAAAACTGCAAGTTGACGGGTGAAGTGCATCAACTCTTTCTTTTTCACCTTTTCTTTGGTGAGTTCAAATTGGAGAAGTCCGCGCTTCTCAGCAAGTTTGGTGGGATAGAGATCTTGGCTTAAAAGATGGGCACGAGCATCGCCGATACTGGCGGCTTTCGTATCACCTTCAACATTGAGACCTTCAATGTTGATCGCGCTATAGGCAAACTTCGGCATCAATATTCCAATCAGGCCACGTACAAAGTTCTGATGACTTCGGCAACGGTGGTGATATCAGAATCAACGAGATTGATTGCTTCGGCGATCATGGGTCGCATACCTTCATCAATTGCCAACTGGCGTACTCGTTCAGTGGTCGCATGTTCAACAATCAGTTGGCGAATAGCAGGTGAAAGTTTAAGAAGCTCGTAGACGCCGATGCGATCGCGGTACCCAGTCTGTGAACAATCTTGACAACCAACTCCATGGAAGAAAAGTGCCTTTTCGCTCTTGGGAAGATGATGATGAAAGAGAGCCATCTCTTCGGCATCTGGTTCATATGGCTGTTTGCATGAATCACAAATACGTCGCAACAATCGTTGGCCGATGACACCCATGACCGATGAAGCAATGAGGAATGCTTCAATACCCATGTCAAGTAATCGATGTAGTGCGGCCGCAGCATCGGTGCCGTGGAGTGAAGACAACACGAAGTGGCCAGTGAGTGCTGATTGAACGGCAATACGGGCGGTGTCGGCATCGCGAATTTCGCCAACCAAAATCACATCTGGGTCTTGACGTAACAGGGCGCGAAGTCCGGTTGCGAATGTCAGGCCAGCTTGCTCGTTGGTTTGAACTTGGTTGATTCCTGGGAAGACGTACTCAACAGGATCTTCAATCGTCGTGACATTTTTGCCAATGTCATTGATTTCCATCAGTGACGCATACAAAGTGGTTGTTTTTCCTGCACCGGTTGGACCAGCACAGATCACCATGCCAAATGGTGAGCAAACCATTTGCGAGTACATCTCGTGAGTGTCGTTGGGCATTCCGAGTTCGCTGAGACCAATTGTTGATCGACGCTTGTCGAGAAGTCGCATCACGAGTTTTTCGCCGAAGACTGTCGAAACGGTGGCGACGCGTACATCGACTTCGCGGCCATCAACTGTTGTTGAGAACTGACCGTCTTGGGGCCGGCGGCGTTCAACGATATTCATGCCCGCCATGATCTTTAATCGGCTCACCAAACTTGAGTGCAGATGCAGTGGGAGCTTTTGTGCTTCAACCAAGTTGCCATCAATGCGATAACGAATACGCAAGATGTCATTGAGTGGCTCAATGTGAATGTCAGATGCTCGGTCGCGCAAACCCTGACTGACCAGTGACGTCACCATCTGAACGACTGGGCCGTCGTCATCGGTGGCGACATTTGAATGTTCGGCAACCCGTGCCTTTGTCGAGACGTCAGCGACGACTTGGTCTTTAGGAGAAGCAGATTCTTTGGTCGCCGATCGATTGAACACGGGTGACTATCGGACTGGATCGACCCCACCTCAACCAGGGGGATGGCTTCTTAACGATCCCTTGACGTTCAGAACAGGAGGGATTGTCTCTAAATAGGCGTATAGTTAGGCGTATGCCAAGAATTCAACTGTATCTACCGGATGATTTGTACCAAGAGGTTAAATCTCGCCGTCTTCCCGCATCCGAAATACTGCAGGTCGCGGTGAGGGCTGTCGTTGAACGTGAAAAATCTCGTGAAGGTTTAGAGCAGTACATCCGTGAACTCGAAGAAGAAATCGGCAGTCCATCTGACGAACAAAACGCACGAGCAGATGCGATCGTTCGCAACATCCAACTACACCAACTTCAGCAAGCTGGTTGAACATGATTGTTTTGGACAGCGGTGGAATTTCGAAACTTGCTGACCGATCACTTGATTCGTTGGCACTACTTAAACGACTAATTGCTTTGAATGACGTCATGCTTGTGCCGTCGCCAGTTGTTGTTGAATGCCTGCACGGAAATTCTCCCAAAGATGCACCGGTCCTTCGATTCCTTCAAAAATGTGTCATCGAGGAAGTTCTACGAATGGGTACGGCACAACGTGCTGCTGAACTGAGGAGAATGTCTGGTCATGGGTCTGCGGTCGATGCCATCGTCGTTGCATTCGCGGAACCAGGTGGAACTGTTATCACAGGGGACCAAGTTGATATCGAGAATCTGGCTGCTCATGCAAGCAGGGTGCATGTAGTCGCCATTTGAGCTAGGCGTGTTAGGCGGCGAGGCGCGGGGCGACGATGCCAGCGATGGCTGCGAATTGCAAACCTGCGGCAACCACGGTGAAGGCGTGAAAGATTTCGTGGAAGCCAAAAACTTTGGGCCACGGATTAGGTCGTTTGGTGGCTAGCGCGATTGCCCCAAGTGTGTAACAAATTCCGCCACCCAAAATGAGAGCAAAACCGAGATGGCCGAGACCGCGCCACAAAGCAGGCAACGTCACAATCGCTGACCAACTGACAACCATGTAACTGCCGCCGTGCCACACAGTCGGAACATTGGGCAACCAATGAATTGCGATTCCAATGAGTGATCCGCCCCACACTCCAATGAGTACGGCCCATCGAGTCCAACCATCAAGACACAACACTGCAACTGGTGTATATCCACCAGCGATCGCCAGGAAAATTGCTGAGTGATCGAAACGTTGCATGAGAGCTTTGGCTTTCGGTTTCCACGGCACGCGGTGATAGAGCGCTGAAACTCCGAACATGGTGGCGGTTCCGACCACATATAAGAGGAGTGATAACAGCAAGTTAAAAGGCAAATTGACCACGATTAACAAAACAGTGCCGAGTACCACCATGATCGGAAATGACACCAAATGCGACCAGCCCCGTAAGAGTGGTCGGGTAGCCGGGTCATTTACTGTGTTCACCTATCTATTCTGACCTACTCAGCGAGAAAAGTGTGGGCAGTTCACCACTACGCTTTTGGGTAATGAGCACAAGGAAAGCCCGTACGACGAAAGTAATGACATGATTGTTCATCTCGTTACGAAAGTAATGACATGATTGTTCATCTCGTTGACGGAACATACGAGTTATATCGCCAGCATTATGGCCAAGCGGTGCGATCATCAACACCTGCACCTAATGCCGCAACGATCGGTGTCCTGAATTCGACAATGCAACTGCTCACTGAAGGCGCAACATATATCGGTGTTGCAAGCGACCACATCATTGAAAGTTTTCGCAATGACTTGTGGGCTGGTTACAAAACTAGTGAGGGCATGGAGCCCGAAATCTTGGGACAAATTCCGATTATGGAAGAAGCGTTGCGATCAATGGGCGTCACGGTATGGCCAATGGTCGAGTATGAAGCTGATGACGCGCTTGCATCGGCCGCTGCGGTAGCTGATGCAGATTCGCGCGTGACCCAAGTGCAGATCTTGAGTCCTGATAAAGATCTTGGTCAATGTGTGAAGGGCACGCGCGTTGTACAGATTGATCGTCGCAAAATGGGTAAGGGCGAAAACGGGTTAGTTGATGAAGCAGCCGTGCTTGAGAAATTTGGTGTGCCGCCATCGGGCATTGCTGATTATCTCGGACTCGTTGGCGACACGGCCGATGGTTTCCCGGGGCTATCAGGTTGGGGTGCGAAATCTGCAGCTTCAGTCTTGGCGCGCTACGGATGTATCGAAGATATTCCTGATGCAGCCGGCCAGTGGGATGTCCCTGGTCTGCGCGGTGCCGCCAAGTTGGCGACAGTTCTCAGCGAAAATCGCGATCTGGCTTACCTGTTCCGTCGCATTGCAACCACGGTCAATGATGTGCCGGTCGGCAAAGTTGATGATTGGCACTGGAGCGGTCCAACCCCTGAATTTGCCGACTTTTGTGCCGACCTCGGAATCCCGCGACTAGCTGAAAAGGCTGCTGGTCTCGCTCGGTCCCGAGGCAGGTAGTCTTGCCCCTGCAACATTTGGCTCCTGTCGAGTGTGGTGACGGTCGGGTCCTGTGCAACGGGTTCCCGTGAATCAGGTCAGGACCGGAAGGTAGCAGCCTTCAGCGGATTCGCTCGTGTGCCGCAGATCGCCTGGCCGCCACCACACCTGGCAGGAACCCGATGTTGTCACCCTGGAAGGGTGCGAGAGCGGCCGAATCGGCACGCTTGGAAAGCGTGTGAGGTGCAAGCCTCCGTGGGTTCGAATCCCACCCCTTCCGCCATGCCAGTGAACGACAGTTACATCGAGGCAATGAATGCGGCCCTTGATCAGGCGCGTGATGCGCTCAATCATGATGACGTCCCTGTCGGTGCGGTTGTTTTGCACGAGGGCAAAATTATTGCTGCACGCCATAACGAGCGAGAGAATTTTCAAGACCCCACCGCTCATGCTGAAATTTTGGCTTTGCAAGATGCCGCAAAGCACCTTGGTCGATGGCGGCTCGACGATTGCACTTTGGTTGTCACGCTTGAACCCTGTGTGATGTGTGCTGGAGCGTTATTGAATTCGCGAATCGGCTCATTGGTCTACGGTGCTGCCGACCTCAAGGGTGGGGCAACAGCGAGTTTGTACAACGTGTCAGCCGATCCACGGCTAAACCACAATTTTCCGGTGACGCACAACGTTTTGGCTGCCGAGTCAGCTGCTTTGCTCGAGCAGTTCTTTGCCTCACGCCGATAACCTCGGATATCGGAAGGGTGCCCGAGTGGCCTAAGGGACACGCCTCGAAAGCGTGCGACGTGCAAGCGTCCGTGGGTTCAAATCCCACCTCTTCCGCCAGAGATATCAGCAGTCGAGTTCACCATCGGGTGCCTGTAAGTCGATGAGGTAATTGTCGACCGCGTCGTTCACGCAACTGTTGAGCCCGTATCCGGTGTGTTGATCGGCGGTCACCACAATCAAACGACCGTCTTCAAGTGCCTTGACCATATTGCGGGTGCTGTCGAGAGGCGTGGCCGGATCGCCTGTTGTGCCGATGACAACAATTGGTCCCGCACCAGCGCCGGTGATGTTGACGCGTGGGTCAAGAGCCTTTGGCCAAAACGTACAGGTGTAATCGCCAGTGGTACCTGGTGAAAACCTTGGTGCGTTGGCTTGATACTGCGGTACTAATGCATCGGCTTCTTCAATCGTTTTGCGTTCTGGGCTATCGGCGCACAAAATATTGAGGAAGGCTTCGAGTTCATTGCCGTAAGTTCCGTCGGGCTGACGTTGAAAGTATTCGTCGTAGAGCGCCAATAATCCAGTGCCATCGCCAGCTTGTGCGGAAGCAAGTGCGATTTCGAGAGTGCTCCAATATGAATCGGAATACATCGCTTCTGAAACGGCAGTGAGTGCCATTCCACGTGTGAGATCAGGGCGACCCGATGACGTCGCAATGGGATTCTCATCAAGTTGCGCCATCAGGTCATCGAACGCACCCTCAGCATTTCCACCGTTGTAAAAAGCACAGTTAACGTCGCTTGAACACTTCGCAAGGAAAGTGGCAATCGAATCTTCGAAACCCTTATTTTGTTGCAATACACTCAACAGTTCATCGGCGTTGGGATCTGAGGCACCGTCTAAGACTGCCGCGCGAACGGTGTCGGGAAACATTGTGGTCCACGTGGCGCCGAGTTCGCTGCCATATGAAAAACCGAAGTAACTAATTTTATCTTCGCCAAGTGCACGACGAATCATGTCCATATCGCGCGCGACATTGTTGGTACCTGCGTAAGGAAGAATGTCGCCGCTCTTATCAAAACAATCTTTCGTAAATTCTTCGGAAGAAGCGACGATGTCGGCGCGCTCTTGAGGGGTGTCGGGAGTGATGTCACCCGAAGCAAAGAAATGGTCGTAGTCGTCAGTGCAATCGATAGCTGGAATTGATTTTCCGGTACCACGTGGGTCCCAGCCGATGATGTCAAATGAACTGAGAATTGCTTGTGAATAAATGTTGTCGGCAGACTCGGCCAAATATGAACCACCGAATCCTGGACCGCCGGGGTTGACCAGCAATGAGCCGATTCGAGCGTTGGCATCAGTTGCCACATGCTTGACGATGTAGAGAGAGGTGGTTTTTGAATTGACGTCGGAATAGTTGATGGGAACATCGATGTAACCACATTCAAGTCCAGCACCGCATGAGTCCCAAGAGATCGTTGGAGTTGCGAAATCTGACGTTGAGTAGGTCGTGTTTAAATTGACACTAGAAGTGTCGGGCGAATCAGTTGTTGGTGTATCAGTAGTGGCGGTGTCATTGACGGCAGTGTCTTGACTGACAACATTAATATTTGAATTGCCACTGCTGCATGACGAGGCCGCGAACCCAAAAGCTACAACGATTGCGACGAGTGGAGAAAAAGAACGTTTCACAAACTCAGCGTAGGTGATTCTGGTGCAGGTTTGTTACGCAATGTGCAACGATTATGCACCAGAATCGCAAGTGATGGTGTCTGGCCCATCGGTGAGATTGAGTAAATAGTCATCGACGATTTTGGTAACACACTGATCTGTGCCATAAGTAGTGTGTTGCTCGAGTGGGCTTATCACCAGTCGTGCTTGACCTAGGGCTTTCACCATATTCCGCGTACCTTCTAAGGGCGTGGCAGCGTCGCCGGTACTACCAACCACGACTATCCGGTTTTCGGTATTTGTATGAACCTCCACTCCACCTCGTGGAGCAATCTTCCAATTCGCGCAGATCAACATTTCTTGGATCCAACCAGCACCGAGACGTGGCGCAACTGAATGAAGTTCATCAGCGAGATTAAGCACCTGTTCGGTTGTTACGTTTTGGTCGCGATCAAGGCAAGTAATTCCAAAATAAGCATCCAGAGAGTCATCAACTTGCCCAGCGCTGTTGCGCCCGAAATATTCATCAAACAAAATCAACAAGGGTTGGCCATCACCAAGATCAGCAGCTGATAGTGCACTTTCCAATTGTGGCCATTGAGAGTCGCTATACAAGGTGTCAGCAACCGCGGTCTGGGCGACTCCTTGATTTGTTGCTATCCGGCCGTCGTCATTGGCGATGGGATCGATGTCAAGAGAAAGCATGATGCGATCAAACGCATCTTTTGCCGACTCACCCACCTTCATGAATGAGCAGTGTGACCCATCGCAATTATCGAAGAACGCGTTTAATGAGTCTTCAAAACCACTGGCTTGCAAAATAAGATCGTCGACATAGCTCTTCGTAGGGTCAATTGCGGCATCAAGTACCGCGGCACGGACCGTGTCGGGGAAAAGCGTCGCCCACGTTGCACCAAGTTTGGTGCCGTATGAAAATCCAAGATAAGAAATCTCATCTTCATTGAGTGCTCGTCGGAGTACGTCCATGTCACTAGCGGCGTCAACTGTGCTCACGTATGGAAGAAAGTTGCCGCTTCGAGTCATGCACGCAGAAGCGAAGACATCAGCTCCAGTCACGAGCTGGTTTTTTTCAGTGGCGTCATCTGGCGATGGATCAAGGCCGAAGTAGTCGTCCATGCTGTCAACACAGTCAATATGCGGATCGGATTGGCCAACGCCTCGTGGATCCCAGGCGACAATGTCAAAGCGATCAATGATTGATTTGCTAAATATTTGATCGGCGTATGCAACGAAATCGAGAGCAGATGCACCGGGTCCACCTGGGTTGATGAGCAACGTGCCGATGCGTTCACTTTGCTTACTTGCCAGATGCCGTGTCACTGGAAGTGTAAAAGTTCCAAGGCTGGGCTTTTCGTAGTTGAAGGGCACTTTAAAACTTGCGCATTCAAGTCCGCCCGCGCAGTCGGCCCATCGCAAAGTTGTTGACCATTCTCGCACTGCAACAATGTTCTGTTGATTTGATTTAGTTTCGGGCGAGGTGCCATCGCCACATGCGGTCGCAGTGACAATCAGAAGAATTCCTAGCCACGCCCGACGAACCATATGGTCAAAGGTAGCCTGCATCATTATGCGCATGGGACCTCACATGATGATGCCAGGTGATTCTGAGGCGGTCAAAGGTCGCAAGATTGACCGGACGTCAATGTCGCGGGTGTGGGTTTTCGCTCGTCCGTACAAGGCAGCAATTATCGGTTTTTTGCTGTCAATCATTCTTGCCTCGGCAGTCGGCCTCGTTCCACCATTTGTTTTTCGGTCAATTCTTGATGATGCGATCCCTTCTAATAATCGAGGACGTATCTGGTTTTTGGCGACGTTGGCTGTTGGAGCGGCCATTTTTGATGCAGTTTTAGCGATTACTCAACGCTGGTATTCCGCACGAATCGGCGAAGGTCTCATTTACGACTTACGCGTTGCATTGTTTGACAAAGTTCAGCGAATGCCCGTTGCATTCTTTACGCGCACTCAAACCGGATCACTCATCAGCCGACTCAACAATGACGTAGTTGGTGCGCAGTCAGCAGTGACATCAACGTTGGGGAGCGTGGTGAGCAACGTTGTCGTGCTCATCACGACTTTGGGTGCGATGTTTACCCTCGAATGGCGTCTCACACTTTTGTCACTCATTGTGCTGCCAGTTTTTGTGATTCCGGCAAAGCGCGTCGGTCAGCGATTGCAAACGATCGCTCGTGAACAAATGGGCCTCAATGCGCAAATGAATACGCAGATGAATGAACGTTTCAATGTGTCGGGAGCGTTGCTGGTCAAGTTATTTGGCCGCCACCAAGGTGAAGTAGATGCATTCAGCGGACGTGCTGAACGTGTGCGAGATATCGGAATACTTTCAGCACTATATGGCCGCGTATTTTTTGTTGCTCTTGGCCTAGTAGGTGCACTTGGAGCAGTAGCGATATATGGAATCGGCGCACAACTTGTTGTCTCTGGAAATATTTCTCCGGGAACATTGGTGGCATTAGCGACATTGGTTGGTCGGGTCTATCAGCCGCTCACCGGACTCACTAATGCCCGCGTTGACCTGTTGACATCATTTGTCAGCTTTGATCGTGTCTTTGAAGTTCTCGATGCACCAGTATCCATTGTTGATAAGCCTGGTGCTATTGATCTTGTGAACCCTCGCGGTCGCATTGAATTTGATCATGTGACCTTTCGTTATCCGCCGGCTCGAGAAGTTTCGGTTCCTTCGCTTGAGATGCCGGGTGCTCCATCGGGCGACCCTGACGTTGACGTATTGCATGACATCTCACTTGTCATTGACCCTGGTGAAACAATTGCGATTGTTGGTTCTTCAGGTTCGGGTAAGAGCACGCTTGCATCGTTGCTGCCACGTTTGTATGACGTCACCGCGGGTTCACTCAAGATTGACGGACACGATGTGCGCGACTTGACGGGCACATCGTTGCGTTCGGCAATCGGTGTTGTTTCACAAGATCCGCATCTCTTCCACGAGAGTATGGAATCAAACTTGCGTTATGCCAAGCCCGATGCCACAACAGTAGAGATTGAAGAGGCGTGTCGTGCCGCACGAATTTACGACACCATTGCAGCACTCCCAGATGGTTTTGCAACAATTGTTGGCGATCGTGGATATCGCATGTCGGGTGGAGAAAAGCAACGTTTGGCTATTGCCCGACTGTTATTGAAAGATCCGGCAATGATGATTCTTGATGAAGCGACAAGTCATTTAGATAATGAAAATGAATCTCTCGTTCAAGATGCACTTGATGATGCCCTCAAGGGTCGAACCGCAATCGTGATTGCTCACCGTCTGTCAACGATTCGTGATGCTTCACGAATCGTCGTCATCAATGACGGTCGCATTGTTGAGCAAGGTTCACATGATGAATTGATGGCACTTGACGGTGCCTATGCTCGCCAAGTACGTGCTGGTGAAACAGTGATTGATTAGCGGCGAGACTGAGCGCCACGAATCAATGAACCGTTGAGTGCCCCGGTGTGTTCGCCATCGACAAAAGAAACAATGCCGTTTTTGATGGTGTAGCGATATCCGGTTGCAGTCTGCATTAAGCGACGACCACCTGCGGGTAGGTCATGAACGATGCGCGGTGGCGGAGTTCCGAGCACTGACATGTCAATCACGTTGATGTCCGCTTTGTAGCCGGGGGCAATCACACCACGATCGAGAAGCCCAACATGGTGAGCAGTTCGTTGCGTGATGTGGTTGACCATAAATTCAAGTGGCAACTTCTCACCACGAGTACGGTCTTTTGACCACAACGCGAGTGCAGTTGTTGTGGCGCTTCCATCACTGATCGCACCGCAGTGTGCGCCAGCATCACTGAGACCAATAACGGCGTTCTTACGCAACAACATTTCGCGCACATCATCAAGGTTGCCGTGAGCAAAGTTGAACAACGGCATATACAACAAGCGATTGCCGTCATCTTCGGTGAGCAAATCGATGACGAACTCAACAACACCTCGACCTTGAGCAGTTGCGCGTGCAGCGACTGAATCTTCAGGTGCTGGTTCGTAGTTGACTGGATTCTCCATCGGGTACAACTTGTGGAAGCCGCCAAACATTTCGCTGGCCATTCCCTCAATGCGTGCCAGCGCAACGGCGTGTTCGGCAACGATGCGCGCTTTGCGTTCGGGATCGCGTAACGCCACAACGATTTCGTGTAACGGTCGACCAGCGATTTCAACAAAGCTTGGGCAGGGCAACAACGGATTCACCGTGGCAGTGAGTCCTTGCAAGACACCAATGGGGCGTACTGCAACTTGTGTTGAAAGCGGTAGTCCTTGCGAAACACCTTGATCAACCCAGGCACCAACTTCACGCCAACGGTCGGGGAGCGGTTCGGGTTGTTGCACGGTCATGCTGAGGGGACGACCAGTGGTGCGGGCCATAGCGGCCATCAATTTCATTTCGTCAACAGCAAAATCGGTGTCGGCGGAAAGGTATGCGTCAGAGATGAGCTGCACAACGCCGCTGCCAGTTTCGGCCATTGCGGTACATAGTGCGAGAAGTTCATCGGCCGACGAATAGCGCGTTCCAAGCGGTGCGCCTGCTTTGGTGCGATGGACATAAGTACGACTTGTCGTGAAACCGAGTGCTCCGGCTTGCATTCCTTCGCGGACCATGATCGCCATGCGCGCTAATTCGTCGACAGTTGGTGCTTCAAGTGGATCAGCGCCGCGTTCGCCCATGACGTACGCGCGCAATGGTGCATGGGCTACTTGAGTCGCAACATCGATTGCGTATTCACGACGATCAAGTGCATTCATGTAGTCAGGGAAGGTTTCCCAGTCCCACGCCAAACCTTCGGCCAATGCGGTTCCGGGAATGTCTTCAACACCTTCGAGCATGCCAATGAGCCAGGCATGTTGATCGGGGGTGGGTCGCGCGGGGGCGAATCCGACGCCACAGTTACCCATCACGACTGAGGTCACTCCATGAATACTCGAGGGGGCCAAAATGGGGTCCCAGGTGGCCTGGCCGTCAAAGTGGGTATGTATGTCGACGAAACCGGGGGTGACGGTCAGGCCGTCGGCATCAATTTCGCGAGTGCCAGTACCCGATAGGCGAGGGCCAACTTCGGTGATGACGCCATCGCTCACTGCAACATCGGCGATTCGGGCCGGAGCTCCGGTGCCGTCGACAAGGGACGCATTGCGGATCACTAAGTCATGAGCACTCATGTCGCCATTGTGTCACACCTTGTTTCGGCGAAGTTTGCCCAGAGTCAAGTATGAGCCGAGGAGTTTCCTGAGGGACTTGAGTCATTATGACTCAACATTTGTACCTCACGGGTTGCAAGTCGGAAATGATGGGACTAACTTGACACATGGCGACGCAACCTTCGCCGAATCCCCCCATACATCCCACTTGAAAGGTGTCCATCATGGCCAAGGCAGTCGGAATCGACCTCGGTACTACTAACTCAGTTGTTTCAGTCCTTGAAGCTGGCGAACCAGTCGTCATCCCTAACTCAGAAGGCTCCCGCACGACCCCTTCGGTTGTTGCCTTTTCAAAAGCTGGTGAAGTTCTTGTTGGGGAGGTGGCCAAGCGCCAGGCCATCACCAACCCCGATCGCACCTTCCGCTCAATCAAGCGCCACATGGGTACCACCTGGCGCAGCGAAGACATCGACGGGAAGCAGTACTCGCCCCAAGAAATCAGCGCTCGTACCTTGATGAAGCTCAAGCGTGACGCCGAGGCCTACTTGGGTGACACTGTGACCCAAGCGGTCATTACCGTGCCCGCATACTTCGACGACGCGCAACGTACGGCAACAAAAGAAGCCGGCCAAATTGCTGGTCTTGAAGTACTGCGCATCATCAACGAACCAACCGCTGCAGCGTTGGCGTACGGTCTCGACAAGAGCGACGAAGACGAAACAATCTTGGTGTTCGACCTCGGTGGCGGAACCTTTGACGTGTCGGTTCTCGAAATCGGCGATGGTGTGTTTGAAGTGAAGAGCACCCACGGTGACACCGTGCTCGGTGGAGACGACTGGGATCAACGTGTCATCGACTGGCTAGTCAATCAGTTCAAATCGGCCCACGGTGTCGACCTCGCAAACGATCGCATGGCAACGCAGCGTCTGAAGGAAGCTGCCGAAAAAGCCAAGATCGAATTGAGCCAGGTTCAGCAGACACAAATCAACTTGCCATTCATCACCGCAACTCCCGAAGGTCCGTTGCACCTCGATGAAACTCTCACCCGTGCCAAGTTCCAAGAAATGACGGCCGACCTGATCGAGCGCTGCCGCATTCCTTTTGAACAGGCCATCAAAGATGCTGGTCTGACCAAGGGTCAGATTCATCACGTGATCATGGTGGGTGGATCTACTCGTATGCCCGCAGTGCAAGACCTCGTGATGTCGCTCACTGGTAAAGAGCCCAACAAGACGGTCAACCCCGACGAAGTTGTTGCTATTGGTGCTGCCGTTCAAGCCGGTGTTTTGAAAGGTGACGTCAAAGACGTTCTCTTGCTTGACGTCACACCGTTGTCACTTGGTATCGAAACCAAGGGTGGCGTGATGACCAAGCTCATCGAGCGCAACACGACAATCCCCACGAAGCGCACCGAAGTCTTCACCACGGCTGAAGATATGCAACCGTCAGTAGAAATTCATGTGATCCAGGGTGAGCGCGAAATGGCTTCGTTCAACAAGACACTCGGCAAGTTCCAATTGGTTGATCTTCCACCGGCCCCACGTGGAGTTCCACAGATTGAAGTGACATTTGATATTGACGCCAACGGCATCGTGCACGTGAGTGCAAAAGACCGCGCAACCAACAAAGAACAGTCGATGACTATTAGTGGTCAGTCAACATTGTCAAAAGATGACATCAACCAGATGGTGAAAGACGCTGAAGCGCATGCTGAAGAAGATCGTCAGCGTCGTGATGAGGCTGAAGTTCGCAACAATGCCGACTCGTTGGTGTACCAGACCGAAAAAGTTTTGCGTGAACAAGGTGACAAAGTCACCCCCGAAGAAAAGGCCGCCGTTGAAGAGCCACTAGCAGCGTTGAAAATCGCTCTTGAAGGTAACGACACTGCCGCAACGAAATCAGCAACTGAAGCCTTGATGTCAGCAAGTCAGGCATTTAGTCAAAAGTTGTACGAAACAGCGGCACGTGACTCGAACGCTGCCGGCACGTCAGCTTCAGGCCAGGCTGCTGGTGGCACCAACGATGACGAAATTGTTGACGCCGAAATCGTCGACGGCGACGCCTGAGTTCACGGTCATGACGAACGAACAGGATGACGTTGTTGCTAGGTCAACAACCGAAACCGAAGATGCTGTTGCGGTTGAAGAAGCCGAAGCAGCGATTGAGCACGATGTTGAAGCGCTACTCACGGAACGAGATTCGTTCCGTGAGATAGCGCAACGACTTCAGGCCGACTTCGAGAATTACCGTAAACGTGTTGCAACGCAAACATCCGATGACATTGATCGGGCGACTGGTCGCATTGCCGAGTCACTATTGCCAGTTCTTGATGCATGTGAGGCCGCATTTGTTGCTCATCCGGCTGAAATCGAACCACTCTTCAATCTTCTCTTGACCGAATTAAAGAAGCAGGGGCTTGAAGCACTTGACCTCAATGGTCAAACCTTTGATCCAGCGAAAGCCGATGCAGTCATCCACGAAGAGGGCGAAGGTGATGGCAATGGCAACACTGTCGTCGCCGATGTTCTACGAACTGGATACACCTGGAAAGGTCGCGTTCTACGACCAGCCATGGTCAAAGTGCGCGGCTAAACAAAGAAACGAGGAGGTGAGTCATGGCAGCACAACGTGAGTGGTACGAAAAGGATTACTACGCGGTGCTCGGTGTGGCTCAAACCGCCGAAGCTAAAGAGATCACCAAGGCTTATCGCAAATTGGCCCGTGAGAATCATCCCGATGCCAAACCGGGTGATGACGCAGCTGAAGAACGCTTCAAAGAAATATCCACCGCCTATGACGTCCTGAACGACGAAACAAAACGTCGTGAATATGACGAAGTTCGCCGACTCGGACCTATGGGCGGTGGTGGTATGGGCAACATGCGATTTACCACTGGTGGTGAATCGGGTTCGTTTGAAGACATGTTCCGTATGTTTTCGGGTGGTCGCTCGCGTGGTGGTGCGAGCAGTGGCGTCGGTCCACGTCGTGGTTCTGATCTTGAGGCCGCACTCACGCTTGATTTCAATGACGCAGTTCTTGGCGTGACGACGAGTGTGTATCTGACGAGTGATGCGCGATGTGAAACCTGTAGTGGTTCTGGCGCTCGTCCAGGAACCAATCGTAAAACATGTTCGCAGTGTGGTGGCCGTGGACAAGTTGACGACAATCAAGGCTTCTTCTCATTCGCGAGTCCGTGTGCAGGATGTGGTGGTGCTGGAAGCACTATTGAAACCCCATGCGGTGTTTGTCGTGGAACCGGAATTGAAAAACGTAACCGCGAAGTCAAAGTACGAGTACCCGCAGGTGTGTCCGACGGATCTCGTATTCGTCTGCCTGGAAAAGGAACACCTGGACGAAACGGTGGACCGAACGGTGATCTCTTCATTATCTGTCGAGTTGGTAAGAGTTCAACCTTCGGACGCGACGGCGACAACCTCACGGTCAATGTGCCAATCACATTTGCTGAAGCCGTACTCGGTGCCAACATTGAAGTACCAACGTTGAGCGGTGACAAAGTGACCTTACGAATCAAGGCCGGAACCCAAAGCGGAAGTCGCCATCGAGTGAAGGGCCGCGGTATTGAAACAACTAAACACCATGGCGATCTCATCGTCACTGTCAATGTTGTGGTGCCGACTTCACTATCCGATGAAGAACGTCAGGCAATTGAAGATCTGGCGTCAGTCACACGTATCAACCCAAGAGAGAACACGAACAACAGTTAGTGAGGCATTCATGAGTCAACATACGAGTGAACACGCCATTTATGTCATCTCTGTTGCTGCCGAACGCGCTGGGATGCACCCACAAACTTTGCGTATCTACGAACGCCGCGGGTTATTGCAGCCCGCTCGCACCCAAGGAGGCAATCGTCGCTACAGCGAATTAGATATCGCCCGTCTGCGACGTATTTCTGAACTTACTGCCGAAGGAATGAATGTTGAAGGTATTCGCCGTGTGATGTTTCTTGAAGCGGAAGTTATTCGTTTGCGAAATGAAGTTGATCAACTTCGTCTACTAGCGGCCCAAGCAATCAATGCTGTTCAGGGAAGACCGGTCACTCCGCCTTCGCAAGCAAATATTGTGCCTTTGCGCCAGGCAGTCACGGTCTTTGGTCATGTTGATTCGGTGTTACGGCGAGATTGAGTGTGAAAAAGATGAGTGATGTGAAATCATGAGCACACAACCCGATTACCAGCCCTACCTCGCTGGTGCGTTCCGTTGGAGACTCGCGCTTCGACCACTAGATCTAGCGAACTGGATCGAAATTGGCGACGATTACGACCACGAAATGGACGCGAAGAAGTCTGTCTTTGCCAAGAACTACACGACAGCGAATGCATTTCAACCCAATACAGAAGATGAAGCAGCAGAAGTCTTAGAAAGCCTCGTCAATCATCTCGTGACTCATCGACCTGAATGGTTTACGCGCGAAGGTCGCGACATTGTCAATCACCATCGCCATGAACGGTTCGCAGTTGAGCCCAACGCTGATGGTCAGTGGGCTGAACATCCGTTAGTCACCTGTGCACGACTTGTGCAAGAAGATTTCGCGTTGCTTGTTGAACGAGGTGGTCGTTTAGTTTTTGGTGGCGGCAGTGTCTGCTTTCCAAATCGCTGGGATCTCAATTCAAAATTGGGTCTCACGATGAGCGAGGTGCATGCACCAGTCGATCAACTCAACGAACAGTTGCAAGATCCGATTGATTCATTCTTTCAAAGGCTCTCAACACAAAAGTCTTTTTGGCGAACCGGTTGGGGAGTGCTGGATACTGACGAGTTGTATCAAGCTGTTGATGGTACGGCGGTTGAGTCTCCTGCGTTACCAGTTTTGGGCGAACCCACAACCGGTGACCGATTGTTCTTACGTGTTGAACGCGAAACAATCCGACGTTTTCCGAATACCAATTGTGTGTTGTTCACGATTCGGTCGTACGTTCGGCCACTTTCGCATCTGGTTGATCGACCAGAAGATGCGGCACGGCTTGCCGAGGCTTTAAACAACTTGCCCGATGATGTGCGTGATTACAAACGGACGACCGAACTAACAGCCCCGGCGGTGCATTGGTTGCAAACAGTCGCTGCTCAAGAAAAATGACGCTGAAAATGATGAGGAAAATGACATGGCTTTGAACCCGAAAAATTGGACGTTAAAAACTCAAGAAGCTGTTGCTGCTGCAGTCGATCAGGCAAAAGCGTTATCAAATCCTGAACTCACTCCTGATCACTTGATGGCCGCCATCGTTCGCCAAGACGACACAGTGGTTCCAGCAGTGCTTGCCAAATTGGGTCAGGCACCGCTCATGGTGCGCAATACCGCTGACGAAAAAGTAGCGAAATTGCCCAAGGCTTATGGTGGCGATGAACCGCGCATGAATCGTGAACTCAGCAATGTTTTTGAAAATGCTGAGAAGTACCAAAAGGATTTCAAGGATGACTACTTGTCAGTTGAGCACTTGTTGCTCGCGATGAATAGTCGTTTGGGTATTGGCAGTGAAGAACTGATGCAGGCGTTGCGTGATGTACGCGGAAGTCATCGGGTTACCACACAAAATCCCGAAGAAAATTTTCAGGCACTCGAGAAGTATGGACAAGATCTCACCAAGCGGGCCCGAGACGGAAAGATTGATCCGGTCATTGGACGTGATGATGAAATTCGTCGGGTCATTCAGGTGCTCAGTCGTCGTACCAAGAACAACCCTGTGCTGATTGGTGAACCGGGTGTTGGTAAAACTGCGATCGTTGAAGGTTTAGCGCGCCGAATCGCCGAAGGTGATGTGCCTGAAGGTTTGAAAAATAAGCGTCTCATTTCTCTTGATATTGCCAGTTTGCTGGCCGGTGCAAAATACCGCGGCGAGTTTGAAGAACGCTTGAAGGCAGTACTGAAAGAGATCACCGATGCAGCTGGCGAAGTGATTACCTTCGTCGACGAGCTACACACGATAGTTGGCGCTGGTGGTGCTGAAGGTGCCATGGATGCTGGCAACATGATCAAGCCCATGCTGGCTCGTGGCGAGTTGCGCATGATCGGCGCAACCACTCTTGATGAATATCGCAAGTATGTTGAAAAAGATCCGGCTCTTGAGCGTCGATTCCAACAGGTGTATGTCGGTGAACCAAGTGTTGAAGACACCATCGCGATTTTGCGTGGACTCAAAGAACGCTATGAAGTTCACCACGGAGTTCGTATTCAAGACTCGGCACTGGTGAGTGCTGCCGTTTTGTCCGATCGCTATATAACAAGTCGTTTTCTTCCAGACAAGGCCATCGACTTGGTTGACGAAGCAGCCAGCAAGTTACGGATTGAAATTGACTCATTACCGACTGAGATTGATGTTGTTGAACGTCGCATTATGCAACTTGAAATTGAAAAGTTGGCCTTAGCCAAAGAAACCGATTCGGCATCACGCGAACGGCTTTCGGTCATTGATGATGAACTCAAACTTCTGAAGAATGACTCGGGCATTATGCGCGAGCACTGGCAGCAGGAAAAAGATGCCATTAGTGCTATTCGTAACTTGAAAGAAGAACTTGAACAGTTGAAGATCGGCGTTGAGTACGAAACCGATCTACAAAAGAAGTCCGAGATCAGTTACGGGCGAATCCCCGAGATTGAACGCCGTATCACTGAGGCGACGGGGCACCTTGATGTGTTGCAAACTGGCAATCGCATGCTGAAAGAAGAAGTGGACGCCGAAGATATTGCTGAAGTCGTTAGTAAATCAACCGGAGTACCGGTGACGCGTTTACTCGAAGGCGAAATGGCCAAGTTGGTCCACCTTGAAGCGTTATTACATAAGCGGGTCATTGGTCAAGACCAAGCAGTCACCGCAGTATCGAATGCGATTCGTCGCAGTCGTGCTGGTTTGTCCGACCCCAACCGACCCATTGGTTCGTTCTTGTTCCTTGGACCAACTGGTGTGGGTAAAACCGAATTAGCCCGAGCCGTTGCCGAATTTCTGTTTGATGACGAACGCGCCATGGTACGCATTGACATGGGCGAGTACATGGAGAAGCACTCCGTCTCGCGTTTAGTTGGTGCGCCTCCTGGATATGTCGGTTACGACGAAGGCGGTCAACTCACCGAAGCAGTTCGTCGACGTGGTTACACCGTGGTGTTGTTGGACGAAATCGAAAAGGCTCATCCTGATGTCTTCAACATCTTGTTACAGGTGCTTGATGACGGTCGATTAACTGATGGTCAGGGTCGTACGGTCGACTTCACCAATGTGGTGATCGTGATGACCTCAAACTTGCCTGGTGATCCACAGATGTTCTTCAAGCCCGAATTCATCAACCGCATTGATGAAATTATTCGCTTCCGATCATTGACGCAAGAAGACTTGGCTCACATCGTGATGATTCAGCTCGAGAAGCTGCGTGAGCGCCTGTTGGCTCGTCGAATCACTCTTGAGGTCACGCCAGCCGCGGTGGCATTACTTGCCGCAGTTGGTTTTGATCCTGATTTCGGAGCCCGGCCTTTGAAGCGAGTGATTCAACGCGAGATTGGCGACCGTGCCTCGGTCTTGATTCTCGAAGGAAAAGTGGGCGAAGACAGCGCGATAGTTGTTGACGCAGTCGACGATCAGATCGTGCTGAGTTCGTAAGAACTAAGCAGCTTCAATAATGCCACGGCCAGGCGTCACGGAAAGCGAAACACGATCGCCAACTTGAGCATGAATGCTTCCGCTTGCCGCGTGGACATTCACGAGTTGGTCAGTAATGTCGACGCGCACCGAAATGATTGTCACTGGACCCTGAAACGTCACGCGCGTGATCGTTCCGCGCATCGTTAACTCGTTTTCATTCGCCGAAATGGTGACGTCTTCTGGTCGAACCAGAATTTTTCCAGCCCCATTAATGTTTGGTAACTCGTTGATTGAACCGACAAAACGAGCAACGAATGGTGAAGCAGGACGCAAGTAAACATCTTCTGGGGTGCCCAGTTGTTCGAGGCGGCCATTGGACATCACACCGATCCGATCGCTGATAGCGAGTGCTTCGTCTTGGTCGTGGGTGACAAAGAGTGTGGTCGTTTTTAACTCAGATTGGATGCGACGAATTTCATCGCGCAAGGTTGACCGGACTTTGGCATCAAGAGCCGAAAGTGGTTCATCAAGAAGGAGCACTTCGGGCTGAACTGCCAGTGCACGTGCCAGTGCAACACGTTGTTGTTGCCCACCAGAAAGCTGATGAGGATAACGCTTACCGAGTTCGCCCAACTGAACAAGTTCGAGCATTTCGCCAACGCGGGAGTTGCGGGTTGCCTTTTCTACTTTTCGATTGCGTAAACCGAAATCGACGTTCTGTGCAACGGTGAGATTGGGAAAGAGGCTGTAGCTCTGGAAAACCATTCCCATATTTCGTCGATGTGCTGGTGTTCTGGTGATGTCGTTGTCGCCAAGTGAAACGATTCCAGTATCGGGAATTTCAAAACCTGCTGCGATACGAAGTGCTGTTGTTTTGCCGCAACCCGAAGGGCCGAGCAGACTAACTAATTCTCCCGGCCGAAGATCGAGGTCAAGAGCCTCGAGGGCCACAGTTGAACCAAAGGTTTTGCGTATTCCGCGGAAGCTAATAGAGGTCATGACATCTCTCGTGATTTAGTTGAATTTTGATGTGACTTTGCTGAAGGTGATCGCAACGCGACGCTCAACAGACCAAAGATGAAAATGGTGAAGAGCAAACTAAGAACAGCCAGTGCATAGCCAGCTCGTGGTTCACGCATTCGGTATTCGTTGATGAACGGAGGGAATGTTCGTTTCAAAAGCACGTTGGCGATTGTGAACTCACCAAGCGCAACAGCCACCGTGAGGAAAGTTGCCGAGATAATGGCCGATCGAAGGTTTGGGACAATGACTTTGACCATTGTCCGTATCCAACCAGCACCAAGATTGCGTGAAGCATCGACGAGTGTTCGAAGTTCTAAAGCACGCAGTCCGCTATCAATGGCGCGATAAGTAAATGGCAAGGCAAGGACTGTATAAAATGGGATGAGCGAAAGATCGCTGTTCAAGAACCATCGTGCATGGGGTTTAATGACCACAATCCCAGCAACTAGTGCGATTGCCGGGATGACATAAGGCAGAACAGTCATGAACTCAATGAGAACTCGTGCTTTGGGAACTCGCAAGTGGACCCAGATTGCCGTCGGAATCAAAAGGCCAAGAGTGAGAGCCGCTGTACCAATTGCAATTTTGAAACTGAGATACAGAGAGTCAGTGAAATACTGATCTTCAAAGGGTTTTGAGACGATATCGAATGTCCATTTGTCAAAAGCTTTTGACCACGACAGGTCAAAGACTCCAATATTTTGAAACGCAAAGCGTGTCATGGCGAGAAGCGGTAGCAAGAAAAAGACTGAGGTCACCAAGATGACAATCTTGGGTCCAGATTTACCGAGAAGATTTCTCATGACTGCCACTTTTCTGCTCGTCGGCGAAGAATCCAATAGAGCCACATACATACGGCCATGACGATGATCATCCAAGCCGCCAATGAGTAGCCGATTGAATCTTCACCTACTGACAAATCGCCACCAAGGAAGAATCCAATTCGAAGCGGAACAATCTTTGAGTTGTCAGTAAGCACTCGTGCCGTTGCGAAGGCGCTGAACGAGTTTGTAAAAAGTAATAAGAAGCCACCCATGATTGATGGTGCAAGAACGGGAAGGCCTATTCGACGCCAGTATGTCCACGTTGTGCCACCAAGATTGGCGCATGCTTCGCGCCATGAAGTTCGTAAACCATCGATCGCTGGAATAGTCACTAAGACCATGAGTGGAATATTGAAGTACGAATACACAGTAATGAGGCCTGGTATTTCACCAAGACCAAAGTTGCCAGAGTAAAGGTCCCAACCGAGAGCTGCCAAGATTTTGGTAAGCACACCTTGTCGACCAAGAAGGCTGACGAAAGCAAAGGCGAGAGTAAGACCGCCCATATTGGCGGCAACACCGCTAAATGAAGTGATCAGACTTCGGAGCCATTTGGGGCGTTTGGTGATGACCGCTGCGTATGCCAAAAGAGTTCCAAAGACAACACCAACAAATGCGGCACCCGCAGAAAACTTGATCGAAAATTTGAAGGCTTCAAGGTTTTGTCCAGAAATTCCCTCGCGCAATGAGTCCAATGTGAACTTTCCATTGGCGCCACGTAGGGCTTCGGAGAAAACACTGAAAGCCGGGATGAACAAGAACAGAGTGAGGAATGCAAAAAAGGGAACAAGGCCAATCCAGGCCATGTTCAGTCGTGCTCGATTGGTTCGAACACTCTTCGGGATAGTTGAAGGGACCGCCGCTTGCGCGACGGCCCCTTCAGTTTCCAGGGGAGGATTATGTGAATTGCCCACTATCAGGCGTCAGCCACCATGGGGCCCCACTGCTCAGCCAAAACAGCCTTGGCTGCGATGATCTGTGCGGGGGTGAGGAACTTGATCTGAGCCAACAATTCGTCGGGTGGGAGATTCTTCTTCATGTCGTCGGTCACGAGACCGGCGTCAGTTAAAGCCTGAATACGGGCCGGGACAGCTCCACCTTCGAGGTAACCAAGGGCACCTTCATCGCTGAAGATGTGCTCCATCCACAACTTTGCGCAAGCCTGGTGTGGCGAATCCTTGATGACACCTTGACCGTAGAAACCACCGTAGATTCCGTCACTTGGGAAATTGGTCTCGTAGGTGATACCTGCTGCGTCAAGTTCTGCTGCAAGGCTCGGGATGTTGTAGCTCCAGTCAATAGCGATGGGAGTTTCACCTGACAAGACGGTTTCTTTGGTGACGTCGGTGCCACCGAGGTTGCCTTCGGCCTTGAGGTCAGCGAAGAACTGGATGCCAGGCATGATGTCATCAGCGCTTCCGCCGTTGGCTAGTGATGCAGCCATAACAGCGGCAAATGCAGCACCCGATTCGCGGGGGTCACCATTGAGTGCAACGAGACCCTTGTATTCGGGCTTCATGAGGTCGGCGAAAGTCTTTGGTGCGACCGGGGCAATCTTGGTGTTGGTGGTGATGGCCATGATGCCGTAGTAGGCAGCAGTCCAGTTGTGGTCAGCTTCCTTCAGACCTTCGGGGATTTCAGCATCGGTCGTCAAGGTGTAGGGCTCGAAAAGACCGGCATCGACCATTTCTTGGGCGATTGCAGGGCTGACGTCAACGTTGTCAGGCATGTCGGCCTGGCCAGCAAGTGTCTGAACAGCTTCTTCTTCTTCTTTTGACGACGAATCAGGAGCAGCAACGGGGTTCTCGACGCCCGGGTACTTGTCGCGGAACGACTGCAAAATGCCCTTGTAGTTGGCCCAGTCGTCGGGGAGTGAGATCAAGTTGACTTTTCCTTCGGCCTTGCACTCTTCGTAGAGAGCAGCAAGCGGATCGGCATCTGGTGCGTCCATTGCAACAGTTGTTTCAGTTGCGTCGCCGGCCGGTGCTTCAGTAGCAGCGGGGGCTTTTGTTGTTGCGCTGGAGCTGGAGTCATCGCCGCCACAGGCTGCGAGTGCCAAACCAGCAACAATGGCGATTGACGCCATCTTGCGCATGGATGAGTACTTTGAGGGGATCATCTTTTTCCTTTTGGTTGTGTTCACGGATTGTCAAGACAGTTGTGTTGACAGGTGTCTACTTTGATCAAGAGAAATGACGTCAAAGGATAATTTGTCTGCCTTAGATATGAATACTGAATGAATGGATATGCAGTTCACTCAAAATCAACCGAGCAAGTAGGGTGTCGTTACGTTCCCCTCATTTATTAGGAGCGTGCCATGTCAGTCACCGTCGTCGTCGGAGCCCAATGGGGCGATGAAGGCAAAGCCAAGGTCATCGACCTTCTTGCCCGAGAGAATTCGGTTGTCGCTCGCTACCAGGGTGGACATAACGCTGGCCACACTGTTGTTGTTGGTACAGAGAAGTATGCACTACAACTCATTCCGTCTGGAGTTTTGTACGACCACGTCACGCCAGTGATTGGAAATGGTGTTGTCGTTGACATGCCAACGCTTTTCGCCGAAATTGATCGTCTTGAATCGCGCAGTATCTCATGTGCCAAATTGACTGTCTCAAGTCAGGCACAACTCATTTTCCCGTGGCACCAATCGTGGGACGCGATCTCTGAGGGAAACTTGGGAGAAAACAAGATTGGGACAACTCTGAAGGGAATTGGACCGGCATATGCCGACAAGGCTCGCCGAGTCGGTATTCGAGCGGGCGAATGTGTTGACTTGGAATCATTTGCGGTGCAGGTGCGCGAACGTGCATCAGCAGAAAACATCAACATTGTTCACGCGGGTGGCGACGCACTTGATGTTGAACGCATCGTTTCTGAATTTGTTGAGTACGCAAAGCGCTTGCAGCCGTACATCGGTGACACGGTTGGTCTATTGCACGATGCGGTTGATGCAGGGAAAGATATCTTGCTCGAAGGTGCTCAGGCGACCTTCCTTGATCTCGACCATGGAACGTATCCTTTCGTGACATCATCAAATCCGACTGCGGGTGGCGCAAGTGTTGGATCAGGTGTCGGACCGCGATTGCTTGATCGCATCATCGGAATTACCAAGGCCTACACAACGCGTGTTGGTTCTGGTCCTTTCCCAACCGAAACTCTTGGTGAAATTGGCGACAAGTTGGTTGATATAGGTCGCGAGTTCGGCACTGTGACCGGTCGTCGTCGTCGTACGGGTTGGGTTGACTGTGTGATGTTGCGTCATGCAGGTCGGATCAATTCACTCACCGAATTGGCCCTGACGAAACTCGATGTCTTAGACACATTCGATGAAGTCAAGGTGTGTACGGGCTATCGCATCAACGGCGAACTCATTCATGGCTATCCAGATCGCAGCGATGTCCTTGGTCAGGTTGTCGCCGACTACATCACCTTGCCGGGTTGGAAAAAAGAACTGCGCAATTGTCGTTCAGTGAATGATCTTCCGGCTGAAGCTCGAGCTTTCATTACTGCAGTCGAACGTGAATCCGGAATTCCGATCCGCATTATTGGTGTTGGGCCCGAACGCGATGAAGTTCTTGATTGGACTCCAGCTTCGATTTTTGGAGGCAAGGCATGATCCCTCGCTATTCATTGCCCGAGATGGAATCCGTTTTTTCGGATGAATCTCGTTTTGGTCGGTGGGTTGAAATTGAATTGTTGGCGACCGAAGCCCATAGTGCTTTAGGAGTTGTTCCAGCGGCCGACGCTGCGACTTGTCGAGCAAATTCTCCAGTTGTGGACGCTCGCTTTATTGAAGATGTCCTTGATCGCGAAAAGATCACTGATCACGACGTGGCTGCGTTCGTTGATGTTTTGCAGTCACGAATTGGTGGTAATGCAGGGGCATGGGTTCATTACGGTCTGACATCAAGTGACATCGTCGACACTGCCTGGTGCTGGATGTTGCGCGATGCAGCTGACTTATTGATTGAAGCCTCATCGAAACTTCTACGAGTCGTTGTGAGTTTGGCCAAAGCACATCGCGACACGGTGATGATTGGTCGAACGCATGGTGTGCATGCAGAGCCAACGACGTTCGGCGCAAAAGTCGCATTGTGGGCCTTGCAAATAGATCGTGATCGAAGCCGATTGATCGCTGCTCGCGAAAATATCGCAGTGTGCAAACTGTCTGGCGCAGTTGGTACGTACTCAAATGTTGATCCCAAAGTTGAACAGCATGTCGCCCATGCTTTGGGTTTGAAAGCAGTTCCGGCTACTCAAGTCATTTCTCGTGATCGACACGCTGAATACATGTGGGCATGTGCTGCGGTTGGTAACACCTGCGAAATGATCGCTGTTGAGTTACGTCATCTACAACGCACCGAAGTGCGTGAAGTTGAAGAAGGTTTCAAAGCGGGACAAAAAGGTTCTTCGGCGATGCCGCACAAGCGCAACCCGATATCGGCTGAAACGATCACCGGCTTGTCGCGCGTTCTTCGTGGAAACCTTCAGGCAGCAATGCAAGATGTTGCTTTGTGGCACGAACGAGATATTTCACATAGTTCGGTTGAACGTATCGTTCTTCCAGATTCGTCTTTGATGGCGCACTACATGATGCATCGCCTGCGCCGACTACTTGAGGGCCTGCAGGTTTCTCCTGAGCGGATGAAACAGAACCTGTACTCAAGTCACGGTTTGGTTTTCAGCCAGCCAGTCCTTCTCGCTTTAGTTCAATCAGGTTTGACTCGTGATGAGGCTTACCGCATTGTTCAAGAAGCAGCAGCGATGTCTTGGGAGCGCTCGCAAGATTTCCGCTCAGTTCTTGAAGCCGATACTCGATTAGAACGTGTTGATAAGAAAGTTCTTGACGAAGCTTTTGACTTGAAGCGTTCGTTGGTGCATATCGGGCAAGTGTTCACAGCACTTGATGCACTTGAAGTTTAGAAATCAGCGAGTAATTCCGGCCTTTTTCAATACTGCTGGATCAACACCAATTTCGCGCCACGCGGTGTAGGTGATGCCATTGCGCTCACCGTATGTTCGAGCAACTTTTACGAACGCTTTTTCTAGCGGTCCGATTTGCTGAGCAGTTGTCATTTCCGCAAGTTCCATTGCGAGGTCAAGACGTTCTTGCGACAACTTCAACTGGGTAATTGCATCTGATTCAGCAAATTCATTTTCAATGAATGCAAGACGCTTCTTGATCGAATCAGGTGTGCGCTTGCGTCCGCGCTTTGGTTTGTTACGTCGTACTGCTTCGAGGTAGTCACGAACCGTGCGACTCTCTGCTCTGCCAACTGCCAGAGCAGCCTTATGAGTCTTAGTCATTGGAGTCTTGGGTGCTGCCATGTCTTTCAATATATGACTGTTAAGTGTGTTTTAACTAGTTCTATTGCTTAAGAAATTGTCACTTAATTCAAAAGAAATAGTTGTATTTATTTCTGATACAAGTGGGTGTCACAAAGAGATACACAGCAAGATTTTGCGCACTAATGTAACTACCGATGAGTAATAATCCGAATGTATTACCAACTCTTGATCCTGCTCGACACGCATTACGCGAACATGTGCTTCGTCATTCGTTAAAGACTGGCAACTTCACTTTGAAATCAGGTGCGAGTAGTTCTTGGTTTCTTGATACAAAGCAAACAGCCTGTCGGGCAGATGGCGTCGTGTTGATGGCCAATGTTGCCTTAGACCTCATTCCTAAAGATGCAGTGGCGATTGGTGGATTGACGATGGGCGCCGATCCTGTGGCCTATGGAATTGCCGCAGTAGCGGCGACACGCGGCGTTGATCTTCGAAGCTTTAGTGTTCGCAAAGAAGCAAAGGACCATGGTGTGACTGGGCGTATCGCCGGAGCTTTGCTGCCTGGTGACAAAGTGGTCATTACTGAAGACACAGTCACTCGCGGGACTTCGATCATGGAAGCCGTGGACGCCGTTAGTGCATTTGGTGCGATTCCAGTGTTGATTACCGTCGTTGTTGACCGTGGCGGTACGTGTGCGGCAATGGCAAATGAACGAGGAATCCCCTTTCTGCCGATGCTCACCGCCCTTGATTTGGGATACGGCTACGGCACCTGATCTCAACACGGTTGGCCGTAAAAATGTTTTGATTTGTACCCGGTACGAATGTCACTAATGTCTTAAGTCCCAACGACTTCAGTCCCCTTGCTCTAAGTAGTAGTTCAGTCAGCAGAGATACTTGGGACATGATTCATCATTCGCCAATTCCTCATGACCCTCGCCCAATTCTGGTGGGGCTTGATGGCTCAGAAAATTCTGAAAGTGCAATGTGGTGGGCAGTCGATATTGCAGTTGAATCGAAAAGAAGTTTGCGTCTTTTAACGTGCTACTCACTGCCGGCCCTCGTTGGCGTGGGTGTGTCGGCTGGATATGTCGGACCAATGTTGTCCTCTGAAGAAGTTCGTGCGGCAGATGATCACAATCGAACCGCTCTTGACTTAATGAAGTCGAAAATATTGAAGACCCATCCTGAGATCAAAATCGAAACATTCTTAGATCAAGGGTCGCCTGTGATGGCTTTACTGAAGGCTTCAGATGATGTGTCGATGATTGTGATCGGCACAAAAGGTGTTGGTTCTGGTCACGCATTGTTAATGGGCTCAGTGAGCTATGCAATTGCTCATCGCGCCGAGTGTCCTGTGATACTCGTACCTGAAAGCGCTAAGCGAACCGCTGCTGGGCGGGTTGTTGTGGGCATCGACAGTTCAAAAGGTGCGCTGGACGCCGCAAATTGGGCGTTGCACTTTGCTGAAGATATGCATCGTGATCTTGAACTCATTACTGCATGGCATTATCCATACTCGGCTATGTCGCCTGAGTTTGGAGTGATGTCCGGACCAGATATTGACGAGCTACGTCTCGCAATGTTGCGCGATGCTCGAAATCTAGTGAACCGTGTCAAAAAGCATTTGTCCGATGACGAAGGTTCGAAAGTCTCTATCAGCACTGAAGTGGTTGAAGGATCAGCGGCCGACTCACTGGTTGAATACACAACTCCACAAGACATCTTGGTCGTTGGCTCTAAGAGTCATAGTCTGATCGCATCGGTTTTGTTGGGTAGCACCGCCGTTGGAGTAGCCCACCGCAGTAAGTGCCCCGTTGTCATAGTTCATTAATGGGTCATAGTTCATTAAATTGTCATAGCCTGATGTTGTGACCATGCAACAACTTTTTGCCCTTGAACCCCATGGCGTCGACACATTTGTCGGTGCTGGACGGGAATACCCATGGGGTGGCTTATATGGCGGACACATTGTTGCGCAAGCTTTGTGGGCCGCTGCCGAAACAGTTGAGCCTGATATGGAACCTCATTCATTGAGGGCGTATTTCATTCGCCGTGGTAGTCCCAAAGACACAGTGCGTTATGAAGTTGATCGAATTCGTAATGGTAAAAGTTTTTGCACGCGTCGAGTGGTGGCGCGGCAAGAAAACGGAGCCATCCTGAATCTTGAAGCAAGTTTTCAAAAATTTGAGCAAGCAGCAGATGTGCAACCCATTTCCTTTCCAACAGGTGTCCCACTTCCAGACAAAATGACCAATTCAACATGGTCTGAATTTTTTGATCGCCGCTGGATAGAGAAAGCCGATCATCCGAATGACGGACGTGAAGGTGCTGGTCGGGCAATGGCTTGGTTTCGAGTGACCGAAGAGTTGGGTGATCCTGGTGATCAGCGGGCACAACTTTTACATCGATGTGCGTTTGCCTATCTCAGTGACGACTTACCAACTGATGCGGTTGTACGAACCCACCCCGAGATTTCATTGCGTCCGGAAAATCATCGCAACTTTCAAGGCGCCAGTCTTGATCACACCATCTGGTTTCATCGACCCATTCAAAGTGATCGCTGGCATTTGCACGACTTCACGTGTCATTCACTAGGGAATAATCGTGGTCTCGCACTTGGCCATGTTTTCAGTGAAGATGGCGTTTTAGTAGCAACCGTTGCTCAAGAAGCACTGATTCGCGACCTCACGCCATCAACATAAGGCGAAACTGCCGCATCAATGAGTGGCGTTAAAAATTGCACATAGGTGGTCGTGAGGTGATGAGAGTCGCGATACATCAAAATGTTTCCAGTAATGACCGGGCAAATATCAAGCGAACATACCCAGTTGCTGATGTCGAGATATTGGGCGTTGTTTTCAACCGCAACATCAATGGTGGTCTGTTGACGATTCACCCGAATTCCTTTGTCGTGACTGACTGCACACGAACCAACATTTTTGATCGCCTTTGATAAACAAATTGGTACATCAGTTCCGGGGTAAGGAGTGTCGGTAATAAGAATCGGACTGATACCCATACCTTGCAACTTCGGAATCAACGTTGCGTTACCAGCTTTTACAATTGAATCGGCAAAAGGTTGGCCAGTGGCTGGGTCGGTCAAACGATTTGAGTTGGTCATAAAGACCACGCGAACATTTTCAGCGACAAACCGCTCAAGAACTTTTTCCCGCCATGGTTGACAACCTGGATACGTAGGACCGACCAATGAATTAGCAGTGATCAGATCAATTGTGGTGCAACCCATTTTGGTCAAAATAACTAAACGCCAGTGATGATCGAGCGCAATCTGATTGAGAGCAGGAAACCATTGAGCCGCATGTGAGTCGCCGTATAGGGCAACGGTGAAATCCGAAGCCGTGTCGCCGTATACACAAACCTTTGGTTCAATATCGATCAGGTTGACATGGCAACCATTGTCATATATTTCGGGCTTGTCACCAGAGGCACCGCGCAATGACGGTTGCAAGTTCGCCGGGACTTCGTCGGTCAGCGCTCCGGCTATGACCGCGTCAATGGGTGCAACAGGATTAACGATGGCCGGAGGTGGACCTTCAGGAATTGTGACGAGAGATGTCGTCGTTTCAATCGGCGCAGTCGTGCTTTCAGGAGATACAACTGCGACTGTTGTTGACGTGGTGGTTGCGATCGCAATGGGCGCCTCAGCAATGACATCAGTGCTCAATGCCACTGATGATGTGCGCACGACAAAGCCGACTCCGAGACTCATCGCAATTAAGGCCCCACCAACTATGAGTGCGAGACGTGGTTTGGCTTGCAGCGAAACGGAATGGCGTACTGGATTTTCTAAGAAGTGATGCGAGAGTGATGCGGCGATCACTGCTGCAGTAATTGCAATGATGCGTTCACTAACGCGCAAGTCGCGCCCTGCATGCGATTCGGCGATGATTAGAACTGGCCAGTGCCACAAGTAGATCGAGTACGAACGTGCGCCGATCCATTGCAAAGGTTTGATTGAAAGAATTCGTTGTGGACCCCAATGCGCATGTTGTCCAGCCATCAGGACGAGCGCAGTTGCGACAACGGGGAGTAGGGCCAACTTGCCAGGGAACGCCAGTTTCTCGGTGATTTTGAGTCCGCTGACGATGATGGCGAACAATCCGAGCCAACCAACGACCGCGCGGAAGTTGGTAGGAAGTTGTTCAACATATTTCCACGACAAGGCAACAAGTGCTCCAATACCAAGTTCCCATGCACGGGTATGTAAGCCAAAGAATGCCCACGGTTGAGATTGGGTTGTTTGCCAAATACAAAGCGAGAGTGAAACAACGCTAAGTGTGGAGATTGCAACGATTGCTCGCGTATGGCGGTCGCGCGACTTCCAGAGCAACAAGATCAACAGCGCGGGCCAGACGATATAAAACTGTTCTTCAACCGAAAGTGACCAAAAGTGTTGGAACGGTGACGGCGGTTGTCCAGCTTGCAGATAATCGGTGCTGCGAATGCCGAACAATATGTTGGAGAAAAAACCTCCACTGGCAACTGCATCAGTTCCGATGTCGTGTAAGCGCAGTGGTTCAAGCCAGATGCGGCTGGCAAGAGCAGTCAAGGCAATGACCAATGCAGACGCAGGTAACAATCGACGCGCTCGACGGGCGTAAAAGTTCTTCAGTGAAATTTCACCGACCGACGAATGTTCGCTGATCAGTAAGGACGTAATGAGAAACCCGGAGACGACGAAAAACACATCGACACCGATGAATCCGCCAGTGAGCCCAAGAAACTTGGCGTGAAAGAGAACGACGAAGCCGACAGCCAGTGCCCGAAGGCCTTCGATATCGCGTCTAAACATGAAGTGGTCGAGACCGGCGTCGATCCGGTGACCTTCCGCTTTTCAGGCGGACGCTCTGCCGACTGAGCTACTCGACCGTGTGCTTGTGGGTTTCCCCACACGCACTGGCGGTCCCGACGGGACTCGAACCCGCGACCTCCGGCTTGACAGGCCGGCGTGAACTCCAACTTCACCACGAGACCAAAACGTTTGCTTTGGTTATTGCAATTTCGGCTATGTACTAGATCTGAACTAGATGCATTACGTACTAGATGTCGGACCGCAAAACGGTCTGGCACCCCCAACGGGATTCGAACCCGTGCCGCCACCTTGAAAGGGTGGTGTCCTAGGCCACTAGACGATGGGGGCTTGGGCACTCGTCTCGATGAGAGCGTGGCAACTCTAACAGGACTGCCTGCGGTCTCCACCCGAAGAACGGTGACCGTCATGGGGTTTTACGCAACAGGGTTTTGCATCAGGGCCGAGATGGCACTGTCGAGGAGCCACGACAAGAAGTTGTAGAGGGCGAGTTCGTCATGGCGCGGGTCGTCCTCGTCGAGGTAGTCGTCGATTTCACCAACATTGAGCAGAGTTCCTAGAACGAGGCGCACGCTGTTGAGAGCAGCGCAGAATGCATCTAATTGCGCAAAAGTGACGATTTTCAGCTTGTCGTCGCCCAAGAACGCGTCGACGGTGGCAATCGAGTCCAGTCGACTAGCGACCAACTCGTCGCGCATGAGGCGTTGGTATTCGGTTTCAGCCTCGTCGTTATCGAAATAGGCCGGCGGGAAAAGTCGAGCCAGCTTTGGGTCACCGACTGGAGCAGTGGTCAACAATTCTCGAACTTCGCCAATCAGCGTGCGAAGCAAGCCGCGTTCGTCGGGACCCAAATTGATGGCAATTCCCTTTTTGGAAGTTGTGAAGGGTGGTTTGACCCGGGCCACGTCAGACCGCATCCTGTTGCATCGTGGCCCACAGACCATGCTCGTGAAGTCGGTAGACATCCATTTCAGACTTTTCTTTCGAGCCACTGGATACAACTGCTTTGCCCTTTTCATGGACATCGAGCATGAGTTCAGTGGCTTTTTCAAGGCTGTAGCCAAATAATTTTTGGAAGACAAAAGTGACGTAACTCATCAGGTTGATGGGGTCGTTCCAGACCAAAACAACCCACGGATGCTCAAGAGATATTGACTCTTCGACCTCGGGTCGCTCAATAGTTGCGGGTGCCGCGGCGACGAGAGTCACGCCTGCTGTGTTCACTCCTTCATTGTCTCGGTTGGTTGAGGTATTCACACCCCCATACGATCAAGATTGATGTCTGTTGGTTCGCGCCCCTTGGTTCCGTCTCGCCTGTCTCCAGGTGGGGTCGCCGCTCATGGTGCGCGCAAAGAACCCACCTCGGTTTTCGGCGGGTATATCGTCCTGATGAAGTTGCGGGTCGTTGAGCTGCTGCTCATCACCACGGTTCCCACCATGGTTTTGGCCGAAAAGGGCTGGCCCAGTTGGGGTCTCGTTGCGATCACTCTCATCGGTGGCACGTTGGCCGCCGGCGGGGCAAACGCCATCAATATGGTCATCGACCGCGACATCGACGCCCTCATGGACCGCACCAAAACCCGTCCGCTCGTCACCGGTCTCATTCAGCCTCGCGAGGCCATGATTTTTGCATTAGCCCTGGAAGCGGTCGCTTTTGCGATCCTTTGGGCCGGAGCCAACCTGCTGGCAGCCTGTTTGGCGCTTTCGGCCACCTTGTTCTACGTCTTCGTGTATTCGTTGTGGCTCAAGCGGACGAGTCGCCAAAACATCGTGATCGGCGGAGCGGCCGGAGCAGTTCCGGTCTTGGTGGGCTGGGCAGCGGTGCAAAATTCACTGGCCTGGGAGCCATTTATCCTGTTCATAGCTATATTTTTGTGGACGCCACCCCATTTTTGGGCGCTGGCCATTCGCCACGCTGACGAATATAAGGCCGCCGGGGTCCCGATGATGCCGTCAGTCGCGACCATGAAGCAGACGGTCCGCCAGATGTTCATTTACGCCGTTCTGTTGACCGCTACGACCCTGATTTTGGGCCCCGTGGCCAACCTTGGGCTGACTTACATGATTTCCGCGGTCGTTTTGGGACTGGGCTTTATCGCGAGCACGATTGATTTGAGTCGAAACCCCACCGCGAGTCGGGCGATGCGAGTCTTTGGCTTTTCGATTACGTACGTGACGGTCCTTTTCACAGCCATGGCCGTTGATGTGTTCGTCAAGTACGGGATCTGAATCGCTGAACAGGTGACGCTGGATTCACGAACGAACATTTCACTAACGAACTTGGTCAGGGATTTCGGTTCTAGCAGGGTGAAGTGGGTAATGTCGTTAGTTGGAAATAGTTTTGAGACCCCCGAGGAACCCCGAACTCCTCTCGTTGCGCGTGAAGCGAGCCATCTCGAATGACATCAATTGAAACCCATCTACCTACTGATGTATCTGCATCGACGCCAGCCATTGCGACATGGCTGACTACTGCTGACCACAAAAAAGTCGGACGACTCTTTATCGGTACAAGCTTTGTTGCACTTCTGGCTGGGCTCGTCCTTGCCATCTTGGTGACCTTCGAGCGCATCAATGCCGACAGTTATCAAATTCTGAGTGACAACTCTGTTCCTCAAGTTTTGGCAGCTGTGCGTTTATTGCTCACTTTTGGAACAGTCGTTCCACTCTTGCTCGGGCTCTCAATCGCCATTGTTCCGTTGCAGTTGGGTGCACGTTCAAATGCTTTTCCGCGTTTAGCAGCAGCTGGTTTTTGGACTTGGCTGACTGGTCTCGGTCTTGCGTTGGCTTCGATCATTGGCAACGGTGGTCCAAGCGGTGGAAATTCAGATCTTGTTGATTTGTACTTGGCCGGTTCAATCGTTCTTGGTCTTGGTGTGTTGATGACTGCAACATCGATCGCGGTCAGTGTGCTCACCACTCGTGCCCCGGGCATGGGAATTTTGCGGGCTCCGCTTTTCACTTGGTCATCACTGGTTGGTTCGTTGGCCTTAATTCTCACGATGCCGGTTTTGATTGGCACCACTGTGTACGTCTATATCGACCATCGTTACGCCCGCGCTGGCTTTGGTGGCAACACGGGCGTGAATCAGTGGATCGGTTGGGCATTGTCGCAACCATTTAGTTACCTCTTGGCAATTCCGGCCCTTGGCATCGTGCTTGATGTTGTACCGACAATTTGCCGGACTCGTTTGGCGCAGCGCTCAGTAGCCTTCGGTGCTGTTGGTGTAGTTGCAGTTGCGGCTCTCGCAACAGTGACTCAAACAAGCATCACTCTTCCTTGGGATGGCGCGAAGTTTCTCGACAACGCCGGAACAAAGATTGCTGACCTTCTGCCCTTCTTGTTGTTGAACGTTGTTCCGGTTCTCGGATTGCTCGGCGTTCTTGGTTTGTCACTGTTGACACTGAAGTCAACTAAGCCAGTGATCAGCGCACCATTGACGTTCGTCTTGATTGGTTTGCTCGGAATTCTTCTTGGAGCTGCCGCACACATCGTTGGACTCGTTCAAGATGCTGGATTAACCGGCTCGATTTACGAAGCCGGCGTTTATGTGCCGATTACTTTCGGTGCTATCACTATTGCTTTCGGTGGTATTTGCTACTGGGGTCCCAAACTATGGGGACGTTCAATCTCTGACAAGGCGGCAATTCCGTTGGCGTTGTTAGCCCTTCTTGCGATCGGACTTGATTCAATTCCGTATTACATCGCCGGGTTTGCTGATCAGCCAACTGGTCTCGTCAATGGCTTCTCGTACAGTGGTCCGCAAGATTTGTGGAATGCGCTGACGTGTGCAGGATTCGTTGTGATGTTGTTGGCGTCGATCGCATTTGTTGGCCTTGCACTCAAGAGCTTCACAAGTGGTGCAGTTGCTGGTAACGATCCCTGGGATGGAACAAGCCTTGAATGGGCGACCTCATCGCCACCGCCCGCCGAAAATTTTGCTGGTGTAATTGTCGTGAACTCGGCAACTCCGTTAGCTGATATCAAGTCCGGTTCATCGAATGGGAAGGTTGCCTGATGCTTGCACTACCCCCCGCCTCGCAACCCGCACCGCGCCGCCAAGTATTTGTTGGCACTGCTGTCGCTGGTGCTGCTGGTTTCATGCTGATCGGCGGAATGATGGCCACCTGGCTGAAGTTCCGCGCTGATGCTCCTGTGCGTGAATCACTCAAGCGTGGATTCATCAAAGACTGGATGCCCGCCAAGATTGTGGTCCCAGAAGTTGCAGCAAACATGATGTTGCTCGGTCTTTTGGTGGTTTGCATTATGGCTCAGTGGGCCGTGTACTCCGCAAAGCGCAATGATCGTGCCCACACTGGACTTGCTCTAGGTGTTACAGCGCTGATGACGTTAGCGATTGTCAATGCTCAGATTTTCATCTGGACCCAAATGGGAGTAGGTGCCAAAGACGGTGCTTTCCATTCAATGTTCTACGCAGCAACCGGAACGATGACCGTATTGTTGCTTTCTGGTTTGGTGTACACCGCCGTTGCCGCATTCCGGTATCTCGGTGGTCGCACGAAAGAAGTCGAACTTGTTTCGGCTCATGCCCTCTATTGGTATTTCCTCGCTGCAGCGTTCTTTGCAGTGTGGTTCGTCATCTACGTGCAGAAGTGACGAGGCAGAACTCATGATTACAACAAGCTCAAAACTCTTCTACGGACTCGGCGCAGTATCGGTTGCTGCGGCCATTGTCTGGACGATCGCGAATGACGGTGGTGCCCTCGGAGCAGTTGCTTTGGTGTTCATCGCCATCGCTTCGATCTTCCTTGGTGCGATTGCTTCGTATGTTCGTGATGGTCACGTTTTGTCAACCGATATCGCACAGCACGATTCGGCACCAGCAGCACAGCGCGGACCTGGTCGTAGTTGGTTCCCCTTAGGTACAGCGTTGTCACTTGGCATGGTGGTTGTCGGTCTTGTGACCTCGCCCGGTATTTTCAAAGTTGGCATCGCATTGTTATTGGCGATGCTCGGCGAATGGCTCATTCAAAACTGGAGCGATCGTGCGTCATCAGATGTTGGGTACAATGCACGAGTTCGTGGTTGGGTTGTCCACCCTCTTGAAATTCCGATCGGTGGAGCTTTGCTGCTCGGTGCGATTGTGTTGTCGTTCTCACGAATCTTCTTGGCGCTATCTGCCGAAGCCGGCCCGATTGTTTTCGCAATTCTTGGTGCGCTTGTTTTGTTCTTCGGTTCAATTTTGTCGATTCGTCGTGGCGTCAGTCGTGGTGTGGTTGGAGCTTTGTGTGGAATTGTTCTTGTTGCATTATCTGGAGTCGGAATTGCTACTGCTTTGTCAGGTGAACGCCAAGCATTGACGGTGGCGTCAGCCGAGGATCATTACGCAGTTCACCCTTGCGGCGAAGAAGCAGAAGAGTACGACGGAAGCGCTGGTCGTGCAGTGTCTGCCAAGAGCAGTGTTGCAGCAACGGTGACTCTTAAAGACGGTGTCTTGTACGCCGAGATGGATGGCTTCTCTGGACCTCTGTCGTCAATTACTTTGCAGCGTTCATTGAATGCCGACATTCTTTTCCAAAATGAAGATGCTGGCATGCACCGAATGATTGTGACCTATGGCAAGACCGTTGAAGACCTTGGCGGAGGGGTCAAGAAAGAAACCGTGCTACAAACGTGCACAGCAATGATTGGCCAAGGCGGCGCACAACAAGTAGTTGTGCGAATTCCAAAGCCTTCTTTTGCTAGCGATGTGCCCTACACGATCACTGCTTCTGGCATTGAAGGTGCGTCGATTGAGGTGATGGTGCCGTGAAAAAGATGATGAATCAACTTGGAGAGTCGATGAAGACTGCAAGACGTTGGCAGAATGCCTCAAAGACAGCAATTGCTGTTTCGGCATTGAGTTTCTTGGCTAGTTGTGCCAAGGATGCACCGCAAGATACTTGGCAGCCCGCCGGACCTAATGCGGAGCGCATTGACAATTTGCAACGACCAGTTTTCTATGTCGCTGGCATTGTTGGCGTCATCGTCTTTGCTGCAGTGGCGTGGGTGATCTTCCGATATCGCGATCGTGGCCAAGCAATACCTGAGCAGACTCACGGTAAGCCAGCGCTGGAAATTGTTTTGACCGTTATCCCAGTGCTCATTCTTCTTGGTGTTGCAATTCCGACCGCAAGCACCATCTTCAAATTGGCTAAAACCAGCGACACTGAAATGACCATCAACGTCACTGGTCAGCAGTGGTGGTGGGAGTACGACTATCCAGCTGCTGGTTCGAATGCCGAGCAGTACGGAATCACAGCTCCGATTGTGACGTCAGGGCAACTCGTCATTCCTGAAAACACCAAAGTGTTGTTGCGAGTCACGAGTCGCGACGTTATCCACTCCTACTGGATTCCAAAATTGAACGGTAAAAAGGACAGTGTTCCTGGACGTGTGCACTTGTTGCGCATGGAAGGGTCGAAGCCTGGTATCTATGCCGGTCAGTGCACCGAGTTCTGCGGTCTTTCGCACGCGTACATGCGCATGGAAGCCGTTGTTCTGTCACGAGCTGACTACGACAAGTGGGTTGCCAATCAACTTGAACCGTACAAAGCACCAGAAGCTGGTACCGAAGCCGCTGCTGGTGAAGCATTGTTCATTCAACAATGCAGTCGTTGTCACCAAGTCAACGGCTTGGCCAACCCAGACGGAAGTTTGATTATCTCGGCTCCCGATCAGTATCTCGTTTCGGGCGCAGCACCTAACTTGACCAACCTTCTCACCCGTAACACCTTTGCTGGTGCCTCATGGGACTTGCTCACACCTGAATGTCGCAAGAATGTTTGGAACGCCTCGTCAGCCGATTTCGGTGAGCGCTATCTCGAAGGCGTTTCAGCTGATTGCTTGAATCAGAAAGATCTTCGTGAATGGTTGCGCAATGCTCCGGCCAAAAAGCCGATGTATGCCGACCCGACCAAATTGACAACCACTGGTGGCAAGTACCGCGGTATGCCAGCTCTTGGTCTCACCGAAGATCAAATCAACACCATCATCGCTTACTTGCTTGAGCGGAAATAACGGGAGAACACTCAGATGACCATCATCGAACGTCCCACCACTGAAGTGGCTGTCGCCGGCGGAGCGCCGTCTGGCGTGAAGCCGAGCGAAGCTCTCGGTGTCTTTAAGCGGCCTGCCGCGTCAACCAGTTGGCGCGACTGGATTGTTACTGTGGACCATAAGAAGCTCGGAATCATGTACGGAGTAAGTGCGTTTTTCTTCTTCTTGATTGGTGGTGTTGAAGCACTCCTCATTCGTTTGCAGTTGATTGCTCCTAACGGAAAAGTTCTTAATGCCGATCAGTACAACCAGATGTTCACCATGCACGCCACCACCATGGTGTTCTTGTTTGTGATGCCTATGGCTGCGGCCTTCGCCAACTATTTCGTGCCTTTACAAATCGGTGCTCGTGACGTGGCGTTCCCTCGCATCAACGCTTTCGGATTTTGGTGTTTCCTTTTTGGTGGATTGTTCTTGAACTCATCGTGGTTCTTGGGCGGCGGTGCTGATGGTGGATGGTTCATGTATGCACCAAACAGCAGCACGCTTTTCTCACCAAGTCACGGAATCGATTTCTGGACAGTTGGTTTGCAGATCACAGGTATTGCGTCGTTGACCGGTGCAATCAACCTCATCGTGACGATTCTGAATATGCGCACCAAGGGTATGAAGATGATGCGTATGCCCATCTTCACGTGGATGGTTTTAGTCACGCAGTTCTTGTTGTTGTTCGCGATCCCGGTCATCACGGTCGCGCTTTTCCTTTTGACTTTCCAGCGCTCATTCGGTGCAACATTCTTTGACGTGGCATCTGGCGCCGACCCGCTCTTGTGGCAGCACTTGTTCTGGATTTTTGGTCACCCTGAGGTGTACATCATGATTTTGCCGTCGTTCGGCATAGTCAGTGAAGTCATCCCGGTCTTCTCGAAGAAGCCGTTGTTCGGTTACCCGATCGTGGCGATGTCGGGTGCTGCAATCGGTTTCGTTGGTTGGGGAGTGTGGGCTCACCACATGTTCGCCTCTGGCCTTGGTCCAGTTTCGGTTGCGGTGTTCTCGATGTCGACCATGGCGATTGCTGTGCCGACTGGTGTGAAGATCGTGAACTGGGTCATGACGATGTGGGGTGGAAAGCTCACCTTCACCATTCCGATGATGTTCGCGATTGCGTTGATTGTTCAGTTCACCATTGGCGGTCTCTCTGGCGTCACCCACGCAGTGGCCCCGGCAGATACTCAACAAACTGATACCTACTACATCGTGGCGCACTTTCATTACGTGTTGTTCGGTGGAGCGGTATTCGGATTGTTCTCTGGCTTCTATTACTGGTGGCCCAAGATGTTCCGCCGTCAACTCAACAACGCCATCGGTAAATGGAACTTTTGGTTGATGGTGATCGGAATGAACCTCACCTTCGGACCGATGCACATTCTTGGTCTGCAGGGTCAACCTCGCCGGATGCAGGTGTGGACCGAAGCTCGCGCTGGTGAAGGTTTCTTCAACCTCGGATTCTGGAACAGGATCGCATCGATTGGTTCGTTCACACTCGGCACTGGGGTCTTGTTGTTCTTGGTGAATGTGGTGTACACCCACAAATCCAAGAAAGTTGCGATTGCACCACTCGATCCTTGGGACGCTCGCAGCCTTGAATGGATGACCCAAAGTCCTCCACAAGAACACAACTTTGATGTGCTCCCGACTGTAAGTCACTTGGATGAGTTCTTCCACCGCAAGTACGAAACTGATTCGTCAACTCATGGAGTCACACAAGTTCGTAGTGCTGAAGAAGTAATGGCTGAACTCAATGCGCACCCTGACGAGCACATTCACATGCCATCACGTTCGTACTGGCCAATTTTGCTGGCCTCGTCACTCCCAGTCATTGGTTACGGTGTCATTTACAACCGTACGTTGATGGCGGTTGGTGCTGGCTTGATTTTGCTCACCATGTTTGGTTGGGCCATGGAACCATCGACGTCACCCGACGACGATTTCGATCCCCCGGCACCTGGTGAAGGTGGCGGCCACACGAAGGAGCTGTCGCCCCTTGGCTGAAACAGCAATCTCCCACGATCATGACGCAAGTCATGGTGCTCATTCCTCGACTGGTTTGTCCAACAACAAACTTGGTATGTGGATGTTCCTCGGTTCAGAATGCTTGCTATTTGGCGGACTGATTTCGACCTACATGTTGTACAAGGGTCGCGTTAACTCTGGTCCGCAACCGAACAAAATCTTTGATATTCCCTTCACCTCGGTGAGCTCGTTCGTGTTGTTGATGAGTTCATTGACGATGGTGTTGGCAGTGTCTGCAGCGCAACGTAAAGACGAGCGCAACATGAATTTGTGGCTCATCATCACAGCGCTTCTTGGGGCAACGTTTGTTGGTGGCCAGGTGTACGAATTCACATCGTTCTATCGCGAAGGTTTAGGTTTCACGACCAGTCTGTTCGGTTCAAGCTTTTATACCCTGACCGGATTCCACGGAGTCCACGTATCAGTTGGAATTATCATGTTGATGGCCCTGGTTGGTATGAATCGCAATAATCGAATTCCTGGCGACAGGGCAGAAGTTGTCGAATTGATCGGTTTGTACTGGCACTTCGTTGACATTGTTTGGATTGTTATCTTCACCCTCGTCTATCTGATTCCGTCTTGAGGAGCGACCAATGAGTACCGCTACCGAACATGTAGAACACACCGACGGCCACGAGGCCGAACACCACGGTTTATCTGACAAGCAATACATTTACGTCGCGTTGATTTTGGCTGCCTTGACGGCGATCGAAGTCTCTACGTATTACATCGACTTCGGTCCATTTTTTATGCCGACTTTGTTCATCTTGATGACCGTGAAGTTTGTGACCGTGGTGTCGTACTTCATGCACCTCAAGTTTGACAACAAGCTTTTTACATATCTTTTCTATTCAGGATTGATTTTGGCCATCTGCGTGTATTGCGGATTTTTAGCTACCTTTAAATTCTTCTTGCAGAAGGGCTGACCACCATGGTCGGGGAGATTGCCGCGAATCCCTGGCGATTTCAACCACATGTTGAAGTGTGGTTACTCGTAGTTTTTCTGGTTGCGTCGTACATTTATGTCGTACGTGTGCTCGGTCCTAAAGCAGTACCAGATGGTGAACCAGTCATTACGCGTCGTCAATTGTGGTGCTTCGTCGGCGGAATATTAATTTTGTGGCTGGCCACTGATTGGCCGATGCACGATATTGCCGAAGAATATTTGTACACGGTGCACATGGTCCAACATATGTGCCTGACCTACTTCATGCCACCACTTGTCATTCTGGCAACACCCGAATGGTTTGTTCGAACCCTTGTCGGTGAAGGGCGCGCATATCGAGCGCTCCGTTTCATGACATTCCCAGTACTGGCCGGTTTGTTATTCAATGTCGGAATCATGGTGAGCCATATACCTGGTGTCGTTAATGCCTCAGTTTCTAATGGTCCATTGCACTACTTCGTTCACGTCGTTCTGGTATTGACTGCAATTTTGATGTGGCTGCCGGTGTGTGGTCCGTTTGAAGAATTTCAGATCACGCCGATGTCAAAGATGATTTATCTCTTTTTGAATAGCGTGGTGGCCACCGTTCCTGCTGGTTGGCTGACCTTTGCCGAAGGTGTGGTGTACAAGCACTACAACATTCCCGTACGCGTGTGGGGTCTCTCGGTGAGTAACGATCAACAAATCGCTGGTGCACTCATGAAATTAGGTGGTTCAGCTTTTCTGTGGACGATTATCGCAGTCATGTATTTCAAACATTTTGTGAAGACATTCCAAAAAGAGAATGAAAATGACTATGACCATAAAGAAGAAGTTTTGACGACAGCTGATGTTGAGCGCGCATTTCAAGCTGCACCTCCGGTGGAAGAACCGAAATTGCATCAATAGATCTGGTGACTGAGTGATCTCTTGTGGAGTTTTTGACCTCAGTCACTACCTTCAATATCGGCAATAGAAATCGACACTGTGTGAGGCACGGGTGGTAGTCGTTTTGCGCAGATCCAGGTGATCACCACAAAAATGGTTGATCCCCAAAGTGCCGCAACGAGATCGCCCCAGAGATACAACAGTCCCGAAAGTAATGTGCCGACAAATCGGCCGGCAGCGTTTGCTGAATAGTAAAAACCTACGTCGAGAGCTACGGAGTCCTCGTCCGAAAATGCCAACACAAGATAAGAGTGCAGTGATGAGTTCATCGCGAAGGCAATTCCGAACACAATCAGTCCACCGACAATTGCCCAGTTAACGGCAATGTCCAATGCGACAAGAATCGCGATCGCTGCCGAGACGAAGCCAAGTATCAATGCCCATTGGCGTGCAGCACTTACCTCGTCAATACGTTTGCCCCCGCGGGCGAGCAACTTGGGTGCGGTTGATTGGATGATTCCGTATCCGATAACCCACAAAGCAAGAAAACCACCAACACCTCGTTCTGACCAACCAAGTTCATCTGACAGAAAGACCGGTAGGGCAACAACAAACCAAATATCGCGTGAACCGAAGAGAAAAAACCGAGCAGCTGACAGCCGATTAATGGCTGATGATTTTGAAAGAACCGAACGTAGAGGAGCCTTCTTCTTAGATTTACCAATGTCCTCGTTGAGAAAAATGATGAGGGCAATCACAGTGATCGCGAGTGCCGCTGACATTGACCACAGTGCTCCGTCATAACCGATTCCTGATAAGAGTGCTGCTCCGACAAAAAATCCGACACCCTTAAGTGCATTTTTAGAGCCCGTCAAGATTGCAACCATTCGGAAAAGTGAGCCGTTGCCCGCAACAGTTTTTACTGCGCTCTTTGAACTCATCTTGGTGAGATCTTTAGCGACGCCAGAAAGGGCTTGCATCGCCATGACAAAACTGACTGATAGCCACTTTTGCCAACTGGGAGATTCAAACGTGAGCGCAGCCAGGGCGAAGATCTGAAGCCCTAGTCCTGCCACAAGAGTGCGATTCAGCCCTCGTCGTGACCCAACCCAACCACCAAGCAAGTTCGTGAGAATTCCCATGAATTCATAGGCGAGAAAAAGAAAGGCGATTGAAACGGGGGAATATCCAAGTTCATTGAAATGTAAAAGGACGAGCATTCGAAGTGCACCGTCTGTGATGGTGAAAACCCAATAGCCGGCGGTCACCAAGATGTAGTTGCGGAGATTCACACGCGTGTTCCAATTGACAGCGCAACTTTGGCGGCCAAATCAGCTATGCGGAACGCATAGCCGTATTCGTTGTCGTACCAAATCAATACCTTGACCATCCGCGAGTCAATGACCATGGTCGAGAGAGCATCTACGATTCCAGAACGCTGGTCATTCACAAAGTCGGCTGATACAAGCGGTCGAGTTTCGTAGCCAAGAATTCCATGTAAGGGTCCGTTGGATGCCGTCTCAAACAGACCATTAATTTGCTCAACAGTGACATCTTCTTTCACCGTGAAAACTGCATCTGTGAGCGATGCATTCAAGAGTGGAACCCGAACTGCCAGACCGTTCAACTTGCCGGTCAACTCTGGATAAATCAAAGTGATTGCGGTAGCCGAGCCTGTTGATGTCGGGATAAGAGACTGAAGTGCCGATCGGGCACGACGCAAGTCATTGTGAGGTGCATCGACCATGACTTGAGTGTTAGTGACGTCATGAATCGTGGTGATTGACCCGCGCTCAATACCTACTGATTCATGTAAGACCTTCACAACTGGTGCCAAAGAATTTGTGGTACATGAAGCTGCGGTCACGAGGTGATGAGTAGAGGGGTCGTAGAGATGATCGTTGCAGCCCATCACGATGTTGAGAATTCCAGGACTCTTGACCGGACACGCAACAACGACTTTGTGTGCACCACGGTCAAAGTGGGGTTGAATAGTTTCTGTTGTCTTGAATTTTCCTGAACACTCAAGAACGACATCAACACCTAGTCGGTCCCAATCAATTGCGGCAGGTGAATCGTGATCGCTAAATGAAACCCGGTTGCCGTCAATGACCAGTGTGTCGCCATCAAGATGTACCGAACCGGGATAACGCCCATGAACGCTGTCAAATTCAAGAAGATGAGCCGCAGTGATCGGCCCACCTTTGACTTCGTTGATATGCACAAGTTGTAGCGACGGGTGGTCACGTAAGGCACGCACAATAAGACGTCCGATGCGTCCAAATCCATTAATTCCAACACGTGTGATCATGACTTGTCTCCGTTTTCTAGAATCGTTGAATTGATGACTTGATTGACACGAACTTCGAGTTCGGCAACGACTGCATCAAACGCCTTGGGGTTGCCACTCGGAACTGGATCGGGGATTGACCAGTGCCACCAATCAAGAGGTGCATGGAGTTCTTCATGGACCAGGTCACAGACCGTCACAACTTGGAAGTGACGCGGGATTTTTCCGAGGGCCGATGGTGCAATGTCGCGAAGTTCAATTCTGTTGCGCTTGGCTGCAGAAATCGCTTGCCGATGAATATGTGCTGCCGGTTGAGTTCCTGCAGATTTGGCTGGCTGTCCAGTTCGTGCTTGCCAAATCGCGGCAGCTAATTGTGAGCGCGCAGAATTATGGGTACAAAGAAAGAACAATGGTTTCCGCGAGGAAATGCGACGGGGACCGATGACGTGCATACTCGCGGGGTCTAGCCGAACATAACGTCGTCGCGCATCGCCAGATGAAGTCGATCGAAGAATCAGTCCGATATTTTCCAGAGTGTCAAGGTGGTGAGCGAGCAAGTTTGACGGAAGTTGCAAACGTGATCCGAGATCACGAGGAGAACGATCGCTGACCGACAGTTCGTCAATGATCGCGAGACGGGCAGGTTCTCCCAAAGCTGAATGAATTGCTGCTCGTCGTAAGAGTTCTTTGGAGTATCCCGCCATAGAGATTAGTCAATCACGGTTGAGTGAATTTTCTGGACCTCAAGGCTTGAACTTTAAGTGAATTAATGATGAGCTGAAGAGGTGGTGCTTATTCCCAGCGGAATGTCGAGGCTGCAAGCAGGGGAGTGATGACTGCCCAAATACCTAAAACGATCCATGATGTTCCTGGACGTTCAGCCTGCCCAACCAGTGCATCGCGCAGAACGTCAGCAAGTGCCCCAGAAGGAAGACACTTGGCTACTGCCGCTACGGGCGCCGGCAATTTGTCGAATGGCACGACCATTCCACCAAGTAAGAGAAGCAGTAGATACAAGCCGTTCTGCGCAGCAAGATTGACCTCGGCTCGTAAACGTCCAGCGATGAAAAGACCAAGGCCAGCAAACGCGATACTTCCAGTTGCGACTGCGCCAATAGCAAGTAACCACTGTGCTTTGCCTGAATTCCAATCAAGTAGCAATGCCACCGGAATCAAAATGACGAGTTGCACAATCTGCATCAACAAAACCGTGACGATCTTGGCGGCCAGCCACCGTGGGCGACCAAGTGGTGTCACGCCAAGGCGTTTCAAAACTTTGTAACTACGCTCAAAGCCAGTTGCAATGCCCAGACTGACCATCGAACTACTCATAATCGCCAAAGCAATAATGCCTGGCGTCAAGAAATCCATGTGATCGTCAAAGCCAGTGGGCAACACATCGGTGGTTCCGAAGAACACCAGCAACATCACAGGGATGATGAGGGTTAACAGGAGTTGTTCGCCGTTACGCGCCAGAATCTGTAACTCGGCACGAAGTTGTGCCCGAAATGGACTTGAGGAAACTTTCATGATTCTCCTCCGGTCAACTTCTTAAAGACATCTTCAAGACTGGCCATGCCAGTGCGCAGTTCAACCACATCAATGCCACGTTCAGATAGCCAGACAGCAAGCGCAGCGATGAGTCCTTGTGGTGCATCTTCAATGCTGTAATCGCATGGTGCGTCTTCAACGAGCCAACCTGCGAGGTTGTCGGGCATATCGTCAAGAATGAGCGGGCGCACGGTGCGGAGTCGGACTGTACGTCGGGCTTTTCGTACATCGTCAAGGGTGCCCTCAACAAGTACTTTGCCCTTGTCGAAAATGACGACTCGATCGCAGATCTTTTCCGCTTCGTCGAGTTCGTGGGTCGCCAAAATCACGGTGACTCCTTGGTCGGCGAGGCGCCGGATGATGTCACGAATGGTGGAACGACCGTTGACGTCAACGCCACTTGTTGGCTCGTCCAGAAAAATGATTCGGGGTTGAGATGCGAGCGCCAAGGCGAGAGACAGGCGCTGCTTTTCGCCACCCGATAGGCGACGCCACGAAGTCTTTTGCCTCTCGGTCAAACCGACGAGATCGATGAGTTCTTGGGGATCGGCGAATTGCGTTTTGCCACTGCCGTATAAACCGCAATATTGCCGAACTACGTCTATCGGGCGAGCACTGGGGTAAATGCCGCCTTCTTGAAGCATGACCCCCATTTCGTTGGCCAATGCTCGGTGATCTTTGGTGGGGTCGAGCCCAAGCACTCGGACGTGACCCGACGAGGCCCGCCGAAGACCTTCGCACACTTCAATCGTGCTGGTTTTCCCAGCACCGTTTGGACCAAGAACAGCAGTGACCTGTCCGGCGTGTGCCGAAAATGAGACGGCATCAACGGCAACCAGGTCGCCGTACCGCACCGAGAGATGATCGACCACCAAAGTGGGTTCGTCACGGTTGATTCGAGAGAACGACGGGACGTCTACAGACACACCTTTGACTTTAGTCGTAGGGGCGGGCAACACTCGTCGGGATAACCTGAGGATTCTGTGATTGATGTCCGTTTACTTCGCAATGATCCGAATTTGGTCAAGGCTGCTCTCGCCCGTAGAGGTAAGCCCGAACTGCTTGTCCAACTTGATACTGCAATCAGTCTCGACGAACAAGTGAGAGATATCACCGCCCGCCGTGACACGATTCGTGCTCGGGTGAACGAACTATCAAAGTTGGTCGGCACCGCTCGTCGCAATGGTGACAATGACGAGGCTGAAAAACTGCAAGCCGAAAGTCGTTCACTTGGTGACGATGAAAAGTCGTTAGCTGAGTCGTTTGAAACCGCGCAGGGGCAATTGCGCGATGTCATGTTGCGTCTACCAAACTTGCCGCACCCAGATGCCCCCGATGGCGCAAGCGATCACGACAACCCGTTAGTGATTGGCCCAAATCAAATGCCGGCAAGTTTCACTGAGTATCAGCGAATACCTCATTGGGAAATCGCTGATGAACTTGGCATTCTTGATAACGAACGTGCCGTGAAATTGAGTGGAGCTATGTTCACGATGCAACGTGGTGCTGGTGCCATGTTGTCGCGAGCCCTCTGTCAGTACGCGCTTGACATGAACGCTGATGCGTTTGAAGAAATTCGTCCGCCATCTTTAGTAACAACTGCAACTCTCACCGCAACAGGACAACTCCCAAAGTTTGCCGAAGACGCGTATGCCATTGAACGTGATGACTTATGGTGCATTCCAACTGCTGAGGCGCCTTTAACTTCGATGTATGCCGGTGAAGTGTTAGATGAGACACAGTTACCTCTTCGACTCATGGCGTATTCATCGTGCTATCGCCGCGAAGCTGGTTCGGCTGGTCGTGATACGCGCGGAATGTTGCGAGCTCACGAATTTGACAAGGTTGAAATCTTTGCCCTGAGCACACCTGAAACTGCTGACGAGTTGTTGATTGAGTTGCGTGATCGTGCCGAGCGTTTGATTGCTGGTCTGGGGTTGCCATACCGCATCATTGAAATTTGCACCGGTGACATGGGCCAAAGTCATCACCGTAGTTTTGACATCGAGGTCTATGCACCTGGTTGCGATAACTGGCTTGAAGTTTCTTCGGTGTCGTGGTTTAGTGATTATCAAGGTCGACGTGCTGACATTCGCTATCGCAAAGCCGGCGAAAAAGGCACACACATCGCCAACACACTCAACGGTTCGGCACTCGCTGTGCCGCGTGTGTGGGCGGCAATCATGGAGAACTTCCGTCAAGCCGATGGCAGTGTGGTCATTCCAGAAGTTCTTCGTCCATACATGCGTGGACTTGAACTCATTAGTCCGAAAAACTGAACACGATGAACCTGCGTGATCGTCGTATTCAATACGAAACCGCAGGACTAGATCTTGGTGATCTTGATGAGTCACCCATTCAACAATGGCATGCGTGGTACATCGAAGCAGCAGAGGCTGAACTACCCGAACCAAACGCCATGGCTATCAGCACAATTGATGCCGAAGGCATGCCGGACTCGCGCATTGTTTTAGTTCGTGGCCTTGATGATGACGGTCTCACTTTTTTTGGGAATTACAACAGTGCAAAGGGTCAACAACTCGACGCGAACCCCGTAGCGAGTGCAGTATTCCCTTGGATTGGTTTGCATCGACAAGTGCGAGTACGTGGCACTGTTGAAATGTTGCCGCGTCACGAAAGCGACGCCTATTTTGCGTCTCGCCCACGCGACAGCCAATTAGGTGCTTGGGCTTCTCCACAAAGTGAAGTCATTAATGGTCGTGAAGTGCTTAACGAGCGTCATGCTGAGTTCGCTGAGAAATTTGCTGGCAAAGAGGTGCTGCGCCCACCGCATTGGGGTGGCTGGCTGCTTGTTCCTGATGTTTTTGAATTCTGGCAGGGGCGTCCGAATCGTTTGCACGATCGTTTTCGTTATCGACGTGATGATGAAACCCAAGACTGGATTATTGAACGCTTAGCTCCGTAATCACGTCGTTTGCCACGTTGTGACTGCACTGACTAATCCATTGATGAGGGATTCGGTGTGTGGCGGCAAAGCAGGACCTTCCCAATCCCAGAACATGGGAGTCGTTCCGCGCACACGCGGTGGTAACTCAATTTGCACGCCAGTACCTGGTGGCAGATTGACGGGATTGCGTGGGTGTAGTCCACGAAGTTCTTTTGGAATCTCATCAATGTCGGTGATGATTTTGTACGCCGGTAGATGCGAACGTAAATGCGACCCAACATGATGAGCAAAATTTCGATGTTGTCCACCTAATAGCAACGATGAATAATAACCCTGACGACCAAAGCCATGAATCGTGATAACGGTGTGAACGTGTTCAATGAAACTTGTGAGTCGCGTTGAAGATTCTGGTGAAACTTCAATAGATGGGATATGACGTTCCATCCCTTTGGGTTGGTGGACACCGTAATAGCTGGTTCCACTGCGTTCGGCGGCCCGCATAGCGATGATTTCGGTCATTTCTTCCAGGCCACCACCGTGATAGGCCATGAAGCCGATGCGTTGGTTCAGTGGAAGCTGGTGGCCGCGCAAGGTAACGATTTCTTCAACGTCTGGATGATTGATCAGTTCTTTAAACATCAGCGATCACGAACTTTGTGTCACTTCACGTCGTTGAGAAACAACGGTGTAGGTGAGGGCAATGCTGACAATGACCGCAAAGACAACTGCGAGAGCCAGTCGATTGTCATCAATGAATTGCGCGATTTTTTCTTGCCACGATAAGACATGTCCCGTGAGGTTGTCATCGTATTTATCGCGGATATCGTTGAACCAGTACCACGTGAGATAGAGCCCCGAGAGAATCATGACGATCGCCGAAGCGATTTCAACATATTTCATCCCGGTTCGAAGAGACTTCAACAGTCCACCTTGGGCCAAAGCAAGCGTGACCGTCAATGTGGTGATGAGCAACGACATCGCGACACCGTACAGAACAACAGCGATGATTCCTTGGAAGAAACCATCGGTGTCAATTGTGCCTAGAACTGTTGCTGAGAATGGTCCAAGCGTGCAACCGATTGAGGCAATCGCATACGCCACACCAAAGACATACATTGACATAATGGTTTGATCTCGTTTGCCGGTTTCAAGTTTGGGTGTTGAAAATGGGAGTCGATAACCGAACAACATGGCAATACCCAAAATGACAAGTGCGATACCAATCAGAAGCGCAACATACTTGGCATTCTGATTTAACCAATCGGTGAAAAGACGACCGATACCACCAACAATCACGAAGACAGTCATGAATCCAGCCGAAAGCGCCGCACTCACCAAGAGCGCGCGACGAACGGTGGCACGTTGAGTACCAGGTCGGCCACTTACTCCGAGAAAGTACATGAGGTAGGTCGGAAGTAAAACAAACCCGCAAGGATTTACCGCCGCTAACAATCCACTTCCGAAGCTCAGCCAAAGACGATCGGAGCTGGCAATCACGGCACACCTAATTCTTTGAGTGCGGCAGTGATGTCATCGGCAGTAAGTTCGCCGGCAATTTGTTTGATGATTGTTCCAGCGGCATTGACGAAGAAAGTCGTAGGAAATGTCGAGACACCGTTCGCTACGACAGATTCGCCATTGGGATCGCGCAGAATTTTGTATGTGACACCGATGTCTTCAACAAACGACGACGCAATTTCTGGCGAATCTTGAGTGTTGATACCGACAAAATTCACTTGTGTTCCATATTGTGTAAATGCCGCTTGAAGGGCGGGCATCTCACGTTTACACGGTTGGCAATTTGAAAACCAATAATTGATCAACGCCGGTTTTCCATCAGTAAACAGAGTTGATGTATTCACCGACTCATCGTTGAGATCTCGAACATCGGCATGTTTCAGTTGCTTACCGACAACAGGCGCATTGGTGCCGATTCCTGGTTCTTGGTACACGCCTGGTTGGTCAAGTACGACATCGGTCTTGTTGGAGTCGTGTTGAAAAGATCCGATAATCACGATTGCGCAAGCCGATGCGGCAATTGCGGCGATAGCGGCTATGACAAATGGATTGAGTCGCTGTAGTGAAAACTTCAATGCCACAGGTTCAGGTTAGTTGCCACTGATCAGATCAGGGCTGAAGTTGTCGTGGGTCAGGGATGCCCGGCCGCAGTTTGGGGGGATACTGCGGCCGGGATCTCCCGGTGCAGTGATGGGGTCGTCAAGCGTTGCCCACCACCGAGATGTACATGGAATAGATGAATATGGATCACTGGGCGCTGAGATCAAGCGACGCGAATGGCCACCTCGTAACTCTTCTGTTCACTAACGCTCGTGATACTGCGAATTGTGCGATCTTCGTCAATGACCAAAATCGGCTTAGGCAATACCGAGGGTCGGCCACGCGGTCGTCGGTCAACAACGATGCGTCCGTTTTCGATGAGTTCACCTCCCCACACACCCCACGGTTCTTCACGTTCAAGCGCTCCGTCAAGACATGAGGTAGAAATTGCGCACCGGGCACAAATTGCCTTGGCGCGCGCGATGTCGATGTTCTCGTCGCTGAAGAAGAGGGGAGTCAATGTGCCGTTGCCATCGGCGCAGCGGGCCGTTTGCTTCACTGGGGCAAGGGCAACGAACTCTGTGATTTCGACGATTTCAAGGTCGAGGGGGGCTTCCAGGATCATGGTCATGTTGTTCTCAATTTCTCTGTTTTGTTGGTGGGCTGGCTGGGTTGGGTGTGATGGTGGACGGGTTGGATTGGGTCGGGAAAACGAAAAAGGCCGCTGGGATTTCCCAGCGGCCTCAGTGAGGATTCTCGACGTTGGTGGTGACCTACGTGAGTGACTCCCTGAGCCGCTGGGGTGAACGCTTGGTATTCACCGCTGCGAAGCCGGCTGCCATATAGGCAGCTTTGGCGGCTGCATGCTTCGTACCTGCGTGCTTCACGGCAAACGTGTTGACAGGCGCGAAGGAGAACACTGGCCATGAGATCTTGGCGATCAACGGGGTGTTCTGGAGAGACATAACGCTTCTTAGGCAATCACTTTGAAATGACAATGTCAACTGAATTAAACGAACACGGCTTCACGAGGCAGGATTGAGTGACCGTGAATAACTCCAAAAGGTCAGTACTAAAAGGACAATTCCCCCTGCTAGGAGGGCGATTCCGCTAGCTCCGAGCACCGCATTTTGACGGTGCTGAGCCTGGCTAGAAATTTTTTCATCACCATGCAAAATAATGAAGAATCCCAACCCCATCAGTCCGAAGATTGCGACTGAGACTGAACTCATCAGGCGGAGTCGCTTCATGGTGATCACATCAATATCGGATAGGTCGGGGTTGGCAATTGCAGTCATATCTTTCAGAGACTGACTCGAAAGTAATCTCACACTTTTTAGTTCATTGAGTTCGATTTGTTCAGTAGTTGTTTGCCTACTAGAGCAATGAACTTTGCTCTCCCGAAAGTTGGGCTTGCGAAACTTTCTCTACGTGAATACCACTTTGATCAAGAGATTTGAACGCCCTTTGATCAAGCGCATTGATCCCACGGCACTTCCAATCATGGCCATGTCAGGTGTTTCATTGATTGGTACTGCATGCACGCCGTTGTTGTTGAGTCATCCGTTGGCGTTGATGTTGCTAAGCCCCCGAATCATCTTCATGGGAATGGCTGCCGGGAAGATGTCACTCATTCCCTTTGTTCTTTTGGCTTCTTTGCGTCTGTCAATGACCGATCCATTTCATTTTCTTATTGGACGCCGCCATGGACCCAAGCACATGGTGAAGCTTGGTCGAATCGGACGATGGATGGCCAAACCAGGTGCACACCATAAAACTCTGGCGATCGGGCTTTTGGCATTGCGGCCGATTGGACGCCACTTGATGTGGGCAGGGGCACAAAGCGTTCGAGTTCGTTGGGTGGTCGCGATCGACATCGTGAGCACCGTTGTGTACTGCATAGTCGTGCATAAAACGGCGTCAACGATGGCATAACTCTTCTTTTTGCATTGCTTGTTCATTTTGAAGATGTGCACATTGACAATTTGCGGGGCGAACGTGGTTGACTTCTGTGCGACACGAAAGCGGGAATGTTGTGAGCCTCAAACTGCATTGGTTTCTTCCTACATCTGGCGATAGTCGCACAGTCACTCCTTTTGGCCCCGAAGGCCACTTTCGCCCGCCAACGCTTGATTACATCGCGCAAGTTGCGCGTGCTGCTGATCAACTTGGCTTTGACGGTGTGCTCACTCCTACTGGTACACCGTGCGAAGACGCGTGGTTGATGACCGCAGCACTAATACGAGAAACCGAACGACTTAAATTCTTAGTTGCATTTCGTCCCAATGCATTAACACCAACAATTGCTGCGCAGAAAGCCGCAACATTTCAACGCATCTCCGATGGTCGTTTGCTTCTCAACGTTGTGACGGGTGGAGACGATGACGAGCAACAACGTTTTGGTGATTGGCTTGACCACGATCAGCGATACGCGCGTACCGATGAGTTCATGACGATTTTGCGTGGTGCACTCTCGGGTCAACCATTTGATTTTTCTGGAGATCATTTCAACGTTGCTGGCGCAACTGTGAGTCAAGCGCCAGACCCGCAACCAAAGTTGTATTTTGGCGGAGCTTCAACTGCCGCAGAAGAAATTGCCGCACGTCATGTTGATGTGTATCTCATGTGGGGTGAACCGCCGGCAATGATCGCGCCACGAATTGCACGCATGCGACAGCTGGCAGCCGATCAAGGTCGAACACTGACGTTTGGAATTCGTTTACATACCATCACTCGCGATCACGCCGATGATGCATGGAGAGAAACACAAAGATTCCTTGATCTTGTTGATGACAATCGAATGGCCGAGTCACAAGATCAATTTGCTCGAACGACATCAATCGGCCAGCAACGCATGGCCTCGCTACACAAAGGGTCCAAAGAAAATCTCACCATTGCTCCAAACCTCTGGGCTGGTTATGGTCTCGTACGAAGCGGAGCCGCTACGGCGCTAGTTGGTAATCATTCAGAAGTGGCTGATCGCATTGAGGAATATCACTCACTTGGCATTGATGAATTCATCCTGTCAGGCCATCCTCATATCGAAGAGGCTTACTGGGTGGGTGAAGGAGTCATGCCCGAATTACGCAAACGTGGATTGCTCGCACCGAATTCGGCTCTGATCTCACGCACCACGGGTAAGCAAATGAACTATCCAAATACCGCTGGACGTTAAAGCTAGGCGTCCCAGCCAAGTGCGTTTTGAGTTTCGGTCGCTCTGGCTATCTCATTGAGACTGAGTTTCAATCCGTCTTGCACATCTTGTTCGGTGAGCCCAAAAGCCTCGGACATGAAGTTATTTGTGAAAATCAAGGCACTTGATCGAACCGCCGTTGCTTCGGCCATACGACGCGTCATTCCGAGCGTTTCAAAATAATCAGCGAAAAGTAAAATATTCTTTTTTGATTCTTCCCCGAAGCGTTTGGCATCAACACCGCACGAAATCAAATACATCACCACGCGCATACGTAGTTGTGTGAGTTGCTGACCCGTTGCTAGGAGCGACAAGTCCAAGGTCACTAAGTCGCTCGATATCTTTTTGCGCTTCTCAGCTTCTGCCTCGACTTGGGCACGAGCTCGCTTTGCGATTTCAACTGTCACTGCTTCAAAAAGATCGAGACGCGTTCCGAAGTAGCGAAAGACGTAGCCATGGTTCAGGCCGGCGGCCTCGGCGATCTCTTGAATAGAGATATCGGGAAATGGTTTTGTCGAAAGCAACGAAATTGTGACCTCTAAAAAGCGTTCAATTGCTTCAGCTCGACTCACCCGAGCGGTCGAAGTTTTGCCTTTTTGTGCTGTCACGTCTTTCAACTTACCCCTTTTGTAGTGACGACTTTTACTATTGAATACCGCAAAATCGCACCATTTTGGGGACATTTGTGTAGTCACGTGCTACAAGTTATGTAGTATACGACTACTTAGTGAACTGCTACATAGTTCATGCCATTGACCGAAAGGCGCATCGTGTCTCATATCGCTACAGCCAATTCAAACTCCGTACCGACACTGCGTTCGATGGCTCGACGCGGCTTCGGATTGAGCATTGTTCTTGTGCTCCTAGCAACCGTGTTCACTGCCGTACCAAAAATGGTGTCCGCCGACAGCGGTGACGCACCCCCAGGTACGCCCGAACAAGCCACCCAGTCGCTCATTTCTGCAGGAACAGCCCACGCCTGCGTGATCATCAACACTGCACAAATTCACGGCGGACTCAAATGTTGGGGTCAGAACAACTCTGGCCAACTTGGTAATGGGTCAGTGACGGATAGTTCGATCCCGGTGACGGTGATGGACTCATATGAAAACCCCACAACCCCTCTTGAAGGAGTTGTGTCGGTGTTGGCACTTGAAAACAACACGTGTGTACTCATGAATTCAAGCAAGGTCAAATGTTGGGGTAACCCATTCAGTAATCGAAATGGCGTTGCCGAAGCTCCATATGTAAACGGAGGGGCCCGATACTTCCAAAATGCCACGGTGTACCCCGTCTATGTTCAAAGCGATAAAAACTGGAATGCCGACCTCACGGGAGCCGTCAGTATTGCAGGCAATACCTACGGTGCCTGCGCACTCCTCGCAAATGGTTACGTAAATTGTTGGGGAGAAAGCACTGGTCACCCTTGGTTTGGGTACGAACCGTTCCTCGTGCAGAAGGGAATCTGTGATTTCAGCAATCTCCCATCGGCACCATGCGACACAACCTACGGTTATCCTTGGCAACCTGCATCTAATCAACAACCCTTAACAAATGTCCAACAAATCAACGGCAATAACCAAGTTATGTGTTTTGTTATTAACGCCAAAATGTCATGTCTTGGGGCGAACCGCTCTGGCGAATTTGCAACCGGTCGGATGACCGACTCGTACGCGAGTGATTACCCCGAAGAGTCTGGACCCTCGACAGTCGGAATTCAAGCTATGGCTATTGGTTATCGCGGTGGTTGTGGTCTTTTTGCGGTCACTGCAAACGGCGGGACGGTTAAATGCTGGGGCGACAATATTTCGGGCCAACTTGGAATAGGCGTTCTTGGTTCGTTGAATGGTGATCCCAGTCAAACCTGGTCGGCCGATGCAGTAGATACCGGTATTCGCGACGCTGTTGCAGTCGCTGGTGACTTCAACACATTTTGCGCCCTCCTCAAAGACCATTCAGTGAAGTGCTGGGGCGAAAATATCAATTCTCAAATGGGTCTCACCTATAACGAAAACTCGCAACTCACAACTACTGTTTCTTCACCTTATTTAGTGATGACGGACGTCAGAGCTGTCACTGTTGGCCGAGACTTTATTTGCTACGCGATGCTCAATGGAACGGTTAAATGTGCAGGAAATAACCAAGTTGGCGAAATGGGAATTGGCATCACGGGTGGCAATCAAAGTACTCCACAATCAGTTGTCGATGAAACTGGAAGTGGCACGCTGGGTGGCGTTGGCATCGAAACATTGGCACCAACTTGCAGTGGAACACCAACGGTCAGCACCGACGGCTTAACTATCACTATTCCGTTTAGTGAGTCGTTGTCACCGATCACCGCACCAACTAGCGCATTCACTGTGCTTGTTAATGGTGGGTTGGTAACAGCAACATCAATCAGGGTCAATGGATCGTCGATTGAAATTGTCTTCTCAAGTGCAATTGGTAATGGCGATACGGTGAGCGTCTCCTATAACGACCCAAGTGCCGGCAACGACAGTGCCGCCATTCAAGACAGTTCTTATAACGACGTCGCAAGTTTCGGACCACTATCAGCGACAAATAACTCGACCCAAGCACCGACTCCCACAACCCAAGCACCATCTACGACGGCTGCACCAACTACTACGACGACGACTACAACGACGACAACTGTTGCGCCGACGACAACAACTACGACGACGACAACGACGACAACAGTTGCGCCGACAACGACAACAACTACGACGACCACGACAACGACACGCCCACCAGCAACGACGACAACGGTTGCGCCGACGACGACGACGACAGCACCAACTACAACCACAACTACGACGACAACTGTTGCCCCGACAACCACAACAACTGTTGCGCCAACGACCACAACGACAACAACTGTTGCGCCGACAACGACAACGACGGTTGCGCCGACAACAAGCAGTACACAAGCTCCGACAACGACCCAACCACCTTCAAATCGCAGATTCAACAACCGCACGACTGCGAACGGTCTCGGAGATAACTCCGTAATCGGGGTATACACGATTGGCAACACCATCTTTGTTGCGACACTTAATGGTGGATTGAGTATTTCAACAGACGGTGGTAACACATTCACTACCCGCACTACAGATGATGGCCTCGGAGATAACACTGTCTACGGCGTTTACGTTGTAGGAAACACGATCTATGTTGCGACACTGAACGGATTGAGTATTTCAACAGATGGTGGGCAATCGTTTACTACCCGCACAACGGATGATGGCCTCGGGGCCAACATCGTCAATGGTGTTTACGTTGTAGGAAACACGATCTATGTTGCGACAACGAACGGATTGAGTATCTCAACAGATGGTGGCCAAACATTTACCAATTACACGACCACAAACGGTCTTGGAGGCAACGTTGTCATCAATGTGTTTGTCATTGGTACGACGATTTATGTCGCAACCGACGCTGGTTTAAGTATCTCAACAGACGGTGGTAACACATTTACTACCCGCACAACATCTGACGGTCTTGGGAACAACACAGTAAATGGTGTTTACGTTGTAGGAAACACGATTTATGTTGCGACACCAAGCGGATTGAGTATCTCAACTAATGGTGGGCAATCGTTTACTACCCGCACCACATCTAACGGTCTCGGAGGCAACTTCGTAAACAGTGTGTTTGTCGTTGGTACGACGATTTATGTCGCAACAAACAATGGATTAAGCATCTCGATTGATGGTGGCCAAACATTTACCAATTACACGACCACAAACGGACTCGGAGACAACATTGTCTACGGGGTATATGTCATTAATAACATCGTCTACGTTTCAACGGTGAATGGCTTGGCTATCTCTTCATCATCGAATGATCCACTCGATATTTCATTCACCAATCGCACCAGCCTCAACGGACTCGGAAGTGACACCGTTCGTCAGGTGTTAGTTATTGGTTCGACGGTGTACATCGCGACGTTCGGCGGTCTCAGTATTTCAAGAGATGGTGGTTACTCATTCACGAACTACACGACCGCAAACGGCCTTCCGAGCAACCTCGTATTCGGCGTGTCCGTTGTCGGTTCGACGGTGTACGTCGCAACGTATGGCGGCCTAGCTATATCAACCGATGGTGGTCATACTTATACAATCAGTCTCCCTGGTGAAATCGCGACCGGGGTGTACACGATCGGCAGCAGGGTATATGTCGCTACTTATGGCGGTTTGTATGTTTCAACTGATGGTGGCCAAACATTTACCAATTACACGACCACAAACGGCCTTCCGAGCAACCAATCATTCGGGGTTTACGCTGTAGGTAACAGGATCTACCTGGCAACGGCTGGTGGTTTGTCTTACTCAACAAATGGTGGTACGACTTTCACAACCGTCAGTTCGGCTGATGGTCTTGAAAGCAACACCGTCAATGCGGTGTATGTCGATGGCAACACGATCTATGTCGCGACAGATGGAGGCTTAAGCATCTCAACCGATGGCGGCATCACTTTCACTACTCGTACTACTACTAATGGCCTGGGAGCCAACAGTGTTCTTGGTGTGTATGTAATTGGTGGAGCGATCTATGCGGCAACCTCAAATGGCTTAAGCATCTCAACCGATGGCGGCATCACTTTTACTACTCTCACAACAGCTGATGGACTGGGTGTAAATGAATTGTGGGGCGTATACGTCGTCGGCGATACGGTGTACGTTGCAACTTCGAGCGGTCTGAGTATTTCTCACACCAACGGGTTCCCAGCAAACGTGACGTTCACGAACCGCACTACCACTAACGGTCTCCCCTCCAATCAAATATCGGGTGTTTACGTTGTTGGTAATACGGTTTACGTTGCCGGTCCAAATGGTTTGAGTGTTTCAACCGACGGTGGTCTCACGTTCACCACGCGCACGACATCAAACGGCTTGGGCAGTAACTCAGTTCAAAGTGTGTATGTCGTTGGAAACACGATCTACGTTTCAACTTCAGGTGGTTTGAGTATCTCTACCGACGGTGGGCTCACGTTCACGACGCGCACAACTGCCGACGGCCTTATTGCAAACGCTACGAGAAGTGTGTATGTCGTTGGAAACACGATCTATGTTTCAACCTCTAGTGGTTTGAGTGTTTCGACCAATGGTGGCGACACTTTTACCACCCGAACCACGGATGATGGACTCGGAAGCGATGATGTTTACAACGTGTATGTCGTTGGAAATACGATCTACGTTTCAACTTCAGGTGGTTTGAGTATCTCTACCGACGGTGGACTCACGTTCACGACGCGCACTACTGCCGACGGCCTCAGTGCAAACGCTACGAGAAGTGTGTATGTCGTTGGAAACACGATCTACGTTTCAACTTCTAGTGGTTTGAGTATCTCTACCGATGGTGGACTTACCTTCACCACTCGAACCATTGCTGATGGCCTCGGAAGCAATGAAGTTTCTCACGTGTATGTCGTTGGAAACACGATCTACGTATCAACTTCAGGTGGTTTGAGTATCTCCACCGATGGCGGACTCACGTTCACGACCCTCACCACAGCCGACGGACTCGGATCAAATTTGGTGGGCATTATCGATGCCATCAATGCTTTGATTTACGCTGCGACATCGGACGGTTTGAGTATTTCTGAAACCACAGATGGAACTTCGCCGTCAACCCCGACAACAACAACTGTTGCGCCGAATGGTTCGACGACATCGACAACTGCGGTACCGAACAGTTCGACCACAACGACCACTGCGGTACCGAACTCGTCAACGACGACTCAACCGAACTCGTCAACGACGACTCAACCGAACTCGTCAACGACGACTCAACCGAACTCGTCATCGACGACTCAGGCGCCAACAACAACCCAGCCGCCGAGCTCAAGTGGAGAGGAATTCGTTCCCCTTGAGAAGCCGGAACGAATTATGGACACGCGTTCGCTCGATCCAATCGGGAAACTTGATGGAACCGGCGATCCTTTGAGCTTGCAGGTTGCTGGTCGCAAGGGCGTTCCAAACAGCGGATTTGTGGCTGTGGCTATGAACGTCACGGTTGTGAGTACCGAAGCGTCTGACGTCGGTGGTTACGTCACGGTGTATCCGTGCGGAACTCGACCCGACTCGTCAAACCTCAACTTCATCACTGGTCAAATTGTTCCGAACTCAGTGATTTCGCCGCTTTCTGATGACGGAAAGGTGTGTTTCTACGTTTATGGAAAAGCCAAGATCTTGGCCGACATCACTGGATATTTCGTCACTGGATTTACACCCTTGCCCAAGCCTGAGCGACTTCTCGACACTCGAGGCGCGGGCAAGATTGGAGCTCTTGACGGATCTGGTGCGGCGTACCGTCTACACATCGCTGGACGGCAGGGACTCCCCGCAACTGGGCTGCAGACTGTGGCCTTCAACTTGACCATCGTCAATGGTTTAGCGCCAGACGCTGGTGGTTATGTGACGGCATACCCATGTGGAACCATGCCCGACTCTTCAAATCTCAACTTTAGAAGTGGTCAAACTCTTCCGAATGCCGTTATTGCGCCAGTTTCTGCTGAAGGAGATTTGTGCTTCTATGTGTACGGAAGTGGAGACCTACTCGTTGACATTTTCGGTTACTTCACCGGATTCACAACTTTGACAAAGCCAGAGCGCTTGCTGGACACACGCGGCGGTCAGAAGATCGGCAACTTCGATGGCACTGGTGCTGTCTACACTCTCCGAGTTTTCGGCAATCACGGATTACCACAATCTGGAGTCGGAACACTTGGTTTGAACGTCACAGCTGTTGATGGTGAAGCTCCCGACGCCGGCGGCTATGTCACTGTGTTCCCATGTGGAACGAGACCAGATTCGTCAAACGTCAACTTCATTAACGGCCAGACAGTGCCGAACGCAGTAATTGCACCAGTGTCAGCTGACGGAAATATCTGTATCTACGTCTACGGTAAGGCGCACATCCTTGTCGACACGGCGGGATACTTCTCGACTGGTTTCGAAGTCGCATAAAAACTTTGCTGGTTGAGCAGGCGACCCCCCGCCTTCTCAACCAGCAAATCTTTCTTGACCGTATTTTTTAACGACCGTATTTTTTAACGACCGATATGTTCGCGGATACTCGCGAGTGACGGGTTCGTCATCGCGGTGCCATCACTGAAAATCAGTGTCGGTACTGTCTGATTGCCGTTGTTTGCTTTTTCGACCAGTTCGGCAGCACCGGGGACGAGTTCAATATCGACTTCTTCAAATTCAATTCCGACGTCGCGTAAGTCGCGCTTGAGTCGCTGACAGTAGCCACACCACTTTGTTGAGTACATCGTAAAATTCATGTTGGTTCTCTTTCTCTAGACAAACTTAAGTTGCGTCGGGTCCAGCTAATGCCAGTTTGATCGCTTCACCGATCTGAGGAGCACGGTAGCGCGCGAATTGATCTGAAATATGGTTGTAATCGCGATACACGATCCGCCCACCGATTTCGCCTGGGCAGACATCCGCGGTACAAAACCAATCAACTGGATTCACATACGTTGCTGAATGATCTACCGCAAGAGCCTCAAAATATTTGATGTGCTCAGGAAACTCTGCCTTATTACGCCGATTTGCACATTTCGAAATGTCATTTTTGTGACCGGCTAGACAACTCGGAATGTCTTCGCCGTTTGTCTTAGGGGTTTCTCCCAAAATCAGGACTTTCGTTCCTGATCCAGCTACAGCCGAAATTGACTTACCAAGTCCAGCGCTAAAGGCTGCGATACCTCCGTTGTTTACTAAATGAAACCGCGACAGAACGGGGAAGATCACCAAGTCAGGATGAAGATCGCGGATCGCCGCATGAGCCCGAGTATGAAATTCATCGCACTCGGGATACAGCAATTCTTCGCCATCAGGAAGTGCATCCCGACGTCGATAGGTGGGCACATCGGCAACCGGACACGATGACTTGGTCATCGAGACCAATTTCCAGTGGTTGGTACGGGCAGCGACTTCAAGAGCGCCAAACCATTGTGCGGCATGACTGTCGCCGGTAAAAACGATGACGATGTCACTTTGAAGATCACCGAACTCACAGATAATCGGATCGATTGTGGCCGTTGAGCCGTGACAGCCGTTGTCGTACAGGGGCGATTTACTCGCAGCCACTGCGCCAAGGGCGAAATTTTCGGGTAGCGGTCCTAATGCGGCAGCTATGGCCACGTCTGCGAACTCGCCCGAGATTTGAATAGGCGCCAACGTGGTCGTTGTAGTTGTCGATGTTGACGATGTCGTCGTTGTTGAGGTCGTTGTGCTGACCACCGAAGTCGTAGTCGTTTCTTCTGATGCCGAAGTGGCTGTGCCACATGCGGAAACGACGAGAAATCCGGCGAGGATCATCAGTCGTTTTGCCATTGGGAAAGGTTACCTCTGACCCTCGACGCGCCTGGGGCCCTCGGCAACTAGGGGCATGAACCGATTTAGTTGTACGGTACAAGGTTGAGATGTTAACCAAATTGCTGAAAAACAAGCTCGTTCCCTACCGACACTTGTTGGTCTTCGTTGTGGTCTTGCAAGCGATTCAATCAATCGCTGGTTTATATCTTCCGACCCTAAATGCGGACATCATCAATAAGGGAATCGCCCGTGGTGATACGGGCTACATCTGGCGCATGGGTCTCGTGATGCTGGTTGTCACGCTGGTCCAAGTAGTGATGTCGGTTGCGGCAGTGTTTTTCGGTTCTCGCGCTGCGATGGGATTCGGTCGCGATGCCCGTTTGGACCTTTTTCATCAAGTCAATAATTTTTCAGCGCGTGAGGTTGCTCACTTTGGTTCACCGTCACTCATCACGCGCATCACTAACGATGTCACCCAAGTACAAATGCTGGTCTTAATGACCTGCACACTTTTGTTGGCTGCGCCTTTCACAGCGATTGGTGGCTTGATTCTGGCACTCAAACAAGATGTCGCATTGTCGTGGATCATCGTCGTCTCTGTTCCATTGGTTGCAGCGATTCTTGGAACTGTTGTTGTGAAGATGGTTCCTACCTTCCGACTGATGCAAATACGTATCGATCGCATTAACGAAGTCCTTCGTGAACAACTTTCAGGGATTCGAGTCGTTCGAGCCTTTGTCCGTGAACCAGAAGAAATTGAACGTTTTCGCGCCGGAAATACCGCGGTCACTGAGACTGCTTTGAGGGGTGGACGACTCATGAGTCTGATGTTCCCCACGGCAACCGTCATCGTCAATCTTTCATGTGTCGCAGTCGTCTGGTTTGGATCGACCAGAATTTCTGAAGGCAAGATGAACCTCGGCGCCATGGTTGCCTTTCTCACATATCTCTCTCAGATTCTGATGTCGGTCATGATGGCCACATTCATGGCTGCGCTCTGGCCGCGTGCGTCAGTGAGCGCCGAGCGAATTCAAGAAGTCTTAGACACTCCGTCCTCGGTCGGTATCTCTGACACACCAACTCGGATTACTGCAACCCGCACATCACTAGAAATGCGCAACGTTGAATTCCGCTACCCAGGCGCTGCGCAACCCGTGTTGCACAACATCTCCTTCAAAGTCAGTGCAGGAGAAACTCTTGCGATTATCGGAAATACAGGTTCGGGAAAAACAACCTTGGTCAACCTCATCGCTCGGTTGATTGACTCGACCGACGGAGATGTACTTCTAAACGACGTGAATATTCGTCAAATAGCTCCCGCTGAATTATGGACTCGAATCGGTTTAGTGCCGCAGAAGCCTTACCTTTTTTCCGGATCTATCGCAAGCAATCTTCGCTATGGAAAAGCAGATGCCACCGATGCAGAAATGTGGAACTCATTAGCGGTTGCTCAAGCAGAAAGTTTTGTTCGCGAAATGCCGGGCCAACTTGAGGCAACTATCGCTCAAGGTGGAAGCAATGTTTCGGGTGGACAACGGCAACGTTTGGCGATCGCCCGAGCACTGATCCGAAAACCGAATATCTATATTTTTGACGACTCATTTTCGGCACTTGACTTAGTGACAGATGCGAATTTGCGGGCTGCACTCGTTCCTCAAGTTGCAAGTTCGGTCACTGTCATTGTTGGTCAGCGTATTTCGACCATTCGACATGCCAATCAAATTATGGTCCTTGAAGACGGTCAGATAGTCGGACTCGGCACCCACGAACATCTCAGTCAATCGTGTACGACTTACCAAGAAATCGTTGCCTCTCAGGCAACGCAAGAGGGTGTCAACTCATGAGCTCAGAAACTCCGAAGAATGCACAGACTGAAACTAAAGCACCCGTCGGAAATGTTGCTGAGTTACGTACGGGACGTATGAACACGGTTGGTGTGCCGGCAGAGAAGTCCAAGAATTTCGGCCTCACCGCCAAACGACTTGCGCGTCGAATGGGTCGCGAAACCTGGTTAGTCCTACTGATTTTGCTCATGGCAGTCAGCAGCGTCGCGCTCATTGTTTCTGGACCACGAATTCTTGGTCATGGCACCGACATCATCTTCAATGGGTTGTTGCATCGCGATGGCGCAACAGGAATTGATTTTGGTCGCCTGCACCGGACACTCGAACTCGCTATTGGTGTCTACTTACTTTCGTATGTGCTCGCTTATGGACAGTCATTTTTACTGGCCGGCGTTGTTCAGCGAACAATGTTCAAAATGCGTCGTGATGTTGAGGCCAAGATTCACCGACTACCACTGAGTTACATCGACAAGCATTCACGTGGAGACCTGCTGAGTCGAGTTACCAACGATATTGACAACATTGCGCAGAGTTTGCAGCAGTCGCTGAGTCAGCTTGTTCTATCAGTACTCACGATCGTCGGTGTCGTCATCATGATGTTCACCGTTTCGGTTTTACTTGCACTGATTGCACTCACAGTCATACCACTGAGTTTGTTAACTATGTCGCAGATAGCCAAGCGATCACGAGCAAAGTTCATCTCACAGTGGCGATACACCGGTCAATTGAACGGTTTAGTTGAAGAGGCGTTTACCGGCCATGCAATTGTCAAAGTCTTCGGACGCCAACAAGAAGTTGAAGAGCGCTTCAAAGTTCTCAACAATGAACTCTTTGAATCTGCCAATGCAGCTCAGTTCATGTCAGGAGCGATTCAACCAGCAACTATGTTCTTGGGCAATCTCAATTACGTCGCGATTGCTGTCGTCGGTGGACTGCGGGTGGCATCTGGAACTATGAGCCTTGGTGATGTACAAGCCTTTGTGCAGTACTCACGCCAATTCACTCAGCCCATGACGCAGGCTGCTTCAATGGCCAATGTTTTGCAGTCAGGTGTGGCATCAGCCGAGCGAGTCTTTGAATTGCTGGATGCCGAAGAACAGTCACCTGATATTGGAACAATTGATGATTCGCCGACCATCGGTCGAGTTGAGTTTGACAAAGTGACGTTCTCTTATGATCCGGAAAAATCACTGATCACCGATCTTTCATTTGTTGCTGAACCTGGGACAACTGTGGCCATCGTTGGTCCCACTGGTGCTGGTAAGACAACTCTTGTGAACTTGATTATGAGGTTCTACGAGTTGAATAGTGGTCACATCGTTTTAGACGGTCGCAACATCGCAGAAATGCCACGGCAAGAATTGCGTTCGAAAATCGGAATGGTTCTTCAAGACACATGGCTCTTCAACGGCACGATACGAGAGAACATTGCCTACGGAAATCCAAGTGCTTCCGAAGAACAAATCCGTGCCGCGGCGAAAGCAACTTTTGTTGACCGGTTTGTTCACACACTTCCTGATGGCTACGACACGATTTTGACTGGTGAATCGGGAGCAGTGAGCGCTGGTGAAAAACAGTTGTTAACGATTGCCCGAGCTTTCCTTGCAGATCCGGCCATTTTGATTTTGGATGAAGCCACAAGTTCGGTTGATACGCGTACCGAAGTTCTGATTCAAAAGGCTATGAATGCGCTTCGTCACGAACGTACAAGTTTTGTGATCGCCCATCGACTTTCAACGATTCAAGATGCTGACATCATTTTGGTGATGGAGAATGGCGCAATCGTTGAACAAGGTTCGCACGAAGCGTTACTTGCGGCCCATGGCGCGTATTACCGGTTGTATCAGTCGCAATTCACTGCACCAGCAACTGATTTGGTCTGAGCTTTTATTGCATCACTTGGGCACACATTGCAATGCATATGACGCCTCGCAGGGTCCAAGAAATAGTTCGAGGCCAATTGGTTGCAACGAGCTTTCTGCCAATCTCGGTATTTGGTTGACTCACCATTTTTTGATGCAACGGAACCGAGAGAAAAACCGTTGACCCCAACGAAATCGCCAAAAGAATCGCACCGATCCACGGCAACCACCACAAAACTTGATCGGGTTGATCAACGAGCAGCACGAGAGTACTCACACCTTCAACCGCCATCGGTAGCCCCACTACTTGACCTGTTCGGCGTTGGTGTTCGGCACCGACAGAGATCTGTTGGTCAACGTCCACATGACTGAGCAATGGATAATGGACGCGTTGGACAAACCAAATGAGCCCGACCATAAACAGTGTGCTTGCGGCATTTGCTAGCAAAGTGATTTCGCTCATGGTTAAACCGTACTTGTGGTTCACAATTCATGAGATGCCGAGCACTTAGAATCGCGCTGTGACCGAAAGCGCCGAGATTGATTTTTGTGCCCGTATGGGGAATTGTTCTTCATAATGTTGGATGTCCGCAATATTCTTGACGGTCAAGTGTGGCCCAGAAATGTTCATGATTTCGGTGGTGATGTCACCGACATTTTGATGGAGCAACTTGAAGGTTGTGATTCAGCAACTATTGCCGATGCAGCGCAGCAGTTATTTGATCTGTTTCGTGATGAAGAACTTCTCATCCGCTCGTATGCCGTTTTAGCGATTGGAAGTATCCGAAAGGTTGTTCAAACACATCTCATTAGGCAGGCGGTTGATCAAGCTGAATTATTTCTCAAAGTAGCCCCAGTCCCAATTTGGCAAATCTCTCATGCCAGCCTGTGGGAAGAAGCTTTGTATCGTCTTTCGACTGAGTGATTTTCTCTCAGCGACAACTTGTTACTGAATGTGGCGCTCGAGCCATTCATCTATGTCACGATTGGCTTGGCGTGACACTGCGGTGAAGTCGCCGAAAGTATCAAAGGCATGGGGAGCGCCTGGATACACATGTAATTCGGTTTTGACTCCAGCGTGACGCAGACGTACGGCGTAATCGATGTCTTCATCCGAGAATCCATCTAGTGCACCGACCGCAATCAAAGTGGAGGGAAGTCCCACAAGATTGGTTGCACGTGAAGCGGCTGCATATGGTTCAACATCTGCAGTTCCCTTTTTTGCACCAAGGTATGCAGTCCAGCCAAAGGTGTTGGCTGAACTTGACCAAATGGGATCAGACCATGTGCTTGAAACTGTGACTTGCCGGTCATCAATCATTGGATAGATCAACAGTTGAAACGCCACTAAGTATTCGCCTCGATCTCGGGCGAGTAGTGCAAGTCCTGCAGCAAGTCCGGCACCGGCACTTGCGCCACCAATGCCGAGACGGTTTGTATCAATGCCAAGTTCACCTGCTTGTGCAAATACCCAAGCCAAACCCGCGTAGCAATCTTCGAGTGGAGTTGGGTACGGATGCTCTGGGGCTAACCGATAATCAACCGAAACTCCAACGATGCCATATGTGTTGCACCAACTATCGAAACGTGCGTCGTCCATCTTGTTGTCGCCAATGACAAGACCGCCACCATGCATCCAGTACACGCAGGGCCGACTACCCGTGATGTTCTTTGGTCGATGAACTCGAACAGTGACACCATCTCGGCCAGGTACCGGATAATCAGTTCGCTCAACTGAGTCAGACAATGGTGGCGGGGGAGTCGCTCCAAACATGGCTCGAATCTCGACAACCGATTCATTAGTGAGAGAACCGAGAGCTGCGCCAATGTCGACGGGTGACGCTGCCAAGAGTGCAGAGATCTCAGGGTCAAGCAGTGGGCGAATATCTAGTGGTTGAGCCATGCTTGATATTGCCACATTTTTCTCTGGGATTTATCACGAGCGGTGACGGCTGGCATAAATGAGCCCCTGATGAGAAATCATCAGGGGCTCAAGCAACAAACGTGATTACTAATGGAATGACTTAACTAAGTGCACGCTTCCAAATCAACGCTCCGGCACCCACGAACAACAAGATCAATCCGAACAGGGTTGACCAGTCGGTCTGACGGCCAGTAGCCGGCAATCCCAATGGCAGAATTGGTGCGGCAGTAGTCGTTGGAGCAACAGTTACTTGGGCAACTTCTTTAACAACGGTCGTTGTCGTCGCAGCTGGGAGTGTTGTCGTCGCAGCTGGAATGGTTGTCGTAGTGGTTGCTGCTGGCAACGTTGTCGTTGTCGTTGGAGGAGGAGTATAGGTATTCGTAAACTCGCAATTGATATCGGGGTTTGACATGAAGTCCGGGCTACCGACCTCAGTTAAGGTCACTTTTCCTAGTTCCATGTCGTAAGTTGCCGATGGCAGTGCTCGAGTATCTCCATTTGCATCAAAGTCAGTACAGCTAATTTCGCTGAGTTCCCACTTGGAGTCTTCGGGGCTGGTTTCAGTAATTGAAACGATGTCGCTTTTCAGGATTTCACGCGGGATCGTGGATTCGCTGGAGTCTGACGCTGGTGTCAGGGAGAACGCTCCATCTATCCAGACTGACTCGTCAAGCGAACCCGTTGTCGTGAAGTCAAATGAAGCTGACGGGGCATTAACCTCGTCACTGTTACCGACGATGGTTTTTGTGATTGTTACTTCACGAACCTGTGTGAGTTCTGCGTACAAGCAAGCGCGAGTACTGGCCTTCTCAACAGTCCAGAAATCGTTCTCGATAACCGCATCAGTTGTCATCGGGCAATTTGATTCCGAATCAACCGGAACGAAACCCTTAATGAAGAGTCGGAAGTCAATGCCGTTTTGCGTAACAATCTGATCACCAATCACCGACGAAAATTTGATTTCGTCGTAACAACCATATTTGTTTGATCCATTAGGACATGGGTCTGCTTGGTTTGGTGTTTCCCACATCCACCAGGGAAGGCTGACGGTGGGAGAATTGTCAAAGCCATCCATCTGAACTTCCAGATTGCCAGTCCAATATTCAGGATCGGCCACGATGGGGTTGTTGTAGTGAGTGACCTTGCCAAGAAGGAAAGGCACATCGGGTACAAACGAAGTTTCATCGGCAGGACGAATTCCAACGGCACTTTGCTCGGACGTTTTCAAGGTTGACGGACACTTCGAGTCCTCCTTGCCGTGGGCCGTAATTGCTTCGTTTGGTGAAGTCACCCATGCTGAAGAACTGGCGGTATCAGTTGGCTTGTAAAGCACACAGTTTGTTGTTGAATCGCCAACGGGATCGCCGTTGACATCAACTCCGATATGGTCACTTACTCGTGCGCTGATGGTTCCTGTCGTAAGTGCTGCTGCACTGACTGATGATTCGTTGTTACCAAAGGCAATCAGTGCAGAGCCGAATACTGCTGAGAATAGAAATGCCGAAGTCACCCCGAATCGCATAAAAAGTGGGCCGGACGAAATTTTCATAAGGACTCCTTGACTAGTGACGGAATGTCGAGTGACGTGAAATTCACGCCTAGTCAGGAGTATGGATTTGAAGAGTGTTGTTGGGAACTGACAATTGTCATCGGCTTATCGCAAGTAACGAGACTTAGACAATTGTCCCTGGCGATTTCTTGACACTTATCGCGATTGATAAGTGAGCAACGAGTTGTTCAGATTACAACGCCATCATTTCCAACATGATTTATGAGACGGTGGCCTGCGCTCAACCATTGTTGAGCGCCACCAGTGAGATTGACACAGTCAATACCTTGTTGCCGTAAGTATGAAGTGACACGTCCTGAACGATTTCCCGATCGGCAGATGCACACAATTTGGCGATCATTCGGTAGCTCGCTGATTCGCGAAACTACGTCTCCCATTGGCATGTGTATTGAGTTTTCAACATGACCAGATTGCCATTCGTGGAGTTCACGAACGTCGAAGATAAATGCATCTTTGTTTGCTGCGACAGTATCGGCATCAATCGCTGGCTCGGCCGCTGGAGATGCCGACTGCATGTGCAAGTGAGCATTCCATGCGGTGAAGCCTCCAACCATGTCGCTGACGTCTTTAAAACCATGTGAGCGCAAAAGGCTTCGTGCAATAGATGAGCGATATCCGCCGGCACAAAAAACCACAGTGGGCTTCGTCGGATCTAATTCGGGAATACGGTTCAAAAGTGAAGGTAACGAAATAGCCAACGAACCTTTGATTGTTCCGAGAGATACTTCGCCTGGATTGCGGACATCTATTAACACGAGATCTTTGACCGTGCCCGTGCGTGTCATGAGTTCAGCGGCACTCAGCCGCGACGCAGTTTCTACGTGCTGTGGATTTTCAACAAACGCACGGGTTGGGTCGTCGAGAACTCCGACAACGTTGTCGAACCCAATGCGCGCAAGACGAATTTTTGCTTCTGATTCATGGCCAGCTGGGACAACAAGAACGATGGGCGTGCCGGCCACCATGACCTCGCCGGCGAATTCGGCGAAACGCCCACCTAAGCCGATATTGACCGATCCTGCGAGATGACCTTGAGCAAATTCGGTATCGGTACGGGCATCAATCACAACTGCACCAGATGATTGATGAGCAAGTGCCTCGTTCATCGTGAGTTTCGTGACATGGGTGTCCTCATCGAGTAACTCACGCGACTTTTGATTCATGGTCGCTGCGTATAAGAAGTAGAGCGGGGCAACCGACTGACCCTCGGTCACAGTTTCAACGAATTCGTTTTCACTCATGGGGGCAAGTGCGTAATTAGAAACACGTTGTTCACCGATGGTGGAAGAAGTTTCGGTACTGAGATTTTTTCCACAGGCCGAACCAGCTCCGTGTGCGGGAAAGACTTTGGTGGTGTCGGGAAGCGTCAGCAGTTTTTCGCGTAGCGAGTGGTACAGATGACGAGCAAGTTCATCGGCGGTGACACCGATTGAAGCCAAGAGGTCGGGTCGACCGACGTCTCCGATGAAAAGGGTGTCTCCGGTAAGTACTCCGAATGGTGAACTATCCATTCCATTTGGACGTACGACGATGCTGATTGATTCGGGAGTGTGGCCCGGTGTTTCAAGGATCTCAAGAACTACTTCTCCGAGTTGGATGGTGTCACCTTGGGCGTATGTCGTGATCGGAAACTCAGGTCGTCCTTCGGCGGCTCGGCCGTAACCGATAGTTGCGCCCGTTGCTGCGGCGAGTTCAAGGTGGCCAGACAAGAAGTCAGCATGAAAATGGGTCTCGAGAACATGACCGATCGTGAGTCCATTGGCTTCGGCTTCAGCGAGGTATTCAGAGATATCGCGTTGAGGATCAACAACGACTGCTTTGCCGGTCGACGTATCTCCAATGAGATAGCTGGCATGCGAGAGACATTCCAAATAGAACTGTTGGAAGTACAAAGTGGTGGGCGAGAGAACTGGGCTCAAGCCCAAACTATACCCCCTAGGGTATCTTTCGTCAACCTGATCATTCCCAGAAAGCCGTTATTCACGAGCATCTGAGTCGGTCCGTGGATATCGGTTCAAATGCGTTCCCCGCCGAATTGGTCGGTAGCCTGCAAAGACACATATCGTCGTCGTGAGTTCGGGTTATTGGTCTCTGGACGGCAATTGCGCCTTTAGCTCAGTCGGTAGAGCATCGGACTTTTAATCCGTTGGTCGAGGGTTCGAGCCCCTCAGGGCGCACCAATCTGTCAGGTCAGGTCGGTGTAGGGGTTGTAGGCAACTTCCCACAGGTGGCCATTGGGGTCGGCGAAATATCCCGAATAGCCGCCCCAAAACACGTCCTCTGGCTGTTTGATGAGTTTGGCCCCAGCGGCAAGCGCCTCCGCCATCACCCGACCGACACCCTCTTTGGTGGGTTCGTTGTGGGCCATGGTGACTCCGCGAAAGCCTGAGGTCGTGTCGCCAATGTCAGTGACGCCGGCATCTTTGGCCAATTCGGACCTCGAGAAGAGTTCAAGCCAAGTACCTTCCATCTCAAAGAAGACCACGTTCTGTGCGGGGTCAAAATCATGAGTCTTGAGTCCGAGTGCTTCGTAGAAAAGCCGCGACCTTTCGAGGTCACTGACCCCAAGACAGATAATGCTGATTTTGGGCTTCATTGAAGTCACGGTAGTCAAGGTGGTGGAGCAATGTTGGGAGTGCGAGACTAGAAACATGAGCGATTTTCAAAACATCGTTGTCACCCGTGATGGTGCGATCGCCACTCTCACGCTGAATCGTCCCGACAAGCGCAATTCGCTATCCCTGGAAACGATGATTGAGATCACCCGTGCGTTGCAAGACATCGGAATCAGCGATGCCGATGGAGTCATCATCGCAGCCAATGGTCCGGTCTTTTCTGCTGGCCATAATTTTGCTGACATGGCTGGGGCCGATAGCGATGAAACCCGACATATCTTTGAAATCTGCACCGACATGATGGACACGTTGCAGGCGATTCCTCAACCGGTCATTGCCAAAGTGCACGCACTTGCTACAGCTGCCGGTTGTCAATTAATTGCGACATGTGATCTAGCAATTGCGGCCGAGTCAGCTGCCTTTGCGATTCCCGGTGGCAAGGGCGGATTGTTTTGTCACACGCCGTTAGTGGCAGTGGCCCGCAACTTAAGTCGTAAGCGTGCCTTAGAAATGGCGATGACTGGCGATGCCATTGATGCACAGACTGCCGCCGATTGGGGTCTCATCAATCGAGCCGTTCCCGATGATCAACTGGATGTTGCAGTTTTAGATCTGATCACCCGTGCGACCCGCGGATCAATTTTGTCTAAAGCGATTGGCAAGCAAACTTTCTACGACCAAATCAATATGGCCCAAGACCAGGCATACGACTTTGCAATTGATGTGATGGCTGATGCGGCAGCTGCTCCAGATGCTCAAGAGGGAATTGATGCCTTTTTGAATAAGCGTTCTGCGGTGTTTACTCAACGACCAAAGCGAGACTGAAATGACAACATCAACCTTCATAGTACCTGGCATGACTTGTGGGCACTGTAAAGGTGCAGTCACTGATGAACTAAGCAAGATCAACGGAGTAACAAATGTTGACGTCGATCTTGATTCCAAAAAGGTGACAATCGAATCTGAAGCCGATGTTGAGTGGCAGGTCATCGTGGGCGCCGTTGACGAAGCAGGATTTGAAGCCGTTGCCAGTTAACGAGCCTGTCGTCCTCGCGGTTACTGGCATGACGTGTGCTGCCTGTGCAGCGCGCATTGAAAAGAAACTCAACAAGATTGATGGTGTGAGTGCGACTGTCAATTACGCCACTTCAAAGGCAACTGTTCTGCATGAAAATGGAATAACCAGAGTAGATAGTTTCATCAAGACCATTGAAGATCTCGGTTATGGGGCAGTCGCTCCGAAAATTGAGGAAGGCGAATCAACAGCAGAGATTGCAACTGAAGCTCATCTCATTGATATCCGAAGGCGCTTAGCGGTGAGCGCAATATGTGCTCTCCCCGTGATGTTGATGTCAATGATTCGTCCGTTGCAATTTGACGGATGGCAGTGGGTTTCGTTGGTGCTTGCCCTGCCAGTCGCATTGTGGGGTGCTGCGCCGTTCCATCGATCTGCGTGGCGAAATGCTCGACACCGAGCGACGACGATGGACACACTGGTGTCGTTGGGTGTGATCGCAGCAATGTCGTGGAGCCTGTGGGCGTTGATATTTGGCAATGCTGGCGAAATCGGCATGAAGATGAATATGAGTTTGTTCCCTCGCTCAGCAACGAGCGTGATGACCGACCATTCATCAATGGAGTCTGGGTCGCACGATGAGATTTATCTTGAGGTTGCGACAACTCTTGTGACCTTTTTACTGGCGGGTCGATATTTTGAAGTTCGCTCGCGTCGACGAACGGGCGCAGCGTTGCGATCTTTGTTGACTATTGGTTCTCAAGAAGCAACCCTTTGGCGTGATGGTGTTGAAACGCTCATTCCGATTGGTGCACTTGGAGTGGGCGAAATCTTTATGGTGCGACCTGGCGAAACTATTGCAACTGACGGTGTAGTGGTTGAAGGTCAGAGTGCAGTTGATCGCAGCATGGTGACAGGCGAGAGTATCCCCATTGAAATCTCAGTAGGTGACACGGTCACTGGCGGAACTCTCAATTCCAATGGTCGTCTACTTGTTCGTGCCACTCGCATCGGTCGAGACACGGTTTTGTCGCAGATGGCACGCCTTGTTGAAAAAGCCCAAGATGGAAAGGCGCCGATTCAACGACTTGCCGATCGTGTCAGCGCAGTTTTTGTACCGATTGTGATGAGCCTGTCGCTGGCGACACTGGTTGGTTGGTTAGTCATATCTGGTGATGCACAAAAATCATTTCAGGCTGCTGTTTCAGTACTGGTGATTGCGTGTCCCTGTGCATTGGGGCTCGCGACGCCGGTTGCACTATTGGTCGGAACCAGTCGTGCAGCACGTGAAGGCATAATCATCAAGGGTGCCCATGTTCTTGAGGCGACTCGTGGGATTGACACGATTGTGTTTGACAAGACGGGAACCTTGACGACCGGAATCATGACCCTACAACGTGTGGACGAAATTGTTCCTGAGTTTTTATCGGCAGTGATGGCAGTGGAGATGCAAAGTGAACACCCCATCGCACGTGCGGTAGTTAACGGTTTGCGTGACCGTGGGGTTGTGGCCACTTTAAGGGTTGAAGAGTTTGTCAACATCCCTGGTGTTGGCGTGTCTGCATTGGTGAACGGCCAGCACATCATGATCGGACGATCAACAAGTAAAGGCACTTCAGTAGCGACGATTGTTGAAGCAAGCGTCGACGGGGAAGTAGTGGCTCGTTTCGAGGTGAGTGACCAAATCAAGCCAACAGCTGCATCGATAGTTGCCGAACTACGCGAACTTGGTGTGCGGCCCATGATTGTCTCGGGTGACTCGATCGGTCCAGTGCACGACGTAGCCAGCCAAGTCGGTATTGATGTTGGCGAAACGCGCAGTGGCGTATTGCCTGACGACAAGTTGCGCATAGTCAGTGAATTACAAGCGAGCGGCGCAAGTGTGGCCATGGTTGGTGATGGAGTCAATGACGCAGCAGCCCTAGTCGCGGCTGATCTCGGAATTGCCATGGGTACCGGAACTGATGCGGCGATGGAAGCCGGAGACTTAACGATCGTGAGTGGTGACTTAGCTGTTGTGCCAAAAGCACTTGCGTTAAGTCGACGGACTCTCAGAATCATTCAAGCAAATTTGTTTTGGGCTTTTGCTTACAACGTCGCAGCCATACCTCTGGCTGTTGCTGGTCTGATGAACCCAATGCTTGCTGGATTAGCAATGGCGTTGTCGAGCGTCTTTGTGGTGGCGAACAGTTTGCGCCTACGTCGATAGAAGTTGCTCAAGCAAGTTTCATAAAGAGCTTTTCAACCTCGTCAAGGTTGAAGCCATTTGCTGCGGCTTCTTTAGGATTCGCTAAGCAGTGACTCAGGCCAGTCGCTAGCAATTTGAATCCGACTTGATCAAGCGCTTTGCTTGCCGCAGACACTTGCGTGACGACATCGCGACACTCGCGACTTTCGGCGAGCATCTGTTGAATTCCTCGTACTTGGCCTTCGATACGGCGGAGACGTTTTGTGAGATCAATAGTGACATCTTCGGGCAGTTGCATGACAGTCCTTTCGCTCAAACGACTGTACCCCTAGGGGTATAAAAAAGCAACGATCGCTGATCATTTGTCGCGCGGGCGAAGTGAGACTTCTGACTCGCTAAATGTGCGAGCTGAACAATCGGCCATCTGCACGGGCGGAACAGTTTCGGTGACAATCAACGTCGCGATGGCGCGGAACGCATCGGCTGCTAGTCCGACGCCAACGAGTGAAACTGGTTCACCAATATCTCCGCCTTTGGCTACTGACGATTCAATAGGTACCTGTCCTAAAAGTGGCGCACCAATTTCATCGGCAAGCGCTTGACCGCCACCGGTTCCGAATAATGGATATGAGGTTCCGTGATCGCAAACAAACGCGCTCATGTTTTCGATGACGCCGGCGATACGCAAATATGAACGGCGGGCCATATCCGCGGCACGGATGGCAACTTTCTGAGCACTCACGGCCGGAGTCGTGACGATGATCATGTCGGTACGGGGCAACATGCGCGACAAGCCCATTTGCACGTCGCCAGTTCCGGGCGGCATGTCGATGAGCAAATAGTCAAGTTCGCCCCATGCCACATCGTTGAGGAACTGCTCGACGGCCTTGGTGAGCATGAGCCCCCGCCACATCAGAGCAGTACTTTCGTTTTCCACTAGGAAGCCAGTCGAAACGACTTTGAGAAGACCCTTGCCGACGACTCTTTTGTTGGGCTGAATCTTGGGACGATCAGAGATGGGATCGTGTTCGGCCTCGAGGCGCTGATCAAGACCCAGCATGCGGGGCACCGAGAAACCCCAGATGTCGGCGTCAAGAACGCCAACTGTGAATCCCTTGGCGGCAATTGACGCTGCAAGGTTGACAGTGACCGAGCTCTTGCCTACGCCACCTTTGCCCGAAGCTAGAGCCAAGATCCGCGTCGTTGCCGGAATCGCCGTGTCTTTGGCATTTTCTTTGGCGTTCCAGCGAGCCTTAGCCATCGTGGCCGAGCGCTCTTCAGCGTTCATCTCGCCCCATTCGATCTTGACGTGCGAGACGCCCGGGTGAGTGGCGACCCGAGACTCAATATCTTTCTTGATTTGGCCACGTAACGGGCATCCGCCGATGGTCAGTTTGACCGCCACAACGACCTCGCCACGGTCGGATACCTCGGCGCAATAGGCCATGCCGAGTTCAACAATGTCGCTGCCGAGTTCGGGGTCGATGACGGCGCGGAGCAGGTTGGTGACCTCTTCAATGGAGGGAGGGACCCGCATGGTCGACATGGCTTCATGGTATCGGGATGACAAGTGCCGAGATCGCAGGTATTGTGTGACTACCGGTGGGCGACCATCGGTCGGGGAGACCCTCAACCCATTCCCGTAACCACCTCAGGAGAACCATCGTGATTACTCTCACCGACACCGCAGCAGTCAAGGTTAAGGAACTTCTTCAAGCCGAAGGTGCCGACGATATGGCACTGCGCGTCGCTGTACGTCCCGGCGGATGCAGTGGCTTCTCATACGAAATGTTTTTCGACAGCGACATCGCTGAAGATGACGAGCAGGCCACGTACGGCGAATCAGTCAAAGTAGTGGTTGACCAAGCTTCGGCTCAGTTGTTGCTCGGCGCGACTCTTGATTACAAAGATGGTTTGAACCAAGCTGGTTTCAATATCATCAACCCCAACGCAACACGCTCATGCGGTTGCGGCCAGTCGTTTAGCTGATTAGCAAAACTCTTACGCGAGCACTTGACGAACTTCGTCAGGGTGCCAGACGCCCTCAAAGCGATGGGTAATCACACCTGAGGTGTCGGTGATCCAAATCACTGGTTCAAAAGTTAGGTTCAGCGCGTCAATCGTGGGCGCCGTTGTTGTCGCCGTCTCGTCGGTGTACACATCGGCGTGAACAAAAATCACGTCACTGAAATCTTTTGCAAGTGTGACTAGGCCATCAAGAACTGGCGCGCATACTCCGGTTTGGCAGTGCGCTGGAGTGCCAACCATGAAAACAACTCGCTTGCCAGTGGCTATTGCTTCGGCGAGTGTGATCTCGTGAAATGGACATGGCTCTGGAACGCGTGTGCAATATGGTTCAACGCCACGATGGTCACTGACGGTGGGAGTTTCTAGTTCAGGTAATGAATCTCCAGCATGGACTACTTCAAGATTTTTAGGATCACGAATTTGGAAAGCAGCGCCATCTGCAGGTCCGCCTTCAACAATGAGCGAGTACATCGCGATGTTTTGAACTTCGGTATTGAAAACCCAAAACGGAGCTGTACCTTCGCCCAACCACAAACGTTCGGCAACAAGGCCTTCTTCAACAATGGTGTTGTCGAGATAGTTCAAAACTTTGGCGTTGAGAGTTGCTGGACCTTTCATCAGTAATCCGGCGTTGTCGGCGAGCGACACAGGAAGGCGCACGCTGCCTGGACCAAGTTGATCGGGAACCCAACGTTGCACAATCGCCATGTCTTTTGAAATTGGACCATCAAGGGGATTGCCAGAAGTTGAACCACCACATGCGCTGATCAGACGTGATAGTCCGATCGCTGAAACACCGACGGTGCCAACCTTGAGCAAGTTACGGCGATTGCCAGTCCAAACATTTAAAGCCATGGTTAGACCGTACTTGTTGCAATATTGGTTTCGGACATCAAGTAAATGTGACAATGGGGTATGCCCAAAGTTTCCTTCACGCTCAACGGGACCACGGTTTCGGTTGACTCGCAAGGAACTTTGTTAACTGCATTACGTGATCATCTGCGAATTCCCTCAGTGAAAGATGGATGTGCTCCTCAAGGCCAGTGTGGGTGCTGCACGGTGTGGGTTGATGGCGACCCTCGAGTTTCGTGTGTCACGCCAGTACAACGGGTTGACGGGCGCGTCGTCACGACAGTTGAAGGCCTAGACGCCGAGGTGCGGGAGGCGTGGGGTGAAGCCATGTGTGCCACGGGCGGAAGTCAATGTGGCTTTTGTACTCCCGGGATCATCATGCGTTTAGAAGCAGACAAAGATCTATTGGCACATATGTGTCGCTGCACTGGGTGGCAAACAATCAATGAGGCGGTGCAGGTCAGGCGCGGCGAAGTCATTTTGCCGCAATCAGATACGCGTGATCTTGTGGCTGCACAAAAACGAGCCGCACTCGAAGGTCGGGCGGCGCAAGATGTGGGGCCACATGTGGCACTTGGTGCTGGTGGTTTTGCGGACGACATTGCACCTGCCAACTCACTCGTTGCGGTTCCATCTGTTGCGGATGAATGGTTTGTCGGTGAAACAACAGCCGACGCGCGACGTGCCGCCGCAACTGTGCAAGGTCGAAAGTCAAGTGTTGCATTGAAGTTCCCTGTTGATTTTCCAGCGGGCTTTTCCGCTTCTTCGTTCGCACATACTTTGCAAACAACATGGGTTGAGCCCGCATATCTTGAGCCTGATGCAGTGTGGTGCGAACCTGGTGGTACACCTGTGGGACCATTGTTAAACGGCGGAGCCTTCGGAGCAAAGTCAACGACGAGTGTGTTAGCGCTTGAACTTCAAGAAGTCGCCCAACGACTAGCGAATGAACATCAACGTCCTGTGCGAGTGGTGCTGTCGCGAGAAGATGTCGTGCGTCGATCACCCAAGCGACCACCAATGGCATTGGCTGTTCGTCCAGATGGAACCGGTGAAGTTTGGGTTGCACGCACGTCGGGCCTTGCAGACATCATCGGTCGTTACGCACCTGATTGGCAAGTGCATGAAGTTGATGTTGATGGACCAGCGACATCCGTTGATGTTCGTGGTGCGGGTTGGGCCGAAATCGCGGTGATGAAATCTTCAGTGAGCCCCGAAACCGAGTGGGGTGATTATGTGGTTTCGCCCGAAGGAGCGCAAGCCTGGGCGCGTGTTGCTGATTCAGGGATTCATGTACGTGTGAAGTGTGGACAAGTTCTTGACGCAGTTGTACTTCGCTCGTATTGCATTGGTGCCGCGCATATGGGTCTCGGATGGGTGCGAAGCGAGGGAATTGCCGTCAACGAAATTGGGGAACCAGTTGATTTAACGATTCGTTCGTTTGGTGTGATTCGTGCAGTAGATACTCCACTCATTGACATTGAAATTGTTGAGGAAAATGGTCCATCAATCAATGGAAGTGATGCAGTGTTTGCTGCGGTCGCTGCTGCTGCATGGCGTGCCGCTGGCTTTCCGTCAACGTGGCCGTGTCAGCGTTGACTTAACCCCAAAACTTGGTGGCCGCGAAGAAGAGACTGTTGATCGCAAAAATTGCCGAGATCATGACCATGTAATTCTTGCGAAACATCTGGTGCATCTCGGTTCGAAGTTCAGCGATCTCAAGTCGCACGTCGGCGATGTCGCCTTTGAGTTCGGTTCGTAATGATGCAAGGCCGCCATTGAGTGCAGCGATGTCTCCTTTGAGTTCGGCACGGAGGTCGGCGATGTCGCCTTTGAGTTCGGTTCGTAATGATGCAAGGCCGCCATTGAGTGCGGCGATGTCGCCTTTGAGTTCGGCACGGAGTTCGGCGATGTCTCCTTTGAATTCGGAGCGTAAGTCGGCGATGTCACCTTTGAGTTCGCCTCGTAGTGATGCGATCTCGCCGCGTAGTGATGCAATGTCGCCTTTGAGTTCTGTGCGCACTCCTCTTATTTCAGTTCTTAGGTCATTATGAACCTCATTGAACTGAATCTTCAGGAGCGCACTATGAAGCTCGAGGTCGGTTTTTGTCGCGACGTCTTCCCAAACGCTGGTTGGTAGAAGTGTCATGAGGGTGTCGGCCTCCTTTCGGCCAAATTTATCGGTCGCAACTAAGTACAAGTCTTGTCGTTTGCTCTCGTCGATTGCCATTCTGATGCCTTTCAAATCTTCAGTCAACGAATTGTGGGAACCAAAACTCAAATGGCGGTGAGTCAACTGGCGATTTTGACAACTAACATTCGTGACATGGCAAAGACCTCTGCACCCAAACCCCTCGGTCCGTATACCCCTGTCGTTCGCGCTGGCGACTGGGTGATTGTGTCGGGTCAACTCGGCATCAAAGACGGCGTCTTGGTTCCCGGTGGAGTCGCTGGCCAAACCACACAAGCCGTGAAGAACCTCAAGGAGCGTTTGAAGGAAGCCGGTGTCAGCATTCATGACATCGCCAAGACCTTGTGCTTCTTGACCGATATGGACACCTTTGCCACCTTCAATGAGGCGTATGTCGCTGGCTTTGACGGCGCTCGTCCAGCCCGCTCGACCATTGGCGTTGCTGCACTTCCATTTGGTGGCGCAGTGGAAATTGAAGCCTGGGCTTACAAGCCCCTCGCCCCGGCCAAGAAGGCTGCTGTCAAGAAGGCTCCGGCTAAAAAAGTCGCTGCTAAGAAAGCTCCTGCTCAGAAGGTCGCAGCAAAGAAGACAGCCGCCAAAAAGACAGTGGCTAAAAAAGTCACGGCAAAGAAGTCGGCGCCGCGCCGCGCCAAGAAGTAGGTTTTGACCATGCCTGGTGCAGTGATTCTCATGCTCGTCCTCCTCGGATTTCCCATCATCTTCGGTTTGTCGATGGCGGGTGTCGCAGCATTGTTTGGTCATGTGCTGTGGAAGGATGGCGAAATTCGTAACGAGGGCAGCGAGCTGCTCGATCTCAACACCTGACTCTGTTGACCACGTCTGTTGTCGGCAAAGGCTGACTCATGGTTGGGATGCATACACCCGACGCCGAAATGGCTCGACTCGCTAGCAAAGCGCTTTTGTATTCAATTGATCGCATTCGTATTGACCCACCACCTTTAGGTGCGCCGCGTCCCTTCGAAGAATTGCTTGAAGCAGTTGGGCAAACAATCACCAAAGACGGAATTACTGGTGCTGAAGCATTACGACTTTTCACCGAAGTTTTAGCCCCGTCGTCAATATCGGTGGACCATCCGAAGTTCTTATCGTTTGTTCCAGGTGCCCCGACCGAAGCTTCAATCATTTTTGACATGGTTGTTTCAGCCGCGAGTATCTATGCGGGTTCATGGCTCGAAGGTGCGGGCGCAGTCTTCGCCGAGAACCAAGCTTTGCGATGGATTGCCGATCTTGCTGACTTCCCTGCGTCTGCTGGTGGAGTTTTTGTCAGTGGCGGAACGGCTGGAAACATGTCAGCTTTGATTGCGGGTCGTCATTGGTGGCGTTCGCGCAATGAAGGACGTCATGACCACACCCGTGGACTCATCATGGCGTCCAAAGGCGCACATTCGTCAGTTGCTCAAGCAGCGCGCGCTATGGATGCCGATGTGTTGTTGGTGCCAGCCGATGAACGTGGGCGCTTAGTGGGTTCAACACTGCGTGCAACAGTTGATGCAATGTCGCAAGCCGATCGTGATCGCCTATTTGCCATCGTTGCAACGTGTGGAACAACCAACCTCGGTGTGATTGATGAGTTATCAGTCGTCGCTGACGTGGCTCACGAACTCAATGTGTGGTTTCACGTTGATGGTGCTTACGGTGCCGCTGGTTTGTGTGCTCCAAGCGTGCGGCACAAATACATCGGTATTGAACGGGCCGACAGTTTTATTGTTGATCCGCATAAGTGGTTGTTTGGTCCATATGACAGTTGTGCATTGATTTACCGTAACGTTCATGACGGACCTCGCGCCCATACACAGCATGCAGAGTATTTGGATGTTCTGCATAGTGAAGTTGATGAAAGCCAGCCGTGGTTAGAAATGAATCCGGCCGATATGGCTCACCATCTCAGCCGTCGCGCGAGGGGATTGCCACTGTGGTTTAGTTTGGCAACGCATGGAACCGATGCGTATGCCGATGCTGTTGAACGCACGCTCAAAGTCACCAAACAGGGCGCAGAAGAAATTCGTTCGCGGCCATATCTTGAATTATTGCTTGAACCCGATCTCAGCATTTTGGTGTTCCGTCGTCTCGGTTGGACCCCCGAGGATTATCAACGTTGGAGCGATCAGCAGTTGTATTCAGGTGAATCGTTTATTGTTCCGAGTTCGTGGAATGGCGAAACCGTTCTGCGCTTTTGCATTGTGAATCCGCGGACACGACGTCAGCATCTCATCGAAATTCTTGATTCATTGGCCCCGGAGGAATCGTGAGTAATTCAGAGAACATGGCAGATATTTTAATTGAAAATGCTTTAGTCGTTGCGACGGTTGATGACGATCGACGCGAACTTAAAGGTGGATGGGTTGCGATTACCAAAGGATTGGTGAGCGGAGTTGGATCGTCGTTAGATCCAAAGCCTGCAGCGCGAGAAAAACTGGACGCGACCGATTGTTTGGTGACCCCAGGTTTAGTGAACACTCACCACCACCTGTATCAAAACCTCACTCGTGCGTATCCTCCAATGACCGACAAGCCGTTGTTTGGTTGGTTGCAGTCGCTCTACCCGTTGTGGCGCGCCATCGATGAAGAGGCCGTGTACGTCAGTGCGTATGTCGGACTTGCCGAATTGGCGCTATCGGGTTGTACGACGAGCACCGACCATTTGTATTTGCATCCCCACGGAGCCGGCGACTTATTGACTGCAGAAATTCGTGCAGCCCAAGATCTCGGAATGCGTTTTCATCCGACCCGTGGATCAATGTCGTTGTCACAAAAAGATGGCGGATTGCCACCTGATGATGTCGTGTCGGACGATGACGAGATTTTGTCAGCTAGTCAATTAGCTGTTGAACGGCATCATGATCGCTCATTTGGGGCAATGGTGCGCGTCGCACTCGCACCATGTTCACCTTTTAGCGTGACTGAAGAACTGATGGTGCGTTCGGCTGAACTTGCCGAAAAGCTTGATGTGCGTTTACACACTCACTTTGCTGAAAATGCTGAAGACGATGATTTCTCGATTGCCACTTTCGGTTGTCGTCCTATGGAATATCTTGAGCGCACTGGATGGTGTTCAGATCGCACGTGGGTTGCTCACTGCGTGATGCCTAATCATGATGAAGTGCATCGTTTGGGTGCCGCAGGTATCGGCGTTGCACATTGTCCGAGTAGCAACATGATTTTGGCATCAGGTATTTCTCCCGTTGTTGATCTGCGTGCCGCTGGTGTGAAAGTTGGTTTAGGTGTTGATGGTTCATCATCGGCCGACTCGGCATCAATGTGGCTTGAAGCACGCCAAGCAATGTTGCTGGCGAAATTACGTAACGGTGCGAGTGCCGGAACTGCACGGATGTCGCTTGAAATTGCCACTCGGGGTGGCGCGGGCTGTTTAGGACGCGAAGGCGAAATTGGTGAGATCAGTGTTGGCTCAGTTGGTGACGTCGCCGTATGGTCGCTTACTGGACCATCTTTTGCTGGAGCGATCGCCGATCCGGTTGAAGCTTGGTTGCGTTGTGGGCCAGCATCGGCCAAGCACACGGTTGTTCATGGCCGAGTCGTCGTGCGCAATGGACAGATAACTCATCCAGCACTTGATGAGATGTTGACGTCGCATCATTCAATTAGTTCGCGTATTCAACAGTTGTCCTGAAGTAGCAACGAATGAATCAACCGGCCGCCGTTTTATGGGACATGGATGGAACCATTGTTGACACCGAACCGTATTGGTTTGCTGCCGAATTTGAGATTGTCGAAATGCATGGTGGCCAATGGTCGCATGAACATGCACGTGCTTTAGTCGGGTCTGATCTTTTGGACTCTGGTGCATACATGCGCAAGCACGGTGGTGTTGATGGTGAGCCCGCAGAAATAGTTGAGATGTTGCTCGATCGAGTTGTGGCTCAGTTGCGTGTTGAAGTTCCGTGGCGGCCAGGTGCTCGTGAATTGTTGTCGGCGGTTAACGAGGCCGGTATTCCCACAGCGTTGGTCACGATGTCATGGAAACGTTTTGCCGATCAAGTGGTTGAGTGTTTACCGTCGGGCAGCTTTCGAGTTTCGGTCACTGGCGATGAAGTGGCGCGTGGCAAGCCGCACCCCGAACCGTATTTGTTGGCGGCCGAACGTTTAGGTATTGACCCACGTGATTGCGTTGCGATCGAAGATTCACCAACAGGTGTGCGATCAGCACTGGCTGCGGGTTGTCGAGTGTTGGGCGTTCCGCACGTAGTTTCGATCCCAGAAGATGTCGATCAAGGTTCTGGCCAGCTTGTCATTGCCGCAAGTCTGATGGGCAAAACGGTTAACGATCTGGTCTGGTGAAGTAGCAGAAAACCTCAGTTATTGGCGACCAGATCGCCCAGGTATTGAGATGCTGCGCGGCCGGAGAGGACTGCCCCTTCAACTTTTGGTCCAGCAAATGCATCGCCGGCGAATACCAAAGTTCCGGCGGCAAAGTACGGATCGGGCCAGAGCTTGCGTGGTGTCGCAAAGCGCCACTTCTTATATTCACTTGCAACAATTTTCGCGTTGCCGAGATATTTCTGGGCTGCGTGCGTGATGAGGGCCAATCCATCTTCGAGCGAATCGTCCCAATGAGCCGAACTCCACGCGGGGTTGGCATGAAAAGTGATCGCCGGGATATCTGAAATCCCTTTTGCTTGATTGTCGCCGATCCACGAAAACACATCATCGGGATTTTGTAAGCCACCAGGAGCTGGTACTGCTGATAGACCATCAAGAACAGCAAGCAATCCAATAGTTCTGTCGTAATCGGTGAGCAATAAATCTTGTGGAAGTTCAACACCAGTTGTGACTGTCAATGAATACGACTGCGGTAGTGGACAAGTCATCACGACCGCATCGCAATCGATGCGTGAATTGTCGTCGATAACAACAGTCCATTTGGTGGGATCAGCATCACAGGGTTTTACGGCAAAAACCAAAGTCGACGTTCGTACATCTAGACCTTGAGCAATATGTTTGGTGAGTGCGGTCATACCGTTGTTCACGACATAGCGCGGGTGCCCGTCGTCTGCAACAAATCCTCGGCACCACTCACGGACAATGCCGCTGGTGATCCATGCATCCACCAACTTTTGAAATTGTTGGTCACGAACGGTGAAGAATTGCGCACCATGATCAAAGAGCGCAACTGATCCATTTGGTGCAGAGATGCGGCGAGTAGCCATACGACCACCAAGACCACGCCCTTTGTCAAGAACAACAACGTTGTGTCCTTTTTCTTGCAACGAACGAGCTGCGGTTAAACCACTTAAGCCAGCACCAACAACAACAACGTCACTCACGACACTGAGCGTAGGTGACGTTGCTCGCTCTTGGCTTTGTTGTGCTTCGATTTCCAGACTTGTTCGGCTCTTGCTATGAAGTCGCCAAGAACACGATTGAAAGTTGTGGCATGTTCAATCATGAGTCCGTGTGCGGCCCCTGACAACACCGTGAGTTCGGCGGTTGAAATGCGATCGGCGATTTCTTCACTGTCACCACGTGGAGTCAATACATCTTGGTTACCCACAATGACGGTTGTCGGCACCTTGATTGAACTCAGTAGGTCGCGCATCGAATCGTCGGCATCAAGAATTGCTTGCACTTGCCCCTTGAAGCCATGTGAAGGTCGCGATGTTGAGATTGGTCCGAGCCATGAAACGGCCGGCCATAAGCGACGCAGAGAACGTGGTCCGATCACCCAACGTGCAGCAACTGCAGTCATGGCACCCATACCTTTTTCAGTTGCAATATCGCCCCATGATTTGATGAGGTCGCGTCGCCACTGGTGGTTACTGCACGAGGTGCAAACCAACGAGAGTGAGCGAACTCGCTCGGGATACAACACCGCGACGAGTTGAGAAATGACTCCGCCCATTGATGCGCCAACGACATGAGCATTGTCGATTCCGGCATGATCGAGCACGGCAATCGCATCGGCGGCCATTTGTTCAATCGTGTACGCGCCAAACGGCTTGTCGCTTCGACCGGCACCGCGGTTGTCGTGGGCGATCACGCGGTAGCGCGTGGCAAGCACGAATCGCTGCATATCCCACATGTGCTTATCTGCACCAAGACCTTGAATCATCAGGACCGGCGGAGCTGATTTGCGACCAATGATTTCGTAATGAATGCGCGTACCGTCGCTGGAAATTGCGTACGTCATGATGCTTGATCCCATGCAACTTTGGGCGGCACACGAACGACGCCTTCCCAGGTGAAGAGTGAATCAATGACTTCTTGCGTCGCCATTGAAGGTTCCCAGCCAAGTACTTGTGCGCAACGAGTGCTGACACCTCGTCGACCGTTATGTAGAACTTCCATCACGTGTTCGGGAACTGGTGCACCAAAGAGATGAGCAATGCGACGGGTAATCGCCCATTCGGGGCCAATGAGTGGAAGCGGAATATGGCGGCTCCTCTTCACGACTGAAAATCCACTGATTGCACCATCGCCAACAATGTTGATGGGATGACCGATGGTGCGTTGCGCTGCCAAGACAAATGCCTGGGCAGCATCGAGTTCGTGTAGCACGCTGAACATCGGTGGCTTCAAGATATTGAACGGTACAAAGGGAAGTCGCAATAGGCGACCAAGTGGACTCGGAACATGAGGGCCGATCACCGGCGCTAGACGTAATGCGGTGACATCGGCACGCGAATCGGCAAATGCGGCTTGGGCGAATTCTTCGAGTTCAACCAACATGCGACCGTAATGCGACGTCGGTTGTGTTGGTGCGGTTTCATCGGGAAGGTTAACGCGATGTCCGCCACGTCCATAGACCTCAAGACCCGAGCGCAGCACGACGTGTTTGAGAGATTTGCCATCGCAAGCAGCACCAAAAACAGATTGAGAGGCCTCACGGGTAAATCGTTCAGCATGCGGAGGACTCGTGCGAGCGTCAGGTTCCCACACCGCTAAGTGAATGAGTACGTGGGGATCAAAAGACTTAATGATGTCCGCAGTACGCACCGAATCACCGGCTTCAACAAGATGGAATTCGCTGCGATGTAAACGTCGTCGCGGCGGATCAGCATCTATTCCGACGATCGAACCAACCCAAGATTGCTTTTCAAGTTCGGCCGCGACAAGTGATCCGAGTTGCCCACCCATACCGGTGACAAGAACTCGTTGACCAGAACGCGGCGCAGATGCCATACAACTGACGCTAGTACTCACGTGACTCTGAGGTCACGATAGGAATGCGACTTGTCAGTTTGAATCTTGTTTGAGAGCGGTGTCAACGCTGAGTGCTGCGGCAACAACTAATGACAACAACGGTTGCTCAATGGTGGTTTTGATGGAGACGGCATAGTTGTCGGCCGTTGTAAACATTTCCTTCAAAGCGCCAGCCCAGGTCTTGTCGATGCGAGCAATTTCGTTACCCGATGCATCTTCAATGCGGAAATCCCACGCGAGCCAACTTTCGGCGCGAATCGATCCGACTTTTTGTCCGTTGACCTCCATCGCAAAATGAATTTTGCCGATCATGTTTTCTTGAACGATGCGACCAATTTCATTGTCATTGGCGTCGGCCACGATGATTGTGCTCTTGATGATCTTGCGAGGACGAGTGAGTCGCATGAGCACTTCGCCATTGGTGTCGGCGATTTCAAGTTTGTGCGTCATGTACTGGTCGAGATTCGAAACCAGTCGGAGAACTTTTTTGGCTTTGCTTTGACCAACCTGATTGACAGTGGCCAAGACATGACCCTGATCGTTGGAGACCGTGTACTGATTGTTGATTTCAATCAACTTGGCCTTTTGGCTCACGATCAAGGTGGACGTGTTGAAAACTGCGGCGGCGTTGTTCATTTTTGTAACTTAGTATGACAAAACACCCTGTGGCGACCTGAGGTCACCATTTGCCGACTAGCGCAGAAGATGGGCCCGCAAAATGAGTTCGCGAGCTGACGGATCAAGTTGGTGACCAGCGAGTTTCTCGCCAATGGCGATGGCCTCAATGGGATCTTCGATCATTCCCTGCCAACGAACGAAGGCCGCCATGGCACCCATGATGATGTCGCCGACCTCTTCGCCGTGGACAATCACCTTGACGTTGTTGGTGAGCAACTTCTTGAGTTCTTTGAAGAGCCCACGCGCCCATTCGTCAATTTTCTCATTATTTTCATTGTTATATGGCCGGTGCTGATAATTGACGTTGAGTTCGTCGTAGTTATGCAGATTGTGGGGGGCCGGAATGATGCTGATCAGGCAACCGAAATGGTTTTCCCGGATCCAGATGATCTCTTCTTGGCGGCGAACTCGGCGATGGTTATCGCCATAGCCCCCGGGGCGTTCACATACGGCTAATCGGTCTTTGAGAATCCAAGTGAAGTTTCTGGGGGTAATTCCCAGAGCCCACTTTCCACGTAACTTAGGCGGCACGCCGTCACACTAGTCCTGAGCAGGGGTGGGGGTGATCGAGATTCGCTGATTTGTTCGACTAATTCTGATTCCGCCCGGTAATTCGCACGCAATAACCTCGCCACGGGCCACGGCGAGCACCCGTTCGACCGATGCGGCATCAGGGGGATGGGCGCCCGAGAGCCAGCGGCGAATAGCCCGACGAGCCAGGGCCACGGGAGCGCTAGCGAGTGCTTTGGCATCTGTTGGATCGATCTCGGCGGCCAACTCGTCGAGGAAGTTCGCATCATCGGCCATCAATGCGGCTTGACGACTCAAAATCGGTGTGAGATCGCGGTGGGCGGCTTCGTTGAGTACAGGCAAAATCTGCTGGCGAATGCGATTTCGCAGCAGTGAATGGTCGTTGTTTGAGGGGTCCGACACCGGGACCCAGCCCAGAAGATCACACACGGCTTCAGTTTCGGCCCGACGAATGGCGAGCAATGGATGCCCCACCTGATGGCTCGGACCTCCAGTGGGTCGGATTCCGGCCAGCCCATCGACTCCAGCGCCACGCAAAATGTTTAAGAGAACAGTTTCGGCCTGGTCATCGGCAGTGTGGCCCGTCAAAACATCGTCAGGAAGGGTCTCATAGCGTGCCTGACGGGCTCGGGCCTCAAGATTGGGACCTTGCCCGACTTTGACAGTCACAGCTCGAAATTGAGCGCCCAGAGACTTGGCTGCTGCACGAACTATGTCGGCCTCAGATGCCGACTCGGGGCGTAATCGGTGATCGACATGGATGGCCGTCACGTTGAGTTGGGCAGCGACCGCCAGCGCTAACAGGGCCAATGAATCAGCACCTCCCGAGACTGCACAAGTAACGACCGATCCGGCAACGGGAAAAGTTGTACGAGAGAGAAGATCAATGATGAGTGGCGTGTGTTGCCACGTCGCCTGAATTCCCGAATCGGGAATGGCTCAGCCCTCGTCGTGGCCGCGGCGTTGGCGCTTACCCGGGAAACGGGATGCCGACACCTGCTTGACATAGCCAGCACCGACGCCAGCCACGGTCAAGATTCCTACGATCGTGAGAACTACGCCGATCCACCAGTGCCAAACGTTTGCTGCGAGCATGACTTCATGGTAGCGACTTTGCAGGGCGACCTGCTAGTTACTCGGCCTCAAGATCGAGATTGAAACAACCCAAAAGTCGGTCACGGAGTTCATCGGGGACAGGTTCTTCTTGCGCGCGGGCTCGAATATTGAGTTTGAGCGAATACTCGAACTCAACGCGGCCCTGGCAATCGGGGCAATCACCAAGGTGAAGCGCAATATCGTTTTTCAACACCTCGTCGAGCATCTCGTCGAGATAGGCGTACAACTGGCGAATGGTTTCGTTGCAATCAGCCATGATGGTTCCTTGTTTCTAGTGACATATTTTCACGCAACATCAATGAGTCCTCGCTCTTGAGCAAAAACGACTAACGATTTTTGTAATGCTTTACGACCTCGATGGAGCCGTGACATCACGGTTCCGAGTGGAACCTCGAGCATGTCGGCGATCTCTTGATATGAGAAGTCTTGAATGTCGGCGAGCAAAACAGGCATGAGATATATCTCGGGCAAATTCTCAAGTGCAGTTTTTACTTCGTCATCGGTAAACAAATCGAATACTGCATCTTCAGCACTTTGACTTTTGATCTTGTCAGCCAGCTGAGGAACATGGCGATACAGATACAAATCTTCGAGTTCGCCGAGATCACTTTCTTGCGGTCGAGCCTTTTTCGCGTGATAACTGTTGATGAAAGTATTGGTCAGAATACGAAAGAGCCAGGCTCGCAGATTTGTTCCTTCGTCAAATGATTCATACGAACGAAATGCCTTGAGCATGGTTTCTTGCACTAAATCTTCAGCATCTGAACGATTTCGCGTCATACGTGTTGCTGCACCAAGTAGTTGCGGTGCAAAGGGCATGGCATCATCGGCAAACGATTTCTTGTCAGCCACGGTGGACTACTTCGTTATCACGATTGGAATTAAGAACGTTTGCCTTGCCCGAGCGACAGGTGTCGCTACACCAACGGACTTGGTCCCAGTCGCGCTCCCACTTTTTTCGCCACTCAAAGGGGCGGTTGCAGGCCACACAGACTTTAGGCGGGTGACCATTTTTGGCTTTGGCGATTCGAGTCACTCTGACGAATCACTTGGTTGATTGAGTTGAGCAACGAATTGGTCGAGCGAACCAACAAAGCGATCCAGGTACGCCGACAGTTCGCCAAATTCATCTTGATCGAACGTCGACATGATGTGAATGAGAAGTTCTTGGCGTCGTACTGCGGCATCGGCGTGTCGCTTACGTCCTGATTCGGTAGCCGATACAAAGACCACACGCTTGTCATCGGTGCTACTGCAACGTGTTGCCAGACCAAATTTTTCGAGTCGCTGAATGGCACGTGTGGCAGTTGATGGATCAACGCGCAATGCATCAGCTAAATCGCCCATACGCCAACCAGTTTGTTGAACTAACAAATCGAGAGTGTCCATTTGACCGAACTCAAGGGCATCTTCGCCGACGCCAAAAAAGTATTCAATAAGTTTGCCCATTGACGCACCACGGCGAAGTTCGCGCCATGCTCGTCCGACGCGCAACGCAGTGTCGCGCTGTTCGGGACTGAGGTGGTCAAGTTTGTTGGAACTTGTGGACGTCATTACGAATGTAGGGTACAAGCAATGGAGACGCCTCTTCACGCCCTTGGGGTTATCGCCTCGCAAAGCGTCATGATTACTTCATCTTTACGCCATGTTGAGTTGTTCACGATGCGCGGATTAGTGACAATCATGTGGCATCAAGTGCCGGCTGGGGTGTCGGTGACGCCCACGGCAATTGTCGCGTGTGGTGGAGCGATGGGTGGGCTACTCGGACCCGCTGATGGTTTGTATCAAGAGTTAGGCGACAGGTGGGCGGCTCGTGGCGTTCCGGTTTTACGGGTGTCGTATCGCCGACCAAATGATTTAGATATGTGTTCACTTGATGTGGCGGCCGCGGTTCAGTTGGCCGCCGATGCTGGAGCACAACGAGTTGTCGTGATGGGGCATTCGTTCGGTGGTGCAGTTGCTGTTCGTGTTGGAGTGGTGATGGATGAGGTTGCGGGCGTTGTTACATTTGCGACGCAGTCGGCTGGTTGTGAAGTAGCGGCCGGTCTACGTGGTCGACCGCTGTTGTTATTTCATGGTGATATGGATGAGATTTTGCCGATGCAATCAAGTGAAATCGTTGCGGCCATGGCAGGCGCTGGTGAAGTCGTGGTGTGTGAAGGCGACGGACACCTGTTGTCGAACAGCGGGGTAGAAATGCTGCTGCGACTCGAAGAGTGGTTGCCGCAAGTTTTGGGTGTGTGACTCAGCCTGTTGTCGTAGGTGACTGACTGGCTCTGAAGTATTCCCATTCTTCGACCCGGGTTCCGTCGGGGAGATTGCAATAACCAACCGTGCCTGCAGTTTCGTCAACCATTTCTAAAGTGCCGCCTTGGTCGACGCAATATTGCGAGGCCGGATTTCCGATTTGAGCACCGCCGGGCGCAGCTGGCGCATCGGTTGTTACCGGGGCGTTAGTCGTTGCAGGGGCATCATTGCCACCACAGGCGGCGAGTGACGCCACCGCCATGGTGAATCCCAAAATCAATGTGGCCTTGCGCATGTCGTTACCTCAATGTCATCTCGATGGCGTACCGTTATTAGGGTAGTTCATTCCTTGCTCTGGAGTTATTCATGTACACCTTTTCCAACACACAAGAACTTGTTGACCACTTAGTGGTTCTCAAGACCACGGTGTCAGCCGAAAGTGACAAATTCTTTGAGCTTGATCACGGTTTGCAGTGCGCGGCGTTACTTGAGAAATCTGATCCGTCAGATATTGAGTTACAAGTTGCTGGATTGATTCATGACTTGGCGCATCCCTGGGACGGGCCTGGTCAGCCTCGCCACGCCACAATGGGTGCCGACGCTGTGCGAACGATTTTGGGCGAACGAGTTTCGGCATTGATTGAAGGTCATGTGCCAGCCAAACGATTCTTGGTGACTACACGTCCCGAATATCGAGCACTGCTATCTGAGGACAGCATCATGACTTTGGCGGCACAAGGTGGCGAATTCACCGAAGCCGAGGTTAATGAATTCACTTCGCAGCCGTGGTGGGAAGCCATGGTGGCTTTGCGTATTGCCGACGATGGAGCGAAAGATCCACACGCGGTCGTGCCTGCACTCGAACATTGGATTGATGCCATTCACTCGTTGAGCAAAGTGTGATCGTGCAGTCTTTTCTTCCGGGTGACGTAGAAGCGAAAGCATTCTTTGACGAGCACGGTTGGGTATTGATTGAGACGCTTGATGAGCAAGGCGTTGAACAACTGCGTCAATGGATTGACGAAATTTCTGCATGGCGTGATGAAGATGGACATTGGTTGCACTATCGCGAAATGACCGACTTTGGCCCCAAGTTGTGTCGCACCGAAAACTTCACACCCTTTCATGAGCCGATACGCGAGCTGTTAACCACTGGCGTCATGCTTGATTCGGCATCGATGTTGATGGGCGAACAAGCAGTGCTGTACAAAGAGAAGATCAATTACAAGTTGGTGGGTGGCGCGGGTTATGCACCTCATCAAGATGCGCCGGCTTATCCATTTATTGATAGTCACATTTCGTGCATGGTTGCTATTGACGATGCCGACGAGGTGAATGGATGTCTTGAAGTCGTGAGCGGTTGCTTTGGTGAAGTGTTACCGATGAACGATGTCGGTTGCATCAGCGAAATTGTGGTGTCACGACTGAAGTGGGAACTTGCACCAATTCGTGCAGGCCAAACGTTGTGGTTTCATTCGCGTACTCCGCATCGCAGCGGCTCAAACAATTCCGATCGCGATCGACGTGCGATCTATCCTACGTATAACGCATTATCTGAAGGCGATTTACGCGATGCGTATTACGAAGCGAAACTTGAACAAATGGCCAAGCACACCGTTGGTGACAATGTGCAAGTGTCGTTAATCGGCGACTTTCAAGGTCGACCCGTTAAGTAATCAGGCCTTAATGACTGCAACAGGTATTGCACTCTGAATAGCCATGCCGTTGATGGGGTCGTAACCACTGTCAATCGTGCATAGACGATTGGTCGGTGTTCCTTGATTGCGAACATCTTCGTCGGTTGTTGCACCACCCCACGAGTGTGACATCGAAATCACTCCACGCTTAATGGTGTCGCTGCCTTCGGCCACGCCCACCACTCGACCCGATGGCGATGTGATGCGCACAAGGTCGCCATCAGCAATGTCGAGATCTTTCATGTCATCAAGATTCATGTAGGCCGCATTGGTGGTGCCAACGCGTGCAAGTCCAGGAATTTCGCGGCCAAGTGAATTGAGAACATGCTTCAAGCGGCGACTGATGAGTCGGAACGGAAACCTGGCAGCGTCAAAACCAGCAATAACTTCAGCACCTGTTTGTTCGGTCAGAACAACAGCGAGTTCATCAACAACATCTGCTGGTGCGACAGCAAACCGCGCTGATGCATCAGGGTCGGCGGCAACAACCTTGACAGCAAGTTCTTCATGAATCGTGCTGCGCTTCTCGCGAATTTCGCTCATGGGCATACGCCCCTTAGCAAATGAATAGTCGAGCACCATGTCGTCGTTGGCTGAACCATCAACAGGTAGGTCGCCACCAGGTAATGGCAGGCGAGTGCCGAGTCGTTGAGCGATTCCAGCAAAGACTTCCCATTCAGACAACATGTCGCCATCGGGTTGCAGTACTGCGGGCGTGTAACTGATGTACGGAGCAGCAAAGCGACGATCCATCACTGTCGGCACGTCGGCACGTTCGAGTTCGAGGCGTGGGGGAATGACGTAGTGCGCAAGTTCGGCTGTTGGTGTCATGCGGTGATCAATGACAACTAACAACTCGAGGTCTTTCAACGCTTCAATTGTCTTGAGTTGATCGGGGAAGGCAACGACAGGGTTACCACCACACACGAACAAACAACGCACTTGCCCTTCGCCTGGTTCAAGAATCTCTTCAGCCAACAAAGGCGTCAACATTTCACCAGGCATTCCACGAAGGCCCTTGATGCGATGTGGTGTGCCAGGCGCCGGATCACTTGGTGCAATGACTTGAGCACGGCGAGTGTCGCCGGGATACAAGAAGTTTCCGCTTTCTAAAACATCACCCTCACGGTTCACTCGACCGCATATTGCATTCAAGGTGAGCGTGAGATGCTCCATCAATGTGCTGTGGGCCGCCATGTTGGGTCCGGTGCCAGTGCCGGCAGTTCCCTTAGGACCGGCAGCAAACATTCGCGCTGCCGCAACGACATCATCGGCATTGACTTCACATCGAGCGGCGACCATCTCGGGTGTGTACGGTGCGACTGCTGCGCGTAAGTCATCAAGTTGATTGACCCAACGGGCACAGAATTCTTGATCGTGCAGATTTTCTTGCAAGATCACATTGACGAGACCAGCGAGAAGGGTTGGATCTTCACCTGGCTTCACGGGCAACCACAGATCGGCAAACGATGCGAGTTCACTCTTGCGTGGATCGATCACGATCAGTTTCATGCCACGTTCTTTGGCGCGACGTAAACGTACGAAAGGATTGGTTCCTTGTAATCCACCCGAGGGGCCATATGACGATACGAGTGGGTTGTAGCCAATTGCTAAAAGCACATCGGCATCACGGAAGTTCTGCCAACCTGCTTCCCATGCACCAAGTCGCAAACGTGACGTGAGGTGAGCGGGTTGGTCAATGGTGATGCTGGTGTAAAACGACGGTGAGTCAATGCCCGCATGGAAGGCCTGTGTGACCGGCATTGAAATCGAGTTTTGAAATGCGCCAGTGCCCGTGTACGAGGCAACGGCGCGCGGGCCGTATTTTGCAATGATTGATTGCACGCGAGACGCGATGTCGTCGAGAGCTGCCACCGAAGTTGTTTCACTGAATGTTCCATCGGTATTGCGTTGCAAAGGTGCACGCAAACGATCGGGGGCATTGTGCTGATCGGCAAGTTGACGACCCTTGATGCACGTGTAGCCCTCAAACATGGGGTCATTCATAATGCCACGAACGGCCACAACTTTTTCTTTGGGTTGTGCACCACTCGTGTTGATTTCAATATCAACTTCGAGCGGGCACGCCGCATGGCAGAAACGACAAAACGTCTCGCGTGATTCAATCATCGGGGCTTGGCGCCTCCGGATACGCGGATCATTTCACCGCTAATCCAACTGGCTCCTGGTGAGCACAAGAACAACACAGCAGAACCCATGTCTTGCAAGGTACCAAAGCGTTGCATCGGGATATTCCACTGCGATTCAACTTCGGCGAGGTCTTCGTCGTTCTTCACACCAAGTGCAATCTTGAAGATTTCGGTGGGAACTGCTCCTGGCGCAATTCCGTTAACGCGAATACGTGGAGCAAGTTCGGCACACGCAGTAAGTGTCAACGAGTTGACAGCTGCTTTAGCGGCACCGTAGTGAGCGCTTCCTGGAACTGGTCCGAAGCCAGCACCCGAAGAGATGTTGATGATTGATCCAGTTTCCATGTACTTCGCTGCGGTACGAATACCGACCCACACTGCGGTGAGGTTGAGGGCAATACAGGCGTCCCAGTCTTCGCGCTTCAAGTCGGTCATGGGCAAACGTGCGGGTGAACCACCAGCGTTGTTAATCCAGATCGACAACTTGCCAAATTCTTTGATGGCGGCCTTAGCCAAGTTCTCCATGGCTTCATCGCTTGTCACATCGGTTTCGACAGCGATTGCTTGACCACCATCGGCACGAATTGCTGCAGCAACTGCTTCGATCTCGTGTACACGACGTGCGGCAACAACAACTTTTGCGCCAGCGCTTGCGAGTGTGCGGGCGATGCCTTCGCCAATTCCGCGTCCGCCGCCGGTGACGACAGCAACATCACCTTCAAGACTGAAGAGTTCACCTGGTGTGGGGTATTCCTTGCTCATTTTGATTCCATTCTTTTGGGGGTTAATTAGTTAGAGAATTTCTTGATTAGAGAATTGTGACGACACCAGTGGTGCCATTGACTTCAATCATTGCGCCATTGGGAATGCGTTGAGTGCCATCGGTGATTGAAACAACACACGGCACACCAAGTTCGCGACTCACGATGACTGCGTGACTGATTTGTCCGCCAACGTTCACGACAACTGCCGCGCTTGTCATAAACAACGGAGTCCAACTGGGGTCGGTGCATGGCGCAACAAGAATGTCGCCAGGTTCGAGATCGCCGGGATCACCCGGATCAAGAACAACACGGGCAATTCCGCGAGCGATTCCAGGCGAACCTGCAACACCGCTCAATGTTTCGCCGGCTTGTGCAACCTTGACGATGTTGGCATCTTTACGAGCCCATTGGCTGAGTGGTGCAACAGTTGCATTGGCGATGATGAACGGAGGTTCAAGATCAAAGAGTTCGCGCCATTCGTTGTAACGCTGCGTCAACTTGTTAGTGAACAAACTCGGGTTGGCGATGTAGTCATCGAGTTCACTGTCGAGTACTTGGAAAATGAGTTCGTCATGGCCGTGGCGACGACCAAGTTCGCGAAATGCGACGCGGGCTTCGTGTAATACGCGCACGATTGATGTTTTGGTGCGCTCGCGATGGGCCATCATTTTTCCGGCGCCGAGTCCGAGGTCAAGAAGTGGTGCCACATCGGGCTTGTCAGCTAATGCAATGCGGGCTTTGGCAATGAGCGCGTCGCGCTGTGCGGCCTTCTCGCGATGACGTTCGTGTGGCGATTCGGCATCGGTTTGCAAACGCACGCGATCAAGAGCAGCGAGCAAAAGTTGTGGATGCGTTTCCCATGTTGGCGAGCGCAAGTCCCATTCGTCAGGTCCACGACTACCAAATTCAAAAATGAATTCATTCCAAGCGGCAGTGAATGGTGAGTTGATCCGCAACAAGCCGTCGTTGAGACCTGCGTTAAACGCTGCTGTGAGTTGTGCATCGTTGTGCACCATGCGTGACAAATTCCAAAGTGCATAGTTGGCATCGGCCGAATCAACATCGCCGATACTTGACAACAACGCCATCGGCAAACTCGGTTCGCCAATTGCTTCAGCCACAACTCCAAGTAGTCCGGGAGCAACGGCTGCGCTACTACCCGACACAACATGTTGAGCAAACAAGTGCGACAACTGTGATTGAACGAGTCGCGCCCGTGCAACTAATTGGGCATCGGTGTAAGACGACAGGTCGCCTCGCGAGGCTCGCAGTTCTGCGGCCTTGGCTTTGTCGGCATCGAGTTCGGGCCAGGCAACTCCGCTCATGATCCATGCGGTGTGAGCATCGATGCCCGCGGTGAGGTGTGGCTTTTCGTCGTCCGGATGTGCGACGTAAGCGGGTACATCGGGATGGTCGCCGAAGAAGGCTTGGTCGAGCGCGGCAACAGTGGCAGCGGGGTTGCGGACACCCTGCATACGAATCGCCGAAAGGTTGATATAGAAGTAGCCACCAAAGCAGGCGACTGATTCGGGATGTTGCGGGTTGAAGTCGGAGTCTTCGTAGGCGCCGATGCGAATGAGCCCTGCTTTGTATCCAGCAACGATTCCGCCATCCCAGCCGAATGACCAGCCGAGTGGGCTCACGGGGTCGGCAAGAACTTCACCAGCGTTGGCCCGTGTGTAATGCGGAAATCTCTGGCTTGTTGGCCAGTCGGTAATCCATCGATCTTGCATATCCGCCCCCTTACCCGTAGTAAGTATTCAGACTAGGGGCATTCTGGTTCGGTTTTCGGACCTGGGGTGTCCAAAAAACGACCCAGAATCCAGAAAATCAGTGGAGCCCGAGAGGAGAATCGAACTCCTGACCTACGCATTACGAGTGCGTTGCTCTACCGACTGAGCTACCCGGGCAATGGGTGGAAATCCTATCGGCTACTAGCGGTCTGACCATTTGGTGCCCGGCAAGAAATAGCGCTTGGCCCACACTCCACGGGGGTCTTCGCCGGCTACGGGCATACGCCAGGTCACGATCTTGGTCGTGGGGGCACTGAGCGACACCGCGCATAAAGCGCGCGGCTGGTCGTCGGTTCCGTCGACGTAACCATCAGCCGCTGTATCGGGCACATAGCGCTTGGCGATATCGCGATAGATCTCGCGCCACGCATCGTCGTTGCCGGGCTGATACTTCACAACCACATGCCCTTGAACTGAAACCTTGCGCCATGGGTCGGCCTCTTCGTCAATCGAAATCCCAACGCGTGGATCGCGTTCGATGTTCTTCCAGATGATCGCTGGTGATCGAGGAGTAAACAAAAGTTCGTCATCACGAATGATGAACCACAACGGTAGAACTCGTGGCATGCCATCGGCATCAACTGTTCCGATGCGCGCAAGGTGACCTCGTTCACTCAGGAATTTCTGCACTTCATCGTTCGTCAACTTCGGCATGATGCTGCTCTCTTTATATTCCGTAAAAGGTTGTCAATTTTGCTTGTAGCAGTTGAGCGATTCATCACCCAAAAACTAATTTGAATTTATGAATTGTGAGGTGCGGTAATTCCCCCTGTCATCGTTGCACTTTTTAACGTTACGCGAACGAATGGAGAACCCTCATGAACCCGATTAACAACACTGTGTTTAACCCACACGAAGGCCTTACCTTTGACGACGTTGTTTTAGTTCCAGGATTCAGCGATGTACTACCCGATCAGGTTGATGTGCGTACTCAACTCACGAGCGAAATCTCTTTGGCCGTGCCGTTGTTGTCGGCAGCGATGGACAAAGTCACCGAAGCACCTATGGCTATCGCCATGGCCCGTTTGGGTGGAATCGGAATTTTGCATCGCAACATGAGTATTGAAGACCAGGCCGCCGAAGCTCGTCGAGTGAAGCGGTCGCAATCAGGCATGATCTCCGACCCAGTGACACTGGGACCCGACGCATCGTTGCAAGAGGCCGAAGACCTCATGCGTCGATTCAAGTTCTCGGGTGTACCGATTATTGATAAAGCCGGAGTGCTCGTTGGTATTTTGACCAATCGCGATATTCGTTTTTGTGAACCAGCAGATTTCCTCCGCCCAGTGAGCGACTTCATGACGAAGGCTCCACTGGTGACCGGCAACGAAGACACAACGTTGGCCGAGGCTCAAACGATTATTCAGAAGCACCGCATTGAGAAGTTGCCACTCGTCGACAAAGACGGACATTTGGTTGGCATCATCACAGTCAAAGACATCATGAAGAAGCGCGACTATCCAGACGCGACCCATGACGATCTCGGCCGTTTACGAGTTGGCGCGGCCGTTGGTGTTGGCCCCGACTTAGAAGACCGAGTCGAGGCATTGATGAAGTCATCAGTAGATGTTGTTGTCATCGACACGGCGCATGGACATACACAAGGTGTGTTAACTGCAGTGCGCCGCATCAAGTCGGCGTGGCCGAACTTGGCAGTGATTGCCGGCAACGTGGTCACTGAAGAGGGTGTTGATGCTTTGGCCGAAGTTGGGTGCGACGCAATCAAGGTTGGAGTTGGCGCAGGATCGATCTGTACGACACGTGTGATCTCGGGTGCCGGTATGCCGCAGTTGTCGGCGATTTGGTATGCCGCAAGCCGAGCACGTCAACTTGGTATTCCGATCATCGCCGATGGTGGTGTCACGTACTCAGGTGACATCGTGAAGGCCTTGGCATCGGGCGGAAGTTCAGTGATGCTCGGAAGTTTGTTGGCCGGAACCGATGAAGCGCCAGGCGAGATGGAATTGTTCGAAGGTCGCCGTTATAAGAGCTATCGCGGAATGGGATCACTCGGCGCCATGCAAGGACTCGGAGCCGATCGCTACGGAAGTGGTCAAGGCACTGCGCGAAACAAGTTGGTGCCCGAAGGAATTGAAGGACGCGTGGCGTATTCAGGTTCACTTCACGATGTGGTGTACCAACTCATCGGTGGCTTGCGATCAGGAATGGGATACGTCGGAGCAGCCAATCTTGATCAGTTGCGTACCAAGGCCCGCTTCATGCGCGTGACCACTGCTGGTCGCGAGGAAAGTCATCCCCACGACGTCTTAGTCACCAACGAAGCCCCCAACTACCACCAATAACTTTGTGATTCTGGTGTTGTTTTAATCGGTAATACCAATTAAAACAACACCAGAATCACGAGTTGATGGAGGGGAGGGACATCAAGAGATTCTCGAAGAGCAACTTCTCATTGACGTTACGGCTGAGTGCCACACTGGCATCGCGAATCTTTTTGACTGCCCGCACATACGAATCGGTTTGGTGATGAGCTGTCGCTTCGGTTGACTTCTTGAGCGCTTCGCTATACACCAAGGTGAGCATGCGCAGCCCCGAACGAAGTTCATCGGTTTTATAACGTCGTAATTCACGCTTGTGTTTGTCGGTCAGAATTTTGCGACCACTTCCACGCTCACCTAAAAACTTGACGCGCTCTTCGAGTTCGGCAAGTTCGGCCTCTTGCTTTGATTCGTAACTCGCTAACGATGACTCAACTGCACTCAGCAATTCGGCAGCAATCTCAATAGCTCGCGAAGTAGTTCCATTCAGACGGGTCGGCACATTGGCAAAGAGGTCAGTTCGTGAAGCAAGCGATGGATCATTGATTAAGACTCGTGCTCGCTCAAGATCTCCGGCGGCCACACGAGCAACCGCCGCGGCTTTCTTGGAATCAACCCCATCTTCAACGAGTTGTTTGATAATCAACTCATCAGTGATGGGCTGAAAATCAATTCGGACACAACGTGAAGCGATCGTGATCATGGTGTCGGGGACATCATCGCTCAACATAATCATCACGGTCTGACCATCGGGTTCTTCAATTGTCTTAAGCAACGAGGCGCGAGCACCATCAGCCAGCAACTGAAAGTCGTGCACGATGATGACTCGCGTTGAACCTTCAACTGCCGAGCGTTCAGCCAACTTAATGATTTCATCACGAGCTTGTTCGATGCTGATGCCAGCACCTTCACGCTCAACTTCATGAACATCAACATGAATACCGCGCATCGCTAGGTCGGCAGTGCGTTGAGTGCTGTCTTCAGATCCCTGCAACTTCACTGCGGCAAAGGCACGAGCGGCGATATCTTTTCCGCATCCAGACGGACCAACAAACAGGTACGCGTGCGCCGCAGAGTCGGCCAAAGCCCGCAACTTCACCAACGTGTGTTCTTGGCCAATGACCTTGTCGTAGACCGAGTTTGACATGTCAGATGCCGAGTCTTTCGGTCACTGCTGCACGTACGGCAAGCTCGATCGCGTCAGGATCACCAACAGCTTCAATGATCACCCAGTGTTGTGGATCATTCGCTGCCATGGCGTGGAACCCATCGCGGACTCGTTGAAAGAACTCGCCATTCTCTTGTTCAAAGCGATCAAGATCGCGATGCGCAAGGCGACTCATGGCGTGTTCGTGTGAAACATCAAGCAAGACCACTAGGTCTGGCCAGCGAGACTGCAGAGCCCAGTCATTCACAGCGCGGACGGTGTCAAGCGGTAACTGTCGACCGTAACCCTGATAGGCAATCGTTGAATACACGCTGCGATCACTCACCACATGGTGACCAGCAGCAAGTGCCGGAGCCAAGACTTCAGCACGATGTTGTGCACGGTCACCAGCAATTAACAATGCTTCTGCAATGGGATCGAGATGGGTGTTGGCGGTGTCGTGCAACACCTCACGAATTCGCGCACCAATGTCGGTGCCACCAGTCTCGCGAGTTAAGACCGAGTCAGCATCGAGCAAACGTAACGACGCAACTAAACGTGAAGCCTGTGTGGTTTTGCCACAACCTTCGATTCCCTCGAATGCGATGTAGACCGGAGTCTTCATTCTTCGGGCTTCTGGGCTTTCTTTTTCGCAGGAGCCTTGGCGGCGGCTTTCTTTGGAGCAGCAGCCTTCTTCTTTGCTGGCTTCTTAGCGACGGCCTTTTTCGGAGCAGCAGCTTTTTTCGCCGGGGCTTTCTTAGCCGCGGCCTTCTTTGGTGCGCCTCGCTTTGCCGGGCTCTTCTGTCCGGGCACGAGACCCTTTTCAATCATCACTTCGCGACGAACTGCCAACAATTCGTAAGCACGTTCGGGCAACATGTCTTCAAGGCGGTCACCTTTACCAAGCGATGCATTCACTTCACCGTCGGTGACATACACACCAAACTTGCCGTCCTTGGCAACAACCGGACGACCACTTGCGGGATCGGTGCCGAACTCGCGCATGGGTCCGCTGTTAGGCGACGCGGCGCGACCTCGGCGAAACACTTTTGGGAGTGAGTAAATTGAAAGTGCTTCATCAAGAGTGATGGTGAGCAACTTCTCTTCATTCTCAATGGTGCGGTAATCCTTGACCTTTTGCAGGTACGGACCAAACTTTCCATTTTGTGCAGTAATCGGTTCGCCGTCGGTTGGATCAACGCCAAGTGTGCGGGGAAGTGTCAGTAGTTGTTCGGCATCAACCATGGTGATGCGATCAAGAACCATGGTCTTGAACAAACTGACCATCTTTGGTTTTTCAAATCCGGGCGGTGGTACATCTTGCGTACCCCACTGCACATATGGCCCAAACCGACCATTTTTGGCAAATACTGGCAGACCATTCAATTCACCAATGGGTTCGTCACTCTTCGGCATTGCCAACAAACGCAACGCCATTTCAAGAGTGAGTTCATCGGGTGTGAGTGAATCGGGAACCGATGCGTTCTCGTCACCACGCTTCACGTACGGGCCAAACTTGCCAGGCTTCACAACAATGACTTCACCCGTGGTGGGGTCGGCACCAATCGAGAACGAGTTGATCACAGCGGCGTCAATACCCGCAATGTTGTTTTCAATGAGTCGCTTGAGACCAAGTTCTTTGGCATCACCTTCACGACCTTCGGCAATGAGACCGAAATAGAAATCATGCAACCACTTGTCTTTGGCCAATTTCTTTTGCGCGATCTCGTCGAGGTCTTCTTCGACTCCTGCAGTGAATTGATAATCAACCAAACCGGTGAAGTGTTGTTCGAGCAAACCAACAACTGCGAATGCGGTCCAGGTTGGCACGAGTGCTTGCGCCTTCTTCCACACGTAACCACGGTCTTGCACAGTCTGAATAATTGATGCCCACGTTGACGGACGGCCAATGCCAAGTTCTTCGAGCTTCTTGACGATTGAAGCTTCGGTGTAGCGCGCTGGTGGTGTGGTTTCGTGTCCGTTCGGATCGAGCGAAAGAACCGGAACAGCATCGCCAACTTTAAGTACGGGCAATAATGCTTCGGTCTCAGTATCGGCTGCATCGTCGTCGCGTGACTCTTCATAGGCACGACGGTGACCCGGGAACGTAATGGTTGTTCCACTCGCCGAGAATTCACAATCGTTGGCAGTTGTTGCGCCAGCAGCTGCAGCGACGCCACCTAAACGAATTGACACGGTGACACCTTGTGCGTCAGGCATTTGCGATGCGAGTGTGCGCTGCCAGATGAGGCGATACAACGCCAGGTCGGGTCCGCTGAGTTGACTCATCACACTGTCGGGTGAACGCATCGGCAAGGTTGGACGAATCGCTTCGTGGGCCTCTTGTGCGTTCTTGACCTTGTTGGCATAACGACGTGGAGAATCAAGAAGGTATTCGCTGCCGTAATCCTTGCGAATCTGCGCACGAACTTCGGTGAGGGCTTCTTCAGCAAGCGTGACCGAGTCGGTACGCATATAGGTAATGAATCCTCGTTCGTACAAGCCTTGGGCCGTACGCATGACCTGCTGTGCCGACAAGCGCAACTTGCGACCAGCTTCTTGCTGCAAGGTGCTCGTCATGAATGGCGGCTTGGGCGACGAGCGATAAGGCTTGTCTTCAACCGAGCGCACGGTGATGGTTGCGCTCTTCAGTCGATCAACCAATGACGTGGCAACAGATTCGCTGAGGACGACAACGCCTTCTTTGGCCTTGCCGAAACTGTCGAAGTCTTTTCCGGTGGCAACTCGCTTGCCGTCTACTTCAAGCAACGCTGCTTTGAAAGAAGGGCTGGTGGCCGACACGAGATCGAGGCCCCAATATCCGGCCGTCACGAAAGCGATGCGCTCACGTTCACGCTCAACAATCAAACGTACGGTCGGGCTCTGCACACGACCAGCGGACAATCCACGATTCACTTTGCGCCACAACACGGGGGACACCTCATAACCGAACAAGCGGTCGAGGATGCGACGGGTCTCGGCGGCATCGACCAAGCCGTAATCGAGATCTCGGGGTTCTGCGAAAGCATGGTCAATGGCGGTCTTGGTGATTTCGTGAAAGACCACCCGGTGTACGGGTACACCGGGCTTGATCGCCGACTTGAGGTTTTCGATGAGGTGCCAGCTGATGGCCTCTCCCTCGCGGTCTTCGTCGGTTGCGAGATAAATCGCACTGGCCTTCTTGGCGAGAACGCGTAACTCCTTGATGACCTTGGCGCCACGCTCGGTCAATTCGTAGGTGGGCTTGAAGTGGTTGTCCACATCGACGGCCATGCCCTTAGAGGGAAGGTCTGCGACATGGCCCACCGAAGCCAGGACGTCAAAGTTGGCACCAAGCAAAGAACCAATTGTTTTGGCCTTGGCTGGTGATTCAACGATCACGAGGGGTTTGGAGGTCGGGGTTGTCATATATATAAAGCGCTACGGCATCGAGCCTAGGTTTGTCAAGCCACTTCTTTTTCGGGGAGGTGCGATTGCCCCTCGACGTTGATGCGAGGCAGGACCTTATCTAGCCATTTGGGGATCCACCAGTTGCGGGCTCCCAAAAGTTCCATCGTCGCTGGTACAAGCACCATTCGCACAAGTGTGGCGTCCAGCAGGACAGCCACGGCGAGGCCCATTCCGAAGAGCTTGATCGTGCGGTCATCGCCCGCCACAAAACTTCCGAAAACGGCGACCATGATCAGGGCCGCAGCGGTGATGACGCGGGCTGTGGCGGCCAAACCGTCGGCCACCGCGGTCGCGTTATCACCCGTTCGATCGAACTCTTCTTTCATACGTGAGAGCAAGAAAACCTCGTAGTCCATCGAGAGTCCAAACACGATCGCGAAGAGCATCATCGGAATGAAAGGTTCGATGGGTCCGGCACTCCCGACGCCAATCAAACTGCCGCCGTAACCCCACTGGAAAATGGCGACGATGATGCCGTACGAAGCACCGATCGAAAGCAAGTTCATGATCACGGCTTTGAGCGGAACGAGCAAACTTCTGAATACGGCCATGAGCAATAAAAATGACATCAAAAGAACTGCGCCAATGAACAAAAAGATGCGCTTGGCGAAGTAGTCACTGAGGTCGACACCAATTGCGGTGAAGCCACCCACGTTGATGTGAATGTCGGTTCCGGCTACTGCAGGTGGCAAGACATCATCACGCAAACGATGAACCAAATTTGCGGTGTTTTCAGATTGTGGCGATTCGCGAGGAACAACTTTCCAGACAACAAGCGTGTCAGTCAACGGTGTTGCAGGCGAAACAAATGCGACGTCTTTGTCGGCGCCGATCGCGGCCGAAATCTCAGCCAACTTTGCTGAGTCTGCAGCTTCAGCGGGAGTTACTTCAGCAACTAATTGCAAAGGTCCGTTGAAACCAGGTCCGAATCCTTGCGCAAGCATGTCGTACGCACGACGAGCAGTTTGCCACTCAGCGCGATTGCCATTATCGCTCAACGCGATGCGCATTCCGAAGAGTGGCAAGGTCATGACTAATAGAACGGTGAGACCACCGATGAGCGATACCCACGGACGATGCTGGATAAAGCGACTCCAGCGATACCAGAACTGTTCTTTGATGGGTTTTGGTTCACGATGTTTGATGGGGGTACGCCACGATTTCACCAAGAAACTCGTGGCCATGATGATGACGGCCAGCAAAACGCCCACGGCGATAAGTGACAAAGAGCCAATGAAAACAACACCAAATAGCGAAACTGTCGAGAAGGTGATGAGTGCAATCAGAGCGGCTCGAGTTGTGACATCAATGCGATGACCTACCCATGACAACAGCGCAGGCAAAAGTGTGAGAGCAGCTAAGACCATCACGCCGACAGTTGTCGATGCAGCGATTGCGAGTCCGTAAATGAACTTCATGCCCATCATGTACATGCCAAGTAACGACACCATGACAGTGATTCCGGCGAACAAAACTGCGCGACCGGCGGTGTCAATCGATGCAGCCGTCGCTTCTTCGGGTGACAAGCCCGCGCGCAAGCCTTCGCGGAAACGCGTGACGATAAAGAGTGCGTAGTCAATACCAACGCCGATACCAATCATGCCGCCGATCTGCACGACAAAGTCGGGCATCTCCATGACGTGACTCAATATTGTGACGATCGAAATTCCGGTGCCGAGTCCGATGAGCGCAGTGCCAATAGGTAGTCCCATCGCGAGCACTGATCCGAAGGCGAGGACCAAAATGATGATCGCAGCAAGAAGACCAACGACTTCGCTTTCGGGCAAGTTAAACGACACGAAAGGGTCGCCGCCGTATTCGACAGTGACAAGTGAGCGCGAGTTGTTTTGATCAAGGATTGGTTCGGCGATATCTCGAATATCAGTTCCGATCAATCGCATGTCGGCTTGCGAGTTCCCCTTTGGTAAGTGGAGAACTGCGTATGCAATGGGCTGTGTGGTGCTCATCAACTGTGGAGCGTCGTATGGCGAGGTAATCGTGAGGCCTTCGATTCCGGCTTGCAATTGAGTGAAGACATCGGTCATGACCGCTTTGACTTCGGGATTGTTGACGCCATCGGCGGTGTCGGACGCGACCTCGAAAACGATTTGCGCATCGGTAATCGTGTCGGCATCAGGGAAGGCATTTTTGAGCAGATTGAGAGCTCGCAAACTTTCGGTATTAGGAATCGAAAAGCGGGTCTGGAATGCTCCGCCACCCATGGCGCCGTTGGCGATGAGGCTTCCGCCGAAAAGAGCAACGAGCCAAATGATGATGGTGAGCCAGTGGCGACGGAAGCACCAGTGGGCGAGGCGAGACAACATGTTGGGGGTTCCTTTGGCACTGGTTCAGGGGAAGAGTGCCTCTTTGAGGCTACGGTCACCTATGTGAACGACCCACGGATGGCGCTTGGTTGGAATGTCACATGGGATGTGACGTGGGATTTAACGCGCGCCGAAGTCGCCCGAAACCACCCACATGTGCTCGATGGGACCAATTTGCCGGGCCGGGTATCGCGACTTGACCGAGGCTGGAGCACTGTTTGGTACGGCCCACCGTCGATGGGCATCGAGCCGGTGCGAGTGCGCAATATTGGGGCCGAAGTTGCTGTGGGCGACTGGGTCGTGGTCTCGGCCGACGGCGAAAAGGTCGAACTGGTCTTGCCTCGCCATAGCGCTTTTATGCGGCGAGCCAGTTTTGAAGGGCAACGGGCTGAGGCCCACACGATTGCCGCCAATATTGATGTCGTCTTCTTGTTGCACGCTTTGGTGTCGCCACCCAATCAACGCCGCCTTGAACGCGAATTGGTTCTTGCTTTCGACAGTGGTGCGACTCCTGTCTTGATTTTGACCAAGCTCGATCTCATGGAGAGCGCGGCTGAAGTGAAGCATTGCCTCGACACTCTTGAAGCAGTTGCGCCTGGTGTCGACATTCATGTGGTGAGTGGTATTCGAGGCGATGGCCTCGAAGCTTTGTTGCAATATGCCAAGGGATATCGCACGGTAGCTCTGCTGGGTGCAAGTGGTGTAGGCAAGAGCACGATTGTCAACACTTTGGTTGGTGGGCAAGTTCAAAGTACAGCTGCTGTGCGTGAAGGCGATCAACGCGGTCGACATACAACGACTGCAGTGCAACTTGTTGCTTTGCCATCTGATCCTGTTGGCGAAGCTGGTTGGCTCATTGACACACCTGGAGTTCGTGCCGTCAGCTTGTGGTCGAGCGGAACCGGAATTGAACGCGCCTTTGCTGACGTGTTCGCTTTGTCGGAAAAATGCCGCTTTCGAGATTGCAAGCATCGCGAAGAACCCGGCTGTGCTGTGAGTGCTGCGGTGATTGCCGGAAAACTAGATCCACGTCGACTCGACAGCATGAAGCGACTTGTCGCCGAAGAAGCAGCGCTCGAAGAAGAACAAAAGGCACGTCTCAAGGTTGAAGACCGTCGCGGTTTTCGTAAACGCAAACCATGATGTTCAGCGATATTTTGCGGGTGATAGGCAGAGGTGTGCGTTTACAACTCACCAGCACTCAGTTGTTGTAGAACAACCTTCGCTCTTTCTTGAACAGCTGGCAGATCGCTCAACTTGAAAGCCGCACGAACTTGTTGAGCTACTCGGGGGTTCTTGCCCAAGACAACTTCATGTCGTGCCATAAAGTCCCAATACAAAGTGGTGAATGGGCAGGCGTTTTCACCAACGCGCTTGGTGCGATCAAAGTGACAGCCCTTGCAGTAGTTGCTCATCTTGTCGATGTATGCGCCTCCAGATGCGTATGGCTTAGTGGCCATTTGACCACCGTCAGCAAATTGCGACATACCCACAACATTGGGGACCATGACCCACTCAGCGCCATCCACAAAGTTTGCCCACATCCAGTCGGTGAGTTGTTGCGGATTGATTCCAGCTATCAGACACAAGTTGCCAATCACCATCAGTCGCTGAATGTGATGTGCGTAAGCGTGTGAATCAACTTCAGTCATCACTTGTGAAACGCAATTCATTTTCGTTGATGCATCACCGGTGAAGAGTGGTGGCAGATCGCGTGTTGCGCCAAGTTTGTTGAGGTCGGCGTAGTCGGGCATCCACAACCAATACAGGCCCCATACGTATTCGCGCCAGCCAATGACTTGGCGAATGAAACCTTCGGCCGAGGCAATATCTACTTTCCCTTGGCGATATTCATTCTGAACTGCATCACATACTTCGGCTGGTCTCAGCAAGCCGATATTTAGATACGGAGATAACAATGAGTGAGCCACATGCCAACTACTCGACAACATGGCATCTTCGTGAGGGCCAAAGTTCGGCAACACATTGTCAATGAAATGGTTCAGTCGCTTGATCGCGTCGTGACGACTAGTTGCCCAAATGCCGGCTGGTGATTGCCCGATGCAATGATCGCGGAGTTCATGAATGACCTGGCGATCGATGTCATCAAGATCACTCACTTCCGGAGAAGGCCATTGGTTCTTGCCGTCCTTTGGTGGTGGTAGCCGATTTTCGGAATCGTAATTCCACGTCCCAGTTTCGGGTTCACCATCAGGGGTCATCAGGTAGTTCAAACGACTCCGTTGCCAACGGTAGAAGTCTTCCATCTTGAATGTTTTTCGTCGTTCAAGCAATTGTTCTTTCCACTGTGCGAAATCTTCGTAGTGGCACAAGAACTGATTGCTACGGACAATTTCGCAATCATTGTGTCGCAACATGGTGAGGGCTGAATGGCTCGCCGGCTCCATCACTGAAACTTCTATCGGCGAAAATTCCGAGCGGTGTTCACGAAGTCCCCGGGCCAAAGTGGTGGTCTTGCGGTAATCAACCTCAAATCCTGAATCTCGGAGTTCGTTTGCGAAGCGACGCATTGAAGCGAGCACAAAGTGTGCGCGTTGAATATGCCATTTCTTCGATTGAACTTTTGCCGCACTTTCAACCATCAAAATGCGGTGAGTCTGTGGAGTCGCACGAGCAATTGCCGCGAATTCACGATTGAGCTGATCGCCAAGAACCCAAATGGTTTTCTTAGATTCTTGGGTCGAGCCGGTCACGTCTCTAGTGTGCCTCAAATGTCAATTTCGGGGAATATCGTGCACCGAATTTGCCAGCGGAATAATGCGATCAAGTTGCGTGCGCTTCAAGTAATCAACAATTTTGGGGTTCGAACAGACTACGTACATCTGACCACCGTTGGTGCGAATACGAGACGCACTTCCGAGCAACACCCCGAGAGCGGCATCATCAAGAACTGTGATCCCGTCTAAATCAAGGGCAAGATGCATATGGGTTTGATTAATTGCTTTTGTGAGTAAGTCGCTTAACTTCGGCAATGTCGACAAATCAAGGTCGCCAGTGAAACCGATGACATAAATATCATCAATCAAGGTCGCATGGCTTGAAAGGTTCACACCTTCAACCTATCGGAGGTTCAAGGAGCATCGAAAAATGCGAGGAGAGTGTCAGATCGGGAACAAGCCGACCGACCATTGGTAGATCGGTATCAAGTTCATACGTCGTAGTGACAGTCACCCATTTTTCGCCCACTTGGGTGTCGACGTCAATATCGCGTCCAAAAGAAAACTGAGCAGTCGTGAGCGCGGCATCGCTGGGTGTTTGTGACACGGCCGCTGCCCGAACAGCATTTCGGGTGGCATTAACAACCTGAACTTGGGTCACCACAATCACCAAGAATTGGGCGATCAAAAGTACGCCGAGCATGACCAGGGGCAGGGTCAAGACGAACTCAACTGTTGACTGCCCCCGATCACGCTGATGGTGATCGTTAGATCTACGGAAGCTTTGAGGTGACACTGTCGATCACACGATCGAAAAGTTGGCCGATCTTTCCGGCCCCACCGCCACCAGTTGCCCAGGCAATCACCAAGAGCGCAATCAGTGCTGCCGCGAGCATCACGAGTGCGTACTCAGATGTGGCCTGTCCAGAATCGCGGTTGTCATTCAATGGGATGTCATTTGAGGGGATCGTGAGAGCGAGAACAAAAACGTAAATACGTTGACATAGATGAGTCATAGAGAAATCTTTCGTGTGAAGTGGGTGAGGCAGTCACACATTGATGTGGAGTTGCGACAGGGTGCCAGCAATTGTTGGCACGATAATCAAAATGACGAACGACGGCAGAATGCACATCACAAGGGGAAGTGAGAGTCGAATTGGAAGTTGTCGAGCTTCTGTTTCAGCACGTCGACGTCGAGTGAGCCGGGCTTCGTTGCCGAGTTGAAAAAGTAGATTTTCAACAGGAATGCCAAGTCGGTCTCCAGAAATGAGGACGTCACACATTGCTTGGCTCACGACACCAATGTCGCTCTGAAGCAAACGAATCGCATCAACAAAACGTTCTCCATCATCTATACGTCGAGAAGATGCAATGAAGTGTGGTCGGAGAACACTCGGCGCATGTTGACCCAAGAAGTTGATTCCTTGGGCCGATGAATAGCCGGCACGAAGAGCGGCGATGAAGAGATCAATGCATTCAGGGAATGCATCAGCGATCGCTCGATCGTGCTTTGCAGATATCCGCTTTTTAGTGCGCCTCCATATGAAGAACAAGCCGACGAGTCCAATGAGGATAATCACGAGCTCACCATCTTGTGGGTCCAAGTGCGACCGACGAAATTGAGACCAACTCCGATCGAGAGACAGGCCCAACCGAGTGGGGTGGCTAGTAAGACATGGCGAACTGCTGAACTGTCACTCAATATCCAGGCACCACAGACAACTGGCAACCACGTGATCAGACGCATTGATGCCGTCGCTGTTGCTGCTTGAGTTTGTCGCTCAATCTTGGCCTGCGAGCGATCAAGAAGAGTGTCAATCAAACAGTCAAGTTGTTGTGCAATATCTCCGCCAACTTCACTCGCGAGCGCAATGACATGTAATGCCATCACGCTGTCATGGTTTTTGGCAGACTCCGGTATGCCTTCAAGAGTTTTGTGGCAGGCGTTGTTGAGCGCAATTCCGCGGCTGACCAAGTTGTGTAGTTGTGCGAACAAGTCACACGGATGGCGAGAGATGGAAAGTTGCAGCGCAGTGGTAAGCGAAAATCCTGATCGCACGTTGCGACTGATTGATGACAATGCATCAATCAGGTTGTTGTTTCCATAGATGTCATTATTTGTGAGTCGCCGACGGGCCTGGCGTCGGGTCATGAAGTATTGAACTCGTGATCTATTCATCATGAGTGCGGTACAGATAATCAAGGCGCGGGTGATGAGAACCTTCGTTGCTATCTGGTTCAACTTTGGCAATGTGCGTGACGCAGCGTTTCCCGTAAGGCCGGCGGCTCATATGAATAACAATGTCAATCGCCGAATTCACCGTGTGGCGCGCATCTTGGAGAGTCCAGCCTGGTGCAGCTTGCATCGTGAGTAGATCGAGACGATGCAAACCATCTAGAGCTGAATTCGCATGCAGGGTTGCCAAACATCGAGAGTGACCGGTATTCATAGCCTGAACAAGGGTGAGTGCTTCAACTCCGCGTACTTCTCCGACAATCAAGCGGTCGGGTCGCAGACGAAGCGCAGATCGCAGAAGGTCATCTAATGAAACTTGACCTCGCCCTTCAGCAGTCGCCGTACGAGATTCCAGGCGAACGGTATGTGGATGTGAAATCACAAGTTCATGAGTGTCTTCAATGACGATGATGCGTTCATTGGTTGGTGCTCGTTCTTCATCGGGCGAAATCAAAGACGAAACAAGGCACGACTTACCTGATCCTGTTGCACCAGTGATCAAAATATTGTGTTCCGAGAGCGCGAGTTCACGCAGTAGTTCATGAATTTCATAAGTGTGAAAGTCATCGCAGAAGTCGGTGAGTGGAAAAGTTTGTTGACGGAATAGTCGAAATGCCGCAGTTGTTCCGTGAACTGCGATCGGGTGTATGACGGCGCACAGACGGGTGCCATCAGGAAGACGGGCATCAACAATGGGGGAGAGTCGATCAAGTCGTCGGCCAAGTGGAGTCAGGATTCGTTCAACGGCGATATCAATTTGTCCTGGTTGAAGATCGTCAACTCGAATTAATACACCTGATCGTTCAACCCAAACTTCGGTAGCATTGTTGATCAAGATGTCAGTCACTGTGGGGTCGCTGAAGTACTCGTTAAGTTGCGGCGGTAAGAGTTGCAGTTTCATGGGCGCACTTCAATCGATACAAGTGGCGAGAGAACTGATTGAAGAGTAATGGGTAAGCGCGATTTCAATAATCCAGAATCGACGCGACGTGATATCTCACTGGTATACGGAATTTCGGCGATGCACTTGAGTTTCAATACCGACTCAACATCTCGTGATGTGAGTACCCGATCTGGTTCGTTGACAACGATGACACCAGAAAAGTCTGTTTCAAGATCAACCGCACGTCGAAGAGCCAGGTAACACGGGCGCGTGACTAAATAGCAACTCTCGGCGATCTCTCTGAGAGCTGATGGAATATCTGTACGGCCGAGATCAACGATGATGTTGTATCCCTCCGAATGTTTGAGAGATAACGCTCGTGAAAGATTGCTCCACGCATTGACACTCAAAATTTCGAAATCAAAACTCCCGATCGGAGCGAGATAAAGATTGTCTTGGCACAAACTGACGATCTCATCAAATTCGCGATAAGTCATGCCACTGGCCCAATCGCTGAGACCAATTGGTGGTTCGGGCATTCCCAAGATGGCAGCTTGATCACCCGCAAGATCAACCAAAAGAGTTGGAGTTGAACTTGAACTAACGATGGCCAGGCTGGCGGCAACGACCGATGTGCCACATCCACCTTTAGGCGACGACAAAATTGTGAACATAGAACCTCGCTGAAAATCCTGATGGAAAATGTGTTGACGGCGAAGTGTGAGCGTGTGCTGAAGGTTTGAGGTGACTACCCTGAATAGCGGAGGTGTCCGGGTACCTGGTGGGCTCCGCCGCCTTCAAAGCGGTTGGGACGAGCGAACCTCGTCCGGCGGGTTCGATTCCCGTCCACCTCCGCCATATCTATTTTTTAGGGAGAGAACATGTTGTTCGAAGTGCGCAAGATCGTCACGATTGTTGAAGAAATTTTTCATGATCATTCATCAGGGGTCAACGGACCTATTCCTGCGACACCCGCGATGAAGGGTGCAGTTGCTGCAGTTGTTACCAACCCTTACGTTGGTAAGTACGTCGATGATCTCAGCCCAGCAGTTGATGAACTACGAGCACTCGGTGAGCGTCTCGGAAACATTCTGATCGGTCACTTAGGTGGCGATGCTTCAAAGATTGATGGTTACGGCAAAGGAATCATCGTTGGTTCGGCTGGCGAAATTGAGCACGGCGCAATGTGGCATATCCCCGGCGGTGGTGGCATGCGTGCTGCACTCGGTAAGGGAACATCGATTGTGCCGTCCACCAAAAAAGTTGCGGGAATGGGAGCACGTCTTGATGTGCCGATCACGCATATGGATTGGAGTTACGTGGGCAGTCATTATGACGCGATCGAAGTGGGAGTTCCCGATGGACCCAAGCCCGATGAGATGGTGGTGATCTTGGCCATGGGTGTAGGTGGACGAGTGCATGCTCGCCTCGCTGGTGGATTTACATTGGCCGATCGCGGCAAGCCAGGAGTTCCAGCATGAGCAAGATCGCTTTCATTGGAATTGGTCGCATGGGTTGGCATATGGCGGCGCATTTGGCCAAAGCTGGCCACGATGTGGTGGTGTGTGATGTTGTGCCAGGTATGGCCGACAAGTGGGTCGCCGAAAATGGCGGTGCTGCAGTCGCAAGCCCAGTTGATGCGGTTCGAGGTCGCGAGTATGTGATTACGTCGTTGCCCGCCGATCGTGAATTGTTTGCTGTCGCCGATGGCATCATTGCCGAACTTGCTAAGGGCACGGTGTGGATTGATCACTCAACAACCTCAGCCGAAGGTTCACGAGTTGTCGCGGCTCGAGTTGCCGACGTTGGGTCATTGTTCTTGGATGCTCCGGTGTCAGGCGGCGTTGATGGTGCTCGTAACGGCACGCTCACGGTGATGGCTGGTGGTGACGAAGGTGCTTTTGCGAAGGCCGAAACGGTGATGTCGGGTTATGCCGCGCGCATGACGTTGATGGGCGAGTCGGGTGCTGGGCAAATCACCAAGATGACGAATCAGATTTGTGTTGTTGGAGTGTGTCAAGCATTGGCAGAAGGCCTCGATTTTGCCGAGACCGCTGGGCTTGATGTGCAAAAAGTGATTCATGTGATGTTGCAGGGTTCATCGGCGTCGTGGCAGATGGCCAATCGCGCCGAGAAAATGTTGGCGGGCGAATACAACTACGGATTCTCGACCACGTTGATGCGCAAAGACATCGGGCTTGTACTGGATGAAGCTGCGTCAATGAATGTGCCGTTGCCGGTGACGTCAATGGTTGGGCAGATGCTTGCTGAAGTCACCGCAATGGGTGGCGCACAGTGGGACTGGTGCAGTTTGATGGAGCGTCAACGCCGCCGCAAGAAGTAAGCGATCTGGTCAGCTTTAACTGAGGTTTTCAGCCACTTCGTCAGACCAGATCTCTGTTATTCCGCAACTGATGGGCGCATTCCCACAGTTCCGCATGGCTCGTTTAACTCCAGACATTTTGCGGTCTCTTGCAATTGGACCTCATCAGTTAATTCACCGTGATGTCGTACTTGCGCATGGACACTCAGCTCACTCGTGGCGCACGGCGCGGGCGAATGGGTTCTTTGATGAAGTAATGCCCGGCATCGGGATAGAGACTGGTCGGTCGCTAGATCCAAAAGGTTTGATTGCAGCGGCGGTAACAGCAGCTGGTGACGGGGCGATGGCGAGTCATCGGTCGGCAGCGTTTCTTTATGGTGCCGACGTTGTCGGGCACGAACCTATTGACGTTTTGCGTGCTGATCGCCAAACAACTTTGACATTACCGAATACCAAATTTCATCGACCGCGCGACATGATGGATCTTCGTCCCAGAGAGATCGATGGAATTGCGGTCACAAATCCGTTGCGGACATTGCTTGATTTAGGAGTCGTTTCTCGCTGGGATGTAGATCGAACATTGCAGATCTTTGTGATTAAAGGTCTTGTTACTTTTGAATCGGTTGACAAAGCGTTGATGCGGCACAGTCAACATGGACGCCACGGGATTGTTGCATTGCGAAGTGCGCTCCATCAACTGGCACTTCACGAGAAGGCCCCAGATTCAGTGCTTGAAGAAGAAATGGCCCGTTTGGCTCGGCGATTTAGATTGCCTTCAATGGAGTTTCATGCTCGCATTGCTGGATACGAAGTTGACTTCTTACTGACTGGAACAAATATCTACCTCGAATGCGAGGGATGGCGATATCACGGTCTTGATAAAGATCAATTTGAGTTTGATCGTGAACGAACCGCCAAACTGCTTGCAGCGGGATTTATCGGTGTGAGATTTACGTGGGCACAAATTGTTCGACGACCGAGCATGGTTGCTCAACAAGTCAAAGACATTTACGCCCGATGGAAATCACCGCGTTGAAGGGAAAAACTGAACGATCTGGTCTGGCGAAGTTATAGAAAACCTAAGTTTTATACGACCAGATCGCTGATTAGACAGCGAGAAGGTCGCGAGCGCCAGTGTCGCTCGACGGGTGACGCAACTTGCTCATCGCACGAGCTTCAATCTGACGAATGCGCTCACGGGTGAGGTTGAAGTGCTCGCCAACTTCTTCAAGGGTGCGAGGTTCACCCCGATCAAGACCAAAGCGCAACTTCAAAATCTCGCGTTCGCGCTCGTCGAGCGGAGCCAAGAGTCGCTGAATCTCTTCGGGGAGCAACGCAGTGGCTGCAACTTCGAAGGGGCTTTCAGCTGAACGGTCTTCAACCACGTCACCAAGTTCGGCATCGCCATCTTCGCGGAGCGGTTCGCTGAGCGACAAAGGTTCGGCAGCGAAGCGCAATGCTTCAGTGACTTTGTCTTCGGGCATTTCAACTTCGGCTGCGAGTTCACGCAACGTTGGCTGGCGGCCAAACTTCAATTCCAGGCGTGAGCGAGCCTTCTGGAGACGAGCAAGTGTGTCTCCGGCGTGGACTGGAAGGCGAATGGTGCGACCGGTGTTAGCGATACCACGAGTAATGGCCTGACGAATCCACCACGTTGCATACGTCGAGAATTTGAATCCCTTGCGCCAGTCGAATTTTTCAACGGCGTGCATGAGACCGAGGTTGCCCTCTTGGATGAGGTCGAGCAAGGGGAGACCAGAAGCCTGGTACTTCTTGGCGATCGAGACCACCAAACGAAGGTTGGACTGCACGAACGAACGCTCGGCATTTTCACCATCTTTGATGAGGTTGCGCAGTTCGCGCTTCTTGGCAGGTGTGAGTGCCTTGCCGTCAACAACTTCAGATTCTTCTTTAGCGGCCTTGCCAGCTTCGATCTGCTTGGCTAGACGAACTTCGTCATCTTTTGTGAGCAATGTGTATTGCCCGATGTCTGACAAGTAAAGACGGACGAGGTCTTCTTCATCACGATCAACGCGATCCTTGGCCACTTAAGAACCCCACTTCTCCCGAAATTGCAGTAGTGGCGGGAACGATACCGACCACAATCGCTGACACAACCGCCAGCGCAAACTTCTCCAAAAAAGTGTTGAAATATTGGTGGCGAGACACCGAGATTTATTGTCGGTAATCTAAGGAAATAACGATTTTGTGAGTTTTTGCTCGTTCGATCGTGTAGGCAAAAAGGAGAAATGCTATGGCGAATCCATTACTTAATGAGAAGCGACTTGAACAAGCGGCAACGGCAAACGATGCCGGTTGGGCAGCACCCGAGCAGTCAACTCGTCGCGGAACTTCTGGTGCAGTGAATGATGGACCGACAACACCTTGGGTACCCACTGGTCGCACGATGACTGTTGCTGGAACTGCAAGTGCAACTGCAGTTCTCTTTGTTCTCTTACTCGCTGCTGCAGTTGTTGGCTGGCTTGGTGTTGATACGCCTCAAGGTGAGGTGTACAAGTTTCCGGCCTACGCCATCGGTGGATTGCTTGTTGGATTTGGTTTAGCAATTCTGTTGTCGTTCAAACCACATCTCGCCAAGTTTTTGGCTCCGGTGTACGCGATCGCCGAAGGTTTATTTGTTGGCGCAATTAGTAAGGCGTATGAAACGTATTACGACGGCATCGTGGTGCAAGCTGCTGGTGCAACCATTGCGGTGTTCGCAGTCATGTTGGCCATGTACAGCTTGCGCATTATCAAGGTGACCGATCGCTTCCGCCGCATTGTGATTGGCGCAACGATGGGAGTTGCTTTGTTCTATGGCATCTCATTATTGATGAGCTTGTTTGGTGCGACCCCGCCGTTCATTCATTCAACAAGTCTTTTCGGAATTGGCTTCAGTTTCTTAGTTGCTGGCCTAGCGGCATTTAACTTGGCGCTTGATTTTGATTTCATCGAGCGTGGGTCAAAGCAAGGAATGCCCGAGTCAACAGAGTGGTATGCAGCATTCGGAGTCATGGTCACCGTCGTGTGGCTGTACCTCGAAATCTTGCGACTGCTTTCCAAGATGCGCGAACGGTGACCGAAACGAAATTGAGCGACGATCTTGATCGTCGCAGCATTGTTATCTTCGTTGCTGCTCTACTGAGTTTGTGGTTCGCTCATTTCGGGATTCGTTACGCCCCAGATAACACCACACGTTTAGTCGAATTGTGTTGGTGGTCGGGCACACAGATTGTGAGCTACCTAGTAGTTCCACTGCTTGTCATTCGGTTTATTGGTTTGAAGCCAATTGATATCGGCTGGAAGTTTCGCGGCACATCGAGCCATTGGAAGTATTACGCAGCGTTATTTGCCATTGCTGTTCCGTTTGTTGCGATAGCCAGTACAACTGCTGAATTCCAAGAGCGTTATCCGCTGCTCGAGATTATTCGCGGTCAAGTTGGTGTGTGGCATGACTTACGTATTTGGTGGATTTTCTACATATTGCAATTTGTCGCCGTTGAAACTTTCTTTCGCGGTTTTCTGGTTTTGGGATTAGCAAAACGATTTGGTCACGCGTCAATTTTCATCGCCACAGTTCCGTACTTAATGATTCATTTCGTGAAACCACCTGCCGAGGCATTGGCGGCAATTGTCGGTGGCTTAGTGATGGGAACACTTGCGTATCGCACCAAGAGTGTGTGGTGGGGTATTGCTCTGCATGTTTCGGTCGCGGCGTTGATGGATTTTCTCTCGTTAGGGCATAAGGGATTTATCTGGTGAGCGAGGTTTCTCAAGAAGCGCTTGCCGTGAGCGCTGCTGGCGCATTGCTCGGCGGAATCACTGGTCGAATTGTGGGCTTCCCGGTTTTAGGGACATTCATTGGTGCAGTGAGTGGATCAGTTGCTGGTGCTCGTCGCATGTACGACTGGAAGTCACCTCGTGGCATCGGCGCCTTTGTTCTTGATCACACTTGGGCTTTGGCAACGACTTCCGCTTCTGTTGTTGCAACTGGTGTGAACGCAGCAACTGGTTCTCACATTGATGCATCTTTGACGACTCGACAGAATCGGATGACCTTTGATAAGGGTTTGGTTTTGCGCCGGGGTTTTGCGGTGACATTTGGTTATGTGGTCAATGGCGCAGCCGATCAAGAAGGAACTATTAATGACCGGCGTCGCAAGTTAGTCACTCATCATGAAGATCAGCATGTGTGGCAAGCGCGAATGTTCGGACCGATTTATCCGGTGGTCTATGCCGGCTGGTTTGCGGTTGGCTCATTTGTTGCGACAGCGAAGTGGTTTGCGACTGGACGCAAAACGAAGTTGATTGATGAGATTGATGCAACCTCGTACTATCGCAATCCATTTGAATGGCACGCATATACACGTGACGACAATTGGCCGCCGCACGGAGTTGATGCGACCAAAGTGTGGGCGAAACCTTTTAGAGGGTCTTTAAAAAGCCCATCATCGCCGCGTTGAATTCGTCTGGAAATTCTTGCTGCGTCCAGTGACCCGCACCGGGGATGATGACACTGCCCTTGTAATTTGGAGTCAGCGCGTTCACGGCATCGATTGTGTCGAGACGTGCGGCAATCACTGCGTCTTTGTCACCGCCAATAAAGAACGTCGGCATTGAGATGCGATCGATCGGGATGTCTTTGAGTAGTTCGTAGTTGGCATCAAGATTGCGATACCAACTCACTGGACCAAAGAAACCACTGTTGGTGAATTGCTTGACGTAATAGTCGAGGTCTTCTTGTGTTAACCACGACGGCAGGTGAGTGGGAACATCTTTGAACATGTCTAAGAAACCAGTGCCAGCCATTGGAGGAAGTTCTGCAGGGTCGGTGGGACCCGGCTTGTACATCGCTCCAGAAGCTGCCCACATGAATTGGTGCATCGTGTGGCGAATATCAGCACCAAGTTCTTTTTCTGCTGGACCAACTTCTTGGAAGTACAACATGTAAAAGAAGCGATCGGTGAACATCATTTTGAAAAGTTCAGTGGGCTTGGCTGGCCACGGAGTGAACGGAACACTGACTGCGCAAATTGCATTCACACGATCGGGATGTAAACGTCCGGCTTCCCACACCACCAATGCGCCCCAGTCGTGACCGACAAAAGTTGCGTCAGCATGACCGGTGGCATCGAGTAATCCGACTAAGTCGCCGGTGAGATCTTGCACGCCGTAGTCGGTGACATTTTTCGGCGACGACGAAAAGCCGTAACCACGTTGATCGGGAGCAAGCACGTGATAGCCAGCATCAGCAAGCGGTTTGATTTGATGACGCCACGAATGAGCCGACTCGGGGAAACCGTGACTCAAGATGACGCAAGGACCACTGGGATCACCGGCCTCAGTAACAACGAGATCGACGCCGTTTGTACGAATAGTGCGTTGCTGAATGCTGTGGCTCATTCAGCGAGATTACTAGCGGAACGGCTCAAAGAATCCTGCATAACCCATAACGTCAAGAATGACATGGCATGAACCGACGTCTTCTCCGCAAAAGATTTTGACGCTTTGGTACGGGGCAACTGGCGTATCAGGATCGGTGTAGAGACTGACGAACGAACTGTTCGCAACTGTGACACCAGTGTCAAAGTTGATAATTGAAGTGGCTGGCTGAGTTACTTGATCGGCCGGTGCGATGCAGAGGTAGTTTGAACGCCGGCAATCTGTAACAGTGATATTGAAAAAAATGGCAGACGCCCAAGTTGGAATGGCGTAGGTAGTTGGGTCTAGCTTTTCACCGCCTGATCCACGTGAAAAAGCACAGTCAATCACACGCGACGTACTCGGAGTCAAGCGCCCTAATTTTGCTGCTGGAATGCCTGAACCTTCTGAGTTCCAACGTGAGTCATAGACGCGAATTGGTGAAATCGGAAATGTTTTAAGCCCAGTAGCGATGGGCGGATTGCTGGGTCCAGTACCAGCACTGGCTCGTGAGGTGATCAATCCAGCAGCTGTTGCCCCGATCGCGACACCCGCCGCCAACTTGAACACACTTCGCCGTGTCGTACCATCAGTATCAATTTCATTGATGATTTCGTTGTTTTCCATGTTGGTTTCCCCGCTCAAGATGGGCATGTAGCCGTGTCAAAGCACAAGGTAGCAAAAAACTCAAGTCAGAAATTCACAAACTGTCAGCCCTTAGGCAAGATTCAGAAGACTGAAACTGAACTATTCAGGCGGGGTTGCGGCGAGCCAAAGGATTGGCTTCAAGTACCGCATCGGGCAATGGTTGGCCCGTGATTTCGTCCACCCAATAGGTGCCCGCATCAAGGCGACTCAAGGCCATCTCAACATCGGCCAGGTCACGCTCAATGGCGTCTAGGTCAATCGTTGCCGATTCTTCGTGGGTGGGTTCCGTCGAGGACATGGGCTCAGAGTAGTCGGCAGATAGTGTTTGCATCCATGTCCACAACATTCCCCCCTTTTGACGGATCCGCCCCCAAGTGCCAGAAGTTCTCTTCTGAGCCCGAAATGGGAATCGACGTCACCAAGCGTTATACGGCCACCATGGAAACCTCGATGGGAACCTTGGTCATCGCTCTCGACGCCATCAAGGCCCCCCGAACCGTGAACAGCTTCATTTTCTTGGCGCTCAATCACTATTACGACGGCATCATCTTCCACCGCATCATTCAGGGATTTGTTTGCCAAGGTGGCGACCCGACCGGCACCGGTATGGGTGGACCTGGTTACAAGTTCGCTGACGAATTGCCCAAGCCCGGTCAATACCAAATCGGTTCATTAGCAATGGCGAATGCCGGACCCAACACCAACGGTTCGCAGTTCTTCTTGATCAGTGGTCCGAGTGGCGTCAGCTTGCCACCGGCCTACGCGTTGTTCGGTCAAGTTGTGAAAGGTCTCGAAGTTGTTGAGGCCATGCAAAATGTTCCGACGGCACGCGGTGATCGCCCCGTGACCGACGTGGTGATCAAGTCGGTCACCATCACTGTTGCTGACTGATTTACTTCACTGCGTTTTGCAATAGATGAACTCTCGAGTTGTCCAACTCAGTGCGTCGCAAGCGCGACGTATTGCGTTGGGAGCTCAAGGATTCGCTCAGCCCCGTCCAACTGGACGAACTGATCGCCGTCATTTACGCAAAGTTCTCGACCACATCGGACTGATTCAGATTGATTCGGTCAATGTATTGGTGCGTAGTCAAGAGTTGCCATTGTTCTCGCGACTTGGTGCTCATCCGCGCGATTTCATTTCTGCGGCAACGAGTGACGGCGAACTTTTTGAGTATTGGGGGCATGAAGCCGCTCATGTGCGCACCGAACATCATCGACTATGGCGCTGGAAAATGGAACTGTCGCTAGAAGGACCCTGGCGTAGTGCCGAACAACTCTTGAAGCAGCATCCGAAATATGTTGAAGAAGTTTTTCAGCGAGTTGTGGCCGAAGGGCCATTGGCTGCTGGCGAGTTATCTGAGCGCACTGAGAAGAAAGGCCAATGGTGGGACTGGGATAAAGCGAAGTTGGCTTTGGAGTATTTGTTTATGTGTGGTCGAGTCACTGCAACGCGTCGCCCAAATGACTTTGCGCGTTTGTATGACTTGCCCGAACGAGTGATTCCTCAGCAACACCTTCGAGCGCGCACGCCGAGCGTTCACGATGCGCAGCGCGAACTGCTTGATATTGGTTCGCGTTCATTAGGCGTTGCGACTGCTAAAGATATTGCCGATTACTTCCGCATCAAGCCGGCATTAGCACGACCACGCATTGATGAACTCATTGAATCTGGTTTGTTGTTACCAACCACAATCGAGAACTCAAAAGAGAAGTGGCTCATTCATCGTGATGCTCGTATGCCGCGAACAGTGAATGCTCAAGCGTTGTTGTCAATGTTTGATCCAGTGGTTTGGAATCGTCCACGCGCCGAGAATCTGTTTGATTTCCACTATCGCATCGAGATTTACACACCGGCTCCGAAACGTAGATATGGCTATTACGTTTTGCCATTTTTGTTTGGCGATCGCTTGGTCGCGAGAGTTGATCTCAAAGCCGATCGTCACAACAACACTTTGTTGGTGCCCGGAATCTTTTCCGAAGCTCACGCCGACAAGAAAGAAGTCGCAGTCGGTCTTGCCAATGAGTTGCAGTTAATGGCGCAATGGTTGGGGCTGGCAACGATCAAGGTTGGCAATAAAGGCGACTTATCAAATGCAGTTCGCAAGTCGCTGAGTGCAGCGGTTCGTTAGTCTGAACCTATGAGTCGCCCCCTGATTGCTGTTGCTGGTCGCATTGCGGCGGCTGGTCGGGTGTCGCGAAGTGAAATTTCGTTTGCCGGCCGTGTCTATCTAGACGCGGTGCTACGTGCAGGCGGCGAACCGCTCACATTGACTCCACGTGAGTTAACCCACGAACAAGCAGTTGAGTTGTTGTCGGGCTTTGGTGCTTTGGTGTTGATGGGCGGCGCCGACGTTGATCCGCATTTGTATGGTCAACAACGTCAACATCATGTCTATGGTGTGAACCACGAACAAGATCATTTCGAAATTGCTTTAGTTCATGCGGCCATCGAACTGAAGTTGCCAACGTTGGCGGTGTGTCGCGGAATTCAACTGGTCAATGTTGCGCTTGGCGGAACATTGATTCAACACATCGGTGATGTTGATCTCGGCGACATGACAGGTCTCGTTGAACATGCGCCAGGGAAATTTCCGGCTGGCCAAGAATTTGCCTTGCACGATGTTGAAGTCACGTCACGTACCAAGTTGTCAAAAGCGTTAGGTGCAACCAAAGTTCGAGTCGCTTCGTTTCATCACCAAGGTATTGACGACATTGGTAAGGGTCTGAAAGTTGTGGCTCGTTCACCCGATGGATTAGTTGAAGCTCTTGAGCACAGCGGCTCGGGGCAGTGGTTGATCGGAGTGCAATGGCATCCCGAAGACACCGCAGCAACTGATGTGCATCAACAAGCGCTGTATAACGCGCTTATTGCTCAGACGCAGTAAAAGGTATTGGCTGCAAAGCCCAACGGAGAGTTTTGGTGAGAGTCAAGGCAGCAGGTCGCACCACGGTGCGTTCGCTGACGGGCAACCACGGAAGTCGTAACGGGAATCGTGTCCACAACGGCATCAGTGAAACAGCTGCAGCACCAAGTAGCCCATAAACAGGTCGTGCATAAATCGGTAATGGTGGAGTGAGAAGTAAATAGCGCGCTGCGTCACGTGCGGGTGCCGAAGTTCGCAGCTCTGGTCGATACGACGCGATCTGGTCGGCGAGTTCTGCAACAGTCGTCGGAGGATCAATCACGCCGAGTGCCGATGCAATTCGCGACATGTCGAGTACATAACCATCACGTTGTTCGGGGGACAATTCAATTTCACCGAACTTGGCATGAGCGGCCAGGAAAGAATCAACTTCTGCGATGTGGACCCACTTCAACAAATGAGGATCGTTGGCGCTGTATGGGCGGCCGTCATCGGCAGTGCCCACAACGCGGGTGTGAACTCGCTTGACCATGTCAACGGCCCGCTGCGATTCGGTAGCTGGCCCAAATGTAGTTGCCGCCAAAAAGTCGGCAGTGCGTTGTAATCGTCCCCATGGGTCGGCTTTGTAATCGCTGTGTGAGGCAACGCCGGCCATGGCTAGTGGTTGAAGAGACTGGAATAACAAGGCGCGTAGACCGCCGATGAACATGCATGAGTCGGCATGAATAATGCGGATCGGACGGTCTTCGGCAAACCATCTCTCGCCAGGGGCCTCGAACAACTCTTGCGCACGGTTATCGGCATTGGGGCCGACCACTCGTGAGCGAACCGCGTCAGCGACGATGCGTCGAACTGGTTCAAAGATTTCGGACATATATAGATCGTGCCACGGTTTGCTCTCCGATGCCCACACAGGCTGAGTACGCTCGTCACATGTCTGACGAATTGCCGATCACACCTTCGCTTGATCCCGATTCCAACAAACTTCCGCGATGGGTTTGGAAAGCGATCATCGTTTTCTGGCTGGGGTTCCTCGGCACGATTCTGATTCGGTATGCGTATGACCGTCTTTTCTCATTTTTGATCCTTCTTTTGGTGTCGCTCTTTTTGTCGCTCGCAATTGAACCCGGCACGACTCGACTGGCGAAGCGGGGTTGGCGGCGGGGTCACGCAACGATTGTGATCCTGTTAGGACTATTGGTCGGTGTCATCATTTTCGTGGCCGCGATCGGGACATTGGTCGGAACCCAGGTTGCTGATCTTGCACAAAACTCAGAGCGGTATGTCAGCCGCACGGTGAATTTTTTGAATGACACCCTGTCAACCAATATCAATCCGCAAAAAGTGAACGACAGTATTCAAGATCCGAATGGGCCGGTACAAAAATTCATTAAGGGCCAGCAAGATGAAGCGCTGCAACTTTCGGTGACAGCACTAGGACTTCTTTTACAAGCCTTCTCCGTCATGCTTTTCACTTTCTATTTAGTTGCTGATGGTCCACGATTGAGACGTTCAATATGTAGTCGCCTCGCACCAGCGCGGCAAAAGAGGGTTCTTGATACGTGGGACTTAGCAATCGAAAAGACTGGTGGCTATCTCTATAGCCGCGCAATTTTGGCTGTCGCTTCAGCCTTTGTGCATTGGATTGCTTTTCAATCACTTGGCACTGCGGCACCGATCGCGCTCGCGCTTTGGGTCGGTTTAATTTCGCAGTTCATTCCAGTGGTGGGTACATACATTGCTGGCATTCTTCCGGTGCTCATCACTTTCATTGACTCACCGCTGAAAGCACTCGCAGTCATCATTGTGGTGATTTTGTATCAGCAAGTAGAAAACTTCTTGATTTCTCCTCGCATTACTGCACGCACAATGGAAATTCATCCAGCAATTTCGTTTGGTGCGGCCATTGCTGGTGGCGCATTACTCGGACCAGTTGGCGCAATTCTTGGTTTACCGGTGGCGGCAATGGCTGTGGCTTTAGCAAGTTCTTCTGGGCAGCGACACGATCTCATTGAAAACGAACTTGTTCAGGTACAAGAAAAGGCCAAGCCACGGATGAGAAAAAGAGGTCGTCGACGGTGAGTGATTCAGTTTTGACTTCGTATGTTCCACTTGCGGTGACTTATCGCAATGAGGTTTTGGAATCGGTGCATCATGCTGCTGTTGTTGCCTTAAATCAAGATGGCACGGTTGCCTTTTCAATGGGTGACGCGAACGTTGGTATTTTTCCGCGATCAAGCACTAAGCCATTGCAAGCCCATGCCATGGTTCAATCAGGGCTTGATCTTCCCGATGAACTATTGGCACTGGTATGTGCAAGTCACGATGGCCGTTCAATGCATCTTGATGGAGCACGGCGAATTTTGCAATCGGTTGGCCTTGATGAAAAGGCGTTAGCGAATACTCCCGACTTACCTCTTGACGAAAATGAAGCCGAACAAGCGATGCGCAATGGTGTGCAGCGATCGTCAATTCTGCAGAATTGTTCGGGCAAGCATTCAGGCATGATTGCCACATGTGTGGCCGCCGGTTGGTCGACCGATGGATATTTACATGTTGAACATCCACTGCAACGGGCTATCACGGATGGAATTCCTGCTCTTGCTGAAGATCCAGTCTTAGGTATTGGTGTTGACGGTTGTGGTGCGCCAGCCCACGTGGTGTCGCTCATCGGTTTGGCCCGTTCATTCCGTAACATGACTATTGGCGGAGCTGGCGAAGCTGGTTTACGTATTCATCGAGCGATGTCATCATTCCCTGACATGGTGGGTGGTCCAAATCGCGATGTCAGTTTGCTGATGAAAGGCATTCCAGGGTTAATGGCCAAGGATGGAGCAGAGGGCGTTTTTGTTGCAGCCTTGCCCGATGGTCGGGCGGTGGCCTTGAAAGTTGCCGACGGCGCTAATCGACCACGACCGCCGTTAATGCGAGCCGCGCTGCGCGCCTTGGGCGTCGATATTTCGCTGGTTCGCCCCGATGCATTTGAATCAACGATCCTTGGACACGGCAATCGGGTCGGCGAAGTGCGTATTGTCGGAGAACTAGCGCGAATCGGTGGCGCAATTTAACGACGAATGGGGGCGACAACATGGCTGGTATTCCTTTCACAGGGATGATTGATCCTCTGCGTTATGCCGAGGCCGAAGTTGTCAGTCCGCTCGTGCGCCGGGTCATTGCGCGCAACCCATCGAAGTTCACGTTTACCGGAACTGGTACGTACATCGTGGGGAACGAATCTGAAGTTGCTGTTATTGATCCGGGTCCAGATTTGCCTGAGCATCGAGCGGCATTGTTGCGCGCCATCGAAGGCCAAAAAGTTCGCGCCATTGTCATTACGCATTGTCACAGTGATCACGTGGGCCTGGCTGCCTGGTTGCGTGAAGAGACCGGTGCTCCGACGGTCGCATGGAAACCACATGGTGATGTCGGACTTCTCGACAACGAAGATGACATCAAGGTGATGGAATCGTTGGCTCCACCGCCGAAGACTGAAGAAGAAAAAGAGAAAGAGCGCGAAATTGCTCGCGCTGCGGGGCTTGACCCAGACGATATGGAAATGCGTGAATCAGTTGATCTTGAATTCGATCCTGATGTGCGTGTGGGCGATGGCGAAGTTGCCGCCCATGGTGATGGCTGGACTTTGACCGCAGTGCACACGCCAGGTCACACGTCGAACCATATGTGCGTTGCGCTGACCGAAGAGAAAGCTCTCTTCACGGGCGATCACATCATGGGCTGGAGTACGACAGTGGTGTCGCCGCCCGATGGTGACATGCGTGATTACCTGTCGTCAGTGAAAAAACTTCAACAGCGCGATGACAAAATTCTGTGGCCAACCCACGGTTCACCAGTCACTGATCCCCAACCGTTCTTACATGCGTATTACGAACATCGTTTAAGTCGCGAAGCGCAAGTGATTGCGTCAATCGCGGCAGGTGTCAATACGGTTGCGCCAATGGTGCGTCAGATGTATGCGGCGGTGGCGCCCGAGTTGTATATCCCGGCGGCACGAAGTGTCTTGTCACATCTCACTCAATTGGTTCAAGACGGACGCTTGCTCGTGCGTGGCGGGGGACCAGCTCGCCTGTCGAGCACTTATGACATCCCGTAATCTGTCATATAGAGTGTCACTTTATGGAACTGCTTCGCACCCCCGATTCTGCATTCGCCAATGTCCCTGATTGGTCATTCGAGCCCACTTACACCAACATCACGGCCGATGACGGAACAGTGATCCGTGTTGCTCATGTTGACATCGGACCCAAGGACGCTGCTGAAACTTTCTTGTGCATGCACGGCGAGCCTTCGTGGAGTTTCTTGTATCGCAAGGTCGCTCGTGTCTTAAATGGCGCGGGACATCGAGTGATTGCTCCCGACCTTGTTGGATTCGGTCGCAGCGATAAGCCAACCCTCACATCCGATTTCACGTACGAGCGTCATGTTGAATGGATGAGTCAGTGGCTCGTTGCGAATGATCTCAAGAACCTCACCTTGGTCTGTCAAGACTGGGGCAGTTTGATCGGCTTACGTTTGGCAACTGCTTTCCCCGATCGCTTTGCGCGCATCGTGTTAGCTAATGGTGGTCTACCAACTGGTGATCCTGCACCGAACGAAGCATTCATGGCGTGGCGTAAGTTCAGCCAAGAGACTCCGACGTTCCCCACATCACAAATCATTCAAGGTGGTTGCGCGAAGAAGCCATTAGCTCCAGAAGTTCTTGCTGCCTATGACGCGCCGTATCCCGACGAGTCGTACAAGTCTGCAGCGCGCATCTTCCCGACATTGGTTCCGGCATCGCTTGATAACCCGTCATCAAAAGCCAACATCAAAGCGTGGGATGTCTTGAAGACATGGACAAAGCCGTTTATCTGTGCGTTCAGTGACAGCGATCCAGTGTCAAAAAATGGTGAGTGGGCTTTTAGAAAAGCCGTACCGGGCGCTGAGACGTCAATGCACACGACAATCGTGGGTGGCGGACATTTCTTGCAAGAAGATTGTGGTGAAGAACTCGCCAACTTCATTTTGCAAGCAATTGCTTAACGAATCAGCAACTCGCTAATTTCTGCGCGAGATAATCGTGCTCGGCTTGATCAACTGACAAGTCCCAAGCGCGTTTAATCTCGATCCAAATACGTACGTATTCACAGTGGTATGCGGAGTTCGGTGGCATCCATTCGGCTGGATCGCGGTCGCTCTTTGAACGGTTACTTGAAGCAGTAACCGCAATCAAGAAAAATGGTTGATCAAGATCATTGGCGTAGTGCTTACGTTGATCGGCGTTCCAATTCCATGCACCAGAATCCCACGCTTCGCTGAGTGGCACCATGTGGTCAATATCAAATGATGAAGAATCAGTTGTTTCAATGTTGTCGTACATTGAAAACCAACGACCACCTGTGATTGAACAACTAGAGCCAATCTGTACGGGGTCGAGTGATTCAGCAATCAGTACTTCTTTACGCGTATTGCATCCGTTGCGATCGGCGTCATACCAATCGGCAAACAAATCTCGGTTATACCCGCCGACATGTTCGGACTCAATACGTAGACCAACTGGATCAGAAGGTGCGGGAGGTTGAGTAATTGGGGCCAGTGTTGCGGGCGGCTGAGTGGTAGGTGCTTCGGTAAGTGGAGAAATTGTGTTGGGCGCTTGAGTGATTGTTGGCTGAGTTTCAACAGGAATGGCGATCGATGTTGGTGACGTGACTGCAGTAGTCAGCGCGGCGATGGTCGTTGTAGATGTAGTCGTCGTCGTGCTGGTGGTAGTTGGTGACATGGTGCTCTTTGACGGGGAAACCGAGATTGAGTTGTCAACCTCAATGGCTACAACTTCGGCAGGAGAAGAACCACATGACATACATATCAACAAAGAAAATGCGACGGCCGGGCCAAACATGTGCCTCAGTCGCGTGGTCATCACTAGAGACTAGGCAAATTGAAAGAATATTGATGACCGCATCGGGAAGAATATGAACGTGATCGGTCGTTTTGCACCTTCCCCCACTGGGCCGTTGCATATCGGCAACTTGCGAACGGCTTTGATTGCTTGGCTGTGTGCGCATCAGCAAGAAGGTGAACTACTACTTCGCATTGAAGACCTTGACCGTTCTAATAGCAAGCCCGCACATGAAACACGACAAATCGATGAGCTTGAACAATTAGGAATTACTTTTGGATCAAACGTCATTCGACAGAGTGAGCGCTTTGATCTCTATCGCGACATCGTCAACGGCTTACGCCAAAAAGATCTGGTGTACCCGTGTTATTGCACGCGTCGTGAAATTCTTGAGTCCACTCAGGCGCCGCATGGACCAACTATTGAAGGGGCATATGCGGGCACCTGCCGTAACTTGTCGGCTAGCGATCGCTCAGAGCGTGAACAAAGTGGGCGTCCACCGGCATGGAGGCTTCGAACGAATAGCGAGACGTACGTCGTGGATGACTTGGTGGCTGGACCGACCACAACCGTGATTGACGACATGGTGCTTTTACGCAATGACGGTGTGCCGGCTTACAACCTTGCCGTGGTGGTCGATGATGCCGCACAAGGAGTCACTCAAATCGTGCGCGGCGACGATTTACTCCATGGGACGGGTCGACACATCCATCTGCAAAAGTTGCTCGGTTACCCAACCCCGCAATATGTTCATGTGCCCTTGGTCGTTGGACTCGATCAAGAGCGACTCGCGAAACGGCATGGTGCGGTCACTCTTGAAGACCTCAGCCAACAGGGGGTTGGTACGCAGGAAGTTCTTGGCGAGCTAGCGCGCAGCATCGGAAGCGAGATTGAGCGGCCACAGAGCGTGGCTGATCTGTTGGATGACTTCAAACTTGATCAATTACCGCAGTCACCGTGGACGATCCCGAGCAACTGGGGCAATGATTCGATGGCCAGCCAATAGGCCGATTCCGACGATCAACAGAAGGTACGCCAATAGTGCCGGATTCGATCCTCGCCCCGTGGCCGGAAGAGTGCTCGGGTCTACGCTCGGGCTATTGCTGGCGCTACCGGTGGTACCACTACTTTCAGGAGTGGGCACGGTGATCGTGATCGCCTGCTTAGCACCGAAGCCACTGACTGGCGCGTAGAGCGCGAGGGTGTGGTTTCCGACTGTTGCATTGGAAGGGATGACGCCGGTGATGGCCACGTTGCCGTTGGTGTCAGCGTTTGCGCTACCAATGACCATCGGGTTCGAGGCCATCACCATGAGCACCAACTCGTTTGCGTTGAATCCGGTGTAGAAGGCGGTGAACGATTCACCGGGAGCGAAGTCGTTGTCGCTCGTGATGTTGGTGACCGCGGTCAACGAGTTGAGCAGCGATCCGAATTGTGGTGAAAGCGTTCGCACCCGTGGTGAAACTGCCGAAGCCGGACCGCTACCGACCGTCGAGGTGGCAACTACCGTGAAGGTGTAGTCCTGGTTCGACAACAGACCGGTGATAGTGCATGACAACGTTGCGGTGGTACAGGTGAACGCGCCGGGATTGGACGTAACGGTGTACGAGGAAACAATGCTGGTCGAGGTCGGAGCGGTCCACGACACGGTGGCCGAATTGGTGGACGGTGTGGCGGTCACGGCCGCCGGGGCTCCTGGGGGTGACATAAATGTCCAGATTTCGTTGCCCACTTGTCCGTTGTCGGCAGCGAACAAGAACTTTCCGCCGACGACGGCCGATTGGAACCCAATTGGGCTCATGAAACCGCCCCCGACGGAATCGGACGAGCCCGGTCGAACGTCGGAGAGGAGTGTTGCTCCCGTGATCGACCCGCCAGTGATCCACGGCTCCGTTCCGTTGACGCCATCGTTCGCAAAGATGATCACCGTTTCTCCGTACTGACGGAACCTGGCGCAGTCTCCTCCATAGCAAAAGCTATTGACCAAGCTTCCGTTGGTTCCGGTTCGAATGTCGGCGATGCGTACGGTGCCGTTACTCGTGCCGTCGCTCTTCCAGGGTTCGTATCCGGTCGTGGAGTCGCTGGCGAAAAAGTAGACGTGGTCACCGATCTTTGTCATGTACTGGGGGTTTCCGTCGCTGGACCCGTTGTAAATGTCCTTCAGCAGGGTGGTTCCGGTGGGCGTTCCGTCGCTCGACCAGAGTTCGTATCCGTTGGTTCCGTCCGTAGCCGCAAAAAGCAATTTGTCGCCGAGAACGATCGGATAGTTGATGTTTCCCGAAGGCGATCCGGGGTAGATGTCTTTGACGAGCGTGGTGCCGTTTGCAGTCCCGTCGCTCGACCACAGTTCGTAACCCGTTGCCGCGTTGTATGCTTCGAAAAATAACTTGCCTTTGAAGACGATGAGGTCTGAGACCTCTGAACTATTGATGTTTCCCGAAGACGATCCTGGATTGATGTCCTTGAAGAGTGTTGTGCCGTTGGATGTTCCGTTGGTGACCCACAACTCAGTTCCGTTGATGCCGTCGTTGGCAGAGAAGTAGACCATGCCATTGAATTCAGTAAAGAACCGGGGACTCGAATGCGTTGAAACCGTGTTGATATCTTTGACGAGAGTGGTGCCGTTAGCGGTGCCATCGGAGATCCATAGTTCCTGACCTAGTGCTGTCTCAGCCGAGAAGAGCACCTGGGAACCGAAGGCATAGAATGCCTGTGGGTACGAATCATTTGTATATCCATTAGTGGAGCCAGGGTAGATGTCTTTCACCAGTGTGGTGCCGTTGACCGTACCATCGGTGACCCACAACTCGTTTCCATTCGTAGCGTCATACGCTCTGAAGTACACCTTGTCCCCGACCAATGTCATGTTGTACGGAGAACTGGAATCGGACCCGGGGTAGATGTCTTTCAACATGGTGGTTCCCGTGGATGTTCCGTCGGTGATCCAGAGTTCGTTTCCGGCGGTAGCGGTTCTAGCCGAGAACAGCATCTTGCCGTTCAATATCGGTCCGAACCTCGCTTCACTGCTATTGGAACCGCTGAAGATGTCGAGCAGCAGATCGAGACTGCCGTACGAGGTCTGAACCGCCTCGGGACGCAACGTGCCCGTGGCCTGCGCACCCCCCGTGTTGCCAGACATCACCAATGTGCCGGCGAGGATCAAGCCCGCGCCCAAAGTCTTTACGTTCATGAATGCCGCCTTTGCATATCAGGTAATTGACTCACGAATCATGCCACAAAATGTTTCCTCCCTCTGCCAACTCCGGTGCACTGGCAGACTGTGGGTTATGACAACTGATCTCGAACGAGTCTTGGGTTATCAAGACGCGCAAAATGATGATGGCGACATGGTGCAAGTTGCCGAGAACCTTTTGATGATGTCCTTTTGGACCGCTGAAATGTGTCAGGCCGTCATTAATGCTGCCGAAGCCGTTGGCGGATTTGAACCGAACCCCGATGACCCGGTTCCAGGGCACGAAATCAGCCTCGCTGTCATTAGTCCGCGACTGTACGAGAACCTCATGATCGATTTAGGTGAGCGCATCTGGCCTCAGCTGCAACAGAAGTGGCCGCTCATTGATTACTGCGGACTCCGCGATGCCTTCATCATTAAATACAGCCTTGATGGACAGACAGATTTGCGGATTCATCATGATGTTGCCCAAGTGTCGGCCTCGGTCAAGCTCAATGATTCATATGAAGGTGCCGAACTTGAATTTCCGCAACAGTCATTTACGAATCGCAACGTTCCGGTGGGCTCACTTTTGGCGTGGCCATCATTGGTGACGCATCCGCATCAGACCTTGCCGTTGACTGGCGGCATCAAATATGGACTCACAATTTGGTTTGAGCTGCCCGAGCAATACAACTGACTTAAGTCCCGTATGCAGGGACTATCCACCAATGAATTAAAAATAGAAACTACCGTCACACTTACTGTGACTCGAGATTCCAACCACACACAAAATGCACGTGCATTGGTGGTTGTATCAATTGGCTTGATTTCATTGATGATTTCTGGCTGTTCGGGAGTTGTTTCATCAAGCGCTGAAGCCGCTGTGCAGTCACCAGCTCTTGTTGAACTTGCACCGCCACTTACCCCGGCTCCAACAACATTGCCGCCTGTAACAACGCTTACACCGACAACAACGCTGGCACCATTACAACCAGTCGTCATTGCGGTGGCCCCAATGGACATTCCCCTCGTTGCTGTAGGACATGCTGATGGTCCCGAAACAGCACGAGTTCAACAACGTTTGCTTGATCTTGGATTTTGGTTGCAATCGACCAATGGCGATTACGGAGTCACAACCTCTCAAGCGGTGATGGCCTTCCAGAAATATGCCGGGCTTGATCCGAGTTCCGATGTTGACGAAGTAACTGCCGCTGCCTTGACCAGTGCGACGACTCGGGCTTATGGAACCGCTAATCAGGGCACCTTGATCGAAGTCGACAAAGATCGTCAATTGCTTTTCATTATTCAAGAGGCCAACACGGTCTGGACCATCAATATCTCAACCGGTTCGGGTATCCCATTTAAGGAACGCGACAAAAACGAGTGGGGCAAGTGGGTTGAAGGTGACGCCATAACACCTGACGGCATTTTTGTGATCGATCGCCAAGTTGAAAAAGGCTGGAGAACCGGAGATCTTGGCGATATTTATCGACCGAAGTACTTCAACAAGGGGATCGGGCTCCACGGCGCTTACAAAGTCCCTAGTTATCCGGCCTCGCATGGGTGTGTCCGGATGTCGACGCCAGCTATGGACTTCCTTTGGTCGGCTGATCTGGCGCCAATGGGTATGAAGATCTGGGTGCACTCCACACCGCCTGCGGCGTGACACGCTAAGAGAGTGATTTCAGCTTTTAGCGAATTTCGTCCGTGGCTTGACCCAACGCAAGTGTCGATCAGTCGACTGCCGATGCGTCAGGTCATCACTGCATGCTCAAATGCCGATGACGCGCGTCTTGGACGTGAAGCCTCGCCGTGGTGGCAAAGTCTGAACGGCAATTGGCAACTCAAGCTGTGGTCGTCGCCCGATGCAGTTCCAAACACCGCAATCAAAACTGATCTGGCATCAACTGCGGGTTGGCTAACGGTTGCCGTTCCAGGCAATTGGACGGTTCAGGAAACCGGTGATTTTCCGCATTACACCAATGTGCAAATGCCGTGGCCATTGCGTCCGCCCGAGACACCTTCCGAAAACACAACAGGCGTGTACCGCCGCACATTTACGGTGCCGAAAATTTGGAAGTCACGTCGCACCATTATTCATATCGGTGCCGCCGAAAGTGTTCACGCAGTATTTGTGAATGGAACGTTCGTTGGTTACGGCACCGATAGTCGCTTACCAAGCGAATACGACATCACTGACTATCTGCAAGCAGGTAAGAACACGCTCGCAATCTTTGTGCCGCGCTACAGCGCCCAGTCGTACGTCGAAGATCAAGACCAATGGTGGATGGCCGGACTGCACCGTGAGGTGTTTTTAGAGTCGCGAGCCATCGTGCACATATCCCAACTTCATGCCTTAGCCGATTGGGATGCCGACCAAGGTTTAGCGACGATGAATGTGTCGGCGTTCATCGGAGTGATTGACTCCGACTCACAGAGCCCGCTTGGCTCTGGTTGGTCGACACGTTCTTGGGTTGAAACCCTTGATGGGAAACGACTTGGAAAAGTACACGCGGCGAAAATTCCGCATCGGCATCTTCAGCCATATGGATTTTCGGGACACGTTGCAACAACATCATTCGAGGTTCCACGGGCTCAGCCCTGGTCGGCCGAGATACCGCAGCGGTACCGCCTTCTATGTGAATTGTTGAATGCAGATGGTGAAGTTACTGAAGTCGTCGCTCAAGTCATTGGGTTTCGACGTGTCGAAATCAAAGATGGATTAGTCAGTGTGAATGGTCGAGCCATCACCATCATGGGCGTGAATCGTCACGATCACCATCCCGACAAAGGCAAAGCAGTATCGGTTGAAGATATGCGCCAAGACATCATCACGATGAAGCGCGCCAATATCAATGCAGTTCGCACCTCGCATTATCCGAATGATCATCGCTTCTATGATCTCTGCGACGAATACGGCTTGTATGTCATTGATGAGGCAAATATTGAAAGCCACGGATTCAATACCAGTTTGTGCCATGACCAGCGCTATGCCGCAACGTGGCTATCGCGAGTTGCGCGAATGGTTGAACGCGACCGCAATCATCCGAGCATCATTATGTGGAGCCTGGGTAATGAGTCGGGCTATGGCGAACATCATGATGCCTGTGCTGCTCACATTCGCCGAGTTGACCCGAGTCGCTTGTTGCACTACGAAGGTGCGGTTTTTCATGCTGGTTGGAGCGACGGTGGAAGAAATGTCACCGACGTTGTCTGTCCGATGTATGCGCCGGCATCTGCTTTAGATCTGTATGTCACAGCAAAACTTGGTGAGCGTCCATTGATCTTGTGCGAATACAGCCATGCAATGGGCAACTCAAATGGAGGTCTCGCCGACTATTGGAAAGTGATTGATCAACATCGGCTGTTACAGGGCGGATTCGTGTGGGAATGGAAAGATCACGGATTACGTCAAACATTGAAGAATGGTCAAGAACGCTTTGCGTATGGCGGTCAATTCGGTGATCATCCCAACGACGGAAACTTTGTTGCTGATGGTCTGGTGTCGCCCGAGTGTGAACCCCACCCCGCGATTCAAGAGTTGATGTGGGTGCATCGACCGGTTGCCGTGGAGCAAACCGGTTGGAAAATGCGCGTCACGAATCGCCAATCGTTTCGCGATTCTTCATGGCTACGCGGAACCTGGGAACTCACACTTGACGGTGAAATTGTTGAGTCAGGAAATTGGTCACCCCTAGTTGAGGCTGGGCAATCGGCTTTGATTGATGCGCCGACGAATCTTCTTGAGGCAAAAAAACTCAACGGCGAAGTTCTTCTGACTATTCGTTGGTTCGTGAAGAAAGCAACCTCATGGTGTGAGGCCGGGTATCTAGTTGGCTGGGATCAAGTGGTTGTACGTGCCGCAACAGCGCAGCGTTTGCCGAAACGTTCGTCCAATGAAGATCGCGCTGATATTGATGTGCTTCTCGGCGGAAACCCGCGATTGAATTTATGGCGGGCCGCTACTGATAACGACGGTTTCAAATTGATGCCCAACTTGGCGTCACAGCTTGGGGTTGGTGGGCGAGCACTTTGGAATTGGTTGGCAGCTGGAGTTGATTCAAAGCCAGCAAATTCCCTTGTTGATCACACCTGCGATTCGTATGTCGATGGTGAAGGTGCTGTGGTATTTGATCACACAGTTGTCGTTCCAGAGTCGTTGACCGACTTGCCGCGCATTGGCGTGGTCTTTGAATTGCCGGCAGGTTTTGATGAATTGAGTTGGTATGGCCGCGGGCCGTTAGAAAATATGCCAGACCGAAACTCGGGTGCCGTGTTGGGTATTTGGAGCGACGAACCCGATGAGTTGCCCTACATCGTTCCTCAAGAATTTGGTTTGCGCACTGACTGTCGTTGGATGGAAATCATTCGTAGTCGTGATGGAATGCGATTACGCATAGAAGCACTGAATCCGGTGGGCTTGCATATGTCGGCTGTGCACCATCGTGATGATGATCTCTTTACGGCAGCCGACGTCTCCGAATTGATATGGCGTGAAGCTTTGACGGTACATATTGATGTCGCTCATCGCGGAGTTGGTACTGCGAGTTGCGGACCCGATATTGATCCACGGCATTCAATTGCTGCTGGCACGTATCGATTTGCTTATCGCTTGCGTTTATTGGGCGCGTCGGACAACTAACTTGCGATCTTGCGCGGTGAGGCATTCACCGGTCTCCAGATCAAATTTCCAACCGTGCAATGTGCACACGAGTTCGGTCCCTGAGCATTCACCAAAGACTGAAAGATCGGCTTTACGGTGTGGGCAATAACGCTCGACGATGTAATTGCCAATTGTAATTTCGTCACTTGGCGTGGCTGGCGCAAATTTCTTGACTGCCTCAGCCTCGGTGCGTTGCATTCGTTCGACACTGAGTGACTTAAAGAAGTTGTAGATGTATTCGTTATACGAACCTGAACGCCAGGCCGAGAAACGACACGATAAGAATAATTTGTCGCTCCAGTCAACGGCGTTTTGCGCAACGACGGTTTCAACTAAACGACGGTCTATCTCAAAACGGAATCCGTACGACTCATTATTGAATGGACGAACTTCGCCATTTGGAAAATCAATCAAGATGTCGAGGTCGCCAGCGCGCAATAAACATGCGGCACCAATTCCTTGTCGAAGTGCTGGAGCCATTGCAAGCAGTGGTTCCCACCATGCTTTCAGCGTGTTCAATAAATCATCGGTGGGCTGTGCCCAATTGGCCTTCATGTTTTCGAGCCAACCGAGGTAGTCAGATTGGTAGTTGCGAAGGTAGGTCAATTTGTCCGAGAAGATCTTTTCGACGTCGGCCGTTGGCAGCGGATGATCAACATGTAACTCGTCGCCGATCGTGATGCATGTTCCGGGCATGTTCACGATGCCGCGGCGAGACTCCGCATGTAGTCGCGATAAGAACTGTGTTTGGTCGGGGAAGATTGACAGTTCATTGCCCGTGATGACATTGAACTGAAAGAGATCAGGATCAAGGAAACACGGGGGACCGGCCGAAGGAACAATGGCTCGAGCATCAAGTGCCTCGACGTAGCGCATGGCGCGCGCAAATTGACTATCAACTTTGAGATCGATGAGCTCACGCATGCGCTCGGGAGATTCTTGATACACCATGGGGTACCAAATAGCCCCAGAAAATTGCAACCAATGTAAATCAATCGGCCCGTGAGCTCGAAGAGCGTTGAGGTCACTGGTGCGACAATCGTTTTGGTTGACTATTCGATGAACACCATCACTCACGACAAGTGCGGAGTCTCCGGCGGGACCATCGGTGATTGAGGTTTCTACATGAATCGCAACAGTGAGTCCATCGCCTAGGTCGTGTTCGACTCCGTCAACTGTATGGATGAATTCTGTAAAGCCAATTTTAAGTAAGCGACGCTCAAGTTCGGGAGTTGGGAATCCAGGTAACAAAATCGGTGTGGCTAAATCAATATTTGCTGGCAACCATTCTTCATCAAGGTGATCACCGTGGAGATGAGAGATGTACAAGTAAGACGGTTTGCGTAGTGCATCATAAAAATCGGCAGGAAGTTGATCATTGCGTGGAAAGACAAACCACGATCCAAAGAACGCAGGGTTGAACCACGGATCACACAATATTGACCCTTGTCGAGTCTCAATAAAGATGCCCGCATGGCCAACCGATGTCGCGCGCATCTGAGTAGTAGTCACAGAACCAAACTATCCAAAAGTGACGAGACCAATTTGTGAGTCTCGTAGTCCGTTAGTCACTTAGTGGGAGGATCTTTATACATCACGCCGGCGCGTGACACATTTTCGGTCCACTTCGAGCCGTCCCAATAGCGATACTCGTAACGGCCTGCGGGGTCTTTGTACCAATCTGCAGGAACATTAGGAACAACCGACTGAGTTGCTGCTGGAGTCGAAGCTGATGGTGAAACTGGAGTTGGTGAAATAAATGTGCTCGGGCTAGCTGGTGCAACATTTGTTGCCGCCCAACCAACCGTGTCACTGACCGGAGTCGGTTCGACTGGGGCGGGGGCTGTTGCTGTGACACTGACTGGACGTGACAAGTAGGCAACGATTTCGCCCGTCGCGACAATACTGACAACTTGCCAACCTTGTGCTGACATCGACGTAAGTTGGGTCGCAAGATCGGCGGAGTTATTTGCGGTTACTTTGAGTGATGTGAACTCGAGCATGTCGCAAAGTGTAGTGCTGGTTTTTCAGTCTTGGGTAGCGGTGCCTTCAACAGCAACGAGCCCACGGGCTTCGGCTTGTGACGACTCACCATCGAACACCAAAGAACCATCTCGTAAAGCAATCGTGCGGGCTGTACGTGAGACAAAGCTGAGTTCGTGGGTCGCAACGACAAGAGCGGCACCATCGGCTGAGGCTTGATCGAAGAGATCGAGTAGGGCTTCTTTGCCGTCAGCATCAAGCCCAACGAAGGGTTCGTCGACAAGCATCAATTCAAACGGTCGAATGAACGCAATCGCGATGGCCGCTTTTTGCTTGAGTCCACGACTAAATCGTGTTGGTAAATCATCGGCTCGTTCGTAGATGCCAAGTTGTCCCAAAAGATCTGCAGCCTTTTGTTCCCATGTGCCCATGTTGTGAAGGCGGGCGGTGTATTCAAGGTGTTCCCACACTGAAAGGTCGTCGTAGAAAGTTGGAGTATCGGCAAGATAACTCAGTTTGCTACGAGCATCCATTGAACCTGGCTCTTGTCCAAAGACGGTGATCGAACCCGATGCCGGCTCGAGTAATCCGGTCGCCATACGTAAGAAAGTTGTTTTGCCTGATCCGTTGTGGCCGATAAGTGCAACCTTTTCATGCTCTTCGATACGCAATGACAATGGATACAAAGCGGGACCGTCGCCGTAGTCCTTGGCGACATTGTTGGCAATGAGCGCTGCAGGTAAGACTGGTTCAGCTTTGCGACTTGTTGACGAAGCTTCACCCTTTTGTGCACTCGGTGGTTTGGGGTGGCGGCTCATGAGTTTCCTCCGGTACGAGTTTTCTGTCCGCGACTTTCGGTGGCGGCATTGTTTAAAGACTTCTTTATGTCATCGCGGAATCGCACCCATCCGCCAACAATCATGGCCATAAGGGCGATGGCGATTGCAATACGAAGAGCTGGTGCTTCTGGCCCATTGCCTTTGGTGAGTGCCATACGCGCACCAACCATGGGCAAACTTCCGAGTACCGCAAGTACAACTGGCCAAATTGCTTTGATGAGACTCACAGTGCCAGCTACTTCGGGCGGCATCATGTTGGCTTGTGCGGTTGATGAAACTTGATCAGGTGCACCCGAAACAATGTTGATGGCAGCACCAGCGAGACCACCGATCAAAGAAGGAACGGCGCAGATTGCCGCGACTGACCACATATGTGGTTCAACGATTCCCATCGTGGCAACCATGATGCCTGCAATCGGAATCGCAATGGCCGCTGTTGGACTTAAGAGAGCCATATACATTGCACCGCGCAATTTTGGATACGCATCAGTTCGTTCACCTTGATCAATCTCTTGAGCGAATGGTTCGCAAATTTCGAGTCCCAAAATGAACAATGCAAGTCCACTACCTAATGCCGCTGGTGTCGTTCCGTTATAAACCGCAACTTGGCATAATCCTGCAACGATGGTCAGTGTGACAATTCGTGTGATTCGACTCAGTGGGAAACGCAATAAACCTTGCCAGCCACGATTCCATTCAGCGGAGAAACGATTCTTTGTCTTCTTCCGCTTCATCTTGATCCACGGGCGATTGCGACTGCGCTCTTGACTGAGTTGGCGACGCAACAAAGTAACGGTGCGAAGGTCTTGCAATGTCACCGCAAAACGCAATTGAGTGACGAGTGCTGAACGACGCGATAAAGCCTCAAGTGATTGACGAGCCAATAGAGCGAGGCCAATCACAACTAACAGGGCGGCGACAATAGATGGAATGAGTTCACTGACCCGCGTGCGTTCGCCCCACAACGCAAGTCCACCTTGCAAGTCGCCAGGTCCGGTGAGTTTTGAACTCGGAAGTGCAGTGGCGATTTGCCAAGCGATTAATGCACCACCAATGACACTGGCCATCCAGCCCCGAAGTTTGAGTGAATGGGCACAAAGTGCTGATCCAACAAAAAGCGCGCCAGCAGTGACGCCCCACAATGCACCCGACATTGCCCACGACATTCCAGAACCAGGTAAGCGACGGCCGGCTAATTGACCGGCAACAGCTCCTGCTCCGCCAGCAGCAAACATCGCTGAACGAAGTCGCTGAACGGCCGGACGAAGAAGTACTCGTTGGCGACTGACGGGGGCTAATAGAACGTGGCGTACATCGGCTTCTTCAATGGCCAGCGGTCCGCCGCGACTGCCCGAGCGAAGACCCATGGCGACCGCCAAGATTCCAGCAAGACCAAGCCATGCGGGACCAAACTTGACGACATCAGCCGCCATTGAATCGGCGACTGGCTTGTCGGGGACGAGACCCGAGATAAACAGAATTCCGCCACCGAAAATAAACGCCGCCAAGTACACGCGATAGAGCGCCTCAAACCATTCAACTTCTGCGAGGCGATTCTTTTGACGAGCACGACGCAGGGCACGTACTGCATTTGAACTGATAGCAGACACTTGCGTGGCAAACGAATCTCGATCGGGTTGGTGAACCCCTAGTTCAACTGGTGTTTGGGGATCAGATGACCAACCCGACCATGAGGCAATGAAAAGTCGTGGCGTCGCAAAGCCAGCATGTTCAATGGCCACGATGTTGGCGCACGCTGACACTCCGCTGCCGCAGTAGGCAATTACTTCATCGGCCAGATCAACACTGAGTGATTCGTAATGGCTGCGTAATTCGTCAGTTGTTTTAAATGTTGTTGTCTCTGAATTGATGACAGCATTCCACGGAGCACTGAATGCACCTGGAATGTGGCCGGGTCGTGGATCTAGTTTTGCCGAGGCTTCAGTAACAACGCCTTGAAAACGATCGGCTGAACGCGCATCAAGAATGACCCGTCGTGAAGTGATTGCGCCTTCGGCGACGATTACTTCAAGATCGTGTTTGGTCACGAGTTGATCGGTGGGCCATTCAACAGTTGCGAACGATGCCGCTTTGCCAGTTGTGGGTTTACCGGTTGCAAGCGGTTGTTCGTTGGCGCGTTGCCACGCACCAATGCCGCCATCGAGCACCGATGCTTTGCAACCAAGCATGCGCAACATGACAACGAGTCGCGATGCTGTCATGCCACCGGTGTCGTCATAGGCGACAACGTATGAGTTGCTACCGATACCAAGTCGTGACATCGCTCCAGCAAAAGCCGATGGGGTAGGAAATGGATGCCGACCGTTTGTGGCGTCTGTTCGATCTGAAGAAGCAAGGTCGCGATCGAGGTCAATAAAAATCGCATTCGGGATGTGACCCTCGGTATAGGCCTTGCGACCATCGCGCCCGTCGAGATACCAGCGCACATCGGCGATCACGATGTCGGTACGGTCAAGGGCCTGCAGATCTTGGACTGAGATGACGATTGGGACTTTGGGCTCTAACTCGTTCAAGGCTTCCATTCTTGCCTGTGGGGCGGGCATACTGACAATGATGGATGTAAGAACCGTTGAACTTTTTACGTCCTTGCTGGCGCTCATTGCTCTAGTTGGGGGAGTCTCGTACGCCCTGTTAGGACTTTTGATTTCGCCTCAGGCATCAGTAGTCGCCGAAATTCGTCGATTGTCACTGTGGTTGGCCTGGCTAGTTGCCGCTTGCGCAACGGCTGGAAGTCTGTATTTCAGCGAAGTCGCTCATTTTGTTCCGTGCCGATTGTGCTGGTTCCAGCGTATTTGTATGTACCCGTTGGCCGGAATTCTGCTGGTGGCGGCGATTCGTAAAGATCGCAATGCGCGTTGGTATGCCTTGCCGATGTTGGTCGCCGGGGTGTGCTTGTCGGGCTATCACTACCTCATCGAATGGAAACCGTCTTTGGGCGAAGGCGCCTGTGGAATCGGACCGTCGTGCACCGACGTGTGGTTCCGTCGCATGGGATTTGTGACATTGGCCTTTATGGCCCTGAGCGGATTTATTGCCATCGCAGCACTACTTTTTGTTCAGCCGAATGATCCACGAGTTGGTGAACAACTTCGGAACCAAGCGACTCCTTTGAACGACTCATCACTGAAGAGGTAACCACGTCATGGCCAAGCAACCAATCAAGAAGACAAACAACAACAAGTTGATCGTTGGCGGAGTCACGCTTGCAATTGTGATTGCTCTAGTGATTGCGCTACTCGCAGGCGGTTCAAGTGATTCAACATCGTCTCAATCAACAAAGGCACCCATTAATGACGAACCAGTTTCGGCTGGTGAAAATCAACCTGTTGAAGTCGTTGGCGACGCGCTTGAAGCGTTGCCCGAATCTGGTACCGATCCAGCAATTGGACTCGTGGCGCCCACAATAAATGGACACACATTTGACGGTTCAAATCTGTCAGTCACACCGGGTGATGGCAAGCCGTACATGGTTGTCTTCCTTGCGCACTGGTGCCCGCATTGCAATCGTGAAGTTCCACGCCTCATTGAATGGCAAGCATCGGGTGCCATACCGGCGGATTTACAAATCATCGGTGTCAGCACGGCAGTCGCTAGTGACCGTCCGAATTACCCACCATCACAGTGGGTCGTCGATAAGGCTTGGCCGTGGCCAGTTATTGCCGACTCCGAAGCAATGGATGCAGCAAACGCGTATGGAGTTTCGGGATTCCCATTCTTCACAATCGTTGGTGCGGATGGAAAAGTGAAAGTACGTGCCTCAGGCGAAATTGAAATCGATCAACTCTCGCAGATCGTAAACGCTGCACTCGCTAACTAAGTATCTGCTAGTTCAGTTGTCGAGCGGCTTGTTCGGCCAGAACTAAAACTTCACGTAGCGGTATCCCTAAAGCACGAGCAGCGCTCACAGCATCATCGTTTTCAACTTTGATTCGGCCGCTACCAATTTTGAGACGGATTTTGTGACCGTGAACGGTGACAGACTTTTCTTCGCGAGTTTGCGGCCAACGTTGAATGACCGAACCACGTAAACCGAGAGTGCCCGTTTCAGCGACGAGCACGGCGGAGATTTTTTCGGTGAGTGCAAGATCGCATAACGCGTGAACCGTAAATGCGGGTCGGCCCTTCTTCATGACGATAGGAGTTGCCCATGCGTCATGTGCCCCGGCATTTAGCAATTCAGTAATGGTGTGGGCAATGACTTCGCCGGACACATCGTCAACATTGGCTTCAAGAAGTTGTACATCTTGTCCGGCACCAGAAAGCACTGTGTTTTCTAACGTTTCACCAATCACCACCTTCACAACATTGGCGCGACCAGGAATGTCGTTAGTCCCGGCGCCGTAACCAACGCTGCTCACGGTGAGTGGTGGCATTGCACCAAATGAATTAGCAAGTGCAGCCATTAAAGCAACACCAGTTGGAGTTGCCAGTTCACGATGATCGTCTAGCCCAACCAGAGTGATTCCCCGCAACGCAGCTAAGGCGGTGACTGCGGGTGCAGGATTGGGCAAAGTTCCGTGTGCCGAATTGATGTGCCCGTGACCCACGGCGATGTTGCTGCAGAAGATGCGCTCAATGTTGAGAACTTCAAGTGCTGCGCAGACTCCGACAATGTCGACGATTGCATCAACGCTGCCGACTTCATGGAATTCAATGTCATCAACTGCAACGCCGTGAATATTTGCTTCAACTTCGGCAAGTATCGCGAACACCTTCATCGCTCGATCTCGTACCCGAGTTGGTAATTCAGAATCAATTAATAGTCGCTTGATATCGCTCCAGGCCCGATGATGGTCATGATCGTGATCATCGTGATGATGCACTCCGACGATTGCTCGAGTTGCACCCACCCCAGCACGTTGAGTTCGTTCAAACATCAACGCGTAGTCGTCAAGCGCAAGACCTCCGAGAATCTCAATGACGTGTAGCGAATCTGCTCCTGCGTCAATGAGCGATGCCAAAGTCATATCGCCAGCGGTGCCAGCTCCACAATGAAACCACGCAGCGGTACTCATGCCTTCTTCCTCTGTGTTTGATCGGGGCGGAGTGAACGCACGATGCGCGCCACTGCACAGGCCGCACCGTAACCATTGTCAATACCCACAACAGTGACGCCGTTGGCGCATGTTGCGTGCATTGCCAAAAGTGCAGTCACACCTTCGAGTCCCGACCCATATCCAACATTGGTGGGCACGGCGATCACCGGCTTGCCACTGAGGCCGCCAATCACACTTGCAAGTGCGCCTTCCATTCCTGCGACAACAACAATGACATCAGCGGCCATCACATCGTCGAGTCGGTTCAGCAGTCGATGTAGACCAGCGACTCCAACATCGGTAATGCGGTTCGCGGCAATGCCATGAGCACGCAAAGCCAAAATACATTCGTCAACAACGGGGACGTCGGCAGTGCCTGCCGAGATCACTAATGCGTTGCCGGTGTACCAAGTTTCGGGAGCGCGCCACAGCATTGATCCATGGGCAGTTTCGGCCACTCCAAAACTTGCTTCGAGTGCCTTTTGTTGATCGGCTGTTGTGCGGGTGACGAGTACTGGTCCGGTGCCGTGGTCAAGAAGTTCACGTACGATCAAGACGCACTGTTCGGGGCTCTTGCCTGGTCCGTAGACGGCTTCAGGTGCACCTTGGCGTAAGTGGCGGTGGTGATCGACCAGGGTGTCGCCCACATCGCCAAATGGCAGCCGCTTCAAACGCTCGACGGCGTCGTCGGGCGCGATGGATCCTGAAGAAACTCCCTCAATCAATTGGCGCAGGGTTTCAACATCCACATAATCATCCTGCCACTTAGCGCTCGTGCCTCTAGCCTTGGCGACTGTGAACACTTCCACTGATTCTCAGCAACCGACTGGCCGCTCGTTGCGGGTGGGGTTTTTGGGACCTTTCGGAACCTTCACCGAACAGGCAGTGCGCTCGCAATCCGATCTCGACCGCGGCGAGCTCGTGGCATTCCGTACGGTCCCTGATGTTCTAGACGCGGTCGAAAGTGGCGATGTTGATTTTGGCGTTGTGCCAATTGAAAACTCCATTGAAGGCACCGTCAACTTCACCCAAGACGCGTTGTCATTCGATTACGACTTGTTGATTCAACGCGAAGTTGTTCTTGATATTGAGCATTGCTTGATGGCCATGCCTGGAACGTCACTAGCTGAAGTCACGACCGTGTTGTCGATTCCGGTTGCGACTGCACAATGTCATCGTTATTTGCGCGAGAACGTTGGCCACGCCGAAATTCATGCCGCCAATAGCACTGCGGATGCAGCAAAAACAGTTGCCTCAAATGGTGTTGCTGGAGTGGCTGCAGTCGCTCCACGCAATGCTGCAACTCTGTACGGACTTGATGTGTTGGCAACCGATATTGCCGATCACGAAGGAAATCAAACGCGTTTCGTAGTAGTTGGCAAATCGGGTGTCCCTGCACCAACTGGTCATGACATCACGGGCATCGTGGTGTTTCAGCGCGCCGACGAACCAGGCAGTTTGATTTCGATCTTGCAAGAGTTCGCGGCGCGTCGCGTCAATATCACCAACTTGTTGTCACGTCCAACGAAAGATGGTGGTCTTGGCGACTATTGCTTCGTGATGTATCTCGAAGGACATATCGCCGATGAACTCGTGGCTGATGCTTTGCGAGCACTTCATGCCAAACAAGGGGGAGTGAAGTTCTTGGGCTCGTACCCGGCTCATTCATCCCATGTGCACACGGCCCGCGAACACGCCGACCCGCGCTGGCAGCATGCCGACGACTGGGTTGACCAGCTTCGGGCCACCATCAGTAAATAGCGTTCCCGGCTATTCCTATTGCCCCCGATTGCTCTCGGGCTTTTTGTCGCTAGCCTCACAGGCGGAACGGTGGCAGAGCGGACAAATGCATCCGCCTTGAAAGCGGAAGGCTCACAAGGCCCGGGGGTTCGAATCCCTCCCGTTCCGCTCAGAGTGTTGCGAGAGAAGTTGATCAGGGCCACCTGTAGGCTTCACCCGCTACACCATGGAGAGGTGCCAGAGCACGGTTGAATGGGACGTCCTGCTAAGACGTTGACTCCCGAAACGGGGTCCGTGGGTTCAAATCCCACCCTCTCCGCCATTTTGTTGGCGTTTGGCGCGATCTTTTCTCATCTGTGGAAAAGAGAGCGCCATTGCTTTTTTGGTGGGCTTATTGCCCCCGTCCCTGTGGAAAACCTATATTGACACGGCTTTGGGCGTCGGGGCTCTGTTGCGATCGTGTGACGAAACGACCACACTGACCTAGGCGGTTCACATGTTTGGGCCACCTCAACATCATGAGCACCTACCAACAATCCTCGGTGACTGATCAGTTCTGGTCGAACGGGTCGGGACGCCAGCGTCGACCACGATCGGGTGGAGAGTTCCCTCGCGGACCCAAAGACCCGTTCCGCCGTCGGTTGGCTGCGCTCTTGGCTGTCGGACTGTGTATTGCCCCCGTTGCTTGGGCCATGCGCGGCGACGGCAATGCCGTCGATGTCACCGAGACCGGTGGGGCAGCAGCGATTGTGCAGTTTGACGGCGACGGTGACGCGACGACGACGTCTCTTGTGGTTGATCCTGCGGTTGAAGCAGTCACGATTCCCGACACTGCGGCACCGGTCGTTGTAGTTGAAGAGACCATCCCAGAGACGACTGCACCGACAACCGCACCGACCACCACTGAGGCTCCGAAGAGAGTGTGTGCATCGAAGTACACCGTGCAAGCGGGAGATTCTTGGTTTGGTATCGCCGATCGCGCCGGCGTGAAAGCCAGTTTGATTGCGGGCACGAATAACAAAACGATTCAGTCGCCATTGATGGTGGGTCAAGAGATTTGCTTGCCGCCAGGTGCTGTAGTGCCGGCCTTGGTCGAGCCTGATGTCGTGACCACAACAACAGTTGCCAAGATCCCCTGTGTGGGTAAATACACAGTGAAGAACGGCGATTCATGGAGTGGCATTGCTAAGAAGAGCGGAATCAAGATTTCCGAACTCACAGCAGCAAATGGCAAAACGTCACGTTCAACGTTGTTGCCGGGTCAAGAGTTGTGTTTGCCGAAGGGTGCGGTCGTTGCCTCTGCTGCGGCAACTCCCTCAACTGCGGCACCTACAACAACGCAACCGCCGAAGTACGTACCAACGAAAACTTTTACGCGGGCCGAACTCGAAAAGTTTGTGCGCGATGCGTGGCCAGACAACCTTGAAGAGAACGCGTTTTTTGTGGTGACTCGCGAGAGTAAGTGGAATCCTCTCAGTCGTAATTCGTGCTGTATCGGTTTGTTTCAGCTGAACTGGAATGCCCACAAGTCGTGGATGAGAAACTACGGAGTGACTGACGCATCCGAACTGCTGAACCCCGAGATCAACGCCAAGTTGGCTTATTTCGCTTGGCAACGTTCGGGGTCATGGGCTCCGTGGTGTACCCCAAATTGGTGCCCAGTTCCGTAATTTCTTATTGGTTTTTCGGTAACCTCTTGAAATTCTTATTCACCAATTTTGGTGTGACATCGTGAGGTAGTGGACATGAAAAACGGATCGAAGTTCTTGAAGTTGGTATTGGTTGGGGTGCTTGGCGCCGCAGCCATGATCGGTTGTAGCAGCGACGACAGTGGTGGCTACCCCGAGGATGAGCCCATATCAACGGTTGAAGAAGCCACCACGACCACGTCAACGGTTGAAGAAGCCACCACGACCACGTCAACGGTTGAAGAAACGACTACGACTGTCGAAGAGACCACAACAACTATTCCACGACCGACCACGACCGTGAAGAAATCCACTGCTACAACTGCACCGCCGACAACTTCCGCACCGACCATTGCGCCGACGACCGCTGCGCCAACTTCCGTGCCGACGAACCAAGCACCGACGACTCCACCACCGACAACTTTGCCTCCGGTAAATCTGAGCGCAACTTGGAGCGGAATGAACGAGGGTTGCCCTGCAAACCACGATCTATATCTGGACGTCGATGTCTTTGGCGCGACATCGGCAGGAACGCTCTCGGTAAGAGCTGGGGGGTCTCCCGTGACTTCTTACGGTGGATCGAACTTCGCTGTTGGCGACACCACGATGATCTTGTTTGATCAGTGGCCCGATTTGGCAAATGACACGTATACAGTCACCATCACAGCAATGTCGGCGACTCAAGGTCCAACAACGGTGACGAAGAGAGTTACCTACAACTGTCCTCCCTGAGGTTTCTACCTACGGATTAGCCCTCTAGGCTGATCGCCGTTGCACTGGTAGCTCAATGGATAGAGCATCTGACTACGGATCAGAAGGTTCGGGGTTCGAGTCCCTGCCAGTGCGCCATTTCTTTTCGTGGGCGCTAGTTTCCTACGAAATGCGTTCGTAGCTCAATGGATAGAGCATCTGACTTCGGATCAGACGGTTGGGAGTTCGAGTCTCTCCGGGCGCACGATGCACAATCTGGGTTTGATGCACACCAAACTGTCCAGATGACTTCCAAAAATGCCGGTCGAATCGGTACTGCGTTAGGCGCATTCATCACGCTCGCCGGAGTCATGCACTTCGCCAATCCCAAGTTCTTTGATGACATCGTTCCGCCATGGTTGCCACCGAGCGAAAGATTTTGGACGTATGTCAGCGGTGTTGCCGAACTGATTGTTGGTCCGATGTTGTTGTGGCCCAAATATCGCAAACAAGGCGCCTTGGCTGCGATCGTTCTTTTTGTGGCGGTGTACCCAGCCAACATTTACATGGTCTGGGATTGGCGCGATGAACCATTCTCAAAACAACTGGTCGCCTACGGACGTCTTCCGTTTCAGTTTGTGTTTATTTGGTTGGCTTGGAAAGTCTTTACAAATTCATCTGCGAGCGAAACTCGGTTGCGACCTAATCGCTTAGATGCGTAAAGCGCACAATCTGCTCGATCAAATAATTCTGAATACGTTTCATTTTCATGGCGTGCGGCGACGCCGGCTGAAATCGTGACACGAAGAATGCCGCGGTGAGTTGGCAATTTCAGGTCTTCAATTCCTAATCGAATTCGATTGGCAACAATCGAGGCTCCTTCAATATCGGTGTCAGGCAATATCACGACAAACTCTTCGCCGCCGATACGAGCAGTTCCGTCAATTGATCGTGTTAATGCCGATATCTGAGTGGCGACAGCGTTGATAGCTAAGTCGCCGACTTGATGTCCGTAATTGTTGTTGACATCTCTCAGAAAATCGAGATCAAGAACCACTAGACATAGATCCGTTGAATGACGTTTGGCGCGTTCAAACTCATGGTCTACAAATTCTTGTAAACCAAATGAATTCAGTAATCCGGTTCGAACATCACGCTTGCTGAGTTGTGCCGACTGATTGACCCGAAGATGATCAACCGCTAAACAACATGGCGCCACGACTATCAAAAGTAGAAGTGGGTTAATGAGAGCGACGATGGCACCAATGCAGCCGATTGATATCTCGGCGAATTCCCGAAGAAGCGATTTTGGATTCCAATGTGCAGTAACAAGAATCGGTTTCTGACTTGCCTGGCTCATGACGACCGAAACGATGAGTGAGTCCACAAGTAAGTGAGTGATGATTGCGAAAACAAATGCCAGCACTTGTCGATTCGTCAAGTCGCCGTTGAGGATCTGATTCTTGATGACTAACCAAAAGACCAGACTTGATGTGTTCATCGTGAGGAGTCGCTGAAAACGAATCAACCAACTTGAAGGCGATGTTCGTTCAGTCGGAATTACGAATGCGACGATTGGTAAGGCAAATGGCGGAAGAAGAATTGCTGAAGCAAAGAAGAAGTGGCCGATTGGTGAAAGAACAATTTGCCGTTCAGAACGTGTAATGCCCAATGTTGATGTGCGACGGCCACTGAGGGTCGCGGCAGCAATAATCGCCGACATCGTGATGGCCAAGGGGAGTACACGTTCATTGGTGATCATAAGATTCGCGACTAACGCTGACCCGACGCTCAGAATGAGAAGACCGGTAAAAGTTTGCAATAGACGTTGATACCGACTCACGAATGACGCCCCTTGAATAGAACTCAAGGTTTTTCGGTCAAGTAAGTTCGTGACTTCTTCAAGAAATCGGCAGGAAACTATCTATTTCCAAGCAAATACAGGTTGCTCTAGATGATCTACGCGTTCGTTGATTCGACCTTCAATGCACACCCAGCGCATTTGTAATAACACAGCTCCGGTTGGCGCGTGAATGAGATCTCCGCTGAGCGGTATTTGCACGACAGGTCGATCGCTTTCAGGAATGGCGACGAACCTCGGCGAGTCGGGCCGACAAAGTTCATGTAGGCCAATGCGATATGCATGGGCAACTTCAGAAGGATCGGGAACTATGACTGCATCGGCGCCGGCCCACACCACTACGGGAGTCATCACGAACCCTGAACGAGTGGTGTAGTCATCAAGTAGGCCAAGCACGTGTTGCGGAGAAAGTTCTAGTCCAAGCTCTTCGTGTAGCTCACGCAGTGCGGCATCAATCGCCGTCTCGCCCCGATCCAACTTGCCGCCAGGCAGTGCCCACTGTCCGGCGTGTCGATTCATTTTGGCGGCCCGTCGACATAGCAAGAATGCCGCGCCACCAGCAACACCTCGCATGCGGCCATCTAAACCACTGATATCTCCAGGAACCCCACGCATCGGGTCGTCGCTTGGCTGGTGCGGATCTTCGAAATCGTTGGGCTCGCTATCAACGATGACGATGGCAACTGCAGCATGGCGTAAGCCATCAAGTGATTGCGACGTTCGTTCATGCTCCGACAAATTTTTAGTGATGCGTTCACGTAAGTGGTCGTCGTAGAGGATCATCAGTGTCAGCGATTGATGAGTTGGCTCAGGCGCTCAATGCCATCCCAAACATCGGTGAAGCGCGTGGTAAGCGGACTCAGACCAAGTCGCACAATGTCGGGTGGACGTACGTCGGCGATGACCTTGAACTGCGATGCCAAATCTTTAACAAGTTGCGTTGCGTTGGGATGGTGCACTGCTACATGACAGCCACGCTTTGATGCGTCACGAGGAGTTGATGTCGTTAAGCCAAAATGATCAATCACGTCGAGCCCAAATTTGGTGAGCGCTCGGCCTTTCTTGGCGATCGCCGGCATGCCAGCGCGACCCGACAGTGCAATACCTTCTTCGGCGGCGACCAAGCTCAACATGTTTGGTGTACCAAGCAAAACGCGCCGGATGTCATCGTGAGGAGCGAATGGCTTTTCCATTGCGAATTGATCTTTTTGTGCAAACCATCCTTTAATGGGTTGCTGAATGTGTGACTGCAATTGTTGCGCAACGAATGTCCATGCAGGGGCACCAGGACCACCATTCAAAAATTTGTAACTGCAGCCGACTGCAAGTTCAACACCAAGTGTATGAACATCAAACTCAATCGCACCAGCAGTATGTGAAAGATCCCAAAGAACCATTGCCCCCTGAGTACGGGCCTGGGCGGTGAAGCCAGCGACATCACACAATTCAGCAGTGCGATAATCAATGACGCTACGCACGACGACTGCGACATCTGACAGATCAATGTCGGCTGTTAACGGGCGAACGGTTAGCCCAAGATCGTGAGCGATGCCTTCAACGACAAACCGGTCGGTCGGAAATTCGTCGGCGGCAACGACAACAACTTTGCGATCGGGGCGTAGACCAAGTGCGATGTGGACGCCTTGGTAAATATTGAGGGTGGTGTTGTCGTGCAGTGCGACTTCGCCAGGCCTTGAGCCAATGATGAGGCCCATTCGATCGCCAACTTTGCGCGGCATATCGAGCCAGTGATCCCAACTATTGATCAGGTCAGCGGCCCATTCGTTTTCGACGACCTGCTTGAGGCGCGTCACTGTTGCGAGCGGAGTACGGCCAAGAGAGTTGCCGTCAAGGTAGATAACGGCATCGTCGGGAATGAGAAATTCGTTGCGAAAGGGCGCTAGCAGGTCTTGTTGATCTAAGAGTTCAGCGGCGGCTCGTGAAGTCACCCTTTTATTCTGCCCGATATCGCTTACTTCACCACAGTGAAAGAAGTGTGCATTCCTTTTCCGTAATGACCAGGAAGGTTGCAGACCAGTTGGTATGAACCAGGTTCTAAGGTGACAGTGAGTTCTTGAATCGTTTTGATGGGGAATTCACCGATCTCTTTGATGACAAGAAGTGATGGATTGTTTTCAGAGAATCCATCGCCCTCAATCGGAATGGCTCCGTCTGCACTGTCGGTACGCACAACGAGAAATTCGTGTCCGATCGTCCCTTGGTTGGCCACCGTGAAAGTGACTTGGCCCGCGTGGACGGTGTGGCGGTCAACCAAAACCCTCCAGTCTTTGACGACTCCGTTAACGGCAGTTGCGCCCGGAGCGGCGGTTCCATGAGGTGCATTTTGGCCGACAGAATCATCAAGATCCTCGGCGCAACCTAAGGTCAAAATACTGAGTGCAGTCAAAATGACCGCTCTGAATCGGTGATTCTTCGTGGTCTTGTCCCCCTTGGAGTTCATCTCGCTGGGTGACTCTGCCGTCACCTTATGCCATGGAAAAACGGTGTTGAACCAAAAGGTGTGAAGGTATAGCCACCCTCCATAGGTTGTCGCCTGTAATCAGGGCAGCCTCAGCCACTACGGTAGGGGCGTGATCTTGTCTGACCGTTCGCTCCGTGAGGCCTTGAATGCTGGCCGAATCATTATCGACCCTCTTGATGAGGCGCTCATTCAGCCATCATCAATTGATGTCCGTCTCCATCATTTGTTTCGGGTCTTTCGTAATCACACTGCCGGAATCATTGACGTCAAAAAAGACATGACCTCGCTCACCGAGCTTGTTGACATCCCCGAAGATGGCGTGTTCATGCTTCACCCTGGCGAGTTTGTTTTAGGCTCGACGCTCGAGCGAATTGCTGTGCCCAACGATTTGGTCGCACGCATTGAAGGTAAGAGCTCGCTTGGTCGACTCGGACTGTTGATCCACTCAACGGCAGGTTTCATCGACGCAGGTTTCGATGGTCACGTCACGCTCGAACTCGCCAATGTCGCAAGTCTGCCGATCACGTTGTACCCAGGTATGAAAATTGGTCAAGTGAGTTTCATGCAAATGACAACTCCTGCCGATCAGCCGTATGGGTCTGGTGCACGTGGGTCGAAGTATCACGGTCAGCGTGGACCAACGCCGAGCCGTTACTTCGAAAACTTTCGCACAGACTGACTAATACCAACACTAAGGAAAAATATGTCTCAGACAGTGAAGGGCGTTATTGCCCGTGGCAAGGGTTTGCCAGTTGAACTCGTTGATATCAATGTGCCCAAGCCAGGACCAGGTGAAGCGCGAGTGCGAGTGCAAGCGTGCGGTGTGTGCCACACCGATCTTCATTATCGCGAAGGTGGAATCAATGATGATTTCCCATTCTTGTTAGGACACGAAGCCGCTGGCATCGTTGAGTCAATCGGGGACAACGTCACGAATGTGAAGCCTGGTGATTTTGTTGTCTTGAACTGGCGCGCAGTGTGCGGCAACTGTCGTTCATGTCTTCGCGGCAAACCGCAATTGTGTTTTAGTACTTTCAACGCGACACAAAAGATGACATTGACTGACGGAACTCCGCTTGCTCCGGCATTAGGTATTGGTGCATTTGCCGAGATGACTCTGGTTGCTGCGGGCCAGTGCACATTGGTGAATCCTTTGGCTTCCCCTGCAGTTGCAGGACTGCTTGGCTGTGGAGTCATGGCCGGTATCGGTGCCTCAATGTTGACGGGTGAAGTACAGCGCGGAAGCAGCGTTGCAGTGTTCGGTTGTGGTGGCGTTGGAAATGCAGCGATTGCTGGCGCACGCCTCGCTGGAGCAACAACGATTGTTGCTGTCGATCTTGATGATCGCAAGCTTGAGTGGGCTCGCCAATTTGGCGCGACGCACACGGTTAATGCCCGTACAACCGAACCGATTGCCGCAGTGCAAGCGGCAACGAATGGTCTTGGTGCTGATGTATGTATTGAAGCCGTTGGTCATCCCGAAGTTTTGCGTCAAGCCTTTTATGCACGCGATCTTGCTGGGACGGTTGTGCAAGTCGGTGTTCCGACCCCCGACATGGTGATGCCGAATATCCCAATGATTGATTTCTTTGGTCGTGGTGGAGCGATGAAGCCAAGTTGGTACGGCGATTGCTTGCCAAGCCGTGACTTTCCATTGTTGGTTGACTTGCATCTTCAAGGTCGTTTGCCGCTTGAAGATTTTGTCACCGAGACAATTGGACTTTCCGAAATTGAGCAGGCGTTCCATCGCATGGAGCGTGGCGAAGTTTTGCGAAGTGTGGTTTTGCTTTGATCGAGTTAGTGAATACCACCGGAATTTTCGCGCTTGACGGTGGCGAATGGGAAGTCACGAACAACATTTGGTTAGTCGGCAATGATCGCGAAGTAATTGTGATTGATGCGGCACACGATGCTGCACCAATCGTTGAAGCAATCAATGGTCGCCGTGTGAAAGCGATTGCTTTGACGCATGGTCACAACGATCACATCAATGCTGCGATGGCTTTGCAAGATGTTGTTGATGCTCCGATTTTGTTGCATCCTGATGACCTCATGTTGTGGCAAGTGGTCTATCCAGATTCAAACCCCGATGGGTCGTTAACGCACGGTGGAATTTTGAAAGTTGCTTCAACCGATATCGGTGTTATTCATACTCCTGGACACTCGCCGGGAGGATGTTGCTTTCATGTTGTGGGAGCAACCCAAGATGGTGGCGATGCGATCTTTAGTGGAGACACACTTTTTTGCGGTGGCCCTGGCGCAACCGGTCGAAGCTTTAGTGATTACGACACGATTGTTACCTCTATTCGTCGCAAGTTATTTGGTTTACCCGCTGAGACAATTGTTCACACTGGTCATGGCGATAGCACCACAATCGGCGCCGAACTAGCCGCGCTCGGACTTAACTAACAAACCTTTGAGTCAGTAAGTCCGTACACTGCAGGTCATGACTGGGCCATTACAACTGACATTCGTGACTTCGGCAGTTGATATCAGCACACTGCCTGGTTCGCCCGCCGAGGTTGCCGTCGTTGGCCGATCAAATGTTGGCAAGTCGTCGTTGATTAACGCCTTGGCGAATCACAAACAACTGGCTCGCGTTTCAAACACGCCGGGTCGTACGCAATTGATCAACTTGTTTGCTTTGCCCAACGGAAGCACGCTCGTCGACTTGCCTGGCTATGGATATGCCGCAGTGCCTGGACGCATTAAGCAGGGCTGGCAGAAAATGATTGAGGGCTATCTGCTCGACCGCGAAGAACTCGTCAACGTTTACGTTTTGGTTGATGGCGAAATTGGTCCGACCAAACTTGATGTGCAGATGCTCACCTGGTTGCGTGCCAATGGTGTGCCGCACACAGTCGTTGCAACGAAGCACGACAAAGTGAAGTCATCGAAGCGCGCGACTCGTAAGAAAGATCTTGCTGCCGGATGCATGCTCGATCAAGGAGACATTGTGTGGGTGAGTGCAAGCAAAGGTGTCGGTATTGAACACCTTCGCTCACTCGTGAACAGTCACCTCAAGGCTTAATCAGCCTTTGAGTGGTGTGGCCGGATTGGCCAACATGCGCTCGCCATTTTCGATGGCTTCAAGCAAGTGAATTGAGATGTCGGCAACCTTCATCTGGTCGTCTTCAACTCCTGCAGCCTTCACGCCGTCATCAAGCATGATGTAGCAGAACGGACAAGCGGTAGCCACGCGACTTGCGCCAGTGCTGATTGCTTCACGCGCACGTTCGTCGTTGACCTTGGTGCCAATTGACTCTTCCATCCACATGCGAGCACCACCGGCTCCACAGCACATGCCCTTGGTTCCGTTGCGCTGCATTTCAACAACTTCAATGCCCTTGATTGAGGCAACGACTTTGCGAGGTGCCAAGTACACGTCGTTGTGGCGTCCGAGGTAGCACGAATCGTGATATGTGATGCGCTCTTCAAGAGTTGCGTTGCTGACGTCAAGCTTGCCGCTATCAATGAGCTGCTCAAGAAGTTGCGTGTGGTGAATGACTTCGTACTGACCACCAAGTTGTGGGTACTCATTGGCAAGTGTGTTGAAGCAGTGCGGACACTGCGTGATGATCTTCTTAACACCCATGCCATTGAGCATGTCGACGTTGGGCATCGCCAACATCTGGAACAAATATTCGTTACCCGAACGGCGTGCTGAATCTCCGGTGCACATTTCGCTTGGTCCAAGAATTGCGACGTCAATGCCAGCACGCTTGAGCAACTTGGCCATTGACTGCGTGACCTTCTTGTTCTTGTCGTCAAATGATCCAGCACAGCCCACCCAGTAGAGGTATTCGTGCGAAAGAACTTCGCCTGGATCAACAATGTCGACGTCGAGTCCGTCGGCCCAATCGCCGCGTTCTCCCTGATTCATTCCCCATGGGTTGCCCTGGTTCTCCATGGCACGGAACGCGTTACCGAGTTCGGCGGGGAAGTTACTTTCCATCAAGGTGAGGTAACGACGCATGTCGAGAATCTTGTCGAGAATTTCAATGTTGACTGGGCAGATCTCATCACAAGCCTTGCACGAGGTGCATGCCCAAACTTCTTCAGAACTAATGCGTTCAAACAACGAATTCGACTTAATAGTGATTTCGACATCGGTGCCGATCGGGGGAGTCACGCGACCACCAGGTGCGTGCGCTGCAGTAGCAGCCATGACTTCGCCGGTCTTCAAGACAATTTCGCGTGGATCAAGCGGCTTGCCAGTTGCATGCGCGGGGCACACGCTCGTGCAACGACCACACATGGTGCATGCGTCGGTATCGAGCAATTGCTTCCACGTGAAGTCTTCAACGACTGATGCACCAAATGATTCGAGTGAAGTCTCAGTGAGATTGGGCATGGCCTTCATTGCACCCTTGGGACGATCACGATCTTTGAGGTACATGTTGAGCGGCGAAGTAAAGATGTGGCGCAACATGGTGATCGGCAAGATGGCGAGGAATGCGATGAACGCAGCAACGTGAGCGATCCACCAACCCTGGTGCCACAATTCGAGCGACCGTGGTGCCCAGCCATCAACAAGAGTTGAGAGCGGATGACCAATGAATGACCACTTTTCGTGGTCCATGTTCACGCCGTTTGCAGTGCTGTCGGCGATGCGGAACATTTCGGCACCAAAGCCAGAAACACCAATGAGCAACATCACGCCGAGGATGATGGCGTGTTCGGGCTTGCTCTTGATGCGAATGCGATAGGGGCGTTGCACGTAACGACGCACGATGGCCCACACGACACCAGCTGTGAAAACTAAACCGGCAAGATCACCAATGAGGACATAACCGCGGTACACATCGCCGTGAAGGAACTTGAGGCTTTCGGGCAATTGGTGATCGAGTTCAAGCGCAGTAGTAACACCGAGCAACACCAAGAAACCGAAGTACATCATTGAGTGCATGAGGCCAGCAGCTGAGTCGCGCAACAGGGTGCGCATGTACACACCTGCACGGAAATCAGCAAGACGTCGCTTCGCGTTCTTGGCAGTAGTACGGCGGCGATCTGACTTGCCACGCTCCCAGTTGCGCATACGATCAGCGAAACGGAACGACCCCCAAAGCAACATGACGGGGACGACGGTGTAGAAAGCCAACTTGAGCGGTCCGGGGATTCCGCCAAACACGGGACGATGAATTGGTGACTCTTCGTGCCAGTCGGTGATGAGCGGGACGATGCCCGAAATCACGGTGAAGATTGCCATGAAAGATCCGATGGCAATCGAGAGTTGGTAGGGCTTTAGACGCCGCGGGCCAGAAGGCGCGGCTGAAGTGTCGTCGTGCGTACTCATGCAGGGAGAACGCTAGTTGCCCGAGGGCAAAAAGGAGAACCTTACGAGCGTGTTATTTCAGGTTCCGACCGAGGCCGGAGGCGAGAAATCAGCCGAAGTATTGGCGGTCGAGTTCGCGGATGCGACCGGCCAAGGTTCCGAGGAGTTTGTGTGAGAGCGCCGGGATGGCGTCGATGACTCCGAGGAACTGGCGCTGGCTGATGACCAGCATGACGCACTCGGTATCGGTGATGACCGAAGCGGTGCGGGGGCCGTGATCGAGGAGCGAGAGTTCGCCGACGACGGCGCCGGTTCCGAGGGTCGCAACCTTCTTGCCGTTGCGCTTGACGGTGGCGGTTCCGCTGATGATGACGAAAGCTTCACGTCCGGTCTGACCTTGATCGACGACCAATGAACCGGCGGCGAAACTCACCTCATCTCCGGCCTTGGCGATCTTTTCGAGGTCCTTGTTGGAGCACGACGAGAAGAGCGAGACTTTGCGGAGACTTTCGAGGTAAGACTTTTTGGAGGCCATGGGTGTCACTATATGACGCTCGTGAACATGTGCGAACCATTTGGCAATGTCCCAGTGGTCACGACCCTGAGCCGACGGGCACCCCTGTGAGCCCCCCGCCACACCTGTCCATTTTCACCCACTTTGGAATGTAGTTACCGCTAGGCGGCAGCCACATTCCAAAGTGGCGGATTTTGGTCGGTTTAGGCGGAGGCTTGCTTGGCGACGGCGGCGGCAGCAGCTTCGATTGCCGCCACATCGCCGAGATACTGAGCACTCGCCACCGACATGTCGTCGTTGAACGTATATCGCTTTGGCGCGCCAGTCGGAATGTTCAATTCAGCGATATCAGCCTCGGAAATTCCCTCTAAGTGCATCACGAGTGCCCGCAACGAGTTGCCATGGGCTGTCACCAACACCGTTTGGTTGTCGCGCAACTGGGGGACAATCGAATCGTTCCAATACGGCAACACCCGCGCCACGACGTCTTTCAGGCATTCGGTCCCCGGCAGAAGGCTCGGGTCAAGTAAGCGATACCGCCGGTCATTGATCGGGTGCTCAGGACTACTGGTGTCGACGGGCGGTGGCGGAACATCAAAACTGCGACGCCAGACATATGTCTGCTCGGCACCATGTCGCTCGGTGGTCTCTTTCTTGTCGAGCCCCTGAAGGGCACCGTAATGACGCTCATTCAGCAGCCAAGTTCGGTTCACGGGCAACCACACCTGACCCATCGCTTCGAGGGCCATATTGCAGGTCATGACGGCCCGCTCGAGCAGAGAAGTGTGTGAGGTATCGAAGTACAAGCCCGCCTCAAGCATGGTGCGGCCCGCAGCGACAGCTTCGCCTCGACCTTTTTCGGTGAGCTGCACGTCGTGCCAGCCCGTGAAGAGATTCTTTTGGTTCCAGGTACTTTCACCATGGCGCAAGATCACAAGTGTTCCAGTCACATCTTCCAAACTACATCGCCATCGGGCAGACTCTTTATTGCTATGCCCAACGACTTTGACGATGATGATCTCGACGACGACCTTGACGAGTTCGAGGACGAATTCGACAGCGAGGTTTTGCTGACCTATTCGATTTCCGAATTGGCCGACGTCATCAACGAGGTACTGAATGACAACTTTGACGCTGGGCTATGGGTGTGGGGCGAAATTTCGGGTCTCAGTAAGAAAGGCCCGCACACCTATTTCACGCTGGTTGAGCAGACCCCCGACGGTAAGCGCAATCAGTTGAACGTCAACTTGTGGGGCGGCGAAATGACCAAGATGCGTCCCATCTTGATGAAGAGTGGCCTTGATCTCGTGAACGGCGTCAAGGTTCGTATCTACGGCAACCTCGATTTCTACGCTGGCTTCGGCAAGTTGTCGATGATCATGCGGGGTATTGATCCGAATTACACACTTGGCGAAATTGCGTTGCAACGCGAAGAACTCATACGCAAGCTCAAAGAATTAGGCGTGTTCGATCTCAACCGAGAAGTTGATATCTCGTCAGCACCACTTCGTTTGGGAGTGATTACAAGTGGAGCCAGTGCGGCTTGGGCAGACTTTAAGAATCAAATTGAAAGTAGCGACATTGGTTTTCACCTACACCTCGCCAATGTGAGTGTGCAAGGTGACAACGCGGTTCGCGAAATAACGCAAGCGATCTCACGTTTGGGGCAGCGTGAAGATTTAGATGCAATTGTTTTGATCCGTGGTGGTGGAAGCAAAGCTGAGCTTTCAACGTTTGATGCCGAATCAATAGCGCTGGCAATTACCGAATCGGCACTTCCTGTCTTCACAGGTATCGGTCACGAGATTGATCGTCATGTTGCAGATGATGTGGCCTTTGAAGCGCATAAAACGCCAACTGCTTGCGCGGTCGCGCTCATTGGCCGAGTGAAAGATTTCATCAATGAAACTGAGGCTAATTGGGATGCGATCGCACGCTTGGCAACCCAACAGTTGGCAGATTCAACGAATCGCCTCAACAACGTGGCCCGCGAAATCGGTATTCACACGCGTACCGCGGTTGAACGTGCCGACGAACGACTGAGTGACCGCATTGCGCGGCTCACTCGACGTGGCCCCCAATTGATTGGTGACCTCAACACACGTATTGACAACTTTGAATCACGCGTGCGTTTGTTAGATCCGAAAAATGTATTGGCACGTGGTTGGTCAATCACTCGCGGCGCTGACGGAAAAATTGTGCGCAACGTTAGTGACGTAACAACCGGAGAAATTTTGACAACAATGCTTCACGACGGAAACGTCACGAGCACGGTGAATTAAAGGAGACATCATGGCTACGAAAAAAGATGAAGAAATCGGTTACGCCGAAGCGCTTAAAGAACTTGAAACGATTTTGGCCGAACTTGAACGAACCGATGTTGATGTTGATGTCTTGGCAAGTCGCGTTGAACGCGCCTCAGAACTGATTCGTTTGTGTCGTGACCGAATCGGCAATGCCAAATTACAGATCGACAATGTTGTGAACGGACTTGAGGGCTAGTCGCCTCTAACCTGACATCGTGAGTTCAAGCCCTCCGCAATCACTCGTCGACATCGCGCGCCGTACCGAAGCGCATCTTTCGGCATTTCTTGCCGTTGAAGAAGCCCGTTGGTCCGGGTTCGATACCGATTTAGCAAGTCCGGTTGCCGAGATACGTCGTCTGGTTGCCTCGGGTGGCAAGCGCCTTCGTCCCGCTTTTTGTCATTGGGGTTTCGTCGGTGCCGGTGGCGACCCCGACTCAAAAATCAGTCTCGATACCGGTGCAGCCCTCGAACTGCTGCACGCATTCGCTCTTTTTCACGACGACATCATGGACGGATCGCTCACTCGTCGCGGCGCGGCCGTCACCCACGAAGTCTTCGCCGATCAACACCGACTGACTGGTGGTAGCGGTGAGGCTCGTCGCTACGGAGAGGGCATTGCGATCTTGGTCGGTGACTTGGCGTTTGTCTACAGCGATCAACTGATGGGCGACGCACCCTTAGTCGCCCGCGAGATTTGGCACGAACTTCGTATCGAGTTGAATATCGGTCAGTTGCTCGATCTCATCGGCACGTCACTCAATGAACGTCGTCGCTATAAGACCGAACGTATCTGTCGGTACAAGAGTGGCAAGTACACCATTGAGCGACCGCTGCACTTAGGCGCGATGTTGGCTGCTCCAGATCGCCAACAAGAGTTGTTGCCATTATTGAGCGCATACGGACTGCCACTCGGCGACGCCTTTCAAATGCGTGATGACGTGATGGGTGCTTTTGGCGATACCGCATTAACTGGCAAACCAGTCGGCGACGATTTACGCGAAGGCAAGCCAACGCCGCTCATGGCGATTGCCGTCGAGCGTGCGAATCAGAGCCAGTTGAAGGTGCTCGAAAAAGTTGGCCGCGAAGCATTGACTGACCACGACGTTCGACAAGCCCAAGAGGCAATTCGCGAAAGCGGTGCTCTTGATGAAATGGAAGCCCTCATCGGTTCGCTGACGGATCAGGCGATCAAAGCGTTGAAAGCATTACCGATTCTTGACTCGGCAAAAACTGAACTTGAATTGCTCGCTCATTACGTGAGCCATCGCCACACCTAATTCAGTGTGTTTCTGGTGAGGAAAATCACCGAAAATAGGGAATATTTCTCACCAGAATCCCATTACGCTGAGACCTTGTGAACAGTCGTCGCGTCATAAGTATTGCTGCCCTCTCGGGCTTGATTTCGTTGTTGAGCGCCTGTGGTGGCGACGACACCAAGATTGCAGACACATTGCCGGTGATGGTCGCTGAATCGACCACAACAATTCCGCTTGAAACAACGACAACACTTGCGCCGAATCCGGAGTTCTACACGATTCAGCAAGGCGACACTTTGTCGGCCATCGCTGCCTCATTCGGTGTCACTGTTGCCGACATTGTCGCGGCCAACGGTTTAGCCAATGCCGACGCGATTCAAGCTGGTCAAAAGTTGGCGATTCCCGCGAATGGAACTGCACCTTCAACGACTGCTGTTGTTGCCACGACTATCGCTGCAACGGGCTCGTCAACAACAATGGCACCCTGACCCTGCGGGGTCATGACCTAGTGCCCTGAATACTTTCGTAGTGATTCGTAGACTGAAACCATGACCACGGACAGCACTGCCCCCTTCTGGCCGAACAAAGAACACTGGTCGGTCGCGATTCCACTTCAGACTCCGCACTACCGCATGCCGGCGCTGGAAAAAGATGGCTTCGTTATCTTGCGCTCCATGGACGTGAACATTCCGAGCAACGAATGGGAATCACTTGAGTACATGGATTGGAAGAGTGGTGGCGATACCAATTTCGCACCGCTCGCATCGGCCGATGGCGAACTTGATTGCCGTGGCTTTTGGGATAAAGGTAAGACCGATAAGGACGCTCTCTGGACATTGAATGCGGCGAAGGCCCCGACCATCAAGAAATACATTGACGGTGTTGGCGCCAACTTTGGTCGGGTGCGCATCATCAAACTCGAACCGCAAAATCGCGACGTAGCGATTCGTTCGTTCCATCGCGACGACAACAATCGTTTCAACCCCGACAACGAAGGTTGGGTTGTGCGTTCATGGATTGAACTCACCGATCAACCCGACAGCTACATGTTGTTGATGGACAACGACGCTGACGGTTTGCCTGATCGTTCAACTGAGCGTCGAGTTCCGTTGCAGCGAGGTTCGCGATTTGTTGTTGACACGCAACGCCTATGGCATGTTGTGGTGCACAATCACAATCATCCGCGCTACGCACTGATTACAAGCTTCGAAAGCGGCCCAACACTTGAACGTTGGATTGATTCGCAAGCACCAGTTGCTGTCTAAAACGACTGCTGAAACTACTTGCGGTTAGCCGCGGCGATTTCAGCGATGTCACGCATGATGTCGCTCAACCGAAAGTCTTTTGGTGTGTACACCGCAGTAACGCCTGCAGCAAGTAACACTGGACGATCCTCTTCGGGGATGATTCCACCGACGACAACTGGAATGTCGACGCCTTCTTTTTTCAGTTCAGCAATCACTGCGGGCACGAGAGCCATATGTGAACCGGACAAAATTGACAAGCCGATGACGTCGGGGTCTTCGTCGCGAGCACTGGCCGCAATTTGTTCAGGTGTCAGACGAATACCTGAGTACACGACTTCCATACCCGCGTCGCGAGCAGCGACAGCGATTTGTTCAGCTCCGTTGGAGTGCCCGTCAAGGCCGGGCTTAGCAACAAGAAGTTTTGGCGGACCGCCAGGAATCGTGCGCACGTAGGCAGCAACTTCGGCGAGTTCGCCAGGGCGCTTACCAACCGCAGCAGCAACACCAGTCGGTGCACGGAATTCACCAAATACTTCACGCAATGCGCCAGACCATTCGCCGGTCGTTCCGCCGGCTTTTGCCAAAGCGATTGAAGGCTCCATGATGTTGTCATTGCCTTGCGCAGCAAGACGTAGCTCGGCGATCGCGGCTTGCACTGCAGCCTCGTCGCGATTTGCTCGCCATGCCACAACATCTTCAATCATTTGACGCTCAACGTCATGATCGACTTTCACAATGTTGCCTTCGCCACCAAGCGGTGATTCTTCAAACTCGGTGTAACTGTTGACGCCGACCACGATCTGTTCGCCACTTTCGATACGACGGGTGCGTTCGGCCATTGACTTCACGAGTCGGCCCTTCAAGGTATCGACCGATTCAAATGCGCCGCCCATTGCCAAGATCTCTTCGTACTCGGCCCATGCAGCATCGCGTAGATCGGCAGTCTTCTTTTCGATCACGGTTGAACCGTCAAAGATGTCGGCGTATTCAAGTAAGTCTGTTTCGAAAGCCAAAACTTGCTGCATGCGCAGACTCCACTGCTGATCCCACGGTCGTGGCAATCCGAGAGCTTCGTTCCATGCGGGCAACTGAATTGAACGTGCACGCGCATTCTTTGACAACGAAACTGCCAGCATTTCAAGCACAATTCGTTGAATGTTGTTTTCGGGCTGCGCTTCGGTGAGACCAAGTGAGTTCACTTGAACTCCGTAACGGAAACGACGAGCCTTTTCGTCGGTGACTCCGTAACGCTCGAGACCAATGCGATCCCATAGTTCGGTGAATGCTCGCATTTTGCAAATCTCTTCAATGAAACGAATGCCCGCATTAACGAAGAATGAGATGCTGCCGAACACCTGACTGAACTGTTCGGGCGGTACCTGTCCTGAATCACGAACAGCATCAAGAATTCCGACGGCGTTAGCCAACGAGAAGGCAATTTCTTGAACAGGTGTCGCGCCGGCTTCTTGCAAGTGATACGAGCACACGTTCATGGGGTTCCACTTCGGTGCGTTGTTTGCGCACCAAGCAACCATGTCAACAATGAGTCGACGCGAAGGTACAGGCGGGAAGATGTAAGTTCCGCGCGAGAGATATTCCTTAACAATGTCGTTCTGTGTGGTGCCGCGTAATGCGCCGCGAGCAACACCTTGTTCTTCAGCATTGGCAACGTACAGAGCGAGCATCCACGCCGCTGGGGCATTGATCGTCATTGACGTATTCATTTGTCCTGGCGGAATACCGTCGAGCAAGGTACGCATGTGACCGAGGTGAGAAACAGGAACTCCAACTTTGCCAACTTCGCCAGCAGCCATCGGGGAGTCGGGGTCGTAACCCGTTTGCGTCGGGAGGTCGAAAGCAATGGAGAGTCCGGTCTGGCCCTTCGTCAAGTTGGTGCGATAGAGCTCGTTTGACGCCTTCGCTGTTGAGTGCCCCGAATAGGTGCGCATCAACCACGGTTCGTCGCGACGGATTGCCTTGTCTGCTGATTCAGCCATGGTTCGTAGTCTGTCGGGCTAGTCGCGATTTTGCGCCTGAGCGAGCAAAGCTAAATAGTCCTCGCGGGGAATATCAACTGCGCCGAGAGAAGTCAGATGGGGTGTCGTCCACTGCACATCAAAGAGGGTGATGCCCGCCGCATCTAGAAGCGCGACGAGGGCCACCAGCGCCGTCTTTGAGGCATCGGTGTGCGTGTGAAACATGCTCTCGCCGGCAAACAGCTTGCCAACCCGAACTCCGTACACGCCGCCGACAAGTTGATCGTCGTGAAACACCTCAACGCTGTGGGCCCAACCCATTGCGTGCAGGTACGAATATGCCCGAATGAATTCAAGATTGATCCAACCATGGGGCCGACTCGGATCACCACAGGCTTTCATCACCTGTGCGAAGCATGTATCAACACGAATCGTGAATCGCTTGAGATGTTTCTGCAACGATCGCGACACATGTAGCCCGTCAATCGGAATGATGCCGCGCGTGACTGGGCACCACCACCCAATTTTCTTGCCACTCATGGGCATGGGGAAGAGCCCATGCGAATAAGCGTTGATCAGAGTTGAAGGTTCAAGATCGGCACCGATAGCAACGAGGTCATCGTCGCCCATTGGGACAGTGTCAAAGTCAAATTGAGATTCTGGAAATTCAATTTGTGGGCGAGTGAACGCGCTGATGTTGTCGGGCGTTAACACCCAAGGCATGACATCGGCGGCTCGCACATCAGTAACTGTAGAAGCCAGCCTTCGACTTGCGACCTAATTTGCCCGCAGCAACCATGCGGCGCAGCGTGGGCATGGCGGCATAGTTGGGGTCGCGGAACTCGTTATAGAGCGCATCAAGAATTGACAACGACGTGTCAAGGCCGACGAGGTCGAGCAACGCAAAGGGTCCCATGGGGAAGTTGCATCCACCCTTCATCGCGGTGTCGATGTCTTCCATATTTGCAGTGCCTTGTTCGAGCATACGAATGGCGTTGTTGAGATATGGGAAGAGCAACGCATTCACAATGAATCCGGCGCGGTCTTTCACTTGTACTGGCTGCTTGCCACAGGTCTCGGCGAATGCGGTAGCGGTGGCGATCGTGGCGTCGCTTGCCGATAGTGGGCGCACAATTTCGACGAGCGGCATTGCTGTTGCTGGGTTGAAGAAGTGAATACCACACACCAATTCGGCACGCGAGGTGCACATTGCGAGTTCGATGACGGGCAACGTTGACGTGTTGGTCGCGATGATTGCAGTGGGCTTTACGATGCGATCAAGCTCGGCAAACAAAGTCTTTTTGGTGTTGAGGTCTTCAACAACGCTTTCAATGACAAGATCACAATCTGCGAGGGCACTGAGTTCAGAGACTGCAGTGATACGTCCGAGAATTGCAGCCTTGTCATCTTCGGTGAGGCGACCTTTTTCAACTTGCTTGGCAAGGCCTTTGGCAACAGATGCAACCATGGCATCGGCAGTGGCCTGACTGCGTGAGCGCACAATGACATTCATGCCGCCGCGTGCAATGACTTCGGCAAGACCCGAACCCATGATTCCTGATCCGACAACTCCGACAGTCTGAATAGCCATGTGATTACTCCTGAGACGGGCCAAATGGCCAAGACGATGGAGAGAGCATAGTTACCAATTGGTAACTATGGCAAAGCCAGGCGTTCACCTTGGGCAAGTACTCTCTAGCCGTGACTACATCGCCTGCCGCAATTGCTGAACTTCTTGATCATCCAGATCGTTTGATCGAACTGTTTGCCGTCCATAACTTTCGTGACATCGGCGGTTACCCCACAGGTGATGGCCGCCGAACTGCGTGGCGCAAAGTCTTTCGTGCTGATGGTCTCTATCGATTGACGCCCGAAGATGTTGAGGCGTTGCGCCCATTCCAACTTCGGACAGTGATTGATCTGCGAACGTCTGAAGAACTCTCTGAACGTGGAACTTTCCCGGTTGATCAATACAACGTCGAGTTTCACCACTTGTCGATTATTGATCGCACGTGGGATATGAACGAGGCTCACGATTGGAAGGGTGAGCAGGCCGAATTTTTGCGGGAGAAGTACCACTTGATGTTGCAACAAGGCGGCCACTATCTAGGTGAAGCGTTGCGAATCTTGAGCGACGAAGGAAATGGCCCAGTGGTCTTTCATTGCGCTGCGGGTAAAGATCGCACCGGCCTTTTAGCTGCGCTCTTGTTGTCGGGGCTCGGAGTGCCTGACGAGATTGTGTATGCCGACTATGCGATGAGCGAACTTGCCGGTGAAAAGACTCGTGAATGGGCCAAAGTTGTTTCTCCCGAGTTTGCTGAGCGTTTCGCAACTATGCCACCAGTGTTGATGTCGGCCCATCCAGATTCGATCAAGGGACTTTTGGCTGATATTCGTGAAACCCACGGAACGATTCGCGACTATTGCTTGACGATTGGTGTTGAAGATCAACACTGGTCGGCGCTTGAAGAACATTTGCTCGAAACTGCCTAAAGGGCTCTAGAGAGACGTTGCTACGGCGTACGCTCGTGACATGACCGGAATTATTGCATTGCAAGGCGGAGGCGCATTTAGCCTTCACGACGAACTCGACGCGCGCCTGTTGAAAGAAGCGAAAGCAAAAAAGGTTGTTGTGTTGCCAACCGCAGATGCATTCGAACGTCCTGAGGTATTAGTAAGTGCAGCAAATGCGTGGGCTTCACGATTGGGTGTTGAAGTTGAAGCCTTGATGGTCATGCGTCGTAACGAAGCAGAGGATAAGGAAGCGATCAAAATCGTTCGCAAGGCCGATGCGGTGTGGTTTGTCGGCGACAACCCCATTCACATGCGCAGTGTTTTGAAAGACACTCCAGTGTGGGAAGCTGTACAGCACGTGTTGAAAGAAGGCGGCCTAGTCGTTGGCGTCGGTGCATCGGCATCGGCCTTTTGTGATCCGATGATTGACCCGCGAGGCGGCGCACTTGCGCTCGGTCTCGGACTATTGACCGGTATGGCGATAGTTGCTCAATCCGAAACGGTCACGATCGATCGTCATGCTCGAGCAAAGAAACTTGCCAACGTGCCTTTGGTGTTCTTGCCGTCGTCGTCAGCTTTGATTCGCCGTGGACACGAATGGGAAGAAGTTGGACCCAACGAAAAAGTTGGTCAACTACCGACGTGATCAGCCGTCTGAAGCGGGTGGGGTGAAGTTTGGATCAAAGATCCATGCCCCTGGGAAATAGCGATCGCCGATTGGGCTGAGGTCGGCAAGAAACATCACCGGTTCAGAATCGGTGGGAATCTTGACCGAGAAAGTTCCCTTGTACACCTCTTCAGGTTGAAGCGTGTAATCACCGAACTGTTGAATGCCAGGCCCAGCAACCGAGATATACGACTTGCCATCGAGGGTGTAGACCCGAAACATTTGTGGAGTCACAGTGAATGGGTCTAATGCACCACTCGTGATTGATACATCAATTGAGAACGTTCCGTCATCGGAAGTTACTGGCGTCGAAATTTGGATTGACGCATTACCTAAAGCGACGAGATCTCCGGGTTTGTACGGAATCGTATTCACGTCCATCGGAAGTGGAGGATCGGGGTTGCCAACTTTTGGCGCAACTGTTGTTGATGTGGTCGTTGCTATGTCGTCACCGCTGCAGGCAACTGCGAACAATGGTGTGAGTGCGAGTAGGGCAACGAGAGTTCGACGCTTCATATTTTGACCGAAGGACGACGACGGGCAGCAATGATCGGAGGCGCGAACACAATAAGCAAGATAGCAACGATGATCAGCAAGTAGACAAACACCGACGTACCAGATCCAGATTCTTCGATAACAACGCTTGTTGCCATGGCAACCCCTGGAGTTTGGCCAGTGCCGTCTCCAGATGCCGCATCAATTGTTCCGCCATCTGTTCCGCCTGGGGCGAGCGTTTCGCCTGGGGCGAGCGTTTCGCCTGGGGCGAGCGTTTGACCTGGGGCGAGCGTTTGACCTGGAGCAAGCGTTTGACCTGGAGCAAGCGTTCCACCAGCCGGCGTTGTGCCGCCAGCGGGTGTCGTGCCGCCAGCAGGCGTTGTCCCACCGTTTGAAGAGGGAGCGGCAGTTGTACCAACTGTCTTATTCACCAAGAAGTCACCAGTAATGGTGGGGTTGGCACACGAATTAATTGACGGTGCTGCGATCGCACCAGGAATTTGGGCAACAGCGGTAAACCCGTATTCGACCAAGTTTTTCGGCAGCGGTGCATAACCGAGTTGTTCGGCTTTTTGTTGACCCGCGCACAAGAAGTAATAAATGAATTGCGAAAGCGTTGCACCTTTGTCAGCGTTGAAGGGCGAAGCCTCACTTGTAGGAACGATCATGTATGAATAACTTGAAACGGGGTAAGCGCGTGCGTCCGAGTTTGTGTACACGCCGCTCAAAACCTGGGTGCCGTCATTGTTGATACGAGCACCGAGCAAGGCCACTGTGACGTTAATAGCTACTGGTTGGGTGTATGCGCCAGCAGCGTTCTTCACAGATGCAACTGGGAAGCCCCGTTCTTTGGCGTAACCGTATTCGACGTAGGTAATTGCACCTTCGTTGTACGGGGCTGCAACGTAGTTAGCAACGCCATCTGAGTATTGCTGGGCGGCAAAGCCACTACTTGGAAAATCGGGATAGAGCGAAGTTGGCGCGCAACTCGAACCAAGATTGGCCTGTTGGCACACATAATTCCACGCATCAGGAGCTTGACTTGCCAAGAACGCTGTGAATTGCGCCGAAGTACCCGAGCCGTCCGAACGAATAACGGGTTTGATACGCGTCGCTGGCATCACTCGTTGTGGATTGTCGGCAATAATTGCTGGATCATTCCACATACTGATTTGGCCACTGAAAATTTTGCCAATTGTTGATGGCGACAATTTCAAATCGGTGATCTTTTGCCCATTCGCTTTGAGGTTGTACATGAACGCAGTACCACCAGCGACAATGGGCATGTATGCGTACGGGCGTGAAGCTGCTGAAGCAGTTTCGTCAGCAGCAACGTTGCCCGAGCGATCCATCAACGCAGCTTGAAATGGAATTTCGGAAACTGCAAAGTCAACCTGACCTTGGTAGTAAGCAGCACGACCAGCAGTTGAGCCAACACCTTGAAAGTTGATGACCAAACCTTGGCGCGCAACGTCAGCTCGCCATTGATCGACAGCAATCTGGCTCCATGTTGAACCTGCGCCGTCAACCGGCGAATCTGCATGAACAACTGATGGCGCAATGATCGCGCAGGCTGTCATAAATGCCGCCGAAGCGACGAACAGTTTTTTGATGCGTTGCATCAGCCAAACCTTCCGTTTACATAATCGTTTGTACGTGAGTCACGTGGGTTTGTGAAAATGTCCTTGGTCGGACCTTCTTCGACGATTCGTCCTGGTTCATTTTCGGCAGCCAGGAAGAACGCGCAACGATGCGAAACGCGCTGAGCTTGTTGCATGTTGTGTGTCACGATAACGACAGTGATTGTCTCGCTAATTTCACTGATGGTCTGTTCGATACGACGTGTTGAAGTGGGGTCAAGGGCCGAACATGGTTCGTCCATCAACAACACTTGTGGGCTCACTGCGAGCGAACGTGCGATGCACAGACGTTGTTGCTGACCACCAGACAATGCACGACCTGGATCGCCAAGGCGATTCTTGACTTCATTCCACAAACCAGCTTTAGAGAGGCAAGACTCAATGAGTTCATCGCGTTCAGAGCGGGTGGTCTTCAAGCCTGAAAGCTTTAAGCCAGCAAGAACATTTTCGGCAACTGTCATTGCAGGGAAAGGGTTTGGCTTCTGAAAAACCATGCCGATGCGACGTCGAACATCGGTGACTGGAATGGCGCCACGGTAGATGTCAACACCGTCAATGAGAATCTCTCCAGCAAGTGTTGCGCTTGGAACAAGTTCGTGCATGCGGTTGAGAGTGCGCAAGAACGTACTTTTGCCACAACCAGAAGGCCCAATGAGTGCGGTGACTTGGCCAGGCGCCATATCAAGGTTCACGCCTTCAAGAACTTTTTTGGTGCCGAACCAGCACGCCACATTGTTGGCCGTGAGGCCAGCAGCTTGATGTCCTGGATCGAGTAGCGAAATATCAGACGACATACGGGTGGTGTCAGTTGAGGTGATATCGATTGACGTCATGCCAATCCCTTTCTCTTGAGTCGACGCTTCTTGAGACGACTGATGTGATCTGGACCTCGTCCACCAATTGCACGGGCAATGACGAAGAGAACAAGAACGAGAATGACCAGAACAAGTGCTCCGGTCCATGCTCGTGCAACTTGAGCTTCTTGTGGGAAGCGAATCAAGCGGAAAACAAAATAGGGGAGTGCGTCTTGTTTGCCGGAGAACGGGTTGGCGTTCATCACGAAGGCACCACCGACGGTCAAAATGAGTGGTGCAGTTTCGCCGATAACGCGAGCAACACCAAGAATGACGGCGGTGACAAGACCAGATTTTGCTGTGGGCAAAACGACGCGTGAAGTTGTGCGCCATTCGGTACCGCCTAGTGCAAGCGACGCTTCACGAAGACCACCAGGCACGAGGCGCAACACAACTTCTGAGGTGCGAGTCACTGTTGGCAAAAAAAGTACTGCAAGTGCTAGCGATCCAGCAATACCGCTTTGTTGATTTCCTAATGCCAAGATCCAAGCGGCGTAAATGAACAGACCAGCAACGATTGAGGGAACAGCACTCATTGCATCAATGATCATGCGCAAGGGCTTGGTCAGTCGACCCTTCACTTCATTGAGGTAAACCGCCGTCGTGATGCCCAGTGGAACAGAAATCAAACTGGCGATACCGACTTGTTCAAGCGTTCCGACGATGGCGTGGGCCCCGCCGCCCTCGGTTGATTCGCTCAGCGCACCAACGAACTTTTGATCTTGGGTGAAGAACTGTGGGCGTAGCGAGTGATATCCCTTGCCGATGACATAGACCAGCACCAAAATCAATGGAACAACTGCTGCAAGTCCACCAGTCCAGATAAAAACTCGAGCGAGATGGTCTTTGGCCTTAATCGCTCCACGCAATTCCCATACAGCAACAGTTGAAATGATGTTGAAAAAGACATACCAACACACCAAGAAACCAAGCGCACCAGAAACAGGGAGCAAAATTTGAAAGAAGAAATAACTCAACGCAAAAGCTGACAGCGCCGAGCCAACCATCACAATGACATCAACCATTTCGATCTCGCGAATCTTGATGCGCTCTTCAGTGTCGATCTTGGTTTCTTTTGTTGTATTCAGAGTCGTCGTCATGTCAGATCTCCGTTGACGATCCGGACCGTGACTTACTGACCACGGTTGAAGCTGCGGCGTTGACAAGCAGCGTGATGATAAAGAGTGCAAGACCAGCGGCCATCAAGGCGCTAATGCCGAATGTGCTCGACTCGCTGAACTTGAGTGCAATGAGAGCGGCGATGCTGTTTGAGCCCTGATCAAGAATTGACCATTTCGCAGTGAAAGCAGGTGAAATGATCAGAGTGACTGCAATTGTCTCACCAAGCGCACGACCGAGGCCGAGCATTGATCCACCAATGATTCCGCCACGACCGAACGGCAGAACTACGTCGCGTACAACGCCCCAGCGCGTGCCGCCGAGTGCCATAGCACCCTCGCGTTCTCCTGGAGGAGCCTGCGAGAAGACTTCACGCATGACTGCGGTACAAATAGGAATCACCATCAAAGAAACGATGACGCCGGCAACGAAAGTCGACGAAGGGAAGATGCCGAGTGATGTTCCGTACTGATCGTCAACATGGAAGAACGGAACCCAACTCAGATGGTTGGCCATCCACTTCGACAATGTGATGAGGCGAGGCTGCAAGTAGAACAATCCCCACAAGCCGTAGATCAAACTTGGCACTGCTGCCAAGAGGTCGATCATGGCGGTCAGAAGTCGGCGCAATTTACGAGGTGCGTATTCGGTGATGAAGAGTGCGGTGCACAGCGCAACGGGCACGGCGATGACGAGTGCGACGAGGGCGATCTGGACGGTGAATGGCAAGATTGCGGCGATACCAAACTTGCCACCTTGGTCGGGGGCCCATTCGGAGTCGGTCAGGAATCCCCACCCCGCAACTTTGAGAGCGTCGTAGCCCTTGAGTAACAAGAAGCCACCTATGAGGCCCATGAGGACGAAGGTGATGACGCCCGAACTTGTCGCTACTGAACGAAAGGTTCGGTCAATACCGGAGCGTCGTATGACGGGGGTGACGACCTGCTCGGGTGCTGATTTGTCCGCGACGTCGGAGGGGGCGGACTGACCGATAACTGACACGACTTAGTTACTAGGACCTCTATCTGTCGGTAAGTTGGCGCAATTCTGAACAGAAGGTTAATTCGGGGCTAACGCTTGACAAGTCCCCTAGAAGCATCAGGCTCCGCCTTCTAGCGTCAATTTTTGTGAAGGTTTCTACGTTGTTGTCATCGCATCGGCCGGTTCGCCCGATGGCGGTTGGGCGGGCCAAATTTTCCATTCGACATCGCTTCGCTTTGGCGCTGGCCATGGTGTCTATTTCGATGGTTGGCATGGGCCTCGGCAGCCAACGAGTAGCGGCTGAACCGCCGGTACGAGCTGATGCGACGGGTATTGGCACAAATAACCGAGGTGGGATTGTGAGCCCAGGTACTGCGCTCACAAACGAAGTGGTGACGGTCTCGTGGAGTGGATTCACACCGACCTTGCCAAACGATCTATACGGGGTTCTCATCGTCCAATGTAAGGCAAACCCAGTTTCATTAAGTGATTGCTATACCGCCGAACCGTATCCGGCGATTGCCAACGGAAATAGGGTTTTGTCGACAACCGGATCGAACGGAACGGGTTCAGCCCGACTAGAAGTTCGCCCGGCGAGCTATTTGCCGCTTTTGAACTGTTCGGCGACCAACCCATGTTCGATCATGGTGTACGAGAACGATGGACTACCCATCCCTGTTGGAGGATTACCTACCAGTCGCGCCATTGTGCCCATTACTTTCGCGCCGTCGCAGGCCGACTGCCCGAGCATCACCGACTTCGATGTTCGTGCCGATGGTTCGGCAACTTCCGCAGCCCTCTTTTACGACTGGGCCGCTCATCTGTGTCATGGCGACAATCCTGTCATTGTTGACTACACCGAAAACTCGAGCAATACCGGTCGAGAAAATTTCTTAAGTGGTCTGACTGATTTTGGTGTGACTGCTTTGCCAGCGACTGCCGAAGAACTGGCGGATCATCCCGATCATCGTGACTTCTCATACGTGCCACTCGTTGCGAGTGCAACAGTGATCGCGTATAACTTCACAGATCCTTATACCGGACAGCCGTTGGACAACTTGGTGCTATCACCCCGTTTGGTGGCACGGGTTATTTCTGATACGTCACTTGAAACATTTTTCCAAGATCGTGAATTGCGTCAACTCAATCCCGGCGTTCGTTTTCCTACATCAGTTTTATCTCGCCCGCTACTTCGTGCCGAACGCAATGCCGATACTCGAATTGTGACGAATTGGTTTTCATCCAATGCAGGTGCTCAGTCATTTCTTGCTGGAAATGACGCATTCAGAATCTCGGTCAATCGTGATTACATCGGGTACACCTATCCGCAAGATCTTTTCGAAACTGTTTCTCCTGATAGTGCTTACTCGCCTCGTCAAGGTCAACGAGCGATTTCATTGAAAATGTTTTATGGTGTGACACCAACAGGAACGGCGCGTGAAAATACGTCGTCCACCGGATTCATTGGTGTGATGGACCTTCCAAGTGCTCGACGATTTGGTCTCAAAGTTGCGAAAATTGGTACATCAAATGCCGCATCTGTCGCACCCACCGATGCTGCGATTTTGGCGGGTATAGCTGATATGGACACGTCGACAGAGGGGTTGTTGATCGCCGATCCGACACCCGAAGATCCAACTGGTTACCCGCTTGTCAAGATTGATTATGCGATGGTTCCGAATGAATTCTCAACGGAACGTAAAGTTGACAAAGTCACTCGCTTGCTTCGTTATGGTTTAACAGATGGACAAACTGCGTTAGCTGCAGGTTATGTTGCTTTACCAAATTCAATGAAAGTTGCGGCATTGGCGTCGCTCTCAGAAATATCCGCGCCTGCGACCACCACGACAATCGCCACTTCAACCACAGTTGCCGCGGTTGTCAGCACGTCGACAACGACGACCCCACTGACATTGACAACTCAAGCGCCCCCAAAGAAGTACACACCGTCCGAGACGACATCTGCTCCCGAGACGACGGCACCTGAAACATCAACGACGACGACGTCTACGACGACAACGACGCTCGCTCCGATAACGGTGCCGCAGGCGACAAGTGATCTTCCTGGGTCGGGTTCGTCAAATTCTGGAATGATGTACACCGGCTTGCTTGGGCTTTCTGGTGCCGCGTTAGTTGGCACAGCAAAGCCGCGAAAGAAAGTTGCGAAGTCATGACCGTGCTCGCGCCTCAAAGAGATTTACGTCAGAAAGTTCGTTGGGGATCAGCGGCGCTGCTTGTACTTGTTTTGGGCCTTTTTGCTTACGCCAAAGTCTTTACGCCGATGGCAGAAGATCGAGCTCAGGCGCTGTTAGAAAAAGAATTTACGCCAGCGCTTTTGAATGGAGTGGCGCCAGTTGGTTATCCAATCACGAGCGGCACACCTGTTGCCTTGCTTGAGATCAAAGACATCAATGTGCGTCGAATAGTCGTTGAAGGAACTCAGGCCGAGGACTTGGCTAAAGGCCCAGGTCACTTAGTTGGTTCAGCGATTCCCGGTCAACCAGGCACATCGGCAATTTTGGGTCGCTCAACTCGATACGGATCGGCGTTCGCGCATCTTGATGAGCTCAAACCAGGTCAAGAGATAACTGTCACGACGGCTCAAGGCGAGCATACGTACGAAGTCATCGATTCAACCGTACGTTCGGCAAATGATTCGGCAGCATTCACCGGTGAACGAAATATGTTGCTTCTAATTACGGGCGTTGGCGGGTCTTCGCCCGATCAGCGATTAGTTGTTCGAGCACTTCTGACATCACCAGTTTTTCCCGCGGGGACGGCAGCCACCGATGTGCAGACCTCAACCGCAGAATTAGGTTTAGAAGGCTCGAATCATTCGGCAATGCAGCTTGCAATATGGCTGTTTTTATTACTGATTTTGCTCGTCACTTTCATTCCACTCTCTGAGAAAATCGGCAGACGCGTCATGTGGCTCATTGCGACCCCGTTACTCGCAGTCGTACTTTTTGAGGTGTGGCACCACGCGACTTTGATGTATCCCGCGATTGGCTGAACGAATTTCTAATTCGTTAGTTACTGTTCACCGTTTCGTTACCTAACTCTGGTTTCACATTCACTTGATGCGAGCAGTATTCGTTCGTTAACCCGAACTCTCGCATAAGGAGAAAACTGTGAAGAAGTTGTCTAAGGTGGCGCTCAGCGTTGCCACACTCGCTGGAATGCTTGCCGTTCCGAGCCAAGTGCACGCAGGTGCAGATGGTAACAAAGGCGACATTTTGGGCGTTGTTGGATCGGACACCACGTATTACGTGATGAACGCTTTGGTCGATGCTCATAACTTGAGCACCCGCTACAACCCCGATGGGGATAAGGCTGTCAATATTCCGCCGTTGGTGTCTGCAAACGCAAACATTGAAGCTGGTGAATCCACCTTGGTGACCACTGCTTGGTTGAAGGCTGCTCGTTTGGCTTGGCCCGGTGGAGCAGTTCTTCCTCCGGACGCAAACTGCACAACGGAATACGTTTTCGGTGGAGCAGGTTCAGAAGACACCAACCAAAATGGAGCCATCGCTGCGGCTGACGATATTGAGTTCACACCCATTTCAACTGTGCCTGGTGGCCCAACCGTCAACTCGGTGCCTGGTACCTACACAGTTAATCTCGGCGTCATACCACCGAACGGTTCTGGCGATGGTCGCTCGGCAATTTCGGGTTCTGCCGTGAAGGGAGTGACCTACAACAGCGCAAACAACAACTACGCATGTCTCGACGTTGGTCGTTCCTCGTCGTATTCGGCTGATACCCAAAAGTTTGAGTACTGGGCATTTGCTCTTGACGCAATTGGTTGGACGTATTTCCCCGGCAATAGCCAACCAGCAGTTGCAAACGGTTTGACGACACAAAATACGAAAGATATTTACCAGTGCGCAGCAACAAGTGTTGACGTCAACCAAGACGGTGACTACTTCGACACTGGCGACATGAAAGCCGGCTATCCGAAGATTCGGTACTGGAACCAATTGACTGCAAACAGCAATGTGAGTGTTGAGCCCGCAAAGATTGCGGCCTACCGCATCCAGGCTGGCTCGGGAACTGGTAAAGACGTTGCAACGATCTTCTTTGGTCGCAGTGACGGAATTGACTCTGCTGTTTTGGCGGATTGCGATGGATACCCAAGCAAGTCCGCGAACGATAAAGACGGAGATCCCACGAACTCATTTACGTTCCCGATTGTTCAAGAACACGATTGCCGTAACGTTTCTGATGCTGACAAGCCCAACGCAATTTGCTGGTACGGCTACAGCCGCTGGGTATTGCAGGCTCGCTCACTCGAGACAGATAAGCGCAACGGTGCAGTATTCGGCAAGTTTGGGCCTAATGCCGATCAGTTGAAGCGTCCATCGTTTAGCACGATCAACACTTCAGATAGTCGTTACAAGGCAACCCGTTGGATCTACAACGTCATTCCGTTGAACGCTGGTGCGGACGTTCCACGTTCACCTGATGCTCGTCGCTTTGTCGGCGTGTCAAAGCAGCCACCTGCTTGTGCCAACAACGCTAACAATGGCGTTGTCAGCGAAGTAGTTGCAGGTACCGACTGCAACCTCGACGGTGATGCTACTGACACCGCGGTGACTGTTGGGGCCGTACCTGGTTTCATTTGTGGCGATGCCACCGCTCGCCGCATCATTGCTTCGTTCGGTTTCAAGCCGATCACTTCTGGCCCTACCGACGCGAATGATTCGTCATATGGCACGTCAAATTGCCGTCACAACCAAGCCGCATTGTCGAACAGCTGAGCGGACTGAGGACAAACACATGAAAAAACTTTCACTTTGCGCCTTGACGGCGTTGGTGGGTTCGAGTTTGGCGCTGGGGATTGCTCCCCAGTTGCCAGCATCGGCCGCCACGACCGCAAGTGCCTCAATCGTTGCTACCGGTCTTGCTGGTAGTAGTGCAAATGCAGGAGTTGGTGATTCAGGTTTAGGACAGGCATGGGGAGTCAATACAACATTGGTGGGCTCGACACGCTGGACTGTCTTTGAATCATCAGCAAATAACCTGGTTCCTAGTGACACCAACAACGCTTCAGATATTTTCGTCACCGATGGTACGACAATTACGCGACTGTCAACCAGTGCCTCAGGTGAACAAGGAAGCAATTTTGCCAATAGCTATGACCCGACAATCTGTGGTAACGGACGATATGTCGTATTCACCACCGAAAATGAATGGGGCACAACTGACGCCAACGGCGCTGAAGACGTCTACGTCGTTGATCGCGATGCCGACACCGACCAAATCATGGACGAATTTAGTCAATCCAGTCCAACTGCTGGCGTGACGACAACCTTGGTGAGTCAGTCATACAACGCCGACACTGGCGAATACGATATTTCGTATCTCGGTGCCAACTCGGGTGTCATCAGTGAAGACTGCTCCAAAGTTGCTTTCGTGACTGATATGGACTTCAACGTTGACGACCTGAACTTTGGTCCTGACGTGTATGTTCGTGACATCACTGTGGCAGCGGCGACGACTCCTGTGACGTGGGCAACTCAGTTTGCAACGAACGGTTCATCAGGCGGCGGTTTCTTGCCAGCGATTTCGGGTAACGGATCAAAGGTTGTTGTGACGACTGAAGCGACCGACCTAGTGAGCGATTCTGGAACTGTTGGCGGATTAGTTTTGCGTTCGGCAGGAGCCGGTCGCTACCTCACGACGAAGCCAAATGGTGATGTTTCGACCGGAACACTTGCTGATAGCGAGCGTCCGGCTGCAATCACACCTGACGGAACCTGTGTGGCCTTCAAGGCCGATCGCGGATACGACCTTTTAGCTGGTGACGCAGGACCCGCACAGGGAATTTTCCTGTGGGACAACCGTACTGGTACCGCAGTTGTTTCGCTGATCAGCAAGGATTCGCTAGGTATTGCTGCTTCGTCGGCTGCTAACCCGCGTATCTCTGATGACTGCCGTTTTGTGGCCTATCAGTCTGGTGACGAGTTCTTGTCAGACGTTGACAACAACAATAAGACTGACGTCTTTTTGTATGACACGGCCGAACACACGACTGACCTCATATCTACCAATGCAGTCGGCGCAAGTGCCGATGGAGATAGCAGTGTTGCTGCGCTTGATTGGGATCCAACCACCAACGACGGTGTTGTTCTCGTGATGTCCAGTGCATCAAACATTGGTGGCGTTGCTGGTGGCAACTCAACGATCGACTTGTTCTCAGTTCCATTCTCGGTGACTCACGATTTGTCGGTCACCCAGGTCGGTAACGGAGCAGTCTCTTCAAACCCGAGCGGAATATCGTTGTCAGCTGCTGGTACTGACACAGGCACTTTTGATGCGCTTGACACGGTCACTTTGACTGCGACACCAGCTTCTGGTTGGCAGCTGAATGCTTGGAGCGGTGCATGTACTGGTACGAGCACTTGTAGCGTCACGATGAGCGAAGCTCGTACGGTGACGGCGACGTTCACGCAAATCCAACGTAACCTTGGTGTCACTGTTTCCGGTAACGGAACTGTTGGGTCAAACCTGGTTGGAATTACGAGCTGCACGAGTACATCAGGAACCTGTAGTGCCAACTTTAACGATGGTGTTCAGGTGACTTTGACTGCGCTACCGACCTTCGGATGGCAGTTGGCCTGGGGCGGTGCATGTACTGGTATTACAAGCACTTGCGTCGTCACGATGAGCGAAGCTCGTACGGTGACGGCGACGTTCACGCAAATTCAACGCAACCTTGGAGTCACTGTTGTTGGTAACGGAACTGTCGATTCAAACCCTGCGGGAATTGACTCGTGTCGAGGCGGCTCTGGATGTACTCACGACTTCACCAACGGTACTGCGGTGACCTTGACTGCGACCCCGGATGCCGGTTGGCAATTTGATGGTTGGGACGGCGCATGTTCTGGTACGAGTACTTCTTGTACCCTTCCCATGAGCAGCCCTTTTGCAGTGACGGCAATCTTCTCCGAAGAAGTTGATGTCGCACTTGGTGGGTTGACCGCTCTTGAAGCTCCAGAACGTCTCTTGAACACTCGTACATCGGGTATCAAGGTCGGCAAGCTTGACGGAACAGGTGAAGCGTATGACCTAACCGTTGCTGGAGTCAGCGGAATCCCGGCCGATGGTGTCGTTGCAGTTGCGCTTAACGTGACTGTGGTTGATGGTGAAGCTGGTAATGCTGGTGGTTACGTGACGGTGTACCCGTGTGGTGCTCGCCCGGATTCATCGAACCTCAACTTCGTGAATGGTCAGACGGTTCCGAACGCAGTGATTGCGCCGGTTTCAGAAACTGGACACGTGTGTTTCTACGTGTACGGCAAGGCTCACTTGTTGGCTGACGTTTCTGGCTACTTCACTGAAGGCTTCACTTCGTTGTCGTCCCCGACTCGTTTGTTGAACACTCGTTCCTCGGGTGTCAAGGTCGGTAAGACCGATGGCACCGGTACGGCCTACGAACTGACTGTTGCCGGCGAGGGCGGTTTGCCTGCTGCTGGAGACTTGAGCACAGTTGCGATGAACGTGACTGTGGTTGATGGTGAAGCTGGTAATGCTGGTGGTTACGTGACGGTGTACCCATGTGGTACTCGTCCGGATTCATCGAACCTCAACTTCGTGAATGGTCAGACGGTTCCGAACGCAGTCATTGCATCAGTTTCGCCAGAAGGAAAAGTGTGCTTCTATGTCTACGGCAAGGCTCACTTGTTGGCTGACGTATCGGGTTACTTCGACAATTCGCTGACTGCTCTTGAAGCACCAGTGCGCTTGTTGAACACTCGTACTTCAGGTATCAAGGTTGGTACAACCGATGGAACCGGAGCTGCCTACGACCTCACTGTTGCTGGAGCCAGTGGATTGCCTGCCTCGGGCATGACCTCCATTGCGCTCAACGTGACTGTGGTTGATGGTGAAGCCGGTAATGCTGGTGGTTACGTGACGGTGTACCCATGTGGTACTCGTCCGGATTCATCGAACCTCAACTTCGTGAATGGTCAGACGGTTCCGAACGCTGTGATTGCGCCGGTCTCGAATGACGGACACGTGTGCTTCTACGTATACGGCAAGGCCCACTTGCTCGTGGACGCAGCTGGATACTTCGGCGCACAGCCAGTCTGATTCACAAGTAATACATCACTCAAACAAAATCCCCCTCGGCATCTGGTTTAGTCCAGGAGCCGAGGGGGATTTTTAGTATCTGGAATTCAGTACCAATGTGAAGAACTTAATTAGCTTTCAGTAATGGTGATCGACTCGATCTTGATCTCTTTGAGTGGCGGAACACCATTTGATGCAGGGTCATCATTGCCGGCAGCATCAAGAGCAACAACTGTGGTGTCAAGTCCATCAGTGACTTGACCGAACAAGGTGTAATTCGGCGGCAATGCAACACCCTGATCGCCACTGATCACAAAGAACTGGCTGCCGTTGGTGTTTGCACCAGAGTTCGCCATAGCCAATGAGCCAATCTTGTATTCGCCAGACGCAGGCAATTCATCAGCGAACTTGTAGCCAGGACCACCAGAACCAGTTGCGGTGGGGTCACCACACTGAATCATGAAGCCAGGAATTGCACGATGACACTTGGTGCCGTCGAAGTACTTGTTACGAGCCAAGCTCACAAAGTTGTTCACGGCGCCAGGAGCCTTCGCTGCATCAAGTACTGCCGAGTACGTGCCCATGTTGGTCTTCACCACTGCGGTATACGTCTTGGCGGGGTCGATACACAGCGCGAATGAATCGCTGAATGTCTGAGTCTGAGTTGCGGCTCCCTCGGCCGGTGGGCACTCGGTAGTTCCGTAGACAAAGTCTGCTGGTGCAGCAGTGTCGCTAGGCACAGTGCTATCGGCAGGCACGGTGGTCGTGGCGTCGCCGGCGATTGTGGTGCTTGCGTATGCATCAACAATTGTTGAGACAGGCGAGCCCTTGTCAGTTGAGTCGTCCTTGGTGAGGAATGCGATGCCGAAGAACAATGCCAAAACGATGACAACGGCTCCGACGATACGGATGGTCATCTTGGTCGTTTTCTGGCGCTTGGCGGCAACCTGTTGAGCCTGACGGCCCATCTCGCGGTTCATCTTTTTACGTTCACGTTTTGCTGTTCCCATAGTGGGGGAAGGCTAACGGAGGAGAAGCCCGCCACGCAGGTCAGGAATGGTGATCGTTAGGTAAACAACCTGATCTCAGCGCCATAAAGAGGTAGCCTGACACCCTTGTGGCACTCATTGTCCAAAAATATGGAGGCACTTCGGTAGCCGACCCTGAACGCATCCGTGCCGTGGCCGAACATGTGGCCTTCACCAAGCGTCACGGCAATGATGTGGTCGTTGTGGTTTCGGCCATGGGTAAGTCGACGGACAACCTGATCAAGCTCGCCAACGATGTCTCATCGGTGCAGCCGGCTCGTGAACTGGACATGTTGCTCACTACTGGCGAGCGCATCTCTATGACCCTGGTATGTATGGCTCTCGCCGGCGTAGGAATTGACGCCATCAGTTTCACGGGAAGCCAAGTCGGCATCATCACCGACACCGTGCACACCAAAGCCAAGATTCTTGAAGTGAAGGGCGATCGTGTCCGTGAGGCACTGTCACAAGGCAAAGTATGTGTCGTCGCCGGCTTCCAAGGCGTCAGCACCGATAAAGAAATCACCACGCTTGGTCGTGGTGGCTCGGACACCACGGCGGTTGCTTTGGCGGCTGCGCTCAACGCTGATAGTTGCGAGATTTACACCGATGTCACGGGTGTCTTTACCGCCGACCCGCGCATCGTTCCGCAGGCACGCAAACTTCAACACATCAACTTTGATGAAATGCTCGAAATGGCTGGCGCTGGTAGCAAGGTTCTTGCTCTGCGTTCAGTTGAATTTGCTCGTAATCACAATGTCCCGATTCAAGTGCGTTCCAGTTTCACCTGGGAGCCAGGTACTTGGGTCACTAGTCAGGAGCCTTCGATGGAAGATCCCATTATCTCTGGAGTTGTCACCGATACCAGTGAAGCCAAAGTGACCGTGCGTAAAGTGCCCGATCGCCCCGGAATTTCGGCTGCGTTGTTTGAACAACTTGCTGAGTCAAACGTGAACGTCGACATGATCGTGCAGAACACATCAACAGACGGCAACACCGACATCAGTTTCACTGTGCCCAAAGCCGACATGAAAGTTGCTCAAGGAATCGTTGAATCGGTTGCCAAAGAAATTGGTGCTGCTGGCATTGCACAAGACGATTCAATTGCCAAGATTTCATTGGTCGGTGCTGGAATGAAAACCAGTCCCGGCATCGCCGCAAAGATGTTCCGCACACTTGCCGACAACGATGTCAACATTGAAATGATTTCAACGTCAACCATTCGCATTTCCGTTGTTGTTGCTGCAGCCGATCTTGAAAAAGCTGCCCGTTCATTACACACTGCATTTGGTCTCGACAGTGGCCAGTCATACAGCGCTCCGTTGCCCGAGCGGAAATAATTCGTGTCTCGCGCTCGTCGTCGCCAACATGTGCCGTGGAATGCGGCCGGTCGTGCATCTGAAACTCAAGGTGATGGCGACAGCGTTGTACGCGACACTGGCTGGGTTTTTAACAACGAGACCGGGCAGCAACTGACTCTTGCCGAATTTGTCAATTCGGGCGAGCAAGAAGTTGGCGCCTATTTGCAATACTTCGGATTCTTGCCCGAAGAAAATGCGCAACGTTCGTTCGTCGAAATCGGTGCCGGCATTGGTCGCATGACTGCGGGCTTTACTCAGCGTTTCAAATCGGTTGTCGCTTGCGATCTTGACGCAGCGTTTCTTGAACGTTGCCGCGAGACCGTTGGCAAGTTTGGTGTGCCCGAGCGTTTGTCAACATCACACGTTGCCGACGGCAAGACATTGGCGTTGCCCGATGCATCGGCCGACATGGTGTTTAGTTACATCACCTTGCAACACTGCGAAAGTGCAGACGCATTGGCGCTCACCGAAGAAGCTCTGCGCGTTGTGAAGCCAGGCGGCTATGTGGTGTTGAACTATCGCACATGGGTCGCCGCCGACTTGTTGTTGTTCCCCGCCGGAGTTGTCACGCGAGCCCTTTGGCGCGTGCCCACGATTGGCGCGTGGTTGGCTCGGCAACGTTGGTCGACTCGCCTCGGTTGGCAGGCCAATCGTCTGGCCCCCAAAGTGGTGCTCGATCACCTCGCACGCAAGAACATCGAATTGTTGAATCCCACTTTGTGGTTTAGCCACCACCGTCGCGTCGGCGGAGTTGAAGGCATTCCGCAATGCACGTTTGTTGGCGTGAATGCCAGCCATTGGTGGTTAATTGCCCGTCGGGCGGCGTAACCAGCCCGTTAGCCTTGCGTGTTATGCGTATAGGAGTAGTAGGAGCAACCGGCCAAGTAGGAAGCGTCATGCGCACCTTGTTGGCCGAGCGCAATTTCCCGATTGATGAGATTCGTTTTTTCGCTTCGGCCCGTTCGGCCGGAACCACCCTTCCGTGGAAGGGCGGCGAAATCACTGTTGAAGATGCGGCGACTGCTGATCCTTCGGGTCTGGACATCGCACTGTTTTCGTCTGGTGCCACATCGTCACGTGAACTTGCACCGCGCTTTGCTGCTGCTGGCGTGATTGTGATCGACAACTCGTCGGCTTGGCGCATGGACCCCGAAGTTCCGCTCGTTGTGAGTGAAGTGAACCCTGAAGAAATTCGCAATGTACCGAAGGGAATCATTGCGAATCCAAACTGCACCACGATGGCCGCGATGCCCGTGTTGAAAGTGTTGCATGCCGAAGCTGGCCTTAATCGTTTGATCGTGAGCACCTATCAAGCAGTGTCGGGTGGCGGGCTTGCTGGTGTTGACGAACTTGATAAGCAGTCGCGTGAAGTTGCCGACAACGCCCGCGACCTCACCTATGACGGTGAAGCGGTTATCTACCCAACACCAACCAAGTTCACGAAGCCGATTGCCTTTAACGTGTTGCCGTTTGCCGGCAAGTACACCGATGACGATTCGTTTGAAACTGACGAAGAACAGAAATTACGCAATGAAAGTCGCAAGATTTTGGCGATTCCGAACTTGCGAGTTTCTGGTACGTGCGTGCGAGTTCCGGTGTATACGGGTCACTCATTAAGCATCAATGCAGAATTTGATCGACCGATTTCGGTGGCCCGTGCCAAAGAGTTGCTGTCGTCAGCACCTGGTGTTGTGTTCACCGATGTACCGACACCGCTTGAAGCTGCTGGCAAAGACCCGAGCTTTGTTGGTCGTATTCGCCAAGACTTGTCGCTTGATGATGGTCGTGGGTTGGTGTTGTTTGTGAGTAACGACAACTTGCGCAAGGGTGCTGCATTGAATGCAGTGCAGATTGCTGAACTGTTTCTTTAAAGATCAGTTAGCACGCACATGGGAGAGCCGCGCAGCGCGGACATCCGTTGGCGTAACGCTCAACGCACGCAGATAGGTCGACGCCCATTTGATTGGCAAGCGTTGCGACCCAGGCCAACACATCGCCGAATTCGTGTTCTTGTTGAGCCTTAGTACCTTTGCGCACGGCCTGAGCTAATTCACCGATTTCTTCGGCTAACCAAGCCACAGTTGAGGGCACACCCCGGGCACGATCGCGGTCGCCGTAGGTACGTTCGATGACATCTTGAAGTTGCGCAATATCCACGGGTTCACCGTAGAGCGAAATGAGCCGGTAAATGGCACATCCCCCGCCGAAGCGGGGGATGTGTGCTGGTCGGGGTGAGAGGATTTGAACCTCCGGCCTCCACGTCCCGAACGTGGCGCGCTAGCCAAGCTGCGCTACACCCCGATGGTGCAGGAAACGAGCCTATAGGGACTCGGCAGTTTCCCCTAACTGCAAAACCGGCTTTTGGTAACCACTGCCTACCTGGCTTCGTTTACTCTGACCTCAAGAGGAAAATGGGGGCGAAGATGAAACAGCAAATGGTGCGAAGGCTCGGTGCCGCTGCAGTGATATTCGGCCTCTTAGCAGGGTGCAGTAGTTCCGCCATTACAACAGCTGACGGCTCGGCGCCAGTGTCAGATGTGTCTAGTACCGAAGCCTCGACAACAACCTTTGAGATAACAACAACAACAACCGCTTCTCTCGCAGTCGAGCCCGCTTGTGACCTGCCTGCTGTTCCGGCCGATCAAGACGTCAGTGGTTTAATCAAACTCGAATGTCTCGGTGACTGGATGATCACTCAGAGTTACCCCGACTGTGGTGAATGCGAGGGCGTCATTCCGTTCCATTTAGAAAACAACGAGTGGAAGATGTATGACCCGCTATACATCTACTGCTATTCGGTGCCCGATGGGTATGGGCCAGAACCTGAAGGCGCAATAACTAACGAGAGTTTTATCCTCACGACAATTCAAATCGCCGTTGCAGGTTTTCCGTGTGATGAAACCAATAAGGGATATCACCCCGAAAGTGCGACCGACCAATTGCTGTATGGCGACATTGGTCCTCGAGTGACTGCTCTACAAGAAGCCTTAATCAACGTTGGTTTTCTTGAAGATGTGGCTGATGGTCAATACGGTCCGGCAACGATTAAAGCGGTGATGAACTTCCAGTTTTCGCAGAACATTCCCGTTGACGGAATTGCAGGACCCAATACGCACGCACTGTTAGGTATTGCGTACCCGTAATCAGTTGGCGGTTGCGACTTCAACTTCTGCAGCAGCGACCTCTTCAACGATTTCTTCAACGACTGGTTCTTCGACTGCGGGGATTCCCTCAGCGAAGCAACCTCCGGCAGCGATGGCTTTGCTGGCACGGCGTAGACGCAATGCATCAAGCGGCTTGATGAGCCAACCATCTGCGCCACTACGACGAGCCATGTGCACATCGGCTTGACGATCGAGCAACATCAAGATCGGAACATGGGGCAACGTGCCACCACTTTCGTCGAGACGCAAGTCCATGGTGACGGCAATGCCGCCCATGGTGCCGATCTGCAGATCAAGAATCACCAGATCAGGGGTACGAGCCTTGACCACCTCGACAACCGAGCGTCCGTCGCGACAATGGGTGAAAGTTGTTTCGGGTCCGCCAAGGGAGGCGACGACTTCGTCGACCAGCCAGTCAGCATCGGTAGCCAGGATCACATGCACAGACGAAACGCTACCTCGTGGCGGTGGCGGCGACGAGATCCCGCCCTAAATCGGCGATGGCATCAAGATCATGAATGTCTTGGGCTCGCTGATCGAGTTTCACCACCAGCGCCGACCCGACGGCGTCAAGCAGGGGCTTCAAGGTGGCTTCTTCGGCCTGCGCGATGTGGCGCAGGTGGGCCATATTGCGGTGCAGCGCCGCCAGATCGGTGTCGCCTTCTTTGTCGGCCTTGCGCGCCGCAGTAGTTGAGGCAGTCGCTGAGCCCTTACCAAATTTTGGCTGTAGGCGGTTGATGATCAATCCGGTCACCGGAGTGCCAACTCGCGCCAGTTCATCGGTGAAGAAGATTGCTTCACGAACGGTGTCGTCATGTGCCGAAGCGACGACAACATATTTACTGTCCTGTGACTTCAACAAAGTCTGAACGGCGAGCGCTCGCTGACGAAAACCTTCCTCAATACCTTCGAAGGCTTGAAAGAAGTTGATGGCATCGGCCAAAACATCGGCACCAATGACGCGGCCGATTGTTTTCAAAATTGGTTGGGCCGCAAAGTTCAACACACGCAGTCCGCCGCGAGCAGGCATCACTAACCAGCGATATACGCGGTGGTCCAGAAAGTTCATCAGCCTTTGCGGAGCCTCGAGAAAATCAAGAGCCTCGCGGGTTGGGGGAGTATCGACGATCACGAGATCAAACCGATCGTCGTTAAATAGCTCATACAGCTTTTCAGCTGCCATGTATTCTTGGCTGCCCGACAAACGACTCGCAATATTGCTATAGAACGGATTCGTCAAAATCGCCTGTTCTTGTTGCTTATTTCGCGACTGTTGACGAATGACTTCATCAAATGTGGCGCGTGCATCGAGCATCATGGCCCAGAGTTCGCCCGAACATTCGTGTTGCACGAGCGAAGGTTCGTTACTTAAGTCAGATAACCCAAGTGCATCGGCTAAACGTTTCGCCGGGTCGATCGTGATCAACACAACTCGTCGTCCAAGTTCGGCAGCCTGCATCGCTAACGCGGCAGCAGTTGTTGTTTTGCCAACTCCACCCGAACCACAGCAGACCACGATGCGCGAAGTTGAAATGACGTCACGGAAATTCTTGCGGCTCATGATTGTGCGCTCACTTCTGCAATCAAAACTTTTGCCAAAGTCTTGATATCGCCGGCTGACAATCCTGCACTTGCAATATGTGGCAATGAAATTGAACCAGTCGCCACAAGGCTGTTCACTCGCTCAACTGCGTTGGCGTGCATCGCGCATCGCGAAGCGCGATAACGGGCCGCATCACCAAGATCACCTTCGGGTAATTGTCCCTTTGCTACGAGAGCTGTAATTTCCGTAGCCTGATCAACTCCGTTAATCACAATCGGTCCGAAGTGAACCCCTACGGTTTCTGTGAGCAGGGCCGTGGTTTCAACGAGTTCATTGACAGGAGTTGTCTCGGGCAGGGTGACCATGATCACGCGACACTTGCTGGCGTCATGCAACATGGCCAGCACTTCGTTGGCTTGCGAATGCAAGGGGCCACCGCTGATCGTCTTGGCCATGGCTGCAGGGGACTGCAGAAACGAAATCGCGTGTCCGGCGGCTGGGCCGTCGACGATGATCAGGTCATGGTCGCCCTCGGGGCCAGTGATACCGACCAAGTGCTTGAGTTTGCCCAAAACCAATAGGTCGTCAATCCCTGGCGCCGCGCTGGCGACCACTCCAACGACACCTGTTGAGACCAACCTTTTGGCTAATCGAGCGAGTCCTTGGGTGCCCAAATAGTCCTCAAGGGCATCGCTTGCGGTCAATGACCGAAGCAAAATCGATCCGGTCTTTTTGGGGCCTAGTCCGCTCAAAATAGTGGTGCCGTCGTAGTCAGACCCAGCGGTTGCTGTTCCGCCCAGTAGTTCGCTTAAACCCTGGCGAGAGTTAAGCGTCACAACTAACACTCGAAGTCCGAGATCGGCTGAGGCGCGTGCCATCGCAGCCGTTACGGTTGTCTTGCCGACACCACCCTTGCCGGCCACCACAAGCATCCGCGACATGGTGAACAGTGGGTCAATATTTTTCTTTTTCGGAGACACTCGTGCGCAGACTAGCCATCCTCTTCATTGCTGTCGGCTCCGTGCTCGGCTTTATTGATGTGGCACATGCGTCATCGGGCACCGAACCGCCCGCTCAAGAGGCAGTGACCATGAGCGCCGACGTAACCGCAACTGGTCTTGCCCCAGTTGACGTGCTGCAAGTTTCTGGCCTGATTGACAACATCATCGTCGATGCCATTAACAACGCAATCGCCGACGCCGAAACCAATGGTGCGCAAGCTCTGGTGTTGCAGATCAACTCAAAGGCTTCGCTCGTTGGTCGTGACACGATGCGTGACCTGTACAACCGCATCGCCAACGCAACTGTCCCGGTTGCGATTTGGGTCGGACCTTCAGGCTCGAAGGCAACTGGTCTTGGTGCACAACTTTTGTCAGCAGCCGATGCCACTGGAATGGCACCGGGCACTCGTATTGGTAAGTCAGGAACACCGCTCGTTGATGGCGTCGACTTCGGCGAAGCAACCGACCAATTGCGTACCGAAACACTTGGCTTCCAAGACGCTCGTCGTGCTGGAGCATTGAAGCTAGAAATTAGCGACGAAGGTGCCCCAACGATTCGCAACATGGTCTATGCCCTTGACGGTCTCACGTTTGATGGCGTCACCCTTGATACTGCAGTTGAAACTCTCAACGAAGATGGAAGTGTTTCAAACGACATCACCACGGTTCGTTTCCACAAGCTTGGTTTGTGGGCTCAAATGTTGCACACGTCAGCGAGCCCGCCTGTTGCATACCTGTTCCTCATTATTGGCCTCGCGCTTTTGATCTTTGAATTCTTCACCGCTGGTATCGGCGTTGCTGGTGTTGTTGGTGCAGTGTTGCTATTGCTTTCGTTCTACGGTCTTGGCGAATTACCCGAACGTAACTGGGCACTCATCTTGATGTTTGTCTCGATGTTTGCCTTCTCCATTGATGTGCAAGTTGGAATTCCGCGATTCTGGACTGGTTTCGGACTCGTTGCCTTCACTGTTTCATCGGTCTTTATGTTCCCAGTCTTTGATCAGCAATCACTGCAGGTGTCGTGGTTGAGTTTGCTTGTTGGTGTTGGCGGCATTGCACTCACATTTGTGTCGGGTATGCCGAGCATGACTCGTACACGCTTTGCAACGCCAACGGTTGGACGCGAACGTCTGATTGGTGAAGTTGGCATGGCAATCTCTGATATCAGCCCCGATGGCGCAGTACAAATAGGCGCTGCCCGTTGGAAGGCCCGCACCAACCGTGCAACTCCCGTGAAGTCTGGTGCAATGGCGCGTGTTGTTGCCATTGACGGCATCGTGTTGCAGGTCGAGCCTGAGGAGGGTGGTGCTCGCGATTACCGCGAACGCCGACCCAAAGAAGTCGCAGAGATCGAAGAGAAGTAAAGGGTCTCACTATGGGTGATGCAATTCAAACTCGTCGCCAATTGGCAATCAGCGCTTATAACAATGCATCAGACATTCTTGATCGCAGCGAACTCTCAGAAGAAGATGCATATCGGGCGCTGTGTGAAGCATTGGCGTCACGGGCGCTCTGGGAGCCCATCGGAAATGCGATGAACTTGTTGATTGGTGATTGGCAAGTTGCTCGAGCGCTCACCGTGAATGGCATGGCCGAAGATGCGGTGACACTGATTGAATCGGCTATTGCTCGGGCAATTGAAAACGCAGTTGATGATTGGCTGATCGCTTCATTGCACGAGGGTTATTCGCGCGCGTTGTTGAATGCCGATGACGACCGCTATGGCGATGTGTACATGGTGACGGTGCAATTGATCGCCGGAATCAGCGACCTTGAAGATCGCTCAATTATTGAATCGCAATTTGCTGATTTACCCATGCCATAAAGAGTTGAGGTCGTATGAGACTTTTTGATGAGCCACTCATGCAACCTCAAGAACTGTTGCCTCACGACGGCAGCGCGTTATATCGCCCAGGATTTTTCAATTCGGACGAATGCGACCGCATGTTTCGCAAAATAAATGATGAAACACCATGGGAAGCACGCAACATCATTTTGTTCGGTAAAGAAGTTCCTCAACCACGGTTGGCGTGTTGGTACGGAGATTTAGCGTATTCGTATTCGGGAATCACCCTTGACCCTCGACCAATGACCCCGACATTGCTTGAAATCAAACAACGTTGCGAAGAAGCAGCATCTACCCAATTCAATTCGGTCTTAGTGAATCTCTATCGCGATGGTCAAGACTCAATGGGTCTGCACGCCGATGATGAGCCCGAACTAGGTGCTGAGCCGGTCATTGCATCGGTGAGTTTTGGCGGAGAACGTAACTTTCGTTTACGACATCGCCAGAGCAAAGAACTACAACAAGTTTCCTTGGCGTCTGGCTCGTTGTTGGTGATGAGTGGTTTGTCTCAACAATGCTGGATGCACGATGTGCCTAAGACCAAGAAATTTGTTGAGCCTCGTATCAACCTCACTTTTCGCTACATCAATTCGAACTAAAGCTTTGGTCCAGCAATGCGTACATCGCCGCGGCGGCGAGTCATTGCTCGTGCATCAAGTTCGCCGGCCAGTGGCACCGCGTGTTTGCGAGTGACACCGAGTGCTTCACGGAACTGCGACATTGTGAACCCATCGGGATTGGTCTGAAGAAGATTTGTGGCAACCGCACGAGCAGTTTCGAGGGCCGACACATGAAACCACTCACCTTCGCGTTCAAAGAGCAGACCGGCTTTGGCGAGTCGGCGAAGTTCTGGCGGCGTAATGCCCGTTGGCGCGGTGGGCGCGCAACCAGCCTGAGCGAGTTGTTCGATGATCGGATGATCAAGGAGGGGATCATGGACGCCGGCAATCGTGACGCGTCCTTCTTTGATGGACAACTGAGGAAGAGTTGCGACAACCAATCGTTGCCGTTCGTCAAGAGAAATCAGATCAATTCCTCCGTCACCCGCTTTGGTGATCAGTGATTCGATAGTGGCGATCGTTGAAGCAAGAACTTCAGCGGCCACAATCCATTCGCCGAATTGCGCGTCTTGTTTTTCGCCAGTGAGAAGCGTGAGAGAATTAGCGGTGATCCAACCATGTTCGTTGATGACTCGATCAACAGATCGCGTGGGCTGGGCACGAGATGCTGGCAACTTTGGTGCGACATCAAGAATTTCGCCGCCACCGACCGTTTCTGAACGTCCACTCTCACGTAACACATAACGATCACCCGGAAGTAGTGGCACGGCTCGCGAAAGATGCAGGCGAACCAATCCATCGTGGCCAGGTGCAATTGATTCAGGTCCAAGAACGCGTACACGTGCGGGAATCTCGTCCGATCCAATATGCACTGTGAATGCACCGCGTCGTGACACGACGTGACTTAACGAAGCCAACACATGAAGCGATGCATCAACACGATCACTGAAGTGCCAATTGTTTGCCTTGACAACGACATCACCACGTGTGAGCTCGGAGTGTTCAATACCCGACAGATTGAGCGCAACTCGATGGCCAGGTTCGATTGTCTCAACAGCGCTGCCCAAAGTTTGAATTCCGCGAATCTTTGCTTCGCTGCCCGAGGGTGAGATAAGTACGTTGTCGCCAACGGCAAATGAGCCATCGGTCAAAGTACCCGTGACAACGGTGCCACTTCCTTTGGCCGCAAAGACGCGATCAATGAAAAGGCGTGGACGATGGTGGTTGCTGGACGGTGCGCTTTGTTGGGCCAGTGCATCAAGTGCGGCGATGAATTCATCAAGTCCTTCGCCTGTCGTTGCGCTTAAAGGAACAATTGGGGCATCTTGCAAGAAGGTTCCGGCAACATGGTCGGCGATATCCATGCTTGCAAGTTCGCGATCATCGGCATCACATAAATCAATTTTGGTGAGAGCAATGATTCCGTGCTTGACTCCCACGAGTTGCATGATGCGCAAATGTTCTTCGGTCTGTGGTTTCCATCCCTCGTGGCCATCAACCACCAAGATGCACGCATTGATTCCGCCAACGCCAGCCAACATGTTGCCGATGAATCGAGTGTGGCCCGGAACATCGATGAATGCGATGCTGTCGCCACTGGGCAACTGCATATGCGCAAAACCAAGGTCAATGGTGAGACCACGTTCTTGTTCTTCGATCCAGCGATCAGGATTGATGCCAGTAAGTCGGCGAATCAATGTTGACTTGCCATGATCGACATGGCCGGCAGTGGCAATGATGCGCATGTCAGTGAATTTTCTTGAGTGCCTCAATCAACACTGCATCATCGGTCGGGTCGACGGTTCGTAAATCGATCATGGTTGCTCGATCTTTGACCCGCGCAATGATGGGCGGCTGGTAGTTGCGCAGCGCCACCAGGTGATCACCATCAATGACTAAGCCAACTGAATCGATCGTGATACCTGGTGCACTGCCTGCTCCTGGAAGTGATTCACAATCAACAACTTGGCCAACACCAGTGTGTTGAACAATTGCTTGAGCACGATCACGTAATTCTTTGACTGACGTTGTGGCCATTCGCCAAAAGGGGATGTCTTTTTGTGCAGTTCTGGCGAGATACGCCAACAATGTGTTGTGAAGCGACGCGAGAACTAAACCACCAGGTCGTAACGCGCGCGCGAGAGGGTGGGCGGCACATGCTTGTACTAAATCGGCTCGGCCCACGATGAAACCCGATTGTGGTCCGCCCATCAATTTGTCGCCACTGAAAGTAACCAAGTCAGCGCCAGCAGCCAATGTTTGTTTGGCAGCAGGTTCGCCGTTGAGCCACGACGGTGGTCCATCGTTGAGCCAAGGACACGCTGCATCAAGCAGCCCCGAGCCAATGTCGGAAACAACCGTGACGCCGAGAGTTGCAAGTTGATCAACCGACGTCTCTTCAACGAAACCTTCAACGCGGTAGTTCGACGGATGAACCTTCAGAACGAGAGCGACGTCAGTTGTTTTGCGATCAATCGCTTTGCGGTAATCGGCAAGTCGTGTGCGATTCGTGGTGCCGACATCAAGTAGCCGTGCCCCAGATTGTTCCATGACTTCGGGAACACGAAACCCGCCACCAATCTCAACACTCTCGCCGCGGCTCACCGCAACATCGCGGTCGTGGGCGAGCGCGGCTAGTACCAACATCACCGCTGCAGCATTGTTGTTCACGACCATTGCCGATTCGGCGCCACATGCGCGTGCCACTAATTGTCCGATACCTGCTTGACGACTTCCACGTTGACCAGTGTTCAGGTCAAATTCAAGGTTTTGTGCGCGAGGAGTTTGAGTATGGGCGACGGGCGAGCGACCAAGGTTGGTGTGAGCAATCACGCCAGTGGCGTTAATGACCGGAACAAGTAAACACTGCGCGATGTCGTTGGCAATTTGTTCGGCCAATTGCGGGTCGCCCGCAGCAATTGCTTGTCGAGCGGCGTCAACCAACAGCGGATGTGGCAATCCGATGTGGGCGAGTGATCGCGCCAAAGAATCAACGCTGGGTGGCCGAGAAGTCATTGAGAGCGACGCTATCTCTTGTCGTCACTTGCTGACTAGGGTGAGTGCGTGATCTTGTTTTTGCTCTTTATCGTGGCCCCGGTTGCCGAGCTGTACACCATCATCCAAATGAGTGGGGCTATCGGCTTTTTCAACACCTTGGGCTTGATGATTGCGGTTGGCTTCATTGGCAGTTGGCTGGTCAAACGTGAAGGCTTGCGTGTGTGGCGTCGCTTTAACGAAGCGGTGGCTCAAGGCAAGGTTCCGACCAAAGAAATGATTGATGGGGTCCTCATTCTTGGTGCCGGCGCCCTTTTGCTGACACCTGGATTCTTGTCTGACGTTTTTGGCATCTTGATGCTCTTCCCAGTGACACGAGCCTTTTTCCGTTCGTACTTGATGCGTCGGGCGAAAAAAGGCACCGCGTTTTTTACCTCGGGCTTCGGCGGTCGTTCTTCGGCGAGATCTGGCGATTTCATCGACGCTGATGCTGAAGAACCTCGCGGCGAGTTGGACTAATCGTGTCTCAGAACACTGAATTTGATCCCGCAAGTGTTGCCATCAAACCTGCCGCAACTGTGATGTTGTTGCGCGAGACCCGCGAATTGGGTGTCGAAGTTTTCATGATGCGACGCACGACTAAGGCTGCATTTGCTGGGGGCATGTATGTCTTTCCTGGTGGAGCAGTCGACGCCGAAGACTCGTCGTATGAGATCGCGGCGATTCGCGAATGCTTTGAAGAAGCTGGCGTGTTGTTGGCGCGAACAACGACTGGCGCAACAGTTCGATTTGATGATCCGGTATCACACGATCGCTTTACGACCTACCGACATGCGGTTCACGCTGGCGAACGAAGTATGACGAGTGTATTGACTGCTGAAAACTTGGTCGCGCAAAGTGATGAATTGTTGTGGGTTGCACATTGGGTGACACCATTTGGCGAAGTGCGGCGCTTTGATACACGTTTCTTTGTGGTGGCAATGCCGGATGATCAAATTCCTTTACACGATGACAAAGAAACCGTTGACAGTTTGTGGGTGACTCCTAGCGATGCCTTGCATCGTGCGCATGCGGGCGAACTTTTGATGTTGCCACCAACAATTGCCAATCTTGAATTTCTGGCGGCCCATTCTTCGGTCGATGAAATAATGACTGCTGCTCGCAAGATTGGTACGCCACCCAAACTGTTACCCAAAGTGAAGTGGCGCGATGACGGAAGAATCGAAGCACTGCTCATGCCTGGTGACGCTGGATACGACGAGTTGCCCGATCGCTGAGAATCTCAGTTCACTCATGCATCAGTCAAGGTCATCAATCTGAAGCAAAATTTTGCGGGCCTTATTCAGGGCTCGTTCGCGGCGATTGCGCACACTTCTTGGTTTGATATTCAAATGTGGGGCCATTTCAACTGAATTGATGTCGTGGCAGACCGCTCGCAGTATTTGTAGGTCGTATTCAGTGAGACCTCGTTTTTCAAATTCAGAAAACAAGAGTTCCAGTGATGCGCTCGTGCCCACAGGATCGGTTTCGGTTTCACCAAGTCGAAAGCGTTCAAATTCAACGCCGAGTAATCCTGCTGGAGCAAAATGAAATTCGGCGCGATTGCGCTTCAGTCGAGGTTCGCGCACAAAAGCCTGATATTCAATGTCCATCAACAGATTGGCGGCAACCCGACGCGGGCGGCGGTCAATGGGATATCGCCGAATGACCAGCCACGCTGCCGATGCGATGAGGTCAAATGCTGCCGGTAATCCTCCGGCAGTGACGTGAGCTCGACGCATTGCCATCGCAATTAAGCCAGGCATGATGCGCTGGAAAACCATGCGGGTTGCCAGGTCATCGGTCTTGGCGCACTCGACAAGTCGCGCCAAGTATTCATCAAAATGGTCGGCATTTGATAAGTCATCGAGTCCACTTCGCAGGAGGATTTCTTGTAAGTGGGTGACAGGTTCGCCAGGCAAACCCAGCGAATTGGCGCGGCGGATGTTGTGGGGCTGACGGGCCATACGTCGCCATTCAGTGATGAGGCGAGTTGCCATGGTGATGCGGCCGTTTGAAGTTGAGTTGGTAGGTGTCATGACGCCACTAGGCGTGATGGACCTCACCGCAAGTCACATAACGATGTCCGTTGCTATTGCCGGTGAGACCTACGGTGAGTTCAGTTCGACATGACACGGGTATGACTTCGTACGAACTTGTTGTAATGAGCGGGCCCGATAGCGGGGCGGTACTACCAATTCACAGTGGACGACAAACCATCGGTCGGTCAAAGGTGGCTGGGCTCACCATTAATGATCCGGCGATTGAACCACACCACGGACTTCTTGAATGGGACAACCCAGTTCTCAGAAGCCAGGCGCTTGGTGGCCAAATTCTTGTTCAGAACGTAGGCACCGACACGGTTGTCGCATTGGGTGAATCACTGTGTGGGGTTCGTGAAAAGTTCGACAGGCCGCCACGTTTGCCGGAAATGTTTCATCGAGCATTACAAGAGCGTCAAGAAATTCTCTTGGCGCCGAGTCTTCCTGAATTTCCTCGCGAGCCGCAAAAATCAATGTCGCCACCGGTTGTACCTATTGCCAGTGGTGTTGTACTAGGTCTGACAATGGCTCTAGTTGCCCGACAATTATTTTTCGGTCTCTTCGCCATCACCACAGGGGTGATTACATTTTTGACTTGGGTCATCAGCCGACTCATCTATCGGCGTTCAATGGTGCGTTGGCAACAACACTGCATTGAAGTCAACGATCAATTTCATCAAGCGAATATTGAGTTCACTCACCGAATTATTCACCAACTGCGTCATCGCTATCGCTCAATAGGGGAACTACGCCGCAGCGCCGAAGACGGAGATTCAAAATTGTGGGCGTACCGCAACATTGACGAGGTGTGTCTCGGTTATGAAACGCGAGAAGTGACAGTAAAGGGCGATGTCGTACCGATTGCCGTTTCGCATTACCCACGCACAGTGAAGATGTCGTCTGGACAAGTTCTTGGGGTGTGCGGTGTACGGGCACGGCAGTGTGTGACTGCGTTGTTGACTCGATTGGCAGTTGAGGTCGGACCAGCAGATTGGCAACTCATTTTTGTAGGTGAAGCGGTTGAAGAATGGAATTTCTTCAAACAATTCCCCCATGTTCGATTGACTCATCTTGATCGTTTTGATCTTGAAAGTTCAACCGAAAATAGACATCGTGTGTTGTTGGTTAATCAAAAAGAATGTGTCGCACAGCGCACTTCAATCGCCCGTCGAATGTTGCAACGTGACAATGTCTCAATGGTTGTCATCGGTGGGGACTTGAGTGATCTTCCAGCGATCTGTACCGACACTATTTGTGCTGATGAATGTGGAATTGATGGAATGTCACAAAGCACAGCACTTGAATTTGCTCACGCATTGCAACAGTGGGTTGATCCAGATCATGAGGCGGGCCTGATTTCGAAACGTGTCAACTTTTCGAAATACTTTTCTGTTTCTGCAATGCAACCTCAGGCAATCGCGTCGACTTGGCAAAAGCAGGATCGAATAAGTCTGAACGTATTCGTTGGTGAATCGGCCGATGGTCAAATCGCGATTGACTTCATCAACGACGGTCCGCACGCAGTGGTCGTTGGTACTACCGGATCGGGTAAAAGTGAATTTCTCAGAACGATGGTCGTGACCATTGCGTTGCAGTATTCACCAGCAGATGTCAATCTCATTTTGATTGATTACAAGGGTGGGGCAGCATTTGACTCGTGTGCCGAACTGCCTCATGTCGTCGGAGTGATTACCGACCTTGACGAGGGTTTAGCCGCACGAGTTCTTGTAAGCCTTGAGGCCGAGTTGCGTTACCGTGAGCAACGACTGCGAGAGGACCCGGCAATTCATCTGGCCCGTTTGATCGTTGTTGTCGATGAATTGGCGGCTCTCAAAGACGACATACCAAATTTCATTGGGTCGTTAGTCAGTATTGCGCAGCGAGGTCGAAGCTTGGGTATTCACCTTGTTGTGGCAACGCAACGCCCAGGTTCGGCGATTTCGGCCGATGTATTGGCCAATGCGAATATTCGATTGGCGTTGCGAGTGCAGTCAACCCATGACTCACAAGAAATTGTTGGTTCTACGGTGGCAGCGGGTTTTTCGCGCGACACCCCAGGTCGGATTGCATTACGACTTGGCTCTGACGAGTTGTACATCTTCCAAGCGGTACATCTTGATGTTGACGTGCAGTCGCTGGTCAATATGGCAAATGAGGCGGGTGCGCAATTGGGTATTCCCCGTCCGCGTCGGCCATGGCTCGATGCACTGCCCGCGCATCTATCGGAGAATGCAGTTGATGACCAAGCCGGGAGCACCGAGATCGTGGTCGGCCTGATTGATGATCCAATGAATCAACGTCAAGTTCCGATGCGTTGGGAAATCTCAAACCATGTATTCATTGTGGGTTCGGCAAAATCGGGAAAGTCTTCAGCGTTGGAGATGATGCGTAACAAGTCGGCCACTCTTGGCCATCAAGTCTTTTCCATTAGTTGTTCGGGAAGCAGTTCATCGGTTGCGAATCAGGTTGATGTGAGTGACCGTGAATTATTACGACGTCTTTTACATCTCATGATCAAACGAATTGATGGTCCTCCAGTTTTGGATTCAACTGAACGTTGGCTTCTGTTCATTGACGACATTGATATTTGGCGAAACTATTTTGTTGATGATCGAATCGGTCTTGACAACTGGACGATGTTTGAGCGCATCTTCTTGGAAGGCCCAAGTCGAAATATTGCGTGTGTCATTTCTGGTGTTCAACCAACTGCGATTCCGGCGATGTTGAGCAGTCGTCTGAAACAGAAGTGGGTATTAACTTTGCCACCCGGCCGATGCTTTGTTGATTGTGGTGGGCGAGAGTTGTTCGCACAGTTATTGACGCCAACCACATCCAGTGATGCTGCGGTTCAAGCCGAACGCAAACGATTTGAATTGCGCCACTTGCCCCGCTTGATTGACGTTGATTCATTGACCCTGGCCTCATCGTGGGCCGTTGCAGCCGATGATCTGTCGGAAATTCCTCTTCCATTGGGCGGCAGTATTTGTGTTTTCGGTGTCCGCGATTCGGGATGTTCTATGACCATTGATGCCATGACGCAAGCCTGGGCGAAGATTCATTTATCAGGGCGCGTGTTTGATTTGCGAAAGCAGTCAGAAGTAAAAGACTTTGATGGTCTTCACGATGAACAACCCGCGTTGGTGCTAGCCGATGAATCCACAGTGAATCCATTGATCAGGGAATTTCTGAATCAAACAACGCAGTGTCGGGGCAATGTCACGATCATCGCGAGTGTGTCACCGAATTTCGCTCGAGCTCATCCCGAACATTGGATCAACACGATGCGTCGAGCACGTACTGGTTTGTTGCTCGGACGAGTAGCGATCGAAGATGCCGATCTGTTTGGCATCTATGCAACACATCCACATGTGTATGGCGAAGCAATTGGGCGTGGGCTGTGGGTAGTTGACGGATGCCCGACAGGCATCGTTCAATCAGCGAGCGCGAAGTTCGAGGCGGTCGCGTAACAAGATTTTGTAACGACGCTCGTGCTGTTCGATCCAGCCCAAGCGAATGAAACTGCTGATCGCTTTGTTGACGCGTTCACGTGATGCGCCAACCATGCCAGCAAGTTCTTCTTGAGTGACGGGAAGAACAAATTCATCGGCGCCAGCGGCGAGTTCGAGCAAACGCTTTGCGGTGCGACCAGTGACGTCGAGGAAAACCGAATCGGCAAGTGCGCCATCCATCACTCGAAGTCGTTCGGCGAGCATGCGCACGACGCCCCGAAGCACCTTGGGATTGTTGTCGAGCAAGTCGCCTACGGGGTCGTAAGGAATCTCTAGAACTTCGCTCGGCTCAATAGCGCGGGCCATGGCTGACCGGGGGCCGCCATCAAGAAGTCCCATTTCGCCGAAGAGGTCTCCGGCTTCCATGAGGGCCACCATGCTCTCGCGCTTGTCGAGTTCGCTTGCAATGGCGATAGCGACGCGACCGCTGATCACGATGTACATCGATTCGGCTTCTTCGCCTGCCTCAAACAAATGGTCGCCGCGAGAAAGTATGCGCTTGCGGCCGGTAGCGGCGATCGCGGCGACCTGTTCGGTCGGTGCGTCACCAAAAAAGTCGGTGCGGAGGAGGACGTCTTCGTAAGCCATCAGGACCATACGGTACTACCCTCAACCCGTATGTCCGATGCTCAGCCGACAACTCAGCCGAATGGAGCCTCGCCACAAGTATGGACAATTGTCGTGGCCGGTGGCTCGGGTCGTCGTTTTGGGACGATGAAGCAATACGAAATCATTGGAGATCGCCGTGTACTTGACCATGCGGTCGATGTGGCCCTGGCGAACTGCGATGGCGTAGTCGTGGTTGTGCCTGCTGATGATGTCGGAGATGAAGCGAGCAACCAGCGGTCTAATCCAGCGGTGCATGTCGTTGCCGGAGGCCCGACCCGCACGGCAAGTGTGCGACACGGCCTGACGGCTGTCCCCGCCACCGCGACAATGGTTCTCGTTCATGACGCGGCACGTCCGTTTGCTTCAGCGCAGTTGTATCGCTCAGTGATCGCAGCAGTCGAAGCTGGTGCCGATGGTTCGGTTCCGGGTTTGCCTGTTGTCGACACAGTGAAAGTCATTGAAGTCGCGCATTCTTCGGCCGTTGATGCCGTTGTCCCACATGTTGTGAATACCCCCGACCGTGCCACTTTGGTTGCGGTGCAAACTCCTCAGGCATTCCGCGCCGACATTTTGCGTCGGGCGTACATTCCCGAGATTGATGGCACTGACGATTCATCATTGGTTGAGGCAATAGGCGGTACCGTCATAGTCGTGTCTGGTGAAGCAAATAATCGCAAAATCACGCATCCCGAAGATTTGATATGGGCTCGTGAATTCATGGCAAGTCAGCAGGCGAGTTCATGAGTATCACCGGAGTGCGCGTTGGCCAAGGTTTTGACATTCATCGTTTTAGCGATGATCCGAACCGACCATTGGTTTTAGGTGGCGTCACATTTGTTGGTGTACGCGGACTTGAAGGTCATAGCGATGCCGATGCAGTTGCGCACGCGTGTGCTGATGCCTTGTTAGGTGCTGCTGGGCTAGGCGACATCGGTCAGCATTTTCCTGATACCGATCCACAATGGAAGGGTGTCGATTCACTCAAACTTCTCGATCACGTCGCCATGTTGGTGCGTGCTCAAGGTTGGGTGATTGGCAACGTCGATTGCAGCGTTGTATGCGAACAACCAAAGTTGGCACCGCGTCGTGATGAAATGCAACAAAAGTTGTCGACTGCCGCTGGTGCGCCGGTGTCGGTTAAGGGTCGGCGTGCTGAAGGCCTTGGTGCTCTCGGTCGTCAAGAAGGTATTGCTTGTTGGGCAGTTGCCGTGATTTTTCAAATGGAAAACAGGAGTGAAGTCTGATGGCTGCGCGAAAAAGTTCGAGTCCCCGTCCAGTGTCTGGCGGTAAGGGGAAACCTGCACCAAAGCCAGCAGGGCGTGAGCGTCCCGCGTCGCGCAAAGTGTCGGCAGCTAAAGCAAAGCCTGCATCTTCTGGTGGACCCGTTGCCAAAGGTCGTAACCCCGGACCGTCAAGTCGTGGACCACGCGTGCCTGACGCTCGTGGTGCCGCACGAACTGGCCCAGTGCAAGCAGGACCAATCAAGCCCGGACGCGGTTCGGGACGCGGTTCAGGTCGCGCAACTGGCGACAAAGATGATGATCTCGGCGGCACCCAAATTGAAGGTCGTCAAGCAGTTCGTGAACTATTGATTGCTGGTCGTCGCCGAACATTCGAAGTGTGGATCGCTGGCGATCTTGATGAAAGTGACGTAGTTGAAGACATCAAACAACTCGCGCGTGCCAACCGCGTACCAGTGATTGAAGTGAGTCGAAAGAAACTTGATTACACCGCACGCAGTGAAGCGCCGCAAGGAGTTCTTGCACATGCTGAACCGTTGCCTTCGGTTCCGATTGATGCGTTGCTGCGTCGTCGACCAGGCAAAGCACCGTTCTTAGTTGCAGTTGATGGCGTGACCGATCCCGGCAACTTGGGAGCATTGTTGCGTTGCTGCGACGGAGCAGGTGTTGACGGCGTGATTTTGCCGCGTCACCGCAGTGTGCACATCACGCCCACGGTGGCCAAGACGTCGGTTGGTGCGATCGAATATGTACCGATGGCAGTGGTGGGTGGATTGCCCACAACTTTGGCCCGTATGCGTGAACTTGGTATTTGGGTTGTGGGTCTTGATGACGCCGCCGACAAGTCGCTCTTTGAACTTGGAGACTTGGCAACTGAGGGCATTTGCTTGGTCATGGGTGCTGAAGGATCGGGACTGTCACGCTTGGTTCGTGAACGATGTGACCTGATTGTGAGCATTCCGATGAAGGGCCGCCTGAGTTCACTCAATGTTTCTGTGGCAGCTTCGCTTGCCACATATGAAGTCGCCCGTCATCGTCGCTAGCCTGCAGGCGTTGCGTCAGCGACACGCCGGGTTAGCTCAGTGGTAGAGCAACCGCCTTGTAAGTGGTAGGTCGTGGGTTCAATCCCCACACCCGGCTCTCTTCATGCTGGTTTTCGATCAGCGTAAAACTTCACGAATCCGTGCGACGAGCACATTGAATGCGGCGTCATTTTGGCCCCCCTCAGGGAAAATCAAATCGGCGAAGCGCTTGCTCGGTTCAATGAAAAATTCGTGACTTGGTCGAACGGTGGCTAAATACTGGGCAATCACGCTGTCGTGGGTACGTCCGCGATCGGTGATATCACGTTGAAGTCGTCGCGTCAGACGGATATCGGCTGGGGTATCAACGAATATTTTCAGGTCGAACAACTCGCGCAACGCAGGATCGATCAAGGCCAAGATGCCTTCAAAGACCACGATCTTGGTCGGATGAATGATTTCAACTTCTTTGGAACGATTGTGATCTGGATAGTCGTAAATGGGGACTTCGATGGTTTGGCCGGCAATGAGATCGGTCAGTTGTTTGATCATGAGGGGCCACTCAAAAGCGTCCGGATGGTCGTAATTGGCTGCCGCTCGGACCTCAAAAGCCTCGTGAGTGCGGTCGATGTAGTAGGCATCTTGACGAATCAGTGCCAAATTGTCTGAGCCAATGACATCAACCAATCGCTCGGCGACGGTCGTCTTGCCCGAACACGTACCTCCGGCGACGCCAATGACAAAGGGTTTGGTGGCATTTTCCCTGCTCATGCAGAGTGGAGAGTAGTCGCTGGCGGCACTTATAGCACCCTTGTCGGCGGGAAATGGTTTCCGTCGGTGCTTGTATTGGGGCACCTCCAACGGGCAGGCTTAGGGCATGTCCTTAAGCGAACGTGAACAAGCAATCCTTGATTTTGAACGGGGCTGGTGGACCGAAGATGGCGTCAAGGACTCGATGTTGCGTGAACGCTTCAGCTGTTCTGCCGACGATTACTACAACGAATTGAACAGACTGCTGGATACCGCCGAAGCATTGGCGTACGATCCTCTTGTTGTTCGCCGTCTACAACGGGCGCGTGAACGACGTCGTCGTATGCGTCTTGATGGCGCTTCTGAGTCCGGAGGGTTACAAGCATGAACACAGAAGATGCCAACGAATCGACAGGCCGTAGCGGTTCTAACGGTGTCAGCGTTTCAACGACCCTGAGTGTGGTTGTCGCAGCGATTGCCGTGTTACTTGGGTTTCTCATTTTGCGCGATGTGAATCGTGATCACAACAACAGTTCTGCACCTGTCGTGACCGAGGCTCCCGTTGTGGATCCAACTGGTGAATCTTCAGTGGCTCCTGCTGAAACAACAACGCTGCCGCGCAGTGGTTTCAAGGTCATGGTTGCCAACGCTTCTGGTATTACTGGTTCGGCTGGACAGATGTCGACGGCTTTGCAGTCAGAGCAGTTCATTGTGACCCAACCCATTAACGCTGATGTCACGTATGGCAAGCAAAGTGTCACCGTGGTGTTCTACGTGCCTGGTTACGAAACTGGAGCAACTGCAGTTGCCGAAATTTTAGGTGGAGTACAAATTCAGCCGGTTGCGACACCAGCACCTGTTGAAGGCGGCTCACTTGGTGAAGCACAAGTCTTGATCATGTTGGGCACCGACCTCGCTGGCAAGTTGTTGCCAGGCGCATTGCCTGCAGCCCCAGTTGACACCACGACAACAACAGTTGCACCTGCCTGATTCATTGCGGCGAAATTTGCCGTAGTAATTCAAGCGCGGCGTGCTCAATGCACCACAGCGGTTCATTCATCGCTTTTTCGTGACCGTACATTTCTGTTAATGAAATCAACGGTTTTGGTCGTATGAATTCATTGTCAAGTTCTGTGTCAAACTCGTACGAACCCACGATTGCCGCGACTGGCGTATTGAAATGCTGGCAGTTGTCAATGACGCCACCAACAACTTTTCCTTCGTAACTCGTGTGATCAAGTTGTCCTTCACCAGTAATCACAAAATCGGCATTCTTGATGCGGTCGGTGAGATTCAATTCATCGGCAACCATATCAAAGCCCGGAATTAACTTGCCACCAAGCGCAACGAGTCCGCCGGCTAAACCTCCGGCAGCACCGCCACCTTCGATTTGTGAAACATCGACACCGCAATTTTCGCGATACATCTGCACTAAACGTTCAAGTCTTCCGGTGAGCAATCGCACTTGACTTGGCGTTGCACCTTTTTGCGGACCGAAAACTTTTGCTGCATCAACAAAACGTGTTGTGACATCACAGGCAACTAAAAACTCAACTGCCTTCAGCCGAGCTGGTGCATGAATTGCGCGCACTGCACCAAGTCCGCCATCGGTCGTTGCTGAACCACCCAGACACACAATGATGCGTTCGGCGCCAAGATCGAGAGCCTTGTCAATCAGCTCGCCAGTTCCGGTTGTCGATGCCGACACTGCATCATTTTTTGTGGGTCCTCCCACAAGTGAGAGACCAGATGCACGAGCCATTTCAATCACGGCAGTGCCATTGTGAAAGCGCCATTGAGTTTTGACGAGGTCGCCAAGGGGACCGGTGACGACCGATTCTCGATTAGCTCCGCCCAAAATATCGAGGGTGCCTTCGCCGCCGTCGGCTAGTGCGAGCTCGTCGCAATCGTGGCCGAGCTCCCAACAGGCGTGACCAATTGCTTTGGCAACGTCGGCAGCACTCGCAGTTCCCTTGAATTTGTCGACTGCCGCCAAAACTCGCACGTTGTCAGTCTTGCGCTTGGTCGCCAACTTGCAGGAATTTTAGTTGGGATATTCCTGACCGAGTAGGTAGGGTTTTGGTATGTCCGTGACCGTTCGTATTCCGACAACCCTTCGTCCACTTTCAGGTGGAAATTCCACCGTGTCTGTTGAAGGCGCAACCCTTGGCGAAGTGTTGGCCAACCTTGAGGCCGTCCATCCCGGATTCAAAGATCGTTTGTTTGATGACAATGGTGGTTTGCGTCGCTTCGTGAACTTGTTTGTTGCTGACGATGATGTGCGTTACTTGCAGGGTCTTGAGACTCCGGTGCCTGCGGGCGAAACCGTGAGCATCATTCCTGCTGTTGCCGGCGGCTGATTCAAGCAAGTCAGGCTGCAGAAGTAAGAAGTTCCAAGAAGTCGCGTCGACGCTTTGGTCCAAGCGGAATTTCAGCGGGTCGGTTTTCACGATCTTGCCAGATGGCAAACACGCGATTCATGACTTCCGGATTATTCATCATTGCATCAGGTGCGGTGAGCAAGTTGAGATTGCGCATAAACGCGCGCAACACCACGGGGTCGTAGCGCAACGCTGGTAACAAACCTTCACGCAGAACCGAACGCATAAACGTTTTTGGATCGGCAGTGTCAACATCGGGGTCGTCGCCCTTTAACAATGCAGATGACACGCGACGAGCTTCGGCATCTTGTTGAACGCCGGACAAGTACCACGGAACAATTTCGCGTTGTAGTGCCGCGTCGTATTCGGTTGCGAGTGTCATCAGATCGTCGGCATGATCACTAATCGCCTGAGCCATGAGGTGCGCACCCCAATAACCAATTGAACAACCGCGTCCGTACAACGGATTCGTACACAACACCGCGTCACCAACCGGCAACATGCCGAGCACTAGCGGTTTTCCATCAACGACGTAATGGCGCTGACGATTCAACAATCCGGCCATCACAAAAACTTCATCAACTAAAGGCGTGGCGCGACCATCGAGGTAGGGCGCAGTGGCAATTAACTTGCGTGCCGCTTCATCAAAGGTTGCAGGATCAGAAAGTTTGGTGCGGAGTTCGGCATCATCAGATGGTGCGGCCAATGTGATCGAGAACGTGTTGTTGTCACCCACGAAAACGCCGTACTTGACATAACCAAGATCGCCACCGATGGGTCCGTTGCGTGGGGGATAGACCTGACCAGGATTCAGTCGATAAAAACGCGAGGTGTAGATGATGCCCGTGTCTTCAACTTCTTCCTGTACCGGTCCGACACCGATGTCATTCAGCCAATCGGGCAACGACGAGCGACGTCCACCGGCAACAACAACTAAGTCGGCAGTGAGTTGCGAATCATCTTCAAGAGTGACGCCGGTGATTCGTTCAAGACCAGACGTCGCATCGGTCTCATGTACTAGTCCTTTAACTCCAACTCCGGTCTTGAATGAAACACGTCCATCGTCAAGCACGACACGACGCAATACCCACTCGAACGTTGTGCGACGACATGTGAGCATGTTGAGTTCGGCATCTTCGGGCTCAGAGACGAACCCTTCCATCGTGGCGGGAAGATCTTCACCAAACTTGATTTCGGTGGCGCCGGCTTCAAACAACTTGTCGAGAACGTCAGGTTCGTTGGCCTTCAACAACGACACCAGGCGGGCCAAGAATGCGTGGCTGTGACGAACCTGAGGAGCGCCTCGACGGTCCCACTCGAAGGCTGCGTCGGCACTTTCGGGCATCGGGGTGTCGTCGCGCTCAAGAACAGTGATGCGGTGGCCAGCCCGGCTGAGCTTGAGGGCTGTGGATAAGCCCGAAATTCCGCCGCCAACGACGATGACGTCCAAGTTCGTGGTCATGAGTCAAGGGTAGGCGGTAGGCATCAGAATTGTCTGATTTGGCGACAACAACTAGCCAAACCGGGCGCGAATACCAGCCCGACTAGTTGTCGCTTTAGCACTCCTGCCTCTAGAGTGCTAACTGCTGTTCACGGCCGAGTTTGCTCCCGTGGGTGGCGTTTATTACTCCATCAGTTAGTCCGTCGATCGTTCGATCGACATCCCAACGAAAGTGACAACAAATGTCGAAAATCATTGCATTTGACGAGCAGGCTCGCCGTGGCCTCGAAGCTGGTATGAACAAACTGGCTGACGCCGTTCGCGTCACCCTCGGACCGAAGGGTCGCAACGTCGTTCTCGACAAGAAGTGGGGCGCTCCCACGATCACCAACGACGGTGTGTCCATCGCCAAAGAAATTGACCTTGAAGATCCATACGAAAAGATCGGTGCAGAACTGGTCAAAGAAGTCGCCAAGAAGACCGACGATGTCGCCGGTGACGGAACGACCACCGCAACGGTGTTGGCTTGGGCCATGGTGCGCGAAGGTTTGCGCAACGTTGCTGCTGGCGCCAACCCGATGAGCCTGAAGAAGGGCATCGAGGCTGCCGTTGTTGCGGCTGTTGGCTCAATCAAAGATCTCTCGAAAGTTGTTGACAGCAAAGAGCAGATCGCTCAAGTTGCTTCAATCTCGGCTGCCGACGTTGAAATCGGCACCATGATTTCTGATGCCATCGACAAGGTCGGCAAAGACGGAGTCATCACCGTTGAAGAAAGTCAGACCTTCGGCATGGAGATGGATCTCGTTGAAGGAATGCGCTTCGACAAGGGTTACATCTCGCCGTACTTCGTGACCGACCCCGAGCGTATGGAAGCGGTTCTTGAAGACCCGTACGTGTTGCTCGTGTCGTCAAAGATCTCGACCGTACGCGACATGTTGCCGATCCTTGAAAAGGTCATGCAGAGCGGACGTCCTTTGGTGATCATCGCCGAAGATGTCGACGGCGAAGCATTGGCAACTTTGGTTGTCAACAAGATTCGTGGAACCTTCAAGTCAGTTGCTGTGAAGGCTCCTGGCTTTGGTGAGCGTCGCAAGGCCATGTTGCAAGACATCGCCATCCTCACTGGTGGCCAGGTCATCAGCGAAGAAGTTGGTCTCAAGCTCGAAACCGCAACCCTCGATCTTTTGGGTAAGGCCAAGAAGATGATCATCACCAAGGACGAGACCACTTTGGTCGAAGGCGCCGGCGATGACGACGACATCAAGGGTCGCATCAACCAGATCAAGGCCGAAATCGAAAACACCGATTCTGATTACGACCGCGAAAAGTTGCAAGAGCGTCTCGCCAAGTTGTCAGGTGGCGTTGCAGTTCTCAAGGTTGGCGCTGCCACCGAAGTTGAACTCAAGGAAAAGAAGCACCGCATTGAAGATGCGGTGAGCACCACCAAGGCCGCCATCGAAGAAGGCGTTGTGCCTGGCGGCGGAGTTGCCTTGTTGCGCTCACAGGCTGCCGTGTTGGCTGCTGCTGCGTTGCTCACTGGTGACGAAGCAACTGGCGCCCGTTTGGTCGCCAAGGCGCTTGAAGCACCGTTGAAGCAGATCGCCGAAAACGCTGGAATGGAAGGCGGAGTTGTTGTTGAAAAAGTGCGTAACCTCACCGGTTCAAACGGACTCAACGCAGCCACTGGCGAATACGTCGACCTCGTACAGCTCGGTGTCATCGATGCTGCCAAGGTGACTCGTTCGGCTTTGCAGAACGCAGCATCAATTGCCGCCTTGTTCTTGACCACCGAGTGCGTCATTGCTGACAAGCCCGAATCAGACGACCACTCTGGCCATGGCCACGGTGGCGGCATGGAAGATTTCTAATCTGTCCAGTTCGTTAAATGAAGTGATTGCGCAGAACCCCGAGGCAACTCGGGGTTCTGTTGCATTAGTGACCTGTCGCGAAGCCTTGGGTATCGACTACGACATGCCGCTCTTGCTTGATGCTGTTCGGGCTACTGGCATTGCAGTTGACGAAGTGTGCTGGGACGATGCATCAATTGATTGGTCGACGTACGCACAAGTTGTGATACGTAGCACTTGGGATTACCACCGCCGCTATGACGAATTTATGCAGTGGGTTCGTGCGGTGAGTTCAGTGAGCACCATCAGTAATTCGCTTGATGTCATCACATGGAACACCGACAAGCATTATTTGGCTGAAGTGGCGGAGACGGGTTTACCCGTCGTACCGACAGTTTTTATCGAACCTGGTCAAGAGGACTGGCTTGAACATGTGCGTGAGTTGCTTGCGAAGGGCGATGTAGTTGTGAAACCCACAATTAGCGCCGGCAGTAACGACACCGAACGCCATAGCAACATCGATGTCACTCAACAACACATCGGTGAATTGTTGTCGGCACAACGATCAGTGATGTTGCAGCCATACCTCGCTGATGTCGATGTGGAGTCTGAAACTGGTTTGGTTTTTATCGACGGCAAGTTCTCGCATGCATTTGCCAAAGGCGCATTACTGGCACAAGAAAAAAACATGTCCGGTGGTTTGTACGCCGAAGAAGAAATAGGTGTTCGCCAGCCCACTGCCGAGCAGCTGTTGATTGGTGAGCGAGCTGTGAAGTGGCTGTCGTCGCGCTTTGGAAAATTGCTCTACGCTCGAGTCGATTTATTGCCCACCGCGCAAGGTCCCGTGATCATTGAAATTGAACTCACCGAGCCCTCGTTGTATTTGTTGTTGCACCCCGATGCGGCAACTGAATTAGCACATGCCTTGATGAATCATTCGTGACTACTGATCAAACGTCGCAGTACCAGCGGTATCAAGAATCGTTGATGTTCCGGCGAACGACATCAAGATGGGCTTGCCCATAGCACCAGAGTTTGAATCATAAACGTTAATCAAAATCAGATCACCGAAAATATCAAGTGAGCTAATACTTGTATATAAACCTTTAGGCAAAGGAATTTCGGCAATACGACTTGCGTTCGTTCGATCGAGAACAACAAGAAGATCGGCTTCGATCCAGGCTAGGCGTTGTCCACTTGGATCAACTGTAAATTTGGTTGGGCAAACTGTGCAGTTGTCATACGAGTCAGCGAGGCCTAAATCATTAGGATTGGTCAAATAGCCATCGAGATTCAAGAAGAATGGTCCGGCATTTGCTTCTTCAAATTTCTCGCCAACGATGATGTTGTTCCCGTAGGTCAAACGAGAAACACCAGAATTCATTCCTCCGACAACGCTGAACGAGGTCGTCAATCCGGTGTTGAGATCGAGTGCGAAGAGTTCTTCTTTTGCCTCGGTTGAAATGAAGTTGGTATTCAACGAATAGAGAACAAAAGTTGAACCAGATTCGGTGTACACATCGTGCAGTCGAACCCAATCTGTTTCAGGGTTGGGCGCACTCACGATGACGGTCGTAGTTGCCCCAACTCGATAGATGGCGGTGTCTCCCTGTTGCCCAGTGTTGGGCGTGACATGTTGTGCGATGAACGAACCATCAGCTAGTCGGAATGCAATCGCCCACGAGTTGCTGTCAATGCGAGTTGTCTTGGCGTCGGCAATATGGCTGATACCGAGGCCGCTTGCAACAGTGATCGATTGATTGGTCGTGAGGCCAACAAGTGTGGTTGTGGTTGATGAAGTCGTTGTTGTTTCTTCAGATGTGGTGGGAGCCAAAGTGGTCACAATTGGAGTCGGCAATGTTGTTGTCAAAGCCACCGACGTTGAAGATGACGTCGACGTGGTGGCGATAACAGCGCTCGTGTCGTCTCCACCCAACGAGAGGGTCAAAATCAAGCCAACGATCAGCATGACGACAAAGGCACTTGCGCCGATGATGATGAGTTGACGGGTAGGTGGAGCCGACGGCGGGGGAGTCGCCGGAATAGCTGTGGTCTGTGCCCACAGTTCGTCTGGGTCAATGCCGTCGTTGCTCATACGCTTGACCGTAGCCTTTCAGGCAATGACTCGTAAGCGCACCGACAAATTATTGGTTGTCAAGATTGATTCTGAGTCGTCGCGTCGCGTGCCAGACGATCTGGTCGTTGAAGAGCCGATGTCGATTCGCCTTGATGGTCATTTAGTTGCAACGACGATGCGCACTCCTGGGCACGATTACGAATTGGCGGTTGGGTTTTGTTTTAACGAAGGCTTATTGGCAGGAGCGCCCGTGCAAGGTGTGCGCTACTGCGCCGATGGTTCGGCAGTTGAGAGCAACTTCAATGTGGTGACCGTCGAAACTGGTAATCGAGCACCGGTCCCAACTCCTCGTCTGGGAACGACCACATCAAGTTGTGGTGTGTGTGGCACTGAATCAATCGCTGGATTGGTTGAGCGCTTGGCACCCCTGCCAACAGAACGACTCGCTGCAATATCAAACGACCTTGTTTTGTCAATCGCTGGATTGGTACGACCGGGTCAGACACTCTTTGACCAAACAGGTGCTGTGCACGCTGCTGCTGCTTTTGACGTAGGCGGCAATGTGCTCGTGGTCCGAGAAGATGTCGGCCGGCACAATGCGGTTGACAAGGTCGTTGGGCGATTGCTTCTCGATCACTCATTGCCCGCACATGACCTTGGACTTTTTGTCTCGAGTCGTGCCAGTTTTGAGATGGTGCAGAAGGCCTGGGCGGCTGGATTCGGCGCCTTGGTGTCGGTCAGCGCACCGACGTCGCTAGCAGTTCAAACCGCCAAAGCCGCTGGTATTTCGCTCTTTGGGTTTGTGAGAGACGGCTCGGCAGTTCGTTATAACCCGTGATGTAATAACTCTGTATACAATTGTCGCCAAGACGGAAAATTGTTTCCTCAAAGGCGGATGTATGAAGTTATTGAATGGTTCAATCGTTCGGACATTTGTTGGGGCAGCGATGTTGGCGGCAACTTTGGCGATTCCACAGATCACTCCTGTCGGCGTGGCTCACGCAGTGGGGATGGCATGGAGTCAAAGTGGACCTTCCTTAACTCGACTAGTCGGAGTTGCGGCTTCGAGCGATGCGACCATTGCCTACGCAACCGAGAATCCAACAAATGCGTTGCGCAAGATTTGGAAAACTACCGACGCTGGAGCGACTTGGGAAGTTCTGCCAAATGCTCCGAGTAAAGCGTGGGGGGCGATCGCCACAAGCGGTGACGGGACGATAGTCGTGGCTTTGGCTTGGTCGGGCAGCGATCAATTGATTTATCGCTCGATTGATTCAGGTAATACATGGACTCTTGATTTGACGAGCACACAACAACTATTTGATATAGCGATAACTAACGATGGCAACACCGTTGTCGTCGGAAGTGCTGCTGGAATTTTGAAGTCAATTGATGGTGGTGCGAGTTATAACCCAACAGCTAACCCCTTAGCCAACACTCAGTTTTCAACCTATAACGATTGGCGAAGCATTGATATCAGCGCCGACGGAATGAAGATCGTCGCGGTCTCTCCGTATCGATCGATTCAAAAATCAACAGATGGCGGAATTTCATGGACAGAGCTAACTAACTCTGGAGCAAGATATTGGGGCGATATTGCGATCTCTACTGATGGGTTAACAATCATGGGAGTCGCCCGTGATGAAAATCAAGGTGTATGGATCTCGCGAGACGGTGGTCAAACGTTCACCGCCGCGAATATCGACACTGTTTTTCAGCCAGGACAGGCAGTTTTCGGGAGCATGTCTGATGACGGTGAGGTCATGATTGCCTCCTCGTATTACTCAAGTCCGTACATGTCAATGGATCATGGTCAAACATGGAGCAGCATTAACTCGGCAAGCGATGGCTGGCTGGGTTTTGCAGTGAGTGCTACGGCTATTCCGCAACGTCGGATTATCGCGGTCACTGAAAATCATGGTGTATATCGGTATGGTCCGATCCCAGCACCGACAATTACTCTTGTTGCTCCAGACGCCGGCTCAACTGTCGGCGGGCGCGTTGTCAATATCTTCGGACAAAATTTCTCCAATGTCACTGGTGTGGCGTTTAGCGGTACTCCAGCGACATCGTTTGAGGTTGTCGATTCAACAATGATTTCCGTCATCGCACCGCCACACAGCGCTGGGGACACCAATATCACTGTGACGACTGAAAGTGACACGAGCCAATCAGTTGCGACCTACACCTATCAATTGCCGGTGCAACCAACAGTTACGGCCATTGCGCCCACTACCGGACCTCCGGAGGGCGGAACGTTAGTCACGCTGACGGGCACCGAATTTCGCGACATTATTTCCGTGACTATTGGTGGAGTTCTCGCCATTGATGAATACGTGACGTCGGATACAACACTGAATTTTACGGTGCCCGCTGGAAACGTTGGGACTGTTGATGTTGTTTTAACGACCGAAGGGGGTACCGCAACATTAAGTAACGCGTTTACCTACGATGCTTCCTTGACTCCAGAAAACATTGACTGGAGTGGTTTAAGTTCTTCTTCAACCGATGGAGATATTCAGGGTTGGATTCGAGACGTTGGGCAAGACTCAAGTGGAAATTTCTATGTTGGAGGTGTTTTCGTTGATGCCGGCAATGAACCAACAGCAGATGCGGTTGCAAAATGGAATGGCACAAGTTGGGTTGGCCTTGGCTCAAACGGTGCTGGGGATGGAGCACTTGGATGTCTTAACGACGCATGTAGCTTCAACGACTTGTTAGTCACATCCGATGGTGATGTCTACGCCGCCGGCAATTTTCAATTAGCTGGTACTTCGGATGCGCAGACAATTGTTCACTGGAATGGAACATCGTGGTCGGGAATAGCAAATGCCGACGAAGGTTTAGTTAATAAGATCGCCTTAGATAGCCACAACAATCTTGTTGCAGTCGGGGAATTTTCAAACTTGGGTGGAGATCCAACCGCAGACAACGTGGCGATTTGGGATGGCTCACGGTGGAATGGGCTTGGGTCTAATGGATCGGGCGATGGGTCATTTGATGGCTACATGTATTCATTGGCAATAGGAAGTGATGACTCGATTTATGTTTCAGGCGACTTCACCGATGCAGGCGGAGTCGCTGGCGCAGATTATTTAGCGCGATGGAATGGGTCGAACTGGGAAGCCTTAGGAACATACGAAATTAACGGCGAAAAACTTTATGCTTCTGCATACGCGCTGACGATTGACACATCGACTGGCTCTGACGTTCTGTATATCGCGGGTTGCATGGGTTGGGGTGAAAAAGCCCTAGTGGCTGCGAAGTGGGACGGCACAACGTGGAGTGCACTCGACGACGGAAGCAATTTTGATGGATGCGCATTTGACGTAGCGATTGCCCCAACGGGGGCAGTAGTGGTAGCTGGTTATTTCAGTTCGGGATCAGAGAATCTTTCTTCTGGGCTAGCGACATGGGATGCAGGATCTTGGCACCTGCTCGGAACTAATAATCAAAACTTCATATATTCAGTGATAGTCACAAGCGATTCTCGACTTTTGGTGAGCGGGCCGTTTCAAAATCTTGGAGATTCAGTAACAGCGGACTTAGTGGCGCTTTCGCAGCCCGTAGCGCGATTGCGCGATGTTGGAACATCGGCGACAGTAACGCCGAACGTTGGCCCCGAACTTGGTGGTACGACTGTGACAATCACCGGAGATCACTTTTCACAAGCAACTCAAATAAAATTCGGTTCGGCTGTCGCGACCGACTTGACGGTGATATCTGAGAACACAATTTCATTAGTAACCCCGGCACATGCGCCTGGTGCTGTTGACGTTCACATGATTTCGCCGTCGGGTGACCGGGTCCTCGCTGGAGCATTTACTTATGTTGAACCAGTTTCTGCAGTCGTCGATACTGAAGAAGAAGTACTGCTGCTTCCAGAAATGCAAATGACGCCCAGAGTTCAATTTGTTGCTGGAGACTCGCAAACGATTTCTGTTCCTGGTTTTGTACCTGGTGAGCATGTTCAACTTCTCCTGGCCTCAACACCACGACTATTGGCGAGCACGACAGCTGACGCCAATGGCGTTGCGACGTTGACGTTTGTGTTCCCTCGTGACGTCAACGGCTTCCATACCTTGGCGATTTTCGCCCCGGTAAGTGCTCGTGGAATGCGCCAGGCGATTTTCCTACATGCAGTCGGGACTGTGATTGGATTGGACTCGTTGCCCAAAACTGGAGCAAGCATTCATCTGTGGTTGCCATGTGTCATAGCTATGTTGGGCTTATTACTCGCTGCAATTTCGGGGAATCGTCGTCGCAAGATAGCGTAAGCCCCATGAGCGAGCATGCCCCCGTAGTTGGTCCAGCCGAAGACGGAACGATGAGCCCCAGCGTTGGTCTTTCTGTCATCCATCTTTTTGCCAAACCAACTTTGGTGTACGAAGCCGATGAATTCATCGCTGCCGTGAAAGATGCCCAAGCGGCTGGAGTGCAAGTTGTTTGTGTCTCTATGCTCGGACACAAAGCCGACGTTGCAATTATGGCGCTCACCAAAGATTGGCGTTTGTTGCGCAAATTTCAGACGGCACTTCAGCACGCTGGTCTCGACATCATCGACAGCTATGTGTCGATGACCGAAGTCAGTGAATATGCCGTTGGTATGCCCGAGGCGATGTTGACCCCACGGCTGTATCCACAACTTCCGCCTGAGGGCAAGTTGGCTTGGTGTTTCTATCCCATGAGCAAGAGCCGTGTGAAAGATGCGAACTGGTTCACCTTGCCGTATGACCGCCGCAAAGAACTGATGCACGAACATGGTACAAGTGGACGTAAGTTTGCTGGTCGAGTGATTCAGATTGTGACTGGCTCAACCGGAGTTGACGATTTCGAATGGGGAGTGACTTTGTTCGCGAATCGCCCAGACGATCTCAAAGAAGTCGTTTACACAATGCGCTTTGATGAAGCTTCAGCGGTTTATGCCGAATTCGGGACTTTCTATGCGGGTACCGTCACCGACGTGAGTGAACTCGCCCAACTGATCTAACGTCAGTTTTATGGCGAAGCAACCACGTTGATTCGCTTTTTAAAAACGCTTCGACCTTGGTCATCAAATCCGAAGGTAACGAATTGAGCACGTGAGGGATCGCCATTTGGGTCAAGGTCAAGCAAACCAGTGACGCCGTTGTAATCAATATTGAGTGATTGCTTTAACAAAGCCAAACAGTCTTCAAACAAATTGCAACCCGAACCGCCCCGACTGACGGCTGGAACTTGCGCCATGAATACATTGGCAACATCTGAATTGCTGGCGATTGCAGCAAGAGCAATGAGATTGACGCAATCGACAACGGCCGCAGAAAATGGTGGAGCTAATGCACTGTCATCTGCGTTGATCCCTGCGAATGCATCAACAGCAACGCCGACAATTCTCTGCCGCATTTCGGAATCAACGTTGGTATTATTGCTCAGGTCTACCTGTGAAAGTGCATCGTTGACAATGATCATGTTGGCTGATTTCGTATCGAGCAAACTATTCAATAGGCGACCGCCGCTCTCGCTATCGCCGATCAGTGTGATGACACCATTTGGATCTGCCGTAAGTTCTTTGGCGATTGGCGAATAATCAGTTGAATCCGAATTGTAAGCAACTTCCTTGATAATGGCGATTCCTTGCACTGCAAGTGATCGACGAATTTCGGCGACGAAAGCTCGTCCGTATGGATCATCGGGGTAGGCAACCAGAGTCTCAATTACACCGGTTTGTCCAATCAATTGGGCCATGGCCTCGCTCGCCAAAATATCTGATGGTGTGGTGCGAACAAACAGTCCATTGTCGGGGAATGAGGCGAGCGATACTGCTGTCGCAGTTGGAGAGCATGAACCAATTTTGTTCTCAACTAAACGAGGAAGTACCGATAAGGCAATCGGTGACGACATCGGACCGATAAGAGCATCAATGTGAAACTCGCTGATGAAGTCATCTACCGCGGCAAGTGCCGTCGCCGAGTCACTTCCTTCATCTCGAACGACAAGCTCAATATCGCGACCAAGTATTCCGCCAGAGGCGTTGACAACTTCGATGGCATTTGTTGCCACTTGAGTGAGCGATTCGCCACTGCCATCGACGGAACCAGTTTGGGGGATCAGCAATCCAAGTCGGAAGACACCGTCAGACACTTGGGGCGCTGCGGTCGTCGAAACCTGAGGAGTGCTGTCGGGCGTTGAAGTAGAACCAGAGTCGTCGCAGGAGACCACGCCAGCCAATGTTGCTAGCGACAAAAAGAAGGCGATGAATGGACGCCTCTGCAAACTCATGGAGTGAACTCTAGAACCTCATGCCCCTTGCGTATGCGAATCATAACGAAAAGAGAGTTGAGCGCACTTGCCGATCGCCCGACATTTTCTTACACGATTTTGTCGTTGTTGACTCTCGGCAAGGTTCCACAGCATGTCTATGCTTGTGTGTTGTTTGTGAAGGGGACGTTGATGGAACAAGTACAAGATACTCGGCAAGATCGAAATTTGAGTCACCTCTTAAATAAGGTCCCAGAAATTTCCATTTGGTTTTGGATCGTCAAAATTTTGGCGACAACTGTTGGCGAAACTGCAGCCGACTTTTTAAATGAGACACTTCATTTTGGTCTCACCGGTACGACTTTGGTGATGTCGCTGGCGTTAGTCGGCGGGTTGGTTTGGCAGTTTCGCTGTAAACAATATGTGCCCACTATTTATTGGATTGCCGTGGTTCTTATCAGTGTTGTCGGAACCTTGATTACCGACAATTTGACTGACCGATTCAATGTCAGCCTGATTCTTAGCTCTGTTGTTTTTGCAGTCGCTCTTACAGCAGTTTTCCTTTCATGGTTTGTTGTTGAAAAGACCATGTCTATTCACTCAATTCGTACAACTCGACGCGAAGCGTTTTATTGGGGAGCGATTCTCTTGACGTTTGCACTCGGAACTGCGAGTGGCGACCTAGTGGCCGAACGATATGACATTGGATATTGGAAATCGGCGTTGCTATTTGCTGGACTGATTGCGTTGATCACATGTGCATTCAGGTTCTTGCGTTTGAACGCAGTTGCTGCGTTTTGGGCAGCGTATATCTTGACCCGTCCTCTTGGAGCCTCAATCGGTGACTACATGTCGCAGAGCAAGGACGACGGGGGACTTGCGCTCGGAACAACGGGTACGAGTGCAATCTTCTTGACGGTGATCGCTGCTGTTGTGGTCTATCTCAATCGCCTGCAAAAGCGCGATCAAATCAGGGGTTAATTCTCAGACAGTCGGCGGCGGCGGTGGGGCTGCCGGTGGCGGTGGTAGTGCTGAAATTGGACGGTCGGCTTCAAGTTGCTTTTGTTCAGCCACGAGTTCGGCTTCGTAACGGTCAAGAGTGTCGAGAGCAATTGCCGAAGCTAACTCGATACGAAACTGCACCTCAGTAGCGGCCTTTTTGCCGTATGCAATTCCGGTTGGTTTCGCAGCACCTGTCATTGCGAAAATTGAAGAACCTTCAGGCGAATGCGAGCAACTCATCATTTTGTCGAATCGCCACTCATGAGACCGCTTAGTGCCAGCAAACATGATCCGTTGGTTGGTGATGAGGAGCGGACCTTGGTCGGTCGCATTGATCGACTCGGCACCTTGCGTAATTTTGCCTCCGGTTTTACCGGCATTGAGTCGTACCTTGCCGAAAATGGGGAAAGAAACCCCGCCGTAACCACCGCTGTATTTCGTTGGCGCTCGAACATTTTCGAGAAATCCAACTTGTAAAAATGCCACGGCGAATTCACCTTTTTTCAACATGAACCCGTAGTCGCCGGTATCGGTGAACTGTTCGCCGATTTTGCCATTTCGGCAATCGCGAACGATCTCGAGCATTGCATTGAGCGAATCAGCGTTTGTCTGCCAACCCTGCAATTGTGCTTGCTGTTGAGCTGCTTGCTTGGCGGCGGCTTTGGCGGCTTGTCGCTGTTTACGTGCTTCAAAGAATCCCATGTACTCACCATATATAAACCCTGTGGCATAGAGACCCTGTGAAGCGAAAAATGAAAAAGGCCCGGACAACATTGTCCGGGCCTTTCAACGAATGACTGGTTATGTATCAGATTGCTTCAATACCCATTTCGCCAGTACGGACTCGTAAGAGATGGCCCACGGGAGTCGTCCACACTTTGCCATCGCCGATTTTTCCGGTTCGGGCAGCATTGCCGATCACCGTGACGAGGTGTTCGGTTGACTCAGCGGAGACGACAACTTCAAGACGAATCTTTGGTACGAAGTCAATCTTGTATTCCGAACCACGGAAGTTTTCGGTCTTGCCACGCTGACGACCGAACCCGCGAACCTCGGTCACGGTCATTCCTTCAACTCCGGCGGAGAGAAGTGCTTCCTTCACGGATTCGAGTTGATGAGGTTTGATGATTGCAGTGATCATTTCCAACATGACTACATCCTTTCCTGGCTGATTGATCGATTAGTTGATTCCATTGTTCTCAAACTCCCTTGCCCATGTAAGCGGCTTCTGGGTGATATGCGGGCGAACCGTGTTCGTGAATATCAATACCTTCAAGTTCACCATCTTCAGAAACTCGGAGAGTCTTCGTCCACTTGGTGAAGTACATCAAGGCAAATCCGGCAACGAGTGATACTCCAACCACGAGTGCGTTGGCCCACACCTGAATCCACAGTTGCTCGAAGCCACCACCCCAGAAGAGGCCTTTCACGTCGTTCCACTGGCCGGTAGCGAAGAGACCGATCGACCAAGTTCCCCAAATTCCGCAGAATCCGTGAACAGCAACTGCTCCAATGGGATCGTCAATCCGTAGCCATTCGATGAAGTCAATACCAAAGACCACGACGAGCCCGGCGATTGCACCGATGATGACGGCGCCAGTGGTGTTGACCCAGTAGCAAGGAGCTGTGACTCCGACGAGGCCGCCAAGGAAACCGTTGATACTGATACCCAGGTCCCACTTGCCAACTCGACGATAGATCCAGAAGAAAGCAGTGAGTCCACCAGCTGCTGCGGCAAGAGTGGTGTTTGTCGCGACTCGACCGATTCCTTCAAGGTCAAGGGCAGACAATGTGCTACCTGGGTTAAATCCGTACCAACCGAACCACAAAATCACACCGCCGATTGAAGCGATGGTGAGGTCGTGGCCAGGAGGCAGTCCGCCGCCGTCACGCTTGAATTTGCGACCGAGACGTGGTCCGAGAACAATTGCACCGGCAAGAGCGACAGCTCCACCAACAGTGTGTACGACTGTTGATCCAGCGAAGTCACGGAAGATTGTCACGCCACCATTGATGGAGTTGAGCAAACCGCCTGGACCCCATACCCAGTGACCAAGGATGGGATAAATAAATCCGCTGACGCCCACGCTGTAGATCAAGTCACCTTTAAAACCGGTGCGTCCAACCATTGCACCAGAAGTGATTGTTGAACATGTATCGGCGAATGCGAATTGGAACAAGAAGAACGCCATGAAGCCAACTCCAGTAGCGCCATACGTAGCTGGCGCACCGTTCAAGAAGAAGAACTCATGACCGATGAACTTGTTGCCGACGCCGAACATGAATGCGAAACCGAATGCCCAAAAGAGCAGAGCGCACAAACACGTATCAACGATGCACTCGACAAGTACGTTGACGACTTCTCGGGTACGTGCAAAACCTGCTTCAAGCATCATGAAACCGGCCTGCATAAAGAACACCAAAAATGCGGCGATTAGGGTCCATGCAGTGTTGGTTGCATTGACCACGTTGTCCATAGTCGGGCCGTCCATCGGCAAACCAGCCGCGTGAGCGACGTTACCGAAAAGCCATGGACCGAATGCAAAAACGCCGCCGAGGGCAACGCTGATTCCGATCATTTTTCCGGCGAGGTACGTGACGAAGAAGCGCTGTCTCTCCTTATCACGTAGTCGACTCTTCAGAGTTTGGGCATTCATCTGTTCTCCTTCTGTCGGCGGATCTCTAGGGCAAAGATCTCGTAGGGCAAAACTAAATGGGACGGATTTCTCGGTCGTTTGCGAATTATTAACGCAATGTGTACAACCCGTTCGGCGAGTGGCCCGAGACCTTTTGCCAAATTTCAGGGAAATTATGTCTTCCGGGCAAACCTGACGTATGTACTGCGGCGTGACTCCTGCGTTCTGAGCGACCGCCAGTCACTCAGCAGATCCCGCAAGTGAGTTCTCATGAATCAAAAATCAGTGAAGAAATTCTTGAAAAGTTCGGTGGCTCTGGCCACGTCGGGACTTTTCCTGATGGCTTGCAGCTCAGGCTCAACAAAGACGGAAACCGATCAAAGCCCATCGTCGGCTATTTCGCAAAGCACTCAGACAACCGTTGTTGATCCACGTTTGGCCGAGGTTGAAAGCGATTTGGCTTCGTTGGATGCCGATCTTGAAGTTATTGACCAAGCAATTGCCGAACTTGACTCAATAGCACCGTAAACCCTCACCCAATTATTTAGTTAGCCACTGAAATATCAACACAAAGGAAAATTCCATGAAGCGACGTTATGTTCTCCCCACATTGGCAATCTTGATGACCCCAATCGCCCTCAGTTCGAGTCCGCTATTGGCCTCGGGCGGTGACTCCCACGAAGACGAAACAGAATCAACTGAAGTTCCGCAATCGTCGGTTCCTCGTCGAGAACGTTCGCGATCAACGATTCCTCCAACTTCAGTCAACCCATCGACAATCGTTGGTGTAACACCAACGAATTCGGTTCCTCCATCAGCGCCACCGACCACTGAAGTTGATGATGTTGAAGGAGATCCATCAAATTCACTGGCTCCATCTACTTCAGAACCAAAGCGCCGTCATTCCGGTCATGCCACCACAACGTCAATTCCTTCAGATGTGATTGTGGCTTTGCCAGCTAATGAGTCAGACGACGAATCCAACGATGACTCCAATGATGATGCAAACGATGACGCCAACGGAGAAGACGAATCTGAGTCTCCAGAAAGCGAGCACAATTCGCCAGAAAACCATCATGAAGATTTGGCAAAGAACATTGCTCGCGCAACCACTGCCCTGAATGCTTTGCCGCAAAGTGAGGCACGCGATGCAGCACTCGATGCTCTTGCTGCCCTTCAGGCTCGACTCGATGCTGGCGAAGTCATCCCAACTGAAGAAGTACGGGCTGTCTTCGCCAATGTTGCAGCTCTGGTGTACGCACGTATTGGTGGCGAAAACCCCGAAAATGCAACCCCCAAAATGGGGCATGTCCGTGATGATCAACAGTTGCCTCGTCAACTTGCTCAAGTCACTGAAGCCCTACGTTTGCTTGAGGGCAATAGTTCTGACACAGCCGTCGCCGCAATCGCCGCATTGCAAGAAGTGAAAGCTATTCTTGATGCTGGCACTTTGCCCGACCATGAAACTTTTGCCGCAGCGATGCATCTTGCTAAAGATGCACTGGCTGATCAGCCAGCAGCCCGAGCTTCACTTACCTTGGCCGGAATTATCGCCGCAGTAGAAGCCTCTGACGCCCCCGAAGCCGTCAAGGCGCAATTGTTGTCGGTGTTGCGGGCCGCTCAAGATCAGGTTCTGAATGATCCAACCGTTGATGCTCATCAAGTAGTTAGAGATGCACTGCAAAAGGTACGTGATGCACGAATCGCATCAGCAGTTAGTCGCATCATTGCCGTTGTCGATCGTTTAGAGCCACGGGCAACTGAACAAGCAAACTCTGATGCATTGTTACTGCTCGCTCAGGTTCGCTCTTTGATGCAACCTAGCGATGGTTCACAGCCAACCCGAGATCAATTGCACGAGGCCCGCCAGATCTTGCATGACGTTCTTGATCTTTTGGGACCAGAGATCACTCCGACCACAACAGTGGCTCCTTGATCTTGAGTGAGTGAATTGACGAAAAGTCTGCTTGCATAGAGCAGGTGGATCAATACTCAACGCGACTTCTTGAGACTTCCGACCAAGTCGTCGCTCAGTGGGTTGAACGGTCAATCCGAAAACATTGTGATGAACAGCAGATCTCCGATCCTCGGGTCGGAGATCTTTGTATATCCGTGATCGCCCAAGTTTCCGCCGAAGTCCACGACAATTTGGTCGAGCTGTTATCTCAAGATGTCTTTGAACAACGGACAAATCCGCTGGCAATATTTCGTCAGGCAACTCGGCCAATTACTGAAGTACTCAAGAAACTTGGGTCGCCAGCCGTCACGCGAGACGAATTTGATGAACGCTCGTTCCCCGATGATGTGTATGGATTGAGTCCGGCAACATGGGTTGATATCGACGAGGCAATGGTCGAGCCAGGTATCGAATGGGGAGCCTGGAAAGCGGCCACCGTCATGATGCGCAAGAAGAACCAATAAGAACTCAAGCCTGAAATGGTTTGTTGTCGCCGTTTTCGGTCAGACTGTATGAATGGAACGCCGCCAGCAAGTTCTCGCTGACACCAAATTGCGTGGTGTTCGGCTAACGCATGCGCTGTGTGGAGCGACTGACGATTGGTTGCGAACAATCTGGGATCAAGCCAGCGAGACCGTCAAAGTTTCGAAGCGGGTCGCTCTTGTTGCCATTGGTGGATACGGCCGTGGCGAACTCGCGCCTTTCAGTGACTTAGATCTGATGTTGGTACATGATGGGGTCAAAAACATTGATGACCTTGCATCAAAGATCTGGTATCCGATTTGGGATTCGGGAATCAAGCTTGGGCATTCGGTCTGCACTGTCAAACAAGCGGTTGAACTTGCGAAGTCTGAATTAGATGCAGCCACAGCCCTATTAAGTGTTCGTCTTTTGGCTGGTGACGAATCTCTTGCAGCAGAGTTAAGTGCTGAGGGAATCAAAACATGGAAAGCAAGCGCGTCACTACGACTTCCACAATTGATGCAGCGGGTTCGTGAGCGTCAACAAGAACATGGGGAAGTGGCTTTCTTACTTGAACCGAATCTGAAAGAGGGATACGGCGGACTTCGTGATATTCACGCATTGATTTGGGCCGAGGCTGCTGGAGTTGAAATTACGCGTTCTGACCGCGACGCACTTAATGCTGGTCGTGATGTATTGATGGGAGTTCGAGTAGCTCTGCATCGTCACGTTGGGCGCGCCGTTGAAGTGATGCATCTTGAAGATCAAGATGCAGTTGCAACGTTGTGCGGATATCGCAACGCTGATGCATTAGTCGCCGCATTGTCAAACGCTGGACGTTCAGTGGCATGGGTCGGCGATGAAGTGTGGGCACGTGTTGCCGCGACGAAAACAAAGCCGGTCAAGGATCAACATCTTGCGCCGGGAGTGATTTTGCAACAGGGTGAAATTCACTTAGACGAAACTGTTGACCCATCAACTGATCCAACTTTGCTTTTGCGTGTTGCGGCTTCTGCGGCTCGACACAAGGCGCGTATTGATCGTCCAACTCTTGATCGGTTAGCGCAATCGTGCCCGCCAATGCCATCACCGTGGCCAGTTGGTGCAATTGATGACTTCGTCGGGTTGTTGTTGACGGCTCATGACGCCATTCCAGTTCTTGAAGCCCTTGACCAACGTGGACTGTGGGTGAAGGTTTTGCCTGAATGGGCACCGAATCGCAGCAAACCTCAACGCAACGCGTATCACCGCTTCACAGTTGACCGACACTTATGGGAAGCAACAGCGAACGCGGCAACGTGGGCCGACCGTGTTGCTCGCCCCGACCTGTTGGTTTTGGGAGCACTCTTCCACGACATCGGTAAGGGCTATCCAGGTGATCACACCGAGGTCGGAGTCACGATGGTCGAGCGCATCGGACCACGACTCGGCCTGAATGCTGAAGACACCGAAGTGATCTGCAACATGGTGAAGAACCACTTGCTATTGCCTGATGTTGCAACACGCCGCGATTTGGCTGACAGTGCGACCATCATGATGGTGGCCGAAGAAGTGAAAACGCCTTTGGTGCTTGATCTTTTACACGGGCTCACCGAAGCCGACAGCCTGGCCACTGGAACAGCCGCTTGGGGTACGTGGAAAGCTGAGTTAGTGAATGACCTGGTGCGTCGAGTTCACCTCGTGCTCGGTGGTGCCGGAGTCGAAGAAGCGCAGTGGCGATTGTTTCCTGATGCTGAAGTACTTGAGATGATGGCAGGCGGCGCGGTGACCTTTGGCGTAGCCGATGACTCGGTGACGGTAGTGAGCCCCGACCGACCCGGAACATTTAGCCGCGTTGCAGGTGTTCTTGCTCTGCATGGACTGAGCGTGTTGGGTGCACAAGCTCACTCTGATGAACAAGGTATGGCTGCATCGCAATTTAGGGTAATTGTCCCGAGCCATGGGCCAATTGAATGGGCCCCAATTATTCAAAATCTGACTCGTGCTCTGCATGGTGAACTTGCAATCGAAGCTCGCATGGCCGAACGGGCCAAGACATATCGACGAAAGCGTCGTTCTGCTGGAGAACTGGCACCACCACGCGTGACATTCTTCGACGAAGCGTCTTCAAATGCGACAGTGATTGAAGTTCGTGCCCCTGATCAACACGGAATTCTTCACCGAGTGACAAAAGCGATGGCTGAGGTCGGTTTAGACATTCGACATGCAACGGTGCAGACAATCGGCGATGAAGTTGTCGACGCCTTTTATGTTCGTACATCTGGTGGTAGCAAACTGACGGACAAATTTCATCGCCAAGAGGTTGAGCGTGCCATCCTCTTCTCGTTGGTCGCTTAGCGAGATAACTTCTTACTATGAGTGATGCAACTCCAGCAGATTTCACGCGCGACTTAGTGCGTTGGAGTGAAACCCTTGCGGGGATTGCTCGTACTGGTATGGGATTTACGCAGAACTTGTATGAGCGTGAACGTTACGAAGAAGTGTTGCACGTTGCTGCAGATATCAAAGCCGCTGCCGACGAAGCTCTCGAAGTTCGTCGCGAACAAGATCACTTTGTTCAAGAATGGATGGAGTCCATCGGCGAAGGGATTCCTGGCTATGTGACACCGAAAGTTGCAATCGGGGCCATTGTGGGCAACGACGATGGCGAAATTCTCTTAATGCAACGAGCTGATTCTGGAATCTGGTTGTATCCAACTGGTTGGGCCGATGTCGGATACTCGGCAAGCGAAGTCGCGGTGAAAGAAGTACTCGAAGAAACCGGCATTGAATGTGAGCCCGTGCAATTACTGGGTGTTGTTGATGGTCAGCGAATGGGCTTCAGTCGCTTCGGTATGTACATGTTGCTTTTTCATTGCCGAGCAACCGGAGGGGCATTGCAAGGTCATCCGCTTGAAACAAGTGGTCTTGGTTGGTTTGCACATGATTCATTGCCGAGCGCAACAGCCGGAATTGAATGGTGGGGGCAAATGGCTTTTGCTGCCATCAACGGCGAACGATCAATTGCAACATTTGATACACCACGCCCAGATGTGTGGCGCAAACCCGACTGATTTCAGTCGTCGTGTTGACTACGTAAGAACTGTTCAACTTCTTCCATCAGTGCATCGCTGTCGACTGGTTCATCGGGAAGTGGTCCGCTCAACGGGGGAGCATCGTCCATTCCTTCGAATCGTAATTGATCGGGCGAGACACCGTACGAGGGCATATCGTCATCTTCGTCGTAATCATCTTCGTCGTAATCGTCATCATCGTCACTTCGATTTTCGAGTCGATCAAGATAACGCGCCATTGAAGGATCGCTACTGATGAGTTCGTCAATTTGTTCTTCGTACAGTTCGGCCTGTGCATCAAGCATCATGGTTGGAGCATCGCAACCAACAATTTCAGCAAGTCGTTCAATCAGCGCTGAGGCTGCCTTGGGCGATGGAATTTGTGCGGCGTAGGCCGGAACCGCTGCCCACAATGATGCAGTAGAAAATCCGGCAGTGTGTGCGGCATCGTTCAATACACCAACAATTCCAGTCGGCCCTTCGTATCGGCTGCGCTGTAAATCGTGAGCATCAATCATTGCTTGATCGGTCGCAGTTCCGAGGACCTGTGTCTCATGACGATGAGGGACATCAGCCAAAAGAGCACCGAGTGAAATAAACGTTGTCGCGTTGTATTCGCGGGCTACACCGATGATTTGTTCACTGAAAAGTTTCCAACGAAGTGCTGGTTCGGGTCCGAGAACAAGAATCAGATCAACGTCGCCACTCGTCACACTCCACAGACTGACTGTGGGCCACACGATGTGACGTGTTGCGTCGGTGTTTAAACGAACATGCGGACGGATCGTTGCGAAGTCGGTGAATTCTTCGGGGATGATTTCAGCAAGCGGTGCTGCGCCTAAATTTTCGACGAGGTGTTTGACAGCAGTGCTGGCAGCGTCGGCGGCATCGTTCCAGCCAGTGAAGGCGGCGATGACATGGGGCCGACGCAGTTCAGGTCGGCGGATCCAACGGACGTGCTCAAGATCAGCCATTGCCTGTAACGCTACCGCCCAAATTGGGGACAGAAATCAGTTGACCCACACCACTTTGGGGTGAATGAACGGTTGGTTTTACAAGCGTGGACGGATAATGAATTGCCCAAATCCGCCTTCACCAGTGACCTCATCGACCAGGTTGCTGTCGTACACCTCATTGGGCCCCTGCATGAGGTCGTACTCGGTTGCACCCGTCGGCGTTGTCACTAATGTCCAGGCTTGGCGTTTGTACGTCAGGTTTTGTGGGTGCAGACGATGTGCTTCTTTCCACCAAGTCACAGCAGTGTCATTTTCGCCGATGCGATGGAAATATTCGCCGAGTTCGAAACATGCAGTAGCCCGAGCTTCATTGTCTGACCGCGGTTGGCTACGAGCGATGACCTCATCGGGGGTGAGGGCGAATTCGGAATCTGATCCTTTGCGCACCCAATCCAAAATGGCGTCGCGGTATGCCTCGGCATCATCAGGGATTGCCTTCACTGCATGCATCATTTTGCTGAGTTGTTCGGGTAGGCCTTCAGGAATTTCCATGTCACGTAAAGGACTACGTTCGATCGAGGCACCTTCAGCTGGTCGCACTAAGTTTCCATCTTCATCAATCCAAGCGGCCATCGGAATGTTTGTGAATCCGAAAAGTGAATTGGTGATATGGAGCGTGTCAACCAAACTCGGATGACTTGGATTTGCTAGGTCGTTCCAAGGTTTTGCTAAGGCAGGATCAATGTCAAGTGCAACAGTGACGACGGTTGCGTCGAGGCTCGCGATTTCATTGTGGAGTGCTTGCCACCCGGGCAAGCTTGAGCGACAGCCTCAATAACTAGACCACGCGACAAGGACTACTTTCTTGCCGCGAAGTGATGAGAGTTTGAATGGAGTTCCATCAAAAGTTTTGAGTTCGGGATCGGCGGCAACTGCAGTGCTGAGCGACTTGCCAGACAATGTTGCTGAGCCAAGTGCCCACACGCCGTGTTCGATGTCTTGCACAATCGGCATACCCAACTTCTGCGCAGCCACTGCGACATCGATTATCCCATCAGCTGACAATGCACCTGGGGCGGGGACACAAACTTCTCCCCGGCACAAGCCCTCGGGCTTGGGGTGCCAATCGGTGGCCCGAGCAAACTCGTCGGCAGTGGTGCGCAGTTCGGTCAAGATCATGAGGTCAGTATGTCACGACATATGCGCGACTGAAGTACTTAGCCAAGACTGCGAACTTTGAGTGCATGAGCTTTCTCATGGAATTTGGCCCTGATCAGGTCTTCATCAACACCGAGCACTCGGCCATTCTCCATAATGAATTGACCATTGACGATGGTGTGGCGAACATCGTCAGCGCGTGTTGAGTACACCAGGGCAGACATGGGGTCATAAACCGGCTGAGCGTGTGCGGTATCTAGGTTGACCACGATGACGTCGGCCTTGGCGCCAACTTCAAGCCGACCAGTGTCTGGACGATTCATCGCAAGCGCACCCTGATACGTCGACATTTCAAGGAGTTCGTTGATCTTTAAGAATTCGACGTCGCCAGTGTTGGTCTTATGAATGAGTCCGGCAAATTTCATTTCTTGGAACATGTCGCTGGCGTTGTGACTTGCTGGCCCATCGGTTGCGAGACCAACAGTGATACCTGCTTCGCGTACTTGCCGAAGTGGCATAGTTCCCGAACCTAATTTGGCATTACATACGGGGCAGTGACCGATCTTCGTTCCGGTTTCGGCCAATAACTTGATGTCGGTTGCATCAAGTTGCGAACAATGTCCAGCAGTGACATCTGGTCCAAGGAAACCAAGTGAATGCAACCACTGCACCGGACGAAGTCCGTAGGACTCAAGGCAATATTCAACTTCTTGCATACCTTCAGATAGATGGGTGTGAATCGGGACTTGTTGAGCATCAGCAACGTCGCGAACAAGTCGCCACATTTCTTCACCACATGAATAGACCGCGTGCGGTGACAATGCGATGCGGAGTAGATCGTCACGAGTCTTATGATGTTGCGCAGCAAGATTGCCGAAGTTGTTGATGGTTTTCCACGAGTAGTCGGTGATTGACGCATAGAGACCACGATCGGCGAATCCGTATCCGAGGGTTGCGCGCAACGGAATCTCTTTGAGGGCCTCAATTTGTGGTTCAACTGCATATGCGTCAAAGTGCTCATTGAATGATGTGATACCCGATCGTGCCATTTCAACAAGTCCGCACATGCTTGCCCAATAAAGCGTTTCTTCATCAAAGTTCTGCTTGAGCTTCCACATGGTTTGAAGCCATTCAAAAAGTAGAACGTCCTCAAGAAGTCCGCGCAGCAACAAATTGGAAGCTATGTGAGTGTGGCTGTTGCAGAATCCTGGCATGACCGCACAATTGCGAGCATCAATCACTTTCTTGGCAGAAGAGACGTCGATGTCAGCCGCGGTGCCGACTGCACTAATTGAATTGCCCGTAATCGTAACGACGCCATTATTGATGACTGGCCGGCCGGCCATCGGCAGCACGGTCCCATTGATGATTGCGATATCGGTCATTGCAACATTCTTACTGTTTTGAATGCTTAACGATGGCTTGCGGCTTCAGCAAGTTCATGAGGTCCTGAACTGGGGTAGCCCTTGAAGTTTCGAACAAATTCTGACCAAGGTGACAGCGTGGCAATCAGTAAGTCAAAATCTGCACCGATTTTTGAGATGACGGTGCGCATCTGTTCGTCGGTATTGACTTCGACTTGCTCGCGTAGCTGTCGTCCTTTGTCGGTGAAAGCACCATTGGTGATGAGGTCACGCGACTCAAGCCGTTCAATGGCTGCTGCGTAATCGTCTTCGCTCCATGCTCGCGTGCGACTGTACGACTTGAGGGGGAGTCCCCAAAACAGTTCGGTAAGCAATCCGATTTCGGTCGCATCAAGTCCAGCGGAAATCCACGCGGCAGTATGTGAGTCGCCGCGGTATTCACGCAACATGTCGCCAAAGTGCCACACCGCACCTAAATCGGTTTCGGGAATTGATTGATGTAAGGCGCCAGCAAAAAGTGGACGACCTTCGGGACGAAGGACTGAAATTGCCCGTTCAAGAATTTGACGAGCCTTGTTGACTCCACCTGGTTTGGCTCCAAGGATTCTTTCAAGTTGCCCGATTGCACCATTGCGTCGCGCCGCGCAAATGGTTGTTGAATCAGTGATCTGCCAACCAGCAGTGACTGCTGGGACGACAACGAGTGGATTGAAAACTGCAAAGGCTGCTGCGACTACTTCACCCGAAACCTGGCCCATCAAAGAACCACGACTCGTGAAGTACGCAACACTTTCGGGAAGCGCGACTCCATTCATATCGCCAGGACTTGGTTGGAATCCCAGAGCCACGTAGTTGGCATGACATTCTGGCGAAAAATAGACCTGGCCAATGACGGGCTCGAGTGCCCCACCAAGTGCGCGGGCTTTTGCTGAGAGTTCGCGTGAATCCATGGGCTTACCGTAGAACATCGCTTGAATAGAGTAGGTACTGAAAAACATTGGAGGTCCATAATGACCACCCTGAAGGTCACGACAACAGAGAATGGGGAGGTCATTGCCTTGCCTAAGGGAATCCTTGCCAAGCTTGGGTTGAAGAACGGTGACCGTTTGGTCATTGATGAAACAGCCGAAGGTTTAACTTTTCGATCAGAAAGTGCAGAAGAAATTCAGCTTGCGATCCTCAACAAAATCGTCACAGATGATGGCGACTTGTTGAGGAGATTAGCTGAGTGATAGCCGAGCCACTTTGGTTTATAGATCGCTACATATTGCCATTGCATGAACGGTTGATCAGAGAATTCGGAGGCTTACCAGGACTCCGCGATGTCAATCTGCTTGAGTCGGCATTACGTCGCCCCATTAATAAGTGGAACTACCAAAAACCCGAACCAGACTTAGCCGAATTGGCAGCGGCCTACATCTGGGGGATTGTGCGAAATCATCCCTTTGTTGATGGGAACAAGCGGACTGCATATGTGGTCTTTCGGTCGTTCTTGATGATGAACGGGTGGGACTTGTCAGCAAGCCAGGATGAGAAATACGACGTGACCGATGGAATTGCAGCTGGCACCTATTCTGAAATAGAGGTTTCAGAATGGATACGGTTCTTTATGGTGAAATTTGATGGAGGACAGTTGTGAGCGTTCAGATTGAAATATGTGAAGTGGTCAATGATGATGTCGTGCAGGCATTTGAGATGTTGATCCCACAATTGTCAAAGTCAAACCCACCTCCGAGTCGCTCAGAATTAGAAGCGTTAGTGAAGTCCGAAGCGTCGACGCTGTTCCTAGCGAAACTTGACGGACGCATCGTCGGTTCGTTGACTCTTGCGATGTTCCGCATCCCCACTGGTGTACGTGCATGGATTGAAGATGTTGTTGTTGATGATTCGGCTCGGGGTCACGGTGCTGGTGAAGCGCTTAATCAAGCGGCGCTTGATTTTGCGAAAGCTAACGGTTCCATCACGGTTGATCTGACATCGCGCCCATCTCGTGAAGCCGCTAACCGTTTGTACCAACGCATGGGTTTCAAACTTCGTGAGTCAAACTTGTATCGGTACGAACTAGGTAGTTGAACCTTCCTCGGATGTTGCAACGAGGTATTTACCTTCTTCTTACTCAGAGATGATCTACTGACGTAATGCACAAAATAAAAGATCAGTGGATTGTGACTATTCGTCGGCATTGGTCTTTGGGTGTCGTCATTGCTGTCTCCGCGACCTTGTCTTCGTGGGCACTGGGAACAGTGGGTTGGGGCAACACGTATTATTCGGCAGCAGTTCGTAGCATGAGCGAAAGTTGGCACGCCTTTTGGTTTGGCGCTTTAGACACACGCGGATTTGTCACGGTTGATAAACCACCGATGTCGATGTGGGTTCAAGCTCTTGCAGTTCGTGTCTTTGGGTTCCATTCACTCACTCTGCTCATTCCACAAGTGTTGGCTGGAGTTGGTGCTGTCATTCTTGTTTATGCATTAATTGCTCCGAGATGGGGAAGGGTTGGCGCAACGATTGGGGCACTTGCACTCGCGATTTCACCCATTTCTGTCATGGTGAATCATTCCAATAACACCGATGCCATCTTGATTTTTTTCATGACGGCGGTTGTGTACGCCGGAGTTCGAGCGACTGAATTAGGAAAATGGAAATGGTGGGTTGCTACTGGTCTACTTTTTGGAGCGGCATTTACAACGAAAATGCTGGCTGCCGCTCCGGTGCTTGTCGCAGTCGCTGTGGCCTTCGGGTTGGCATCAAAGTTGACTTGGAAGAAGCGTTCACTCATGCTGGTAGGAGGACTAGCAATTGCAACTGTGAGTGCTCTTGCTTGGTTTACATTCGTGGATCTCACTCCGAAAGATCAACGACCATATGTCGGTTCAAGCGCCACGAATAGCGCGTATCAGCTTGCATTTGAGCGCAACGGCGTTAATCAAGTTGAAGGAAATATGGGTGTACTTGGTGGTCCGAGTAACGGCGCTCCTGATGGAGGTTCTTTTGAAGGTCCACCAACGGGTGATGGTGGAAGGTCTGACCGTCAAGGCGCAATGCCCGAGGATTTCGGTATTTACGGACAACCACCCGCAGGTTTCGTGCCAGGTGAAGAAATGCAATTCCCGCCGATGGACTTTGAAGGCGAAATGCCGCCCGGTTTCGAAGGTGAATTACCAGCTGGCATTGGAGGTGAATTGCCATCGGGCATTGATGGATATGGCGATATGTCGCAAACTGAAAACATTGCAGTTCCGCTCGACCGCGGCGGAGGATTGCTTGGTATCGCGAATGGAATGACTGGCTTCTCGGGTGGTTCTCCTGGAATTCTGCGACTTCTCAATGCAGATCTTGGAACTCAAATCGGCTGGTTGATTGTCCCCGGAATTCTGGGTCTGCTGGCAGCGCTCTGGGTTCGTAGACGTCGCATATTTGGCGATCCGCTGATCTTGGCTGCATCAGTCTGGTTCTTAAGTGGTGCGGTGATTTTTAGCATGACGAAAGGAATCGTCCATCCTTACTACGTTGCAAGCATTGTCCCCCCACTTGCAATTCTGATCGGGGCTGGAACGGGGGTCGTGCGCGATTTGTGGAACAGTCGTTGGACTCTTGCGGTCCTCGGTGGAGGGATTGCAGCAAGTGGCGCAACGACTGCTGTCATTGCCCGTCGAACTTCATGGGACATTGCGACTCAGTGTTCGATCGCTGTTGCGATCCTGGGTGCCTTGCTTTTAGTCGTCGGCGTATTAGGTCGCTGGAAGTTAGGTCCGCGCATTGCAGGCCTCGTTCTTGCAACATTGTTAGTTCCTGCTGTTTGGACAATGGGATCACTGAAGGCAGGACTCAATGCGAATTTGCCGTATGCGTCGCCGGTTACAACGTCGTTTGGGGGCGCTCGGTTAATGGGTAGGGCGAAGTTCTCTAATAATGATTTGGCAGTGACGAAATATCTCGTTGCGCACCTTGAAAACGAAAAATGGTTGGTTGCGACTCCTTCTGCAATGACCGCAGGACAAATCATTATCGACACCGGAGAAGCAGTGATGGCCTTAGGAGGCTTCTCTGGTGGTGATGTCATTCTGGATGATGCTGCTTGGGACAAATTGGTTGCTGCAGGTGAGGTTCGCTACGCACTTTTGCAAAACGGTGCTGGTCCAGGCGGCGGAGGCCTCATTGCGCATATTGAAGAGACTTGTACCGTTGTTGCCGAAATTTCTGACTCGCTGTATGACTGCGCCGTGTAACAAAGTAACTACGATTTAGTCGTTGTTATAAAGGCAATTCAATTTGGGGGCAATCAAAATGTCAAAGATCAATACTGGACGGTTTGCTGCAGACATTGGCGCTGACGGAAAAGTGTTGTTCCTCATCGGAATGCGGTTCAACCAACTTTGGAAAGTTTGGAAGTGGATTCCAGTCTTAACTGCAATGCCGCGCATGTTGATTGAACTGCAAAAGAATCCGTCGCTTGGTTTGGCCGGCAAACCGCGAACGTACTTGTCGGGTCGCACGATCTTGGTCTGGCAGTACTGGGAATCTTTTGAAAAACTAACTGCCTATTCAAAGGCCAGCAATAATGCCCATCTTCCAGCGTGGCGTGCATTCAACAAGAACATTCGTGACAACGGTTCTGTGGGCATTTATCACGAGACGATTTTGCTTTCGGACTCCACTGTTGAAACGGTCTATGGCAATATGCCGACGTTCGGTTTAGCGGCTGTGACTGGTGTCGTGCCCGCAGGAAAACGCGGGCAGACCGCAAAGGCTCGTTTGACTGGAGACTCAACTGAGGCTCCGACAGTCGACCCGTACTGAAGTATTTTCCTTCATGGTCAACATCGAAAATTGAGACTTTTGCGTTGATATTTTCTTGTTGTACAAAACTCTTGGCTAATAAGTTGCCGTGTAAGTTGAAGCCTGAAAGATTTTCAGGAGGCCAACATGGCGTTATTGGGTTATCAAATTCCAAACTTCACGATCCCTGGTGCGAATAGTCATCAGATTTTTCAAAATGTGATCGCACAAGCCAAGGCGGCCGAAGATGCTGGCTTTGACACGGTCTACGTCATGGACCACTTCTATCAACTGCCTGGTCTTGGAGCACCTGAAGAACCGATGTTTGAGTGCTACACCTTGCTCTCGGCGATAGCCCAACACACCAGTCGTATCCAGTTGTCATCACTTGTAACGGGCAACACTTATCGCAATCCAACGTTGTTGGCCAAGATCATCACCGCACTTGACATCGTTTCCAACGGTCGGGCCAAGCTTGGAATCGGTGCAGGTTGGTTTGAACTAGAGCACAACTCGCTCGGATTTGAATTTGGAACATTCACCGATCGTTTTGAAAAGTTAGAAGAGGCATTGCAAATCATTATTCCGATGCTTCGTGGCGACAAGGCGAATCTTCAAGGGAAGCACTATCAGGTTGTTGACGCAATGAACTTCCCGGCTCCGGTGTCGCGAATTCCGATCATGATCGGTGGCAACGGTGAAAAGAAGACTTTGCGCATGGTCGCGCAATATGCAGATGAGTCAGATTTGGCGGGCGGACCCATCGAAGATATTGCTCGCAAACTTGAAGTGCTTGACGAACATTGTGCTCGACTTGGCCGAAACCGTTCAGACATCAAGGTTTCAAAGTTGCAGATGGTTTGCGTTGCTCCAACGATGGAAGAAGCCCATCAAGACCTCGTTGAAATTGCGCAGGCGAAGGGCTGGAGCAATGAGTTAGTTGAAATGATGAAGGCCGTCTTAATTTACGGCGACCCTGACACGGTCGGGGAGAAACTGCTTGCCGCACTCAATACGGGCATTGACGGACTTTCTATTAATTTGCCAGCGAATGGTCACAAGACTGAACGAATTGCCTTGCTTGGTGAGGTAGCTCAACGCGCAGTGAAATCAAGTGGCAGATAATTTGGTGCCATGTCCGTTTTAAAAATTCGTCATTGGATCGCGTGCAGTCCTCAAGATGTGTGGGATGCCTACACGACTCCTGAGAAGTTTTGTCAGTTCTTCGCCCCAGAGGGTTTATCAATACCTATCGAGTCAGTCGTGCTTGACGTTCGCGTTGGTGGGCGTTTCGAATGTGACATGGTTTTTGATGAAACCGGAGCGGTGAATGAAAACAAAGGAATTTTGACGGCCGTAGAAGAACCCCATTTGTTGGTTGGTGAAGAACCAAGTATCGGTTTCAAATCCACTCAGCGGTTCTTTCCCGATTCAGGCGGCACGTTGATCTCGATTGACCAAGAGGGTCTTCCGGCCGAACTTGCCACGAACTCTGAAGTTCATGAGGCTTTTCGCTCGAGTTATCGCAAACTTGGCCGACTTTTGGGTGTCGAAACCGAGAATCGGCCCTGTGAATAGGGTCGAGTTGGGACCAAATTCTCTGATGTGAGTTGGTAATTTCTCTCAACTCTTGCGAGGATAGATACGCAGTAAGTCGAGATGGGGAATGCCAGCTATGGGGAATAACAACGACAAGAAACTTTCGTTGGAAGAAGCTCGCGAGAAATATCGCATTGAACGCGAAAAGCGTCTTCGTGCTGACGGAATCCGTCAGTACAAAGAACTTAAAGGCGACTACGAAGAGTTCGACCGTGACCCGTATGTTGAGCCTGGCTTTACCCGCGATGCCATTGTCGAAGAAGTTGATGTCGTCATTGTTGGTGGTGGCTTCGGTGGAATGATTGAAGCCGCAAATTTGACGAAGGCTGGAATTACCAATTTCCGAATCATCGAAAAAGCTGGCGACTTTGGTGGTACCTGGTACTGGAATCGTTATCCCAATGCCGCTTGTGACGTTGAGTCGTATGTGTATCTGCCGCTACTTGAAGACACGGGTTATATGCCCACCGAAAAGTATGCGAAAGCCCCTGAGATTTTTGCTTACTGCCAATTGCTTGGTCGTACATTCGACTTGTATCGCGGCGCACTCTTCCAGACCGAAGTTGAAGACATGCTCTGGGATGAATCAACGAAGCGTTGGAATGTCATGACCTCGCGTAGCGACGTACTTTCGGCGAAGTTCATCGTGATTGCCGGCGGAGTGCTTCATAAAGCGAAGTTGCCTGGCATCCCCGGCATTGAAACCTATGCCGGTCGTGCCTTCCACACCAGTCGCTGGGATTACAGCTACACCGGTGGAAGTTCGCAGACGTTGATGGAAAAACTAGCTGACAAGCGCGTCGGCATTATTGGTACGGGTGCCACGGCTGTTCAAGTTGTTCCTAAATTGGCTGAAGCTGCGAAAGAACTTTTTGTCTTCCAGCGCACCGCTGCATGTGTCGGCGTTCGCAACAACAAACCGACCGATCCCGAATGGTTCAAGTCGCTGAAACCAGGTTGGCAGGCCGAACGAACTCGAAACTTCACTCAAGCAGTGACGGGTGCACGGCCTGCTGTCGACATGATTGACGATGAGTGGACCAAGATGAACTGGGTTGATACTCGTAAGTTGCCCGAGAATGATGACGAGGCGCTTGAGTTAGAGCGAATTGACTTCGAAAACATGGAACGCGTCCGTCAGCGAATCGCTGATGTGATTGAAGATCCGGCAACAGCCGAACTGATGATGCCGTGGTATTCGCAAAGTTGCAAGCGTCCCTGTTTCCACGATGAATACTTGCCAGCCTTCAATCGTCCGAATGTTCATCTCGTTGATACTGATGGAAAGGGTGTCAACGAAATCAATGAACGCGGGGTCATCGTTAATGGAGTTGAGTATCCCGTTGACTTGTTGATCTTTGCTTCAGGTTTTGAAGTGACAACGGGCTATACACATCGTTTGGGTTTTGATCCAAAAGGGCGCGACGGCATTTCGTTAAGTGAGGCTTGGGCAGAAGGTCCGGCGACTTTGCATGGTGTGCTGTCAAAAGGTTTCCCGAACATGTTCATGATCTCTACGGTGCAAGGCGCACAAGCAACAAATTTTGTCCACTCAATTACCGAAGCAGCGCAACATGTCGCGTTTTTGATTGAGCAATGCGTGAAGGGGAATTACGCAACGATCGAACCCGAAACTGCGGCACAAGAGAATTGGTTTGAAACTTTGTTTGCGCAACTGTGGGGAATCGCTCGTTACAACGCGACTTGCACACCTGGTTACCTCAATAGCGAAGGTGGCGGAGACATGCGCTCGGCCCGTGCCATTGCCTGGATGACCAGCGTTTTGGGTTTCGCCGAATACGTCGAAAACTGGCGTCAGCAGGGCGACCTTGCTGGCTTAGTACTTACGCCGAACGTTTGACACGTTGAAAAATTGTGGCTACAATGACCTGATGAATGTAGCCACAATTGAAGTAGGAGTTCGAGACCTCAAAAATAATCTGAGCCGGTACTTGGAGCGAGTCAAACTGGGAGACTTGATAGTGGTCACCGATCACGGTCGGCCTGTCGCTCACTTGATTTCGGTTGACAAGGGCGATGACAAAATGAGAGACCTCGTCGAAGCTGGGATCATTCAGGCTCCAAAAAGTCGAGTTCGCGAACTGCCAAAGCGAAGAATTCAATCCAAAGGCAGTGTCAGCGAATTGGTCATTGCAGAACGTCGATGATCACGTATTTTGATACTTCACTATTTGTCAAGTTGTTCATTGATGAAATTGGTTCTGAACAAGCTGAAGAAATCTGGAACGTCTCGTCAACCTTAGGTTCGTCGATCGTGTTGTACGTTGAATCAAGGGCTGCATTAGCTGCTGCTAAAAGGCGCGGGCGGATTAATGATTCAAACTTGGTGAAAGCAAAATCAATACTTGAACGCCTTCATTCTCAACTATATGTCGTTGAGGTAACTTCAAAACTTGTCAAGATGGCAGCCGAGTTAGCTGAAGAGTTTTCCCTCCGCGGATATGACTCGATTCATCTGGCCTCAGCCATATTTATGAAGGCTGATGTTTTCGCTAGTTCTGATGAGTCCCTATGCGCGGCTGCACAAGCAAGCGGATTTCATATCATTTTGTGATCAGTAGATTTTGTCGCTTTGGTGCCGACGAAAATTGCAATCGCACCGATTGAAATAAAAGTAAAGACGATCACAGCCAGTGGTCGCACTGTGCCGTCGAACTGACTTGTTGCAAAGTTTCCTAAGAGCGCTGCGCCAGCGGTTGACACAGTGGCGATGATTGACGACGCAGTACCCGCAATGTGTGGGACAGGCATCATGGCTGCGGTATTGCAATTCGGTACGAGTCCTTGGGCAATCGGCACGACGAGAGCCAGGGCAATAAAGAAAAGCCAGAAATTCGGTTTGCCATGGTTTGTCAGCGAGACAATGACAAGCAGTAGTGAAGTGCCAACACCAACAAGCGCACTTTGACGCACGAGTTTGTTGATTCCCATTCGTTGCACGATGCGGGCATTATTCAACGAGTTGATGGCGAGCAAGACAGCCAACGTTCCAAAAATCATGGGGAACCATGACCCGTATCCATAGACATCTTCGACGATGACCTCTGAACCCGACAAATAGGTCGTCATGACTGCAAAAAGAAATGTCATCGCAACGATAAAACTCAACGTGGCGCGATGGGTGACAACTTCGCGACCTGCTTGGCCAACGGCGCTCCAAGTAAATGGACGACGTTTGTCGAGGGCCAAGGTTTCAGGGAGTCGACGCGACCAAACCATCAAGATGAGGGCAACTCCGGCTGGCACCCAAAAGACGATTCGCCAAGGAGCAATCTTGATTAAGCCAGCACCAATGCTTGGCGCAAGAATTGGAACAAGCAAGAAGACCGCAACCATGCGGGACATTAACTGTGCCATCGCAGATCCTTCATAGCGATCACGAATCATCGCGGTACTAAGTGCGCGAGGAGCCGCAGTACCAAGACCCCAAATAAATCGTGCAGCAATGACCCAACCCCAAGATGGCGCAGCACTTGCAAGTAATGCACCAACGATAAACAGAGTGAGACCGGCGAAGAGAGGAGCGCGCCGTCCGTACCGATCTGATGCTGGTCCATACAACCAGGGCCCGACGGCTAAACCAAGAAAGTATGAGGTGACGATCCAACTCACTTTGGTGGAGTCGGGTGACATACCGAATTCGCGACGCATGTCTGGGAACGCAGGAAGCATGAGGTCGATTGATAAAGCCGCGCTCGCCATGAGGCAGGTCAGCAAGATGATGAATTCGCGGCCGGTAGCGACTTTGCGAACTGGGGCACCTTGCGGATTGGCAAATCGACGTTGGATGATTTGGGGGACTGGCACAGGCACTGTCACACGATAGGCGACAGTGCCAGAAGTAACAGGGTTGGTGAGGTTGGACTTTCAAGACTTTGAAATTGAAGTGAGAAATCTGTACCGACGTGAAATTTTGTAGTGATCGCAAGTGTTGAATGTGGCATGCCCGCAATTACCGCCGAAACTTTGACCCTTCCTCGTATCGCCCCACTAATTGGCGGACATTCTCGCCCAGTCATTTCAGTGACCACAGCTCCGAGTGGTCATGAAGGCGAAGGTTTCCCGGTGCGTCGGGCATTCGCAGGTGTAAGTCGTGAGATTCTTGACCCGTTCATTCATATGGATCAGATGGGCGAAGTGAATTACGCACCATACGAGCCACGCGGGACCGACTGGCATCCTCATCGTGGGTTCGAGACGGTGACGTACATCATGGATGGGATTTTTGTACACCAAGATTCGCATGGTGGCGGCGGTGTGATTGCTGACGGGGCAACACAATGGATGACCGCCGGAAGTGGAATTCTGCATATTGAAACTCCACCAGAAGCTTTAGTGATTGCCGGTGGACTCTTCCATGGAGTTCAGTTGTGGGTCAATTTGCCGAGTCACAAAAAGATGATTTCGCCGGCCTATCAAAATCTTGAAGGTGACATGGTGACTTTGGTGTCATCGCCTGATGGCGGTGCCCTCATTCGAATCATTGCTGGTTCCATCGGCGAATTTCATGGACCAGGGTCAACTCAAACTCCGATAGTCGTCTCTCACGTCACTGTGGCGCCGGGGGCACGTGTTGAGTTGCCATGGAATCCCGCATTCAATGCTTTGGCTTATGTTCTGGCTGGATCAGGTTCGGTCAGTGATGAGCGTCGACCGTTACGCCTCGGACAATTGGCAGTTTTCGGAAGTGGTGATTCAATTTCTTTCCAGGCCGATGACGATTCAACTTTTGAAGTTCTTTTACTTGGTGGACAACCGATTCGCGAGCCGATTGTTGCATATGGTCCGTTCGTGATGAATACCGAAAACGAAATTCGTCAAGCTTTTGATGACTACCAGAGTGGTCGACTCGGAACAGTCCCAGTTGGCGGTATTCGCCCTTACCGGGGCTGACTATTTAAGTGAGTCAATGAAACGCAAAGTTGCTTCGGCTATTTCGCGTCGCCATTTATGAACGGTGTCTTTTTTGTTATCTCCGTCAAGACTGCTTTCAATGTTGCGTTGCAGTGTTTTGATGTTCTTGCGTTGAGTCTTCAACATGTCGGAGATGTCAATTCCGCATTCGTCGGCTAACACCAGTTTGAGTAGCAGTTCACTGCGCATATCTCGTAAATGAACAACAGGCGTGTTGATCCAAGTGCGAAAAATTGCTCGACCGGGCTTTGTGATCGTCAGAAGTGTTCGATTGCCGCCGGCCAGACCTACTTCTTCGCCTGATTCTTCGACATACCCATGAATCTGCAGTTGTTCAAGAGCGCGGTAGGTGAGTGGGCGAGTTAACGACCAGATACGACCGATGTCAGAACCAGGCTTAAGTCGCGCTGCGATGGCGAAACCATGCGAAGGCTTGTTATACAACAAGCCAAGACATGCCCATTCGCCAAGAAGAAGATCGTGTGACTCGCGAGCCTGGCGACTCATACTTTGCCCTGATAATCGGTAACAGATCCATCCCAAACAACTTTGCCGTGATCAAGCTCAATGATTCGATCAGCCATCGCAAGCGCATCTTCGGAATCGTGAGTCACAAGAATTCGATATCCGGCGAAGCCAGCAAGAACTTCACGGAATTCTTCACGAATGAGTTGACGAGTTGCAGTGTCGAGCCCCGACATCGGTTCATCGAGTAGGAGCACTTTGGGTTGGGTGACTAAAGCTCGCGCAATCGCGACTCGTTGAGATTGGCCACCACTGAGTTCGCGCGGTTGGCGCTGAAGAAGTTCGGTCAATCCAAATTGATTGATCAACGTTTGGGCCTGATCTGTTGCCTCTGTTCGTTTGATTTTTCGGGCGCGAAGTCCAAAAACAATGTTGTCTAAAACGCTCATCGTTTCAAAAAGCAGTCCGCCTTGGAAAACGAGTCCAACAGTGCGTTGTGTCGGATCAACGAAAATATCGGTTGATGCATCGTCCAATTTTTCGCCGTCAAGTACCAATGTTCCAGATGTAACAGGCAGTAAACCAGCGATGGCATGAAGGAAAGTTGATTTACCCGAACCATTTGGGCCCATGATTGCCACAACTTCACCCTCATTGAATGAGAGATCAACGTTGAGTTCAAAAGAGCCTCGAGTCAGTACGAAGCGCGTATCAAGAGTCATAGTGGAAGGCCTTGATCGGATCGGCCGAGCCAGCGATCGCGCAGGCTAATAAGAACAGCAAATGACACCACGATCATCAAGATGCTTAATGCGCTTGAGTCACGGGGATCTACATCGAGAGCGAGATATGTGGCAATTGAAATTGTTTGAGTTTTGCCGGGGAAGTTACCGGCGAACGTAATTGTCGCCCCAAATTCGCCGAACGCTCGAGCCCACGCCAAAACCATGCCTGCAGCAACTCCCGAACGTGCCGCAGGAAGAGTGATTCGACGAAAGACATACCAGGGGTTTCCACCGAGAGTTCGCGCTGCACCTTCATGCCGTGGATCAACTTGTTGAATTGCGCTTTCAGCGGCCAACACTAGAAATGGCATGGCGACGAAAGTTTGCGCAACAATCACGCCCCAAATGGTGAAGGTCAATTGGAAACCGAACCAATCATCAAAGAGATGGCCTACTAGCCCGCGACGTCCAAACGCGTTTAATAGCGTGATACCACCAACAACGGGAGGTAAGACCATGGAGATAGTGGCGAGGGCTCGAACGATGCGTCGATATGGAAAGTTTCCTCTTGCTAAGACCCATGCGAGGGGGACGCCAAAAAGAGTCGCCAAGAATGTGGCAGCAAGTGAAGTTCGAAGCGACAACCACAATGCGGTGCGTACTTCTGGCTTGGAAAGAATTTTTGGAACGTCTGACCATGGGGCTTTCCATAACAGGCCTATAAATGGCAACGCAAAAAATGCAACGGCGATGACAGCAAAACCAATAACAAGTAGTGGTGCTTTTGTTGCACCAATGCGTTGGCGTTGTCGATTCATCCTTCTCCAAAACCAAATGACACGAGAATATTTTGACCTTCAGTTGACTGGATAAAATCAACAAAGGCTTGGGCAACTGTTGGATTGGCCGAAGATTGAAGGATGGCTATTGGGTATTCGGCGATGAGGTTTTGTGTCGTGGGAATACGTACTCCGGTTGCTGATGATCCTGCGGCGAGCACATCGGTGCGGTAGACGATTCCGGCATCTGCCGCACCAGTCGTGACCTTGGTGACGATGCCTCCGACATTGGCTTCATATGTCACAAAATGAGCGGCAACTCCAGCACGAGTGAGAATGGTATCGGTATAGGTGCGGATGGGGACTCCATCAGTGCAGGTTGCAACTGATACATCGTTTCTAGCCAGGTCTCCAAGAGTCGTGATGCTTAAAGGGTTTCCTGGTCGAACCATGATTTGTAAATAGTTCGTTGCAAAGACACTTGGCGTCGACGAAGTTTTTGATGCATCAACAACTGCAGCCATGTTCGACCAGTCTGCCGATGCATAAACATCGCCGGGCGAACCATTGAGGATATTGGTCTTGAGCGAACTTGAACTGCCAAAACTAAAAGTGATGTTGATGTCGGGGTGCTGATAAATGAAGGAGGCCTTGAGACCGTTCATGGCATTAGTGAGGGATGATGCGGCCAATACTGTGATTGACCCAGTGAGCGGAGGAAGAGTCGTTGTCGTTGTTGTCTCGGGGATAGGCGTTGTCACTATCGGCGAAGTAGTAGTTGTTGCTTTGTGACGCTTGGCAGTCGTTGTCGTCGGTGCATCTGATGATGGTGACGTAGATACCGACGTCGTTGAAGTCGTTGCAATCGTGGTTGATACCGACAGAGAACTCGTTGAGGTGGTAACAACTGTTGACGAAACGATTGAAGACGGCTCGGGCTGGATCGCTTCCTGCGGTTGATCGCTACCGCAGGATGATGTTATTAACGAAAAGGCAATGGCAGCTGTAGCGATAACCCATCGTGTTTGTCGAAATACCATGGGATAAGTATATGACGAAAATCTATAATTAGTCAATAATTGACTAATTCTCTATGTGGACTACCTGCCAGAGAAAACTGACCTGATCAGGGGTTCAAAATACTCAAGTGACTCGCTCTTGTACTCGGGATCAAAAGCCACTTGGTCGTACTTGGCGCAAAATTCTTCGGTGTATTCGTAAAACGGATTGTCGCGGAATGCATCGCGAGTGTTGCGGTCGAGACCAAGGTGGTGCCAGAAGTAATAGCCCTGGAAGATGCCATGGTGTTCGACCATCCAGTGATTTGCTTCGCTGACGAATGGCTTCACGATTGCTGAGGCGATCGCCGGGTGGTTATAGGGAGACAGAGTGTCGCCGATGTCGTGGATGAGTGCGCAGGCGACATACTCATCTTTTTCTCCACCGCGCAATGCTCGCGTTGCAGTTTGCAACGAATGCTCAAGACGCGACACCGGGAATCCGCCGTGATCACTTTCAAGGTGACGTAGTTGTTCAAGGATGCGGTCGGGGACAAGTGACTGCGTGTGCTTCATGCACTGCATGATCTCGTCCCACTCGGCCTTCGTTGAGTCTTCAAAACGAGTAAAAGTAGCTCTGTCTGTCATAAATCCCCCATCAGAATTTGAGTCCTTCTTAGTTTAGATTTCAATTGCGGCGGTTGGTACGCGCAAGGGAGTTCCTTGTAGAAGCAACTTGATTTGTTCACCATCTAAATCAAGTTGTTTCATTTGTTCGACGGACCTTCGACCAGTCAGACTGCGCATGAGCTCAAAACGCGAGACCCCCGAATCAACGAGTTCTTGGGCCCGACCAGGTGCTTTTCCTTCGACCATATTGAGAAGCCAACCGACGGCAACGTTGACTGCCAAAGAATCTTGAGTACCGGCTCGTCCAACCGCATGGCGCAAGTCGTGTTCGTGGGTCACTGCGTCCATCATCATTTGCGAATTAGTGGGAGATGGAATGTGGGGCAACAGGACATCGAATTCGGTCGCCGTGGCGAGAAGTGCGTCGGCGAGTTGAGAAAGCGATTCTCCTTCATGGCGATCAACTTGGGCCTGAGTCCAGGCATCAGTGGTCACGCCTTCCATCCGACCCGCCAAGATGTCCTCAGGGACTCCGACGATGTGCGAAATCAAACCGCTGACTTCCCAATCTGGGCAAAGCGGAACCGACAAAGACGCTTGCGACTCGGGGATTTCACGAATGAGACTTACGATTCGTTCACGAAATTCAAGATAGGCCTGAACAACTTCGGCATCAGACTGAAGAAAGGACATAAGGCAGTATGCCATCTCATTTGTAAGTGATATAAAACAATCATGCGTTTACAGCTCGCTCTCAATGTTGACAATCTTGATGAGGCCATTGCCTTCTATACAAAGTTGATAAATACCGAGCCTCTGAAGGTCAAGCCTGGGTACGCAAATTGGGCGATTGTTGATCCGCCACTGAAGCTTGTCATTTTTGAAAAAGGTGGCGACCACGGCACGATCAACCACCTTGGGGTTGAAACCGATACAGCCGAAGAAGTGGTCGAAGCAGACAAGCGTTTGCGAGCGGCTGGTTTAGAGACAACTGGTATTGACGACACCCAGTGTTGTTTTGCGGAAAAAACTGAAACTTGGGTTGACGGAGTTGATGGACACAAATGGGAGTTCTACGTCAAGCATTCTGATGTTGAGCAATTTGTCAATCTTCCACTTGGTCGTAAGAACGAAGATGGTGGCAACGTTTGTTGTCCATCGTGATTTAGTTTCTATCGGTGACAAAAACTTTCTCAGCAAAAGTTTGCAGAGTTTGAACGGCATCTTGTGGTGATCTCAGGCCCCGGAGAGTTTCGTTCATCAACATCCACCCAGCATCTTCAAGCTCGGGGAAGCGAATGTGCGATGGATACGTAATCATCGCTTGATTGATTGTTTCACGAGTGATGGTTAAACGTTGTTGGTCAATGTCGTTGACTGGAACTACTTGTGAAAGCGCCTCAACATGTGCACACATGTTTCCTCCACTCGCGTCAAGGCCATGAACTTCGGCAGACATCAAACGATGCAGCAGGGCAGTTGCACCGTCAATGTCGCCACAGGTCGTTGGTATTCCCCATGCGTGACATCCTGCGTAACTGACCCAACGCTTGGCACCCGATGGATAGCGATGAGGACGTAGAACTTCGGCGAGCTCAGATGCATGGATTGAACCCCACGCCCCTGGCCAAGCGCCCGAAGCATCAGTTGCTCCGCTGAGGAGGGCTGCGTCAACTTGGTCGTAGTGCCAAGTCGGCAAATCAGGCTCGGTCTTCTGTGCGAGTGCGATCAACATCTCGACTGCTTGAATTGATTCGTTTGAGTTGAAACAAGGTTGTTCATCATCATCAAAAATCCGGCCGCCTGCGCCAACGACCATTTCATAGAAGGTTCCGAAGAGTCCTGATTCTTTTCCAGGAAAACCGAACTTCACTGGACTGTTAATGAGGTCATCCCAAGTAGTTGGTGCCAATGCGACTCGGTCTGAACGAAGCCACATAATGCGTACATCAATGAGTCGTGGAATTGTGAGTAGTTGCCCTTGATAACGGCAAAGATCAACTGCAAGTGGGGCAAGATCATCTATAGCTGACGTCTCAACAAGTGAATTAAGTGGTCGTAGCCAACTCGCCTGTGAAGGTGCATATTTTGAATGCGTCGATAGAAGGTCAATTCGTTCACCGGCAGTCAGCATTTCTGCAATTTTGCGATTCAAAGTCGGATGATCATCATGAACGATCACCTCAACGTCGTACTCATCAAAAATTGAATACAGGTGGTCGTACATCGGTCCACCAACAAGTGCAATGCGCAATGCCATTTTGCTACCTATTGAACAATTCGCACGCCGGAGATTCCGCCGTCAATCAGAAGTTCCATACCTGTTGTGAAAGTACTAGGCGAAGCCAAATAGAAAACTGCGTCAGCAACTTCTTCACATTCAACAAGACGCCCCATCGGTTGACGTTTACGTAGTGACTCCATTGTTTGACTCGGATCTGGCGTCGTCGCAACGAGTCTTTCGACCCAAGGGCTAGCAACCGTGCCCGGAGAAACACAGTTAACGCGAATGTTGTGTGCGATTTCGTCGGCGGCCATTGCTTTGGTGAGTGAGAGTACGGCACCTTTAGAAGCTGAGTACACGGCCCGCTCAACGAGGCCAACAGTTGCCGCGATCGAACAGGTATTGACGATGAACCCCGAACCTTGTTGACGCATGTGGGGGAGAACCGCTCGCGACATATTGGCAATACCGAAAACGTTGACAGCAAAAACGCGTTGCCAATCATCGAGAGTTGAATCGACAACGTCACCGACACTGCTGATGCCAGCGTTATTGCACAACACATCAATGCGACCATGCTCAGCAATCACTCTTTGAATCGCCTGGTCACATTGCTGTGGTTGAGTGAGATCAAACCCGTCGGCGAGATCAAGACCGACAACAATGTCTTGGTCTTGCGTAAAACGTTGATTGATAGCGGTTCCGATACCTCCCGCTGAACCAGTAATAACAACAATGCGTTGCGTCATGATGCCTCCGTCGTCGCCTCCGAAGCGTGCGAGTGATCTAAGTATTGTCCATATTGATGGCAATTGTTATGGTTGGCGGTAATGACCCGCATCTTGTCAGCCTCAACTCATGACCTTCGAGCTCGTACATCACGGACATTGGCGGGTTCTGATGCCAATCACCCCGACCCTGACTACTCTGCGGCCTATGTGATTTTGCATACCGATGGACTTCATCAAGGACACGGTATGACATTTACGATCGGTCAGGGCAACGAGCTTTGTTGCGCAGCGATCGAGGCGTTATCGACTTTGGTCGTCGGTCGCAATCTGTCGGACATCGTTGACAACATGGGTGCGTTTTGGCGTCAGGTCACGAATCATTCGCAACTCCGCTGGCTTGGTCCAGATAAAGGAGTGATCCATTTGGCGACCGCTGCACTCGTGAACGCGGTGTGGGATTTGTGGGCCAAAGAACGTGGCGTTCCGGTTTGGAAATTGGTCTCCGATATGGAACCAGCCCAATTTGTTGACTGCATTGATTTTCGATATTTGCGCGACGAAGTAGATGAAGTGCGCGCCTTGGACATGTTGACGAAGGCGCGAGTTGGCCAGAAACAGCGCTTAACGTTTCTTGAAGAAAATGGATATCCGGCTTACATCACGTCGGCTGGTTGGCTTGGTTACCCCGAAGACAAGGTGCGCGATCTGTGCCGTGGCGCAATTGCCGATGGTTGGAACAGCTTCAAGACCAAGGTCGGAATCGATGTGGCATCGGATATGCGCCGATGTGAAGTGATGCGTGAAGAAATCGGTGACAGTCGCCAACTGATGGCTGACGCAAACCAGGTGTGGGATGTCAATCAGGCCATTGAGTGGAGTAATCAATTGCAGCCATACGGCCTGCGATGGATTGAAGAGCCAACGCACCCCGACGACATTTTGGGACATGCCACAATTAGGCGAGGTGTGAAGCCCATTGGTGTTGCAACGGGCGAACACGCCGCTAATCGATTGATTTTCAAACAACTTCTACAAGCTGACGCAATTGATTACGCCCAAATTGATGCCTGCCGTCTAGGTGGACTCAATGAAGTACTTGCAGTCTTGCTTTTGGCTGCAGCACGAAATGTTCCAGTCTGTCCACACGCCGGGGGACTTGGCTTGTGTGAATATGTGCAGCACATATCGGTGATTGATTATTTGAGTGTGAGTGCTTCACTCGAAGATCGAACAACTGAATATGCATCGCATCTTCATGAGCATTTTGTCAATCCGATTCGAATGCGTAATGGTCATTACTTATTGCCACAAGCGCCGGGTTATTCAATTGAAATGAAACAAGAGTCAATTGAAATGTTGAACTATCCCAACGGCGCTGAGTGGCGTGACTAGTTCGTGATCATCGAGACTCGGCAACTTGGTCATCGCGGGCCATCAGTGACGCGAATTGGGCTTGGATGCGCTCCGTTCGGAAACTTGTTTACGGAAGTTTCTGATGACGATGTTCAAGCCACAGTTGATGCCGCATGGGAAGGCGGAGTCCGGTTCTTTGATACTGCTCCGTTATACGGTCACGGCTTGTCAGAGATTCGCTTGGGAAAGGCGTTAGCAAAATATCCGCGCGATCAATACGTGCTGGCGAGCAAAGTTGGCCGACTCTTACGTGAGCCTAAAGAACAGATCTCGCCGACTATTTTCAAAAATGTCCCGCAACTCGAACCCATCTTTGATTACAGCCGTGATGCGATACTCGCCTCAATTGATGAAAGCTTGAATCGACTCAACGTTGATTACTTGGACGTTGTTCATGTGCATGACCCGGATGATTACGAAGATTGGGTCATTAACGAAGCATTTCCCACTCTCATTCAGTTGCGAGATGAAGGTGTGGTGAAAGCAGTTGGCTGTGGCATGAACCAAACTAATTCTCTCACCCGTTTTGTTCACGAAGTTGATCTTGATTGTTTGTTGTTGGCTGGGCGATACACAATTCTTGATAACTCTTCAGGAACTGAATTGTTGCAACTGTGTCGTGAGAAAAACATCGGTGTTGTACTTGGCGGAATTTTTAACAGCGGACTTCTTGCTAATCCGGAAATGAACAAAACATTTGATTACGTTGATGCATCTCCCGAAATTCTTGAGAAAGCCCAAACAATGGCCGGACTTGCACAATCTCACGGAGTGTCACTAGCTCATGCGGCTGTGCAGTTTGGACTACGTCATCCGGGTGTTTCATCCATCGTGATTGGCGCTCGAACTAGAAATGAGATGAATGACGATCTTTCTTATGCCGCAGAGGTGATCCCACAAGAATTTTGGGATGCTCTACAGACACTGAGTTAGTGTCCTTCATATGTTGTCAGCCTTTTTTCTAAGCTTCGGTGTTATTTTTGTTGCCGAACTTGGTGATAAAAGCCAGTTGATGGCCATGGCATTCGCGGCGCGTTATAAGGCCCTGCCTGTTCTTATTGGAATATCAATTGCCACTGCGGTCACCCATGCAATGAGCGTCGCATTGGGAGCTGTTGTCGGTTCGCATTTGCCAACTCACGCAATTGCAATTATTGCTGGCATCGCCTTTTTGCTTTTCGCCGCGTGGACATTGCGTGGTGATGAACTGACCGACGAAGAAGCCGAGGCTGCGCAAAAGAACACTCGCAATGCAGTTGTTGCAGCGAGCATCGCATTCTTCTTGGCCGAACTCGGCGACAAGACAATGTTGGCGACAATCACTCTGGCAACTAAAGAAGGCGTGGTTGGCACGTGGCTTGGTTCAACGCTTGGAATGGTGTCAGCAGATGCGCTGGCGATTTTGGTCGGCTACCACTTGGGCTCACGATTGCCCGAAAAAGCTATTCGTTATGGTGCCTCAATACTTTTTGTGATCTTTGGAATTCTGTTGATTCTGCAGAGTATTTAGGTGCCCATCAAAATTGCACTAACCCAATAAGTCTTCGGCTGCTTGGCGTACTTGCCAGTCTCGATCGTCGAGTGCAGTCTTGAGAGCCTTTTCCACTTCTGGCGAATCAAAAGGTGCTAGCGCAAGTACGGCGCGTCGGCGAATAGCTGGCTTGTCCTGACAGGCGGTCAAGATGGCAGGAAGCCCAGACTCATCACCAATTGCTCCGAGCGCTGCAACTGCAGCTTCGCGGACCAATGCATCGTCGTGATGAAGAACAAGTTGGATTAACTCGTTCATGATTTCTCGACGCGCACTTTCATGTTCGCCACATGCCCATGCCGCCATTTCAACAACTTGCGCGTTTGTATCGTGAAGTAATGGAACTAAATCAAAAGTGTTGATCGTGGCAGCTAGTTCAGCAACACGAACACGAACCTGAGAATCGGTGTCACTGACAAAAGTCCGAAGGACTTCGTTTGTCAGTTCGTCGATTCGAGCCAGTGCACCCAAAGCCGCCTCGCGAATTGAACCATGTTCGTGCGCCAGCGATTGTTGAATGAGTTGTGAGTCGCCGGTGTGTCCAGCGATCACGATCGCGCGACGAAGATCGGCAATTTCTGGGCTGTCGGATGCACTCACAGTCGTGAAATGACATTCGTAACGATGAACGACAGTGCGGTGGCAATCACGATGGCAGCCACAATTCCACCGATCAATGCGATTGCTCCAAGTCCAGTCGCATCTAAGACTTTTCGTGCCACGGTTTCGCTGATTTCCGGTGCAGGGGAGTTAAGCGGGTTTGACTCGTCGAGGAGACGCTGTGAGTTCTGGGTTATTCCGGCGTCGGTGCGTGGCGAAGTCGACAAATTTCTGGCAGGCTTGCGCCACCCGATGACAAGTAGTGCCAACATGGCTAAGCCGGCAATGATGCCAAGGCGGGTGGAGATTTCAGTGAGTGACACGCAGACAGAAAAGGTACTCGCCCCGAAGGTGGTCGCGCCGTCGTTACGCGCCCAAGTTGTTGCAATCCCATTGGTGACAATCGCATTTTTGATCATCGTGACGACTCTTGTTGCCATGGTTTGGCCATTACAGAGGTACGAAACAGCGCCTGGTCGTGCTGACCTCGTGGGTTCACGGCTCAGCATTGATGGTGCTCAAGTAGTTGTGTACCGGCCCGAACGTGGAGTTCGTTTTGTCACGGCGCTTGGTACGAAATTGAATCCTTTGCAGGCCTTCATGGGATGGGTTGACCCCTTTGTGAACGTGTTGACCTGTGAACAACGTTTTGGTGACTGCAATCCAACGCAGAGCCATGAGGTTCAACTGGGAGCGATGGCGAATGCTAAAGAAATCGCCGCCTATGTGGCCTTGTCGTATCTGGGATTTGATGCGACTTTCCAGGAAGGTCCTGCTCAAGTGGCAGGTTTTGACGCATCAATCTGCCCGGAGGACGCCCCAAAACTACGATCTTGCAAGGTGCTTGCCGTCGGTGATGTCATTACGTCGATTGATATTGGCGACGGGCCCATTGAAGTCAAAGTCATCTCAAAATTGTCTGAAGTGCTGAAAAAGGCCAAAGCTGGGGACATTGCGACTCTTGGAGTTATCCCGCTGACGAACGACGGGCCAGGAACCCTGAAAAGTGTTGACGTTGAACTCATTCAAAGTCCAGATGATGCCAGCCGAACTTTGATTGGGTTTAGCGCACGAGACACCCGAACCGTTCAATTGCCGTTCATGGTCAACTTTGATACTGACCAAATCGGTGGGCCTTCGGCAGGATTGTCGTTCACCTTGGCGCTGATTGACAATTTGACGAAAGGTGAACTCATCCCGCCTCAAGGGGTTGCGGTGACCGGCACTATTCAAGATGATGGAACAGTTGGAGCCATCGGTGCCTTGGTGCAGAAGTCGATCGCAGTCAAAAAATCTGGGGCCAAGGTCTTCCTAGTCCCAACTGCTCAAGGCCCCGACGAGATCGCGGCAGCCCAAGCGGCAGTTGGCGACGCCGTCACAATCATTCCGGTAGCCACACTTGACGAAGCCTTGGCGGCTCTCATCAGGTTGGGTGGGGACAAGGTCGTCACCCCTGTCAAGTAAGGGTGTAGTGACATGCAATTTGGGTAAAACCCCTGATTGCCACCCTTTATCCACAGATATTTCGTACTCTTTCCTGAATGGCTATCTCTTTTTCGCGACCCGACCCCTCGTCGCCGACCGCCGTCGCCGGCGCAACATTCCCTTCTTCTCGTCGCGGTTTTGACCAAAACGAGGTCCGCGACTTTTTGCGGATGGTTTCAGCTGAAATCTCACGCCAACAAGAACGCATCGCTTTCCTTGAGCGCGAGCTGCTGAACTCTCAACAGGCCGGACCCGCTGCACAGATTGAACTCAACGAAGAAACAATTACTGAACTTCTGGGCGAAGAGACTGCACGCATTGTGCAAGCAGCTCGCGAGGCTGCCGGCAAGATCAAAGTTCGTTCTGAAGAAACTGCGACGCGACTTATTCGCGAAGCTACCGACGAGGCAGCACGCGTTCGCGAAGATGCCGAACTCGAGGCAGCCCGAGTCCGCCAGGACGCGACGTCTGATGCTGAAGCTGAAATCTTGATGGCAAAGCAACAAGGTCGCGACATGGTCAATGAAGCCCGGGCATATCGCGAGCGTGTCCTTGCCGATGTTGCACGTCGACGTGAATTAGCTCGTGAACAAATTGAAGATTTGATGCATGGCCGTGACCGCATCGTGCAGGTATTTGATCGTGCACGTATTGCAACCGAAGATGTTCTACGCGAACTTGATGACGTCGCCGAAGAACCAAGTGAGTTCGTTAATTTGGCGCCAACAACAGGGCCAATTCCGATCATTGTTCAAGCCGATGAAATTGAAGCACGTGAGGCCATGCGACCTGCGGTTTCTTCTGCGCCAGTCTTTGCTCCATACGACCAAGATGAAGATGTCGCGGTGATGGCCGAAGAGGTCGTTATTGATCGTTCTGCATTGATTGAAGACGTAGTTGTCATTGAAGAGATGGTCATCGAAGAAGTCCCTGCAGTCGTTGAGGCTCCGGTGGTTGAAATTGAAACCCCAATCGCTCCGGTTGTTGAGCTCGTTGTTGAAGCGCCGGTATCAAACGTGGTTCCGCTTTTCGCTCGCCAAGAATCACAAGTTGTTGACATAGACGATGAAGATCTTGATGACGATGATGATGTCAATGATCCACCCCTTGTGATTGTTGAACCCAAGGTCAAGGTCGTCGTACCACCTGCCGACGATATTTTCGCCAAACTGCGTCGTTCAGGTGCAGACTCAGTTGCCAAAGAAGTTGCAACAACTCAAGTTAAAAAGGCTGAGCCGAAGAAAAAGGCTGCTGAAAAAGTCGTCGAAAAAGTCGTTGAGCCAGTAGTCGAAAAAGTTGCTGAAATCGCAGCCGAGCCAGTGATTGACGAAGCGGCGGCGCCATCACCGTTTGAACTTCGTGACGAGGCCCTTACTCCGGTTATTGCGGCAATGTCGCGTCGATTAAAGCGAGTGCTCGCAGATGAGCAAAATGAAGTGCTTGATATTTTGCGGGGAAAACTTCCCGTAAAAACTCTCGATGCCATTGTTGGACCGAAAGCTGATCACTCGGCGCGCATGGTTGAAGCACTCGAGACTTCGTTGAAGGCTGCTGCATCGGCTGGTGCTAAGTCGTTGTGCGACGCCTCTGATAAAGAAGTGCAAAAAATGGTTGCGACGCAAATGGCAGCGATCAATGAGTACGTCATCGCAACTGTGGTTGCGCCTTTGCGTGAACGTTTGAGCCGAAGTATTTCTCAGGCTTCAGGCGATAATGCCGAACTCACTTCACTTGTTCGATTGGTATATCGCGAGTGGAAAAACACGCATGTTGATACCCAGGTTGACAACATTGCCCAGACTTCATTTGGTCGAGGTGCTTACGCTGCGTTAACTCCGGGCGCAAAAATTTGTTGGAAGGTTGATCCCAACGGACCAGCCTGTGCTGACGCTGAAGATAATTCGCTCGCAGGCTTCGTCGGTGCTGGAGAAGCATTTCCCACGGGCCACACCCATGCGCCGGCCCATGCCGGCTGCCGCTGTGCGCTTGTTCAGCAATAGAACTAGTCTCAACGTGTGAAACCTTCTTCGGACCTACCAGGTAGCCCGCGTCGCCCCAGAAATCCCAATCAACCCGCTTGGATGTCAAAGGGGCGAATTGCATTATTCATTGTTGCCGCAGTAGTGCTCGTGCTCTTTTTGTCGGCACGCACTCTCGCCAACTTCTATGTTGATCTTTTATGGTTCCGATCTGTTGATCGTGGCGGTGTCTTTTGGACTGGCATCAAGTCGAAGGTATTTCTTGGTGCGATCTTCAGCGTTGCCTTCGCCCTTGTTTCATTTATCAGTTTGACCCTGGCCGAGCGCCTGTCTCCAAAAGAACTTCCGAGCGGGCCAGAACGTGAAGTTGTAGAACGTTTCAAGCTCATCGTTGGTCGTCGCTCACGTTTGTTGCGAATCGCAATTTCGGTTTTATTCGGTTTGATGGTTGGCTTGCCAGCAATGGCGCAGTGGCAAGACTGGCTACTATTCAAGAACTCGCAATCATTTGGAATCAATGATCCGTTATACGGTGTTGATGTTGGGTTCTACGTATTCAGACTTCCATTTTTGACATTCATGGTCGATTGGGCGTTTGCTGCGGCTGTGATGATCACGATTCTCACTCTTGTGATGCATTTTTTAAATGGTTCTATTCGTGTGAAAACTGCTGGTGACCGTATTTCTAAAGGTGCACGAATCCACCTCAGCGTTCTCTTCTCGATCATCGCCGTTATTAAGGCTGCTGATTATTGGTTGCAACGTTTCGAGTTGACAGTTTCAGGTCGAGGCGTTGTTCAAGGAGCGACGTACACTGATGTGAAGGCTCAACTTCCGGCGATCAACTTATTGATTCTGGTGAGTTTGCTTGTGGCGGTTCTCTTTTTGGCTGGTATTCGATTTGGCGGGTGGCGTTTGCCACTTTTGTCGATGGCACTTTGGGCGGTTGTGGCAGTAGTTGCGGGAACTATTTATCCAGCAGTGATTCAACGCTTCGTTGTTCAGCCGAATGTCACAACACGTGAATATGCATATATCGGTCGAAATATCGCCGCCACTCGTGCTGCCATGGGAATTGACAAAGTTGAAACGATTTCGCTGACTTCTGGAAAAGTCACTGATGCTGAAGTAGCCAAAGATTCTGCGCCTTTGGCCGACTCACGGTTACTTGATGTCACCGAGATGAAAGATCGCTACTCGCTAGACCAAGGACTATTTGCGTTCTATTCAATTAACGACCTTGACGTTGATCGATATGACATCGCTGGTCGCTCCGAGCAAATGATGGTTGCAGCACGCGAACTCAATCCTGACGGTATTCCGAACAAAACTTGGGTATCCAAGCATTTGATTTATACGCACGGCTGTGGCGTTGTTTCAGCAAGTGCCTCGCAAATTACCGCTGATGGTCGACCGATTTACGAGGAGATCGCCGCTGAAAAACCGCAGTTGTATGTAGGCACGCAACAGCCTGGTTATGCAATCGTCAAGACGAAACAAGTTGAACAAGCGTGTCCGAATACAACAGCGACGCCTTACGAAGGAGCTGGTGGAGTCGTACTTGATTCTGCTGCAAAGAAACTTGCTTACGCAATTCACTTTGGTGAATTCAACTTGTTTGGTTCTAGTTTGATTACCAAAGAATCTCGCCTCATTGATGTTCGCGATGTGACTGACAGAGTTTCAAAAGTCGCACCTTTCTTGCGTCTCGATGCCGACCCTTACCCTGTCGTTGACGGTGGAAAAGTTCTGTGGGTCATTGATGCGTTCACCACCACTTCTCGTTATCCGTACGCACAAGAGGCAAATACTGACAATCTCACTGCAGGTTCGGGTCTCAAGCACAATTTCAATTATGTGCGCAACAGTGTGAAGGCCGTTGTTGACGCGTACGACGGATCAGTTGTGTTGTACGTCGTTGATCCGACGGATCCAATCGTGCGGGCATGGTCAAAAGCCTTCCCCGGACTTTTTACATCAGCCGATCAAGTTCCAGCAACGTTGCGGGCTCACTTCCGGTATCCCGAAGACCTTTTCCGAGTGCAGACGAATCTCTATGGTCGTTATCAGTTCACCGACACTGATGCATTCTTCAACCGTGACTCAGCATGGAGCGTTGCCCAGGCAGCTCAACGTCAGCCTGAAGTTGCAGTAGCGGCCACCGGTGATGTCACGGCAGCGACAGGTGCGACGTCACAAGCCGACACTGGCAACGTGGCCGACGCGAACGTGGCGCGTTTCGAACCGTACTACACCTTGTTCCATGCACCCGACACAGTCGATTCAACTGTTGCGCCAACCTTTTCGTTGATTCGCCCGTTTGTCCCGTTCTCATCAGATGACACCCGAAAAGAACTGCGGGCATTCATGGTGGTCTCCAGCGATCCCGCAACTTACGGACAATTGAAGGTCTATAAATACGACGGCACTCTGCCAGCCGGTCCAGCGACAGTGTCTGCCGAATTGAGTAGTAATCCGAGTATTTCACCAGTGATTACTTTGCTCAACCAACAAGGCTCTCGAGTCATTCTCGGACAATTGCAGATTGTCCCGGTTGGTAAAGGTTTGATTTGGGTTCAGCCGCTTTATGTACGACCGGATGAATCTGGATCAAAGCAAGTTTTCGTGCGACGAGTATTGGCTTGGTACGACGGCAACGCCGTCATCGGTGACACGTTGACCGAAGCAATAAACCGACTTTTCCCGAAGGCCAAGGTCAACCTAGGTGAAGTAGTTGGCGACTCTGGTTCAAACACCGGAACTGACACTGGCACTGGAACGGACACAGGTACTGATACCAGTACTGATCCAGGCACCACCACAGGAACCGATACGTCGACGACTGATCCGGTCGTGTTGCTTGAAGATGCTCAAAAACTATTCGACGAGGCAGATGTTGCTTTGCGTGATGGCGATCTGGGAACATACCAGAGCAAAGTGGACGAAGCTCAAGCCTTGATCGCTAAAGCACTTGCTCAACTCAACGCCTAAAGTAGAGAACCAATTGTTGAGTTGATCAACGCTTTTTGTTGATCAACTCAACCACTTCAGCCAAATCTTGTCGAAAGGCGATTTGGTAACGCGCTTGTTCATTGGCGAGTCGAACCTGATCAACATTGGCCGCATCGGTTCGCTGGCCTAAAGAGTCAATATCGGTTGATAGTTCACTGAGTTGATGTGTTACTTCAGAACCAACTTGAGTAACTCGAGCATTAAGGCTGATGATCTTTCCATCAACTTCTTCAAGGCGGCGTGACTGTTCGGAGTCAACTGCGTTGATCGAAGCTAACTCTGAGCGCAATTGAGCGAGTTGTTGACGTAGTTCGGCAACTTCGGCCGGATCTACGGGAGGAGTTTTCGGTGTGCGCTTGAACAGTCCCATGCGCTGTCTACCGTACTGCTCTCGTGCATTGCATCAGGTGATTTTCTGCAGTGAATTTGCGGTCAAAGTTTTTTACGAGCGATGACGATCACGCTGAGACCAAAGGGAAGTGAGATCACCCGTAATAGTTGTCGCTCAATACGAGCGACAAAGCCGAGAATTCCGAATAGTCCAGAAGCGTTATTGTCAAGATCGCTCATTGATTCGCCGTTTTCTAGTTTGGATTTGAGCCAAGCGGGTGGAATCAGAAATGCATATGCGCCAGTTGACCGAACGATGTCGAGGTTGGCCTGTTGCGCGAGTTGTTCAAGATCGCGACGACTGAATCGACGAGCTGCGTGGGTGACTCGATCATGGCTACGACGAAGTGAACGAACCCCTGGCTCCATCAGACACACCAGGCCGCCAAGCTTAACGACCCGTGCCATTTCGCGGACCGCGGCGGCAGGATTGGACACTTCGCCGTGGTACAAAACTGTGACGCAGAGTGTTGCGTCTACGAAGTCATCAGGCAGATCGATTGCCGAAATATCTCCGTGAATCATTTGAGCCTCGGGATGCGCTTGAAAGTATAAATTCAACGCTTCAGGCTCGGTGTCTAGGGCGATGACAGAGCCGAAATCGGCTAGCCAGGCACCAGTTGCTCCTGTGCCGCATCCTGCATCAAGAAAGCGTCGAGGAGTTGATTGTGCGCCGTTTGGTAATTCACTGACAATGAATTGGCGGAGCAACTTGCGCGTTGCTTGGTACCACCAGTGGGTCAGTTCAACGTCGGCCATTCGGCGATATTCGGCTGCGTCCATAACTAAGATCACCATTTTCCGAATGAAACGTAAGTTCTCTTACCTTCACCTCATAAAACTCTTACACTAGAACCTATGGGGACCCTGGACGCTTCAGTGACCCCACCTTTAGCTCGGTTTAAATCTGCTGTTCGATTGTGGCAAGTACCGATTTTGGCGTGGATTGTTTCGCGAGTCATCGGATGTATAGGGCTTGTGGTCTGGCCAACGGCGCAAGGAAAGTGGTTCAATACTTTTGGTCTGACCTATATGGATGGTGGCTGGTACCGCATCATCATGACGATTGGTTATCCCAATGGATCGTTGCCAAATTTCGGAACGGCCTGGCCCTTTTCGCCGCTCTACCCCTTTGTAGCCGATTTGCTCACGCGAGTTGGAGTGCCGGTTGGTCCCTCGTTGATTTTCGTTTCGTGGATCTGTGCTTTGTTTGCTTCAATCGGAATATACGAGTTAGTGAAGCGACGTGAAAGTGAAACGGTCGCGAAGTATGCAGTTTGGGCATTAGCACTTTTGCCAGGAGCAGTCGGCCAAGTGTTGTCGTATAGCGACAGCATGTTTGTGGCTGCGTTGATTTGGATCTTGGTTGTGGTCGATCGTATTGAGCAGCAAGTAAAAGGCGACGGAAATATCAATCGCTACTGGTGGACGGTTGGGCTGTTGGTTTTAGTTGTCAGTGCAAGTCGACCAAACGGGATTTTGATTTTGCCGGCTCTTCTCCTTGCAGTTTGGTTTGTGCAACGAAGTTTTAAGAACGCTGTCATCGTCGCGACACCATCACTGATATTTGTCGCGATCTGGATGATTTATTGCCATAACAAAACTGGCGATGCTTTGGCATTTATCCATGCGAAAAACACTTGGCTCGAAACGACGATTGTAGATTTCCTGTCGCACCCATTCGAACGACCAGCAATCCTTTTGCACGTAGCAACTTTTGTCGTCGTTGCTGCAGTGGCCTTGCCGGCCATCAAGAAGATTCCGCTTTGGTGGCATGTCATCTCGTTTGTCTTATTAGCTCCATCATTGCTCCTCGGAGTTGAGGGCATGGCTCGGTATGTTTCATTGACTGCACCATTGTTGGTGATGGTGGCGATTTCATTGGCGAGATGGTCGAAGATATATCGTTCGGTCTTTTACGTCGTTGCTGGAAGTTCATTTCTTTTCTTGGCCATCAACGTGGTGAGGTCGACATGGGTACCTTGAACCAATTCGCTGGATCTACCTGTCTTGTAACGGGTGGGCTCGGCTTCATCGGATCAAACATGGCTAATTCTTTGGCCACAGCTGGCGCACATGTTCGCGTTCTTGATGCGCTTATCGAACAACACGGGGGAGATGAACGCAATATCAACCCGTCACTCTCGGCAATCAGAGTCGTCAAAGGAAACATTGGTGATGACGAAATAGTGGAGGAACTTCTTGACGGAGTTGATTTTGTCTTTAACATCGCCGGCCAAGTGAGCCATCACGAGTCAATGGTGGACCCAATTCGTGATGCTGAAATTAATGTGTTGTCACAATTGAGATTTCTTGAATCATTGCGTCGTTGTCAACCGTCAGCAGTTGTTGTGCATACTTCAACTCGGCAGGTGTATGGAACACCGCAATACTTGCCCGTCGATGAGAAACACCCAACAGTGCCGCGTGACATCAATGGTGTGAACAAATTGGCAGGAGAGAACTATCATCGGCTGTACGGAACTGTTCACGGCATAAAAACTGTGTCATTGCGCCTCAGCAACGTCTTTGGACCAAATCAAAGTTTGCAAAAAACAGGATTGGGTTTTTTGCCTGTGTTTTTGGCACGAGCAATGAAGGGCTTGCTACTCGAAGTATTTGGTGATGGACAGCAACTACGCGATTGCTTGTATATCACTGACGTCGTTGAGGCTTTAGGAAAGGCGGCCCTACAAGTTGCAGCGGGTGCAGTAAATCCGGGAGAGGTCATCAATCTGGGTCACACGGAAGTCCTCAGCCTTTTACAGATAGCGGAATTAGTTGTTGCAAAGGCAGGAGAGGGTTCGACAGTTTCTTGTATCCCTTGGCCTGAAGAACTTGCCCGAATTGATATTGGTGGCTTTAGCGGTGATTACGCAAAGGCACATCGCTTATTGAATTGGAATCCGCAAGTAGCGTTCGCTGATGGTGTTGAACAAACTTTGGACTTTTATCGGAGGCATCCGTGGTACCTCTGATTGATTTGTCCAGGAGATTAAAAGCCAATGCCGATGCATTCGCTCTTGCAACTCGGCAAGTTCTAGACAGTGGTTCTGTTTTGCTTGGTTCGCAAACGAGTCAGTTTGAAAAGTCATTCGCAAATTTCGCTGGCACAAAATATGGGATTGCAGTATCAAGTGGTGCCTCGGCATTGCAGCTCGGTTTGGCGGCTCTCGGGATAGGACCAGGCGATGAAGTCATCGTGCCGGCGATGACAGCCGTGCCGACTGCATCTGCGGTATGTGCTGTTGGTGCCCGACCAGTGATCGTCGATATCGATGACGAAACCGCGGCGATAGATCTTGATCTCGTCGAGCAAGCGATGACCGAACGAACTCAGGCTGTTATCGCCGTCCATCTGTACGGTCGACCGGTTGACAATTTGGGCAAGTTGACAGATCTAGGAGTGAAGGTTGTCGAAGATTGTGCGCAAAGCCATGGAGCGACAAAAGGCTTGGCTGGTTCAATCGGCGCGTATTCGTTTTATCCGACCAAAAATCTTGGGGGTATTGGTGACGGTGGAATGGTTGTCACCGACGATCCAGAAGTTGCTGAACGTTTATGCCGACTCCGCGTACATGGTCAAAGCGAACAGTACGTACACATTGAGGTCAGCCAAAATCACCGCATGAGTGAAATTGAAGCCGCTTGGCTCAATATTGTGCTCTCTCAATTAGAACATGGAAATCAACGACGTCGCGATATCGCGAATCGTTATCAACTTGCCAATCCCAAGATTCGTTGGCAAGCCCCTCATGTCAATCACGTGTATCACTTAGCAGTGGCCTTGACGCCCAATCGAGATGAATTCCGCCAAGTAATGCTTAAGCATGAAATCGCTACTGGGATTCATTATCCATTAGCACTTACACAGCAACCAGCACTTCAGCAGTTTGTCGCTACTGCGTGCCCTGTTGCTGAAAAATGGGCGAGTGAATGCGTGAGCCTTCCTTGTTTCCCTGAACTGACAGATGATGAAGTTGATGATGTTTGTGCGGCACTAGTAGACATAGATCTATGACTACAGTGCGCGAACAAAACCCACTGGTGTTATCGGTATCTGCGTTCTTTCCGTGTTACAACGATGCATTATCGATTGGCACGATGGTTAGGGATGTTCGTGAATCTCTATTTGAATCAGTTTCTGATTTTGAAATAATTGTCGTTAATGACGGATCAAGCGACAACTCGCTGGAAGTTTTGCAAGAACTTCAAAACGAAGTGAGCGAGCTTCGTATTGTGAATCATGAAGTGAATCGTGGTTACGGTGGTGCGCTGTTGTCTGGTTTCGCGGCTTCAACCAAACAGTGGGTTTTCTATACCGATGGCGATGCCCAGTACGACGCCCGTGAAATTACTCGCTGTATTGCTGCGGTGACTGAATCATCTGATGTCATTCAGGGATTCAAGATCGGTCGTGGTGACCCACTGCATCGACGCATTATTGGTCGGGTATATCACCATGGTGTGCGGTTTCTTTTCCGCTTGCCAGTTCGAGATACCGATTGTGATTTTCGTTTGATCAGAAATGAAGTGTTAGGAAAAGTCCGCCTGCAGTCAACGACCGGTGTGATCTGTGTCGAAATGATGCATGCGCTCAATCGTGTGCAGGCAAATTTTGTTGAAGTTGGTGTGAGCCATTATCACCGTCCTCATGGGAAATCGCAGTTTTTTCGCATTCCCGCAATTTCTCGCTCGGCACTACAACTTTTGCAATTGTGGACGCGTTTAATGCTCCGTCGCTCCTACGACTAGCACCTACTATCAAGGCATGAAATGCATCGCGGTCGTCATGGCCATGGCTTCTGAAGCCTCGCCGATTTTGACGCAACTTGGTGCTCAGGCGATTCCAGCGATTCCATTGATGCCTTTCAAATTTTTCGAGGCGAACCGGAATGGGTGTCGAGTCATCATCTCAGTCAATGGACGCGACAAGCGACATGGAGTCGATTCAATCGGAACTGAGGCGGCAGCGCTCAACACGTACTTTGTTGCCGATCGATATAACCCCGATCTTTTGATTACTGCTGGCACTGCTGGTGGCTGGATGAGTCAAGGTACAGAGGTCGGTGATGTGTACGTGAGTGAGCAGAGGTTTGTTCACCACGATCGGCGAATCGCGATTCCTGGTTTTGACGAGTATGGAATTGGTTCATATCCAGCTGTGCCTGCGGCAGGTCTCGCACAAGCGTTGAATCTCAAATTGGGTGTCGTGACGACCAGTAACTCGCTTGACGAGAATGACGACGATCGACGATTGATCGCCGCATCTGGGGGAGCAGTGAAAGAAATGGAGGCCGCAGCGGTGGCCTACGTCTGCGAAATGATGGCGATTCCGGTCATGGCGCTCAAAGCGATTACCGATTTAGTTGACCATCACACTGCAACCGCCGATCAGTTCAATGCGAACTTGCTCATGGCGTCTCGTCGCTTGGCCGAAAAGTTGTTACAAGTCATTGATTTCTGCGCTCCTCGCGCCATTGCCGACCTGGGATAAGGCTGAATCAACACGGGCGTTGCCGATAGTCCCATCTGCCCGTACACTTCACATTTCCGCCGCGGGGTGGAGCAGCCAGGTAGCTCGTCGGGCTCATAACCCGAAGGTCAGAGGTTCAAATCCTCTCCCCGCCACCAAATTGTTTGAGGCCTGTCAGCTTGCTGGCAGGCCTCAAACAATTTAGTGGCCGTGCAGGATTTGGGAGGAGCGAAGCGACGGCTCCTCTCCCCGCTTTAAAGATTTGCGCGCAGCGATGGTGCCTCTCCCCGCATTAAAGATTGGAGCGCGGCGGCAGTTTCTTACCCCGCGCAGTCGACGCAGTAGTTGTCGGCCTCGGGTGTGCCATTAATGAACGCGGTGAGCCAATCAACAAATCGCACACCGTTCATTTCTTCGGTGTAGAACTCGTCGCGTACAGCAATCGTGTGATCATCGCCTGGAGAAATCCAGTTGGCGACGTTGGCTCCCGTTGCTTCAATTTTCGTCTCACTAGTTTTCATGATCCCTACGAGATCATCTGGGGAGAGGCCAGCCATTGTTGCGTAACCCGACAACACTTTGTCAAACGCGAAGTCATGACGGGCAAAGGTGATCTTCGGATTATGTTCAGCGGACTTCACAAACATGTATGACGGCGTGAATTCGGCCAGGGTAACCCCAGCTATTTCTGGCCATGCGGGAAGATTCTCGAGCGTTCCCCAGTTGCTGACGACTAGCCCCATTGCATCAGGGATTGCCCCAGAGCTATCAGCAAAGACTTTGAGATCAGCGTTTGGTAGTTGGTCGCCTGCCAGAGCGGCAAAGATCGGCGTAGGAAATGCACCAGCACTTGAACCAGATACAACTAATTGTGCCGTGTCTGGGAAGCGCTTAATCAAGGTGTCGAGTGCATTCGACGCGTTGACAAATCCTTTATGTTGAATCACAACACCATTGCCGTAATCATGCGTGGTGTTTCCTGCGTGAACATCGCCCGTGCAGTAGGGAACATAGACAACTGAATAATCAGCAAAAGGATTTTCGGCATTTTGGAAATCAAAGATTCCTGGGGCTGCTGAAAGTTCATCGGAGGTTGTAATCGTTTGTTTGTATGAATCGCTTCCTGGTGCGCACATCTCGGCACTAAAGCAAGCTCCACCGCCTTCGAGGTAGAACAAGACTTTGGTGGGGTCAGCCTCGCGAACATAGAAATGGAAGGCGCCTCCATCGGCACACATGCAGTCACTGGGTGCATCAACTGTTTCCCAGGTCGGCGCAACGATCGGCGCATCAGTTGGATTTGGGGCAATAGTTTCGGTAGCAGGGGCGTCGGTAGTAGCAATGGCTTCAGTTGATGAAGCAGCGGTATCGGCTGAGCTTGATGAATCATCCCCTCCACATGAGGCAAGTGCAAGTAATCCAACGACTGCAAGTGTTGTGCCAATACGGAATGAAGTATTTGAAAACGGACGTGATGCCATTGTTGACCCCCTGGTAGTCAGGTCAGATTACAAAGTGTCGTAGATGCATGCATGACTATCGACAAAAGATGATTAATTATTGAAGGGAACCTCCATCCACCCTGTGGCAAAGATGTATTCGTTGTCAATGATGAGGAGTGCAAATGTCTGATAGTGGATTGTGTCCCAGCTGTAATGAATACATCGGAAGTGACGTGGGGAGTTCGTGTCCAAATTGCGGCTCAAACTTTGGTTCGGGCGATGGATACGACTCTGGCTCTGATGATGAATTAGATGACGATGATCTAGGCGATGATGATTCTGATGATGACGACGATCTGTGAGATACCGTTACATGAGTGTCTGAAGTCGAACAACGCGCCCCAGGATTTGTTGATGCTGCGGTTCTACCCCAACCATCTGATGTACGTATAGCAGTACGTGTCAGTCGACCTGGACTTCGGGCGATTCGTTCGGGTAGCCCATGGTTGTTTGATCAAGCAGTTGAATCGCACAAACCAGCGGGCACTAGCGGTGACTTGGCAGTGGTCTTTGACGACAATCGTCGTTTCGCGGCAATTGGATTATGGGACCCCGAATCACCGATCAGAGTCAAGGTTTTGCACGTCGGTAAGCCAGTGACAATTGACGATGAGTGGTGGCTTAACAAGATGCGTCAGGCGTTAGATGTGCGTCGTGAATTGTTGAGCACTGGTTTAACAACGGGGTTTCGGTGGGTGCATGGTGAGAACGATGGGCTTCCTGGCTTGATCGTTGATCAATATGCCTCCACGGTAGTGATCAAGTTGTACACCGGCGCTTGGTTCGTTCACCTACGTTCAATCATGAAGGCATTAATTGAAGTCGGTTCTCTTGAGCGAGTCGTGATTCGCTTTTCGCGACTCGTTCGCGATGGTGAAACGTATGGCTTGGTTGATGGCGACACCTTGTACGGAGAACCACCGACGGGCCCAATCATGTTTTTGGAGAATGGTCTTGCTCTTGAAGCAGATGTTGTTTTTGGACATAAGACCGGACACTTCTTAGATCAACGTGATAACCGTGCGATTGTGCGCAATTTGTCCAGTGGTTGTCGAGTGCTTGATGTTTTTTCGAGTACTGGTGGCTTCACTCTGTCGGCTGCGGCTGGTGGAGCGAAGTCTGTTCACATGGTTGACGTAAGTGCTCCTGCTCTTGCAACAGCTCATCGCAATCTTGAGCACAACAAAGAAATTGGTTCAATCGCATCGTGCAAGGTGACTGATGTTCGTGGTGATGCCTTTGCAGTTCTTGAAGACATGGTTGAACGAGGCGAGAAGTTCGACATTGTGATTTTGGATCCGCCATCGTTTGCGCAAAATCAGGCGTCAATCTTGCGCGCGTTGAGTTCGTACGAACGTCTGGCTCGTCTTGGCCTGCGACTCACTGCACCAGGCGGAACTTTGTTGCAAGCATCATGTTCCAGTCGAGTCAACATTGATGAACTGGCAGATGCGGCTTATCTTGCGGCTCGAACTGCCCAAGTTGATATCGATGAATTCAAACGCACTGAACACGCAGTTGATCACCCGATTGGCTTTGAATTTGGTGCGTATTTAAAGGCGATCTATTACAAGGTCACGCCGTACGACATTTAGCCGTTGACTTTAAGGAACTTGCTGAACTTCTTGCGCGGCTTGTTGTCGGCGGCAATCTTGCGGGCCATCTCATGGAAGATCTTTCCGGCTTCGCTTTCGGGGGCAATGGCAGCAATCGGGAGACCATCATCGCCACCTTCACGTAGTTGCTGAACCAGTGGTAACTGCCCAAGCAAAGGAACATTGAGTTCGTCGGCAAGCTCTTGCCCACCACCGCTACCAAACAATTCGTACTTCTTGCCATCGTCGCCGCTGAACCACGACATGTTCTCGATAACTCCCTTAACGGGCAATCCAACTTTGGTCGCCATCGCTGCTGACAAGCGGGCAACTTTTTGTGCCGCTTGCTGTGGGGTCGTCACGACGTACACCTCGCCCTTGGGCAAGTACTGACTGAGACTCAATGCAATATCACCAGTGCCCGGTGGCATGTCAATCAGCAAGAAGTCGGGTTCATCCCAAAAGACATCAGTCAAGAATTGTTCGAGAGCTTTGTGCAACATTGGTCCGCGCCACACGACAGCTTGTCCCTCGGGAACAAAGTAACCAATTGAAATGCAACGCACTCCGTACGCCTCTGATGGCAACAACATGCGATCGATCGCAACTGGGTCAGCATTCGCTCCAAGCATGCGTGGAATTGAGTAACCGTAAATGTCGGCATCAAGCACGCCGACCGTGTGACCTTGCGCGGCTAATGCAACTGCGAGGTTGGTGGTGACGCTGCTTTTGCCGACGCCACCTTTTCCAGATGAAATCAAAAGTGGACGGGTCTTGTTGTCGGGATTGGCAAATGGAATCGCGCGACCTTCGGCGTGGCCGTGTGCCTGACCTTGACCAGCAGTTGAGCCAGGGTCGCCGTGCAATTTCATGCGGAGCTCTTCGCGTTCTTGATCGGTCATCACTGTGAAATCAAGATTGACGTTTGAAACTCCAGCGAGGGGAGCGACCGCGCCCTTGACGCGATTAGTGATCTCATTGCGTAACGGGCAACCAGCAACTGTGAGAGCAATCAAAATCGAGACGGTTCCGCCGTCAATTTGCACATCACGCAACATGCCGAGGTCGACAATTGAGCGATGGAGCTCGGGGTCTTCGACAGGACGAAGGGCTTCAACGACTTGTTCACGGGTGACGGACACGGGTGGGGGCTCCCTACTTCAGAATTTGCACTACGGCGATAGGTATAATACCCAGGTGTCTTCTGTTCGCCCTCTCCAGACCTCAGGTCACGGGTCACCGTCAACAGCGACTGGTGGATTTGCGGCGTCTGTCACGGCTATTACCAACGCTTTTGGTGACCCCACTCGACGAGCCATCTATTTGTTCGTCCGTGGCGTGGACGACGGCGTGACGGCTGCTGAGGTGGCCTCTGAGTTTGATCTACACCCCAACGTGGCGCGACATCACCTCGACAAGTTGGCGGCGGGGAGTTATGTCGATGTTGCAGTCGTGCGCCCTCCAGGTGGTGGAGCCGGCCGACCGTCGAAGCGCTATTCGGCAGCCGCCGAATTGCCGATGAGCGAGTTTCCGGTTCGAAGTGACGATCTCGTTCTGAGTTTGCTCGGTAAGACGCTCGCGCTGTTGCCGACGCAACAAGCTGAAGTGATTGCCGAACAAGTTGGCCAAGAATATGGCCAGGCTATGGCGGCAGCGCTCACGGGCACCGATCTTGAGGCGGGTCAACGCAGTCTGCGCTCGGCCATGCAGGCTGTGGCCGATGCACTCACTGCCCATGGTTTCGCCGCACATACTGAAAAGCGCAACAATCAGTTACAAATCATCAACAATCACTGTCCTTTTGGAGACGTCGCAATTGAGCATCCAGTCATTTGTGCTGTCGACCGCGGCATGGTGAAAGGGATGTTGAGCGCGCTGTACGGCGATGCCGACGTGTCAACCATGGAGTCATTGGCGCAGGGCAATACTTTTTGCGCCACTGCCGTCTGACTTCGAACCCACTGGGGCGGTAGCGTCTCATCTACGTTGTTGGGAGCAGAATCTGCCAACAACGCTTTCACAGGAGGCATATCGTGGACATTCGTATCGGCGTTACCCAAGCAGCTCGGGAAATTTCTTTAGAGCAGGCTGATGACGAACGCGATGCCACTAAAGCCAAGGTTGAAGCAGCCTTGTCAGGTGCGGTCGATGTGTTGTGGCTTGTTGACAAAAAGGGTCGCTCTGTTGGTGTGCCCGCCGCCAAAATCGCCTATGTCGAAATCGGATCGGTCGAAGGAGATCGCCGCATCGGCTTCGGCGGATGACACATTTTTGACCTGTCATGCCGTTGAGCATGACTGATCTAGGGGTATGACTGTTCTGGGGTATGACTCAGCGCAGGTCGGTTTTCGGGCAGACTCGTAGGTATGGCAACACTTGCCGAACTTCTTCGCCAACACACTGAAATTTCCAAAGACGACAGCGCTCATTTGCAGCAGTTGATCGGCGAATGGGGCATGCTTGCCGACTTGTGTTTCGCCGACATGATTTTGTACTTGAAAAATCTTGAGGGTGAATGGATCGTGGGGGCCCAAGTGCGTCCAGCTACTGGTCAAACCATCTATCGCACCGACTTAGTTGAATCTTTGGCCAATCCGGCTGAATCAGAATTGCTGGATCGAGCAATGGCAACAGGTTCGATTAGTGAAGCCGAATTGCATAAGCACGAAATGTTTGATTCTGTGCACGTACTGGCGATTCCGGTGCGGGGTGCTGACGGTCAGGTTGCCGTGTTAACTCGTGAATGGTCCTCGAAGACCAGTCGTCAACCCGGCGAATTAGAACGAACGTACCTGTCGATCTTTCAACGAATCGCCGAAATGATCACCGAAGGTACTTTCCCGTTCCCGGGTCGTGCTGCCGACTTGAGTGCTGCTCCACGTGTTGGCGACGGCGCTGTAGTACTGGACGAAAACGCCATTATTCGTTACGCATCGCCAAACGCAGTTTCGGCTCTTCACCGCGTCGGAATCACCGCGAATGTTGTTGGTCAATCTTTAAGCGAACTTGGATTTGCCGATAGTCCGGTGCGCCAAGCCTTTGAACGTTTTGAACCGGTCATTGAAGAATTTGATCAAACCGCTGATGTGACTTTGCTCGTACGTTGTATTCCGATCATTTCAACAGAAGTGATTACGGGTGGCATGTTGCTCATCCGTGACGTTACCGAAGTGCGTCGACGTGACCGAATGTTGTTATCTAAAGATGCAACTATTCGCGAGATTCACCACCGAGTAAAGAACAACTTGCAGACAATCTCTTCTCTCTTGCGTTTACAGGCTCGACGCCTTGAATCTCCTGAAGCAAAAGCAGCAGTTCAAGAAAGCGTGCGACGTATTCGCACCATTGCTCTCGTGCACGAAACGCTGTCGCGCGAAACAGGTGAAGATGTGGCGTTCATTGAAATCGTGCGACCACTCATGCGATTGGCCGAAGAAGGATTGCAATCACCTGATCGTCCGGTGCGATTTATTGTGCAAGGTGATGGTGGACGTTTGCCCGCAACAATTGCCACGCCGCTTTCAGTGGTGCTCACTGAACTTTTGCAAAACGCGGTTGATCACGGGTTCCCTGAGGGGAGCGATGGCGGAACAGTCGTCGTTGAATTAGGTGGTGACGATGATGAAATTGCAATCAAAGTCATTAACGATGGCCGCGGACTTGATCCTTCGTTTGATTTGAATGGTGCAACTGGTCTCGGGTTGTCCATCGTGCGCACTTTGGTAACGACCGAACTTAACGGTTCAATTTCAATTCGCGCCGGCGCTCCCGAAGATTTCATTGCAGTCGGAATCGAAGCCCATCGTCGAGGCGACGGAACAGTTGTCGACTTGCGCTTACCGCGCTAGTTCACGAATTTTCAGGAAGCGAATGAACGAGCTGCCAATTGGGCAGCACGGTTGCGAGCGGCAATCTTGCGACGAATATCGCGACGCTCTTCCTCGGAAGTTCCGCCCCAGACACCAGAGTCTTGGTTGGTTTCAAGTGCGAACTCAAGACAGCTCACTTGAACTGTGCATTCGTTACAGACTTGCTTCGCACGATCAATTTGAAGAAGCGCTTGGCCGGTCGTGCCGATTGGGAAAAACAAATCGGGATCGGTGTCACGGCAGACGGCTTCATCGCGCCATGAATAATCGGCGGAACCAAGGGCAAGTGAAGAGGCAAGGATTGACACGGTGTGCTCCAGGCGAGTTAGGGGGTTGAGGGGCTGTCGTTCTCTTGACGAGAACTTTGATGACTTGCATGAACTGACTGTTCAAGGTTGGCAAACAACTGGTGAACACGCAAGGGGTCGGGTCTAAGTTTTTCGTCACAGGACAAATTTTTTGTCGCTAGAAAGAAAAATAAATGTGCGGGTTGGTGTGTATTCAGAGTTAACTCAAGGTATGGGAACTCAAGTACTCGCTCATCGAGGTGCCTCGGCTGCTGAGAAGGAAAACACAGTTTCTGCCTTTAAACGTGCAGTTTCAATGGGTTCTGACGCAGCTGAACTTGATGTGCGACGAACGCTTGATCGTATTTTGGTGATACATCACAATGCGACACTCGACGATGGTCGAATCATTTCACAAGTGAATTATTCGGAATTACCCGATGACGTTTGCACGCTTGACGAGGCACTCGATGCGTGCGTCCCGATGTGGGTCAATGTTGAAATCAAGAATGATCCTGAAGAACCAGACTTTGATGTGAGCGAGTCAATCGCCGATGAGACAATCGCTTGTTTGGCACAACGCCCTGAAGGTGACCAGCAGTGGTTGATTTCTTCGTTCCGCCGAGAAACCATTGATCGATGTCAGGAATTGCGTCCGTCGATTGCCACAGCCTGGTTGACGGTTGGAGTTCGACCTGAAGAATTTGGTGAAGTTTTGCCTGGTCTCGTCAAGAATGGACATAGTGCATTTCACCCGTGGGTCAACTTTGTGACTCAAGAAACGATTGATGCGTGTCATCAATACGGCCTGGCATTGAACGCATGGACCTGTGACGATCCATCCCGCATGGCAGAACTTATTTCGTGGGGCATTGACGGAATTTGTACGAATGTTCCTGATGTCGCGATGCGAGTACGCGATCAATCCTTCAGTGACTGAACTTCAGGCTGAACAGGGAACAGTAATTTCACCGCTTCAGGCACATGCCTGAAATGCAAACGTGTTGATTCGCCTAAGTAATCGCCATCAACTTGATAGGGGAATGGTTGAGCATTCTCAACAATGAGTTCATGTACATCGTTGAAGCAGGCAACATGATTACTCGGAGTGACTCCGCCACCTTTAAGCGCACCAGCGAGCGTGCGAATAATCGCAATGGCCGACATCGTGCGGAAGGTAACTGCAACAAGTGGTTTGTCAAGGCCAGCTGCAGGTGACAGATCAAGCGGTCGGTTACCTAAGAACGAATAGGGATTGGTATTGAGGACGACGGTGAAATATCCATCATCAACAAAACGAGTTGGGTCGTAGTTCAGATTTTCAGTATCACTGAGTCCACCAGGTCCGCCGATTGCTGAATCGGCGGCAACGCTGAAGTGCGGATGGTGACGATCGTATTTGCTGAGCCAAGTGTGTACGGCGGCATAGATGAAGAGTGGATGTCCGGCCCAACGCTTGAGTGAGGCGCGAGTTTCAACTGTGCGCACGACAGCGGCGTCATATCCGATACCTGTGTGGAAACAAAAGAAGCGACCGTTGACGCGACCAAGTCCAATTGGGCGAATGTTTGTATCGGGGTCTTCAAGACCGGCGACGAGCAATGAGGCTGCGGCAACCGGATCATTCGGAAGTCCGATGGTGCGAGCAAACACGTTCGTGCTTCCACCGGGTAAAACGCCAAGAGCGGTGTCAGAGCCAGCGACCCCGGTGGCGACCTCGTTCAGAGTTCCGTCTCCGCCAAAAGAAATCACCAGATCAATACCCCGGTGAGCGGCATCTTGGGCAAACCGGGTGGCGTGACCGCGACGGTTGGTCTCGACGATTTGCACGTCGTGTTGCCTTGACAAGGCCCGATGCACGATGACCGTGTTTCGCGCCGTCACCGAAGAGGCAAAGGAGTTGACGACCAGCAGAATCCGCACCGCCTGAGACGGTACCAGCCCATATGGCGATGAGTTCAGCCGACACCCAATGGCATAGGTCGGGAGTCACTTATTTAGTTGCCCGATCGGTTGTGTGAAACGGTGCACAAGCCGCAAGAATGGCGAACTATGAACGTAATCGTCTGTGTGAAGCAGATCCCCGACCCCGCCAACCCTGGAGCCCTTGACGCCTCGTCAAATACGCTCAAGCGCGAAGGCAAATTGATCCTTGACGAGTCCGACAGCTACGGCGTTGAAATGGCCTTGCAGTTGGTTGATGCAGCAGGTGGCGGTGAAGTCAGCTTGGTGTCGATGGCACCCAATAGCGAGACCGCTGGTCTGCGTACCGCTCTTGCGATGGGTGCTGCAAAAGCAGTGCTCGTATCCGATCCGGCATTGCAGGGTTCAGATGCCCTCACGACCGCCAAGATTTTGGCTGCCGCAATTCAGCGTTTGGGCGGTGCCGATTTGATTATCGCCGCAACCGAATCAAGCGACGGTTACACCGGAACTGTGCCCGAGCAAATTGCTGAAGTTCTCGGATTGCCTTCGGTAACTTTCGCGAAGAAAGTTTCGATTGAAGGCGGAATTCTTAAGGCCGATCGTCAGACCGAAGAAGGTTATGACGAAGTGACCTGCCCGCTGCCCGCACTCATCTCGGTGACTGCTGGTGTTGTTGAGCCGCGTTACCCAAGCTTCAAAGGCATCATGGCTGCAAAGTCGAAGCCAGTTGACGAAGTCACTGCTGCCGATCTTGGCGTGACTCCGGTCGGCTGGGCTGGCGCTGGTCAGCAAATCAGCAATGTTGCACAGGCCGAGGCTCGTGCTGCTGGTGAAGTCATCGAAGATGACGGCGAAACATTCGGCAAGATCGTGACCTTCCTTGAAGGTTTGAAGGTCATCTGAGAACCGCATTCGGTTCGATGACTGACAACGACAACTACTTAACGACGAAAAAGAACGAGAACGGACAGAACAATGGGAATTAGCAACATTTGGGTTTTTGCTCAGGTCGCCAATGGCGCACCGACATCAGGTTCACTTGAGTTGGTCACCAAGGCTCGCACTCTTGGCGGATCAGTGAGTGTGTGGGTTGCCGGTGACGGCGCTTCGGTCGCTGGAGCACTTGGTGAATACGGTGCCAGCAAAGTTTTCGCAGTTGACTACGGCCAGAACTTGGCTGGAGTTTCAGTTGCATCAGCAATGAAGGCAACGATTGATGGCGGCGATTCGCCCGACCTCATTATGTTCCCGCAGTCATACGAAGGCCGTGACGTGATGGCACGTTTGTCAGTCAAGCTCGGTCGTACCGTGCTGACCAACAACGTTGAGATCGAAGCATCTGGTGATTCAGTTGCAGTTACCACTCCAATCTTCGGTGGCAACACGTTGGTCACGACAACCTTCACTGGTGGCGCTCCGTATTTGGCAGCCTTCCGCCCGAAGTCATTCAACCCCGAAGCATCTGGTGGCGCAGCTGCTGCAGTGCAGGCTGTCAGCGTCCCCGATCTCGGTGCAACCGGAACTGCCAAGGTCACCGCAGTGCATGTTGAAGAGACAACTGGTCCCAAGCTCGACGAAGCCAATGTGGTTGTGTCGGGTGGACGTGGACTTGGTGAGAGTGCCAACTACGCAATGATCGAAACACTGGCCAAGTTGCTCAAGGGTGCACCTGGTGCATCACGTGCGATCGTTGACGCCGGATGGGTTCCGTACAGCTACCAAGTCGGCCAGACCGGCAAGGTTGTGAAGCCGAGCGTCTACATCGCTTGCGGTATCTCGGGTGCGACTCAGCACATGGTGGGCATGAAGGGTTCAAAGAACATCATCGCCATCAACAAGGACAAGGAAGCTCCGATCTTCGGAATTGCTGACCTCGGAATTGTTGGCGATGTGCACAAGGTTCTGCCCAAGCTCATCGAAGCCCTCCAAGGCCGCTGACCCCAATTCCGCCACTTTGGAATTTGGCTGCCGCCTAGCGGTAGCGAGATTCCAAAGTGGCTGTTTTTTACCACTCTGTACAACGGGTTCCGACAGTTGGAACCCGTTGTACAGAGTGGCTCAATTTGGAGGGTCAGTTGGATGAGTCGTGGGCGATCAGGGCGACGGCGATGGCGTTATCTGGATCTTCGGCTACCAGGTTCAGTTCATAGGGATGATGACCCTCAATATCGACCCTGAACCATCGCAAAGCTTGAGCCGTATCGCCCACCTCGTGGCTGAGTGCACCCGTATCTCGTAACTCGTCCCACTCTTCGGTGAATCCACCAATCGCGGCCAGCAGCCACCACACTCCAAAGCGGCCAAGCGCAGCCCCGCGACGTCGCCCATGGGCACCACCGGATGATCCGCACCAAGCAAGCCATTGCAATGTTTGCTCGGTCGTTAACGGGGTCACTCGAAAGGTCTGATGTCCGAGCGCACTCATTGCATCATTGAGAGTTCCATCAACAACGACAGATGATGCTTGACCGCCCGACGAAGAAGTCCACGGCTCTATGAGTGATCGCAATGCATCACGTACAAACGGATCGTCAACGATCATGTCATCGAAAACTTCATCGGCTTCGATATCGGTCCATTCATGGCGCCAGATATCGCTTGGTGAAGGCGCCTCAATTCCGTTATCTGAATACGTCGCAATTGGATATGGGGGTTCCCATGATTGCAATTCGAGTGGAAGGTCTAAAACATCGAGGACATCGCCAACATCGGCACGCTTTATTGCTTCACCGCGGATCACACGCTCGTGGGCAATAAATGCTGAGCGCGGCCCATCGGTAAGTAACTTTTTTAAGTCTGACCACGAATGATTTTGTGCAATGACTTCAGTCAATGGACCAATCGTGAATCGACCGCCGTCTTCTTGCAACACCTTTGCTGCCCACTTAGTATCGGCATGTAAGGCCAAGCGGTATTCGGCCAATGTTGTAGCGGGCCACACTTGACGACCAGTTTCTGTGGCGAGTCGGGCCCGTTCGCGGATACGAAAGAGTCCTTCCCAATCGCGTGTCTCACAACGAGCATCAATGAGTCGCACAAGTCCATCAAGGTCGGCGCGATCTATTAGTGGATCAAGGTCATCATCAATCATGAATAGTCACAAGAATCTTGAGATTGATTTTTAGACCATGGGCCAGGGATAGCGGTGGCCAGATGCATCAATGGGGAACATACCACCTTGAGCAAGCATTGAAGCACGCTCAATCATTGCATCAATTTCATCGGCATCAAGCAACGCCGCAACCTCAAGCGGAGGACGATCAACAATTCGTTGGATCTTCGCAATCAAATCAGGCGCAATTTGCTCTCCACCAAATTCCCAAATCACTGTGCGCAATTTGAACTCAGCAGAAAAACACAAGCCTTGGTCGATGCCCCAGATGCGATCATCGTTATCAATGAGGCAATGACCACTTTTGCGATCGGTGTTGTTGGCAACGATGTCAAAAGCTGCCATATTGCGAAACTGATCGTGTAGATCTTCGCGGGCTTCGTACAAAGTGAAGTAGTGCTCTTCAAAGCGGGCATCAATGAACCACTGCAATGAACCGATTCCAAAAGGGCCGTCGCGTTCAACAGTCGGTGGAATGACATGTACATCCATTGCCTCAGACAGTAGGTATGCGGCGACTTCACGTTGATAAAGACCAGCTGGAAAATCCCACAGTGGTCGTTCGCCGCGCAATGGTTTGTAAATGCCTTTACCAACTTGATCACCCAAGGTGAGGTTGACGAGGAAAGTCGCGTTGCTGCTGTACGGCATCCGGCCTTCAACTTCGATCTCGCCGTGTTGCAGTAATTCCAAAATATTCATGATGACAAATCGAATTGTTCAGTTCATGCGTGGGCAGAAGTGGCCATCAGGGTTGATGGGGAGTTCGCAAAGTTCACAATCGGGTCGACCTGCCGACACAATCCGGTCGGCGTTGTCACAAAACGCCATTGCTTGAGCGCGCGTCATACTGACTCGGGCGCGCGCACCAGGTGCATCTTCAATGGGATCGTCGTCTTCATCCTCTTCAAAGGCATCTTCGTCATCGCTCTGTGCAAGAGGTGCAAACTCTTTGAGGTGCAATACGAATTCATCGTTTGTGCGATTGAACTCAAGTGCAATCGCACCAAGTACAAATGCTTCTTGAATTGGTTCAACTAGTTGCATGACCGAGCGGGGAGGCTGGCCTTCAGGAACTGGCAAGTGGGCAAGCGCACGCCGTAGGTATTTACCGATCGCGGCGACTTGTTGCTTTTCGGACCTGATCGTTACCGTACGAGCTCCGGCACGCGCCTGAATATAGAACGTTCGTTGACCAGGCTCGCCGATGGCACCTGATGTGATGACGTCAACAAAATCGAAGTCGGCGAAGAAATCCATTGCCTACCTCACGATGGGCGAAGATCGCCGAGCGACCCGCCTGTCGAATTGACGTTGAGAACAATGGGGCCACCGGTGGTGTAAGCAATCGCCGAAACTGAACACGTACTAATCACGATGCGTTGAAAAAGATCAATGTGGGTTCCCATGGCGTGAGCGACAGCAGCCTTGATGGGGTCGGCATGCGAAACACACACAATGACTCCACCACGATGTTGTGCAACTAAGCGATCGATTGCCGAGACCATGCGCGTTTGCATCTCGGTGAAACTTTCACCATTTGGGAAGCGGAATGTTGAAGGGGCACGCTGAACCGTAGACCATTCGGGAAGCTTCATGAGTTTGCTGAGTTCGGCTCCAGTCCAGTCGCCAAATTCGCATTCAAGAAGGCCCTTGTCGATCTTTGTACGAAGCCCAAGAGCACGAGCAATAGGGGCGGCAGTTTCGCGTGCACGTTCAAGGGGTGATGCATAAATGGCATCAACTTTTTTCAGACCTGCAATGCGTTCAGCGACAGCTTCTGCTTGTTTGACGCCGGCTTCGGCAAGATGCAGTCCGGGGGCTCTGCCGGGTAAGAGTTTGCCAGTGGTTGGAGTCTGACCGTGACGAACAAGCAACACCAACGTTGAAGAAGGCGGGGCTGATTTCGTAGCTTTTTTAGCGGTCATAACACTTGCCAACCTAGTGGCAATTCAATGTTTTTGCCCTGTCAGCGCTCAAGAGCGATTCGTGTTGCGGTAGCTGCCTGAGTAATCGCCGCCGCCCCGTCATCGACGAAGTGACTCATGGAAAAGAAACCGTGAATTTGTCCGTAATAACGGGTCAACGAACATGGCACGCCGGCTTCAAGAAGTCGATGAGCGTATTGTTCGCCCTCGTCGCGTAACGGATCGTATTCGGCAGTGATCACAATGGCTGGTGGGGCCGAGGCAAGCGTGACGGCATCAGCGAACAACGGAGAAACGCGCGGATCAGTAGGCGAACCGATGGAACCGCTCAAGTAGTGATCACAGAACCACTTCATTCCATTGGCAGTCAAGCGATAGCCCGTGGCATTGTCTTGATAGCTCTGCGAACTACGGGTTGCATCGGTGACGGGATAGATCAACATTTGAAACTTCAGTGGTACTGGTTGCAAGTTAGCGACTGCTGCTGCCAAGTTTCCGCCGGCAGAGTCACCACCTACCGCAATTCGTGAAGCGTCGATGCCAAGTTCACTGGCGTGTGCATGAGCCCAACGCAAAGCAACAATGCAATCATTCAGTGGCTCGGGGAAAGCGAACTCTGGGGCCAATCGATAATCGACGGACAACACTGCGTGACCCATCGATTGAGCAAGTTTGCGACAAACATCATCGTGAGTATTGATACTTCCGCACACCCAACCACCACCGTGGTAATACACCAACAGACCAAGGTCTTTTCGATCATTTGGTCGGTACAACCGTGTCAGCACTCCATCAGCATCGACGTCACGAATTTCGTGGAGTTGAACGGCTGATGGTGCCGTCGTTATTTCCATACCAGCACGAGCAACGGTGGGTTCTTGAGTTTCAATTGGCGGAGAATTCAGTTGCTCCATCGCAAGTAAGAGCGCAGCGGTCTGTGGGTGAAGTGCCATGACATCATCTTGTCATTGCAGAAGGCGTCACTTCGTCTTGAGGCTATTTTCGCTTCCTGAAAAAAGTCGTTTGAGATTAGGAATATGACGCCAAACAACAAAAGCGCACAGACCAACACCAGTGAGTACTTCGCCGGCAGGACGACCAATGATGATTTGGGTAATCGGCAAGCCGATCGCAATGGCCAAAGAACCAAGCGAGGCTTTTTTTGTGAGTTTGGCGGTGATGAGCCAAAGCAATGACATCGCTGCGCCAAGAACGGGATAGAGCGCGATCATTGCGCCGCCTGTCGTCGCGACTCCTTTTCCACCTTTGAATTTTCGGGTGACTGGAAAGACGTGGCCGACGACAGCCGCACAGGCCAATGCTAATGCTCCGGCATATCCAGCAATCCAGAATCCCACTCCAACAGAGATGGCACCTTTGAGTCCATCAAGTACAAAGACAAGAATGCCAAGTTTGCGACCAAGTAAACGTCCCACATTTGACGCCCCAGGATTTCCGGAGCCAGATGATGTGATATCGATGCCGCGACTGCGCGCGAGTAAGACCGCACTGGGGAAGGTGCCAAGCATGTAGGCCACGGGAATGAGTAACAAAATGGCAATCACTGCATCCATCTTTATGGCTCGCGCCGAGTGATTGGCGGACTATCCCGTAGCACGTCATTTCGGACATGGGTATCGCGCGGGCGCGCACGTGAGGTCGGTACTCTGCCTTCAATGTCTGATGTGTCGAATTTCGGTGAAAGCGCGCCTCGAGTTCGCCGCAGCACCGCAACTTCAACCTTTGGCGCATCGAAACGTGAAGGCCACGATGCGACGGCTTTTTATGCACGTTTTCGGACACCAGAAATATCGGCAGATGAGACATTGGCCGATCCGCTAACGGTCGATCCTGTTCGAAATCAGATCTTTGTGGGCGATTCGCGGGACATGTCACGAATTCCGGACAATTCAGTTGGTCTTGTTGTCACGTCGCCGCCCTATTTTGCAGGGAAGGCCTATGAAGAGGCCTTGGGTGAAGGCCATATCCCGGCCGACTATGTCGAATATTTGGAAATGCTCACTGAGGTATTCGCTGAATGCAAACGGGTGCTTGAACCTGGTGGGCGAATCGTGGTCAACGTGGCCAATTTGGGTCGTCGGCCATTTCGTTCTTTGGCATCTGATATCACCACGATCCTGCAGGACGAACTTGGTTTGTTGCTACGTGGTGAAGTGGTCTGGCTGAAACAACGAGGCTCGTCGGGTAGTTGTGCCTGGGGGTCGTTCAGGTCGCCAACAAATCCGGTTTTGCGCGACACAACTGAACGTTTGATTATGGCTAGTAAAGGTCGCTTCGACCGAGCGATCGTGCCAGCCAAACGCGCCAAGCGTGGATTGCCTTCGGTTTCAACATCAACATCAGACGAATTCATCGAGGCCACGATTGATGTGTGGGAGATTCAGCCCGAAAGTGCGACGCGTGTGAACCACCCGGCGCCCTTCCCGGTGACTCTTGCTGAACGTTGCATTGATTTGTATTCGTTCAAAGGTGATCTCATTCTTGATCCGTTTATGGGCTCAGGTTCAACAGCACTCGCCGCATCACGCCTGTCGCGATCATTTGTTGGGTTTGATACCGACGAAAATTATGTTGATCGCGCCTTGCAACGAGTTGCTAAAGATGGTCAACCGCGCACAAATGTTGAGATTCGTTCAATTCGCGATGTCGTTGAAGAAATCTTAACGCTCAATCATTTTCACAAGATTGTGTGGGGTCAAAAAGTTCTGACTGGATTTGAAATTGCGGGTAAAGCAATTCGCCCCGATGGGCGATCAATCTTGTTTGACATTGCCGGTGGCCTGACGAATGTGCGACCGGGTTTATCGCGTGGTGATTTGTTGTGGCGCGCCATTGGTCGGGCCGCAGTTGTGACTGAAGTTTTTCCAGGCGAGAGATTAGTGGTGTTTACCTCTGGGCTTCCCGAAAAGTTGAGTGGTGGAAACGCTTTATCGGCAGTCGTTGGGCCAGGAATGCCGATTACTGCGGTGATTGATATCAGTGATTTTGAATCGGCGCTGCATCATCCAGTGTTAGGCGATTAGAACCCCATTTTTTTTGGAGGGGGTTACGCGCCCGAAGAATTAGATCTTGAGGGCGGCACGGCGGGCTTCGAGAATTGCTTCAAGAATTGTTCGCGGTGCAACACAATCACCAATTTGAACCGCACCAGTCATCGGGGCAGTCGGCAATCTGAAACCAGCATCGACAACAGCATCACATTCGATTTCGGTGAGCGCACCAGAGAAACGATCTTGTACACGAACAACAAAGTGTGCATCACGTTTCTCAACTGCACGCACCACACAGCGGCGTTGAACCTGAACACCACGTTGAGCAAGTCGAACATTGGCGGGGGCGAGATCGCCAGTGCGTGATAATTCGTTACCGGCAATATTGTCGGGCGTCACCAAGATTGCTCGTTCACCAAGCTCTTCAGCGAGTGACACGCCGATGGGTCCGCCGATCGGATCGAGAATGACAACGACTCCGATTTCGGGAAGAACAGAAATACCACGACGAATATCGGCAATATCAAGTACCACGGCACCCGAATTGATTTCGTACTCAGTGACACCACGTTGTGCGCCAGTAGCTTGAATCACAACTTGAGAATCATTCACTGATGCCGTAGCAAATTCGTTGCCAAGTTCAACGCGTATTTTCAGTCGGTTGATTTCAGAATTCAGCCACGCAATGAGAGGTTGCCCTGGACCTGCAATTGATGCGATTCCACCAGTGGCCGATGACTTTTCAACGATCGTTACTGTGTGGCCACGTAGTGCGGCAACTCGAGCTGTTTCTAAACCGGCCACACCAGCACCAACCACAGTGATGTGACGAGGCGAACTAGATGGGGTGTACCAGTTTGGGTCTTTCAATTCGTGTCCTGATGTCGGCTCACCTACGCAAGTCACGATTGGATTACGAGCATCGCGTACCTGACATGTCTGGTTGCAACGAATACATGGACGAATCTGCGCTTGTTGATCCTCGCTGATCTTCTGCACCAAATCTGGATCGGCAATTTGTGCCCGAGTCATCTCAACTGCATCACACACTCCGTCTCCGATGGCCCATTCAGCTTGACCAACGTCAACGATTGATCCTTGTAAGAACACTGCGACGTGTGCCGGTAGAACAGATCGAATTGAGCGACAGACATCAATATTGAATCCGGTTGGTTCATGAAAGTCTGGACGAGTTTTTTCGGCCGAGAAAATTGATCCGCGAACCACAACCACATAATCAATTCCAAGATCACATAATTCACGAGCGATTTCTGGGGCCATCTCGGGTGTGATTCCGGCCCAGGGGGCGAGCTCATCGCATGACAAGCGCAGACCAACAATTGCGTCAGGACGTATAGCAAGCGCTGCACTACGAACTGCATGGACAACTTGGCGGGCAAACAACATGCGATCGGCATATTCGTCACCACGCTGATTAGTGAGGCCCGATAAAAATTGGCGGACCAAACTGTGCTGACCCGCATTGATCTCAATGCCGTCGCAACCGGCAGTAAGCGCTAGGCGAGTGGCTTCACCAAACCCTTCGATCACTGCAACGATGTCATGGTGTTCCATCCATTTGGGAACTTCGCGCGAGTTCACTTCGGGCACACGCGAAGGTGCCCACAGTGGTTGTTGCGAATACGCCGATGATCCTTGTCCACCTGAGTGATCAAGCGACGCAATGACGAGCGAACCATGTCGGTGACAGGCTTCGGCTATTGAAGCCCAACTGGCAGCACAACGGTTGGCGAGTGGTGAGCGTTCGTATGGCCAGTCGCTCTCGTGAACACTTGCGCCTTCAACAACAATGACTCCGGATCCGCCAATGGCACGACGTTCGTAATAGGCGACGTGATCTGGTGAGAAAGTGCGTTCGTCAGTACCCAAGTTGGTGACGTGAGGCCCGAACATCACCCGATTGGGTGCGGTTCGAGAACCGAGCGAAAGGGACTGGACTAGGGACATCGCTTACAGTCTCGCCGATTTTGGGCAAAATCGGAAACTCTTCATGGAGGTATTTTCCGACAGTGTTAACTGGCTGTTGAAACTGAAAGCTTCGTGCGCGTCAAAGTGACAGGCTTTGAATGATCCATGCTTGGCTTGGGTTCTGAGCCGCGCGAAATAATTGAAAGCGCCTCATCGGCATCGCCACCGACACATTCGGGGTCGGGTCCGTCTAGCGGAAGTCCGGTAAAGAACTTGGCGGCCATGCAGCCACCTTGACATGCGTCAAATGCGCCACAAGATGCACACGCACCAGCAGATTGTGGTTCACGCAACGACAAGAACAAGTCACTTTGTTTCCACACTTTGGCAAAGCCACCTTCGTCACGCACATTGCCAGCTTTGAATTCATCGTGAATGACGAATGGGCAGGCGTACACATCACCGATGGGGTCGATGAGACAGACCACACGTCCAGCTCCACACATGTTGAGTCCAGGTAGTGATTCGCCTAATGCATTGAGGTGGAAGAACGAGTCACCCGTCAAGATATTTTCACCGTGCTTCAACAACCAGTTGTAGATCTCGCGTTGTTGAGCATTGGTTGGGTGTAGTTCATGCCACGTATCGGCGCCACGACCAGCAGGGCGTAGGCGGGTGATTCGCAACTGTGCGCCGTAATGGTCGGCCAACGCTTTGAACTGATCAAGTTGCGAAACGTTATGGCGAGTCACCACGACTGAAATTTTGAATTGTCCGAAGTTGGCAGCCTTCAAATTTTCCATGGCTCGAATGGCCATGTCGTACGAACCCTCACCACGAACGGCGTCATTAGTGGCAGCGTCGACACCATCAAGGCTGATCTGGATATCGAGATAATCCATAGCCGCAAGACGACGCGCTTTTTCTTCGTCAATGAACGCGCCATTGGTACTGAACTTCACACCGATGCCGTTAGCAACTGAGTATTCGAGCAGTTCAAAAAAGTCGCGGCGCACCATGGGTTCGCCGCCACCGATATTGATGTAGAACACTTGCAAATCACGCAAATCGTCAAGAATCTTTTTTGCTTCTTCAGTTGATAGCTCACGCTCATCGCGTTGACCACTCGACGAAAGGCAATGCACACACTGCAAGTTGCAGGCGTATGTAAGTTCCCAGGTCAGGCAAATCGGCGCGTCAAGACCGCGCTTCATTTCTTCAACTAGCGATTTGGCGCTCACGCACAACCTCCGAAGTTTCGAGCGATGACAATGCTGCAACAAAAGATGGCCAGCGCTCTGGGGCGACTCCACATGCACTCAATGTTGATTGCACATCTGGATAAGAATTGAGTGACTGCACCACGGTGACGACATCGGGGTGCTTCAAGAAAATCAATCGGCGATTTCCGTAGTGGTACGCAAGAGCTCCAAAAGTTTCTGGGCGTACCGCAACTTGCGGATGGATTTCGAGAACTGACTCGAGAGCGACAGTCATGACGGTCTCGGTTGCCGTAAAAGCGGGGCTCAGTAGACGCCGCACATGCCATCGATGGAAATTTCCTCGATCAGCAGTTCGGCTTCAATGGCAGGAACGTCGCCAACTACGTGGGCGACGGGGGACTCTTCAACGACAGAAGTATCTGCGGTGGCGATCGGGCTTTCCATGCCTAGAAGCGTACAACGCACGGGCTCATGAGCGACTACCGTTCGCTATATCTATTCGGGTCATCAACCTGATGGCCACCTAATCACGGGGGTGCACATGAAGTCCAAGGCCGCAATTTTGTGGGAAACCAATACGCCCTGGAGCGTCGAAGAGATCGAGCTCGACGATCCCAAAGCTGGCGAAGTACTCGTTGAAATGAAGGCATCAGGAATGTGCCATAGCGACGAGCACCTCATGACCGGCGACCTGCCTTTTGCCTTGCCGATTATCGGCGGCCACGAAGGTGCCGGAATCGTTCGTAAAGTCGGCGAAGGAGTCAGTTGGTTGGCCCCGGGCGATCACGTGGTTTTTGGTTTCATCCCGTCATGCGGACGTTGCCCGAGTTGTTCGACCGGCCACCAGAACCTCTGCGACCTTGGTGCGCTCATGGGCGGAGGACGCCAAATCACTGATGGCGGCGCACGTCACCATGCTCGCGGTCAAGAACTGGGTCTGATGTGTCTGCTCGGAACCTTTGCTCACCACACCGTGGTGAACGAAGCCAGTTGCATCAAGGTGGACGACGATCTGCCGTTCGACAAGGTCTGCCTTTTGGGCTGTGGCGTGGTGACGGGCTGGGGTTCGGCTGTGTATGCAGCCGAAGTGAAGCCTGGTGACACCGTTGCTGTTGTGGGTGTCGGCGGAATTGGTGCCAACGCGATTCAGGGCGCTCGTTTGGCTGGTGCCAAGCGCATCATTGCCATCGATCCCGTTGAGTTCAAGCGGGAAAAGGCCATGGAATTTGGGGCAACCCATACGGCCGCTTCGATGACTGACGCTGTGGCGCTGCTTCAAGAAGTCACCTGGGGAACCATGGCCAACAAGGTCATCTTGACCATGGGTGTCGGATCTGGAGCCCTCATGGCTGAAGCCATGGCCTTGGCATCAAAGCGGGGTCGAGTCGTTGTCACCAACATCCATCCGGCGATGGAAATGGGTGTCACCATGAACCTGCTCGATGTCACCTTGATGGAGAAGCAAGTTGTTGGCTCGTTGTTCGGTTCAGGTAACCCCCGTGCCGACATCCCGAAGTTGGCTGGTCTGTATCGCGAGGGTCAACTTGACCTCGATGGCCTAGTCACCCGTACCTATTCGCTCGACGCCGTCAACGACGGTTACGCAGCCATGCGAGCTGGCGAAAACATTCGTGGAGTTCTCGTTTACGAGTGAAATCTGTAGCGACTCGCCTAGAGCCGTGAGGTTCTAGGCGAGTAGCGTTCTCTCCGTAGGTGCGAAGGACGTGCCACGAAGGGGAGACCGCCATGTCTGGAATCCGTAAGTCAAAGGCCGCCGTATTGTGGGGCTTGAATCAACCGTGGAAGATCGAGGAAATCGAAATCCACCCACCTAAGACCGGTGAAGTCATTGTTCACTGGCGTGCCGCAGGCTTGTGCCACAGCGATGAACACTTGGTGACTGGCGACATGGTTCCGCCCGAAGAGTTTTGGCCCCTCATGGGTATCGAAAGTTTCTTCCCGATCATTGGTGGTCACGAGGGTGCTGGCGTTGTTGTTGAAGTCGGTCCCGGAGTCACGAGCGTCGCAGTTGGCGATCACGTGTCGGCTTCATTCGTTCCGTCATGTGGACGTTGTCGTTACTGCAGCACAGGTCGTCAGAACTTGTGTGACAACGGAGCCAAGACATTTGTTGGCGGCATGATCACTGATGACACTCACCGCCACTTCGTTAATGGTGAGCCCGTCACGTTGATGGCCAAGGTTGGCACATTCTCTGAATTCGCGTGCGTGAGCGAGCAGTCGATCATCAAGGTTGAAAAGGACATCCCGCTCGAGTGTGTTGCACTCGTGTCATGTGGTGTGGCAACTGGTTGGGGTTCGGCAGCAAATCGTGCCGGCACACAGCCTGGTGACACTGTTGTTGTCGTCGGTATCGGTGGCATCGGTATGAATGCAGTGCAAGGTGCGCGCATGGCTGGAGCCAAGCGCATCATCGCCATTGACCCGATTGAGTTCAAGCGTGAAAAGGCCATGGAGTTCGGTGCAACGCACACATTCCCGTCAATGGCTGACGCAATGATGTCGGTCATGGAAATGACGTACGGCCAGATGGCCGATCGTGTCATCATGACGCCTGGAGTTTTGCACGGCGAAATGATGGGCGAAGCAATGAACTTGGCTGGCAAGGGAAGCACGGTTGTTGTGACCGCAATTTCACCGATGACAAGCGAAACCGCCAACATCAACTTGTTCAACTTGGCCATGTGGAACAAAGAAATCAAGGGAACCATCTTTGGTTCGTTGAATCCACGTGCTGACATTCCGGCGTTGCTCGATATGTACCGCGCTGGGCAGTTGAAGCTCGACGAACTCATCACGAAGACCTACAAGCTCGAAGACATCAACGAGGGTTACGAAGCCATGCGTGACGGCACGAACCTTCGTGGCGTCATTGTTAACGCCTGATTGTCAATAGTCAATGACTCAATCTTCTCGTCGTGATCTGATCGCGTCGCTCGATGACACCGTCATCGGGCGACGTCGTGAAGTTGAACTAGTAGTCGCAGCACTTGATGCTGATCGGCATGTCTTGCTCGAAGGACCTCCAGGCACTGGCAAGAGCACATTGTTGCGTGCTGTAGCCGAAGGCTTGGGTATCGGTTTCGTTTTCGTTGAAGGCAATGCCGAACTGACTCCAGCGCGACTTGTTGGTCACTTTGACCCGGCACGAGTACTTACTGATGGCTACGAACTAGACGTGTTTGTTGATGGACCTTTAGTCACTGCAATGCGTGATGGTTCGTTGTTATATGTCGAAGAAATCAATCGCATTCCCGAAGAAACATTGAATGTTTTGATCACGGTCATGAGCGAAGGCGAACTTAATGTGCCGCGTTATGGCCGTGTCGCTGCCTCAGCGGGTTTCCGTTTAGTTGCAGCAATGAATCCGTTTGATGCCGTCGGAACTGCACGAATTTCTGGTGCGGTGTACGACCGCGTTTGCCGTGTTTCAGTGGGCTATCAAAACGCCGAAGTTGAACAGCGCATTGCTGGCCGGGGCACGAAGAATCTTCCCGATGGTTGGCTCGACAAGGTTGTTGAGTTGGTGCGTCGTACACGTACTCACAGTGATCTACGGGTTGGTTCATCAGTACGTGGGGCCATTGACATGGCTGCAGTCACCGTGTCGCTTGCAAGCGTTCGTTCGTTAACGGTTCTTGATGCGGGTGTCGGACTCGATGCAGCACTTGTTGCGTTGTCTGGGCGCGTGCGTGTTCGTGAAGGAAGTTTGCGCTCTGCCGAAGACATCATTACTGAATTGTGGAATGAGGTGTTTGCCCCAGTTCCGCAAGGTGAATCGGGAAAAGCGAGCGCCCCGGCGGGGGCGACCCACTAGCCAAAGAGGGTGCTGCTGCCGATGATGCAGTGAACGAAGCATCGAAGAAAACTTTGTCGCGACGTGAGTTGTCACGCAATCCACAATTTGAACAAGTGTCGCCCGAAGTTGGTGAACTTGATGAGACTGCTGTTGAAGAAGGCCTTGAAGAAGATCCTGATGCAATGCTGGCATTGCTCGCCGATCTCACGGGTGCAACTGATCAAAAATTGCGCGATCTCGCGAAGCGTTTGGCCGGCCGTTTGTTTCTAGATGTTTCGAAACGCGGCCCTGTGTCGCCACGAGGAATCGGCAAGATGGCAACGCGTCCGTATCGTCCTGATGCCGGTGATATTGATCTTGACGCGTCAATGGACGCGATTCTCGAATCTCGTGCATCGCGACAGGCGATTGACCCAGAAGGTTTGAAGGTTCGCAGTTGGGTGAAGCCCGGAACCGCAATTGCACTTTTGGTTGATCGCAGCGGATCAATGGGTGGCAAGCCGTTGGCGACGTCAGCCATGGCGGCGGCTGCAGTTGCTTGGCGTAGCCCCGAGGATTACAGCGTGATCGCGTTTGGAAAAGATGTGGTCGTTGCTAAGGGTCAAACGTCAACGAAATCGGGCGAACAAGTAGTGAATGACGTGTTATCGCTTCGAGGTTTCGGCACGACCGATTTGGCGGGAGCATTGCTTGCTGCTGGTGATCAGTTGTCGCGCACGCGAGCTGGTCGACGGATCACGGTGATCTTGAGTGATTGCCGGGCGACTGTTGAAGGTGATGTGCAGGCTGCAGCTCGAGCTCTTGACGAGGTCGTTATTTTGGCTCCGTTAGGCGATGATGCCGAAGCTCGTGTGTTGGCATCGCAAGTAGGGGCACGCATTGCCTGCATTGACGGACCAAGTGATATCCCGTCTGCATTACAGACCGTCCTCGGCGACTAAAACCGACATTGAAAGTGTAGCACTTAGTGCTACGCTCATTTCATGGCACAAGTTATTTCTCAAAGAGAGCTGAGGAACGATTCTGCTGAAATTATGCGACGGCTTGATCTGGGCGAAAGTTTCGTCATTACGCGCAATGGTCAATGTGTCGGAGAATTGACACCATTGCGGCGTCAACGTTTTATTTCTACGGATCATTTTCTAGCGACAATGCACAATGCTCCTGCGATTGACGTTGCGAGGTTTCGTGCTGATATCGATTCAGTACTCGACCAAGATGTGAATCCACGTGCCTGATCCGCGTCCGCAAATAGGAGTACTTGATACTTCGGTCGTGATTGATCTCCCTCGAATTCAACGCGAGTTATTGCCGAACGAATTTGCTGTGAGTGCGATCACAATGGCCGAGTTGGCTGCGGGACCGCATGCAACATTGGATTTTGAAGAACGCGCTCGACGGCAAGACTTATTACAGCGAGTAGAAGCCTCGTTGGACCCATTACCTTTTGATACCGAAGCGGCTCGCGCATTTGGCAGACTCTATGCGAGTGTTTTTCAGCATGGGAAGAAAGCCCGTGGCTCAAGGGCACTTGATTTAATGATTGCAGCAACGGCTATGTCGCATCGTTTGCCGCTGTACACGCGCAACCCCGAGGACTTTGTTGCAATTTCAGAGATTGTTGAAATTATTGCGGTCTAAATTTGATGGCGTTTTAGCGGCAGGCGGGGTCGTTGGTTGGCAAGATGCCAACGCTGTTTGACTCCACGTATACCGGAACCAGCGTTGTCGTAGTCGTAGTCGTGCTTGTTGTCGTGGTGGTCTTCGGTGCCTTTGTTGTCGGCGGAACAGTTTCGCCTGGGGCTGTGCTCACCACAGCAGTTGGGGGTGTTGAAGCCACGGTTGTTGCTGTCGCAACAGTTGTTGTGGGAGCAACGGTGGTTGTTGGTGTTTCAAAAATTTGCTCTGGTGCATCGACCAAACGTGCACGACCCTGGAAGACCGCCAAGACTGCTTTCATATTGTCGGTCTTGAGACGCGGCTCAATGACGGAAAGCTCTCCCACCATTTTTCCAGATCCTTCAACTTGGTAAGTCTTCATAGTTGAAGGATCAAGGCTCTTCATCGCATTAGCTAGTTCGAGCAACTTGCCAGCAGTGAGGTTGGCGTCAAGAATCACGTACGTCAGGGCGGCATCAATCAGATCTTTAGCGATCGTTGGATTTCCTGCTGATTTATCAAGTGCTTTTTGAATGGCCCGACGCAGAAAGTCTTGTTGGCGCGAAATTCGACCACGATCGGCAGCCGGATCTTCAACCCACTTCTTGGTTTTGGCGTCGTAATAGCGGAAGTGGCGCGAACGCACATAAGCCAAACCTTCTTCGCCGGCAAACGTATGGCAGCCCGCTGCTTCAATAAGCAAGTTGGTGTTCTTGTCACGTACCGGAGTTGCGAACGGAACGCGCACTCCACCAACTGCATCAACAATTTCTTTGAAAGCACAGAAGTCGATGTTGACATAGTGGTCAATCAAAATTCCGAAGTTGTCAAAGATGGTGACGATCAGTGGATTCGGATCATCACGATTGAAAGCACTATTGATTCGACCCTGAGTCTTCTTTCCGTTAATGCGTACCCAGAGATCGCGTGGAAACGACAACACCGCAGCGGCATTAGTTTTTGGATCGAGTCGCAAAATCATGATGGTGTCGGCGCGCTCGCCTAAACCGTTTCGATCACCGAAGGCTGCTGCGTAGGGTGAATTGGGATCGACACATGCTCCGTTATCGCTACCAGTGATCAAGAAGTTCTTTGCGGTGAGATCGACTGGGATGGGAGGATCGGTGATCACTGGTTCGCCGGTCGATGGATCAATAGGAGCCGTGGTGGTCGGCAATGTCAGCGTTGGTCCGCCTTCGGCTCCAAGAATCGTGACAACTTTACGGTCGTTGGCTTTTTCATTGCCGTAGTAAACGAATACCGCAGTTGTTAAACAGGTGACCACTAAGAGCGAGTTGAAAGTCAACACAAATCGCTGAGGCCAAGAGCGGCGCCGCTTACGTAACGGTTCGACGGTCAAACGAGGAAGCCCCGTCAGGGTGTCATCCTCGATCTGAGGGTCGGTGCCTGGCGACTGTTCGCCGGGTTCTACAGAGTCCGTCACAGAAGGTACAAACTACCTGTTTTGACTATGTCTTTTCCTTCAGGGTCCTGTCCCTTAGGAGGCGGGTTCGGGCGGTGCAAGAACAGCCGAGACTGTTGTCTCACCTGCACCGGCGACCGTCACCCACGAACGAACGCTTCCGGCGTCGCTGAGGTCGCCCCGTCCTAACTCAAAGGCCGCTAGAACAGACTCGCTCGCCGACACCGTGGCTTCGGTGACCGCAGTCTTTTGCGAGGTCTTGGCATCAGTTTTGGCCCGGCGAACCTGGCTCAAGATCTCGCCGATCGGGTCGAGGATGGCGCTATCTCCAATCGGTCCAAGTTCGGCTGTATTAGGCCACGTTGCGGTGTGGACAGAACCGCTCTGCCACCAACGCCACACGGTCTCGGTCGTGAAGGGCATGAAGGGGGCTAGCAGGCGTTGCAGGGCTGACAAGGCAAGTCGCAAGGCGCTGATAGCCGATCCTGCTGCGTCGGCTCCCTGGCTGTTGTACACGCGTCCCTTGACGAGTTCGACGTAATCGTCGCAGAACCACCAGAACATCGCTTCGGTACGTTCAAGAGCGCGGGCGTAGTCGTATTGATCGAAGGCGATAGTGGCTTCGCGAACTGTTTCAGCAACGCGCGCCAACATCGCGAGATCAACGGGGTGAGTGGGCTTCGCTTCAACATCGGGTTGCGGGAAAGTCAAAACAAACTTGGTGGCGTTGAGCAACTTGGTTGCCAACTTCTTTCCAACTTTCATCTGGTCTTCGCTGAAAGCTGTGTCGATTCCGGGTCGAGCTGATGCAGCCCAATAACGCACGGCGTCCGATCCAAATTTTTCAAACAAGTCAATAGGTGTGACAACGTTGCCCTTTGACTTCGACATCTTTTTGCGATCGGGGTCGAGAATCCAACCTGACAATGCTGCGTTCTTCCACGGCAACGAATCGTGTTCAAAGTTTGCGCGTACGACGGTGCTGAACAACCATGTGCGAATGATGTCGTGAGCTTGAGGTCGAAGATCCATGGGGAAGATTCGCCCGAATAAATCGGCATCGTCTTCCCACTTGCCAGCGATCTGTGGTGACAAAGATGAGGTTGCCCATGTGTCCATGACATCAGGATCGCCAATGAAACCGTTGGGTTGATTGCGTTGATCGGCGGTATATCCAGATGGCACATCAGTTGACGGGTCAATAGGTAACCGGTCTTCGGTTGGAACGATCGGCGAATCATGAACCGTGTCGCCGTCGGCATTCACTGGATACCAAACTGGAACAGGTACGCCGAAGTAACGCTGACGACTAATCAGCCAGTCGCCATTGAGTCCTTCAACCCAATTTGAATAGCGATGCCGCATGTGATCAGGGTGCCACACCAAATTCTCACCACGGTTTAGCAATGCGCCACGTAGATCGGTATCACGACCACCGTTGCGGATATACCACTGACGACTCGTCACAATTTCGAGCGGGCGATCGCCCTTTTCAAAAAACTTGACAGGGTGCATGATGGCGCGAGGTTCGCCGATCATTGCTCCGGATTCGCGCAACATCTCGACAACTTTTGTTTGAGCCTGGTTGATGAATAAACCAGCGATTTGTTCGTAAGCCGCAATTCCACTTGGTGATTCAAGTCCGTTTGGTGGAGTAGCAATGATGCGACCATCGCGACCGATGATGGCACGTGTTGGCAAATTAAGTTCACGCCACCAAATGACGTCAGTGAGGTCACCAAACGTACAAATCATGGCGATGCCGGTGCCCTTATCAATTTGCGCAAGTGGATGTGCAAGCACTGGAACTTCAACGCCATACAGCGGCGTGCGAACCGTTTTGCCGAAAAGTGGCTTGTAACGATCGTCATCAGGATGAGCTACGAGTGCGACACATGCGGCTAACAAAACCGGTCGAGTTGTATCAATGACAACATCGCCTTGTCCGTCGCTACGGGCGAATGCCACGTTGTGATAAGCACCTGGACGTTCGCGATCTTCGAGTTCGGCTTGTGCGACAGCAGTTTTGAAATCGACATCCCACAGCGTTGGTGCTTCTTGTGTGTACGCCTCGCCACGAGCCAAGTTGCGTAAGAACGCGCGTTGGCTGACGCGACGACTGCGGTCTTCGATTGTTGTGTAGAGATAATCCCAATCGACCGACAAGCCAAGTCGGCGGAAGAGATCTTCGAAGATCTTTTCGTCTTCGTGCGTGAGTTCTTCGCATAACTCAATGAAGTTGGGTCGTGAAATGGCAATGGGCTGATGATCTTTGGGTGGGTCGCCACGGAATGGGGGAGTGAAGCCAGGCTGATACGCAACGTTCGGGTCGCAGCGCACTCCAAAAAAGTTTTGGACGCGACGTTCGGTCGGCAAACCGTTGTCATCCCATCCCATCGGATAGAAAACCGATTTGCCGGTCATACGTTGGTATCGAGCGATGGTGTCAGTGTGGGTGTACGAAAAGACGTGACCCATGTGCAATGAGCCACTGACCGTCGGTGGTGGTGTGTCGATTGAGTACACCTGATCACGAGTTGCTGAACGGTTGAAGGCGTAGACGCCTTCGTCTTGCCAACGTTGAGCCCATTCGGCTTCGATGCCATCGAGGGTGGGCTTTTCGGGAATTTGGGTCGGATCAAACGCCGATTCGGTCACTGCCATGGGTTGCAGGTTATAGGTGTCTTGGCCGTGGGGGCGTAGGCTCGTTTCTCATGTTCAGGCTGTACGACACCGCAACTTCAGAGGTCCGCGAACTCGCTTTGCGCACCCCCGGAAAAGTCGGCATCTACTTGTGTGGCCCCACTGTTTATGGTCCACCTCACCTTGGTCACGGGCGAGCCACGTTGGTGTACGACATTTTGCGCCGTTACCTCGAATGGTCGGGTCTTGAGGTGCGCCTCGTTTCGAATATCACCGATATTGACGACAAAATCATCGACCGCGCCAACAAAGAAGGTCGCCCGTGGGAAGAAATTACCCACAAGTGTGAAGACGTGTGGTTCAAGGCGATGGGCAAACTCAATGTTCAGCGCCCCACCGATGTTCCTCACGCGACTGAATATGTTGAGTCGATGGTCAACATGATCGGTGAGCTCATCGGTCGAGACAACGCCTATGTCACTGAAGATGGTGTTTACCTCAACGTCTTAAACGTGCCCGATTACGGATTACTTGCCCACCAAAGCCTTGATGACATGTTGTCGGGTGGCGGAGATCGCGAAGTATTTGGCGCGGGCAACAAAAAGAATCCCGCTGACTTTGCGCTGTGGAAGTTCAGTAAGCCAGGTGAACCATCGTGGCCCTCTCCGTGGGGCAATGGTCGACCCGGTTGGCATAGCGAATGTGTCGTGATGAGTCTCGACATTTTGGGCGAAGGATTCGATCTGCACTGCGGTGGCATGGACCTCAAGTTCCCGCACCACGAAAACGAACGCGCCCAAGCGATTGCGCTCGGAAAGACTTTCGCTAATCACTGGATGCATAACGGTTTCGTCGTCGACACTGAAGGCGAAAAGATGTCGAAGAGTTTGGGCAATGTGGCCAATCTGCTCGACCTTCTTGAGCATTACGATCCGCGTGCTTACCGCTTGGTCTTGTTGCAAACGCACTATCGCGGCCCAGTTCGCATTGGGCAAGACAACATTGATGCGTCGGTGAATGCGTTAGCGGGCCTTGATTCTTTCGCCGCTCGGACAGCGACAGTTTCGCAAGGCGCCACGCCAGACTCAGAAGTCATCGCAAAGTTCCGTGAATTTATGGACAACGATCTCGACACTTCGTCAGCGGTTGCATTGCTCTTTGAAACAGTTCGTCGAGCAAACGCTGCGCTTGATGCCAATGATCAGAATGCCGCCCCGTTGTCGGCCGCAGTGAACGAGATTTGCCGAGCATTTGGTCTAGACCTCAAGCAAGCTTCCGAGGTTCCATCAGATATTGCCGACAAGGCCGCAGCTCTTGATGCAGCTCGCGGGGCTAAAGATTTTGCCGCAGCTGACGCGCTCCGAGCCGAATTGACGGCGGCTGGTTGGATTGTTGAAACGAATAAAGCAGGTACCACTGTCCGTCGTTGACGTATGGTGAAGCATCGTGTCAAAGAAGTCCGCCAGTCCTCGTGAAAAAGCCGCAAAGGTTCCTATGCCGCAAGGTTTTGGCACGATTTGGCTCACTGTTGCGCTTGATCTTGTTGGCTTTGGCATCGTTGTTCCCATATTGGGTCGATACGCCGAGCGTTTTGGTGCAAGTGGTCTTGAAGTCGGATTGTTGTTTGCGTCGTTTTCATTGGCGCAACTGGTGTGCGCCCCGTTACTTGGACGACTGTCCGATCGCATTGGACGCAAACCAGTCATCATGATTTCGTTGCTCGGTACTGCCGTCGGTTCATTTGTGACTGGTGCGGCTGGCGCATTGTGGGTGTTGTTCCTCGGCCGCATTCTTGACGGGGCATCGGGCGCAAGTGTGGCGGTCGCGCAAGGTGCGGTTACTGACTTAGCGCCACCATCAGAACGTCCACGTTTGCTCGGGTTATTAGGCGCAGCATTCGGAGTTGGGTTTGTGGTCGGTCCGGCACTTGGTGGATTGGCTTCGCTAGGTGGTGAACATATTCCATTCTTTGTCGCTGGCACAGTTGCGCTGATCAACGCAATAGTGGCGTGGCGTCGCTTGCCAGAAACTCGACCAGCCGATGTGCGACAGGCCGCTCGCGAGGCTGCCAAAAATGACACCGAAGCCAAAGTGCGCTTATGGGGGCTGGCAGTTGCTGGCTTCACTGCCATCGTTGCTTTCAGTGGATTTGAAGCAACCTTTTCACTTCTTGCTGGTGACCGCTTTCGTTTGACCGAAGGCGGTGTCGCCGCAATATTCGTTGGAGTTGGCGTCGTCTTAGTTGGCGTACAAGGTGGTTTGATTCGACCCATTAACGCCAAGCTCGGAACCCAACGTTCGTTGCAAGTTGGTTTAGTTCTGAACAGTGCCGGTTTGGTGGTGTTGTCTTTTGCTAAAGACTGGCCACTCTTAATTGTGGCGTTGGCTTTGTTAACTGTTGGGCAAGGTTTGGTGACCCCCAACTTGTCAAGTTTGGTATCAGGTCGCGTGCCTGATCATCGCCGAGGCGAAGCGTTGGGCTTTCAACAAGGTGTCAACGCAATTGGTCGAGTCGCTGGCCCTGCACTCGCTGGCCTGTTGTACGACCACGTATCAATTGGTTCGCCGTATTTAGTTGGCGGAGCACTGTGTGGTGTGGCGTTAGCAGTTATTTCTTCAAAGAAATAACGAACTGCTTAGCGGTATTCGGTAAACGTGCGCACGGTGGAAAACACGCCGTCTAATGCCGCAAATACTGGCGTACTTGCCACCAGTTTTTCTTGATCGCCGTACAGACGAATACGCCCAGTGATAAAGGCTTGTTGCGCGTTTAACTTGTCGGTGGCAACCGCTGTGGCTGTTTCCCAATCTTGTTCAAAACGTACGTCTTCGGGATACGCAGCACCGGCACCAAAAGTTGCCTGACCATCGGCAACTTGCAAGTGATAGGTGACGTCACCTTCGGGCCCGCCTGTCACGGTTTGAGTAATGCCAACGGTGTGATCACTTGCAACCGCAGCGATTGCCTCATTGGCGGCAACAGCTGTGGTGAGTGCATCGATCCACGCAAGGCTGAGATAGCGAACAGTCTGATGACTCATAGTGAATAGTCTGCCAGCGAAATTCGTTACTTGTGATTGGCGCGACGGTGGCGAATGACTTCAATGATCATTGGCAAGATCGAAATAAGGACGATGGCCAGTGAAGCCAATTCGATGTTGTCTTTCACCCACGAGATGTCTCCGAGATAGTGGCCAAGTGTGGTGAGCCCAACTCCCCAGACGATGCCACCGATGATGTTGTACGTCACGAAGGTGCGATAGTTCATTTTGCTCACGCCAGCCACAATGGGGGCGAAGGTGCGCACAACAGGAACGAAACGCGCCATCACGATTGTTTTTGATCCGTGTTTTTCTAAGAAGTCGTGGGCCTTTTGTACATGTGATGGTTTGAACAAACGACTTTCATTGCGTTGAAAAAGACTAGGACCAACCTTGCGACCAAAGAGGTAGCCAGCTTGGTCGCCAAGGATTGCCGCAAGAGCTACCACGATGGCGACGAGCGGTAACGAAGGGAGCGAATCAGCTTTCACGCCGAGAGCAGCTGGGCCAGCAGCAGAGGTTAAGAAACCCGCGATGAACAACAACGAGTCACCAGGCAGAAAGAATCCGACAAGCAACCCCGATTCGGCGAACACGATGGCGGCTAATAAAAACAGTCCGCCACTTTGTAGCCACGACTCAACATTGAACAAAGCAAGCATGTGACGACCTTAGTTGTCGAACCATTGTCGCAAGTTGTCACTGATCCGTATAAACAAAAGAGGCGCCCTTGCGGGCGCCTCTTTCAATTCTGTACAAAGTTGCTGATCAGTGAGCAGCAACCGATTCTGCAGGTTTTCCGTCGGTCAACGAAGCGATTCCGCCCGAACGACGACCAGAGAAGATGACTGCTCCGATCAAGATGACCAAGGCGACGCCAGCAATGACGTAGCGGATGCCATTGTCAGCCTGCGTGATAATCGCGGGGAGAATCAACAACGACACCAAGTTCATCACCTTGATGAGCGGGTTCAATGCTGGACCAGCGGTGTCCTTGAACGGGTCACCAACAGTGTCACCGATGACTGCGGCCTTGTGGGCATCGCTGCCCTTGCCGCCGTGATTGCCGTCTTCGATGTACTTCTTGGCGTTGTCCCAGGCTCCACCAGCATTGCTGAGGTAGTTGGCCATCAACTGACCGACCAAGATGACCGCGGCCAAGAATGCGCCGAGGGCTTTCCAGTCGATACCGAAACCAATGACGACTGGTGTCAACACTGCGAGCAAAGCCGGAGTGGTGAGTTCACGCAGTGAAGCCTTGGTGCAGATGTCGATGACAGGGCCGTAGTCAGGCTGCTTGGTGCCGGCCATGATGCCGCCGTCAGCGAACTGATTACGCACTTCTTGAACAACAACTCCGGCGGTACGGCCAACGGCACGAATCGCAAGCGCTGAGAACAAGAACGGAACGGCTCCACCGATCAATAGGCCAATGAAGACCTTCGGTTCGGCAACGTTGATTGCCAATTCAGGCAATTTGAAAACGCCGTCAGCAAGTTTCTTCACGCCATCAACAAGAGGCTGACCCATGCTGTCTTTCAAGTTTGAACCAGCAGTCTCGATGAACGAAGCAAACAAGGCCACCGCAGCAATAACAGCTGATCCAATGGCGAAGCCCTTGGTGACTGCCTTGGTGGTGTTGCCGACCGCGTCGAGTGCAACCATGATCTTTTCGGGTTCACCATGGAATTCGCCAGACATTTCAGCGATACCGGCAGCGTTGTCGCTGACGGGGCCGAAGGTGTCTTCAGAAACGATGACGCCAGTTGTTGCCAACATTCCCATACCGCACAAGGCGACGAGGTAGAAGCTGAAGGTGAGGTTTCCGCCACCGAGACCGATGGCAGCACCGATAGCAATCGCAATGGCGATCACGGCGTACACCGAGCTTTCGAGACCGAACGCGGTACCCGACAAGACGACAGTGGCCGGGCCGGTTTGCGTGGACTCGGCGATTTCCTTCACTGGACGGAAATGGGTGCTGGTGTAGTACTCGGTGAGGCGTGACACCAACTGCGCCAAGATCAGACCAATTGCGACGGCACCAAACACTCGCCAACCAGCACCACTGAGGGCAGTGATCTTCGAGTCGGTTCCGGTGTATTTGTCGTTTCCGACGTACGCCAGAGCCAAAGCCAAAGTTCCGACCAAGGTGAGGACACCGGCAACCAAGAATCCTCGGTTAATGGGCTTCAAGGCATCGGTCTCGTCTTCTTTGGCTTTCACGGCGAAAACGCCAGCAATTGAGGCGATCACACCAATGGCACGAGCGGCCAACGGGAACACCAAGCCAAGGGCAGGGTTGAGGCCAATTGAGTTGAACGCAGCAACACCGAGGATGATCGAGGCCACCAACGTGACTTCGTAGCTCTCGAAGAGGTCAGCAGCCATACCGGCGCAGTCACCCACGTTGTCGCCCACGTTGTCAGCAATAGTTGCCGGGTTGCGGGGATCGTCTTCAGGAATACCTGCTTCGACCTTGCCCACCAAGTCGGCGCCGACGTCGGCAGCCTTAGTGAAGATTCCTCCACCAACTCGAAGGAACAACGCCAACAGCGAGCCACCGAAGCCGAAGCCCACGAGGATCACCGATGAGGTGTTCTGGAAGGCCATGATGATGCCAGTGGCACCAAGAAGACCAAGACCGACGGTGAACATACCAGCCACACCACCCGTGCGGAATGCAACGGTGAGGGCTCGCGGCATGCTGCCACTCAAAGCAGCAGCGGCGGTACGAACGTTGCCCTGGGTTGCCAAGGTCATGCCGATATAACCGGTCAAGCCCGAGGCTAAACAGCCCAAAACAAAAGCTGCTGTGCGCCACAAGCCTGCTTGGCCAAAGGACAAAGCAACGTCACCACTTGGCTTCAAGATCTTGGTTGAGGTGACGAACACAATGGCTGCCAATGGCACCAAGATGACCGCAATGGTTTTGAACTGGCGCTTGAGGTAGGCCAAAGCACCTTCTTGAATGGCTTTGGCGATTTCGCGCATCTTGGGCGAACCCTGATCTTCAGCGAGGACTTTACGAACGAGGAAGAATCCGACTCCGAGGGCGAAAAGCGCGGCTGCTGCGGATAACCACAAAACAGCCCACTCACCACCTTTGAGAGTGAATTGCTGCCATCCGCCTTCTGCGGCAAATAGTGAAAACACCAGTTAGCTCCTTGGGACACGATGGGGGTAGCCCGGATGGCTACCCACCAGGGGCGAATGAATTGTAGAGAATCCTCGGCCCTGAGTGCGACATGACACGGCATAAGTGGCGGGAAACTTTCAGAAATTTCTGAGAGGGGGTTTGTGACGGTTGTCGACTTTGGGGCTTTTTCGGCGGTTGATTTCAGGGCAACGGGCGCTCGGGGAGTAGCGTCTCAACGGGTTCATCGTGTGATGAGCCGCATTCATTTTCGAAAGGCGCAGGTCACGATGGCGCAGACAGTGATGAAGAGGGGTCCGGTCTCCGGAACCGCAATCGAACGAGCAGCTCGTAAGCGCAAGCCGTTTTTGATTGATCTATATGGAACAGCCGTTGGCAAGAAGTACGTCATGGCGATCACCGGAATTGGTTTGCTGGGATTTGTGCTCTTCCACATGATCGGCAACCTGAAGATGTACTTGGGTCAAGAAGACCTCAACCACTACGCCCACTTTTTGGAGCGTTTGTTGTACCCAATTCTTCCCGAGAAGGGAACGTTGTGGTTATTGCGCGGCGGACTCATCACGATGGCGATCTTGCACATTCACGCGGCGTACTCGTTGACAGTGCTTAACAAGCAGGCACGTCCTGTGAAGTACCAGAGCGAACGCGATTATCAAGTTGCGAGTTTCGCAAGTCGCACGATGCGCTACACGGGCATCATTGTTTTGTTGTTCTTGATCTGGCACTTACTCGACCTCACCTTTGGTGCAGGTTCGGTGAACTCATATGTCGGTACAAAAGATGCTGAAGGTGTCAAAGATGTGTATGGCGCGGTGGCCTTCAGTCTTGAACGAGTTCCCGTAGCGATCTTCTACATCTTGGCCAATATCGCACTTGGTACGCACTTGTTCCATGGCGTGTGGAGCTTGTTCCAGTCGCTGGGTTGGAACAATCCACGATTCAACAAATGGCGTCGTGCCATTGCAACAGCTTTTGCAACGATCATCGTCGTTGGCAACGTTTCATTCCCCATTGCAGTGCTCGCCGGCGTTGTCGGCTGACCGGTACGTACGGAATTACTAGGAGATACTCAAAATGACGATCACACTCAATTCCAAAATTCCCGCTGGTTCAATTAACGACAAGTGGAATAACTACAAAGAAGATGCCAAATTGGTTGCGCCTGGTAACAAGCGCAAGTTCAAAGTCATCGTGGTTGGTTCAGGACTCGCTGGGGCATCAGCTGCAGCAACGATGGCCGAACTTGGTTACCAAGTCGATGTATTCACCTTCCATGACTCGCCCCGACGTGCGCACTCAATTGCTGCACAAGGTGGAATCAATGCGGCGAAGAACTATCAAGGAGACGGCGACAGCGTTCACCGTTTGTTCTATGACACCATCAAGGGTGGCGACTTCCGTGCACGCGAAGCCAACGTGCATCGCTTGGCAGAAGTGTCAGTCAACATCATCGACCAGATGGTTGCTCAAGGTGTTCCGTTCGCTCGTGAGTATGGCGGCATGCTCGATAACCGATCATTTGGTGGAGCGCAAGTAAGTCGTACTTTCTATGCACGCGGTCAGACCGGTCAGCAGTTGTTGCTCGGTGCATACCAGCAACTTGCTCGCCAGATTGGTCTAGGCAATGTGCGCATGTTCAACCGCACCGAATTGGTTGACGTCGTCACCATTGAAGGTCGTTGTGCCGGCATCGTGACTCGCGACTTGGTGAACGGTGAAGTGGTTTCACATTCAGCACATGCGGTTGTCATGGCGACTGGCGGATACGGAAACGTGTTCTTCTTGTCGACCAATGCAATGGCATGCAACGTCACTGCTGCTTGGCGTGCGCACCGCAAAGGTGCAACGTTCGCTAACCCGTGCTACACACAGATTCACCCAACGTGCATTCCGCAAAGCGATCCCACACAGTCAAAGTTGACACTCATGTCAGAGTCGTTGCGTAACGACGGTCGTGTATGGGTTCCGCAGAATCCAGATGAAACTCGTCCGGCTTCTCAGGTTCCTGAAGCAGAGCGCGACTACATCCTTGAGCGTTTGTACCCGAGCTACGGCAACTTGGCACCGCGTGACATTTCGTCCCGTGCAGCCAAGCGTTCAGTTGACTCGGGTCGTGGAGTTGGTCCGTTGAAGAATGGTGTTTACCTCGACTTCAGCGATGCCATCAATCGTCTCGGTAAAGACGTTGTTGAAGAGCGTTACGGCAACTTGTTCGAAATGTACGAACGTATTGCTGGCGAAAATCCTTACGACATGCCGATGCGTATTTACCCGGCTTCCCACTACACCATGGGCGGTTTGTGGGTCGACTACGAACTCATGACCAACATTCCTGGTTTGTATGCAGCCGGTGAAGCCAACTTCTCCGACCACGGTGCAAACCGCTTGGGTGCTTCAGCACTGATGCAAGGTTTGGCCGATGGCTACTTCGTGTTGCCATACACGATCGGCAATTACTTGGCTCCAATGTTGAACAAGCCAATTCCGGGCACTGACCACCCGGCTTTCAAAGAAGCTGAGTTGGCGGCACAAGCTCGTTACCAGGGTTATGTCGACATCAAGGGAACTCGTTCACCCGATTACTTCCATCGCGAAGTCGGTCGCATCATTTGGGATTACTGCGGTATGGAGCGCACGCAGCAAGGTCTGGAAAAGGCTTTGTCAGAGCTGCCCGCACTGTACGAAGAATTCCAAAAGGATCTTCGTGTCACTGGCGATGCCGAGAGCATGAACCAGACTCTAGAAAAAGCTGGTCGCGTTGATGACTTCTTCCAGTTAGGCATGTTGATGTGTCGTGACGCTCTTGAGCGTGAAGAAAGTTGTGGCGGTCACTTCCGCGCCGAATACCAGACCGAAGAAGGCGAAGCATTGCGTGACGATGAGAAGTTCGCTCACGTCGCAGCCTGGGAATGGACCGGCGATCCCACCAAGTCGATCCGCCATAAAGAAGAACTCAATTTTGAAGCAATTCACCTAGCGACACGGAGCTACAAGTGAGCAACCATCTGAAGAACCTCAAACTCAAAATCTGGCGTCAGTCAGGTCCGACCGAAAAGGGTCACTTCGAGGAATATGTCATGCCCGAGATCAGCGACGAAGCGTCGTTTCTCGAAATGCTTGACGTACTCAACGAAGGACTCATCGGCGAGAACAAGTTGCCAGTCGTGTTCGACCACGACTGTCGTGAAGGAATTTGCGGAACATGTTCTTTGATGATTAACGGTCAAGCTCACGGACCCGAGCGCAGTACCGCAACATGTCAGTTGCACATGCGCAAGTTCAAGAGCGGCGACGAAATCGTGATCGAGCCCTGGCGTGCTGCAGCGTTCCCGATCATTAAAGACTTGATGGTTGACCGTTCAGCATTTGATCGCATCATCGAATCAGGTGGTTTCATTTCGGCGAACACCGGTGGTGCCCCCGATGCCAACCTCATTCCGATTCCGAAGAGTGTTGCTGATGCAGCGATGGACTCTGCTGAGTGCATCGGTTGTGGTGCTTGTGTTGCCGCATGCCCCAATGGTGCAGCCAACTTGTTCACAGCAGCGAAGATTTCGCACCTCAACTTGTTGCCGCAAGGTCAGGCCGAGCGATACAAGCGCACCGAAGCGATGGTCGAGACCATGGACGAGTACTTCGGTTCATGCACCAACCATGGTGAATGTGAAGCGGCGTGCCCGAAGGAAATTTCGATTGATGTCATTGCGTTAATGAACAAGGACTATCGCAAGTCCAAGCTCAAGAACCGCAAGGAAATCTCGCGCAGCTAGTTTGCGATGACAACTGTTTGATAACGGTTAGTCGCAACGACATCTCCACTCACGAGCGTCAGGTCTAATACCACTGGGCCTTCAGCAAATGGTGCTGTCATCAAGATGTGCCCAACCAGGGTGCAGTCGTCCGCGGCAATCGCGCCTTCGAACTGCCATACCTGCGGATCGCCGGTTGACTCAACTGTTGCGGTCACTGTGGCGTCTTCGAGTTCGCGATGTAGATCGCTGACAACATGAAGGGCAACTCGTAGTTGGTCGCCCGGCCGCATTGATTGAGGTAGACGATCAGCCGTCACGATGACGGGACGGCAAGCTTCGGCGAGTGCGGTGTATCCCAATTTAGGAACGCGTTTGTGATCAAGCACACTCCACGAAATCATGGGCATTGCATCGTTTAAAGCAAACATGCAAAAACCACCAGTTGGTCGGTACTTCAATCGACGCAGAGTTTCAATGTGGTAACGAATGACGTCCGCTTGATATGTCTGCGTTGCGACGCGCCATTCATTAAAACTGTCAAAGGCCGAAGCAGGGCAGTGATTTTCAAAATTCCCACGCTGCATACCAAACTTGTTCTCGAGTTTTTCCCAATCTAAAACTGGCCATTCAGTTGCATCGAAGAATTCAGTTGATTCAGGAATGGCCTGCGCACCAAACTCGCTGACGAATCGCATGAGGCGCGGAATCTTGGCAGCGAATCCTGGAAGATCGCGTTCGTGTCCGTGATACCAACCGAAGTACAAGTGACTATCGGTGCCATCGAGTGTGGGTAAGTGCGGTAACACGCCGCTATGTGCAATGACTGGTCGCGTGACGTCAGCCTTTTCAAATGAGCGCTTCACCCAACGATCGAGAACGCTCTTGTTCCATGTAGGAAGTTGATGGCCGGCAAGAAAAGGAACGGCCATCTTTTTGAAATCAAATGACTCACCTGGAGAGACGCTGAACGTGAAAGGTTCGTTATGCGCGCACCAGGTCATGATTGATGGATGATGTCCGAGGATGTTGACGGCCTCTTCGGCTTGCCGCACTGCCTCTCGCCGAATTTGGCGGGCGTAACCCCACTGCAAGGGAAAATCTTGCCAAATCAACATTCCGAGTTCATCGGCTGCGTCATATAACTCAGTTCGCGAGATATGTCCGTGCACTCGAACAAGATCAAGACCAGCCTCGCGGGCTAGTTCAATATCGCGACGTAGTTCAGTTTCGTTGGCATCGCCCAACATCGCTCGTGTGGGCGCAAGATTTGCACCCTTTAAAAAGATGCGTTCGCCATTGATCGAATAGACCCAATCTTGAACTGCTACTTCGCGTAATCCGGTACATCGACTGACTGAGTGGCTAACTGAGCTGTTATGCACCACTTCAACTCGGATGTCGGTGAGATTTTGCAGACCCATCGACCAAGGCCACCACAACTTTGGTTCGTCAACATCAATATCCCAATCGAGAGTATTGATTCCATTCGCCAATGATTTTTCAATTTCGTCAACAGCTTTGTTGTTGACATAGGTGACGATACGAACTGGCAGATCGCCGTTGCTGTCGAGTCGGGCACTCAGACGAACATTGGCACGAGCTTCGTTGGCATCGCGACACAGAACGCGTAGGGCATCAATGCGCACCGGTCCTGATCTCTCAATGCGTACACCGCGCCAAATTCCACCGGGATTGAAATCGGGATCAATGCAATCCCAATGTTGGAAGACGCCAGTGATGTTTCGCTTAGCCTTTTTGTCGCGCTGAGCACTGCACGTCGCTCCGATGGCTAATACATGTTCGGTATCAAGCTTTGCAAGAGCGGTGATGTCGTATGCGTGAGGGATGAAGTAGCCCTCGGGGTCACCCAAGTAGGCGCCGTCGAGCCACACATCACCTTGATAGAAAAGTCCATCAACCACGATGAAGCGACGTTCGCCAGATTCAGGCACTCCGAGTTCGAAGTCTTTGCGGTACAAAAGTGGTCCGTTTTCGGAGGCAAAGAGTGGGTGTGATTGCCAATGGCTTGGCACCTGAATCGTGGGCCACTCTTCATCGTCGGTATCAAGCCCAACGCTGGTTCGTAGGGCATCATCGGTCGCCTTAGTGACGCGCCATTGACCCGAGAGATCAAGAGATGTCCACATCTCATTCTCGTGTTCAATTGAGGTTGTCACACCTCAGACGGTAGTAGAGAAAGGGCACGACCACTGCGTTTCAGCAACGGCGGATTACTCTCAAGATATGTCAAATTCTCAGGCACCCTCAGCGGCCAATATTCGTGAACTGAAAGCATCTGGATGGGTGTCGCGTCCAGTCAAAGAAGAGATGCGTCGCAATGCAGTCGCGCGCATCATGGCAAAGCAGCCCTTGTTTGAAGGAGTCCTCGGTTACGAGGACACCGTGATGCCGCAACTTGAGAATGCAATTCTGGCCGGACATGATGTGATCTTTTTGGGAGAGCGTGGACAAGCCAAGACCCGCATGATTCGTAGTTTGACCGGTTTACTTGACGAGTGGATGCCCATCATCGCGGGCAGCGAGATTAACGACGATCCTTATAACCCCGTCTCTAAGCACGCTCGCGATCTCGTTGAGCAAAAGGGTGATAAGGCGCCGATTACCTGGGTACATCGCGATGTTCGTTTCGGTGAAAAGTTGGCAACTCCCGATACATCTATTGCTGACCTCATTGGTGAAGTTGACCCCATCAAAGTTGCTGAAGGTCGTTACCTCAGTGATGAACTCACATTGCATTACGGTCTCGTGCCGCGCACGAATCGTGGAATTTTTGCAATCAACGAACTGCCCGACTTATCAGAACGAATTCAAGTTGGTTTGTTGAACATTCTTGAAGAACGCGACGTTCAAGTTCGCGGATACAAGATCCGTCTCCCAATTGATGTATTGCTCGTGGCTTCAGCGAACCCTGAGGATTACACCAACCGCGGCCGAATCATCACGCCGTTGAAAGATCGTTTTGGTAGCCAGATTCGCACGCACTATCCGCTCGAGGCGTCAACTGAAGTACAGATCATTCGCCAAGAAGCACGTCCGCCAAGCGTGGGCGATGTCAAGGTAACTGTTCCGGCCTACATGGAACATGTCGTCGCGACCTTTAGTCAGTTGGCGCGTAGTAGTAGCCAGGTCAATCAGCGCAGTGGCGTCAGTGTTCGATTGAGCGTGAGTAACTACGAAGTGATGGCTGCTAATGCTTTGCGTCGCGGTTTACGTTTGGGCGAAACCAATGTGGTTCCTCGTGTGTGTGACCTTGATGCATTCGCAGCATCGACTGGCGGAAAGATTGAAATTGAAGCACTTGAAGAAGGTCGCGAAGGACAAGTGCTGCGCGATCTGATTAAGGCTTCAGTTCTGACTGTCTATCGACAGGTTGTGCAACCAGAATTAACGGGTGCCGTTTTAACTGCCTTTGAAGAAGGCGCAGTTGTTCACACTGGTGAAGACGTGCCGTCTGAAGAACAAGCGATGCTCATCGGCAATATTCCTGCGTTGCGTCCAATCGTCGATTCGCTGATTGACGGCGATGACAGCGCTGCGAGTGTTGCGGCGGCTGTTGAGTTCATCCTTGAAGGCATGCACTTGTCAAAGCGCTTGAACAAGGACACCAGCGGTCTAGGTGGCGGCACTTACCGCGCACGCTAAGAACTATTTGCTGAGTTTCGTTTCGATCTCTTGAAGTGCACCGATCACACGGTCGGTTTCACTTCGGTGTTCATGGACGAGACGCACCAACCAGAATCGCATAAAGCGGGCAATTGAATAGCGGATAAACAATGCGGTTCCGGCGATGACAAGTGCGAGACCGATCAATGTGCCCGTCGCCAAGAATGCGATCTGGTCACCCAGGTTTGTCGTGCCACTTGCTTGGAAGCCTCCAAAAATTGCAAGTCCGACGCCAGCTACGAGGCCGAGTCCGCCGAGGATCAACAGCCAACGTTCGCGATCGGCACGCGCTCCACGTAACTTCAATTCGCCGATTTCTTCGGTAAAGGTTTGGATTCGATCTTCGTTCATGGTCGTGTCCGTTTCTGAGTGTGTAAGAGAAATTCGTGGGTTAGAGAATTATGAACCTAAATATGCTCCGGCCAAGACATCTTCACCAATTTCCGATGCTTTACCTGAAACTTGAACTTTTCCGTGAGCTAAGAGAACAGCTTGATCAGCGACTCCGAGCACTGTACGAGCAAACTGTTCAACAACTAAAACCGATACTCCTTCGGCGGCTATTGCTGCGACCTGCTGATAGAGCTCGGCAACAATTAAGGGGGCAAGTCCCATCGATAACTCATCGAGTAACAAAATCACTGGATTGGTTGCGAGGGCTCGGGCCAATGACAGCATCTGTTGCTCGCCGCCCGACATGGTTCCGGCCAGTTGTGTTCGACGTTCTGACAAGCGTGGGAAGCGGGAGTACGTTCGTTCTTCAATGTCCGAAAGCTTGTGGCCGCTAAATGTAGCCATCAACAAGTTTTCGCGAACAGTCAGGTTCGGAAAGATTCCTCGTCCTTCGGGAATTGTGCATAGGCCAGCTCGAGCTAGTGCACTTGCTGCGGCACCAGTGACGTCACGTCCACCCACGATGAGTTGACCAGACGTTGGGCGCAACAACCCACTCACAACCTTGATCATGGTGCTCTTGCCGGCACCATTAGGCCCGAGTAGTGCCACGACTTCGCCGCGACCAATCGAAAGGTTGACCCCATGGAGGACCTCAATTGAACCGTACGAAGCCCGAATATTTTGCAATTCAAGAATTGGCTGATTCATGACGGTGCCCCGAGATACGCGTGAAGCACCTTGGGATCGTGCTGAATTTCGTTGGGCGTTCCGTTAGCAATAATCAATCCGAGATCGAGAACGAAAATTCGATCGCATACATGCATCACCAAGCTCATATCGTGTTCAACGAGCAAAACACCAAGTCCCTCGTCGGTAAGTTCGTGAAGCAGTACACCTAGACGATCGCTTTCGGCCTCGTCGAGGCCAGAAGCAGGTTCATCAAGAAGTAGCAAACGTGGAGAAGTTGCAAGAGCGCGAGCAATTTCTACAAGGCGTGCCGAGCCAGTAGGTAGATCGCCTGCAGTCTGTTCGGCTAAATCACTGACCCCTACTTTTTCTAGCAAGTTGTCGACCGTCTCATCAATATTCGTGAGTGCTGCCAGTTCGGCGGCGACTCGAACGTTGTCGCGTACCGTTAGCGAACTAAACAATTCAAGACGTTGGAAGGTGCGAGCAAGACCGCGCTTTGCTCGACGGTGTGGAGCCTCGTGTGTCACGTCAACGCCACTGACATGGACCGAGCCAGCCGTGGGCTCTTGCATTCCACTGATGACGTTAAACAAAGTAGTTTTGCCGGCACCATTGGGGCCGATGAGGCCGGTGACTTCACCTGCTTGAACATCGAGGTTAACGCCACCAACGGCCATCACACCACCGAAGCGCACCATGACACCGCGAACTTCTAGAAGTGACATCAGAGCACCACGCCTAATTCGCGTTCGGCATGATCAAGCTCTTCGTCGGTGAAAGCAGTGGTTAAACCAATGACATCGGGCGATGCGCGATGTACTCGGGGAGCGTGTTCGGTCAGGCGTTGTGCGCCGACGCCGAACAAAGCGATCAAAAGGATGAGAGCAATGAGGCGCTTACCTGTTGAGTCAACTGCGTTATCCCAATCAATTGAAATCGCAACGATGACTCCGATCGCGAGATAGATGCTGGCGATGATTCGGCGAACAGGTGGGGCATTCACAATTGCGAGCAAGTTGGGGGTGACTGCGAGTAGCCAGAAGATTCCGCTGATGAAGAACGCCCAGTGTGAAATGACGTATTGAGCATCAAGAGCCCAGATACCAATTCCACCTGCTGTAACAAAACTCAGGAGGCCCCATTTGTTCATGAGCGATCGATACGCCTCGGCAATTTGTGTGGCGGCACCATTGGGGTTGCGGCCAAGGGTGACTCCGATAGTTCCGGGGAGGATTTTGGCAACATTTTTGAGAGTTGGCACGACTGTTGCGAGGACAGAGTTGCCACCAAGCATCAAGCCACCAAACAATGCGCCGCCAACTGTGCCAACTCCGCCGACAACCGCGAGCAAGACAATGGGCAAACTTTGTGTGAAGTCAAACTGTTGAGGACTGACTTTGTCGCCGGCTAACGCGCCGGCGCATGCGGCAATGCCTGCAGAGATTGCGAAGGCTGCCAACTTGGTGCGAGTGAGACTCATACCTAAAGTCGCCGCCGCTACTGGGGAATCTTTGAGCGCAATCAGGCGTCGACCCAATCGACTGCGACGTATTGCCACCACACCAAGTCCCAAAGTTGAGAATGCAATTGATGTCAAAATCAAACGGCCCCGGGGTGTGTTGATATCAACAAACGGAATATCAAGAATGGGTACGGCGATGTTTCCGCTCATGAAAGTTTGTTTCTGATTGAAAACAAGTTTCGTCACAAGCACAGCAAAGGCGGCTGTTGACAGTGCTAAGTAGATGCCTGAAAGGCGAAGTGCTGGCAACGCAACAAGAGCTCCGACAAATGCAACAATCAAAATTGCCCCAATGAGGGTCAGTAGGTTGCCGTTACCCGGAAGTTTTGACATGGCGATCGCACCAAGACCGGCAAAAGTTAATGGTGCGAGTGACATTTGCCCGGCATAACCAGTGAGAGGTACCAATGACAGGGCAGCAATGGCAAATGTGAAACCATTCAACAGCAAGAGTGTGTTTGAACGAGTGAGCATTCCCGAAATAGCAATCGTGATTGTGATGAGTGCGACGGCACCCATGATTGAAGTACTCCAGGACGGGACCTTGTTCTGTTCACGAAATCGAACGATGCCAGCGCGCAAGCGTGTTTGTGGTCGGGCGAGCAATGCAACGAATAAAACGATTGTCGGGATTGATGCGCGCATCCCCGAAATTCCGAATCCCATTATTGAATGTGGGAACCATGACTTGTCGGAAAATTCGAGATAGTACGCGTCGAGCAAACCAAGGACGGCAGCTCCTGCAAATGTCATCGGCAGATTCTTTAAGCGGCCAATGATGGCAGCCGCATAAGCGTTGATGACGAGAAGGACGAGTGGCTCAATGTTGAGTTGTTGTTCGCCGGCCAGCAAGATTCCGGCGAGACCAGCAAGCATCGCGCTGAGTGCCCAGGCAAACATCGCAACACGATCTGGTCGTCCACCGTTGAGTTCGGTGAGTGAACGATCGTCAACGACCGCACGCATTGCGACGCCCATGCGGGTACGGAAGAGCAAGAGACGCAGAACTATGGCAACCAAAATGGCGCAACCAAATGTGATCAGTTTGTGCCAACTGATATTAATTCCGAGGATTGAGACGGTGTTACCTTCAAAGAATTTTGTGAAGGCTTTGCGACTTGAATCGCTCGGCCAAATCCAGTTAGCAAGTCCGATCATGAATGCGAACAGCGCAACAGTCACAGAAAGGCGTACTACCTCAGACGTTCCTTGTAGACCACGCATCACGAATCGTTCGGTGATCACTCCAAAAAGTGGACACAAAACAAACAACGTGATGAACAGCGCCAGTGGCGCTGGCATATTCCAATCAAAACGCAACTGCCAGTACGTAAATGCGGCCAGCATGCCGGTCGCGCCATGGGCAAGATTGAAGATGCCCGAGGTTGTGTAGGTGACGACGAGGCCACTCGCTACAACTGCATAAATCGCTCCCGTTGACAATCCGATGATTGTGAAGGTCAGGAACTCTTGCATAGGTGGTCAGATCAATTCTTGAGTCGTCAGTTGTTGCTTAGTTTGGCCGCGTCGGGTCAACACCCGACGTGACATCACCGAAGTCTCCGACGATCTGGACTGAACCATTCTCGTCGCAGTGCCAACCGCCGCCGTTGTCATCGGCCGAACCCAACTCTGGGTAAACGCGAGCCCACTTGCCATTCTTGACACCCATGATGAGTCCGCACTTAGGTGCTGTCTTTGCTGACGGATTGGTTTCGCTATGAAGGCCGCCACCAGTCCAAGACGTGATCTTCATACCTTCAGCCAAAACACATTCCCGTTCAAGAACATTGTTGTTGTGGTCGAGGCATGCGTTCGCTGCAGTTGCAAACATCAAAAGTGCAGATGTTGCTTGCAATCCAAGTCCAGCGATACGACCTTCTGGGTTGTACGTCGCCATCATGTCTAGGTAAGAAGCCATTCCTGGGAATTTGTCAGCCTCTTCAAATGGTGCGTACATCGTGCGAGCCAGGAAACCTTCGTCGGCAACTGCGTTACCTTCGGCGACCATCATTGACGTGTAGAAGTTCGCATCGTTCAACACGACATCAGGCACATAACCAACTTCGCGCATTGCTTTGTAGAGCAACACCAGATTCGAATCGGTTCCCACGAACGACAAGTATTTAATTCCATCGTCTTTCAACTTTTGTGCGAAAGGTGTCCAGTTTGCTTCGCCCGCAGGGTTGTAGGTCATCATTGACGGTTCGCCGAATCCACCGACAGCCTTCATGGTCGCTGCCAATTGATCAGCAACGCTCTTGGTCGTTAAGAAGTCACCGTACAGAATCGCAACTTTTTTAATTTCTTCGGGGTAGGTGGCCTTAGCCCAGTTGAGCCATTGTGATGGCTTTTCGTTCGCGGGGTTCGGAATGGGTTGAACTTTTCCGTTGGCCATTGAAGCGGTTGCGCTGACGGCATAACCCGAGAATGAAATCATTCCGCATTCGTGGAAACGGGGGAACATCTGGTCGTCAAACACCCAGCCACCACCGGCCATTGCGAATACTTCGCTACACGCTTGTTCCATTGCGGGAGGAACGGAGAACAATTTTCCGTCAAGGTCGACGATTTCAATCGGGAGACCGCGGATACCGCCTTGAGCGTTGCACCAACCGGCAAAAGCCCTGGCGGCATCGAGCATTTCAAGAGTGGTGCCGGGTGCGCCTTCATAACCATGGTCGTTGGCGGTACCGAGCTTGATGGTGTCGCCACCATTTTGACCATCTGCGAACGTGGGCACACCTGCTGCAGTTGCTGGACCACAAGGGCTTTTCATCGTCCCGAACATTGGACCAGTAGGAGCGTCTGTCGTTACTGGTGCGTCAGTTGCAGTCGGTGCGTCGGTCGCGTTTGGTGCTGCGGTGGCAGGCGCCTGCGTCGTGGCGGTGTCGCCGCTGTTGCGATTCGAGCAACCGACTGTTGCGAGTGCAACCAAAGAGAGTGCTGCAAATGTACGAGCAAACTTCAATGATCTAGTCATGTCTTCCCCCTACGTCGCCAAGATCCCCATGACCCGACACTGTGACACTAGCAACAAAGCCCCTGAGTAGGTAGAGGCGGGTCATGATGTGGTCGGTTGCAATAAGTGCATTTGGGATAAGCATTCGCACTCGTTGGCGTGATAAGAAACTTGTCGTGTCTGGAACAACATCTCATGCCATGGTCGGCGACGTTTTCGTCGCGCCACTTGAAGTCGCTTACCCATACAAACGAACTGTGGGCACTTTGTTGTCGCGGTTTTTTACTTCGTTGTCCGAATGTCGACTTGAGGGAACTCGCGGGTCTGATGGGCGCGTGTACTTTCCACCGGCCGAGTTTGACCCGCTGACGGGAGCTCAATTGAGCGAATGGGTATCACTATCCGATACAGGGACGGTCTCGACTTGGGCTTGGCAAGCGACTCCGGTTGAAGGTCAGCCCCTAGCTCATCCTTTTGCCTGGGCGCTGATCACCATTGACGGGGCCGATGTGCCGATGTTGCACGCAGTCGATGCTGGATCGCCCGAAAACATCGCAATTGGCACCAAGGTGAAAGTGCGCTGGGCTGAAGACCGACCTGGCGGTGTCACTGATATTGCTTGTTTCGATGTTGTGGGAGGTGCGTCATGAGTGAAGCCGATGGATTGGTACGACTTCGTCAACCAATTGGCGTGACCTACAACTGGTCAGCTGGTCCGAATGCGACAAGCCATCTCGCGGGTCTCATGAATGGCAAGTTTGTCGGCAAACGTTGTCCGAGTTGTGCGCTGGTGTATTTCCCACCTCGTAACGGTGTATGTCCGAAGTGCGCCAAAATTTTGGCTGGCGACGTTGAAGTAGGACCGAAGGGAACGATCACAACTTTTTGCATCGTCAATGTTCCGTTCTTGGGACAGAAAATCAAATTGCCATATGTGGCTGCACAAATTTTGCTCGATGGCGCAGACATTTCAATGCAACACCTCATTCAAGAATGTGAAGCAGAAGATGTGCGCATTGGCATGCGGGTTGAACCGGTGTGGAAAGACAAATCAGAGTGGGGTCCCTCTTTGGAAAACATTCAACACTTTCGTCCCACTGGCGAACCAGATCGCGTGATGGGCGCAGAATCGGGAGCAAGCTGATGGCGTTACGAGATATTGCAATTGTTGGAACTGCCCAACGTCCAAGTGAAATGAATAGCACCTTCACATCGGTAGAAATTCTTTTGCCAGTGATTCAACAGTTGCTCGACAAGGTCGGAATTGAACGCAGCGAAATTGGCTTCTGGTGTCACGGATCTTGTGACTACATGAGTGGTCAGCCTTTTAGTTTCGTGTCAGCTGTTGACGCTATTGGTGCTTGGCCGCCGATTATTGAAAGCCATGTTGAAGCCGATGGTGCGTTTGCTTTGTACGAAGCTTGGGTGAAAATTCAAACTGGCGAAGTTGACGTTGCTTTGGTTTTCTCAAATGGAAAAACAACGTCAGGGCCAATTGACCAAATTCTCAGTTTGCAAACCGACCCGTACATGGTTGCGCCACTCAAGCCCGGGTTTGATGCGTTGGCTGCATTGCAGGCACGAGCATGTCTTGAAGCTGGTGTGGTAACCGAACGACAGATGGCTGAAGTTGCGGCCCGAAGTCGACGTGATGCGCACAACAATGCGATTGCCTTCACAAAGGGCAATGAATCAGCCGACGATTTGTTGGCAATGCCGTACACATTGAATCCGCTGCGTGCTCACGACTGCGCGACACCGGTAGACGGGTGCAACGCAGTTGTCTTAGCTGCTGGCGATGTTGCACGTCGTTTAGTTGAACGTCCAGCGTGGATTCGAGGAATTGATCATCGTATTGATACGCAACGTTTAGGTGCTCGTTCAATGATCGAAAGTTCTTCAGCTGCGATTGCGGCCCAAAAAGCAGGAGTCGCAAAAGACCGCATTGATGTTGCAGAGCTTCACGCTCCGTACACACATCAAGAACTGTTGTTGCGAAATGCGATGGGCTTGGGCGAATCAACACATATCAATCCAAGTGGTGGAGCGTTAGTGGCGAATCCAGCGATGGCAGCAGGCCTAGCACGATTTGCTGAAGCGGCCGAAAGCATTTTTGCTGGTTCGGCTGATCGAGTTTTGGCTCACTGCACAAGTGGACCGATGTTGCAACAAAATTTGGTATGCGTCATGGAAGGTGAGTGACATGGCTGATCTTTGTGCAGTCGTCGGGGTAGGTCAAACAAAGCACGCTGCTTGCCGTGCCGATGTTTCAATCGCTGGTTTGGTGCGCGAGGCAGTCGACCGTGCCTTGACTGACGCCAATATCACGATCGCTGATGTTGATGCGATCGTGATTGGTAAGGCACCAGACTCTCTTGAAGGTGTAGCAATGCCCGAGTTGTGGCTGGCCGATGCACTGGCTGCTCACGGTAAGCCAGTCTTCCGTGTGCACACCGCTGGTTCAGTTGGTGGATCGACAGCAATTGTTGCGGCGCAACATGTGATGGCCGGAATTCACGGAACAGTTTTGACAATTGGTTTTGAAAAGCAAAGCGACGGCAACGCGATGTGGGCCTTAAGTGTGCCGATCCCATTTGGTATGCCGGTGCATGCTGGTGCGGGCGGTTACTTCTCGCCAATTGTTCGTGGATACATCGGTCGTTCTGGAGCGCCCAAACACATTGGTGCAATGGTTGCGGTAAAAGATCGAACGAATGCGTGCAAGAACCCGTACGCACATTTGCATGAACCCGATTGGACTCTTGAGAAAGCTCTTGAGACTCCGATGTTGTGGGATCCGATTCGCTTTATTGAAACTTGCCCATCGAGTGACGGTGCAATTGCGTTGGTGTTGATGAGCGAAGAGCGAGCCGACAAACATGCAGGACCGAAAGCTTGGGTGCATGCGACATCAATGCGCAGTGAACCAACAGCGTTTGCGGGTCGCGAGCAAGTGAGCCCAGTTGCTGGCGAAATGTGTGCAGCTGATTTGTGGCGTAAAGGCGGAATCAAGAATCCCGCCGAAGAAATCGATGTCGTCGAGATGTATGTGCCGTTCGCCTGGTTTGAGCCGATGTGGCTCGAGAACTTGGGATTTGCTCCGCGCAACGAAGGCTGGCGTTGGGTCGAAGATGGCGTCACTGAAATGGGTGGCTCGCTTCCGATCAACCCGTCGGGAGGTGTGCTGTCAAGTAACCCGATCGGCGCGTCGGGAATGCTGCGATTTGGCGAGGCGGCAATGCAGGTGATGGGCAAGGCTGGTGAGCATCAGATTGATGGGGCGAAGAAGGCTGTGGGACACGCCTATGGCGGCGGAAGCCAGTTCTTCGCCATGTGGCTCGTCTCGTCCACCAAACCCTAAAGAGAGCGAGCAAATTCCGCCACTTTGGAATCTGGCTGCCGCCTAGCGGTAACTCAATTCCAAAGTGGGTAAAAACGACGAGGAAAAGGTTAGGTGCGGGTCCAGTTGGGGGAGCGCTTTTCGGCGAACGCTCTCGGCCCCTCTTTCGAATCATTCGTCGAGAAAATCGGCCAGCCAATTTCAAACTCAAGTTTGAGGGCCTCAGCTTCGGGCATCGCTGCAGTTTCTTGCACCGACTTCAAGATTGCCTCGACCGCGAGCGGACCATTGGCGCAGATCATCTCGGCCAATTCCAACGATTTTGACAACGCTTGGCCATCGGGCACCACGTGTCCAATCAATCCGATCTCTTTCGCCTCAGTAGCGGTGTACCCACGCGCCGTGAGCAACATTTCCAAAGCATTGGTGTATCCAATTTGTCGCTGCAGTCGAACGGTGCTTCCTCCCACCGGGAACAGTCCGCGCTTTGCTTCGAAGACTCCAAATGTCGCACTCTCGCCCGCCACCCGAAGATGAGTCGCTTGCAAGATCTCGGTACCGCCCGCAACTGCGTATCCCTCGACAGCGGCGATCAACGGCTTGCGTAAGCGGTAGTGCCGCAACAATGCCTTCCAGTGCAAATCGGGATCGGCGGCCCAGCGCTCTTGGTAGGGGTTGGGGCCAGCATCATCATTGGCGCGGGCTTTGAGGTCCATGCCAGTGCAAAAGGATCCACCAGACCCAGTCAAGATCGCGCAGCGAATGTCGTCATCTTCGTTGAGTCGAACCCAAGCGTCGGCCAAGCCCACAATCATCGCGGGGCTGAGGGCATTCTTGGCTTCAGGTCGATTCATCGTGACCACCAGTGTGTGTCCCACCACTTCGGTCAAGAGGTGCTCGGTGCCAGACATGATTTCTCCTTAGTGATGTGAAATTGCTTCCTTATCTTCTACTACGAAGCGCGGTGGTTCGGCTTCATCGACAGCGATGTGATAGCACACACATATGCCAGCAACGACTTTTAACCTCGCCGACCTCTTTGAAGCTGCGGCTGATGAATGGCCCGACCGCGATTACATCGTGGACGAACGCACTCGTCGCACTTTTGCCGAGATGGATCGTCGCGCCAATCAGCTGGCTCACCACTTGCAGTCACAAGGAATTAAGCCTGGTGATCATGTCGGTATCTATGCGCTCAATCGCGTCGAGTGGGTCGAGGCGCTCTGGGCGATTTTCAAGATTCGCGCGGTCTGGGTCAACATCAATTATCGCTACGTCGAAGATGAACTTGCCTATTTGTTTGATAACGCCGATTTGACGTATCTCATTGTTGAACCCGAATACGTTGATCGAGCTCGCTCAGTTGCACCGCAATTGCCGATGCTTGTCATTGGCGATGAATACGAAAAGACGCTGGCTAGCAATAGCGACACTCGTGATTTTGCGCCACGTTCAGACGATGACATCTACCTTTTGTTTACCGGTGGCACGACTGGAATGCCCAAAGGTGTCGTGTGGCGTCACGGCGATGTGGTGATGGCTCTCGGTGGCGGAATCGACATCATGACCGGCGACAAAGTTTCTTCTCCAGAAGGATTCGTTGAAAAGGGCCGCAATGGTTTCCCGTTGGTGTCGTATCCATTGCCGCCGTTGATGCACGGGGCATCGCAGTGGAGCGTGATGGCTCAGAGTTTTGTGGGCAACAAAGTTGTTTTGCGTGGAAAGTTTGATCCCGCTGATGTTTGGAGCACGGTCGAAAAAGAAAAAGCCAACTTGATCATGATCACGGGCGACGCAATGGCTCGTCCGCTACTTGATTACATCGCCGATAACACCGACAAACACGAACTGTCATCATTGTTTGCGGTGAGTTCAAGCGCCGTTCTCTTCTCGCAGTCATGTAAAGAACAATTCATTGATCTTTTCCCGAATGTCGTGATTACTGATGCGGTTGGTTCAAGCGAAGGTGGTGCCAACGGAATCACAATGGTTGGTAAGGGCATGCAGTCAAAAGGTGGACCAACCGTGAAGGCCGCTCGCGACTCAGTAGTGCTTGGCGATGATTTGTTGCCAGTAAAACCAGGTGAAATGGGTCGATTAGCACGAGCCGGAAATATTCCGCTGCGTTATCACAAAGATCCCGAAAAAACTGCGGCAACGTTTGTGACTTCGCCCAATGGAACTCGTTATGCAATTCCTGGTGACTTTGCGCGTCTTGAAGAAGATGGAACGATCACCTTGATTGGACGTGGTTCGGTCTGCATCAATAGTGGCGGCGAAAAGATTTTCCCCGAAGAAGTTGAGAATGCTTTAAAGGCTCATCCAGAAGTTTTTGATGCGGTCGTTGTTGGTATTCCCGATGCTCGTTGGGGAGAACGTGTCGCAGCAGTGGTTCAGGCTCGCCCAGGCACATCGCCAACGTTAGAAAGTGTGCAAGAACACTGCCGTGCCCACGTTGCCGGTTACAAAGTTCCGCGTCAACTCACGTTGGTCGAGCAGATGGTGCGTTCACCAGCTGGCAAGAGCGATTATCGCTGGGCCAAGCAGCAGGCGATGACCGACGCTGGAATTGAAGGCTGAACACAATGGCTGGTCCGTTGCAAGGAATTCGTGTCATTGAACTAGTTGGTCAAGGGCCTGGTCCGTATGGCGCGATGGTGTTGGCCGACCTAGGTGCTGATGTCATTGCTGTTGAGCGGCCCGAAGTTGCGGCACGTGTCAATCGTGATCGTCTACCAACAAATCCGTTGATGCGTGGGAAGCGCAGTATCGCTCTCGACTTAAAAAGCCCAACAGATATTGCGACTTTGCTTGAGCTCACCGATAGGGCTGACGCATTCATTGATCCATTTCGTCCCGGCGTGTGTGAGCGTTTAGGTATCGGTCCCGATGTTGTATGTGAACGTAATCCCCGAATGATCTATGGGCGCATGACGGGCTGGGGACAAGATGGGCCGTTAGCTCACACTGCTGGGCATGACATCGATTACATCTCGTTGTCAGGGGCGTTGCATTTGATTGGTTACGAAGGTCAACCTCCGACACCACCGATCAACCTGCTTGGCGATTTTGCTGGTGGCGGTTTGGTGTTGGCGATGGGCGTTGCTTGTGCAGTTGTTGAACGTTTCAGTAGCGGTCGCGGACAAGTCATTGACACTGCGATGGTTGATGGTGCTGCGATGATTCTCGGACCATTTTTCTCAGCGTTCACTAATGGATTTTGGGGCGAGCGTGGAACGAATCATCTCGATGGTGGAGCACATTTTTATAACGTTTACGAAACGGCCGATCACAAATGGGTTTCAGTTGGCGCAATCGAGCCACAGTTCTACGCCGAACTTGTGCATCGTCTGGGTGTTGCTGATGATGCTTTGCTGCAACCAGCCGAACAGAACAATCGCAAAGTGTGGGCAGCCGCAAAACAACGTATGACCGACGTCTTTCGCTCAAAGTCTCGTACCGAATGGGAAGCAATCTTTGAGGGATCCGATGCTTGTTTCGCTCCAGTGTTGTCACCGAGTGAAGTTGCAACTCATCCTCACACTGCAGCACGTGGAACAGTTGTAACAATCAACGGAGTTGTCCAGGCGCAAGCAGCACCTCGATTTTCACGCACCGAAGCGAAAGCAGGAGTGCCGTGTCATTCTGGCCAACACAGCGTGGCCGAAGTCTTGTCGTCCTGGGCGTAACGATTATTTAGCGGCAGACGGTCGCGCCATCGACCAATAAAGATTCGCCACACACGAAACTGGCGCGATCACTGCATAGCCATACTGCCGATTCGGCAATTTCGGATGGTTCGCCTAAATACCCACGACCGATTCCGCGGCTCACCATCTTCTCGATCTTGGGATCGCCGTTGATGAACCCTTCAATCATTGGAGTACGCGTTGTGCCGGGAAGAATCGCGTTCACTCGCACGCCTTTGGCAGCAAACTCTTGCGCTGCACACTTAGTGAGACCGAGCACACCGTGCTTGGCAGCGGTGTAGTGAGGCAAACCAGGAGCAGCAACGACTCCCGCGCCAGATGACACGTTGACGATTGCCCCAGAACCTTGCGCGGCCATGACACCAAGTTCATACTTGAGGCACAAAAAGACGCTCGTGAGATTGGCGTTGATCATGTGTTGCCACTCGTGCAATGGAAGGTCAATAAACGAACCAAACCGGCCACTCACGCCGGCATTATTGACAGCACAGTCAAGCCGACCGTAATTGTCGATTGCCGAGTTGATCACGGCGGCAACATCATCTTCTTTGGTGAGGTCGGCGGCCACTGCGAAGGCTTCGCCACCACGTTCTTGAATCGACCGAACGACGGCCTGAGCCGCGTCACCGTCAATGTCACAAACAACGACGGCAGCACCTTCAACTGCGAAGAGTCGGGCAGTGGCTTCACCAATACCGCGTCCTGCACCAGTCACGAGGGCTACTTTGCCTTCTGCGAGTCCGAGACGTAACGGGAAAGCCGCGCGTACGAGTTCGTCGGTTTGCTCGCCGGCCATGGGCCAAACGTTTCCGATAGGGGTGGGGTCATCGATGTTGTCAGCCACACCTTCACCGTAGTTGGTCTACGGTGTCAACATGCTGAATTACGGAGATGAAAGAGCAATCCTGAATTTGTTGTACACCTATGCCGAACGAATTGACGCTGGTGATTTCGACGGAGTCTCCAAACTTTTCGGAGAAGCTCCCGTTTTCATGGCTGGCCCAGATCAGTCGGCTGTCCCAGGCACTCAGGTCGGAGCCGTATTGCGCCATTTCGTCAAAACGTACGATGGCATCCCGCGCACCAAACACCTCGTGACCAACACAATTCTTGAAGCTGATTCTCTATATGTGGTTCGAACCCGCTCGCAATTCACAGTTCTGCAAAATGTTCCCGATGAATTACCGTTACAGGTCGTGGCATCGGGGCGTTATCACGACGAGTTTGCGAAAAATTCGAACGGAGAATGGGCGTTTTCTCAACGCATCATGCTTGTCGACGCTCACGGTGATGTGTCAGCACATTTGAATACAGGAACTGGAATTTCATGAGTGTAAAAGTGTCGGGTAAAGGTGCGCTTGCACAAGTCCTTCGCGATGGCGTGCATTCCGATACGCGCAGCGCAGTCATAGTTGTTGATCTTGACGGAGAAAATTCAATAACTAGCCTGACCAAACTGACTGATACCCATATTGATGAGATTTACGAACAACCTATGCAACGAGTCATCACGGCTCTTCAAGAAGCGCACTCCACGAATTGTGAGCGCATCGTTGTCGTAGTTCCTACTACTGGCATGTCAGGCGGTGCTTGTTACGCGCCTCAGGCGGCGCTAGCCGAATCGGCACGCATCTTGGTGAAGTCGGCAGCTCGTCAGTGGGGAACAAACGGGATCACAGTGAATGCCGTCGCTGTTGAACCGCATTGGTTCTCGATCGATACCAGCATTTCTGGTGCTGTCGCGATTGCGCCCCGATCACTGGCTGATGACGTCAGCCCAGTTGGAATTGTCACGTGGCTATGTAGCGAAGCAGCTCGTGATATCACTGGTCAAACCATCGTGTGTGACGGAGGGCTGTGGATGTGAATGCTCGTCGTTTAGAAAATCGTGTCGCCATTGTGACTGGTGCGGGTCAAGGTGTTGGTGAAGGAATCGCTCGTCGTCTTGCCCAAGAAGGGGCAACGGTTGTCGTTGCCGCCCGACGCGCCGAGACTGGCGAGCCAGTAGTTGAGTCGATTCGTTCCGCTGGCGGACAGGCAGTTTGCATCGTGACCGATGTTTCGGTTTCAGAATCGGTTGACGCCTGCGTCGCCGACACTGTTCAGCAATTCGGTCGACTCGACATCATGGTGCACAACGCTTTTATGGGTGGAATCCCGCACAAGTTAGAAAAAGTGCAAATCGATAAGCATTGGACGCCGATGTCCCGTACCGGAGTTTGGGCCAGTCTTTTTTGCGCCCGTGCAGCGATGCCTCATCTCGTTGCTTCATCGGCACGTCCAAAAGGCGAGGGCGGCGGGCGTTTGATTTTGATCACATCACCGTCGGGTGTTGAAGGTAGTGCGAATATCCCGCTCTATTCACCGGCCAAAGCAGCTCAGCGAGCAATTGCGAAGAGCCTGGCGCGCGAATGGGGAGAATTTGGTATCACGGTGAATTGCATTGGCCCAGTGGCTGGAAGCCCGGCCTTGTTGACCGCATTCGATCGTAATCCGGCTCTTCAACAGGCGATTGAAGCTCGTACGCCTCTTGGTCGCGTTGGCGATATCACCGATGACATTGGCTCGGTCGCCCTCTTTCTTGCGAGTGACGATTCTTCATTTGTGACCGGTCAAACCATCATCTGCGATGGTGGATCGTTCTTAGGTTTGTAATAGAAATTCAATAACACGAAAGGCAAGATCATGATTCGACTCGTCACACTTCTCAAGCGCAAGCCCGGAACTTCTCATCAAGAATTTCTTGATTACTGGTTCAATATTCATGGACCGCTCATCAAGAATTGTTCAGCTGCTAAGTATGTTCGTCGTTACGAACAGCACCCGGCAGTATGGCCCGCTGAGGGAAGTCGTCATGAGCCAGGTTTTGACGGAGTCACCATTCAGATCTTTGATTCGGCTGACCAGTTCAATGCCCACATGAGTGAACCCGATTTTCCATTAGTCATGGAAGACACCGAAAAGTTTTTGGACACTTCAAACATTCAGTGGATTCTCACCGAAGAACCAAATCTCGTCATCGATAACTGAACATGTTACTAGTGCCGACGCTGATCGGAAACTCAATGGCTTTGGAGCCATTGACAATTGAGCATATTCCTGCCCTTGTTTCGGCTGCGTCTCAAGATCGTTCAACCTTTGGATTTACGGTTGTCCCTGACGGCATTGAAGAAATGACGAACTACGTCCAAAACTTAATGAGCAGTCATCGGGCTGGCCAGGACGTTCCATTTGTTCAACGTCGTGTTCATGCCGACGGCTCGCAGGGCGAAGTAGTTGGCTGCACCCGTTTCATGAATATCTTCTTCCCGCTGGGCCGCATAGTGAATGGCGTGTTGGTTCCTGATGAAATTGAAATTGGTGGAACTTGGCTTGCGAAGTCGGCGCAACGAACATCAATAAATACCGAAGCCAAATTGCTGTTGATGACGCACGCATTTGAAACTTGGGGTGTGCAACGAGTCGCAATTTGCACCGACGAACGAAACGAGCAAAGCCGTCGAGCCATCGAAAGAATTGGCGGGATTTTTGAAGGAGTATTGCGTTCAGATCGACCAAGTTGGGTGGCGTCTGAAAAAGGTAAGTTGCGCAATACCGCCGTCTATTCGGTTGTATCGGCAGAGTGGCCTCAGGTCAAATTGCGACTCACAACGATTCTTGGTGCGTCAAGTTTCTGACACCGAGCGAGAAACATCTACAGTTTGGTCAAGCAACGCGCGTGCCGTGCATTGAAGGGGGAGTTATGAAGAAGTACCCAATCGAATTAGGGACCTTGTTGTTCACCATGGTCGAGCCCACCAAGGGTCATGAAGTCGAATACAACCGTTGGTACGAGCGAGATCACTTCTATGGTGGTGTGCTCGTTGGTGCTTATTCGTTCGCTGGTGATCGCTTTGTTTCAACCCGCGATCTCAAGGCTCTGCGCTATCCCACTGATTCACCCATGACCCCAGACCCCATGTCGGGTTCGTACTTGGCTATTTACTGGGTACTCAAAGGTCATCACGATGACTGGAATCGTTGGAGCGTTGACACAGTCAAGAATCTGCACGCAACTGGCCGCATGTTCGCTGAGCGCACACATATTCATACCCAGTTGTACGACAACCAATGGTCAATGACCCGTACCGAAACCACCACCAATATTGAACTTGCGCTCGACCGCGGATATCCCGGAATCATTGTGAATGTTGGCGAGTTGAACGAAGGCGTAACTCACGCGCAGATGAGTGAGTGGATGCAGAACAATTGGGCGCCGCGTGCGTTTGCCTCATCGTGGGGACCTGACGTCTTCAACTATTCAACGTTGTTGCCATTACTTGATGATGCACCACCCGATGTTCCGCGCGTACCAAAGGCCGATCAACGTTTCATGCAGATCCACTTTGTTGATCACGATCCCGCTGCTGAATGGGCCAATGGCTACGCAAAGTTTGGCGCCGATCTTGAATCAAGCGGACTGGCCAAGCATTTATGGACGAGCCCATTCAAGAACACCGTGTTCGGCACCGACACTTACACCGACGAGTTGTGGTGATTGATATGCAACAAATCACTGGCAAAAAGATTTTGGTTACTGGTGTCACTGGTTGGGTCGCTGGACCACTTGCTGAATCACTTGCGACTCAGGGCAACACGGTTTACGGTGCGGCACGTTTTAAAGATCCGGCTCAACGTCAGCCATGGCATGACAAAGGCGTGCAGACAGTCAGCATCGATTTAGAAAAGGGCAAACTCGACGAAGTGCCAAGTGATCTCGATCTGGTTTTGCATTTTGCAGTGGCGAAGAGCAGCAACTTTGATGAAGCATTTGCGTCAAACGCACATGGCAGTGCTGATCTTTTAGAAGCCGCTGCAAATCAAAGTGACAAGTTGTCATTCTTCCACTGCTCATCAACTGCGGTGTACGAACCAAAGCACGGTGAAGCCCGTAAAGAGACCGATCTTCTCGGTGATAGCCATCGCCCGATGCCCGGAATGCCCACGTACAGCATTTCAAAAATTGCTGGTGAAGTGCTTGTGAAGCACACAGCAAAGCGTCTCGGTGTCCCGACTGTGATCGCTCGTCTCAATGTTCCATACGGCGATGCCTACGGTTGGATGTCATTTCACTTGATGATGATGGAACGCAATATCCCAGTGCCAGTTCATGTTGATCAGCCAACGACCTATACGCCAATCCATGCAGATGACATCAGCCGCAGTATTCCGTACTTGCTTTCGTACGCGAACACCGGGGCAGAAATTGTGAACTGGGGCGGCGATCAGTTGGTGTCAATTGAAGATTGGTGTGAAGAGATGGGTCAACTAACCGGAATCGTGCCGACGTTTAATCCGACAACTGCAACGATTGCATCCATTGTTCCCGACTTGCAGAAATTACATGATGCTGGTTTTCATTCATCAGTTGATTGGCGTGAAGGCATTCGTCGTCAAATTTCAACGATGCGCCCAGAACTTCTGAAGAACTAGGCGATCTGCGAATACAACATGGCCTTATGCATGATGAGGTCTTCGGGGTCGTCGGGCATTTCACGTTCACCGTATGCAACTCCTCGAAGTGATGTCCGAATTGCCACGGCAGCAAAGCGCAAACTTGCGTACACGATGTACCAATTGAGATCTTCAATGTGTCGTCCGCCGGCACCTTCGTATGCCTTGATGATGTCATCGGTTTGACAGAACTCAGGGAAGCCAGGCATCTGAAAAACATCAGCTAATGACTGGAAGAACTGATGCATAAAGATCAACCAACCGACATCAACTCCGGCCGGCCCAACGTTGACCATCTCCCAGTCAAGAACTGCAGTGGGTGTGAGGCCATCAAACAAAATATTTCCAGGACGCGCATCACCCCAGTTGATAACGGTTGGACCGGGGTTGGCAGGTTTGTGATTGGCAAGCCACGCAAGCGCTTGTTCAATCACTGGCAATTGAAGATCTCCGCGCGCCCAGTCGTAGTAGGCGCGCTGCTCACCAAGTAAACGATCAATAGCGTCGCCATCGCGCGAAGGCAAAAATGACACGTCACCTTTTACTGTTGACAAATCGATGGCATGGATACGGGCCTGCACGCGCGCCACTTCACGACCAAGTTCACGTCGTTCGTCAACCGACATCGCATCCATATAACTACCGCCAAATACGTAGGGCGGCATATCGGGTAGTGCCCGACCATTCACTCGATCCATCACCAAGAATGGTGAACCCAATATTGATGTATCAGTTTCTAGAAATCGAATATTCGGAACTGGCAAATCACTGTTGTTGCCAACGAGTTGCATTGCTCCGGCTTGAGCGGCCATGTCATAGATCGGAAAAACGGGCCAGTCATTCATGTCGGGGTTCAAACGAGTGACAACTGGTTCAATCAGTCCGTTGTGATGCAGAGTGAAAAGCAAAGTCTCACTACTCATGCCAGTACCTTCGGGAATTCCGACATCGGTGATTGTGCACGCATGACCAAACTGTTTGCCAAACCACGCCTCAAGCGTGCGGGCGAGTTCTTCGGGATTACGTTTTGAAGGTAACGGCATGATCAGGCTTATTTGACGTATGCGAGTTGTTCAAAGCGATTGCTAATGAGCCAACCGTTCGCGGTACGCACGATGGTGTCGTTGTACCAACCACTTGCCTGCATGTAGGTCGGCTGATCGCCAGGAATACGCATCGTCATGGTGTAGACCGAGCGAACTTTGGCGGTGTCATCATTGTCAAAGGTGATGGCCACATTGCCACCGGCCGAAAGCGATACGTCGAACATTGCCATCATGCCGCTAAAAGTTTCAGCAGCATGCGCTGGTGATCCGACGGGACCGCCAGCAGTGGAGTAATCAACATGGGCGTCGGGCGTGAAGACCTTCTGCCAGGCATCCCAATCGCGGTCAACAAGGGCCCAGGTATAACGCGACAGCAAGTCGGTGATTAAGGCGCGGTCTAGTGCTTCGTTGGACATATTTTCCCCCTGGGACTCATGAACTACCGTCACGATCTTAAACCCTCGTGATAGCCGAGTCACTTGCTGGCAGAATGGTTATATGAGTTCATCGACCCATGAAGGTTCTCGCGTTGTTCTTGGAACGTGTCATCACGACTGTCCAGACTCGTGCGGTTGGGAAGTCACCGTTGAGGGTGGCGTTGCCGTCAAAATGCGGGGTAATGCGCAGCATCCCTATTCGCAAGGCGAGCTATGCCCCAAGGTCAACCGATTTTTAGATCGGGTCTATAGCCCCGATCGTATTTTGTATCCCCTCATTCGAACCGGAGTTAAGGGGACGGGCGAATTCCGCCAAGCAACATGGGATGAGGCTCTTCATCTAGTGGCTTCTCGGGTTCATGAAGTTTCGGTCGAGTTCGGTGGCGAAGCGATCATGCCCTGGGGATCGGCTGGCACCCAGGGGCTTATCCAAATGAATTCACTCGACCGACGATTCTTTGCCATGGTTGGGGCTTCGCGTCAAGTCGATTCATTGTGCGGAGCAACCGCGATGGTTGGATCGACTTTGACCCTTGGGTCACCCTTGGCCAATGACCCAATGGATATCGAGTTTGCACAACTCATTCTTTTATGGGGAACCAATACCCGTTTGGCTAACCGCCATCTTTGGCCATTCATCGAAAAGGCTCGGGCCAATGGCGCCAAAGTCGTTGTGATTGATCCATTGCGAACGATGACTGCCGAAGCTGCCGATGTTTTTATTCAACCGTTACCTGGCACCGATGTTGCGCTCATGTTGGCGCTGATGCACATATTGATTCGCGATGAATTGCTTGATGTCGATTACATCACGCAGTACACCGAAGGTTTTGATGAACTGAAAGAACAGGTGTCGCAGTGGACGCCCGCTCGGGCTGCCAAAGTGTGTGGTATCTCGATTGACGAGATCGAAACTTTGGCTCGCGATTACGGAACGATCAAGCCCGCCTTTATTCGTTCGTTGATTGGTGCTGAACATCGCGAGCACGGAATCATGTTTTTCCGTACCCTTACTTGCTTGCCCATGCTGACTGGCGCATGGAGGCACAAAGGCGGGGGATTCTCACGAAGTGTCGGTTCATATGCCGCGACCAATGTCGACGATTCGGTTTTTGATGTCCCATCGTTGGATGTGGGCAAAGTACGTCGACCGTTGAGTATGAATCGTCTTGGCCGAGTTTTGAATGATGCAACTCTTGCGCCACCGGTCAAGATGTTGTTCGTCTATAACGGCAATCCTTTAGTGACCGCACCGAATGCAGAGCTCATACGACGTGGGCTTGAGCGCGAAGATCTTTTCACGGTGGTCTCTGAACAGTTCATGACCGACACCGCAAAGTATGCCGATGTGATTTTTCCGGCCTGTACACAAATTGAACAGATAGATGTTGTTCCGTCGTGGGGTCATCTCTATGTAGGTTGGAATCATCAAGCAATTCAGCCATTGGGCGAGAGTGTTGCCAATACCGAACTGTGGCGCAGATTGTCTGCGGCATGTGGTTTCACCGAACCCGAACTTTTTGAAGACGACGAGTCGTTATTGACGAGCGCGCTGCATGATCTTGATATTGAAAAATTAAAAGCTGATGGCTTTGTCCGATTGTCATTGCCAGTCGACTTATTACCGTACGCAAACGGCGGATTTGAAACAGCGTCCGGCAAAGCAATGTTGATCAACCATGGTTTGCCGGCTGTTGGGTTGCCCGCGTTGCCGACATATTTGGCTGGCGAGGAAATGGCTGCCGATCCGACGGGTCAAGCCCAGTATCCATTGTCATTGATGTCGCCCAAAACTCATGTGCGCTTTTTGAATTCGACATACTCAAACCTGCCGCATCACGCGACTCCTGAAGGTGAAATGTTTTGTGAGCTTGATCTCGTTGATGCAACTCAGCGGGGGATCGCCGATGGCGATCGAGTGCGAGTTTTCAACCAGCGTGGCGAACTCAATGTCGTCGCGCGAGTAGCTGTGAATGGTGGTCGCGTGCGACCAGGCCTGGTTGTGGTTCCTTTTGGCTGGGTGGGTGACCGTACGAAAGACACAAAGACAGTGAATGCTTTAACCAATGATTTGATGGCCACATACGGCGGTGGTGTGTCGTACTACGACACCCAAGTTCAGGTCGAAAAGATCTGATTTACTTGGCGATTTTGCCAATACTGACATCGCCATAATCACCAGTGAGATCAACCAAAGTTGAATCGTCGCAGGCCCATCCATCTTCAGTAATTGTTGCTGTCGGAATGAGGGCCTTGTCAGCATCGGTTGGATTGAGCGGCGGATAGAGGCGAGTGAACTTTGCGTCTTTGATTGTGATCATTTGATAGCACGGACTTGGTTCGTTGTTTCCAGGACTAGCAACTGCATGTAATCCGCCGCCAGACCATTCACGAACTTTGCTGACTTCATCAACAATGCAGGCACGGCTGATCTGGCCATTGTTGTTCATGACACAGTTCTTCGCGGCAGTGGCAAACAATAAGAATGCCGATGCAGATTGCATACCTAGTCCTGACACTTTTCCGTCAGGACGATACGTGCTCATCATGTCGAGATAATCCCGAACGGCTGGCACGCGGTCGGCTTCTTCAAATAATGAGAAACCTGTTCGTACGACGACGCCTTCAACGCTGCTGCCACCGTTATTGATCAGCACATCAGCATAAAAACCAGCATCAACCATGATGAGGTCAATCGTGTATCCGAGTTCGTCAAGAGCTTTTGTGAGTTGCGGCAATACCTCGGGAACGCCAACCAAACTGATGGCGCGTACACCGCTATTTTTGAGGCGTTGAGCAATGGGAAGCCACGAGGTTTCGCCAACCGAGCTGTAGGGAATCTGATCAACAACCGTGACGCCACCAATGATTGCAGCACCTTCACGGTACTGCTGTTCAACAACTTGGGCCGTCAAGATATCGCTGTACACCGTTGCGAAGTGCTGCATAGCTTCGGGATAAGCAGCAACGGCCCACTTGAACCAACCTTCGTCTTTTTTGTTTGAAGGGTTGGGTAGCGGTGAGAAGGTGTTGTCGGCTTGTGACTTGGCGGCTGTGACGACAAAGCCTGCAACATCAATCATTCCGCACTCGTGGAAGCGCGGGAATTCTTGATCGTCCATCGCCCAACCGCCGCCGACCATGGCAAATGCATTCGAGCAAACGTTTTCCATTTGCACTGGTACTTCAAAAAGTTTGGCGTCGGCATCAATAACTTTCAACGGCATTCCGGCGATTCCGCCTTGTGCGTTGCACCATCCTTCAAATGCAATCCCTGCGTCGTAAAGTTCTCCGTTGAGTCCAGGTACAAATGAGTTGCCCTTGTCTGATGGGGTCGCTACTTGTAGTGCGTCTGCTGACCCGCCATTTTCATCGGCCTTAATGGTGGGCGTGATCCCATCAATAGCGGGACCACAAGGTGATTCAAGATCACCAAACATCACGGTTGGTGACTCGGGAGCAAGTGTGGTGTCGCTTGTCGATTCAGTTCCTGGTGCGTCGGTTGGTGCAACCGAGGTTTCGAGTGGCGCAGTTTCCTCACCACGGTTAGAACAGCCAATGGACACAAAAATAAGAGCAGTGGCGAGCGAGAGAGATGTCAAACGATTCACATCTCCATTTTGGCTGGTCTGGCGGCAAAAGTTGCACCTTTCGACTGTGACGTGCCCTTTAATCGCACGCATCTTTATGGCTAGGGTGCAATACGTGAAGGTAAACATTCTCGACCGTGACATGTACCAAAACGATCCGTTTCCGACTCTTGAGTGGATTCGTCGAAATGAGCCCGTGTATCAGGACATTAATGGCATTTGGGCGTTGACAAAGATTGAAGATATTCGTTTGGCCGAGCGCCAGGCCCAGATCTTTGCGAGTGGCATTATTGGATCTCGTCCAAATGGTGTTGTGCAACCCTCGATGATTGACAGTGACGATCCGAGTCATGCCGATCAACGTCGAGTGGTGGCACGCGGATTTACGCCTCGTCAAATGGCGGCATATCAAACTCATGTCGAAGATGTTGCACGCCGTTTAGTTGATGCCGCAGTTACTCGTGGTTCGTGTGACATTGTCGCCGATATTGCACGTCTTTTACCGATGACTTTAATTGGTGAAATGCTCGGTGCTCCCGAAAGCGACTACGACAAGTTGCAACACTGGAGCGACGCCATGATCAATGGCGCTGATGACCCGAAGTACATCACCGACGATGTGGTCAACGCGGCCTTTGAGTACTACGTGTACATCTCTGAAGTCATTGAACAACGCAAAAAGAATCCGGGCGATGATTTAGTGAGCAAACTTGTCGTTGCAGCTGAAGATGGAAGTGGCATGGACGACGAACATGTCGTTGGTAATGCACTACTGCTTTTAGTTGGTGGTAACGAAACCACACGTAATGTCATCACGGGCGGCCTTGAGGCAATGATTCGTAATCCAGAGCAAATGGCTATTGCGCGACGATCACCGGAAGATCTTGAGCGGGCCATTGAAGAGTGCTTGCGTTGGGTGACACCGATTATCAACATGGTGCGGGTCACGACTGAAGATGTTGAGATTCGTGGCATCAAGATTCCGAAAGATTCTCAGGTGATCATGAACTACACCGCGGCTAATCGCGATGAGGACATGTTTGTTGAACCACATACTTTTGATGTGACTCGTAGCCCGAACCCTCATATTGCGTTTGGTTGGGGGCCGCACCTATGCCTAGGTGCAAGTTTGGCGCGACTCGAATTGCGCTCGATTTATACCGAGCTATTCAAGCGAACGAACACAATTGAATTCGCCGACCCGAATTATCAGCCGGTGTATAGCCACGCATCTTTCGTGCGCGGCATTCAATCTTTGCCCGTCAAATTCAGCTGATTGATTTAACGAGTATCAAACAGTCGAATTGGCGACATTGGTGTGAAGCCTGCTCCAGTCAAGAAGTATCCATTGAGGTCGACGATGAGGTCGGTGGTGCCTCGGGCGTAGAAGCACACTTCTCCCGATGCTGAAACTGGTGCGATCACAGCATTGGGAACTATTTGCCCCGAGACAAAGTTGAGATTTGATGCGTTGGGTATTGCCCCACATGGGTACACAGTGACGTAACCACCGAATTCGTCGGCAGTTGTGCCCGTTGCTGTGACGTTGAGTGAAACAGCGCCAACACCTGACGACGGAGTCAGGCCGGCGATGTCGGTGAACTTAACTTTCAAAGTTGTGTCACCTCCGACTTTGGTCTTAGTCACTGTTCGAACCCCTTGATCGGATCCAGAACGGGTATCTGCGATACGTGTCGGAGTCGTGGGTGTAAAGCCTGCACCACTGAGAAAATATCCGTTGATATCAACGATGAGATCGGTGGTGCCTCGGGCGTAGAAGCACACTTCTCCTGATGCTGAAACTGGCGCAATGACAGCGTTAGGCACTGTTTGACCGGAGACGAAGTTGATGCTTGATGCATTTGGCCGATTGCCGCACGGGTAGACCGTGACATAGCCACCGAAATCATCAGCGGTCGTTCCGGTTGCAGTGATGTTGAGAGAAACTGCGCCGACTCCGGTTGATGGTGTTATTCCTGCAATTCCAGTCATTTGGACACGCACTTCTCGATCGCCACCAATTTTGACTTTGTTCACTGTTCGCAAACCTTGGCCCGATGCGGCACGCGTATCAAAGACGCGAGCTGGGCCGGCAGCAGTGAAGCCTTGACCAGTGGGGAAGTAGCCGTTGATATCGGCAAGTAAATGGGTTTCGGTATTTGTATAGAAGCAGACATCACCAGTTGAAGAAACTGGCGCGATGACCGCATTAGGCACTGTTTGATCGAGCGTGTAATTGAGGTTTGATGCATCGGGCTTTGAATCGCACGGGTATACCGTGATGAATCCCTCGCCATCGGGTGACGTGACAGTGACGTTCATTGACACAGCACCGACACCAGTGGCTGGGACTCCGTTGGTTCCTGCAACTTTGATGCGTAGCGGAGTACGTGGCAGAACATCGAGAGAGATACGTCCCATCGGGTTACGCGAGATGAATGCACGGTTCGCAGAAAGTGATTGAGTTTGAATGTTCCCGGCAGGTTGCCGAAGTTCATTTGATTGAATCACTCGGGTTTCAAATGTTGAACCAACGACATAAATATTTCCAAGATTGTCGGCGTCTACAGCCTGAATTGTGCTTGAAAAAGTCTGTCGACTGATGAGTCGACCGATACTTGGCAGATTGGTGCCAGTGATTTCCCAAACGGCTAGTTGATTATTGATAGCCATGATCAGGCGTCGTCCATCATTGGTAATAAACGTGGACCATGAGGCTTGAGTTGAACAATCGGCGGAGTAGAAACCTATAAAACTTTCGTTTTGCGCACCGACCCAACTTGGTGAAGTCCAACTGAATGGATTGATGATGCACCAATCGGGTCTAGACGTGCCGTCGCCGATAGAGAGGTTGGTTGACGTAAACCCGTTTTCGAATAGGTATTTGTAACCCTCTGAAACCAATGTGGAACGCCCAAACCTCGGGAAGATGCCAAAATTTCCGGTGGTGTAACCCTTGATCGCTCCATTTGAACTATCAAAAATCGCATTCGGATGTTCTTCACTACAGTCGCCTAGATAGCAGGCTGAAGTATCTAGGGTTTTGACAGACATCCAAACTTCGCGCTCGCCGATAGTGACGGCTTTCAGAGGTAGCAAACCATAATGTTTGATTGCTACCAGTTTTTCTCCGGTGGCGGAATCAAAGCGGGTCATGGCTAAGGCTGAACGAAGTGACAGTGGCAAATTATTTTGTGTCTGCGAGAAGTTACTGTAATTGAGGCCATCGATCACCCAGACACTTGAGTTTGCGCCTTGAATGATTTGCTCATCAACATCTTCCGGCCGGAATCCTTGCACGTTGTTACTTTTTGCGGTCGTGTCTATGTATTGTTCGACTGGTTTTTCCCAAATTAATTCGAAATTCTTATCGACCTTACGCAGCATGACTGGAATTCCGATGCAGATACCGATCACCCCGCCGTCCTGAGCGGCCACACCCACCGGGCAGCTAAAACCTGAAGGGCTCAATTTCTCAACTAAATGACCTTCGCGATCGATAGAAAACCATCTTGCGGCTAAATAACTGGGCTTTGAATTAATGAATAGCGTTCCGGTGCCGTCAACGGATGAAGCGAAAGTTCGCGCGGGGACCGTGCTGCTTGGCTCAGACATGTACTTAATGGTCCAGTCGACGGTTCCGCTTGCAGAACGATGTTGAACAAATCTTGCAAAATCACTGCCACTTTGGAGACCTTCAAATTGGCCGTAGAAATAGCCGATGATATAAATCCCACCAAGTGGATCAATTTTGACATCTAAGTTGACCGAGACGTTGTTTGCGTTTGTTGGGTCTTCGCCGTATATGTAATCCCATTGATCAGCGCTTGCTGAATTGGTGACACCAAGGATCAAGGCAACAACGACAAAGAGACTGGCAAAAAATCGGTTCCGCATAGATGCATTTAAGCACCTAAATTGATGCCAAATTTACACTAATAGTAAATGGTGTAATAAGAGGATTAAGTCCTACGAGCGTTCGTCGCGCAATGCTGAGCGGCGTACTTTGCCAGCGTCGTCGCGAACCGCATCGCTTGTGAACTCAAATGTGCGTGGCACCTTGTAACGAACGAGTCGATCACTCAAGAATGTCCGCAACTCATCTTCGTTAATCGGCTTTGACACCTGTACGAGCGCATGAATGCGGTTGCCCAAATCTTCATCGGGCAAACCAATAACGGCCGAAGACACCACATCGGGATGTTCGCTCAAGGCGACCTCAACTTCGGCTGGATAGATGTTGGCTCCACCCGACAAGATCATGTCTCCACGACGATCGGTGAGATAGATGTAACCCTCTTCGTCAATCTTGCCGATGTCTCCGAGACTTTCCCAACCGTCTGGTGATTTACGGGCCTCGGCTCCGAGGTACTTGTACGTCACTCGGGTATTGCGCATGAAGATTTCGCCGATGGTTCCGCGAGGAAGCTCTTCGTACGTCTCTGAGTCGAGAACTTTCATTTCGCCAGTGACGCAACGGCCAACTGAACCGCGGTGGGCCAACCATTCATCGCCGCGAATAATGGTGACGGCCTGCGCTTCGGTTCCGGCATAGAGCTCCATGATTTTTTCGCCGCCAAGCCAGTTGCACCATTCTTCTTTTAACCATGGCGGGCAGGGCGCTGCCATATGCCAAACAGTTGAAAGCGACGAGAGGTCGTATTTGTTCTTTACATCTTCGGGCAAACGTGAGATACGCGACATCATGGTTGGAACAAACAAAATCCAATCGGCACTGTGCTTGTCAACTGCAGCCAATGTTGCTTCGGCGTCGAATTGCGGCAAGAGAACTAAATGGTTGCCGTGAAAAAGTGAACCAGCACCAAATGAGAACGGTGCATTGTGATACAGCGGTCCAGGAATGCACACAACTCCGTCGACGCGCTGGCCCATGCCGGGTGCACCCACGCTGACGATGCCAGGATCACCAGCAACAATCAATTTGGGTCGGCCGGTTGAACCGCCTGACGTTGGTGCCTTCATGGCGGGCGAAGTCACATCAGGTAAAGGTGAATCATCGTAAGCCGATGCGTCAAAATGTGCGGGCAATGTGGCACGGCCAGGATGGGCCGATTGCTCGGCACCAACGACAAGCGCCGAATCGGCAAGTTCAACGATGGCTTCGCGCTCGCGGTTTGGCAAACGGTAACTCACCGGCTGTGGAATCGCCCCAAGCTTCCATGCAGCAATACATGCTTCGTAAAACTCAACCGAGTTTGGTAAAGCGACCGTGACAAAACTGCCGAATGAAACACCGCGTTCGGCGTAGGCGCGGGCCAAGCGATTTGTTCGTGATTCAAGCTCTGCACGAGTTACTGATTTATCACCGCAAGTAATTGCGGTGCGATTCGGGTTTTCGGCGGCCTTGTCGGCGAGCGCCTGCATAATTGAAATAACGTTTGGTGTATTCATGAAGTGAAGTGACTTTCGTAGAAGTTATGCGTTGTCGAGAGCGTGCTGCCAAGCGCGATGCCAGTGTTGCAGCATTGGTTCATTACTACCAAAGTTGAAGTTAGTGAGACCAATTTCTGCGCCACGCTGACACTGTTCGGCGGCAGGGAAGTCTTCGGTACCCACGACAAGCGCTGCGAAATCTGCACCGCGCTTACGGGCTTCACGATCTTCTTCATTGGCGATGGGTTTCAGTGAAGCTTCAGTGAGGTCGACTGTGCATTCATTGACGTTGCGTCCGGGATAAACGCGGAACATCTGACAGCTCACCGGAGTTTCAAGCAAAACAACACTGGGGAACAATGTGTGAATGATGCTGACCGGCATTGTTGGTGGCCAATGTTCTTCGGGAAGGTCAACAACCTTTTCAGTTCCGGTTGTCGGAAAGCCCCAACGAGCATGTTTGCCGAAACTGTCGTAAATGGGATTGTGCAAAACCAAGTTCGACAAAGTTTCACGATGTAAATAGTCAACGTGATACGACTCGAGGTTTACATCAAAAGCGATTTTCCAGTTGGCTTTGAGCGTCCAGGTGTGTTGGCAGACAATTTCGTGAGTCTCATAACCACACCAACGCAACTGGGGCTCAATATCGGCGAACGCGGCAACAGGATCAACGTCATCACTGAGTCCGACTGCGATTAATCCCGCGACGTCAGCAATGGGCAACGGCTGAAGTCCGAGCGTGCTCTTTTCAATATCACTAAAGGCGTACGCCTGGGGTTGACCAGCAACATCACCGTTGAGTTCAAACGACCACGCGTGATACGGACAAGTTAATCGACGTGCTTCTCCGCAGCCGTCGGCTACCTGAGCTCCGCGGTGGGTGCACGCATTGCGGAACGCGCGCAACACACCATCGTCGGCGCGAGTGACGAGCACTGGATGACCAGCGACATTCTTGGTGATAAAGGTTCCGGGTTTGGGAAGCTCGCCGGTCCAGCCGATGATGTGGGCGCCACCACGAAAGAGAACATTAAGTTCTTTTTGGAAACGAGCAGGGTCGGTGAAAACTGTTGCTGGCTCGGTCATCGAACCTGGAGCATGATCGAGAGTTTTGCCGCGATAGTTGTCAAGAAGACGACGTACAAGTTCACGTGGAAAACGGTCGCTTGTGGCCTGATCAGAATTTGTCACGGTCATATTTTCCCCCTAGATAGATGTGGGCAGACCCCTCTGCTCACTCCTGATAACAGTGTGTCAGATCGTGACTAGTAGGCGTTGATCGCAATGAAAAGTGCGCTTGCTGTGGCAATGATTGAGGCGTCTGGCTGGTCTTCGCGTAGTTCGGCCTCAAGGAAAATCTTGCGCCCGTCACGTCGACCAAGCCATGCATGAATGACCAGGGGGACGTGCAGCGGGGTAGGCGCCTTGTAATTGATTGTCAATTGCCCCGTGTAGGCCACGGTCTTGAGCAGGTTCAACATGAAGCCCATGGCGTCGTCAAAGGCGAGGGCAACAATGCCTCCATGGCTTCGAGACGGTGCACCTTCGAATGATGAGCCGATTATAAAAGTTGCCTCAATTCGCTCACCACGTCGGTGAACTTGCATTTCAAGTCCGTGCGGGCTGCCGGGGCCAGAACCTGGTCGGGTGATGTGGCTCGTGAGTTGCGAATTATCGGGAACCTCGTTGTCATGTGCCGTAGAGAACTGTGAAAACTCTCGTGTTCGGGCAATGCCTTGTTCGAATTGGTCACTCAGACCATTGAGTGCCTGAATCGTTGCTTCCATCGAATCAATGTCGACTTCACGTCCGATCACTGCATGACCGAGGCGGCGAACTGCGCTACCGAGGCGAACTCGTGCTTCATCAAATGTCGGGTCAAGACCTTCGGGATACTTCATAGCGATGTCACTTCCACGTCTTCAATCTTGGTCGTATTGAGGTCGTTCAACCAACCTCGTGAGACAAGCAGCACAACGACAGCGAATAAAACTGCAGCATCGGTGAAAACCGCGACACGCATTGTGAAGATGTCGCCTAATCGACCGAGAATAAAAGCTCCTAGTGGAATGCCAGCCAAAATTCCGAGGACGTAGAAACTCATGGTTCGACCCCTTAGGTGATCGGGGACAGTTCCCTGAATCAAAGTATTGAGAGCAACAGCCGATTGAAGGTGTGCCAGACCACTGATGAAATAGGCAAGTAGTCCAACCCAATAGATCGATGTCATTGGAATCATCGCTGTACTTATGGTGAACAGAATCAAGGCGACCACAACTCGGGTCGAACGTTTCAAATGGTCACCAAGGGCAACCGAAAAGAGTGATGATGTGAGCGCGCCGAGTCCAAGCGCAACGAGTAATCCAGCATTATCTGTTGATGGACGATCAAAAATTCGATTAGCGATTGCTGGAGCGATATGTTGCAACGACTGACCACACATTGACGTGATGAACGCCAGAAAGACAACGAGTCGCAACGGTCGATGTCGCCAAACAAATGAACCTCCGGCCTTAATGACCTCGGATACTTTTCCGTTACTCGTCGCTGAGATGATCTGTCGTGGCCGCGATAACGCAAGTGCGCCGATCACTAACAAGAAAGTGATGGCGTTGATAAAGATTGCTGCTCCTGTGCCAAGGCTGCTGACAACAAGTCCGGCGAAACCAGGTCCGATCGCTCGCGCCAAGGTGAATTGCACTGAATTCAACTTGACGGCATCCAGCAATTCTTCGGGTGGAACGAGTAACGGCACAAAACTCTGCCAAGCGGCGGTTTGAAAGCCAGTCGCAAGACCACCGACAAGTGCAATGGAAACAATGAGTCCCGGACTGATTGACCCTGCGAGATACAGACCCCATAACGTAAATGCACACATCATCTGCACGGTCTGAGTAATCATCAATATCTTGCGACGACTCATTCGGTCAGACAACACTCCGGCATATGGAGTTAAGAAAACTGCTGGCAAGAGACCAGCCATTGATGAAACACCAAGCCAGGTTGAACTGTTTGTCATGTCGTAGAGCAGTGCAGGAACTGCGACAACTTGCATCCAGCCACCGGCATTTGAAATTGCAGCAGCTGTCCAAAAATAAGCAAAGTCACGATGGCGCAATGCGCCTAATGACCCATGCCGCTTAGGTGGGGAAGAAGTTGTCTGGTCTGAACTCACAGATCGGCGATTGGGAAATTGAAATTCGTTGCGGTGATGCCACCATCAACAGCAATGATCTGGCCGGTGACGTAGCTCGAAGCTTGTGATGCCAAATACAAAACGGCTGCCGCGATGTCATCAGGTTCTCCGAGACGACGGATGGGTGTGGCATTTTCAATCATTGATCGCAACTCGGGATTAGATGCCACAATCTCGAGAGCCTCAGTCAAGATCGCGCCAGGTGCAACAGCATTGACACGGATTTTGGGATTGAGGTCGGCTGCCATCAATTCAACAGCGTGATCAAGGGCTGCTTTAGCCGAACCGTATGCGACATAACCGCGACCCACGACATGGCCGATTGCACTTGACACCATGACAATTGAACTTGCGCCAACTACTCCGTTGCCAGCAGCTAGTAAGTGCGGGACGCATTCGCGAACAAGGCGTAAACCATTGATGACATTGTTTTCAAATGCATTTCGCAAATCTTTATCGCTGGTGTTCATGAATGGTTGGGGCATCGAGCCGCCGACCACACTGATGACCGTGTCAATGCGTCCGAGTTCATCAACGGTTCGTTGAACTGCGGCAGAAACTTCATCGGCTTTGTTGGCATCGCAGGGTACGACGATTGCACGTCGACCCATCGCTCGTGCTTGTGCCGCAACATTTTCTAGTTGGTCAACGCTGCGGGCCATGACTGCAATATCGGCACCGGCTTCGGCTAACGCCAAAGCACTGGCTGCACCAATGCCGCGACCTGCACCAGATAGCAATGCAACTTTTCCAGACATGTTGTAACGAGCAAGAACGGACATGGTTCCCCCAATTTGTAAGTAAGTAGTTCTAAAGATTCAGTCAGTCAGCCAACGGCTGATTGATTCAATGACACACGCTGGCTTATTGGATCCTTCAATTTCAATAGTGATCACGATGGTGGTTTGTAGTCCACCTTTCACTTCGGTCACTGAAGTGAGCTCGGCACCACCACGAATTCGCGAACCAACTTTTACTGGTGAGGGAAAACGCACTTTGTCAGTTCCGTAGTTCACGCCAGCAGAAAATCCTTGCACCTCAACAATTTCAGGCAAGAACAAATTTGAAATTGAAAGGGTCAGGTAACCATGGGCAATTGGTGCGCCGAACGGACCCTTGGCAGCACGTTCCGGATCAACATGAATCCATTGGTGATCGCCGGTGGCTTCGGCAAACAGATTCACGCGATCTTGATCGATGGTCATCCACTCGCTGTGTCCAAGATGTTCGCCGAGATGACTTCGAACATCATCGGGGCCGTGAAGAGTTGTTACTGCCATTGCTATTCCTTATGAACTATGAAATTGAGTTATGAACGGGTGAGATCGGCCAAAACGGCGTTGGCTTCGGTGATGATGCGATCAATGAGATCGGCGCAACTTGGCAAATCGTCAATAATGCCGACGACTTGTCCACTTGCCATCACGCCAGATTCGGTCTTCCCGTCAACAAGAGAAGTCTTCAAGAGCATCGGAGTGTTGGCAGCCATGACCATCTGTGAATATGACAAGTCCATTGACTTCTTCATTTCCATACCCTCACGCATCATGTCGCGAAGTTTGGCTCCAGTCATCTTGCGGAACTTCAATGCGTTGATTCCAGCGCGAGGCAGTGCCAAGAACTTTCCTCGGCCACTTTCAAGTTGATCAACTAGTTCGGTACGCAAGACACGGTGCGGAACGCCGTCAACTTGAACTGAGACGACAGTATCGAGAACACCTTTTGAGATGTAGTAGTCCTTCACGGCTTGCGGTACTGATGAATCGCTTGTCAGTAAAAAGCGCGTGCCCATGGCAATACCCGAAGCACCGTAGGCAAGAGCAGCAATAAGGCCACGACCGTCAAAGAATCCGCCGGCAGCGATGACCGGAACGCGTCCTGCTACAGCATCAACAACTTGTGGTAACAAAACTGAGGTGGGAACTGCGCCAGTGTGTCCGCCACCTTCGCCACCTTGAACGAGAACAGCATCAACACCCCACTCAAGAACTTTTTCGGCGTGACGCTTTGCCCCAATTGAAGGAATCACCACGACACCGGCGTCTTTGAGGCGAGAGATCAAATCAGGCTTTGGCGCTTGAGCAAAGCTGGCAACTTTGATGCCTTCATCAATCATCAAACCGATGCGATCTTTGACGTCTGCCGAATCGGCGCGCAAGTTGACACCAAATGGTTTGGTTGTGCGGCTTTTCACTTCGGCAATTGATGTCTTCAATTGGTCAAAGTCCATGGTGGCGCTGGCCAAAATGCCAAGAGCACCTGCGTTCGCAGTAGCACTGACAAGCTTTGGTCCAGCGACCCATCCCATACCTGTTTGCACGATGGGATACTTGACGCCAACTAAATCACAGAGCGAAGTTTGTAGTCGGGGGAGTGGTGTCACGCTCATGTGGGAATCTCTCGATGACGTAGACCCTTGGGATCGATGGTTTCGATCGCAGCACTCTCTTCAGGCGTTGGCGGGCGACTCACTGGAACACTTGCCGGAATCACTAATTCAAATCCAGTGTTTGCAACAACATCGTCGACGCTGACACCGGGATGCACGCTGACCAAACGCATTGAGTTGTCGGGTGAATTGAAATCCAGCACGGCAAGATTGGTGACAACACGGCGAAGGTCATGGCGCTTGGCAATGAAGCCGCCAACTTTTTTGGCACGGTCGTAACCAACACCGCTCACCATGTCGACGTTTGGTACGAAGACCGATGTTTGGTGTTTCGGAATGAAGAAACTCGTTGCGTTGTTGACGGTGTTACCCGGCCCACCACGAACACCGAGCAATTGCGACTTGGGCTTGGCCCATGGGCCGATGTTGGCGATATTGCTGTTGCCATAGCGATCAATTTGGCTCGCACCCATCATCACGTGGCGACGTCCACCAGCAAGCGTGTCAAACACACTGCGGAATGGAATCCATCCTTCAACAAGCTTTTGGGTTCCGCCAATTGGCAAATCACCCGAGACATAAAACGCTTCTCCGTCGCTGATCATCAGATCAGGTTCGAATGTGGCTCGAGCAACGCGCGCCCCGAGCATCTGCATGACTCCCATGCCCGATGCGAAAATTTCTCCGTCGCCGCGCCATGCTTCGGCGCACGCAACAGCAATGACATCAGCGAGTGCGACTGAATCGCTCATTTTGCGGCCTCCTTGGCTGCTTTGACCTCTTCACGCCATGCAACAACTTGTGATTGATAGTTGGCTTCATCGCCAGACAAGAAGCGATCACTAAATGCTTTCCACGCTTCAGGGTCACGAGCGGCATCAACGTAAGCCTTTTGGAAAGATTCATCGCGACCATAGTCGGGTTCGCACGTGGTGAAGTGCGCTCCGTTCGGTGCGTGAATAACACCATCAACCATTGAGCGATTGATTTTGAGCGTATGGAAGGTTCCTTCTTTCAAAAGGTCTTCGGTTGGAATGATTTTTTCTGCACTGACGAATCGGCGACCGGGTTCACAAGCAGCCAAGAAAAGATCATCAAAATACACATCAGGTCCGAGATACTGCGCGTTACCACGAGCGTCTGAACGGTTCATGTGTACGAATGCAGCATCGAGGCGAATCGCCGGAACAGCAAGCAGTTCTTCGCCGTCGGCATATGGCGAATTGACAGTCTTGAGCGATGGATTGACATCCATGACTCCACTTCCTAGACCTGCGCGAGTCGGCAAGAAGGGCAGGCGTAACGAACCAGCAAACAAAGCCCATTGCAACATTCCTTCATCCCATTCGGTTGGCTCAGGAATCGTTGCGTTCTGACGTGCCAAACGGAAATGCGGTTCGAGCGGAATCGAGTCAAGTGAAACAAACGCGTAGATCAGTTTCTTTACCTTGCCGGCTGCACACAACAAGCCCACATCGGGACCGCCATACGAAACAACTGTGAGGTCGGTGATATCTGAACGAAGAAGTGAGCGCACCAAGCTCATGGGCTTGCGTCGACTACCCCAACCGCCAATACCGAGAGTCATTCCACTGCGCAGGGTGGCTACTGCTTGATCTTCGGTGATGATTTTGTTACGTGGCTCAGACATCTCAGTTGCCGTCTTTCTTGTTCTTCTTGTCGGTACCCGCGAAGTCATCACGCAATTCGTCGGCGACACCAGTCAGATTGAGCTCGAATGTAAAGCCTTGTTCAAAGCGGTAACTGCGCTTGACATCCCACAAGTCGATGCCATTCAAACTTTCTTTGGCGGCACGAATGACAGTCGGGTGTTTGTCGGCGATGCTTTCTGCGACCTTCATCGCGGCGTCGCGGAGTTCGGCACGAGGCACTACTTGCAAAACACTGCCAAAGGCATGGAGTTCTGCAGCCGTTGCGGTGGCCGATGTATAAACCATGGCGCGCATTTTGTGTTGGGGAACGAGGCGAGCCAGGTGTGTGGCTGCGCCGAGTGCGCCACGATCAACCTCGGGAAGACCGAAGAACGCGTCATCGCTGGCGATGATGATGTCGCTATTGCCAACGAGTCCGATGCCGCCACCGACACAGAATCCGGCAACGGCAGTGATGACCGGAACTGGGCAGTCGTAGACGGCAGCAAAGGCGGCGTAGCAACCCTTGTTGGCGCCGATCAACGCATCAAAACCTTCGGTGTTCTGCATCTCTTTGATGTCAACTCCGGCGTTGAAGCCACGGCCCTCAGCGCGCAGGACGACGACGCGTACCTTTTTGTCGCGACCCAAGGCCGTGATGGTGTCGGCGACCTCAAACCACTCAGCCACCGTCAGGGCGTTAACGGGAGGACAGTCCATGATGACCTCGGCAATGCCGCGGTCGTTGATATTTGAAGAAATTCCCACGGGTTGAGCGTACTCGCCATCTGACGATGCGTCAGAAACGAGCAGCCAAACACCTGGAACTTTTAAGCGGGTATTTGGTCAACGAAATTTTCAGCCAATAAATCAGTCTCGGGCTTGGTCATGCTTGAACTGAGCTCAAACAGAAATTCGTCACGCGACCAATAGTTCCCGTCCTTGGATTGGCATATTTCAATGTTGTTGGGTCGAGACTCGCTTAACCCGTCGCATTTGAAACACTCCCAGTTCCAATCTGGAAAATGACTAATTTTCAGGCCCCACGTCACGTCGCCATTTTCATCGTTAACGAAATAGTTGACAGAGCGCTCCTTGAAATGGCCCATAGTTGCTTCTACTCGCAGATGTCCCGTTTCAATTCTTTCCACTGACATCAAAGGGAAATCAGCCCACTTCGGATTTTCTTTGAGAATCTGTTGAAGGTCTTGTGGAGTTAATTCATCGCCATCAATTTCCCACATGATTGCTGGAGGCATGGTAGGGATTGGCAAGCCATCCTCATTGACCCCTGAATTTTTGTTAGGTGTGACGAGAACACAAGGTGCCGTTTGAGGAGGCATTGTCTCAATTGAATTCACCACTTGTGAACTTTCTGTTATATCGGAGACCGTAGAAGAGTTGTTTGTTGTTACGGCCGACCCGCACCCTGCCAAACACACGAGTAACCCGATTATCGAATAGGTCATTCGAATTGACACAGTGCATCCCCAATAAGAGCAGTTGGGAAGATCATTTGAGAATAAGAGAAATTTGCTTTTCTCATACGATGATCATGGATGCTTCCAATTTGAAAGTCAAGAGCCTATTGAGACACACGGATCCCCATTCCCACTAAGATTCGCGTTGTGGCAATCACAATTGACTTTTCTGAACAAGTAGCTCTCATTACGGGTGGCACCAAGGGTGTGGGTAAGGGGATTGCTCAGCGGTTTGCCGACGCGGGAGCCCAAGTGGTCGTGTGCGCTCGCTCGATTCCCGATGATTTGCCCAAGGACTGGGTGGCCTATCCGGTTGATCTACGCGACGCCGACCAGGCAACGGCCTTGATCGATCAGATCGTCGAACGATTTGGACATCTAGACATCTTGGTCAACAACGCCGGAGGCAGTCCGCCTTCTGATACTTCGACTGGATCAGCCAACTTTGCGCAAAAGATTGTGGCGGTCAATCTGTTCTCGGCGATGTGGTGCAGCCAGGCTGCAAATCGCCACATGCAGAATCAACCCAATGGTGGATCAATTGTCAATATCGGAAGCGTCTCGGCTGAACGACCCGCGCCAACTGTTGCCGCCTATGGTGCTGCGAAAGCCGCATTGGCTAACTACACGCGTACGACGGGGCAAGAGTGGCTGCCAAAAGTGCGAGTCAATTTGGTGACTGTCGGAATGGTGCGAACAGAATTAGCGCACTTGCATTACGGCGATGAAGAAGGCGTACGTCGCACGGGTGCACAAATTCCGATTGGACGCTTGGCTCAGCCAACCGAGATCGGTGATGTCTGCGTGTACTTGTCATCGCCCATGGCGTCGTATGTCAGTGGCGCATCGATTGAAGCTCATGGTGGCGGAGATTGGCCGCCATTTTTAGACACGCCATTTCGCGAGACTGGAAAGTAAAACCAATGGCCAATCAACCTTGGTGGCGTAACGCAGTTATCTACCAGGTGTATGTACGTTCATTCGCCGATGGCAATGGCGACGGTGCTGGTGACCTCATTGGTTTGCTCAATCATCTTGATTACATTGCGTCGTTGGGCGTTGATGGCGTGTGGCTGAATCCGTGCTATCCGTCGCCTCAGATGGATCACGGTTATGACGTATCGGACTATTTCGACATTGAGCCCACCTATGGCGACCTAGAGATCTTTGATCAGTTGATTGCTCGGGCGAACAAACTTGGTTTACGCATTTTGATGGATGTCGTCCCGAATCACTGCAGTGATCAGCACGCGTGGTTTACAGAAGCAGTAGCAGCTGGGCGCGGAAGTAAACAGCGAGAACGGTTTTGGTTTCGCGATGGCCAAGGTGCCAGTGGTGAATTACCGCCGAACAATTGGAAAGCCGTTTTCGGTGGCGGTGCGTGGTCACGTATCACTGAACCAGATGGAACACCAGGACAGTGGTATCTACATACGTTCACGCCGTGGCAACCCGATTTCAATTGGCTCAATGAAGATGTCGTTGATTACTTCGACCGTATGTTGCGCTTCTGGTTCGATCGCGGAGTCGACGGCTTCAGAGTTGATGCAGTGACCGTTGTTGGGAAACATCCAGATCTTCCCAATGCGCCAGATGCTCCGGCGGGGATGACCGAGATGGCTGCATGGGCGAGCAATCCGTACACCTTGTTTTGGCCATCGGCTCATGACATCTGGCGGCATTGGCGCGAAGTGATTGATCAATATGAACGCGACAATCCAAACCGTGAACTCGTCACTGTTGCCGAGGCGTACACACCTGGTCGTCCTGATTTGTTGTTGAAGTTTGTTGAGTCCGATCAGTTCCATCAATCGTTTACTTTTGATCTTTTATTGAGTCCTTGGAATGCGCAGAGTTTTCACAAGACTGCCGCGAAGTCGTACCGCTCGCTTCATGCATCTGGATCGTCAATCACTTGGGCCTTAAACAATCATGATGTCCATCGAGTTGTCACACGTTATGGACGAACCGATGCCCACCTGACCTCGTCGTGGACGGGAAACAATTTGGTGAATAGCGATGCGCCGGTTGATCTTGAACTCGGCCATCGACGAGCCCGCGCTGCAGCACTTTTCATTCTTGGTTTGCCAGGGGCCGCCTACCTCTATATGGGCGAAGAACTCGGTTTGCCTGAAGTCTTGGATATTGCCGATACTGCGCGACAAGATCCGATCTTTGCTCGCACCGAAGGACGCGAGAAGGGACGCGATGGATGTCGTGTGCCAATGCCGTGGACTACTCATTCAGCAAACCTGAATGGATTTTCTACTTCACCATCGGCGAAGGCATGGATGCCGCAACCAGACGGTTGGGGAGCCTTCTCAGTTGAGGTTCAAGACTATGACTGCAATTCAATGCTGGCTTTGTATCGCCAGGCGTTATCGTTCAGAGTCGACATGGTCGAACAAGGTGAAGCGATCGAGTTTGTCGGCGACGGCACTGATGGACTGTTTTCCTTTACGCGTGGCTCGTATGCGGTGGTTGTCAATACTTCGGCAGAAGACGTAGAAATCCCGCGTGAAATCATGGTTGGCCGGAAACTGATTTTGGGCTCGCTGCCAGAGGCGTTCTCACAAGTTGACGAATCATCCTTGATTGCCGCGAACTCAGCAGTGTGGCTTGGGTAACTCACAGCGTTTAGAGTTGCCACATGGATGTCGTTTGGACCGATCTGCACCGTCATCAAAATCCGAAGATGGAAATCAATCTTGGGCAACCGATTCCGACGTATGAACGTCCCGATCGTGCCGAGACGATTCGCCAACAACTTGAAACTGACGCGCGTTTCACATTCGTTGGATTAAAAGAACATGGTCGTGCACCGATTGAAGCAGTGCATGCACTCGGCCTCATCGACTATCTCGAAAAAGCTTGGCCAGAAATTCATGCAGCTACTGGTCGCTCTGAATTTGCGCCTGAAGCAATGTTGCATGTCGGTCTTCGCGAAGGAATGAGTGCGGCGCGTCCACCCGAAGGTGCGGCAGCTGCATTTGGTTATTGGTGTTACGAAACTGCGACGCCAATGGTCGAAGGCACGTATCTGGCATCGCGGGCATCGGTAGACGTGGCTCTTACGGCTGCCGAGAAAATTCTTGCGGGAGCACCTTCGGCGTATGGCTTGTGTCGTCCACCAGGACACCATGCCGCAGCCAATGTGTTTGGTGGCTTTTGTTATTTCAACAATGCGGCCATCGTTGCGAATCATGTTGCGACAACGACTGGGACCAAGGTGACTGTTCTTGATGTCGACTATCACCATGGCAACGGAACGCAGCAGATTTTCTATGAACGCGATGACGTGCAGTTTGTCTCGCTTCACGGAGATCCGAAGCGCGCGTATCCTTGGTTCATTGGACACGAAGATGAATTGGGTGCGGGCAAGGGTCGCGGCTACAACATCAACGTGGCGTTCGGACCCGAAGCTGAAGATGATGAATATGTCTCGCGTCTTGCCGGGGTGTGTGAGCAAATTGCATCGTTTGCCCCATCAATGGTGATCGTGTCATTGGGCGTTGATACATATTGGAATGACCCAATTAGCGACTTGGCTTTAACGACCGATGGTTACCGTCGTTGCGGAGAAGTAGTCAAACAACTTGGATTGCCCACCTTGATCCTGCAAGAAGGTGGCTACGACATTGAGGCAATTGGCCGTAATGTCCACGCCTGGATATCGCCTTTCGCCTAATTAGTTTTGCAAAGGCAGTAACTGCTCAGCGGCTACCGCGAGATGATCACACCATTCGTTTGCCGACTTCGGCTCGACGATCGGCAGTACGACAAACTTTGAAATTCCGGCATCAACGAATTGCTTGATGAACTCTTGGAGAGCTGGCCAACCTTGTGGCACAAGTTGGTTGATTTCATCAAGATCGGGTCGACGGGTCATTAACGCTTTGGCGACCGAGTCGGGGAGCGGACCATGTGCGTACGGAATGAGTGCTCCGAAATGTTCAGGATCAATTTCACGTTCATGTTCTGCCGCAACCCGTTGAATTTCAATGCGGCCCCGTTCGGCATCGGCGGGTGTGAGGAAACTCGGAAGCCAGCCATCGGCTAAACGTCCAACACGCTTCAGTTCACTGGGAGCAATTCCACCAAGCCAAACATCAGGTGAACCATTGAGAGGTTTCGGTTGAACGCGAAGATCGTCGTAATTGAAATAGGTGCCGTGGTGCGTCACGCTTGGTTGTGTCCAGCAGGCTCGAATGACTTCAAGGGCTTCGTTGAATCTCTTAGCGCGTTCTTCGCGAGCCACGCCGAATGCTTGTTGTTCATGTGGGTCGGCAACACCAAGTCCAAAGGCCGGAAGCAATCGACCACCTGATAATCGATCAAGTGTTGCAAGTTCTTTCGCGAGAATGACTGGGTTGCGACCTGGCAATACCATCACGCTCATACCAAACTTCAACTTGGTGGTGCGGCCAGCGGCGAACGACATGGCCACAAGGGGATCGGGTGCTTCGCCACCAATGCGTTCGCTCAACCACAAGCTGTCAAATTTGAGCGATTCAAGTGCATCAACAACTTGTGTGAAGCCGTCGTCATTGAGGTTGGTTCGAACACCAAGTCCGTAGCCGACTCGAATTTTCATGACGTGGCAATCTGTTCAAGAATGTCGGCAGTTTCGTTGACCATCGATACAAATGGAGAATGGTCGGTGTCAAGCGTGATCACGTTGTCGCACAGCTGCGCCATGATCTTTTGGTGTTCGGGATGAACCGCTTGGTCTTGTAAGCACAAAACATATGTTGATGAAATTGTCTCTCGAGGTGAGCCAGTGATTTCTTGAGTCATGGTGGCCATCGGTTGGGGTGAGAGGCGTGCGATTGATGCTGCAATCAGTTCGTCATCGCAGCTGCCGTAAAACGATTCTTGAGCGAACTCTGGATTGATAGTCGAATTTCCATCTATGCCGACGACCATCGCGCCACCAAGTGCAGTGTCGTGGCGCGGCATGGCCAGTAACTGCGACATCACGCTTTGACCTGATTCAGGGGCAAAGGCTGCCAGATAAACCAAGTGCGAAACATTGGGGTTGATAGTTGCGGCTTGGGTAATCACGGCTCCGCCATAGCTATGTCCAACTAAGACGACATTGTCAATTCCGCGAGCGCTCAACGATGACAGCACGTCGGCGACACATTGGGCATCACCGTAAAAATCGGTGAGAGGAAGCGGTGAGGCTCCGTGGCCCGGAAGGTCGACTGCCAGGCTGGGGATTCCTCGGCGGTCGAGTTCAGTCTGTAGTGCACCAAAACACCAAGCACCATGCCAGGCACCATGTACGAGGACGACATGTTGAACAGAAGTCATACGAACATAGTGCCACAGCGAACACCTCAAATGGGAAGGATGCGCCGAGTGCCCGTAACCTTGCTGACATGTCGACCGCAGATTCAACAACAAAAAACTCCGCCAATCCACTGAATGCTTTTCGTCTCGATGGCAGAGTCGCAATTGTGACGGGAGCATCATCGGGTCTTGGTGTTCAATTCGCCCGCACCCTGCACGCCGTTGGAGCAACAGTGGTTTTGGCGGCACGTCGTCTCGATCGGCTTGAGGCATTGGTTGAAGAACTGCCTGGTTCAATCGCGATCGCTACCGACCTCGGTGTCGCAGAAGATCGCGAACGATTGATCGCCGAAACGGTTCGTCGTGTTGGACCTCCACGAATTTTGGTGAACAACGCCGGCATCGGTCACAAAGTTGCAGTTGAGGACGAAGACCTCGACACCTTCCGCACTGCAATGGAAATCAACGTCACCGCAATTTGGCATCTCTCAAAGTTGTGTGCTCCACATATGAAAGAAGCCGGCAGCGGAAACATCGTTAATATCGCTTCGGTTTTAGGCCTTGTAGGTTCGGCACCCATCAAGCAGGCGCATTACTGCGCCTCAAAAGGTGCAGTCATTAACCTCACTCGTGAACTTGGTATGCAATGGGCCCGTCGAGGTATTCGCGTGAATGCGTTGTGCCCAGGCTGGTTCCCATCTGAAATGACTGAAGGCATGGAGGATGAATCAAGTATGAGTTTCTTGCGTTCGAATTCACCGCTCCCGCGAATGGGCGAACTGCACGAACTTGACGGAGCTCTTCTTTTGCTTTGTAGCGACGCCGCTTCGTTCATGATTGGTCAGCATGTTGTTGTTGATGGTGGCTGGACCGCTCGATGATTTTGCACCTTGCTATTCGTGCCGATTGGGAACAAGCAAAAACAAGCGGTAACTATCCGTGGTCAACGCGTGGAATCTCGGTGGCCGATGAGGGTTACACCCACTGCAGCTACGAGAGCCAGTGGAAAGGTGTTCGCGATCGTTTCTATAGCGATCTCACCGATCAAGAATTAGTTCTGCTTGAAATTGATGAAGCAAAATTGTCGAGCAAAGTTGTTGTCGAGCAATTAGGCGCAGCGCCCGAAGCTTTTCCACACATCTACGGCTGTATTGATATTGCTGCTGTGATCAATGAAAGAGCACTGGATTAAAGATTCGGCTTGAGATGCGCCCAAGGCGCAGCTTGTTCAAGTTGTGAAGCGACGCGAATCAACACGTCTTCTCGCCCGTAAGCAGATACAAGCTGCATACCAATCGGAAGACCATCGGCATTGCGATGAAGTGGAAGGCTGATGGCTGGCTGACCACTGATATTGAATTGTGAAGTAAACGAGACCCAAGCGCCACCGGTCATGAGGGGTGTCATGGGATGTTCGGGGTTGTTCGGCAATGATCCGATGAGCAGCGGAGGGGCCGACAATGTTGGGGTTAATAAGAGATCCCATCCTTGTGACCACCACGACTGGATGGCGCGACGAAACTTCACCGAGCTTGCTTGTGCCAGTGAGTAATCAACGGCATTTACACCTTTGGCGAACTGAGCCTGAGCCCAGTTCATCGCTTCGATGTCATCAGTTGTCATTTCTCGACCAAGTGCTTCGTTGAAACGGCGAATTGCAGTACCCATGTTGGTGCTCCACAACATGCTAAACGCACGGCCGATTTCTTCGTCGGAGAGTATTTCAGGAAAGCCTGGCTCAACATGGTGACCAAGTGATTCAAGAAGTTTTGCAGTTTGGTGAACGCCGTCAACACAATCGGCGTGCACTTCGCCACCGCGCGGGTTGAAGTCGAGCAAACCGATTCGTAGTCGACCAGGGTCGGCACCAACTTCATCAACGAATGGGCGACGTGGCGTGGGCGCAATAATCACGTCACCGATTCCGGGACCATGAGTTGCATCAAGTAAGCGAGCCGAGTCGCGCACGCTGCGACTGACGCAGTGCTCGACTCCGAGGTTACTTTCATCGCGAAGAGGTCCCATTGAAATACGACCTTGCGAAATCTTGAGACCAACGAGACCGCAACAAGATGCTGGAATACGAATTGAACCTCCGCCATCACTGGCGTGGGCAATAGGAACAATTCCAGTGGCTACTGCTGCTGCTGAGCCGCCACTTGATCCACCAGAAGTTCGCGTGAGATCCCAAGGGTTGCGTGTTGGCCCCCATGCTTCGGGTTCGGTGACGGGAACGCTGCCAAATTCAGGACTGTTACTACGACCGATCGAAATCAAACCTGATGCTTTGTAGCGCGAAACAAGAGTGGTGTCTTCGGTCGAGACGTAGTTCGCTTCTTTGTATGCCTTGCTGCCATTGCTGAGGGGCTTACCCGCTTCAGCGGCATAGAGATCTTTTAAGAGATATGGCACACCGCGAAACGGGCCTTCGGGAAGATCGCTACTCGTTGCGAGTTGTCGGGCTGCGTCAAACCAGCGATATGTCAAAGCGTTCAGTTTGCTGTCGTAACGTTCGGCACGCTCGATTGCAGCCTCAACTAACTCAATGGGAGAAACATCACCAGTAGAAACGAGGTCTGCTTGGGCGGTGGCATCAAGCCAACGAGTGTCATCTGCAAGTGAAGTCATACTCGAAATGATAGAAGACTTCGCTAAGGTAAACAGTCTGTGTCTGCCCCAAAACAAAGAAATCCAGCCGAAAGTACTCGTGATTTACTGAGAGTGGGCCCTGTCCGCAACTTGCTGGGCTCTAGCATTTTTACATCTTCAGGTGTGATGTTGCAGGCAACGGTGCTTGGCAAACAGATTTATGACATCACTGGCCGTGAACTTGATATCGGTCTACTTGGTCTTGCCGAGTTTCTGCCGGCTGCACTATTGGTATTGGTCACTGGTTCGGTGGCCGATCGATTCAACCGCAAAATCGTTGGTGGAATCGCGGTGGCGTTTGAGTTGCTCTGTTCGGCAGTTCTAGCTGTGTACGCATTTTCTGAGCCAACAGCGGTTTGGCCGCTGTTTATGATTGCCTTTGTTTTTGGTTGTGCTCGTGCATTTGCTGCACCCTCAATCCGTTCAATTCCACCGATGGTTGCACCAGATGGCGCGCTTCCTCGAACGATTGCGATGTACTCAGCAACTTGGACGACAGCAGCAATTATCGGACCAGCTACAGGTGGATTCTTATATGCCGTTGATCCAGGTGTGGCGTATCTTGTCTCGGCAGTTTTGATCGGCTGCGGTGTCTCGTTCTTGTTGTCTGTGAAGTTTGTGCGACCACCTACGCCACGGGCCGTGAAAGATAAGGCTGAGAAGGTATCGCTGCACACTGCACTCGAGGGATTGCGTTTCATTCGGCGCACGCCGATTTTGTTAGCAGCTATTTCGTTAGATCTATTCGCTGTTCTCTTTGGCGGTGCGGTCGCACTCTTGCCAGCAATTGCTGAAGATCAACTTCATGTTGGTGATATCGCTTACGGCTGGTTACGCGCTGCTCCCGGTATCGGTGCGGCGGTCATGGCAGTATTCTTGGCCTCGCGGCCTGTTACGCGTCGAGTAGGACGTACGTTATTGATTGTCGTTGGTTTATTCGGAGCTGCAACTGTTGCGCTCGGACTGACAACTTCATATGTTGTTGCTTTTGCTGCACTTATCTTGTTGTCGGGCTCAGACATGATCAGCGTGTATATCCGTGGAACTCTGGTGCCACTAGTGACTCCTGACGATAAGCGCGGCCGAGTCATGGCAGTTGAGAACGTGTTTATTGGCGCAAGCAATGAGCTGGGCGCATTTGAGAGTGGCGTGGCCGCCCAGGCATTTGGAACAAAGGCAGCAGTAGTCGGCGGAGGAGTAGCAACACTCGGTGTCGTCGCGTTGTATTCGGTATTCTTCCCAACACTTCGTCAGGTGAATCGCTTTGAAGACCTTGAGGGTCACGGCGATGAAGTTAAGCAGTAATTGCTAACCAAATCGCTAGCGGAACGACAATCCATGCCAACACAAGAAGAATGATGGCATACACCGCAAAGTTGTAACTCTCGTCGCGCGGTGGTTTGCCGGCTGCGCCGATGGTTTCCCAAAGTGCTCTCATTGGTTGGTCAGTTGACAGTCGTATGCGTCGACGTGCGACTCCAGCGCTGTAGAGCGCTACCCATGACAAGGCGCCCAAGACAAAAACTGCGATGAAACCAAGTATTGAAATGCCGAGCGTCGAGTCCATTGCGGTTCGTGCCAAACTTTGCAATCCGCTCCCGACCGAAGTCAGGGCTGCGCCACCCAGAAGGAAAGTGGGTAGTCCTAGAGCATTTCCACCGGAGTTGGCTTGAACCCGCCGTGCGTCAAGGCGAGCGCGACGCAACATGGCGTGTTCACGCGTTCCCCAATCACTGTTTGCTTCACGCTTTTCGTAGAGACCACAGATTCGTCCAGTGAGTCGATTGAGATGGCTTTTCACAATCCAGCGAGTGACCTGCTGTACCAACCATTGAGCAATTGGTCGAAGCGGTCCAATGTTGGGAACTTTTGCCGGTCGTGGACCATTGCGATCAAGAACTTCGATACCGCGCATCATCATTCGATGAGCTTCCTCAAAGCGATCGGGATGGTGAAGAGGCCTAATGGCTGACATCTGTGACACCATCTCTTGCTCAACAACGCCCTTGCCGCCGATTTGTTCAAGTAGTCGACCTTTTTCTTCGTCACTGTTGGCCCTCAGCACACGAAGAGCGTCTATTTGGTCAACCAGAAGTTCGGGTGTGGAGGGGGAATTATCTGACATGGATTGTCACCATACCTATTCGGGTCCTTTGAGTTCTACACGGGTATTCTTGATTCATTATGAAAAGCCTTCGATTAACCAAACTTTTCAAAGAATTTCGTGACTTCATTAATAAGGGAAACCTGCTGGCCATTGCGGTTGGTTTCGTCATCGGTGGAGCGTTTTCGGGCCTCGTAAAAGCGATGGTTGAAGAAGTTGTGATGCCGATCGTGGCAATTCCTTTTGGGACTCCAAATTTTGATGACGCACTCATCGTTCATGTCAATGATGCCGAGATTCGCTTCGGTGCTTTTTTGACGGTTGCGGTCACTTTCATTTCAATCTCCTTTGTTCTCTTTTTGATGTTGAAGGCATATAACAAGGCCACAGGGACTGAAGCAGTTGCGCCACCGACAGCGGACATTGTGCTTTTGACTTCTATTCGTGATGAACTGAAAGCGATTCGTGAACAGGGCACTGCTCAATGAGATTTTCTCGACACAACTTGCGTCGCAGTTCCGTTCTCGCAGTTTTGCTCATCGCTTCTGTCTCTTGCGGTTCGACTGGTTCTGACGGAGCCACAACTACTGCAGTAAGTGGAACCGTTGCTGGTATCGGCAATTTGCCAGACCAAGTGTCAACAACGGCCGTCAATTCAGTAAGCGAAACTTCAACACCGGTAGAGAGTCGCCCGCTCACAGTCGGCGAACTTTCCAATGGACCGCGACTTTTGATGATCGGCGATTCAATTTTTGCCGCTGTGTCTCGTCGCTATAGCAACATGGCCTGCGATCGCTTGGTTCCTTTGGGTTGGCAAGTTGCGGTAGAAGCTGAACGCGGCCGTTTCATTGATCTTGGCTTGCGTATTGTGAAGAAGAAATTGCCCCAGGGCTTCGATGCTGCAGTTCTCTTTCTTGGAACCAACTATGGCAAGAAACAAGATGTCTACAAGGAATACCTTGACAAGATTCTTGATGAGTTGGCTCCACGTCCTGTGATCATTCTCACGGCAACAGAGTACAAACCATTTATTCAAGAAGTTAATGCTGTGATTGAAGAAGAAGTAAAGACACGCGACAATTTGTGGCTCGTTGATTGGCGTGAAATTTCAAAGACTCCTGGGATGTTGTGGAAGGACGGGATCCATCCGGTCGATGCTGGAAATGTTTTATTGATGGATTCAATTATCAAAGTGTTGGGCAATGCTCCTGGAGGGGCGCCTGGTGAGTGTCTCAAAGTTGAATTCAAAGATGATGCTCCGCTCACGAATGTTCCACCCATTGTGACGGTTGTTGACACGACAGTAGTTGATGCGACATCAACCTCTATCGTGAGTGTGAGTACTTCCACACCTACAAATACGACTGTTGCTGTCGCAACCACCGTCCCAGCAACAACATCTGCGCCGACTGTTCCAACGACAACAGGTTCGTAAATAGCAAGATAAATCGCGGATACCTGTCACGGTGGTTGCGCATGGCGTTTTGAACCAACACACTTGAGGGGTGCTTCAGGTCCAATCGCTTTCGGTCGAGATTGGTGGTCGTCTCGTTGTTGAGAACGCCACCTTCACCGTCATGCCTAAGGACAAGGTCGGACTCGTTGGTCGCAACGGAGCGGGAAAGACGACTCTTTTCAAAATGTTAGGTGGAGAAGCCGAACCGATCGCTGGAAAGATTATGCGTAAAGGTGGTTTTGGCTACCTTCCTCAAGATCCACGCATTGCCGGCATTTACGACGGACGCACCGCGATTTCTCACATTCTGTCTGGCCGCAACATTGACGACGATTTGATGCGTCTTGAAAAGCTGCGTATCGCGATGGAAGAAGATGCGAGTGAGCGCAATGTCTCGCGATACAGCAAGGCCGAAGAAGAATTTTCTATCAAAGGTGGATACGCGGCCGAGAGTGAAGCGCGCAGTATTGCAGCTGGCCTCGGTATGAGTGGTGCTCGTCTAGATCTTCCGGTCGGTGTTTTGTCGGGTGGTGAACGACGTCGAGTTGAATTGTCGCGAATTTTGTTTGCCGGAAGCGATGCGTTGTTGCTTGACGAGCCAACGAACCACTTAGACGTTGATGCCAAAACTTGGTTGCTAGGTTTCTTGCGTCAATATCGCGGTGCGCTTTTAGTGATCAGCCACGACCTTGATCTGCTTGACGAAGCGATTACTCGTGTATTGCACTTAGACCGCGACGCCGAAGACGCGACGGGTCATATTGTCGAATACAAAGGCACATATAGCCAGTACCGACGTTCGCGTGCCGAAGACGAAGAGCGCATGATTAAGAAGGCTGCATTGCAGGCGAAAGAAATCAATCGACTACAGACAGTCGTTGATCGCTTTGGAGCCAAAGCAACGAAAGCTGCAATGGCGCACAGCATTGAAAAGCGCATTGATCGTTTGCAAGGCGAAAAAGTCGTTGCCCCAACTGGTGGACGTGTTTTACAAGTGAAGTTTCCTGACCCGCCACCATGTGGCGTCACGGTTATCGAGACGAAGCATTTGTGTAAGGGCTATGGCGGACCACCAGTGTTCGAAGATGTCACGTTCGATCTTGGACGCGGAGAACGTTTATTGGTACTTGGTTTAAATGGTGCTGGTAAAACAAGTTTGCTGCGAATTCTTGCAGGCGAAACTAAAGCTGACCTAGGTGATTTTTCATTTGGTCACCAGGTGAATTGCGGCTACTACGCCCAAGAACATGACAATCTCAACACCGATGCAACTCTTTTAGAAAACATTCGTCGCGAAGTTCCAGCTGGGGTTTCGCTCACGGAGACACAGCTTCGAGCTTTGCTCGGAATGTTCGGATTATCTGGCGACAAGGTCAACCAGAAATCGGGAACCTTGTCGGGCGGAGAAAAGACGAAACTCGCGCTCGCGATGTTGATGGTCGGACGTAACAATTTGTTGTTACTTGACGAACCAACGAACAACCTTGATCCCTCAAGTCGTGAAGCCGTCGCAAATGCACTGTCGGGTTGGAAGGGTGCCATCATTTTCGTGAGTCACGACACCGAATTTGTTGAGCATCTCAAGCCAACCAAAGTTTTGCTCATGCCTGACGGTCAGGTTGATTACTTCAGCCATGACTGGCTTGAGCTCGTCAGCCTCGCCTAAGTCTTCAGTACTTCTGTCGTGCCATTTTGGGGTTATGGTTAGCCCATGCGCATAGGAATTTTTGGTGGAGCTTCAAACGACGGAACAATTGACGCCATGGTGGCTGAGGCTCGAAGGGCCGAAGCCGATGGTTTTGCGAGCTATTGGGCTCCGCAGATTTTTGGTCATGATGCGCTGACTGCGTTAGCAGTGATTGGTCGTGAAGTTCCTCGTATCGAACTCGGAACGAGCGTTGTGCCGACGTATCCGCGTCACCCGATGATGATGGCTCAACAAGCTCTCACGGTAAATGCTGCTGCTGGTGGACGTCTGTGCCTGGGTATTGGACTCAGTCATCAAATTGTTGTTGAGTCGATGTGGGGTATGAGCTTTGATAAGCCCGTGCGTCACATGCGTGAGTACCTTGAAGTGATGATGCCGTTGCTTGAAGGCAAGCCGGTTGCGCACGCTGGTGAAGCATTCAACGTCAATGGTGGAGTCAGCGTGCCTGGCGGAACACGCCCCAACGTTGTGATCGCTGCCCTCGGCGAGCAGATGCTCAAGGTGACTGCTGCCCTTGCTGATGGAACGCTTACGTGGTGCACTGGTCCTCAGACTTTGGCTAATCACACCATTCCTACTTTGAAGGCAGCGGCTGAAAAAGCTGGCCGCGATTCAACGCGCGTCATCGCCGCATTGCCCGTGTGTGTGACGAACGATCGTGAAGCAGCCTTGCAACGTGCAGCGCAAGTATTCGTGGTGTACGGACAGTTGCCGAGCTATCGCGCGATGCTCGACAAAGAAGGCGCTGCAGGTCCGGCCGATATCGCAATTATCGGAAGCGCTTCCGAAGTTGCCGATCGCATCATGGCTTTGGCTGACATTGGAGTCACCGATTTTGCCGCCGTTGAATTTGGTGCGACACCAGATGAAGTTGCTGACACTCGTTCAATGGTGAAATCACTTCTGAAGTAATCGCATTACAAATCAGGCGATATCTATTGATGGGGGAAATCAATGGGAACAGGTCTCTCTATAACTAAGGCTGACGGAATTGCGCGGATCGTGCTGAATAGTCCGCCGATCAATTTGTTCACATTTGATTTCTTTCTTGAAACGATGCAAGTGATTAGCGATCTTGCCGTTGATGATGAAATACGAGTCGTTCTTATCTCGTCGGCGAACCCAGATTTCTTTATCGCTCACTTTGATGTTGAAGCGATTTTGACTTTCCCAACAGAAACTCCTCCTGCGACTGAATTGAATCCTTATCACGTGATGTGTGAGACGCTGCGTACGATGCCTAAGGCGACGATTGCTGTCATTGAAGGTCGTGTGGGTGGCGGAGGAAGTGAATTGGCGTTGAGTTGCGATATGCGATTCGCCGTCTTGCCTCATGGAGATCACCCGGGTGCAGTGTTCAATCAACCTGAAGTTGGACTAGGGATCATTCCTGGTGGAAGTGGAACGCAACGTCTTGCTCGTTTGATGGGTCGATCGCGAGCGCTCGAAGTGGTGTTGGGCTGTGATGATTTTGATGCAGTTGATGCCGAGCGATATGGATGGGTGAACCGCTCGTTGCCGAAGGACGAGTTGTGGCCGTTCGTGGAGAGGATGGCTAAAAGAATTGCGTCATTTCCCGCTCATGCGATTGCTGCGGGTAAGGCCTCGGTGATACGTGCCGAGAAAGAAGTCCCGCAAGATTTGTTGGCCGAAGGAAATGCGTTCAGTGCGACTTTGGGCGGACCAGGGGCGCGTGAAGCGATGGAAAAGTTTTTGCGTGATGGCGGTCAAACCCGAGAAGGCGAACTTCGCCTCTCCACTCTCCTTGACCCCCGCCCATAACGCTGTCCATTTCCTGCCACTTTGGAAGATAGTTACCGCCTAGCGGCAGCCATATTCCAAAGTGGGTGAAATGGACGGGTTATTTCTTCAGGCTGACCGGGGTGCCGCCAAAAGGCTTATTCACCAGGTCAAAAAAGTCGTTGCCCTTGTCATCAACAACGATGAAAGCGGGGAAGTCTTGAACTTCGATCTTCCACACGGCCTCCATACCTAATTCGGCGTACTCCAAGACCTCGACTTTGGTGATGCAGTCTTGGGCCAGGCGAGCCGCAGGTCCACCAATCGACCCAAGGTAGAAACCACCGTGCTTTTTGCAGGCATCGGTGACGGCCTTTGATCGGTTGCCCTTGGCCAACATCACAAAGCTTCCACCATTGGCCTGGAACTCGTCGACATAACTGTCCATGCGACCAGCCGTGGTTGGGCCAAATGAACCAGACGCCATACCTTCGGGGGTCTTTGCTGGGCCGGCGTAATAGACGGCCATGTCTTTCATGTAGTCGGGCAAACCAAGTCCGGCATCAATACGTTCTTTGAGTTTGGCGTGCGCAATATCGCGTGCAACAACAAGCGGGCCAGTCAACATGACGCGAGTTTTCACTGGGTATTTGCCCAGTTCGGCACGGATCGCACTCATGGGTTGATTGAGATCAATTTGCACGACCGGTGTGTCTTGTAAATCGTCGTGCGTTACCTCGGGCAAGAAACGTGCGGGATCGGTTTCGAGTTGTTCAAGGAAGATTCCGTCTTTGGTGATCTTGCCAAGCATTTGTCGGTCGGCTGAGCATGACACCGCCATTGCAACTGGACATGATGCGCCATGTCGTGGCAAGCGAATCACGCGCACATCGTGACAGAAATACTTTCCGCCGAACTGTGCACCAATTCCGGTCTCTTGCGACAACTTCAAGATGCGTTGTTCCATATCAAGATCGCGGAATGCGTGACCGAGCTTGCTGCCTACTGTTGGCAACGTGTCCAAATAACGCGCGCTCGCAAGCTTTGCTGTTTCAACTGCTTGTTCGGCTGATGTTCCACCGATAACAACTGCAAGGTGATAGGGCGGGCAAGCAGCAGTTCCGAGTGACTTCATCTTTTCAAAAAGCCAAGGGAATAAAGACTTGTCATTGAGCAAAGCCTTCGTTTCTTGAAAGAGATAGCTCTTGTTGGCGCTGCCGCCACCTTTGGCCATGAACAAAAATTTGTAGGCGTCTCCATCAACTGCACTGATCTTGATTTCGGCTGGCAAGTTGTTGCCAGTGTTGACTTCGTCGTACATCGTGAGCGGAGCCATCTGGCTATAGCGAAGGTTGCTTGTGAGGTACGTGTTGTACACGCCGCGAGCAATTGCTTCTTCGTCGCCGTTACCACTGAAAACGAACTGACCTTTTTTACCTTTGACGATTGCAGTACCCGTGTCTTGACACATCGGCAAAATTCCGCTGGCTGCAATTGCCGCATTCTTTAATAGATCAAGCGCAACGAACCGGTCGTTATCGCTGGCTTCGGGATCATCGAGGATATTGCGCAATTGTTGAAGATGGCCAGGACGCAAGAAGTGGGCAATGTCGCGCATGGCTTCTTGGGTGATACGGGTGATTGCTTCGGGGGAAACTTTTAAGAAGGTTCCTTCGGGAGTTTCAAAGGTACTGACGCCTTCGGTGGTGACCAATCGATAGGGAGTGGTGTCTTTACCTAGGGGGAAAATTTCGGTGAATTCAAACTCGGGCATACCTTCACGCTAACCGTTTCAACGCGAGCCAAAGATGTGCTGTAACTAGGAATGTTGCCGATATTCGTGTCCGCTTCACAAACATAATTCCCCACTGAGAGTCGGGTTAGTTTGCTCCAAAATTGGTAGACCTTCACTATTTCGAAGGTATCCACCACCCAAAGGGTCAAGTGCTATTAACGAAGTGCCTTGAAAGTCTTGGCGATGTGTTGAACCGTCGGGTGCTAGGACATACAAAATACCGTCAGAGGCATTTTGAAGCCACACTTCTGCTCCGCCATCGCATGTTGCAATTGAGCGAAGAGCAGATTTTGCCCCCTCAGGTGCATCATCAATATTCCAAATCAGTGAAGTTCCATCTTGCTCTAAACGATTGATGGAAATTTTGCTATTTGATTCGAAAGTTACGAATATTAAGCTCACTTCATGGCGTGAATTTTCACGAAGGAACAACCAGTTCATAACGAGTTCAGAGTCATTTGATCCCGGCGGATTGCAACAAGATTTATAAGCGACGCCTTGCGACGTGAAAATAAATTCTCCGTCGCCTGACATGTCTGAAGAAACTTTACTTTCACCTATTATGGCCGCCTGCATATCGTCCGTCGAGATTGCGTATATTTTGCCCAAAGGATCGGTGCCAGAACTGGGCATTTGGACGTATGCCACATCATCAGGGCCTATTGTGATGAGGGAAGGAAATAATCCATATTCATTTCTGCCTGCTGGCAAGTCAAAATAGTAAGGAACATCAAAGGAACCGTCTTGCTTACGGTCATGAATTTCTAATCTAGTGTCGCCGAAATTTATCAAAATCAAACGGTTTTTGCTGACGACCGCCGCAAAACATGCTGGCCCTTGACAAGTACCCGTTTCGATGGGAATTGGATCTTCGGAATTAGGTGGCGCCGTAACCATGGTGACGGTTGGAATGGTTTTTGGTGGCTGTCGATTGTTTTCAGTAAATACAAACGGTCGCGAAGTTGACGTTGAATCTTCGGAAGTAGCTTGCGTAATCGTGTCGAGGGGGAGTGGCACACTACTAATAACGGAGGCGGAATCTGATGAGCAGGCTGTAGCAATTAATGTCAGATCAATCAGAATTGTTGTTAGGAGAAGGCGATAACGGATTTTGCGCATAATTGACTCGTTTAGCAATTGCCTGTATAAAAACCAGCAGATTGATTAGCAACACCGTGTTTCACTATTAAATGCAGGAACCCAAGCGTATTCCAAATGGAACTAGTCGGATGTGTGCAGTTCATCTTGATTTTCGTCAAAAGGCTATTCAAGAAATATTCGTCTACATAATTCCAGACGGCTGAGCCATCAATGTTAACGAGTGGATTTTCGTAGCAATTTAGAATTTGACGAAGTATTCCCCTGTCGGAAATGCTGCCTAAGTTCAAGGTGTTAAGTGAATGCCAATTGTCAATATGAATATGATTTTGGTGCCCAGGAAAACCAGCACCTAGGACACCCCCAGAACCGAAGAACATACGAGCAGCACAAATCATCGATAAGTAGCGCCTTTTATGCACAATTGAGTCTTGCCAACTTTGGTTGCTATCAATAAGAAAACTACTTACTCCAGTGAGAGCAATCGCAGTGAGGTCAAACGCACGAGCGGTGGAGTGGTAGGGATAATTGTCGCAATCAACGTATGTCCCAGCGGATCCGATCCAATCAATTGCCAAATTCCAAACACTGAATTCGTTATTTAAATAAGAGATCATGTTGTCTAACTGCGAAGCAAACGTTGGGTCAAGTGCAAAAGTCGACATGGCAGGGTGAACGCCCCAAGGGCCGTACCACCCTGTTCGGTAACGTAATTCAGCTTGAGGAGCCCACAGGTAATTTCGCTGGATTGTGCTGCTTGGACATCCGGTAGCACACGTACAAGTCATCATTTCCCTCCTGCCTCAAATGAAGTTGTTTGTATTGAGCCATCTGCGAGAATGATCACTGCTAAGTCTTCGCGGCCTGCGACTGGCAGAAGTAATTCGCATGGGCCGTTTAATTGCTGTGTGATTCTGACATCTGGGTTTAGGAGAGAGAAAAGTTCAATTGATAAAGCAGATGGCGAGATGGAGGCAAAATACGGCATTCCAGCAACGGTGATCAGAAAACCTTCCCCAATTGCAAGCTCGGAAAACTTTGACCACGATTGTTCGTGCAGTTCAAAAAAATTCGTGGTGGATGGTCCAGAGACACTTAAATATGGGGTATTTGTAGTCATCAAGATGCTTAATTGACCTGCTTCCCCAACTAACTCGCCAAGCGGTTTAATGCCTTCAATTCCATTAACAATATTTAAATTGTTTGCGTCGACTCGTGCAAAATCATTTCGCTCCCAGCTTATGAATCCCGCCTGATCTGGTTTTCTAGAAACTCCTAATAAAAACGTTGAATCAAGACTTGGCCATGAGTGAACATCGGCTCTCTCAAAGTCACCAATAGAACCTTGTACGGCCCAACTTGACGGAATTTCAACAGTGGAAGTAGTCGTCTCATTGTCTAGGTTAAGTGCGGCAAGTTGATGGATTTTTTTTAGGTCGTTGTATGGCGGATCCCCGGTAATTTCCAAGGAGAAAGTTCGTTTAACTATTTGGGTTCCACCAAGAGCAAATAAACCATCGCCGAGCCCCAAAATTGCTGAGACTGGTGGAAGAAATCCTAAATCAAGCAACAATTTAGGTCGCTGGACGTCATTAATTTCGAAAGCCAGTAGCCCGTCTCTTCCAGTAATTGCCGAACGCACAGGAAGAAATATTGAATGACTGTCAAAGTCATAAACTGCATTTGTGTGGACGACATATAGCCAATCAACGAAGCTGTTGCTTTGACTTTCCGCACGAGCTATTTGATTCGTAAATTCACTGACAAATAAGCCTGTAACGGCAAAACCCCCAAGCACTCGTAAGAAATTTCGCCTTGAGTCAGTATCCATAAAATGGCCCTACCAAAAACCTGATTTCATCGCAACCAATGATAGAAGCGAGAATTTTTGGAGACGAATCGCTACTGATTTGAGAGGATAACAATGGGATTCGTAGTAGTCAATGAACAACCATTGCTGATATATCCGAGCAAGAACTAATTATTTAATTTTAAAACCTGTTACTTGGACATGGGTTTAGAAACTTGCAGCAATGAAACTGTTAATTGATGTCTTACCACTCGGTTTCGAGAAATAACAAGCCTGCCGACAGCGCGCAGATCGCCAGAATCAATGGCCGCATGATCTCGGGTGAGATGCGATTTCCAAGAAGGGATGAAACCGGTAGTCCTGCAAGGACCCCCGGAAGAATAACAAGAGTTAATGCAATCTCGTGTCGGCCGATTTCTCCCGACAGGACAAACCCTGTAACGGTGATGACAACCCCAATACTGAAGAATGCTGCGAGCGTTGCCCGCACTGTTCGTGGATCTCCGTCTTTATAGACAAGAGCCATAGGTGGTCCACCGATGGATGTCACGGTACCCATGAATCCACTTGCGAATCCAGCGCTTGTGAGTGTGGTCGCGTTTGTCGGCACAACTTGTCCGCGTTTGGTGGTGATGATCGAAATGATGACCGCGATCGTGACCGAAGTTGCGACTGAATATGCCAAGGCATCTTTATTCATCGCACGCAGCGCAATAATACCGATGAAGACTCCGGGAAAGCGCCCAAGGATTGCCCACTTGAATCCACTTGCATCAATGAACTTGCGATCACGAAAGGCAACACCGAAGGTCAAAGGCATCACCGCCAACATCAAGGCGACCGGGACGAATGAATGGTCAATCATTGCAAAGATCGGCGAAGTGAGCATGCCAAGTCCAAACCCAAGCGAACCTTGAACGCTTGAACCGATCAATGCGAGCAATGTACATACGCCAACCATGTACAGGGGAAGACCAGCAATTTCTGTGGCGATCATTAACGATCTTTCATTCGCTTCGGATCAGCGTTTGCTGGATCATCGGGCCACTGATGCTTGGGATAACGACCGGCCATATCTCTCTTCACATCGCTCCATGATCCCGACCAAAAACCAGGTAGGTCTGCGGTGACTTGAATCGGTCGATCTGCTGGCGAGAGCAAGTGAAGTACGAGAGCGACTCGACCACCAGCAACAGTCGGGTGAGTCTTGGTGCCAAACAAATCTTGAACCCGCACGCGCACGACAGGAGCGGTTCCTTCTTTGACTGCGCTTGCGTAATCAATCGGCAACGATCGACCAGAAGCTAATTCAAGAGTGCTCGGTACAAGGTCATCAATCTGCCCACCTTCTGGCCACGGAAGTTGTGAACGCAACAACATGCCAAGGTTGAGCTCTTTGACGTCGTTGATTGATGTCATGCCGGCCAGGTACGGACGGAGCCATTCTTCGGATGTGGCGATTAATGATTTGTCCGACCAGTCGGGCCAGGGTTCACCAATTTCTCGTCGCAAGAACGAAATTCGTGCACGCAGTTCACTGGTTGCGTTTGTCCATGGCAACGGTGTCAAACGCTGTTGAACCAAATATTCCATGATCGCCGACACCGTTGAATCATTCGGTGAGGGTCGACGGGATTCTTCAGATAATCGCATCCGATCAAGTTTGACGGTCACTCGCTCAACAAAATCTTTTCGTTCTTTATCCCACAAAGTGACGCGCTCTTCAACAACATCATTTGTGAGAACCTGATTGATGGTCGCTTCATCAACTACCGCACACAAACGAATGCGCGCATTCTTGCGATCACCATCGAGGTCGGCAGCGACAACAAACATTTCGTGGGCAAGTTGATCGTTGGGTCGAAACCAAGCAGCCGAACCATTGCGCATTTGATACTGCCCAGGTTGACGACGCATTGCTAAACGATCGGGGTAAGCCAGAAGTAATACGGCTCCAGCATGATTAGAATTCACACTGTCCCAATCAAGCCGCCCGCCCGTGCGACGCGCCATATCTTCAGCGCGTTCACGTACTCGTTCGGTGCCACGTCGATCGGCGCGATCGTCATACATTTCGCGCGTGATGAACTGCACACGTAATGAAATATCAACGGGCAATTCATCGGGACGACCGCGCATGACGTCACGATCATCAAGTAATGCTGCAATAACGCAAGCAAGTCCATGGTCTCGCGAGTGCGCAGAAGTGACCATGTGGGCAAGGCGTGGATGCACTGGTGCAGTGAGCATTCGTCGACCGATTTCAGTCAGTTTTTCTTCATGGTCAAGCCCACCAAGCATTTGTAAAAGTTCAATACCTTGTTTGTACGCAGCTTCAGGTGGACGATCGGCAAAGGAAAGTTCAGCTAGTGGTGTTCCCCAAGAAGCAAGTTCGAGTGCGAAGCCGGACAGATCAACTTGAGTGATTTCAGGATCAAGATGTGAACGTCGTGTGGTGTGTTCAAGTTTGCTCCACAACCGATAGGCGACACCAGGTCCAAGTCGACCGGCACGACCAGCACGTTGTTCGGCTGACGCGCGTGAGGTTGGAATTGTGGTGAGTCGAGTCATGCCGGTGCGCGGGTCGTAACGCGGAACGCGCGCTTGGCCTGCATCGACAACAACGCTCACTCCGTTGACTGTCAAACTTGTTTCGGCGATGTCGGTGCTGAGTACAACGCGACGACGTCCCGTTGGCGATGGTGCAAGCGCGCGATCTTGATCGGCCAATGAAAGTGCACCAGCTAATGGGTAAACATCGGTGTCGGGCATAACTGATCGTTCGAGTGCTTGTTGTACGCGATTGATTTCACCGATGCCGGGAAGAAAAACAAGAATGTCTCCAACATTTTCACGCAACGCACGCATGGTGACATCAACGACTGCATCGTCGAGTCGTTGTTGTTTGCCAGCAGGCGCCCAAGTGATTTCAACGGGGTGTTGACGACCAGCACTAGAGATAATGGGTGCAGGCTCGCTATCGGCAAGAAGTTTTGCAAAGCGATCGGTGTCGGCAGTTGCCGACATGGCGAGAACTCGTAAATCGGGTCGTAGGTTTTTGCGGGCATCAAGACATAACGCAAGTCCGACATCAGTGGGCAAGTTGCGTTCGTGAACTTCGTCGAAGATCACGAGACCAATGCCAGGTAGTTCGGGATCGTTTTGTAATCGACGCGTCAGAATTCCTTCAGTCACAACTTCTATGCGAGTGTTGGGGCCAATGCGACGTTCGTCGCGAGTTTGGTACCCGACAAGCTCGCCTGGTTCTTGACCAATCAACGAAGCGAGTCGACGAGCTGCGGCGCGAGCAGCAAGTCGTCGTGGCTCAAGCATGACGATGCGTTGTCCGTTTAACCACTTTTCGTTGATGAGACGTAACGGAATCAGCGTGGTCTTGCCAGCACCAGGTGGAGCAACTAGAACAGCGGTCAGGCGATGAGCTAATGCCGATCGAAGTTCGTCGATGACGTCTTCAACAGGGAGGTCGGTGACAGGTAACAGAATCAGCCAAGTGCGGGAGTGCCGCTAAAAGAAACTGGGTCTCCGGCTGCCGGAATAGAAGGGGCGGTCCATGCGGTGGTGTCAGCGATGGCTTTGGCAACTGTGCGCCATTCGGCGGCATCCCAACCTTCGGCGACTGCGTTGATGGTTCCGTCGGAACGCACGAACACAAATGCGGGCAAGGTGGTGAGTCCAAATGCCTTCACAGCTGCACGATCGGGGTCGGTGAACACCAAGAATTCTTTAGCCAAAGGTCCGAGGAATGAGCGGGCTTCATCAGCTGTTGCGGTGACTATGAGATTGGTGCGAGCAGCCGAACCACCGAACGAGCGCAAGATACGGGCTGCGGTGTTGAGAATCCATGAACTTTCGTTGGTGTAGGGATCAAGGACAACTGAAGCGAGGTGGAAGGTGGTGAGCCATTCGCTGAGCGTGCGAGCCGGAAAGCCGTCGGCTTCAAGCGAAAGGGGCTCGAGGAGGAGATCGGGGGAAGGTGTTGCAGCCACGGTGCTAACGGTAGCGCAGACTCGCTGGTCAACCCCCACTACCAACCTCACTCTTGGGCGCGATTTGCCCGCAAGTGCGAACTAGGGTCGTAAGCCATATGGCAAATAAGCGCTCTTCCATCACGATGACCGAGGCCGAAATTGCGGCCTATCTTGAAACACAGACCATTCTCAATATCGCCTCAATTGGACCGACTGGCCACCCCCACCTCGTGGCCATGTGGTACGTCGTCATGGATGGCAAAGTCACCTTCTGGACTTTCGGCAAGAGCCAAAAGATTGTCAACCTACGTCGCAACAACAAAATCACCGGTCTCATCGAAAGTGGTGACGCGTACGAAGAGCTCAAGGGACTCGAGATCGTCGGAACTGCCACCATCATTGAGGACTACGACAAGATTTTGTCCATTGGTAAAGCCGTTGGATTGAAGTACAACGGCGAAGGTGCAATCAGCGATGCTGCACTTCCGTTCTTAGAAGCTCAGGCGAAGAAGCGTCTTGGTATTCAGATTGAAGTTGAAAACATTGTGTCGTGGGATCACAGCAAAATTGGTGGCGGTTACTAATTCACGTCGTTAATCCCTGTCGTTAATCCAGGTCGTTTAACGTTGGCCGCGCCGGCCACTTCCAGATGTAGTTGCAGCCGATGCGATTGCTTGAGCAGTCGCCTCAAGATCAGATACTGCTCCCAATAGGCCGACAGTAAGTCGCATTGAATCAGGGTGTGTGTTAACTAAGAACGGTGTTCCAGGTGCTGCGCCAATTCCTTGAGCGGCCAAAGTCATGAGCGCACTTCGTTCATCGCTGACCCGCACCCACAAGTTAATTCCGTCTGTACCAGTAGAAAAAACGTTGCGTTCATTGAGGATTTGCACGACTTCTTGACGGCGGCGTGAATATTCGGAGCGGGCATAACTGAGTGAATCAAGAGTTGCTTGATCGTCAAGAAGCTCAAGTAAGACTGCTTGCAAAATGCGGCTGCTCCAACCCGGGCCAAGTAGTCGACGGTTCGCTGCGGCAGAAATAACATCACCGGATCCGCCAACTGCAGCAAGACGCAAGTCGGGTCCGTGGCTCTTTGAATAACTTCGAATATGAACGGTGCGCGTAGGTAGGTAGTTGCCAATGCTGTTCAATTCACCGACCGCAATATCGCCGGCATGGTCGTCTTCAATGATCGTGATTGATTCAGAATGTCCCGATGCAACAATCGCATCAGCAATTTGTTGGGCGCGTTGTGCAGTCATCGTGACGCCTGTCGGATTTTGCGCACGTGGTTGCAAAAACAGTGCCGTTGGTTTTTGTTCAAGTGCAGCAGTGAGCGCTTCAACGTTCATGCCGTGGGCATCAACTTCAACCCCAATGACATCGGCACCGATTTTTTCAAGTAGGTCGAGCAATGGCGGGAACGTAGGGTGTTCGACAACCACACGATCGCCGAGGCGTACGACAACTTGGGCGATACGGTCAAGCGCATCCATGGCGCCATCAACGACGGTGAGTTCTTCGGGAACGAACGGCCAACGATGACGCAACGCCTCTTCAAGTTGGGGCAAGACGGGATGGTCGAGGTAACTGCTGGTGAGGGTTTGGCTGCTGACCCGGGCCAAAGCGGTGCGGAGGTCGGGGAGAAGAGTTGAATCGGGCGTACCTGTCGACAAATCAAGGGCGAAATGACCGCGATGGTCACTATCGGCGGCCACCTGTCGGTAGCGGCGCGGTCCACCAGGGCCAGTGGGCTGGCGCACAAATGAACCGTTTCGACCCAGTGTTTCAATGGCCCCGACCTCGGCGAGCGATCGCCAAGCCTCGCCAACAGTGGTAGGAGAGACGCCGAGTTTGCGGGAAAGCTGGCGAACGGTGGGCAACTGCGCTCCAATGGCCAATTCACCCGACGAGATCATGCGCCCGATCGCTGTGGCGATACCGCGCGCGCTGCGATCGTTGATTCCGTTTGCGATATCAAGAGTCAAGGAGTCGGTGATCATCAGAATTCAGTCAATCGTGTTTCATCTGCGTAAAAGCATTGTCCTGTCACAATAATGGCATTGTTCACATAGTCGTGTGTCAATTACCCTGATGGGAAGCGCTTCAGTCTTGTTGTTCATGGGTCGATGATTCGGACGATGATTCAAATGACGATGAAGCGTGAGCGACATTAGAAATGGGGAAAGTAATGACTGGCTCACAAGACAGCGTGCGCGCCGCAATTTTTCAGACCGACTGGACTGGCTCAAAAGACACGATGATCGACAAGCATGAAGCTGCTTGTCACGATGCGGCCAAGCAAGGTGCCCAGGTCATCTGTTTCCAAGAACTGTTTTATGGTCCGTACTTTTGTCAGGTGCAAGATGTTGAGTACTACGGCTACACCGAGTACATCCCCGACGGCCCGACCACTCAGCGTTTCCAAAGCATCGCCAAAGAAACCGGCATGGTCATTGTGTTGCCGATGTACGAAATCACTCAGGCTGGCGTGTACTACAACACCGCTGCAGTGATTGATGCCGATGGTAAGTATCTCGGCAAATATCGCAAGCAACACATTCCACAAACCAAAGGTTTCTGGGAGAAGTTCTATTTCAAACCAGGCAACGGTGGCTACCCGGTTTTTGATACGGCAGTCGGCAAAGTTGGCGTGTACATCTGTTACGACCGCCATTTCCCAGAAGGCTGGCGTGCGCTTGGTTTGAACGGTGCGCAAATTGTGTTCAACCCTTCAGCAACTCACCGCGGACTGAGCGAGTACATCTGGAAAGTTGAGCAACCAGCAGCTGCAGTTGCCAACATCTACTACGTTGGCGCGATTAACCGCGTTGGTATCGAACCTCTCGGCGAAAACGATTTCTATGGCCAGAGTTACTTCGTTGATCCAGAAGGAAAGTTTGTTGGAGCGCAAGGCGACCCATACAAGCCCGAACTCATCGTCCGCGATCTTGATATGAAGAAGTTGCGTGAAGTGCGTGATCGTTGGGCGTTCTATCGAGACCGCCGCCCCGAGGCGTACGGCGACCTCACCGAATTGTGATCGGTAAGTTGTAGGAAGTTGTAGATATCAGTTTCAGTCAGCAAATGAGGAGGGCATCATGGCCAAGGTATTAATCAAGAACGGATTAGTCATTTCACCAACCGGTGTTATTGCCAATGACGTATTGATCGATGGCGAGAAAATCGCAGCGGTCGGCGCCCCCGGTTGGTTTGAATCATCCGAACAAGGTTGCGACAAAGTTATTGACGCCAAAGGCAAATATGTCATTCCTGGTGGCGTCGATGTACACACGCACATGGAACTTCCATTCGGTGGAACATTTGCATCAGACACTTTTGAAACTGGATCACGTGCTGCTGCATGGGGAGGCGTTACGACAATCGTTGATATGGCCGTTCAGCGCTATGGCGAAAATGTTTTCGATGGTCTTGCCGAATGGCATCGCAAAGCAACTGGTGAATGTGCAATTGACTACGCGTTCCACCAAATCATCGGTGGTGTTGATGATCAGTCGTTGAAGGACATGAAGTACCTCACCGAGCATGAAGGCATTAGCAGTTTCAAACTGTTCATGGCTTACCCCGGAGTTTTCTACAGCGATGATGGCCAGATTTTGAAGGCGATGCAGACCGCTGCAGAGTGTGGCGCGATGATCATGATGCACGCCGAAAATGGTCCAGCCATTGATGTTTTGGTGCAACAGGCATTGGCACGTGGTGACACCGACCCCCGCTATCACTCGTACACACGTCCTTCGCCTCTTGAAGCCGAAGCCACACACCGCGCCATCGTTTTGTCACATGTCGCCGGCAACGTGCCGTTGTATATCGTGCATATGTCGGCGGGCGATGCTCTCAACGAAGTTGCCGCAGCTCGTCACCATGGTCGCAATGTTTTTGCCGAGACTTGCCCGCAGTACTTGTGGATGACGCTTGAAGAAACTTTGGGTCAACCCGGATTCGAAGGATCAAAGTGGGTGTGCAGTACTCCGGTGCGTTCACGCGACAATGATCCGCACTACATCGGTCAGATGGGCCATGGTCACCAGGGTGACTTGTGGAAGGGTCTCCGTATGAATGAACTGGCAGTTGTCAGCACCGATCACTGTCCTTTCTGTTTCAAAGATCAAAAAGAACTTGGTCTCGGCGACTTCTCCAAGATTCCGAATGGAATTGGTGGAGTTGAACACCGCATGGAACTCATCTATCAAGGTGTTGTTGCTGGAGAACTGACACTTGAGCGTTGGGTTGAAACGTGTTGCACGACTCCGGCGCGCATGTTTGGCATGTACCCACAAAAGGGCATCATCGCTCCGGGTAGCGATGCCGATGTTGTTGTTTGGGATCCAAATACCAAGACCAAGATCGGCATCAACGACAAGCACCATATGAACATGGATCACTCGGCCTGGGAAGGTTGGGTTATTGACGGAAAAGTTGACACCGTGTTCTCACGCGGATCGGTGCTCATTGATAACGATCAATATGTTGGCCGTAAGGGTCACGGCAAGTACATCAAGCGTGGCTTGTCGCAATATCTCGTCTGAAATCCCCCCACAAACCCCACAAGGAGTTACCCATGTACCGCATCGATCATTGGATCGACGGACACACCGTCGCTAGTACTTCTGGACGAAATGGAAACATATTCGATCCCGCAACCGGTCAGGTACAAGGCACTGTTGCTTTTGCTGATGTTTCCGAAGTTGACAAGGCCGTTGCAATTGCTAAGGCGGCATTGCCCGCATGGCGTGCAACGAACTTGTCACGTCGCGCCGAAATCATGTTCAACATGCGTGAGTTGGTGTCGGCCAATCGCAAAGAAATCGCCGCACTGCTGACCAAAGAACACGGCAAAGTAACTGCTGATGCATTAGGCGAACTTGCCCGTGGCCTAGAAAACATCGAATACGCATGTGGCATCCCGAACCTTCTCAAGGGCGGCTACTCCGAACAAGCATCTGCTGGTGTTGACGTGTACAACATTCGTCAGCCACTCGGCGTCGTCGCCGGCATCACTCCATTCAACTTCCCGGCGATGGTCCCCATGTGGATGTTTGCCAACGCAGTTGCTTGCGGAAACACCTTTATTTTGAAGCCTTCGGAAAAGGATCCATCAGCAGCAATGTTGATTGCCGAATTGCTCAAGCAGGCCGGCCTTCCCGATGGCGTGTTCAATGTTGTGCACGGTGACAAGGTTGCCGTTGATCGTTTGCTTGATCATCCCGACATCGCGGCAGTGAGCTTCGTTGGTTCAACGCCCATTGCGCGTTACATCTACGAAACTGGCACCAAGAATGGCAAGCGCGTGCAAGCGCTTGGCGGCGCAAAGAATCACATGTTGGTTCTTCCAGATGCCGACCTTGATATGGCAGCTGACGCGTTGGTGAGTGCTGCATATGGTTCGGCGGGTGAACGCTGCATGGCGATTTCGGTTGTGCTTGCAGTTGACACGATTGCTGACGATCTCGTGAGCAAAGTACAAAGTCGAATTCCGAATGTTGTTGTCGGTAATGGCAACGACCCGTCAAGTGAGATGGGCCCACTCATTACCGGCGAACATCGTGACAAGGTCGCAAGCTATGTCGCTGGCGCTGCTGGTGAAGGAGCGAAAGTAGTTGTCGACGGTCGCGATGGTGCGCCGACCGAAGGTTTCTTCTTGAAGCCAAGCCTGATCGACCACGCCAAGCCCGGCATGAAGTGTTACGACGATGAAATTTTTGGACCGGTGCTTACTGTCGTTCGTGTGAAGTCGTATGAAGAAGGTTTACAACTCATCAATGACAACCAATTCGGAAATGGCACAGCAATTTTCACTCGCGATGGAGGCGTTGCTCGTCAGTTCCAGTTTGACGTGAATGTCGGAATGGTTGGAATCAACGTGCCGATTCCGGTGCCGGTTTCGTATTACTCATTTGGTGGTTGGAAGGCCAGTTTGTTTGGTGACTTGCACATGTATGGTCCCGACGGAATCCAGTTCTATACCCGCAGCAAAGTTGTCACGTCACGTTGGCCTGACCCTCGAACCAGCAAAGTCGATCTCGGCTTTCCGCAGAACAGGTAATTCACAACATGGAAATCGGTGTCGTACTACAAACAACTCCTCCCAGTGCACGAGTCGTTGATCTAGCGAAGAAAGCAGAGACCTACGGCTTCACGTATGTTTGGGCTTTCGATAGTCACATCTTGTGGCAAGAGCCGTTTCCGATCTTTGCCCAGATTTTGGCAGAGACACGCAACGTGATTGTTGGTCCGATGGTGACCAACCCAGCAACGCGTGACTGGACAGTGACTGCAAGTTTGTTTGCGACACTGAATGAGATGTACGGCAATCGCACCGTGATTGGAATTGGGCGAGGTGATTCGGCGGTACGTCTTACTAATGGCAAGCCGACGACATTGGCGACTTTGCGTGAAAGCATTCATGTGATTCGCGAACTTGCTAACGGTCGTTCCGTGATGTACAAAGATTCCGAAATTCGTTTGCCATGGGCTGGTAAGTCACGTTCAGAGGTTTGGGTTGCTGCTTATGGTCCGAAGGCTTTGGCGTTAACCGGTGAAGTTGGTGACGGATTCATATTGCAACTTGCCGACCCGAGCATTACTGAATGGACGATCAAAGCTGTTCGCGATGCCGCCGCAGCAGCGGGTCGCGACCCGAAGAGCGTCAAGATTTGTGTTGCTGCGCCGGCTTACGTCACCGACGGAACCGAAGCAGGTTTGGCACACGGACTTGAACAGTGTCGTTGGTTCGGTGGAATGGTGGGTAACCACGTTGCCGACATCGTTGAGCGGTACGGCGATTCAGCACCGGTACCGAAGGCTCTCACCGACTACATCAAGGGCCGCCAGGGTTACGACTACAACGAGCACGGCAAGGCTGGCAATAGCCACACCACTTTTGTTCCTGATGAGATCATTGACCGCTTTTGCATCGTGGGTCCGGTTGAGGCTCATGTCAAGCGCCTGAACGAATTGCGCGACATGGGCGTCGATCAATTCTCTGTTTATTTACAACATGATGCAAAAGACGAAACATTGCGTGCATATGGTGAAAAAGTAATCCCCGCGATAGCCGAGCAAATCTTGGCGAAGAGTTGAGTATCGAAGAATCATGACGACAGAAACTACGATGAAGAAAAGTGAGGCGACTCGGCGGGTGCGCCGTGCCCTTCTTTTTGTTCTTTCGTTGTTGTTGGTCGCTGGTGTTTGGGAGATCTACAAAACGGTAGGCCCAGAAGCCGGTGGCAAGATTTTTGGTTGGAAGTTGTTGCCGCGTTCAAATAATCATGCGATGCCTCACGTGTGGGACATGCTGACGCGTTATAGCCGACCCGAACTTCGTGGCTCTGATCGAAAAATCTGGTCGGTGGTTTTGGCTGGTGCATGGTTCTCATTCCGTTTAGCACTTGTTGGCTTTGCGATTGGTGCGACATTGGGGTTGGGCTTATCCATTTTGATGGCTCGATTCAAAATCGCCGAGCGCGGAATTTTGCCGTACTTGGTCGTGTCGCAAACTGTTCCGTTGATTGCACTTGCACCACTTGTTGTGTCATGGGGAGGCAAGTTACACATCGCTGGATGGACCTGGCCACGTTGGATGTCGGCAGCAGTGCTTGGTGCGTTCTTGGCCTTCTTCCCAGTTGCAGTGGGAGCATTGAAAGGGCTTACATCGGCACCATCGGCTTCGCTTGAATTGATGGATAGTTACGCGGCGTCGTGGTGGCAGACACTTCGTAAGTTGCGTTTCCCAGCTGCGATTCCATTTATCGTTCCGTCACTTAAGTTGGCTGCTTCGGCATCAGTGATTGGTGTTGTCGTCGCCGAAATTTCGACAGGTCTTAAAGGCGGGATCGGGCGACTGATTATTGAATACGCGCGCGAAGCCACAAGTGATCCCGCAAAAGTTTTCACAGCAGTGTTCGGAGCGGCAGTTCTCGGACTTGCGATGTCGGGGTTTGTGACCTTGGCTGACATGTACATGATGCGCAATCGCCCCAAGGAGGCATCCGCATGAGCGCGGTTGAAATCACCAATATTTCTAAGGCTTTTAACCTTGGTTCAAGCAATCAAGTCGACGCTTTGACCGATATCAATTTGTCGATTGCCTCTGGCGAGTTTGTCTCTCTTATTGGTCCGTCGGGCTGCGGAAAGTCAACACTTTTGCGGCTGATCGCCAACCTCATCGAGCCGACCTCGGGCAATCTTGTTGTGAATGGCAAGTCAGCCAAGCAGGCCCGACTCGACCAGGACTACGGCATGGCGTTTCAGCAGTCGGGTCTCTTTGAATGGCGCACTGTTGCGAAAAATATTGAACTTCCGCTTGAACTCAAGGGTTGGGATAAAGCAAAGCGTCAAGAGCGTGCGCTTGAAATGCTTGAACTCGTCAAGTTGTCGGACTTCGCAAATCATTATCCGTGGCAGCTTTCGGGTGGAATGCAACAACGTGTGGCGATTGCTCGTGCCCTTGCTGTGCACCCGTCATTGTTGTTGATGGACGAACCATTCGGAGCGCTCGACGAGATGACTCGTGAGCACATGCAAAGTGAACTGTTGTCAATCTGTCGGGCATCTGGAACAACAGTTGTGTTTGTGACTCACTCAATTCCTGAAGCGGTGTATCTATCGAATCGTGTTGTGGTGATGTCGCCACGACCTGGCCGGGTAACTGAAATCGTTGATGTGAGCATTGAAGGCGAACGCAATGATGCAACTCGCGACAACGCCGCGTTCTTTAAGGGAATCACCGCAGTTCGTGAGGCTTTGCGCGGAGTAGAAATGTCTGATCATGTGCGAGGAATTGAAGACCGATGAGTTCACGCTCTTCGTCCGTTGTTCGCTCGGTGCTTCCGCCCGCCTTTTTTGGTGTGGCGTTTGTTGCCGTCTGGGAACTTGTGGTGAAGGGTTTCAATCTCAAACCATATTTCTTGGCCCCACCGTCAAAGATCTGGCAGAAGTTCACTGAGAACTTTGACCTTGTCTGGGGAGCCGCCAAAGTATCTGGGGCGAACGCTCTGATTGGTTTACTGCTGGGCGCCATTTTTGGAATGGCGATGAGTTTTGTGCTGAGCCGTTTCAAGTTTTTGAACAATCTCATTACACCTTTGGCAATTGCATTGAATGCGATTCCGATTTTTGTTTTGGTGGCAGTTCTCAACAACATGTTCGCCATCACGAGCGAAGTTCCTCGTCGAGTCATGGTGACTTTGGTGGTCTACTTCATTGTTCTCGTCAACGTTGCTAAAGGACTCACTCAAGTCAGTCCAACACATGTTGAGTTGATGAAGTCGTACGCTGCGAGCGATACTGAAATCTTGCGCAAGGTACGTATTCCAAATGCTGTGCCGTATCTTTTCACCGCACTCAAGATTTCGGCACCGGCTTCGGTTATTACCGCTTTCGTCAGTGAGTATTTCGGCGGTTCGCAAAACGGGCTCGGAAGCCGAATCACGAGCAATATTGCAAATTCGAAGAATGCAGTCGCTTGGGCATATGTACTTGGTGCATGTCTCTTGGGATTGACTTTCTATGTGATCTCCAGCTTGCTGGAGGGAGTGGCCACACCGGGTGGCCGCGCCAAACGCACCAGAGAGGGCCGTTGAGGTTGTCAAAGTGACGATGCTCAATGACCTACTGTGGTGTCATAAATCCGCGGGCACCAGCCCAAGGGGAGGAGAAAAAAATGAGAAGGAACAAAGGTTGGAAATTGGCAGCTGGCGTTGTCGCTTTGTCACTGGCCGCTGTGGCCTGTGGTGGGGATGACAGCTCGTCAGACGCACCCGCATCGAATGCTCCAGCAGCATGTGAAACCACAACACCTGTCAAGTTGCAGTTGCAGTGGTTCACACAGGCTCAGTTCGCTGGCTACTTCGCTGCAGTTGATCAGGGCTTCTACGCCGATCAGTGTCTCGACGTCAGCATCCTTGAAGGTGGCGTTGACATCGTGCCGCAACAGCAACTCGCTGACGGCGCCGTCGACTTCGCATTGTCATGGGTTCCGAAGGCTCTCGCAAGCCGCGAAGCCGGTGCCAATATCGTCGACATTGCGCAGATCTACCAGCGTTCGGGTACCTTGCAGGTCTCGTTCAAAGACAAGGGCATCACATCGCCTGCAGACTTTGCTGGTAAGAACATCGGTAACTGGGGTTACGGCAACGAATTTGAAATCTTCGCTGCTTTGACCAAGGCTGGTCTCGATCCCGCCGCTGACGTCACGCTCGTTCAGCAGCAGTTCGATATGGCTGCCTTGCTCGCTGGTGACATCGATGCCGCTGAAGCAATGACCTACAACGAATACGCACAGGTTTTGGAAGCAATCAATCCTGACACTGGCAAGCAGTACACCGCTGACGACTTCAATGTCGTGAGCTACGAAGACGAGGGTGTCGGCATGTTGCAGGACGCCATCTGGGCTTCAGGTGAGCGTCTTGCTAGCGATGCTGCTTACAAGGACACCGCAGTTAAGTTTGTTGCTGCATCAATCCAAGGTTGGGCATACTGCCGCGACAACGCTCAGGCTTGCGCCGACATCGTTGTTGCTAAGGGCTCAAAGCTTGGTGCCTCGCACCAGTTGTGGCAGATGAATGAAGTCAACAAGCTCATCTGGCCCGCTACTGGTGGTGCTGGCATGATTGATGCCGCTGCTTGGGACCGCACTGCAAAGATTGCTCAGGAGACCAAGAACCTCGAAGGTTCGACCGTTCTCACAAAAGCACCTGATGCAGAGGCTTACACCAACGACATCGTTACAGCAGCTCTTGCCCTCCTTGATGGCATGGGTGTCGATACCAAGGGTTCAAGTTTCGCCCCGATCGACGTGACATTGAATGAAGCAGGCGCCTGATTAATCAGGCTCTTCCTTCTGGAAGTGAGAATGGGCGGGTCGCGCAAGCGGCCCGCCCATTTCGCGCAACACCGTCTCGTCTGGCGGCAGCAGCGCCAGTGGTTTTTGTGTTGTTATGGAGTACCGGTTTCATCGTGGCGCGTTACGGAACACGCGATGCGGGGCCGATGACGTTTTTGTTTATGCGCATGCTGATAGCAGCAGCCGTGTTGTGGGTGATTGCGATTGCGACGAATGCTCCGTCGATATCGCGAACGCAAGTGAAGTGGGCGGTGCTCACTGGTTTAGGAATGCACGCCATTTATTTGGGCGGAGTGTTTATCGCAGCCGATCTTGGTTTGCCGTCTGGTCTGTCGGCGTTGATCGCTGGTCTTCATCCGGTCGTTACTTCGGTTGGGGCGTTGTTGTTGCTGAGTGAGAAGTTAAAACCCCGCCAGTGGATTGGCGTTGGGTGCGGTATGGGCGGTGTTGTTGCGGTCGTGATTGATCGACTCAATGCCGGGGTCATTGGAATTACTGCTGGTGCGATTGTGGCGATGGTGGTGTCGGTGTTTGGAATGTCGGCTGGAACTTTGTTGCAGCGATCACGTGGAGGAGCGATGCCGCTGTTGCGAGGAACGGCTGTGCAGTATGCGATATCAGCGGTAGTGCTCGGCGTGGGTTCAGTTTCGGTTGAACATTTCAAGGTTCAGTGGACAGCGCGTTTTTGGTGGTCGCTGCTGTGGGCGATCGTGGTGTTGTCGATTGCTGCTGTGCTGATCATGCTGTGGCTGTTGCAACGTCAGGCAGCGGTTAAGGTCAGCAGTCTGTTCTTTTTGACGCCGGCGCTGAGCACGATTGAAGGTGCCGCGCTATTTGGCGAACGTTTGGGTGTGTTGGCAGTCGTGGGACTTGCCGTCGCCCTCATCGGAGTCGCCCTCACCACCCGTGCAAATTGACCCACTTTGGAATTTGGCTGCCGCCTACCGGCAACTCAACTCCAAACTGGCGATTAATTACCGGTGTAGTGGGCGTCGGCGAGGGTGAGAACTTCGTCGATAATGGCGATTCCGGCCCGCACATCGTCGTCACTCGTCGTCAACGGCGGAACCACGTGCATACGGTTGAAATGGGTGAATGGCCACAAGCCTTGGGCCTTGCACGCACCAATTAATTCGGTCATTGGGGCGGCGGCAGGACCGGCAGCATTGAACGGCACCAGTGGCTCACGCGTCTCGCGGTTCTTGACTAATTCGATCGCCCAGAACACACCGACACCACGTACATCGCCAACGCTGGGGTGCTTCGCTTTCAATTTCTCGAGTTCGGGTCCGATGATGTCGCGACCAAGATGGCGCGCATTGTCGATGATTCCTTCTTCTTCGAAGATATTGATACTCGCAACTGCCGACGCACAAGCGAGTGGGTGGCCGCTGTAGGTGAGTCCACCAGGGAACTGACGCTCGCGGAAAGTGTCAGCAATGCGGTCGCTAATAATGACTCCACCAAGTGGCAAGTAACCCGAGTTCACGCCCTTAGCGAAACAGATGAGGTCAGGTGCAACCTTCCAATTATCGATAGCGAACCATTCACCGCAACGACCAAAGCCCGACATCACTTCGTCGGCAATGAACACGATGCCAAACTCATCACAGATTTCGCGCACGCCAGCCATATAGCCAGGAGGTGGAACCAAAATTCCGTTTGTGCCCACAACGCTTTCAAGCATGATTGCGGCAACTGTTTGCGGACCTTCAACCATCAATGTGTCGCGCAAGTGTTGCAATGCGCGCTGTGATTCTTCGAGCTCGTTGCTGCTGTGGAACGCCGAGCGATACGGGTATGGTCCCCAAAACTTGACGACTCCAGGTAAACCCGGTTCGCTTGGCCAACGACGTGGATCACCGGTGAGCTGAATAGCCCCACCAGTTGCGCCGTGGTAACTGCGATAGGTCGTGAGAATTTTGTGACGGGCTGTGTGCAAGCGCGCCATGCGAATGGCATTTTCGGTTGCTTCGGCTCCACCGTTGGTGAAGAACACCATGTTCAAATCACCAGGCGCACGTTCGGCAATGAGGCGAGCGGCTTCGCTACGAGCGTCGTTGGCGTGGAACGGAGCAATGGTGCACAAACGCTCGGCCTGCTCTTGAATAGCCGCAACCAACTTGGGGTGTTGATGTCCGATATTGACATTGACGAGTTGGCTTGAGAAGTCAAGGTACTTCTTGCCAGATTCATCCCAGAAGTGGCTGCCTTCGGCCTTGGTGACGACGATGGGGCTAATCAGGCTTTGGGCCGACCACGAGTGAAACACGTGAGTGCGATCGCTCTTGAGTGCGTTAGCGGGGTTGGTGTTCAGCGCTGAGGTAGAAGTAGCCATAGCCACAGACTATTCGTTACACGCGCTGGTGAACAGACCCATGTTTGTCACAGGACAATGAAGATTGGTGACGTAGAAATTGTTGCTACGGTCATTGGCATGGGTGAGCGAATTTCTTTCAAATCAAACGGCGGAGCATGCGATGGGTACCTCGCAAACGGAGGCGGACCCGGAGTCATTGTGATCCAAGAATGGTGGGGACTCGTGCCCCATATTCAAGACGTTGCTGATCGATTTGCTGCTGCAGGATTTACAGCTCTCGCCCCCGATTTGTATCACGGTGAATCGTCGACCGAACCCGACGGTGCCGGCAAGTTGATGATGGGCCTCAACCTGGCTCAAGCAGCCAAAGATCTATCTGGTGCAGTTGATTTCTTGCAGACGAAAACCGGTCACCAAAAAGTGGGCGTTGTTGGTTATTGCATGGGAGGTGGGCTCACTTTGGTTTTGGCGTGTCAGCGTCCTGATGCTGTTGCCGCCGCGGCCCCGTATTACGGCGTGATTCCTTGGCCATCTGCGCAACCCGATTGGTCGAAGCTTGCAGCAAAAGTTATTGGTGAATACGCAGAACTTGATGACTTCGCCGGACCAGAAACTGTGAAGGCTCTTGAAGCACAACTCAAGACTCTTGGCAAAGACGCAACTCTCAATATTCACGCAGGAACGCAGCACGCGTTCTTTAATGATGCTCGTCCAGAAGTATTCGATGCAACAGCGGCAAAAATAAGTTTTGATCGAACACTCGATCTCTTCAGAACAACTCTGTAAACAAATTACGGAGCAGCAGCAATTGGTGCATCAGAAGTTGTGACAGGGGGAGTCGTCGTGGTTGTGACAACCAACGAAGACTCAACTGGTCGGATTGGCACATCGCCATCGCCACTATTCACAATCAGTCCAATGCCGATTCCGACAATCAAACCTAAGACAGCGCCGCTTGCACCAACGATGAGTTTTAACTGATCAGTCATCGGACTTGCCGCAATGTCAGCTCAATGATTCGATGGCAGCTTGCACTGCAAGTACACGTCGAGCATTGTCAACATGCAAATTCTCAATCATGCGGCCATCAACAGTGATGACGCCGCGACCTTCGGAAGTTGCTTCTTCAAAAGCTGCGATGACGCGTTGTGCATAATCAACTTCATCAGCGGTAGGTGCCCACACATCGTTGGCGATTTCAACTTGTGAAGGGTGAATAAGAGTCTTGCCGTCAAAGCCCATCTGCGCGCCCTGCACACATTCATCGCGGAACGCATCAAGATCTTTGACATCGTTGAAGACGCCGTCAAGGATCACTTTGCCAGCTTCGCGAGCAGCAAGAAGTGCCGTCGCTAAGTGTGGTGTGAGCGGTGCTCGGCCCCGCACCTGAGTCGCGCGCAATTCTTTTGCCAGGTCATTCGTGCCCATGACCAGTGTTTGCACGCGAGGGTGAGCCGCAATTTGCCGTACATCAAAAATGGCAGTTGGCGTTTCAATCATTGCCCAAATTTTCATGGAGCCAGGAGCTCCAGCACTTGCGAGTGCCGATGAAACAGCCTCGACTTCTTTGACTGAATTGATCTTCGGAATCACGACGGCCGAAACATTGGCCATCGCTGCTGCCGCTAGATCTTCTGCACCCCACTGGGTGTCAAGTCCATTGCAACGAATCGTGATTTCTTTGTTTCCGTACTCTCCGCTCAGCGCGGCAGCAACGGCATTGCGACGTGCATCGGGCTTTGCGTCGGGAGCAACAGCATCCTCAAGGTCGAAGATCAAAGCATCGGCAGGAATGCCTTTGGCTTTGTCGAGTGCACGCTCATTGGCGGCAGGCATATAAAGAACTGAGCGACGGGGGCGAAGATCTGACATGAAATTTTCCTTGTGGTTGTATTTGCTAGAAGCCGTAGGCAGCAGTGAGTTCGGGATCGCGAGCAGAAAGTTCGCGAGCTAATTGCACAATGACACGACACTGCTTCACTGAAGCATCGTCTTCCATTTTTCCGTCGAGCATGATTGCGCCAGTGCCATCGCCCATGGCATCAATGACGCGCATTGCGTGAGCAACGTCGCTTGGACGTGGACTAAACACTCGTCGCGCAATATCAATTTGTGCGGGGTGCAACGACCACGCACCAACGCAACCAAGCAAGTAGGCATTGCGGAACTGGTCTTCGCATGCAACTACATCTTTAATGTCACCAAAGGGACCATAGAACGGCAAGATGCCGTGCATCACGCAGGCATCAACCATGCGGGCCAGGGTGTAGTGCCACAAATCTTGCTGATAGGTATTGCGCGGCGCATCAGGGCTCTCGGGATTCGGATCATCACGAACGACGTAGTCGGGGTGTCCGCCACCAACACGTGTTGTCTTCATACGACGATTCGCGGCAAGGTCGGCAGGTCCGAGTGAAAGACCTTGCATACGTGGCGACGCTCCACAAATTTCTTCAACGTTGGCAACTCCGCGAGCAGTTTCGAGGATTGCGTGAATCAACAACGGCTTCTTGAGTCCAGCCTTTGCCTCAAGTTGTGCGAGCAAACGATCGACATAGTGAATGTCTTCGGGTCCTTCAACCTTCGGAATCATGATGACGTCAAACTTGTCGCCGACTTCGGTGACGAGTGTGGTGATGTCATCAAGACCCCACGGCGAATCAAGACTGTTCACGCGAGTCCACAATTGCGTGGTGCCCATCGGAACTGTCTTGGCAACATTGACGAGACCAGCGCGTGCCGCTTCTTTGTCGGTTGCGGGAACTCCGTCTTCAAGGTTGCCAAGAATGATGTCAACCGTCGGGATGATGTCGCCCAACTTGGCAACCATCTTTTCGTTCGACGGTGGGAAGAAGTGAATCATCCGGCTTGGGCGGAAGGGGATCTCGCGGACGGGCTCGGGGGCTCCGACGGCGAGGGGCTTGAAGAAGTCTTTGGCGCTGCGCACAATGCGAGGGTACGCCTTTTTGACCCCATTTGGTAAACCTCGTGACCAAAAAGTTGCCAGAAAGATGACCGACCAAATACCTCTTGGCATTTCGCCCGCCTACTCTTGATCGAGTGACGGCTCTCATCATCGGAAATCATGAAATTGATGCGGTGCTTTTTGACGCCGGTGGAATCTTCGTGATCCCTGACCCGACCGTTTTGGCTCCGCTTTTGACTTACTACGGCGCGACGACCGACCTGGCGATGTATCACCGTGCGCACTATCGCGGTATGGCCGCGAAGTCGGCTGCCGGCTCGGGCGAGTCTGATTGGGATTCATACAACGTCGCTTATGTTGAGACCGTTGGTGTGCCAGAGCACGAAGTCATCGAAGCAGCAACAGTTCTTGGGCGATCGCGCAATGCCTACACTTGGCGTTTTCCGTTGGACGACAGCGTTGAGGCATTGCGAAAGTTGCACCAACGAAATGTGCCTATCGGAGTCGTGAGTAACGCATCTGGCCAGATTGAAGACATCTTGTCGCGATCGGCAGTATGCCAAGTGGGCGAAGGCACCGGCGTTCCCGTTCGTATCGTGATTGACAGCCATGTGGTCGGAGTCTCAAAACCCGACGCTCGAATTTTTGATTTTGGACTTGCCGCCTTCACTGAGTTTGAACGTTCACGAATTGCGTATGTGGGCGATTCGGTCACGATGGATATTGGGGGAGCGCGTAACGCCGGCTTAGTTCCGGTACTTCTTGATCCGTATGACGATCATGCTGGAGCAGACTTTTATCGTGTGAAGTCTTTACTCGAACTGTTGTCATGAGTGACGTCCCAGGTTCTGGAGTTTCTGAACGTTGGATCGAATGGCGTCGCACGGTTGACCTGATTAAGTACGACCAGCGTTGGGATGCGATGGCGGCGCGCGGTGATTCGATTCATGGAGAAGCTGAATTTGTCGAGCGCTTAATTGGCGATCGCAAAGTCCGTCTGCTTGATGCTGGATGTGGAACGGGACGTTTAGCGATTGAAATGGTGAAGCGAGGTCACCATGCGATTGGTGCAGATCTCGATCCTGACATGATTGAGCGCGCTTCAACAAAAGCACCACATATCGAATGGCATGTCGCAGATTTGTCTGAGATGAGTCTTGATAACAAATTTGATGTGATCGTCATGGCCGGCAATATTCCGTTGTTCTGCGCGCCAAGTTCGCAAGCAGCGATCATCCAATCTTTGACTGGTCATCTTGAACAGGGCGGTTACTTAATCTCCGGGTTCTCGTTAGAGACACGACCCGATGCCTATTTGCGCCACGACTATCAACGCGATGCAACTGCCGCAGGACTCACAGAAGTTGCGGTATATTCAACGTGGGATGAGTCACCATCAACTGATGTAGACGACTACACAGTGATGTTGCACCAAAAGAATTAGGCGTTTTCGACCAGGCGTCGAGCGATCACCTTGAGGCACAAGGTTTCGTCGGCACCTTCAAAAATCGACAACACGCGAGCATCAACGAACAGGCGGCTCACCGAATATTCTTCGGCGTATCCGTAACCACCGTGAATCTGCATTGCTTCGCGAGCAACCCATTCGGCAGCCTTGCACACGTATGCCTTCACCATGCTGGCTTCAGTTGTGCCTTCGCCCTTGGCCATCAACTTTGAAACCTGATAGCTGAATTGACGACCAGCCTGAATGAGAACTGCCATGCGACCGAGCTTCACTTTGGTCAATTGATAGTCAGCGATGTTGTTGCCGAAGACATTGCGGTTGTTGGCATAGTCGTATGCAGCTTCATACGAGGCCTGCATCAATCCAACAGCGCGAGCAGCGGTTTGCAAACGGCCATTTTCAAAACCTTCCATTTGGTAATAGAAGCCTTTACCAAGTCCGCCTTCTTCACCGATGAGATTCGTTGCCGGCACCCACCAGTTTTCAAGGGCGATTTCGTATGAGTGCATTCCGCGGTAACCAATGGTGTCGATCGGGCGACCTTCCATTTTTCCAGTTGAACCATCGGGCTGAACATTTTGTGTGAATTCAAATCCATGTGCTTCGCCGCGAGGCTTGGGCACAATGAACAAGCTCAAACCACGGTGGGTCTTTGAACGATCGGGATCGGTGCGTGCCAACAACATCAACACATCGGCACGACCAGCAAATGTGCACCAGGTCTTCACACCATTGATGACATAACCTGCTTCACCATCGGCACCAACTGCAGGAGTAGCGGTGACTTTGAGACCAGCAACATCGCTGCCGTAGTCGGGCTCGGTCACTGCAACAGCAGCCATGACTTCGGCGGTTGCCAGCTTGGGCAACCATTGTTCTTTCTGTGCTTCGGTTCCGCCCTTGACCAATGCACGAGTCAAAATTTCTGGGCGAGTGATTAACGAACCACCGATGCCAAGGCTTCCGCGACTGAGTTCTTCGGTTGCGACAACCATGGCGAGGTATTCGCCTTCGCCACCTTCAGAAAAGCCGCCGTACTCGGCCGGCACTGAGAGTCCGAAGGCGCCCATTTCGGCGAGACCACTAATGATCTCTTCGGGAACGTCTTCGTTGTAACGGTGAACATGTTCGGCGCGAGGTGCAATGACTTTGTCGGCGAACGAACGGAAGGTGTCTTGCACCATTTCGAAATCGCTGTCGAGGTGACGAGGTCCTTGAACATCGGCAAGTGACGCAACGAATTCGGGATCACGATAAATGGTGATGAACGATGAGGCAGCAGCCAGAGGATTTAACTCGAGTCCCCACAATGCTTCGCGACCGATCAACTTGGTCATCAACTCGTGCGCCATGTCGGCAGTGAATGCGCAAGTGATGAGACCTTCGTGGTCGCCCTTGGCGCCGTAGTCAAGAAGTGAACGAGCAGTTTCAACGGCTGAAGCAGCGTGAGCGAGGTCGTAGGCCAAAACTTGGTGCTTGTCGGCGCCACCGAGAGCTGCAAGTTGGCGAAGGCCTTTACCGACGGCTCGTGAGGCCAAATCAATGATTTCGTTGGCGGACTGCAGGTCGGGGGTGACAGACGTTGAACTCATGGGCGAAACGCTACCTATGAATGCGCTCAGAGGTAGAAGTCAGAACCCGACTACTTGTGCCCATGTGAGGTGGTCAAGCGTCACGGCGGGGTGGCTGGTTCTGATGTGTCAGGCTTAGAGCATGTCAGCGGGTCAAACACCTACCGAAATCAAGCGAAATGTCTGCGTCTATTGCGGGTCGAGTTCGGGCAAAGGCCCCGAATATGCCGCCGAAGCGATTGCGCTCGGCAGAGAATTGGCGTCCCAAAATCTGGGCTTGGTTTACGGCGGTGGGCGCGTCGGGTTAATGGGTCTTGTGGCCGATTCAGTGCTCGATCACGGAGGCGAGGTGCACGGCATCATTCCAGAGCACTTAGTCAAAGCCGAAACAGCCCACCAAGGCTTGACGACCTTAGAAACCGTCGCAACGATGCACGAGCGCAAAGCTCGTATGGAAGAACTCGCGGCTGGCTTCATCGTGTTGCCAGGCGGCTTCGGAACTTTTGATGAAGTGTTTGAAATCTTGACATGGAACCAATTGGGACTGATTTCAAAGCCCGTGGTTTTTCTCGACAGCACTGGCTATTACGCACCACTTTTTGATGCGTTTGATCACATGATTGCGGCCGGATTTGTCAAAGAGAATTATCGAGTTCTTCTGAATCGAGCAACCACAGTTGGTGAAGCAGTTCGGATTGCCTCAAGCCCGGCGCCAGTCGTTGATGGAAAACTGATTGAACTTGACATCACGTCAAAGAAGACGATCACATCATGAATTCTTTAACGCCATTTCGTACTCAACCAGTCGGCGTCAATTGGCCGACTCAACAATGGTCGAAGACAACTCTTGATTCATCTGTGAATCAAGCTGCAGTGAATTTTGCATTGGCGTCATTGTTTGATCATGGGGTGAATCCACCTGCTGGTCAAGGAGTTTCACTGGCAACTCTTGTTGTGCATCGCGGCGCGATTGTTGTTGAACAATATGGTGTGCAACCCGATACTGCTTTTGGACCTGGCGGTCCGGTTGATCAAGACACCACATTAATTTCATGGAGTATGGCCAAGAGTATGACTCAGGCGGTTCTTGGAATTGTTGTTGCTGAACTCGGTATTGATATTGATGCACCCGTTGATATTCCTGAATGGGCCAACGATGAGCGCAGCAAGATTACGCTTCGTCAACTTTTACAAATGCGTGATGGACTTGATTTCGTTGAAGACTATGTGGTCGATGAATCTGGCAATTCAAAGTCTGATGTGATCAATATGTTGTTCGGTAGCGGTGCCGACGATGTCGCAACATACGCGCGTTCGCGTCCGCTTAAAAATGCACCTGGAAGCGTTTGGTCATATTCGTCGGGTACAACGAACATCATTTGTAGTTTGCTGAGGCAATACATCGGTGGTGGAGATGTTGCCGAATTATTGAAGCAAAGAATTTTTGATGTTCTAGGTATGACCTCGGCAATTGGCAAATCTGATGCATCTGGCAATTTCATCGGTTCGTCGTATGTGTACGCAACTGCTCGCGATTTCGCCAAATTTGGTTATCTTCACCTTCGCGGTGGTGAATGGGAAGGGGAGCAGCTCATTCCACGCGATTGGGTTGAAATGGCTCGCGTGCAACACGCATCAGACCATGAAAGCGACCATGGATATGGCCTGCAATGGTGGATATGGAAATCGCTGACTGGTTGCATGTCGGCTCAAGGGTACGAAGGTCAGCGAATCATTGTGATGCCCGATCGTGATCTTGTTGTCGTGCATCTCGGAAAATGGGTTGCCGAGACTGCGCCTGCGCTTGATCGCCACTTATTGACGCTGATTGAGGCGTTTCCCGTTGCGTGAAGCGCGGGTACTCCGTGAGACCCCGTTAAAAATGCTAGAAAAGATGTATGTCTGACGTGGTTGGGGGAGACCCAGGCGGGGCTCCATTGCAACCCGAGGAGCCACGCCAATTGTTGAATCCGCGCAACCACGCTCGGCGGCGAGCGATTGCTCGTACTTTTAAGGTTGTCGCCACCTTGGTGGTCGTCTATTTCCTCATCCTCAATATTCCAGGATTACGAAATGCCGTCGACCAATTGAGCGACGTCAAGCCGGGGTTGTTAGTGCTCGGCCTTGGGCTCGAATTAGTGGCACTTTTTTGTTACTCGATCATGACTCGTGCAGCGCTTGGCCCTGTTGGTCATCACATGTCGGCATTGCATCTCTTTCGCATTCAATTGTCGACGCGAGCATTATCAAGTTTGGTTCCAGGAGGCAGCGCCGCCGGATCGGCGCTTGGCTACCGATTGATGGTCGCCTCAGGAGTTCCAGGACCGGATGCTGGCTTCGCACTTGCAACGGCTGGTTTGGCATCAGCAGTTGTGCTCAACTTCATTTTGTGGGCTGGTCTGATCGTTTCAATTCCGTTGCGTGGGGTGAACCCTGTTTATGGTTCGGCTGCTATTGCAGGAATCATCTTGATGGGTATCGCCGTCGCGATCATCTTCGGATTAATTGAAGGTCAAGATCGGTCTGAACGAATTTTGCGATCAGTCGCTCGACGACTACACCTCAATGAAGATCGTGCCGGTGAAGCGATTCGTCACGTCGGTGGTCGTATGCAAGAACTTGCCGCTGACCGTGCGTTACTGCGCCGTCTTGTTCTGTGGGCTTCGGCCAACTGGCTCATTGATGCTGCTGCACTCTGGGTCTTTTTGCGGGCGTTTGGTGGATCGGTGCCCCCTGATGGACTCATTGTTGCCTTTGGACTTGCCAACGTTTTGGCAGCCATTCCTTTGACCCCGGGTGGACTCGGAATTGTGGAAGGCACGTATGTGCCGGTGTTGGTTGGTTTCGGATTGCGACGTGCCACCGCAGTAGTCGGTGTTGTCTCATATCGCATTGCTCAATATTGGTTGCCAATCTTGATTGGTGGAGCTTGTTACCTGTCGCTGCGTATCGGTCCGTGGGCGATAGCCCGTAACAAACTTGAGCCTTTACGCGATGTTGTTGCAACAATTGCGACAGGCGATGAGGGCATTCTTGATTTCTCCGAACGATTCCCCGCAAAAGAACGCACCGGACAACTTCCAAAGCCATCGATTGCACAAATTCAGGCTTCTGAAATTCAAAATACTGAGAATCCTCAAAGTCACGACTAGTTTTGGGGCATGACAGTTCACGAGCGCCCCTTTGGCCGTTGCCTAGAAGATTTCGTTATCGGCGATGTTTATCGTCACTGGCCCGGCAAGACCATCACCGAATACGACGATCATTTGTTTTGCATGATCACGATGAACCATCACCCGTTGCACACTAACGACTGGTTTGCTTCAAAAAGCGTTCAGGGTCGCAACGTGGTTGTAGGCAACTTGGTGTACTCATTAGTTCTAGGCATGAGCGTGCCTGATGTCAGCGGCGCAGCAATAGCAAACCTTGAGGTCGAAACTCTGCAACATAAGTTCCCTACGTTTCATGGCGACACGATTCATGCCGAAACTCGAGTGCTTGACGTTCAAGAAAGCAAGTCAAAGAATGATCGCGGCATCGTGACAGTTGAAACCAAAGGCTTTAACCAAGACGGCAAAGAAGTGTGCTACTTCCGCCGACGCGTGATGGTCTGGAAGCGCGAATTTGCCCCGAGTCGCGAGCGTCCGTACAACGGTGACGCTGCATGGGGCGAAGCCTGAAAGAAGTAAATCGTGAGTGACCACTCTGGTCTCCACGAATCCATTTTTACGTGGATCACTCCGCGATTACGGCAGTTGCCGTGGCGCGACACGCGCAATCCATGGCATGTATTTGTCAGCGAAGTTATGTTGCAACAAACTGGAGTCAATCGCGCTCTGCCAAAGTGGACGGTGTTTATCAACGAGTTTCCGACTCCGTTTGATTGCTCGCAAGCTCCGCTTGGTGATGTGTTGAAGTTGTGGCAAGGACTTGGATATCCGCGCCGCGCAAAAAACTTGCAAGCCGCAGCAAAAGTTGTTGTTGAGCAACATGGCGGAGTCGTGCCTAACGATCTTGAAGAATTGCTTGCACTACCTGGTGTTGGTCCGTATACGGCGCGAGCTGTTTTGGCTTTTGCGTTTGAAGAGGATGCGGCTGTCGTCGATACCAATATTGCGCGAGTGCTCGCAAGATTTCATGGAAGAACTCTGAAGGCACGTGAAGCTCAAAAGCTCGCCGATGATTGGGTTCCACAAGGCGAAGCGTGGCTATGGAATCAAGCTCTCATGGATTTGGGTGCCACCATTTGTCGCCCGCAACCTGCATGCGATGAGTGTCCGCTTCTCAAAGATTGCACGTGGCATGGGGAGGGCGTTGATCCGAGTGTGGGGTCGGCTGGGGTGAGCGTTGCTCAGGCTAAGTTTGCTGGTTCAGATCGACAGGCCCGCGGGCGACTGATCAAGCAACTCGGAGAATGTGCAGTGCCGGTTCACGCGGTTGCAGAGATCATGGATCGCTCTGCTTTAGTTGCGATGCGACTGGTAGAAGACTTGATCAGCGAAGGTCTCATCATTCGTCAAAATGACGAACTCATGTTGCCTTAGCCACGTGTAATTGCGGCAACGATTTCTGCGAGTGCAGCATCGGCATAAGCCCGCATCTCTTCATCAGTTCGATCTTGAATTGGATGCGGCGTGAAGACGCGAGCGACATCGGGGAATCCGAGTGATTGTGATTGTGCATCGGCCGCCGAAATGAATTCGGAAGATGCCACAAAGACGCCGGGAATACCGCGGCGCTCTAGATCAACGATGTCGTGCACACTGCACGACGTGCAACTGCCTCAATCGGCAAGTGCTTCAATCACCACTTGGCAATTGATGGAAATTTCGTGGCGCAAATCAACTGGTGCCGGCTTGGTGAATGTGGGCTTTTTGTAACGCTTGACATCAGCACCCATTTCAGAAAGTCGCTCTTCAAGGCGATCGATGAAAACATCACCGCGGGCCTTAGAGATATCGAGCAACCCAACAGTGAGGCCGCGTAGAGATTCGGGTCGACCAACTCGTTCAACAGTGGAGGCGCGACGCTCGTTGGTTGGATCAAGAACGAATCGGTTCATTGAACTTGTCCCAGAAATTGTCATGGCAGCACCTCTTTCGTTACTGGCTGGCTTCCAACGTCGCCGTTGGCCCATCCACCAATAATGGCAGAGAAAAGGCCAGCACCTCCGCCTGCATGCACAAGAAGAAGTCCGCCTGGTCGGAATTTAGGCAACGTGATGCCATTCAGACGCTCTGGGACGCCTTCGGCGATGCCGCCAGCACCTCTGATGAGTTCGCTTCCAGGAATCTGTAGGCGAGCGTGTATCTCTTCAAGTACTCGCTCGCGATCCCAACCCGCTTCGGCGTACACGCGGGCGTGCTCGGGTCCCATCACGACGATCGCATCAAAGGCCAAAACTGATTTGGGATTGTGCAGTGTGCGTAAACAGGCGGCAAAAGTATTGGTCAGGCTTTCAGGATCGCGTGCAAGTTGATCAACAACGCAGCGTGGGCCTTCGCCAGGGAAAACTGTGACGGCATCGGTCGTTCGCGACAATCCACGACTTTCGGCCAGTGTCGTCCACGGTGAGCCGATTTCATCTTCGGCGAAACAGAACGAAAGTTTTCCGGGGTTGCCATGTGTTGCACGATCAACTTCGCCCGGACGACCACCGCCGATATTGCGGATGATCAACTGAATCGCTCGACCGATGGTGAGATTGGCGCGATTGCCTTGCCCGAAAACATTCATGCCACTGTTCATACCGATGGCACGTGTGCCTGGTCCGTTGCACACGATGACCGGACCAACTGGCATCGTGGTGGCAAGTACGCCGTGAATATTGAATGTGTCGTTGCACACTGCTTCGAGGCCAGCAATGACCCACGGTAGGTACTCAGGCTTACATCCGGCCATCACTGCATTGATCGCTACTTTTTCAACAGTGATCTCCACGAGGTCAGGCGGAACAATGGCCACAACCTCAGTTGGTTGACGGGTAGTGCCAGTGAGCATACGCATCACACGTTGTTCGGTTGGCGGAATAACTGGAAGTCCATCAGTCCAACCACGATCAAACATTGCTTCAAACACATCTTCGGCCTCGGCGATATCAACTCGCCGAGCCGAAAGAGTTGTGGCACCAAAACGAACACGCAATTCATCAACTAAATCTGGGTCAACGCTCAATGAACCACAACCTGGACGAAACGCGCTGAGGTTTGGACCAAGATCTGTTTGACCGGTGACTCGGTGCCACTCGTCCCGCACCCAGCCGACAGTTCGCGTTACTTCAACGCCATTTTCAATGTGCAATACAGTCGGAACAGTTTCGATGTCGTAGTGCCAACTGATTGATAGGTCGGTGTCGTGAATCGGCGAAAGTGATTCAGGAAATGCAGGATCATCTTGTACATAGACATTGACTGGAAGCGAACCATTATTGAGTTGTTCAATAACCGGTACGACCATGCGACAGGTTTCGCATTCGCGTTTAACGATGACTACTAAGCCTTCAGGTAGTGCGGGCAATGCCATGGCAATTACTCGGCCAAGAACGACAAGATGATGTCGTTTACTTCGTTGGGCTTTTCAAGATGCATAAAGTGACCCACACCATCAACGAACTCTGCTCGGGCGTTTGACGTCAGTTCGGCTGCAGCGAATTCGGCGACTTCGGCACCCATGCAACCATCGGTGCGACCATGCAAATACAAAAGTGGTTGTGATGGAATTGTTGACGACAAGTCTTGTGCTGATTGCAATGCTGGATCGTTGTAACCAGCACCAAGTGTGGCGCGGTAGAAACCAAGTGCTGCTTGCAAGTTGGCGGGATCGCGCAAGCTTGGCTTCAGTAAGGCAAGTTCTTCAGTTGCATCAAATCCTGGTGACCAATCGGCCCACAACATGTCGATGTACGCAAGATCGTTCGCACCAACGACGAAGTCAGCAAAAGGATGCTGGAAGAAGAACATGTACCAACTGCGTTTGATCTGTGCGAGATTCGACAAGAAAGCGACACCCACCGCGTTGCCAGGAGGTACGGCAATAGTGACTACTTTGGCGAATGCTTCGGGACGAACATTGGCGGCGATGTGGGTAATGATCGCTCCCCAGTCGTGGCCAATAATGACTGAGTCGGCGCCGCCACCGAGGGCATCTCGCAGAGCAAGGGCGTCCATGGCTGAAGCAGCCGTTTGAAAGCGACCGTCGGACGGAACCTCCGTGGGGGCGTAACCACGTAAGAAAGGGGCAACCGCCCGATAGCCAGCGTCGGCTAGTCGGGGGAGTAAATGGCGCCAGGTATGAGCCGAATCGGGGAAACCATGTAGGCAAATCGCCAACGGGCCGTCATTGTCGAGCCCAGCCGCGAAGTATGAGATGTTGAGATCGTTGGCCAAAATGGAGTGCTGAGTAATCGTGCCCATGGGCAAACGGTACTCGTATGAGCCTGGCGAGGCATACCTCAACTGCGACGAAGGTCACCTACCTTGCCCATTTCATTTACCCCTGTTTGTCATTTAGCGTTCACCTTCATCGGGGGAGATCAAAACATCGATGTCACATTCTTTGGAGTGCGTGGTTCCACGCCTTGCCATGGTGATGACACGAGGCGCTACGGCGGCAACACATCTTGTGTTGGCCTCAGCGCGCCCAATCAACCACCGCTCGTTTTCGATCTCGGAACTGGGTTGCGTTATTGCGGTGACAAGATTCCGGCAACTGGTCCATTCGAAGGTCACTGCTTACTGACACACATGCACTGGGATCATGTTCAGGGCTTGCCGTTCTTTGTGCCCACACTTCGAGACGGCGCGAACTTCCAAATTTTTGGCCCGACGCAAGAAGACGGCCGATCAGTTCACGATGTGTTTGAAGCTTTCATCAAGCCACCGATGTTTCCGGTGAGCGTGACTTCGCTGCCTGGAACTTTTGTGTTCCACGATGTGGCCGATAGTGATTTTCATATTGCTCAAATGCAAATCAAGAGTCGCTTGGTTCCACACGTTGGAAACACACTTGGTTTTCGAGTGAACTACGAATCGGTTGGCGTGACGTACTTGCCAGATCATCAGATGCCGCAAGACGGTTCAATGGGAATTACTGATGGTGCGCGCGAACTATGTGAAGGCGCCGACTTATTGATTCACGACGCTCAGTACACGCCAGAAGAATTCACGACAAAGAGCAATTGGGGTCATTGCACCGTTGATTACGCAGTGTGGGTTGCTATTGAATGCGGAGTGAAGAAACTGGCTCTGTTTCATCACGATCCAACGCGTAGCGATGATGCGGTCGATGAGTTACTTGCTGCAGCAAAACGCCGCGGCGAAAAGCATGGTGTTGAAGTATTCGCGGCTTCCGAAAACCAAGTCGTTTCGTTACCTTGCGCCTAGCGCACAGTTTGTAACGGGTCACTGACGATGTGGCTTTGCTGACCAAGCGGTCCGACTGTATTGCCACCACGAATTGTGACGCGACGCATGCGACGTTCGGCGGTGCCGTAATCATCAGACGCGTAATGCATCGTTGCTCGGTTGTCCCACAACAAAACATCGCCCGGCTGCCAGTGGTGACGTAAGACAAACTCGGGTTGTGTTGCATGTTCGTACAACAACTTCAACAAGTTGTCACTTTCAATACGTGAGTATCCGACGATGTGAGTAGTGAAACCAGGATTAACGAATAGTGCTTTCCTGCCTGTGCTTGGATGCACGCGAACAACAGGGTGTACGACTGGTGGCACCTTTGCGGCATAATCAAACAGCTTTTGTGCATCATCACGCGAGAGTGCTGAATCGAATGGTTCGCCCCAATAGGCGAGTGGCGAGATGCGGTGTACGGCCTCGAGTCCGTCAACGAGTTGCTGCAAGCTTGGGCTGAGGCACTCATATGCAGTTCGCATATCGGCCCACAAGGTGTCGCCACCCCATTCGGGAACGACATCGGCGACTAATACCGAGCCCGCCGGGGGAGTCGCCACAAAGGTGACATCGGTATGCCAACGAGCGTTCTTGCCACCCTTGGCTCCGTCGAGTTCAAGAATTTCGGGATGATCGGGATGGCCCGGAACTACGGGGTGCGCCGGTGTTGGTTCGCCAATTGATCGAGCTAAGGCGACTTGGTCGGCGTGGCTTAAGAATTGGTCGCGTAAGACGAGTACGAGGTGTTTTTCGAGAAGGTCAAGTAATTGGCCTGGGGCCAGGTCGGTCCGGGCATTGCCGAGGGTGAGTTCCGCGCCGAAGGCTCCCGTGAGGGGGCGAATCTTCCAAGTTTCGAGGCTTGTGGGTGGGTTCATGAGCTGGTCAACGAGTTCCTTGATCGGCAGGAATTTTGGATTCCTGACTTGCCACATCAGATTTAATAGTGCTGGTCAGAACACTACAACCTCGAAATCAAGAAATTCCTTAAATATGATGGGAATAGTCAGGAATTAGATATCGTAAGGCTTTATGACCGCTCAAATGACCACCCTCGCGGCCGATATTGCCGAGACTGATGCCGCAGGAATTGTCGCCTGGGCGCACCGCGAATTTGGGACTGGACTTGTGCTCACGGCCAGTTTTGAAGATCCCGTATTGGTGCATCTCGTCGCGACGCACGCTCCCGGAACTCCTGTTGTTTTGCTCGATACGCAATATCTCTTCGCCGAGACTTTGTGGCTCGTCGAAAAGTTGCAGCAGCGTCTGAAGTTTCCACTCGAGATTGTGCGACCGCTTGATGTTGTGCAGCCCGACGACCAATGGCAGTTTGATGTCGAGGGTTGCTGCGCTCGTCGCAAGGTTGAACCACTCAACCGCGTGTTGCAAGGTCGTACTGGTTGGATCACCGGCATTCGACGTGTTGACGGACCCACTCGCGCGACAACGCCACCAGTGCAATACGACGATGTACGGCATTTGACAAAAATCAATCCGCTCATCGCGTGGAGCGATGAAGACGTTGAGGCGTACATCGTGGCAAATGATTTACCGCGCAACCCTCTCGTTGAGCGTGGCTACCCATCAATTGGATGTTGGCCATGCACGCGACCAGTTGCGCCTGGTGAAGACAAGCGTGCCGGCCGTTGGGCGGGACAGAACAAAACAGAATGCGGATTACACGTAACGACGAAAGCAACGACGACGTCGGAAGGACAGTCATGACAATGATCGATAGTGGAACACAAGCAACGCCTGCTGAAATCAAGCAGAGTGTGGCCGAACTCGAAGACGAAGCAATAACGATTATTCGTGAAGTTGCTGCCGAATGCCGTAATCCGGTGCTGTTGTTCTCGGGCGGAAAAGACTCGGCAGTTCTTTTGCATCTTGCAGCGAAGGCTTTTCGTCCCGGAAGCTTGCCCTTCCCAGTGATGCATGTCGATACTGGGCATAACTTTGAAGAAGTCATCAAATACCGCGACATGTTGGTCGAGCACTATGGCGTGAAACTGGTTGTTGCCAGTGTTCAGGCGTCAATTGATTCAGGTCGCGCAGTTGAAGAAACCGGACCGCGCGCTAGTCGAAATCGTCTGCAGTCAGTCACCTTGTTGGACGCAATCGCTGAACACAAATTTGATGCAGCATTTGGTGGCGGACGTCGTGACGAAGATAAGGCCCGTGCCAAAGAACGTATCTTGTCGTTCCGCGATCATTTCGGCCAATGGGAACCGCGTGCACAACGTCCCGAACCGTGGAACATGTTGAATGCCAAGATTCGTCCAGGCGAACACCTTCGTGCGTTCCCACTTTCAAACTGGACCGAACTCGACATCTGGCGTTACATCGGCATCGAAAATGTGGCCTTGCCGTCAATCTATTTCTCGCACCGCCGCACGGTCGTCGAGCGCAATGGAATGTTGCTCAGTGTCGGCGGCCCCGTCACGGTTGAGCCAGGCGAAACACCTTTTGAAGAAACTGTTCGTTACCGCACTGTTGGTGACGCGAGTTGCACCGGTGCAGTTCGCTCAACAGCAAGCAACGTCGAAGAAGTGCTGGTTGAAGTTGCTGCTGCTCGTATCACCGAACGTGGTGCAACTCGTGCCGATGACAACTTCTCAGATTCGGCGATGGAAGATCGCAAGCGCGAAGGATATTTCTGATGGTTCTACGTATCGCTACCGCAGGGTCAGTTGACGACGGCAAATCAACATTGATTGGTCGTTTGTTGCATGACACCAAAACTGTTTTTGAAGATCAGTTGTCGGCCGTTGAAAAGGCCAGCACTCGTTACGGCGATGGTTCGTTGAACCTCGCGTTGCTCACCGATGGTTTACGTGCCGAACGCGAACAGGGCATCACCATCGATGTGGCATACCGCTATTTCGCGACACCGAAGCGCACATTCGTTGTTGCTGACACGCCAGGGCATGCGCAGTACACACGAAACATGGTCACTGGTGCATCGGCATCAGATGTTGCGATTGTTTTGGTTGATGCGCGAAACGGTTTGACCGAACAAACTCGCCGGCACCTCTTTGTTGCTTCCTTGCTGGGTGTCAAGCTTGTGATTTTGGCAGTCAACAAAATGGACCTCGTTGATTTTGATGAAGCCACGTACCACCGCATCGTTGCCGAAGCGACGGCTCATGCTCAGGCATTGCCGGCACCGGTTGTTCTGAATCCATTACCAATCTCGGCTTTACTTGGTGACAACGTTGTTGATGCATCAACCAACATGCCTTGGTTCACAGGTGTGCCGTTGTTAGACCTGTTGGAAACGATTGAAGTTCCTGGCGATCACAACGTGGGTGCACGACTTGCTGTGCAGTGGGTCATTCGCCCGTATTCAACTGAACATCATGACTATCGCGGTTTTGCAGGTCGACTCACGGGTGGTTCGCTCGCAATCGGCGATCTCTTGCGCGTGTTGCCAGGTGGTCAGCAGTCGACAGTGATCGGTATTGATCGCGGCGGAGTTCCACAAGACACTGCTCAACCTGGCGAAGCAATCAGCGTGCAACTCGCTGATGACATTGACATTGGTCGTGGCGATGTTCTCGTCGCAGTTGTGGCTAGTGAAGCACCGATTGTGACAGACCGGATTATCGCCGACATTTCGTGGATGGTGGACAAGCCACTCGAAACTGGAAGTCGTTGGATCATTAAGCATCAGACCCGTACTGCGAAAGCGTTTGTGAGTGCCATCGAATTGCGACACGATGTAGCGACAGCAACTCACAGCCCCGCCGAGAGTTTGGGTCTCAACGATCTTGGCCGCGTGCATCTCAATGTTTCGGTTCCATTGGTGATCGATAACTACGACCGCCATCGCCCAGGTGGTGCGGCCATCTTGATTGACGAAGCAACTGGCATGACGTGCGCCGCGTTAATGATTCGAGACTCCGAGTGACCAAGAACCAATTCCCGATCAACCTCAATCTTGAAGGTCGGTCGTGTTTGGTCGTTGGTGCAGGTCGTATTGGTTTACGTAAGACCGAACAACTCTTGGCAGCAGGTGCACGAGTAACCGTGATTGCCCCAGAAGTTGTCGGCGATTTTGTGGGGCTTCCGGTCACGCTTCATCAGCGCGCATTTGAATTGACAGATCTTGATGGTCAACGTCTGGTCATCACTGCGACGGGCAACCGAGAACTTGATCAGTTGATCTACGACACCTGCGAAGAGCGAGGTATCTGGATCAACTCGGCCGATGATCCCGAGCGTTGTGCATTTACCTTGCCAGCAGTTGTGCGACGTGGCGACCTCATGGTCACGGTGTCGACTGGCGGCAACAGTCCGGCACTGTCATCGTGGATGCGGCAAAAACTTGAAGCATTAGTTGGTCCAGAATTTGAAGAAGTTGTGAATGAGTTGGCGCAAGAGCGTGTACTCATTCACTCCGATGGTCGTAGCACCGAAGATATTGACTGGAAGCCCATCATCGAAAAGATTGTGGCGAGCCACAACATTCATATGTCATGCCCGCGTGAATCGTTGCAAGGAACGGTGACAGCATGACTGTTTTCTTAGTTGGTGCTGGCCCCGGTGATCCCGAACTGCTCACGGTTCGTGCGGCGCGACTGATTGCTGAAGCTGATGTCATCGTGCATGATCGTTTGGCTGATGAAGCAATTCTTGATTTAGCTCGTGCCGACGTTGAGTTCATCGACGTTGGCAAAAAGCCCGGGCTTCCCACTCCACAAGAAATGATCAACACACTGTTGGTCCACTTAGGAAGCCAAGGTCTCAACGTGGTGCGCCTCAAAGGTGGCGATCCGTACGTGTTTGGTCGCGGCGGAGAAGAAGCTCAATCATTAATTGATGCCGGAATTCCTTTCGACGTCGTGCCCGGAATTAGCTCTGCTGTCGGGGTTCCTGCTGCTGCTGGTATTCCGGTAACTCATCGCAATGTTTCAGTCGGATTCACAGTAGTCACTGGTCATCGCGAAAAGGGTGGAGCAACGTCAATCAATTGGGAAGCACTTGCCCAAGTCGGTGGAACCATCGTTGTGTTGATGGGCGTTTCTGAACGAGCCGAAATTGCGTCACGTTTGATGTCTGGTGGATTGGCGAGTGACACACCTGTTGCAGCAATTCGTTACGGTACGCGTCCCGAGCAAACCACAATTCGCACCACGCTCGGGGAACTAGCTGATGCGCCGCTCGAGTCGCCGAGCACGATCGTGATTGGCCAAGTCGCAGCATTTGATTTTTCGCCAACTGCCGGAACTTCGGCGTGGGCACGAAAGGCTGGCCATGCGTCGCTCGATTGATGATCAGCCCATCACCGAAAGCGAATTGCCGCCTGGTGCTGAAGATGCAACACCAGTGTCGTGGGCGATTGCAATTTGTGACGACTACGACGATGCAACTCCGCGAGTTGTGTTGACAGTTGAAGATTTAGGTCGACCAGGAGCTGGGCTTGTTGCTCATCTCTCGGCCGATAGTGCGCGTCGTTTGCGCGGCGCAATTAATGATGCGTTACGTGAAGTAGGCGAAGACGTCGGTCGCTAACCAGCGACTGACTATTCGGACGATTCTTTAGATAGGAAACATGATGACAATTGCACCAGCACCTCAGCCCCGTGATCTTGACGCCGAGCAGATGCGCGATATCGAGCGCTTTGAAATTGCGATCGGTCAATACCTTTCAGGCGAAATCGGTGAAGACGTTTTCCGCGTGATGCGTTTAAACAATGGCATCTACGGCCAGCGTCAAGGTGGAACCAATCAGATGGTGCGCATTAAGTTGCCCGCCGGCACCATTACGCCTGAGCAAATGGAACTCATGGGAGAGCTCGCAACAGAGTTCTCGCGCGGTTGGGGACACATCACGACCCGCCAAAACATTCAGTTCCACTATGTTCAACTTGCTCGTGTTCCTGATCTGCTTCGTCGTTTAGCTGCAGTTGGGCTCACGTCACGTGAAGCCTGTGGAGACACTGTTCGTAACGTGATGGCGTGTCACCTTGCGGGTGCTTGCCCATACGAAAAGCTTGATGTCACTCCATGGGCCGAAGCCGTGTATCGCCACTTCGTGCGTAATCCGCTCGGTCAGCGTTTGCCGCGCAAATTCAAAGTCAACTTCTCTGGTTGCAGTACCGACTGTGGCCAAGCAATGTTCAACGACGTCGGCGTTGTTGGCGCAACTCGTCAACGTGAAGACGGTTCCACCGAAGTCGGATTCCGCGTATACATCGCTGGTGGACTCGGGGCAACCCCGCACCCCGCATTGGCACTTGAAGATTTCACAACTCGCGAAGAGTTGTTGCCAACTGTTGAAGCTGTGCTGCGCGTCTTTGAACAGACCGGTAACCGTGACAATAAGTTGCGTGCCCGTCTGAAGTGGGTTGTCGATCAACTCGGTATCGATGAAGTACGTCGTCGTGTCATCAAGATTCGCCACACATTGCCCGCATCATCGTCATGGCCGGGTGGAATCCCGCCCGAAGTTATTGCTGCTGGTGATGCTCCAGCCGGCAAGGCCGAAGGAATCGTTGCGACCGAAGTTGGTCAGGGCGTGAGTGTCATGCTGCGTTCGTCTGATCCGTTCGCACGTTGGGAACAAGCCAGCGTGATTCGCGGAGCAGGCAAGGGCACCGTTTCGGCTGTTGCTTACGCCGCACTTGGTGACATCACCGCATCGCAGTTCCAGTCACTTGCTGATATTCAGCGTGAACTTGGTGCTGATGTTCGTTTGTCGAATCGTCAGAACGTCGTGTTCCGTGGTTTGCAAGAAGAACAACTGCGCACATTGTTTGATCGCCTAGAAGCAATTGGCATGGCCCGACCGGGCGCCGAATTGGCACGCGACGTCGTTGCTTGCCCAGGCGCTGACACCTGCAACATTGCTGTGACGCAATCACGTGGTTTGGCTAAGGCCATTGGCGAACGACTCGAAGAGGAAGGTCTCGCCGAAGTCGGTGGAGTTCGCATCAACATTTCGGGCTGCACCAATAGTTGTGGTCAACACCATGCATCAGACATCGGATTGTTTGGTGCCGAGCGTCGTGCTCACGGTCGTTCACTGCCGGGCTACCAACTCTTGCTGGGTGGGTACGTCGGTGACGAACAGATTCACTTTGGTCAAAAGGCATTACGTCTTCCGGCTCGCACTGCACCAGAAGGTGTGGCTCGTGTGGTTCGTCGTTTTGCAGAAGAGCGCAATGCCGCTGAACCATTTGCCGAATGGATGAAGCGCGTTGGTGGACCCGACAAGATCGCCGACGGATTGCGCGACCTTGACGTGATTCCGACTCCCGAAGAGGACGAGGCGTATTTCACCGACTACGACGAGACCGGACCCTTCGTGGCCGAAGTCGCCGAGTCGGAGTGCGCAACCTGATACCTGCCGATCTCTGCGGAGCGATCTAGGGTGCAGTTATGACCGATTCGCAGATCGACGCGCGCCACTTCCGTAATGTTCTTGGACACTTCCCAACGGGAGTGACGGTCGTGACTGGTCTCGATGCTGTCGGTGCTCCTCATGGCATCACGATTGGTTCATTTGTGTCGGTCTCACTTGATCCGCCGTTGGTTGGTTTCTTGCCCGGCACTTCGTCAAAGAGTTGGCAAGCTATTGCTGAATCTGGTTCGTTCTGCGTGAATATTTTGGCTGCTGGTCAAGATGAACTCTGTTGGAAGTTTGCTAAAGAACCGGCCGCTGGTGAAACGAGCAAGTTTGCTGGAGTTGACTGGATTGCATCGGCGACTGGTTCACCAATTCTTCCGGGCATCATCGGATCGATTGATTGCGCTGTCGAAGTTGTGCACGAAGTTGGTGACCATCTCTTTGTTGTTGGACGTGTGCTCGGCATGTCACATGCAGAAGATGTTGACGATGCAATGGTTTTCTTCCGCGGCAAAGTTGCCTCGGTCAACATGCCGACCGCCTGATCTCCATGCTGGGTGTTATTGCTTCGGTCATTCTTGGGGGAGTGATGTGCGTAGCCGGTGGCTCAAAGATTGCCATGGGTCATCGCTGGCCGGTTGAAGCCCAAGCGTTAGGCGCACCAAAGGCGATTGCACCGATTGTGCCGTGGTGTGAGATTGCTTTAGGTGCACTTTTGATTGTGCAAATTGCGCCCGAGATAGTTGGCTTGTTGGCTCTTGGCATGCTTGTCATTTTTACTTTGTTGATCGCCCGTCAACTTCGTGATGGTCACCGACCAGTGTGTGCATGCTTCGGATCATGGAGTAGCAAACCATTGAGTTGGCAACATGTGGCGCGTAACGCGGGTTTCATTGCACTCGCGGTCATCACGATCTTCGCTTAGTTCTTAGCCAAGCGTCGCTAAAAGAAATGCACTGACGCGTGCCTCTTCGCGCCAACGTTCGTAACGGCCACTCGGGCCACCGTGTCCGGCTCCCATTTCGGTCCGCAGTAACAAGGGTGCGTCATTCATTCGAAGTTCGCGAATTTTGGCAACCCACTTGGCGGGTTCGTGATATGCAACGCGTGGATCATTCAGCCCACCACTTGCGAAGATTGCTGGGTAGTCACGCGCGTTGACGTTGTCGTATGGCGAGTACTGCAACATGCATGTTGCATATGGTTCAACGCGCGGGTCGCCCCACTCTTCCCACTCGGTGACGGTGAGAGGCAAAGAAGGATCGCTCATAGTTGTCACCACGTCGACGAATGGAACTTCGGCAACAGCAGCACTCCATAATTCGGGACGCAAGTTGATGCACGCACCAACCATTAATCCGCCAGCACTTCCGCCGCGTACTGCAACTCGTTGTGAATTAGCCCAACTCGAAGCAATCACATCATCGGCGACAGCGTTGACGTCATCGAATGTGTTTCGCTTTTTCTCAAGGCGGCCATCGATATACCAACGCCTTCCCATTTCGCCACCACCTCGTGGGTGAGCAAGAACCCAAGTCCAACCGCGATCAACAAGAGACAAGCGAGCAACGCTAAACCACGGCGGCATTGATGCCTCGTAGCTGCCGTAGGCGTAGACCATGCATGGTGCATCACCAGTTGCCTGGGCAGATTTCAATCGCACGATGTCATACGGAACTTTGGTTCCGTCAGGCGATGTAGCCCAAGCTCGAACTGTTTCGTAAGCCCCCAAGTCAACATTTGGTGTGGGCGATCGCTTGAGCATGTTGCGCTCACCAGTCGCAATGTTTTGTTCCCACACAGTTGATGGAGTCACCATACTTTCGGTGACAAATCGCAACCACTCAGTATTCCATTCGGGGTTGCTATCAGGTTCAACATCATGAGGTGCTGAGCCGAGATCAATTGGTTGCATTGAGCCATCGCGAAGCATGATGCGTAGTCGTGGTTGTGCATTGACCCATTCGTGAATCACGAGGTGGGTAGCAAAGCAGTCGGCGCGCATGATGCGATTGCCTTCAACATGGGCAATCAGTTCGGTCCATTCAGATGGTTGTGACTCGGACGCTTGCATGATTCGAAAATCAATGGCGTCTTCGTTTGTGAGCACAATGAAGCGATCGCCCCAGTGATCAATGTGATACTCAACATCTTCGCGACGTTCGCGGACCACGACCGGTTGGTCGAGGGGACTGTGAGCCGAAATCAGGCGTGTCTCGCTTGAAGTTTTGCTATCGGCATCAATAACTATCCACTCACCACTGCGCGTGAGGTCAATGCCAACATAGAAACGTTCATCGGTTTCTTCGAAAACTTTGACATCTTGTTTTTGCGAGGTGCCAATTTGATGACGCCAGACCGTACTTGGTCGTTCTTGTTCGTCGTAGGTGACGTAAAAGATGAACTGTGAATCAGCACTCCAAGCTGTTCCTGCCCAAGAAGTGTCTTCAATCTCATCAGCAAGATCAAGCCCGGTGCGTAAATCACGAATACGCATCGTGAAGTGTTCGCTGCCATCGGTGTCACTTGACCAGATCAGTAAGTGCGTATCGGGGCTGATATCAAATGAACCCAGCGAGAAATACTCGTGGCCGTCAGCGAGAACATTTTCGTCCAAGATGGTTGTCGCCGTTGCGGTCTCACGTGAAGTTCCACGGCAATGAATGGGATACTGCAAACCTTCTTCGGTTCGCGTGGCGTACCACCAACCATCTTTAAGAGTCGGCACACTTTCGTCGGTCTCTTGAATACGCGATTTGATCTCGCTGAAAAGTGTCTCCACTAATTCGGTATGCGGAGCGAACCAAGCTTCACAGTTTTCGTTCTCGGCCTCGAGATAGGCGATGGTGTCGGGATCGTCGCGGTTGCTCATCCAGTAATAGGGATCATCCACGTCGCCGGTCGGACGACTGAGAACGTGGGGAAGTTTTTTGGCGACAGGGCCGCGAGAGTCAAAAGGCACGATCCGAGAGTACGCCCGATCAGGCACTTTGAGTGTCCTGCCGTTATCGTGCTCGGCGATGCGGGTGTGGATCGACCAAGACTTGTGCACCGGAGACGGCTTGTGTCTCGACCATTGCCCCGATGCCTTCGTGCAACTTGAAGATGGCATTGCCTATGTCGCCGAGGCTGGCGTGGCCCTGAACGACCCTGGTGGGTCGGGCAGTTTGGCTTGGGTGCCCATCAAGAATTATCAGGCAGTCGTCGACGCCGCCGAGGCCTGCCCAGGGGAGTGCATTTTCATCGAACTACCTGCTCAGCCAGTCGGAGAGCTCACGGCGAGCACTTAGGTCGAGTGGCTTGAAATTTCTGAGCCGGGTCTATCAATCGGCGTGGATAATTGTTACTATCGCCGTAGTGTTAATTCAGTTAGAGGGTTCGTGACCAGCGAATCCTGCGTTCTTTGGAGTCCCCCCAATGACATCATTCGATCTTGATCTCAGCAAGTACTCGCTCGGTTGGAGCGATGATGTTGAGTACGCCTTCAAACCCGAAAAAGGTCTGAGCAAGCCCGTCGTCGACCAGATTTCGTGGTGGAAGGGCGAGCCCAAGTGGATGACGCAGTTCCGTGAGCGCAGCCTGAACTTGTTCGAGAAGAAACCCATGTCGCCGTGGTTCGCCAACAACATGCCCGACATCGACTTCCAAGACATTTTTTATTACCTACGTCCAGCGAATGCCCAAGTTAATGAGTGGGACGACCTTCCCGAGCAGATGAAGGCAACCTACGAAAAGTTGGGTATCCCCGAAGCCGAGCGTAAGTACTTGGCTGGTGTGACTGCGCAGTTCGAAAGTGAAGTGGTGTTCCACCGCAACCGTGTTGAACTTGAAGAACAGGGAATCTTGTTTTGCGATATGGATACCGCATTGCGCGAGTATCCCGAATTGGTCAAGCAGTACTTCGGCACAGTTATTCCGCCAGGGGACAATAAGTTCTCGGCTTTGAATAGCGCAGTGTGGTCGGGTGGATCATTCATCTATGTTCCGCCGGGCGTTGAATGTGAAATGCCGTTGCAGGCGTACTTCCGCATTAACGCTGAAAACGCTGGACAATTTGAACGCACGCTCATCATCGCCGACGAGGGTTCGAAGGTTCACTACATCGAAGGTTGTTCAGCTCCGGTGTACACCAGCGATTCGCTGCACTCGGCCGTTGTTGAAATCATCGTGAAGCCAAGCGCTCACGTGACCTACACAACGATTCAGAACTGGTCGCCCAACGTGTACAACTTGGTTACCAAGCGTGCTCGTGTTGAAGCAGAAGGCCACATGGAATGGATCGACGGCAACATCGGTTCAAAGCTCACCATGAAGTACCCAAGTGTGTACTTGGTCGGACCAAAGGCAACTGGCGAAGTATTGAGCGTTGCCTATGCCGGTGCAGGCCAACATCAAGATGCGGGCGCCAAGATGGTGCACGCTGCTCCCGAAACCACATCAAAGATCGTGTCGAAATCAATCAGCAAAGACGGCGGAATCACGGCGTATCGCGGACTCGTGCGTGTTGACGAAGGCGCATACGGATGCAAGAGCCACGTGCAGTGTGACGCGCTCATTCTTGATGATCAAAGCGAAAGCCGTACCTTCCCATACATGGAAGTTGGCGAGAAGGACGCACAGATCGGCCACGAAGCAACCGTGTCAAAGATTGCTGATGAGCAGTTGTTCTATTTGCAAAGCCGCGGCTTGTCGCAAGAACAGGCCATGGGCATGATCGTGAACGGATTCATTGAGCCCGTGACTCGTACATTGCCAATGGAATACGCCGTTGAATGGAGTCGTCTCATCGAACTCCAGATGGAAGGCTCCGTCGGCTGATTCAGTCCTTTTGGATTGGTGAAAAGTGAACTTGGCCATCGGGATCGATTGCGTCAACCCGTACCCAAGTCCAAAAGGTCTCGGTTCCCGCTTTAAGAACCGCACCAGGCGAAACAACTGATTGATCAACTGCGTCGGTGATTAAACACCAATTGTGGCCGTTGTCGTCTTCCTGGTTGAGGTCGGCTCGTAAATCGATTGTTGAATTCATCGGTCTCCTTCGGCTGGCTCAAAGTATGGGTTGCGGACGAGGTAGTGCGGACACTGAACGAATTTTTCAATGAGAAAATTCGGATCGGTGTGAGAAACATCGTAATGAGGTGCAAGTCCGGTGTCTAGAAGTTCTAGATCGGCTCGCAGAATGGAACGCTGTGTTTCTGGTGTCGTTTGATTTGGTAATACCGATGAAAACAACACCAGAATCACACGGGGTAGATTGTTCTGATGCCGATGCGACAAGAGTGCAAAAACTTTGAAAGTCGCACCTATGGCAACGGCGACACTGTTCGCAAGTGCAACCTTGATCTAGCTCCTGACGCCCCGTGGCGTTGTCCCGAAAACTGTCCGGCGTATGCCCGTCGTCCCGATGCCGGCTGGACCTACGGATCTCTCGTGCCGCCTCGCAACCCCGCCGAGCCACCTGGTTTAGATGATGGTTCAGCAGCGGCAGTTCTCGATGAGGCCGAAGACATCTTGAATGCCATTGGTGCTCAGGTTCTGGCCGAAGTTGAAGCCGAACAGGAAAAACAAAATGCCAAGGGTCTGAAGCGTTTCTTTCGCCGTCGACCCAAGGATTGAGTCACAGACTTCGTCCCTCAGGGTGAATTACTACTACGGCGGTAGTAATATTTATACGTGCCCGTTTTGACCCCCGACTCGGCGCTCAGTCTTGGTGCGACTTGGTCTCAGGTCCGCCGTTCCGCTCACGAGCGGGCGATTGCAGCTCCGTTCCCCACCATTGATGAAGAGACCTGGCGTTATAGCCGCATTGGCGAACTCGATCTGACGACCTTTGCCATTGCCGAGACGCCAACCACAATTACGGGTGCGTCGAGTCAGGTGACAGTCACTCAAGTGTCGGCCTCAAGCGCCTCTGTTGACGCTTCGCTTGCCGAATTGTTTGCTCATTCAACAAGTACCGATCTTTTCAACAGTCTCAACTTGGCGCACATGGATGTTGTCGTTGTTTCAGTCGCCCGTGGCGTCGTTGCGCCGCAACCAATTGTCATCACACACACTCTGAATGGTGATGGTTCGGTCTATTTCCCTCGGCTCGTGATCAATGCAGCCGAAAACAGTGAAGTGACAGTTGTTGAACGTTTCATCTCTGATGACGGCGTGCGTTCATTAGTAGTGCCAGTGCTTGATGCTCGTGCTGCGCAGTCGGCACGTGTGCGTTACCTGGCGATCAACGAACTTGGTGACAAGTCGTGGCAAATTGGCGAACACGACAGTGTGGGCGAACGTGACTCTGACACGTTGTTGGCCACGGTTGCTCTCGGTGGCGATTATGCACGCGTCAGTACTGCTGCTCGTTTGCGTGGACAAGGCAGCAATACACGCCAAGTCGCGTTGTACTTTGCTGGCGGAACCCAGATGCACGACTTCCGCACATTGCAAGAACATGCTGCTCCTCGCACCACTAGCGATTTGCTTTTCAAGGGCGCTGTTCAAGACACCGCGAAGAGCGTGTACACCGGCCTCATTAAGATTCATAAAAACGCTAAAGGTTCAGTGGCCTATCAGACCAACCGCAACCTGACGTTGTCGCATGGTGCCTGGGCCGAAAGCGTGCCCAACCTCGAGATTGAAACCAACGATGTGAAGTGCAGTCACGCATCAACTGTCGGACCAATCGATGAAGAGCAGTTGTTCTACCTTGAGAGCCGTGGCGTCAACCCCGATGTGGCACAACGTTTAGTTGTTCTCGGATTCTTTGATGAAGTGTTGGCTCAATTGCCAGTTGGCGATTTGGCAGCACCATTGCGTCAACGAGTTGCGCAAAAACTTTCGATCGGAGACCCATCATGACCATCGTCTGTCGTCTCGACGAAATTGAAGCCGGTACCGCCAAGAAAGTTGTTGTTGACGGAGTGGCAGTCGCACTCGTTCGCATCGACAACGATGTTTACGCAATCGGTGATGTGTGCAGTCACGCCAATGTGTCGCTGAGCACCGGTGGCGAAGTGTGGTGCGAAGAAAAGCAGCTCGAGTGCCCCAAGCATGGCAGCGCATTCAGTTTGATTACCGGCCTTCCCAACACGTTCCCCGCAACACAGCCAGTCGCAGTGTTTGATGCGCGCGTTGTTGATGGGGCAGTGCATGTCTCAGCAAAAGGATCTGCATCATGAGTACTCTCGAAATTCGCGACCTTCATGCATCGGTTGGTAACAAGAAAATCCTTCATGGTGTGAACTTGTCCATTTCTTCTGGCGAAGTGCACGCAGTCATGGGCCCAAACGGCGCTGGCAAGAGCACGCTCTCGGCTGTCGTCATGGGCAAGACCGGTTATACGGTCACCGCGGGCTCAGTGTTGCTCGACGGTGTTGAAATGCTCGGCATACCTACATGGAAGCGTGCTGCGGCTGGCTTGCATCTGGTGATGCAGTATCCAACCGAAGTTCCTGGCGTGATGTTGAACGACGTTTTGTCCGAGGCCTTGAAGGGCCGTGGTCGCGATGGAGACATCGCTCGCCTCGACACATTGCTCAAGACCGAAGCTGCTCGCATTCACTTTGACGAGAAGTTTTTAGATCGTCCGCTCAACGTCGACTTGTCGGGCGGCGAAAAGAAGCGCAACGAAACTTTGCAGTTGTCAATCTTGAAGCCACTGTTTGTGATTCTTGACGAACTCGACTCGGGTCTTGACGTTGACGCGTTGCGTGACTGTGCTCGTCGTGTCATGGACGCAACAAGCGAAGACAATCTGGGTGCACTAGTCATTACGCACTACAGCCGCCTGCTTACCGAGCTGCGTCCAAGCAAGATTCACATTCTTGTGAAGGGACGCATCGTCGAAACTGGCGGACCAGAACTGGCCGATGTTCTTGAACGCGACGGCTATGCAGCTTTCACACCGGCTGAAGTTGCAGCGGAAGCAGATGCCAAAGACGACCCGATGGGCTTTGGCCTTTTCCCCTGATTTCTAGGCGTGTCGTCGCACGACAAGCTTGCGTACTTCTTCAATCCACAGCACTGCTGATGCAACGGCGATACAAATCAACCACTGGCCACCACTGATTGACGCAGTATCAAAAAGGTTCTGCAGTGGTCCGAAGTGAGTGACGGCAACCTGAAGTAGCAATACAACGCTGAGTGATATCCAGAGGAACTTGTTACTTAATGTTCCGCGATTGAACACTGAATGGTGGTCATGGCGTGAGTTCAAAATGTTGAAGAACTGTGCCACAACAAACGTGTTGAAGGCCATGGTTCCGGCAATTGTTGCAACGCCCGCCTTGGCTTCATGCCCTGGTGCTAATGCGAGTACTAGAAGTGCACCAACTGCCATAACAACTGCTGACAGAACAATTGCGAACCAACGCGATTTCGTGAGGATATGTTCGCTTTGTGGACGTGGCTTTTGATTCATTGCGTCATCGTCGGCTGGGTCGAGGCCGAGTGCCATTGCCGGTGGACCATCCATGATGATGTTCACCCACAAGATTGCGATTGCCGCAAAGGGTTTGCCGCCTGCGATATTGAAAATCGAAGACAACAAAAACAACATCGCGAATCCCAAAGTGGTGCACAACTGGAAGCGCACAAACTTGACGATGTTGTTGTAGATCGAACGGCCCTGGCGAACTGCGCTCACAATCGTGGCGAAGTTGTCGTCGGTGAGCACCATGGTGGCAGCTTCTTTGCTGACTTCGGTTCCGGTAATTCCCATCGCCACACCGATGTCGGCCTTCTTGAGCGCAGGTGCATCGTTGACGCCGTCTCCGGTCATGGCAACGACATGGCCCCGCCGTTGTAATGCAGCAACCAATCGAATCTTGTGCTCGGGGGAGACGCGGGCAAAGACATGAGTTACTTGGGCAACTTCTTCTAACTGTTCATCGGTGAGACCGTTGAGCTCTGGTCCGGTGATTGAAATGACATTCCCGTTGTCACCAAGACCAAGTTCGCGACCAATTGCTGCTGCTGTTGTTGCGTGGTCTCCAGTAATCATCTTCACGGCAATTCCTGCGGCCCGGGCTTGGGCAATAGCGTCACGAGCTTCGGGACGTGGGGGATCAACAATTCCGATTAACGCCAGCAAGACAAGATCGGAGACCAATCCTTCAATCTCAGTTTTGGATGACTCAATTTCGGACCAGGCATCAAGATCAAAATCACGTACTGCGACAGCGAGAACCCGCAATCCTTGAGATGCAAGCCGATCGTTGTGGGCAAGCAGTTCAGTCTTTTGCGAATGAATAGTCTCGGCAGTTCCCTGTAGGCCAATTGATCGCGAGCAGCGATCAATCAAAACATCAGGTGCGCCTTTGACGCAGAGTCGCACGATGGAGTCGCCGCTGTCGTTGACGAGCTGATGCACCGTGGCCATGAACTTTGTGGCTGAATCAAAGGGCACTTCGGCAATGCGTGGATGTAGTTCACGAAGTGATCGGACATCGATGCCGCCTTTTTCGGCGAGCACAACAAGAGCACCTTCAGTGGGGTCGCCGACGAGTTGCCATTGTCCATCTTCTTCGTGAACGGCTGAGTCGTTGCACAGGGCCATGACTTCAAGTGCTGAGCGAACGATTGATTGTTCGTCGGTGGCAAGGTGTTCAACCTTGCCGATCGGTGCATAACCCTGACCACTGACGGCGTGTGATCGACCTTGAACGATCAAGTCGCGTGCGGTCATTTCATTCAATGTCAGTGTGCCGGTTTTGTCGCTGCAGATCACGCTGGTGCAACCTAAAGTCTCAACACTTGCCAGCCGTTTGACGATTGCTCGTTGGTTGGCCATACGTGAAACACCAATTGCCAACGTCACGGCAGTGACGGCGGGTAGGCCCTCGGGGATACAAGCAACGGCAAGGGCGACAGCGGTCATTAAGAGATCATGAATCGTCTCGCCACGAATAAGGCCGATAATGATGACGAGGGCGACGATGACACCAGCGAGTATTGCTAGTTGATGAGCAAGCTTTGTGAGCTGATTCTGCAGGGGAGTCGGGGCATTTTTTGTTGAATGAAGCAGCCCGGCAATCTTTCCGATTTCGGTGTGCGCGCCGGTGGCGGTAGTAATGAATTCACCTCGTCCACGTGTCACAGCAGTGTTCTTAAACGCCATGTTGAATCGATCACCAAGGCCACCATGTTCGCCGTGTGCCTCGAGAGCGTCGGTCATCTTGACGACTGGTTGACTTTCGCCAGTGAGTGCAGCTTCTTCAATTTCAAGATTCGCGGCCAGCAATAAGCGTCCATCGGCAGGAATGCGATCGCCGGCTTCAACGAGAACAATGTCTCCAGGCACTATTTCGTGCGAAGGGATCATGCGCACTTCACCATCGCGACGAACCTTTGCTTCACCGACGACCATATTTCGAAGTGCTTCAAGCGCCGCCTCGGCTTTATGTTCTTGAAAAAAACCGATGATTGCGTTCGTCAAGACAACGATCAAAACAACAAGGGGAGTCTTGATTTCTTGAGAAATGACCGCGCTCACAACAGCAGCGCCAATCAAAATCAATATCAATGAGTCATTGAACTGCGCGAAGAACTTTTTCCATGTCGGAATAACTTCGGCGCTCGGTAACTCATTCGGTCCGTGCTGTTGTTGACGCTCAATCACCACATGATGTGACAATCCGGTCTCGGCTGAGACTTCGTGATGTTGGCAGACGTCGTCAAAATTGGCTAGGTGTGGCTCCTTGATTGACTGCAACGCTGTGGGCATGGGAGGTCCTTTCGGTAGTTGGACACGCCTGTTGTGCCCGTACCGAAGGTCTCTCCCGCAGATCTTGCGATCTGAACAGCGCCGGGTCTATTGACCGTATTGACGACACTGTTACGTGCTTGGGATACTCCCCTTCAGATACTCACCGTACCAATCAATGGGGGATCGTTCAAGGTGAACTGCTTAGATATTTCTGTGACATCTGTAATTTGGTCTGAAGACGACAAAGGTCTGCACTGCGACCTTGAGTTTGCTGGTTTTGTTGAGGCCTGGACCTTTATGAATCAAGTCGCGGTTTTGGCCGAGACCATGGACCACCACCCTGACTGGAGTAACAGTTATAACAAGGTGCACATCACTTTGATCAGCCATGACAAGGGTTGCGTGACCTCGCGTGATCGCCGGATGGCTGAGGCAATTAGTGAGATGGTGGCATCGGGTACGGTTTGATTCGTGAGTGACGCACTACATCCCAATGTTGTTCGAGTTGTTGAGGCTGCTCGGGCCCTCGGCCTAGAAATTACGCCTCGTCGTTTTCCTGATGGAACTAAGACCGCGGCCGATGCTGCAGCCGCGATTGGGGTTGAGCTTGGGCAGATTGTGAAGAGCCTGATTTTCGCGGTTGACGGTGAAGTGGTGTTGGCGTATGTGAGTGGGTCGAATCAATTAGATGAGAAGAAGTTGGCGTTAGCCGCCGGTGGTTTGAAATGCGCTCGAGTTGATGCTGATGTTGTTCGTCAAGCAACTGGTTTCCCGATCGGTGGCGTGCCTCCCTTTGGTCATGCAACCCAACTGCGTGTGTTCGTAGACCCCGACTTGTTGCAGTACGACGAAGTGTGGGCTGCTGCGGGAACGTGGAACGACAACTTCGGTGCGAACCCGAATGACATCGTGCGTGTCGCCGGCGGAGTAGTCACAGACCTCAAGCGCGTCTTATGATGTCTAAAATTGCCACTTACTTTGGAGGGAACTTATGAAGGTTGGATATGTGGTGCTGTACGTCACCGACGAGGCTTCGTGTCTGCGTTTCTGGACCGAACAGGTCGGAATGGTCGAGAAGGGCCGTAAGCAAGCGGGTCAGTTCTCCATCATTCAAGTCGGATTCGCAGGACAGGACTTCGCCTTCGAATTGGTTCCCCTTGCACTGATGCAGGACAACCCCGACGGTCTCGATCTTGCGACGCCATCAATTGCGTTCCGAGTCGATGACCTCGCAGTCACCCGAGCCGAACTTGTCGCCAAGGGCGTACAGGCAACCGAACTGGGTCAACATCCGGGCATCGCGTCATTTGCGTTCCCAGACAATGAAGGTCGCTGGTTCGCAGTCGTTGAGGCCTGACCGTCGTTTTTCGATTCCTCAGCGCCCCGAACCGTAAGGGTTGTTTAAACCAATAGCGGCGTGCCTCCCTTTGGTCACAGCACACAGTTGCGCGTGTTTGTGGATCCGGACTTGTTGCAGTACGACGAGGTGTGGGCCGCTGCGGGAACGTGGAACGACGTGTTTGGTGCGAATCCGAATGACATTGTGCGTGTTGCCGGTGGTGTGGTCACCGACCTCAAGCGCACCTGAGATTCGCGACCTAAAGGTCGACGAAGCCAGAGATGCGCGTAGTCACATTGCCGCCAATCCATACGGCATTCGAGTCATCGGTTGAAACGCGTATGACGCCGGCGTACCCGATAGCAG